>NZ_JGZK01000004.1 GCF_000741695.1 Bifidobacterium reuteri DSM 23975 | reverse complement strand
CACCGACGAGCAGCGCGCCTCCATCCGGGTCGTCACCGGCGACGGCGCGAAGTGGATCGACTCATGCGTTAGCCAGTGGTGCCCGAACGCCGAGCGCGTGCTCGACGGGTTCCACATCGTCAGCTGGATGACCGACGCGCTCGACAAGGTGAGGAAGCGCCTGTGGAACGACGCGAGGCGCGGCGGCGACCAGGAGGGCGTCAAGCGCATGCGCGGCGTCAAATACGCGGTCCTGAAGAACCCCGACCAATTGACCGACCGTCAGGACGAATCCCTCACCGCATTGGGAAACACGGATCCCAAGGGACAGCTCTACCGCGCCTGGCAGCTCAAGGAACTGTTGAGGAACCTGCTCAAACACCCCATCGGACAGGCCACCGCGGAACTCAAACGCTGGGTGTTCTGGGCGTCCCACAGCCGCATCCCCGAAATCGCCGAACTCTCCAAAAAGATCAGGAGACGCCGCCCCGACATCCTGCGCACCATCGAACTCGGGTACTCCAACGCCAGGCTCGAGGCGTTCAACAACCGCATCAAGGTCACCATCCGCATGGCCTACGGCTTCCACCACGTCGACAACCTCATCAGCCTGATCATGCTCCGATGCGGCGGCCTCGACATCCGACTACCCCCAACCCACCAACTAACCCACGAAAACAGCAGAAGCCTCCAATATATTAGTGAGACAGACCACCAGGTTTTGTCCCATACGGAATCACTTATAGTGTGGTGCAGCGCTGTACGATGTGGCCTGTGACTGCGGTGGGTGATGCTCGTGATGGGTGCGTGGCATATGACTGCGGTACGAAATCCTCAGAAAGCTCTTTTTAGCGTGTTGTGCACAAGAAGACGCGGTACGATGTGCGAAATCGCGTGTTTTTCGTGTATCGTACCGCAGGGTTGAGGGTGGTCGATTTTCGCTCATGCGCCAGAAACGGCTTGTTTCCGCGGTTTTTGAAACAGGCGTATTGTCTCGATACGGATTGAAAACGTTTGCTTCGGCTGTCGGGACACACTGCTGCGGTACAACAGCTCGAAAAACGTTGAATCGGCGCATCGTACCGCAAATGGCGTGTTGCGCGCGCGGCCGAGTGCGGAGAAAGGGGTGTGCGTCGCGTGCGTGGGGTGCTGTGCGTCGAGCGTTACGCGGTACGTATGGTGATGAGTTGTCGGCGGCTGTCGCCCGTCACGGTGAAATGGTCCGTGAAGGTGTTGGCTGGTTTCGGCGGAGGGACGACATCACCGATGCGTTGCGTGACGATCGGCTCAGTCAGGCCAAAACAAAAGGTTTGGCTCTGTTGAGCCAGAATCGACATGGGTTAATCAGCGAAAGTTCTGAATGGATTGATTTCCTGGGAAACCCCGCCCCACCAATTCGCCTCTTATGCCAAAGCTGGTTTAACAGAGCAAAGAGGTTTCCCGCGAGGAAGGCTTTGCTGGCACCCTCGCGAATCGCGCCGACGACGGCGCGCATGAACTCATCGACATAATGACGACTGTGATCCCTACATATGAGAAACCGCACCTCCAATCATTGAATCTGAATTACTTCAGTCCAACAATCGGGGTGCGGTTCAGGGTATCCGCAGGAAACCTTGCGGGACGAGGGGCGCGGACCGTGCATGACGCGCCATACGCGCTAGGCGCGCGTTACCATCACTCGCTCAGGGCCTTGTCGACCACGAGCTTGGCCTCGTCGAGCACCTTGTCCAGAGCCTCGGGGCTCTCGAAAGACTCGGCGTACACCTTGTAGATGTTCTCGGTGCCGGAAGGACGGGCGGCGAACCAGTTGTCCTTGGTGGTGACCTTCAGGCCGCCGATCTTGGCGTGGTTGCCCGGAGCCTCGGTCAGCTTGGCGGTGATGTCCTCGCCGGCGAGCTGGGTGGCGGTCACGTCGTCGCCGGTGAGCTTGGCGAACTTCTGCTTCTGCTCAAGGGTGGTCGGGGTGTCCACACGCTTGTACCAGGACTCGCCGAAGCGTGCCACCTGGTCCTTGTGCAGCTCGGCCGGGTTCTTGCCGGTCTTGGCGGTGATTTCCGCGGCCAGCAGGTCGGGGATCAGACCATCCTTGTCGGTGGTCCACACGCGGCCGTCCTTGCGCAGGAAGCTCATGCCGGAGCTTTCCTCGCCGCCGAACGCCACCTCGCCGGTGAACAGCGGGTCGACGAACCACTTGAAGCCGACCGGAACCTCGACCAGCTTGGCGTTGATGGAAGCGGCCACGCGGTCGATCAGGGAGGAGGAGACCAGCGTCTTGCCGATGCCGGCACCCTTCGGCCAATCCGGACGGTTGCCGCCGAACAGGTACTCAACGACCACGGCGATGTAATGGTTCGGGTTCATCACGCCCCAGTTCGGGCAGACGATGCCGTGACGGTCGGCGTCCGGGTCGGTGCCGCCGACCAGATCGTACTTGTCCCAAGCGCCGGCGTTGAGCTGGTCGACCAGGCCCTTCATCGCGTACGGGGAGGAGGGGTCCATGCGGATCTTGCCGTCGTGGTCGATGGTCATGAAGCGCCAGGTCGGGTCGACCTCAGGACGCACCACGCCGATGTTCAGGCCGTACTTCTCGTTGATGAGCGGCCAGTAGTTCACGGAGGCACCGCCCAGCGGGTCGATGCCCAGACGCACGCCGGAGTTGCGGATCACGTCGAAGTCGATGACGTTCGCCAGATCGTCGACGTAGTGCTCGCGGAAGTCGAAGCCCTCGACGTACTCGGACTTGATGGCCTCCTCGTAGGGCACGCGCTTGACCGACTTGTAATCGCCGAGCAGCTCGTTGGCGCGGGCGGCGATGGCGTTGGTGGTCTCGGCCGGGGCCGGGCCGCCGGTGACTGGGTCGTACTTGAAGCCACCGTCGGTGGGCGGGTTGTGGGACGGGGTGACAACGATGCCGTCGGCCAGACCTTCGCCCTCAAAGCGCTGGGTGCCGTCAGCCGCACGGTTGTGGGTCAGGATGGCCTGGGAGACCACAGGGGTGGGCACGAAGTCGTCGCGGGAGTCGATGCGCACGTGTACGCCGTTGGCGACCAGCACCTCGATGGCGGTCTTCTTGGCCGGGCCGGAGAGCGCGTGGGTGTCGGAGCCGAGGTACAGCGGGCCGGTCACGCCGGCCTTCTTGCGGTATTCGGCGATGGCCTGGGAGATGGCGATGATGTGGGCCTCGTTGAACGAGGTCTTCAGGGACGATCCACGGTGGCCGGAGGTGCCGAAGATGACACGCTGCTCGGGGACGGAGGGATCGGGGACGAGGTCATAGTACTTGCCGATGACCTCATCGACGTCAATCAGATCTGCTGGGGTGGCGGGAAGACCCGCATTTGTTGCTACCATGCCTCTTATTCTGCCACGTTTTCCGCAGTTTTGCGTGGATTTATGTTAAGAGTTGTCAACTTTTGTGCGAAAAAGGAAGAATCTTGCCTGCTGTTTGGCCAAAATTCATATCTCGTTGGGTTCCTGGGGCGCTGCGCGGGACATGCTTGAGGCATGGAATCGCGTGGAATCGCATGATTGACTGCAGATAACTGGCTTATGGACGGTGAAACCGCGCGGTCGTTACATGCCAACATTGGAAAAGCTGCTTTATGAGAATGGCCGACGCCGCGAAATCGCGAACGTCGGCCATTGCCTCAACGCATCATCAGAACGATCACTGCGATGACTGCAGTCATTGCAGTGATTGCAGTCATCGCGACCGTCAACGGCGGGTCATCTCCGCTTCGATCTCCTCCAGCGACTTGCCCTTGGTCTCCGGCACGAACCGCATGACGAACGGGATGGACAGCAGCGAGAACACGCCGAAGATGGCGAATGGGCCACCCACGTTGTTGCCGAATGCGGCAAGCAGCATGAGGAAGAACTGGGAGACGACGAAGTTGCCCAGCCAGTTGGCCGCCGAGCCGAAGGAGGAGCCGATGCCACGCACGGACAGCGGGAAGATCTCGCCGATGAGCACCCATGCGATCGGACCCCACGAGATGGCGAAACCGAGGATGTAGAAGGCGATGAGGATCATGGTCGGAATGGCGAGCACGGCCACGTCGCCCACGAAGTTCATCACGGCGAGAATGGCGAGCGAGACGGTCATCACCACGGAGCCGAAGATCAGCATCGTCTTGCGCGGGAACTTGTCCATGATCAGCGTGGCCACGATGGTAGAGACGAAGTTCACCACGCCGATGCCCACGGATACCCAGATCGCATCGTTTTCAGGGAAGCCGAAGCCCTTGATGAACACCTGCGGCAGGAAATAGATGACCGAGTTGATGCCCACGAGCTGCTGGAAGAGCATGATGCCCACGGCTGCCACCAACGCCGGACGCGCGATACGGAACAGTTCGCGCACGCCGCCCTTGGTGTCCTGCGCGGCCACGGCCTTGATTTCGTCAAGCTCGAGCTTCACCTGCGTCTGGTCGACGTCCTTGCGGATGAGGGTGAGCACCTTGAACGCGTTGCGCTCGTCGCCCTTGTTCACCAGGTAGCGCGGGGACTCCGGCAGCAGGATGCCGCCGATCAGCAGCAGAGCCGCCGGCACCAGTGCGGAGCCGAGCATCCAGCGCCAATCGCGCACGCCGAGCAGGTTGTGGCCGAGGAAACCGAGGTTGGAGGCGTAGGCGAGCAGGATGCCGAAGGTGATCATGAGCTGGAACAGCGTGGACAGTGAACCGCGGTGCTCCTTCGGCGCGAGTTCGGCGAGGTAGGCCGGTGTCAGTGCGGACGCCGCGCCGACGGCGAGGCCGAGGATGATGCGCGCGGCGACCATCATCAGGAAGCCGGTGGCCGAGGCGCACATGCCTGAACCGATCAGGAACAGGATGGCGGATACGATGAGCAGCTTCTTGCGGCCGAACCGGTCGGACAGTGCGCCGATGGACAGTGCGCCGGCGCACGAGCCGATCAGTACGGACGAAGTGATGAAACCGGTCTGGGAGACGCTCAGTGCGAAGTCGGATTCGATGAGCGGGGAGGCACCGGAGATGATGCCGGTATCGAAGCCGAACAGCATGCCGCCCAGCGCGCCGAACGTGAAGATGAACGAGCTGTTGAGCGGGAATCGAGACGAGAAGCCGCGGGATTCCATGGCCTCTATCGCTTCGATCGCGTTCGCCGCCTCGCTTGCCGCTTTGCTCGCCACGGCGTTGGTCGCGTCTGCCGTGGTCTGGGTCGATGTGGGTGATGATGCTGCCGTCGTCATTGTCCTGTTCCTTTCATCGTCATTGACAGTGCTTGCGTCCGCGGCTGCGCGTCATGTCGCGCCGTGCCGTGCGTCTGCGGCGTTGTGTGCTGCGAGCAGGAGCACATCATCGATGTACTTGGACAACAAAAAAGACCTGGAACAATGTGGAACCGGTATATCGCCATGGACAATAGCCCATAGGATACGCAAATTCCACATCGCTCCAGGTCTTGCCTCGTTTCCAAGTAACAACCCTGCTACGCAACGTGTGAAACATAGAATACGACGTTTTCGACCGCGACACTCCGAAGCGCGATACTGTGATGGCGTATGCGAGACAATGACGACAACCATGAGAGGAGTGGCCGTGGGAAATACTTCGATGGCGATGCGGATAGTCGAAGCCCTCGGCGGTCCAGACAATATCCGTGAGGTCACGCATTGCGCCACACGCCTGCGCATCGCGCTCGCAGACGAGGAGAAGGCCGACTTCGCCCGCGTTGAGGCCATCGATGGGGTGCTGGGTGCGTTCTCCCGTCCCGGCGGACGTTGCCAGATCGTCATCGGTGGCGCCGTGGCATCGGTGTATGAGGCGGTCGTGGCGGTACTGGCCTCGGCAGGCACCCCGGCGGCAGACACTCCGGCTCCCGGCGCCCCGGCGACCGATACGCCGGCGCATCGCCATTGGCCGAAGTCCACGTGCGCATGGGCGGGCGCTGTATTCGATTATGTGTCCGACGCATTCCGTCCGTTGCTCGGGGTGTTGCTCGGCGCATCGATGGTCATCGCTCTGGCCAATGTAATGGTGGCGTTCGGCGGTATGCCGGCCAGTGGCGCCGCACAGGAATGGAATCTGCTGAAGACGATATGGGAGGGCATGTTCATGCTGCTTCCGGTGATGATCGCCTACAACGCCTCCCGCAAGCTCAATGTCGACCCGTGGCTTGGCGGCGCGATCATGGCTGCCTTGATGGCGCCGCGCCTCGCCGGAATCACTGGCGGGGTCACCGCGTTCGGCGTGGTCCTCCCGATCCGCGATTATGGCGGGAACATCATCGTGCCGTTGCTGATGGCAGTCGCGCTCGCAATGGTATATCACGGGCTTTCACGGGTGATTGCCGGCAGCGTGCAGCTGGTGTTCGTGCCGTTCCTTTCGCTGGTGTCCGTCTATCTGCTCACGGTGCTGCTCATCGGTCCTTTCGGTGTGTGGATCGGCGATGTGTTGAGCGCGGGCACGGCTTGGTTGGACGCGCATGTGCCGTTCCTGTTCGCGTTGCTTATCCCGATGCTGTACCCGTTTTTGGTGCCGTTGGGCCTGCATTGGCCACTGAACGCCCTGATGCTCGTGAATATTCAGACACTGGGATATGACTTCGTGCAAGGTCCGATGGGCGTATGGAATTTCGCGTGCTTCGGAGCGACGGCGGGCGTGTTGGCGCTTGCCGTCCGCGACCGGGATTCGGCCATGCGTCAGACTGCGCTGAGCGCTTTGCTGGCGGGATTGCTGGGCGGTGTCTCGGAACTCAGCCTGTACGGTATTCATCTGCAGCATCGCCGCATCTATCGGTGGCTGCTTGCCGGGTGCGCGGCCGGAGGCGTGTCCAGTGCGGTGCTGGGAGGCCTGTTCCCCTCTGTGCTGCCGGACGGCCAGACCGTGCATGGGGTGACGACCACTGCCTTCGCCTTCTCATCGCTATTGACGATTCCCGTGTTCGACCGGGCATGGGTATATGCGTCGTCCATCGCGGTCGCGTTCGTGGTGGCGATGACGCTGGTGGTCGTATTCGATTACCGCACCCCGCAGGATGCCGGGCCCTCCGCGAAGCCGGGACGGTCAGCCGATGGCGTCGTGCATGATGCGCCGTCGCCGGATGGCCCGATACCAGGCGAGGGGCCAAGCGGTGCTGTGCCGGCTGATATGGATGCGGGAACATCCGGGATGCAGTCCTCCCATGCCGTACTGGCGCCGGTGGGCGGCACACTGGTCGGTCTGGATACCATTGGCGACCCGGTATTCGCCTCCAAGGCGTTGGGCGAAGGCATCGGTGTGATGCCGAGTGAGCGCGACGGCATGATGACGGTATGCGCGCCCGTTGCCGGTATGCTGAAAACCGTGTCCAGAACGGGGCATGCATTCGGCATCAAAACCGATGACAACGTCGAGGTGTTGGTGCACGTCGGTTTGGACACGGCCGATATGGATGGTGAAAGCTTCGTGCTGCAGGTAGGCAAAGGCGATGCAGTGCAGGAGGGTGAGCCGGTGATGCAGGTCGATCGCCATGCGGTTGCCGAGTCCGGCCGCAGCATGGTGGTTGTCGTGACCGTGGTGAACAGCGCTGCGATGACGTCGGTCACGCCATTGCTGACCGTCCCCGCGAGCGGGACGCCACTCGGCAGGGGAAACCTGAGCCAAGGGGAATCCGACATGTCGGAGCGTCAGACCAGAGCCGTGCGGGTCGGTGACCCTATCATCGATGTGGAGCGGTGACAATGATGCCGGAGAAGGCGATGCGGATGGTGAAAGGAGGATGCCATGGAGATACTGAGGGTCTTCAACAACAACGTCGTGTTGGCCAAAGACGGTAACGGCGGCGAAGTGATTCTCACGGGCCGTGGCTTGGGATTCCAGGCCAGACCGGGCCAATCGGTGGATGAATCGAAGATCGTGCGGACCTTCGTGCCGTCGGACGGCCGGGACCCGGACCATCTCGCGCAGATGCTGGCGGGCATCGCTCCGGAAACCATTCGCCTGGTGGTCGACGCCATGAAGGAGACCGGCCTGGACGAGCATCAGAGCGCAAGCGCCACGTTGGTGTTGGCGCTCTCCGACCATATCGCCGGCGCGGTTGAACGGCGACGGCGTGGCATCGATGTGGCCTACCCGCTGATTGGTGAGGTGCGCAACCTCTATCCGCGTGAGTATGAGCAGGGGCGGTCGCTGCTCGCCGCAATCAACTCTCGGCTTGACGCACCTTTGCCAGATGGCGAGGCGACCTCGCTGGCCATGCATCTGGTGAATGCCGGGTTCGCCACCGGCGACCTGACCTACACCTATACGATGACCGGCGTCATTCAGCAAATGCTGGACATCATCGAGAAGACGTACGGGCTGGTGTTGGATCGTGAGTCGGTGAACGTGGGTCGATTCATTACCCATCTGCGCTACCTGTTCATCCGAGTGCACCAGCACCGTCAGCTGGATGGCGAGCCGGCGCCCATCATCGAGGCGATCCGTGCCGCCTACCCCAAGGCCATACGTTGCGCGAGCACCATCCGATCCTTGCTGGAGCTGCGGCTCGACGCGGATATCAGCGAGGACGAAGTCGCCTATCTGGCGATGCACGTAGCCCGAGTCACCGCCGACGCAGAGCGGGCCGTCGCCGTGCCGGATGACGGGAGCCATGCCGGCGGCAGACAAGCCGAGGGCAGCATGGCCGATTACAGACAGCCCGATCGCAAGCAGAATAATCCCAGGCAGGAGGCGCGATGATCACCCGAACGGTAACGGTAGGCAGTGCCATGGGACTGCATGCGCGCCCGGCTGCCATGTTCGCCACTGCCGTGGAACAGACCGGGCTCGACGTGGTGCTACGGCATGGCGGCGAGGAAGCGGATGCCGCCAGCGCCTTGGATATCATGGCGCTCGGCATCGCCGGAGGGGAGACGGTGACCATCGGCGTCGATGAGGGGGAAACCGGTGCGGGCGGAGCGGGTGCCGCAGATGCCACGGATGTCGCTGGTGCCACTGCTGAGGACATCGAAGCGAAACTGGACGAGCTTGCCGCGCTGCTTTCCCGTGATTTCGATGCGGCTGATGGAGTCTGATGGGAGTCTTCTGATGTCGGGCGCACAGATGAATGGTGACGAACGTCGTGTATTGCGGGGCATCGGGGTTTCCTCCGGTGTGGCCAGCGGCCGCGTGCGACTGATGCATGAGCCGCCGGGCGTTGACGAGGGGGAGCCGGCATGCGCGGATCCACAGTTGGACATGATACGTGTACGTGCGGCGATGGCTGCCGTCGCTTCCTCGCTGAGGGAACGGTCCCTTCAAGCGGCTGATGACACGACCCGTGCCATGCTCGCGGCCAACGCACGATTGGCGGAGGATCGCGGCTTGGATAAAGCCATCATGAAGCACCTGTCGGCCGGCGATGGCGTGACTCATGCCGTGGCCAACGCCGTGGGCGAATACATCGAGCGTTTCGGCAAGGCCGGCGGCATGATGGCCGAACGAATCACCGATCTCGACGATATCCGCAGTCGCCTCATCGCCGAGTTGCGGGAATTGCCGAGCGCAGGGCCCCAGTGCGATGCCGTGAGCGATGCCATATGCGACATCCCGGTGATTCTCGTCGCCCGAGACCTGTCACCCGCCGATGCCGCCGCATTGGACCCCGCTGCAGTACGCGGACTGGTGCTGGAAGAGGGAGGAGCGACCGGCCATACCGCCATTCTGGCCGCCGAACGCGGCATCCCGGCCGTGGTGGGGGTGCATGGCGTGATGGAAGCGGCAGACGATGATACCCGGATTGTCCTGAACGGTGGCACCGGAGAGGTGATCATCAATCCCGATGCCGCCGACCTCTATCGTGCCGCCGGACGCGCCGCCCGGCGGAAGGCGTTGCTCCACGACAGTGCGTCCGGTGCCGCTGACGGTACTGCAGCCGGCGCTGCCGCTGGTGACGCCTTCGCCATGACCGCTGATGGATGTCGGATACTGCTGAATGCCAACGTCGGCACTCCGGCCGAAGCGGAGGAAGCAGCCCGGGCCGGCGTCGATGGCATCGGCTTGCTGCGTAGTGAATTCCTGTTCCTGAACCGTTCGCAGGCGCCGACGGAGGCGGAGCAGGCCGAAGCGTATACCCGGGCGGTCCAAGCGTTCGACGGCCGCCCGGTGGTGGTTCGCACGTTCGATGCCGGTGCCGATAAACCGCTTGCCTTCGCGCGAATCGGCGGTAACGAAACGCTGGCCGTGACCAATCCGGCGCTCGGTGTGCGGGGCATCCGCCTAGGCATGCTGCGCGAGGACCTTCTCGATACGCAGCTCGCGGCGCTCGCCAACGCATATCGGGCCTCGGGGCACAGTATTTCGGGGCACAGTCTGAAGGTGATGGCCCCGATGGCCACGACCGTGCAGGAGACGAAATGGTTCGTGGACAAAGCACATGCAGCCGGGCTGCCGCATGCCGGCATCATGATCGAAACGCCGGCCGCTGCCGTACAAGCCGCGTCATTGCTCGCAGTGGCGGATTTCGCGTCTATAGGCACTAACGATCTGGCGCAGTACACGATGGCCGCCGACCGGCTGGATGGTAGCCTGTCCGGCCTGCTCGACCCATGGCAGCCAGCCCTGCTGCGCATGATGCGGATGGCCGTCGAGGGCGGTCTGATGGCCGGGAAGCCGGTGGGTGTGTGCGGCGAAGCTGCGGGCGATCCTCTGCTGGCATTGGTGTTTGTGGGCTTCGGCATACGATCGTTGTCGATGGCATGGCGGAAAGCGGCCGCTGTACGGTCCGCGTTGCGGCTGCACAGTTTGGCTGATTGCCGGCGTATGGCACAAGCCGCGCTCGACGCGCGTTCGGCGATGGAAGCCCGTCAATCCGCGCTGTCGCTCGCCGACAGCAGGCTGCGTGATGTGCTGTGACTTCGGCAGTTTAACCGCGGAAGGCGCAAGTGGAGCGCTCGTGGGACGCTGACATGGGTTTTCAGCGGATTGGCTCGAGCAGCGCGGTGGTTTCGGCGAAATCGGCCGTGGCGTTCGCCGCCGCGATCTGTGCGGTCTTCTCCAAAGAGGAGAGCGTCGATGCCGGCACGCGGACAATAAGCGCGCGACGGTCCACGGAGAACCGGATATGACGGGTCTCCGGCAACATGTCGCCGTCCACCTGCGCCTTGGCCGGCTTCTCCAGTGTGATTTCAGCGGTAAGCCCCTGTATCTGCTCCACCGTCGAGTTCGTGGAGAGCGGGTTCTGTTCAGGCTTGCCGATGAGCGTCTGATGCACGACATCGCCGAACAGGTTCGCCCAACCGAGGATGCCGCCGGTGGTGTCGATGATTTCGAAGTCGAGGATACCGTCGTCATATGAGGCGGCCGGCATCAGGGAGAATACCGGGATCTGACCGCAATTTCCGGCCATGATTGTACGGAAGTCGAGATTGCGGATGGAATGCGAGGAGCCATCGGGGCTGGTGATGGTCAGATTGGCTCGGTATTTCGGGGCGAACAGGTTCTTGAACCCGCCCACGAAATAAGCGAGCCAGCTGATGTTGGCTTTCAGGGCGGGGTCGGTGTCGTCGATCATGGCCGCGTCGAAACCGATGCCTGCGATGATGAGGAACGCGTGCCCGTGGTCGTCCTCCGGATGGTCAAGCAGCCAGAGTCGCCCCATATCCACCAGACGTGAGCCGTGCGATGTGGCCACGGTGAGCGCGGCATCGACATCATCCACGGGAATGCCCATGTTGCGGGCGAACAGGTTGCCGGTGCCGATGGGGATGATGCCCAGCGCATGGCCGGTGCCGGAGACCGCGCTCGCGACAGTGCGTACCGTGCCGTCGCCACCCACCGCGATGACCACATCGGCGCCGTCCGCCAGTGCCTCCTTAGCGCATGCGCGGCCATCCTTGTCGAGCTGCGTGTCATAGAAACGAATACGGTTCAGGCCTTTGGAGCGGCAGAACTCCTGTATGTGCAACCGCTGCGTCGCTGCCTGCGGTTTGGAGGGGTTGATCACGAAAGCGTACTGCACCTCGTCGTCACGACGTTTCTCCAATGATTCCGCCAATTTGCGGCGGCGTCGCGCTCGCAGCACGAGTGCTACGGCGGCTATGGCCACGATCACGAGGATAACAACGGCGACGATGAGCGCGGTGACGACAGGCTGAGACATGACTCCTATTGTTAGCGTGACCGTGGGAATAAGCGGCGCAAGATGCGTGAACATGAACAGTTTGTGCACGTTGAACGAGTGTTGGATTGCCGGATGCGCGATGAATCAATGGGTGGTGTATGCCCTGATGCGATTGACGCCGCTCCCGAAGTATGGGCCTTGCGCTTCGTACGCAAGGAAGGCGTGGCCGCCCCAAATGCTTGGATAGTATGGGATGCATGCTTCAAAACGACGTGCGTAACACCATCGACCGTGTATGGGATGCCTTCTGGTCAGGTGGCATCTCCAACCCGCTTGAGGTGATCGAACAGATCACTTACCTGCTGTTCATGCGCCGCCTGGATATGAACCAGCAGCGTGCCGAGAAAAAGGCGAATCGCACGCATCAGCCCATCGAACACCCGATTTTCGCGGAAGACCAGCGCCATTTGCGCTGGAGCGTGTTCAGCGAACAGTCGCCGGAGGCCATGTATCGCACTGTTTCCGAAGAGGTGTTCCCGTTTCTGCGCTCGATGGGCGGTGAGGAATCCTCATACGCCGAGCAGATGAAGGACGCGCGCTTCACCATCCCCACGCCCATGCTGCTTGCCAAAACCGTGGACATGCTTTCCGAAATCGACCTGAGCAACACGGATATGAACGGCGACCTGTACGAGTACTTGCTCTCGAAAATTGCCAGTTCTGGCGTCAACGGCCAGTTCCGCACACCGAGGCATATCATCGAGCTGATGGTCGCGATGATGGAACCGGGTCCTCAGGATACGATCTGCGATCCCGCATGCGGTACGGCTGGATTCCTGGTGGCTGCCAGCGAACATGTGCGCGAGCATCATCCTGAGATATTGCGGGACCCCGCTTTGCGCGCCCGCTATGCGTCCGGCATGTTCCACGGCTACGATTTCGATCACACGATGCTGCGCATCGGCAGCATGAACCTGATGTTGCATGGTATTGACGATCCGAATGTGCATTACAAGGATTCACTGAGCGAAGCGGGTGATTCGGATGCGGGCAAGTATTCGCTGATTCTTGCGAATCCGCCGTTCTCCGGCAGCCTCGACTATGAGGCGACCAGCGCCGCATTGCTACGCGTGGTGAAGACCAAGAAGACTGAACTGCTGTTCCTCGCTCATTTCCTGCGCATGCTTGAGCCGGGTGGGCGCGCGGCGGTGATTGTGCCGGAAGGCGTACTGTTCGGCTCAACCACCGCGCACAAGAAGTTGCGCAGGATGCTGGTCGAAGAGCAGAAGCTGGCCGCGGTCATCAAGCTGCCGTCCGGTGTGTTCAAGCCGTACGCGGGCGTCAGCACGGCGATACTCGCCTTCACGAAAACCGATGCCGGCGGCACTGATGACGTCTGGTTTTATGACGTGCATGCGGACGGATACTCACTGGACGACAAGCGCTCGCCGATCGAAGCGAACGATCTGCCGGACGTGCTCGCTAGGTGGGAGCATCGAGGCGACGAGTCGGAGCGTTCGCGTGCGCGTACCGAACAGTCGTTTACCGTGCCGAAGGCGGAGATCGCGGCTCAGGATTATGACCTGAGCCTGAACCGGTACAAGGAAATCGAATACGAAGAGGAGGCGCATCGCGAGCCAGGGGAGATTCTGGACGAGATTGACTCGCTTGATTCCGGGATCGCGGCCGATATCGCGGCGCTTCGGGAGCTGCTCGCGTGATGGGTTTGATTTTGGCTGTTTCTGAAATGGGCGTGTTTTCGGCTCCCTCTGATGAGGAACTGTCGCGCGAAGCGTGACTGAGGGAGAGACCTCCTTCTGCGGCGTTCGCGGTGGCGGCCGCTCGGTAGCGTTGTCATGGTGCGAAAGGTGAATTGATGACGGATATGGTCAAGTTGGGCGATGTACTCCGGCCTTGGAAAGACATGGTTCAGGTTAAGGACACTCGTTCTGTGCCATTGATTTCAGTGAAACTTTATGGCCAAGGCGCTGTTCGCCGTGAGATTGGCGATGGAAAAGCTCCTAAACCATTCACTGGTAATCGCGGACGCGCCGGGCAGTTTGTGTTTTCGCGTATTTGGGCACGTCGTGGTGCAATGGCATTGCTTCCGTCATCTCTTGATGGGGTAGTGGTGACTAATGAATTTCCGTTGTTTGATATCGATCAAAATAGATTGGAACCCAGATACCTTTCGTATTTGGTGCAGACAAAAGCTTTTTTGGACGAGCTTGAGCGTGTTAGCGCTGGTGCGTCTGGACAAAATCGAGTTAAGGAATCCGCATTCCTTAATATCGCAGTGCAACTGCCGCCGCTTGATGAGCAGCGACGGATTGTAGCGATTCTTGACCGGGTCGATGCCATCCGCGCCAAGCGCCGCCGCATGCTTGCCGATTTTGACGAACTCAAAGGTTCGGTTTACCTGGACATGTTTAATGATGATGACATTGAGAGGCGTTCATTCGGTGAATTGTTCAACGTTCGCAGCGGTCAATTTCTTCCTGCAAAATCACAACATGATGGTCCGTATGCTGTGTATGGCGGCAACGGTATTAACGGTCGTCACGACAGATATACATTAGAAAAACCTGAAATCGTCATTGGACGGGTTGGAGCAAATTGTGGAGCGGTGCATATCACGGAGCCTAAATCATGGGTAACCGATAATGCTTTGGTGTTGTCACAGCTTCATGATGACTACGATATGACTTGCTTGGCGATGATTCTCGACAAGGCTAAATTGAACCAATATGCTGCGAAATCTGGCCAGCCGTCTATTTCAATGAATCGTATTAGTACTGTGATGATTCCCCTCCCGCCCATCTCCCTCCAACGCGAATTTGCGCGACGGGTGGAGGCGATTGCGGCGGCGCGGGCGAAGGTCGAGCGGGCGCTCGCGTTGGATGACGAGTTGTTCGCATCCCTCCAGTCCCGCGCCTTCCGCGGCGAACTGTGAGCGGACGAGATGTATCGCGATTGCTGATAGCGTATGACGGCATCTCGATTCATAACATCATAGTGTGATGATGCGTCTCTCCACGGTGATGGGTTCGCCCTCTTCGGCCCAATCGGACTCGACCTGTTCGATGGGACGTAAGGCGTTTTGATAATCCTCGTCGCGGATTACGGTGATTTGTTCATCGAAGTGCCATCCTCGCAGGAACGCGATATCGCCTTCGGTCGTGTGCATCACCACCGCCATGGACAGGCGGATATCATACTGGTCCTCGGGTAGCGAGATGTGGTCGTCGACTATGTTTATTCCGGTTACGGAACCCTGCAGTGGGTATTTCATCGGGGTCTCTCCCATGACGAACTGTCGGAACGGTTCGCCCGTTGCCATTCTCCGGCAGACAAAGCGGGAGATGTCTTCGACACCTCCGAAGTAGGCCGTGGGTTCCTCCTCGTTGATGAGTTCGATGCGTTGCGCATCGGTGGTGATAAGAAGGTTGTCATACGTTTCCTGTGTGTTCTCCAAGCGCTCGCATTCGAGAGAGACTAGTCGCTGACCGATCATCGATTCCAGGATCACACGCATCTCAGGTGTGAACGTGATGTCTACCATAGTGTTGCCTCCATGACGAAGTGGATTTTCTGTGGTTCGGCTGATTCGGCTGATTCGGCTGGGCGGTGCGGCTGGGGTGTGGGACGAAAAGTGGGTGTTTTGCACCATATCTTGCAGTTGTGTGTACCGGCGGCTGGAGATCGGGTGAAAACGGGCGGCTTGCGTCGTGTCAGCGGTGTTGCATAATGGCGGAATTGCAACGATCGTGGAGTTCCTGCCCGTCAGCCTTGCCGATGTGCGCGCGGCTGGCGGTACACACAACTGCAAGATATGCCCGAGAATAGGCACCGCGTGCCGCATCTGGGGGATTACCTCCGGTCGCTGACAGACGCAACCGTCACTCATGCCAATGCGAACGTGCCATGTCTCTGGCCGGTTGCAGTACCTCGATTACCGTCCGTAGGCCGTGCTGCTCGGTGGAATTCTTCAATCGCGGTGTTGCTTCTTGTTCTATTTGTTCTATTTGTTCTATTTCGTATCATATATAGGGCTTACTATCATTGGAATTGCAACGATAGTAAGCCATCGTGATTCGTTGGGCGAGTTTGTTCTATGGATTGTCTATTTGTTATATAGACAGATGTGGGGCCGAGAGCATGGATTATGCCAACATCTACCGTCAGCGTCTGATTGAAGACCACATCATCACATCTCCGGCGCATTCTTGTGGTTCTCTTCCATTAGTCAATGCGGCATGTAATACCGTTCATCATTACTGCGGTGCGGAATGCTTCGATGCTTCGGCTGGAAAACCTTCGATAATGTGGATTGCCGCACTTCGGGCGATCATTATGGATGACGAGCTCCTCGACGTGCTGGTATTTCATCCGCTCCACGAAAGCGTCCATGGTGTCTTTGGTTTGCGCGTGTGTGTCAAGCCAGCTTGCATTGACGTGGCGCACGACGACGCCCCGTTCGGCGTCCCATAGATTGTATGGTTCTCCGAACGGAATTTCGTCGGCGGAGGGATCAGACGCGGTGGAATCAACCGGCTGCGAGTGGCAGCCTGTTTTCGCCGCAACGACATCCGTCAGATACTGATACCAGCATTCCTTCGATTTCTTTCCCGACTCTGTCGTCAAAACACCAGCTCCATGAAGGTGTGGTGCTTTTGCGCCAGCTGTAAGGCCTCAATCAAGGTATGCAGGCCGTTGCGTTCGATGGAGTTGTCGCTCTTTTCCAACGCGGTCTGAGCCATCAGTAGTGCCGTGGCAACATGTTCTGCAGGTAGCTCCTCGTCTTCGTATTCGTCAATGATGATATGGAAAGCGAAGTTATAAGCATCCCACAGCGGATTGAGTGCCTCATATTCGACTCTTCTCAACTCGAACGATGCGCAATGCCGATCATTGAAATCCGCATACTGCATATCCTGTTCCCCTTGCTCGTCCAACGGTACAAACAGGTTGTATCCCTCGTTGATATCGGTCATCACAATCACATCCATCCCTTCATTCCCGGGCGTTTCTTGATACGGAAGTGCGTTAAATGCATGACTGACTCCTTGTCACGGCGTTCCAACTTGCCGTTGACAAGGAGATGCCGGACATCATTGCCATTCAAATCCACGAAGACGCGCCTCTTCTTCGGGAAATGCGCAATATCCTGAATCCTCAAATAGCCGCCTGCAACGTCAGCAAGAATCTCGTATTGGCCACGTGGATCAACGAAGTGGACCTTGACCCCTGACTTCTTTGGTTCAGAACCGGGAGCAAATCTCGCGATTACCTCGTTGATATCGACTTCCTGCCAGTTTTGTTTGTACAATGTCGTTCGCTCTTTGCCGCGCGCCAGTGCATGGGCCAGAATGCCATCTCCGTGGAGAAGCCGTTCTGCGGCTTCGGCTCGTTGTTCGGCTGCCGCATTGGAATAGTATGATTTCACATCCATGTCATGCCACCTTTCCAATCTGGGTGGCGGCATATGAACGGTGACGGTACTCACGCCATAGCTTGTATGGGATGCCGAGTTTGTCCATAAGCATCCGGTTCTGTTCCAACAGTGGTCCATAAATCAACAGGAGCTGCGGATCGGTAATCAAAACCTTTGTCCGTAACATAATCTCGCCATAGTCCTTATCTTGCTTGGTGCCGTGTGAACAGCCAAGGGTACCGACTGCGAACATAGCGTTTCTCGGGTATGCGTTTAGAGCAGGCAATGTGGACTGGTCGCCGATTCGCCAGTTAGGGATGATGCGTACTCCGTGCAGTCCGAGCCAGATGGTGGCCATCATGCCGAGTGTGATGTTGAACCGCTGAAGCTCGGGATCCATGCCGATGCGGGGACTCAGATCGAATCCTGCGACCGCGAGAAAGCGCTTGTATTCAGGCAGGTCCTGTTTTAAACGGAACAGGCGACGGTACAGGAACTCGTCATCCAAGTACATGACAATGATTGTGTTCGCAGGGTTTTCGGCCTTGTTCCGGTTCCTCCAGTCAATCATCTCGCTGATATCGTTCGGATTACAGCCAAGCATGATGTGCTCGGGGAATATGGGATAGCCGTCCTTGGTGAATGTGATGCCGGAGGCCAATAGCTCCGCACAAAGATATGCGAAAACATCAAATAGGGTATGTTGACCCATGATCATCCTTTCTGAAAAGAAAAGCAACAAATGTAAACATTCCGCTTCAGAAAGGAAGATGACGTGAGATAATGTGCATGCAGGTGACACAGATTCTTTTGTCATCTTCCAGCGCGACGAATTATTGGCGTAATTCGTCGCGCTTTCCTTCGGCGTGTAATAACAGCGGACTAATCCGCTGGTTCATCCCTCCTTCCTATTTCTGCTGAATCGTCAAGATCGAAAACCATCGCATGGTCATCTGGGAAGAATTGGCCGGTGATTTTGTGTCCGGCTTGCTCCAGGTCCCATTTCGTGAGTCCTTGGATTGACTCTTTGAGGTCCGTGTTGTTCCAGCGCACCCCAGCGCGGGCTGTGCGTCCCTTGCGTAGGAATGGGCGCGCTCCTTCGTCTCCTGTTTCACATGGAACAATTGCCAGCCTATGGTTGGCTTTGTCGATAAGTACCTGGACGTATTCGGGGGAGCCGAGTTTTTCGATGGCTGTCTTATTGAAACTCACTCCGTCTTTGGTGACTGACATACTGGATACCCCAGTGACGAACGGTACCACGTCGAATGAATCCAGCAATCCCATGGCCAACTCCAATCTGTTCGCTCATTTGTTCTAATGGCAGTATATACCAGATGCGGATCATTTGCGTGTGCCATTGGGTTTGTTTGTGTGGATAAATAGTGTCTATTGCTTCGCTTAATGCGTGTTTCTTTTTTGTTTTTGATTCGCTTTTGTGCTTGGTGGGCCATTGTTACTGCGGTCCCGATTATATTGGGGCACCATCTTCTACAAGACTGACAGGGTGTGCATGAAGTTATCCACATAGGTGGAAATTGGTTATACACAATGATGGGTGGAATTGTGTATAGCCTACGTGCTGAAAACTGGATCTAACGCATTGCTCGATGTGCTGGAGACGGCTGAGATGCTTGTTTCGCTATTCTATGGTGATATTGAGTTTGGTAAGTGTTCGAGCAATATGTAGACGGTAGTGGAATCCGATGCGGAGCCATGCGCTATCTTCGCATCTTTCTTACGGAGCTGCATCTTCCTGCGTGCGTAATGCGAGTATTTCTGCGTCGTTGCATACACTGGAGTACATCAGCACGGCGGCTTGATTGAAGGGATGGTCACATGGGCAACTTTGACTTCGTCAAGGACGTGTTTCCGAACATCGCCGACGATTGCGCCAGGGCGGAGTCGTATATCTCCTCTGATCCGCTTGCCTCATGCGTATACGCGCGTCGTGCCATCGACAACCTTGTGGAATACCTCTATTACGATGTGCTGGGTCTGCCGCAGCCGTACCATGACGATCTTTCCGGACGTATCCATAATCCGGACTTTATGCGGCATGTCGATCGTGTGATTATCTCCAAGCTTGACATCATTCGCAGGAACGGCAATGCCGCGGCGCACGAGGATAATCCGAACATCAACTCGCAGACCGCTCTCACCATCGTACGGGAGCTGTTCCATGTGGTGATTTGGGCCGGCTACAACATGACCGCACACTACGATAAGGTGCCGGTCACCGCGCAATTCGATCCCGCGCTGGCCAAGCAATCGATGGCGCTCAATCCCGTGCAATTCAAGATGTTGCTGCGGCGCACCAAGCAGGAGCGTGGCGAACACGCGCGAGCCATCGCCGAGCGTGACGCGAAACTTGCGGCCAAAGACTCGCAGATGCTGCAACTGCAAGCAGAACTGGAGACTTTGCGCGCACAAATCAAAGCGGCTCAACAGGCCAATACGGTGGCTGACGCGCATGATTACCACTATAAGGAAGACGAGACGCGTGCTCTTCTCATCGACCAACTGCTCGCGGAACAAGGTTGGCGATTGGACGAAGCGCGTGACCGCGAATACCAAGTGGAGGGCATGCCGCCTACCGCTGACAATCCCAGCGGCATAGGATACGCGGATTACGTGTTGTGGGGCGACGATGGTTTGCCGCTCGCTGTGATTGAGGCGAAACGTACATCCGTCAGCCCTCTCGTTGGCCAGCAGCAGGCCAAGCAATACGCGGATTGTCTGGAACGGCAGTACGGACAGCGGCCGGTCATCTTCACTACCAACGGCTATGAGACGCAGATCTGGGATGATAAGGGCGGCTATCCGCCTCGTGATGTGCAGGGATTCTATAAGAAAGAGGAACTGCAGCGGCTGATCGAACGCCGGAAATCGCGACATGCGCTGTCGAACTATCCGTTTGATGCCAAAGCGGATTTGATCGCCGGACGTGCGTATCAGAAAGCCGCCATTCGTGCGGTGGATGAGGCGTTCGACCGGTATCAGCGCGACGCCCTGCTCGTCATGGCCACAGGAACCGGTAAAACCCGTGTGGTGATCTCTTTGGTGCACCAGCTCATGGAAGCCGGGTGGGTGAAGAACGTGCTGTTCCTTGCCGATAGAACCGCGCTCGTCAATCAGGCGGAGAATGCGTTCAAAAATCCGCAAACCGGGCTTGGGGGCAGCGTCCCCGTGGTCAATTTGCTGTCTGATTCGGACAAAAAGGCAAGCGGCCGTATTTATCTGAGCACCTATCCGACCATGATGAACCTCATCAATGCGCGCGCCGCGGATGAATCTGCGGCGGGTAGTGTGGGTTCTGCGACGGTTAAGCCGCTGAAATTCGGACCGGGATTCTTCGATCTGGTGATTGTCGACGAAGCGCACCGATCGGTGTACGCGAAATACGGGTTCCTGTTCGACTATTTCGATTCATTGCTTGTCGGCCTCACCGCCACCCCGCGCAACGAAATCGACCGCAACACGTATCGCCTGTTCCATCTCGAATACGACGAACACACCGGCGGCGTGCCAACGTTCGCCTACGATCTCGACCAAGCGGTACGGGACGGATTCCTCGTGCCGCCGAAGGTGCTATCGGTAAGTACCAAGTTCATGGATCGCGGCATCTCCTACGACGAATTAAGCCCTGAGGAGCAGGCGCAATGGGATTCGCGCGATTGGGATGAAACCGGTGAGATTCCCGATTCGGTGAGTGCCAACGACGTGAATCGTGTGCTGTTCAACGCCGACACCATAGATAAAGTACTCGGCGTGCTGATGCAGCGCGGGTTGAAAGTCAACGATGGGGATACGCTCGGCAAGACCATCATTTTCGCGCGCAATCAGCGCCATGCCGAGGCCATCAAATCCAGATTCGATCTGAACTGGCCCGAATACCACGGCACGTTCGCGCGAATCATCACCCATGCCACACGCAACGCGCAGCAGTTGATCGATGATTTCTCCGATCCGGCGAATGATCCACGGATCGCCATCAGCGTGGACATGCTCGACACCGGTGTTGATGTGCCGGAGGTGGTGAATCTCGTCTTCTTCAAGCCGGTGATGAGCCGCACCAAATACTGGCAGATGCTCGGACGAGGCACGAGACTGTGCGTTGACCTGTATGGTCCGGGACGAGATAAAACCGGTTTTCTGGTTATCGACTGCTGCGACAACGTTGAGTATTTCAATCAGCAGTTGCCCGAATCGGATGGATATACGGGCCGCTCCATATCCGAGCGTATCTGTTTGGCACGGTTGGCGCTGCTGGAGACATTGGACGCGGACGGTTCCGATGGTTCAACCGGCTCAGGTGGCTTACCGTCTCGGTTGCTGGAGCCATTTGGCGGATCGTCGGAGGATTGCGCGCAATATCGTGCCGGTTTGGCCATCGGCCTGCACGCCATGGTGAGCGGCATGGATCCGGACGGGAATGTATTGGTGCGCCCGCATCGCAAAATCATTGAGACTGCCGCGGATACCGCATGGTGGCAACGCCTGACACGGGAGAAAGCAGCTCTGGCTTCTGGACTGGCGGGGCTGCCGTCTTCCATCCATATCGCGGAAGACGGTGGCAATGATGCTGCCGCCAAACGTTTCGATTTTTACATGTATACGTATGAACTTGCCGTATTACGGGCCGGTGCCAAACGTGCTGGTGTTGAGTCCGGATATGGCGTCGCCGCGCCGACGATGGATGTTGCCGCAATCAAACGCATCGTACAGGCCGATGCCGATGCCCTACGCAATCCCAAGAATCTCAACCTTCCCGATGTCGCGGAATGCGCCGATCTCATCGAATCGATCGTCGATGACGACTGGTGGCGGGACGTAACCGTGCCGATGCTGGAAACCGCACGCAAACGGCTGCGCGGCATCATGAAATACGCGGCTGGTGCGCGGCGCAACGTTGTGTTTACCGACTTCGAGGACGAGATCATAGTGGAAAGCGGCGCTGCGCTGGTTCCCGGAGGCGATGCCGCCGATGTGGATATGAAACGTCTCAAAGAGAAGGCCACGGCGTTCCTGAAAGGACTTGACAATAATATCGTGCTTGCCCGCGTACGGATGGGGCGTCAGCTTACCGAACTGGACTTGACGGAGCTGGAGCGCATGCTGATCGAGAACGGGATCGGCGATCAGGGCGCCTTTGACATGGCGGCCGAACAAAGCGGTGGGTTCGGACTGTTCATTCGTTCGCTGGTCGGAATGGAACCGGCCGCGGTGCAGGCGGCGTTCGCGAAGTTCCTTGACGGGTCGCGGTACAACGCGCGGCAGATCGAATTCGTCAATATGATCGTGCGAGAACTCACGGCCAACGGGGTAATGAGTGCGGCGCGACTGTATGAGCCGCCATTTTCCGACATTTCCGGCAGCGGTCCCGAGGAATTGTTCCACGATGAGCGGGATGTGGATGACATTTGCGCCATTCTGGATGGTGTGCGTCTCAGCGCAATACCGCGGCCACGGAGAAAGCAGGCCTGATCGACGTTCGTTTTTCGTTTTGATTCCGGCATTCGATATGGACGATGGTGCCACCCGGATAGTAGGCGCCGCGTGTCGGCTTGCGGCGGTAGTGTTGGGCGCATGCTTGATATTCAATTCATTCGTGAACACGCCGATATCGTCAAGGAATCCCAGCGTAAGCGCGGCGAGTCCGTGGAACTCGTCGATGAGGTGCTCTCCTCCGACACCACCCGTCGTGAATCGCTGAAGGCCTTCGAGGAGGCCCGCGCCCAGCAGAAGGAAATCGGCAAGAAGGTGGCCGCTGCGCCTGCCGACGAGAAGGCCAAGCTTATCGCCCAGACCAAGGAGCTGGCCGCCAAGGTCGCCGAATACAAGGCGGAGGCCGATTCCGCGGCCGAGGAATACACCACCGCCATGTGGAAGCTGTCCAACATCGTCGAGCCCGAGGCTCCCGAAGGCGGCGAAGACGATTACGTGGTCGTCAAGAAGGTCGGCCAGATCCGTGACTTCGCAGCCGAAGGCTTCGAGCCGAAGGACCATCTGACTCTTGGCACCGAGGTCGCGGGCATCGACATGCGTCGTGGCGTCAAGGTCGGCGGCTCCCGCTTCTACTTCCTGCGCGGCGCGGTTGCGCGCATGCAAATCGCCATGCTGACCATGGCCGTCGACCAGGCGGAGCAGCACGGCTTCGTGCTCGCCATCACCC
Source organism: Bifidobacterium reuteri DSM 23975 (assembly GCF_000741695.1). Lineage (GTDB taxonomy): Bacteria > Actinomycetota > Actinomycetes > Actinomycetales > Bifidobacteriaceae > Bifidobacterium > Bifidobacterium reuteri. The sequence goes on along the minus strand of NZ_JGZK01000004.1, from coordinate 184,738 downwards.
CGACGCTGGTGCGTCCCGAGGTCATGGCCGGCACCGGTTTCCTCAACTCCCACGCCGATGAGATCTACCGCCTGCGCGAGCCCGACGACCAGTACCTCGTCGGCACGTCCGAAGTGGCACTCGCCGGCATGCACGAGAACGAGATCCTCGACCTGTCCGATGGTCCGCTGCGTTACTGCGGCTGGTCGTCCTGCTACCGCCGCGAAGCCGGTGCCGCCGGCAAGGATACGTCCGGCATCATCCGCGTGCACCAGTTCGACAAGGTAGAGATGTTCGTGTACGCCAAGCAGGAGAACTCCTATGCTGAGCACCAGCACCTGCTCGAGATGGAGCAGGAGATGCTCGCCAAGGTCGAAGTGCCGTACCGCATCATCGACACCGCCGCCGGCGACCTTGGCTCCTCCGCCGCCCGCAAGTTCGACTGCGAGGCATGGGTGCCGACCCAGGGCCGCTATCGCGAGCTCACCTCCACCTCCAACTGCACCGAGTACCAGGCTCGCCGTCTCAACATCCGCGAGCGCACGGAAGACGGTTCCACCCGTCCGGTCTCCACGCTCAACGGCACGCTGGCCACCACCCGTTGGCTGGTCGCCATCCTCGAGAACCACCAGCAGAAGGACGGCTCCATCGAGATCCCGAAGGCCATGCGCCCCTACATGGGCGGTCGCGAGGTCATTGAGCCGACCAAGTGGGAAGCCTGATTCGTCAGGCATGTCGCCAATGTGCGTCACACGGCTGCGCAATGTGTGCTGCATATTGACCGGCAATCGCAGAAGATTCCATATTCCATACAATCCCAGAAGATGAGTGCATGTACTCGTTTTCTGGGATTGTGTATGTAACGCTGTTTGTATGATGCTTATAATCACGCCGAGAGAAGATAGGCTTTTTGTGGGCGGTCTAGATAGAGGACGAAGGCGCTGTGCGGCATCGGTTTCCGTTGATGCATCGTATCTATCAGATTGGTCTAATGACAGGCCGGAGAATGGTAGGGGTATGAAATGACTACGGATTCTGATTCGGTACAGCAGCGACAAGGTGATTCCGGAGTTGGCCCATCGTCCTCAGTGAGGGGTGTTATCGCCCGTCTGCTTATGGTGCCATACGCTATGCTGGTCGTGTTTGCAGTGGTTGCGGCTGCAGTCGTTGTTTTTTCGCAGTTTTTCCCGCATTTCAGTGTGTTTGGCGCGTCACCGGAATCTTGGGCCGGTCGTGCTATGAACTCTATTGCGAACGATATGGTGTCGGCCAATCCCGATAATGAGCTCAGCCGGCAGTATGTGGAGGCTAACCCCAATCGTTCCCTATCGTATGATGGCGCTGAAGGTGCGTACGTGGTGATGGGATCGATATCCGGTCTTTTCCGGTTGTTGTGGTGGGTATTCAGCAAATATGCGATTGTGTGCGTGGTGCCGTTCGTTGTGTTGTTGTTCCGACATTGGAATCGGCCGGTTCGTGGCTATCTGGACTGTCTCGTTTGGCCGGCGAGGATGTGGACCAAACTGGTTGCCGGGAAGGTCGGCAAACTGTTCCTGATAGGCACTGGCATCATTATTCTGGTCAATGTAGCCGGTGGTGTGGCTATGGGCCTGGCGCTTCTGATGGCTCATATCCTAACAGGTAGCGGCGTCGGTGTGTTGAGCGGTCTTACGTGGGTTATGGCCGGGCCGATTAGGGTGCTGCATTGGGGTAATCAGTTCGGTTCCGGAATTCGTGGTGTGACCGGAGGCGGCATGGTTGACCCAGTGACCTGGCTGCTGTCTTTCTTCATGATCGTCGGGACCGTGTTGTTGGTTCCGGGGCTGGCTGCGCTTCTGGCCGATGTAGTGTGCTGGGGTGTGCTAACGTTGCCGGTTACGCTGCCGATACTTGGATATATGTCTGCTCATCGCATGATTGGCGATCCGCACACCGTGCTGTGGGGCTTCGTGGAAACATGGGTATTGTGGTGGCTGGCAGCATCGATAATTGCAAGCGTCGTGTTGTGTGCCATTCCATACTTCGCCGGTCTGGTGCTCAGTGCCGGAGACGTCGGGGCTGCAGCCGCAGCTGCTTCTGCTGAAGATCAACCGGATCAGGGAAGCGGCAATTGACCGCACAGACAGCCATAGCCTAACGACAAGTGTCGAGACTGTCTGATGCATGGTTCGATTTCATCGATGATATGCAGAACGACGTATGTCGGTGTTCGCTATTTTCGCCATGTTGCGCTACACTGTAACGGCTGACGTGCAAGACGTTTGCGAGTACGAATATATGGACAGATGTCTGAGCGGTCTAAAGAGACGGTCTTGAAAACCGTTGAGGGGCAACCCTCCGCGAGTTCGAATCTCGCTCTGTCCGCCACCAAGGGTTTCAGGCAATTGCCTGAAACCCTTTTTTCATGTCGAAATGCCTGTAATTCCAAGGGTTTTGGCGTATCTTCCCTTGTTTGTTTGATTATGCGCGATCGCTCGAATACACTATCGATGTGGGGCGGCTGGTGGGGCGATAATTTCCGTGTCGAATCCCGCCCGCTAACCCTGGGGAGGTTCAGGCTATGCCAAGGAAGGCGAAGCGCAATGCATTCGGCAGTATCAAGGCTCGCAATAACGCACATGGAGTGGTGTATCAAGCCCGCTATAAGACCCCTATTGAGATGTTCTCTAAATATGACGAACCTACGCGACCTACCGACCTACACCTACTGCCATAAGGGATTCAGCCGCCTACATATGCAGCCTACGCGGCCTACAAGCAGAATGCCTGTAGGCCGCGTAGGCTGCACGTGTAGGTTGCGAAACCCCAATGATTCCAAGGTGTAGGTCGGTAGGTCGCGTAGGTTGCACATGTAGAGAATGAAGAAGAAGGTAGAAGGGTGAGAAAGAATTGAGATAGGGTATGAGATCTGGTCTGACATCCATCGGCACCGTCCTCCGCCGGCTCTCCGCCGGCGTTCAACAGGTAGTATGCGTAGCCGACTAGGGGGCGGCAATTGCGGTGAGGATTCCTGTGGTCCACATGATGAACTGGTAGTGGTTGCACCATGTGATGATTTTCCACAGGATGTTCATGCCTTCCATTGAACCAGTCATGCGTGGAGCACCGGTGCGAAAGGCGAAAAGATCGTGGCTCCGAGATTGTTTGTTACGTACAATCGCCGTACACTTATTGGCATGGAAACAATAACCAACAAAGCAAGCCGATTCGAAATGCGGCTCACCCCCACACAAAAGCAACGTCTCGACCAAGCCGCCGAACTCAAAGGACTCAGCACCTCGCAATGGGCGCTCACCCATCTGCTCGACGCCGCCGAACGAGACATACACGAATCCCGCATCATCCGCCTCGACGACGAAAACTGGGACGCTTTCATCCGCGCCCTGGACGAGCCAATGCCCCGACAGATGAAAGAGCTCCTGGAAAGCGAACCGATCTGGGCATGACCGCATTCACCAAACCACGAAGACTCACCACAGACGACGACGTCACCGGATTCGACTGCGGCCTGCCGGTCGTCAACAACTGGCTTCAACGGCATCTCAAAGACGCATCAAAGCAACATACCGCCGTCGCATACGGCACTTTCGCTGACGGCTCCCTTGCCGGCTACTACACACTCAGCGCCTACAGCATCGCCCACGATGACGCGAACGGCTGGTTGAAACGCAACAGCCCCGACCCGGTCCCCGTCGTCCTGTTGGGCATGCTGGGGGTCGATATGCGATATCAGACCATGCATCTCGGCTCCCAGCTTCTCCGAGAAGCCACGTTGCGCGCGTGCGCCGCCGCGGAGATCATCGGCGCACGCGCCCTGCTGGTCGAACCTGCCGGCGTGAAAGCGTCCGAATTCTATGCCCGGTATGGTTTTCGTCCGATCGGAGCCGGGCGTCGTATGTTCCTGCCTTTGCCGTGTTGATCGGTGTCATGCTGGGCGTCTCCTACCAGCGGATGCATCGGCCTGTTAACGCCTGAAGTCATTGACGACAACCCTACGGTGTGATGCTAGTCGATGACGCCGCTCTTATCATCTCCTGCACTAGGCCATGCGGGCTCTCACCGACCCGGCATTGGGAATCGGATTGATTTCATAGGAGAATTATCGACAGTGGATTCGGTGAATTTGCATGATCCCTATCGATGAATCTGCTGGATTGGTAAGGTTTGAGCTGCTGCCGCGCGACCACTTCGCTTCGTTCCGTTGGGTCGCTTGCCCTTCTCTGTCAAGGGTGCTTTTGCGAGAAGGATAGTGCAGCTTGGCAAGTGTTCTTATCGGTGCTGAATGCTTGGGCTGCTGCAAATCTATGCCATCGCGATCTGCCGTCGAAAAACCGAGAGTGACCACTTGTCTTCTCCTGTCCGTGTTGGATGGAACCAAGCTTCGCGAAAGGAGAATAACGATGAAATCGGCAGGTAGCTGCTCGCTGAATGGTGCGCGGCAAAAGGAACAGCAAGCATAGCAAGTGTGGCCACACTTGCTGCATCTCCGGTGTTCCCGTCGATGGCGGGACACCCGCGACCCGATAAATGTAAGCATGCTAAGGACGCATGATGACTACCACGGTTGAGGACATCAGAAAGGCGCTGAGCCCTGAGGCGGTTCGGCGACGCCAGGAAGAGCATCGTGCTGCACGAGAGCAAAAAAGAGAATCGTCTGAACGACTTCAGAGCAGTGGTATCAATGAAGCAATCGCCCGCGCCGAAGAGAGATTTGCTGCAGAATATGATGAATATCAGTCTCTGTCCGAGTTCTTAACCCGATTGTCGAAGAGGGGAGTGCCCAAGCCGGATGATTTCGTCTACGAATTGCGAGTGCGTGAGGCTAGAGTCTCGCTAGCCGCCAAAAAGCTTGAAGAATTACGGGCGGTCAAGCAATCGATGAGCGCACAGCATCAGCATCAACACATCTGTCAACGCAGACGGACAAGGGGAATAAGATAAGGTTCCCCGGAGATGCTGGGCTATCTTTCCTGATTGATTTTGGGTGTGCGCTGTGTATCGTTGATTGACCGCCAGTATGCATCGATGTCGCCGGACTGGGCGGCGGCATACCATTCCGGCTCATAGGTCGACCCGATGGCGAAGCCGAGCCATTGATCATACCTGTGTATGCGCTCCGTCCAGAACTCCTGCAGCAGCCTTCTTTCTTCAAGCTGCCCGGTCTTCTTCAATGTGCGACGCAAGGCGGTGATCTGCCCGACCGCGTACAGGTGCGAGGCGAGATAGGATCCAAGGTCTCTGAAGCGAGTCGAGGCTGTACGTCCGTCGTCCTTGCGGGCGGATTCCCACACACGGCAGAACGCATGCATATATGCGCGGGAGAAAACAACCTGCCAGTCATCGGAAGGTTTGACGGCGGGGATGTCCAGACAGACGAAGTCGATGATCTTCTCGTCTACGACTCCGACCCACTGCGGGTTATCAGAGGTGGTTTTGCGATGCAGTGCATGGAGGAGTGTTTCAAGCTGCTGCCGGGACGTCGTCTTGCTCTCAGTGGCGTTGTCCTTCACGAAATCCCGAACCGATGGATCATGGTCAGTGCTGGTGCGAGAGGTCCATTCCTGTGTCCAGGACCACTCGATGCCCTTGTCGGATATGCCGCAGGGGATGAGCTTGGCCAACAGAGTGGCCTCAACCACGTCATCAAGCGGCACCCCGCTGACCAACACCGCTCTCACGCTTCGCTCAGCTCTCCACCGCACGGTATCAGTCAATCCACACATCACTGCCGCCCTCATCGAATAGTTTTGACACCATACTATCGTGGGCTTGAAAAAAAGATGTCCTCTCGAACTGAGCGGATTCGAGAGGACATGGTGTTGTCTTTTTTCAGGCGTGTTGCCGTTCCAATTCCCGGTGGCACGCCTCACGCATGATGTCCGCGAAAGAGATGCCGCGGCGCTCGGCGGCCTCACGCAGGGCGTTCGCGTCGTTTTCTGGTATACGGAATGTGATCGGAACCATCGGCTCCTCGTAAAGCGGTGGACGGCCCAGCGGTTTGTTGATGACAAGCTTGCCGGGCTTGCCGTGGAAGATGCCGTTGTCGGCGTCCTCGTCCCACTGGTCGATCATATCGTCGGTGATTTCGATTCCACCTTTTGCCTTGTAATCTGCCATCTTGGTCACCTCCTTCCGATGAGTTGTCGTATCTCTGCGTCCGAGAATCCCATCTCGGCCAGAAACTTCTTGCGTGCTGGCGCGACGTGGAAAATAATCCACTCGTTGTCCTCTTCGCCTTCATAGGCGATGAGTTCGGTGAGCCGTCCATGCCAGTCCCATCCGACGGCCATCTTCTGATTGGGCTCGTATTCGCCCTGACGGGGCAATATTCGTGCGGCGTCCATCCAAGTGGAGAGTATTTCTCTCTCGTTCAGCCAGGGGCGTTTCTGCAACACTCTTGGGTGTACGAGTATTGTCATCACACCTCCTCTCTGGAGTTTCGTATACGAAAAGAATACCATTATCTATACGAAAAGAAAAGGGGTCGTTGGTAGGGTGTGAGGGCGAGGGGGCGAGGGCTTCGAGGATTGTCGGGTCTTCTCTCAGAAATGCTCTGTGGTTATTTGGCTGCCCCTGCCGGTAGAATCGCCTGTAGCGGTTCGGTAATTGCTCGACTCCTGTGGAGTTGAGATGATGGGCCAAGTGAACGATATGGGGCGCGATGTGGTGCGTCCCATTATTGTATGGCTAGAAAACCCAATGTTTCCAATATCTGAACGCCAATATAATGGTGACCCTCGCTCTGTCCGCCACCAAGGGTTTCAGGCAATTGCCTGAAACCCTTTTTCGTGTCGAAACGCCTGTCATTTCAAGTGTAATTTCAAGGGCTCTGGCGTGTCTTCTCGTGTGTCTTCGCGAGTGATTAGGTCTCGTTGGATTGTCGGCGTTTGCTGATGATGATTGCCACGGGCAGCACGGACGTGAATCCGAGACACATGATTACTACGGCGCCGAGTACAACCAAGGAGGTGTAGTCGCCATCCGCCACGTACCGGTTCGGGTCGGCTGGATCGTACCGTATGATTATGGCCTGCCCCACCTTGTATCGCGGCGGGGATGACGATACCGAGGACTCCTGTTCGTAGATTCTTCCGTCTACGTCGTACCGGAACACCGGCTTCCAGGTGACGGAGTCGTCGTCCTCGACGCGGATCATCTGTGTCACGGTGCCGTCGGTGATTTCGGTACAGTCCATTCGCAGGTTTATTTCGCCGATGAGGGCTCCGGCGAAGCCCACCAGCAGAATCACGCCGACGAGACTGAACCATCCGCATATAGAGTCCCGCATCCATCGATTCCAGAAACCGCGGATGCCGCCGCCGTAACGGGCATGCTGTTGATTGGTGTCGCTGGTTGATTCGGAAATGCTGTGATCGTCTGAAACCATGATTTGCCTTCCGCGAGCTTCTGCGATACTGCGTGCAGGTCGACGACGTCGTTGTTCGTTATTCCACTCCTGACTATATCAGGAGTAATCGTCTTGCCGGGGTGGATTTGAGATGATGGGCCAACATGAACAATGTGGGGTTCGATGCGTGGCGGCCCATTTTTATGGCTGGAAAACTCAATGTTTCCAATATCTGAGCGTCAATACAATGGTGACTCTCGCTTTGTCCGCCGCCAAGGAGGGTCTAGATGACCTGTCTAGACCCCTTCTCGTTGTTGCGTAACGCCTTATGGCTCCACTAGTGTGTATTTCTGCGTTACGCGGGGCTGATTTGGACTGTCGGGAAGGTCTATCTGTGTTACGAGGGGCTGGTTGCTGGAGTAGCAACGCCGCAGAATGGCTGAATGGCGTTGGCGCAATGCGGTTTCCACGCACGGGGCTTGGGGAAGCCAGCCCCTCGTAACGCAGATGGATGTTCCGGCAAGCGGAAATCAGCCCCTCGTAAGCGAGTTGGCTGCATAACTGTGCCTCAACTATCCGCTCGTACTGGACTGTGTGGGTCGAAACATAAGGTAAACGCGTCTGCGGTTTATGTTTCGACCCATTTTGAGGGTAGAGAATGGGACGAAACATAAACCGATGCCATGAATAACTTATGTTTCGACCCATGTGCTGCCGAAGAAGTGCTGCCGAAGAAGTCATCTGAAAGGCCGGCACCGACGTCCAAATACAGATCCCACTGGTCCGGCGACGACTGGTCCGGCACCGACCGCCAAAACGGCGTTCAGGCCCAAACCACCCAAGCCTGTTTTGTTCCATTGATTGTTCAGCCGTGGTGCGCGGCGAGGGGCATGACGAATGGCACGGCGAATAGTATGGCGAATGGCATGGCGAGGGGCATGACGAATGGCACGGCGAATAGTATGGCGAATGGCATAGCAAATGAGACTTCGATCACAGCTTCACACTTTGTTCACAGAACGGATACATGTCCGAGTGGCGAGGCGCGCGATTGGTGATATCATGTAACCGGTCACGCGATCAAGCGAACATCAGGATATGCGCAAGGGAGGAGTCAATTAGTTAACAGACTTAATGTATGTCGAAACGGTTGAAACAACATGTTTTTCCGCGAGGCTCGCTGAGATTGTTAGCAAAGTTGACAATTCTTAACAGAAAGCATAGATTGAGATTGTTCGTCACAGAGAAGTGATGAAGCCATAACGAAGGAGTAGAGATATGGTATCGCACAACAAGCGCCTTGTGGCTGCGCTCGCGGCGGTCGCCGCTATGGGTATGGGTCTTGCCGGTTGCGGCAGCGACACTGCCGGCACGGACAACGGTGGCAGCAGCGACGGCGGCAAGGTCACCATTACGTACATGCACCGTCTTCCTGATTCCGAGGGCATGACCCTGGTCAAGGACATCGTCGCCAAGTGGAACAAGGAACACCCGGACATCCAGGTCACGGCCACCAAGTTCGATGGCAAGGCCTCCGAAATGATCAAGAAGCTTGAGACCGACGTCAAGTCCGGCGAGGCTCCGGATCTCGCCCAGGTCGGCTACGCCGAGCTGCCTGAGGTCTTCACCAAGGGTATGCTGCAGGATGTCAGCCAGTACGCCGATCAGTACAAGGACCACTACGCCGCCGGTCCGTTCAGTCTGGCACAGGTGGGTGGCAAGACCTATGGCCTGCCGCAGGACACCGGCCCGCTGGTGTACTTCTACAACAAGGCCGAGTTCGACAAGCTCGGCATCACCGAGGTTCCGCAGACCGAATCCGACTTCATCGAAGCCGCCAAGAAGGCCGCCGCTGCCGGCAAGTACATCATGTCCTACCAGCCCGATGAGGCCGGCAACATGATCTCCGGTCTGGCCGGTGCCTCCGGTGGCTGGTACAAGGTGGATGGTGACTCCTGGGTCGTCAACACCGAGACCGATGGCTCCAAGGCAACCGCCGACTTCTACCAGCAGTTGCTTGACGCCAAGGCCGTGACCACCAACCCGCGTTGGGATCCGTCTTTCGATGCGTCCATCAAGAACGGCCAGCTCATTGGCACGGTGGCCGCCGCTTGGGAAGCCCCGCTGTTCATCACCTCCTCCGGTGGCACTGGTGCCGGTGAGTGGCAGGTCACCCAGCTTGGTGATTGGTTCGGCAATGCTGGCAAGACCGGCCCTGACGGTGGTTCCGCTGTGGCTGTGCTGAAGAGCTCCAAGCACCCGAAGGAAGCCATGGAGTTCCTGGATTGGTTCAACACCCAGGTTCCTGACCTGGTCTCCCAGGGTCTGGTTCCGGCAGCCACCACCGAGGATGCCAAGACCCCGTCCGACTGGTCCAACTTCTTCAGCAAGCAGGACATCATGAAGGAATTCAAGGACGCCAACAACAACATGGGCGACTTCACCTACATGCCTGGCTTCTCCGCAGTCGTTGCCAAGATGAACGAGACCGCCGCCAAGGCCTCCGATGGCTCCGGCAAGGTCGCCGACGTCTTCTCCGAAGCGCAGACCACTTCCGTGGATACGCTGAAGAACCTCGGCCTGTCCGTCAAGGAGTGATAACGGCTAAGGTCCCTTCCAGCCGCTAATCTCATCACTTGCAAATCGAAAGGCCGGAGCTCGACACTCCGGCCTTTCTTCATCCATGGCGCAATCGGTCATGATTGTAGGCATCCGATTCGAAGTGCCGCGCATGACTGTTCATTCTTCCTCTTTCTCACTGTTCTTTTGAAAGACAGGTTTTTCTATGACTGCAACAACACAAACGGCGAAGACGGTAGTCGCCAAGCGTGCCGCCAAGCCGAAGGCTTCTGACGCCGCCAAGCGCGAGAACCGCACGGGATGGGCCTTCATGGCACCGTTCGGCATCCTGTTCGCCTTGGTCTTCATCCTGCCCATCATCTGGGCCATCTATTCGAGCTTCTTCCGTCAGGTCACCGTGGGCGGTGGCGCATACGGTGGCGGCGAACTGGTGAACAAGTTCGTCGGTCTGCAGAACTTCCAATATGTCGTCACGTCCGGAAACTTTTGGGCCGGCGTGGGCAGGGTGGTCATCTACACCTTGGTCCAGGTGCCGATCATGATCATTGGTGCATTGGTGCTGGCCATGCTCATTGATTCCTACATCGTCAAGCACATCACCGCATTCCGACTGAGCTATTTCCTGCCATACGCCATTCCTGGCGTGGTCGCATCCATCATCTGGGTCTACCTGTACAACGGTCAGATTTCCCCGCTGGTCAAAATGCTGGCCGCAATCGGAATCAAAGTCGATTTCTTCGCCGACAATGTCGTGCTCGCTTCCATGGCCAACATCACCACATGGACCTTCACCGGCTACAACATGCTGATCTTCCTCGCCGCATTGCAGGCCATTCCTCATGATCTGTACGAGGCTGCCCGCATCGATGGCGCCAATGGCTTCCAGATCGCCATGCGAATCAAGCTGCCGAACGTGCGTGCCGCCGCCCTGCTTGCCATGCTGCTGTCCATCGTCGGCACCATTCAGCTGTTCAACGAGCCTCAGGTCATGGCGATTTCCGATCCGAGCATCTCCAAGTCGTACACCCCGATGATGATGGCCCTCAACACCTCGCAGGGCACGTTGACCCCGGGCGGCGACGGTCCGGCATCCGCAGTGGCCATCGTGATGGCATTGATCGCAGGCGTGCTCGCCGTGGTCTACACGCTCGTTGAAAGGAAGGTGAACGCAGAATGAGCACCGCAGAACTGAATGACAAAGAATCCCGTGCCGCTGCGCGCGCACGCAAGAAGGCCGACAAGATCCGCGACAAGCACGCGAACGACCTGCCTCGTTCCATGCAGCCGAATGCGCTGGTCAAGACCGTCACCATCCTGGTGCTGGTCTTCGCGCTGATCTACTTCCTGTTCCCGATTTACTGGGCCATCATCGCGTCCACCAAGACGCCGAGCCAGATGACCAGCGGCAATGGCTTGTGGTTCGCAGTGGGGCTGCCTGATCTGCCGGCCGCCATCGCCAAGAACTATTCCACTCTGCTCGGTTGGACCCGTGGCCAGTTCTGGCGTTGGGTGCTGAACTCACTGATCTACTCGGGCGTATCCGCGCTGATCGGAACCCTGGTCGCCGTGATGGCCGGTTATGCCACCGCGAAGTTCAACTTCAAGGGCAAGAACCTGGCCATCGGCGTCATCATGGGTTGCATGCTGATGCCTGCCGCCCTGCTGACCATCCCGCAGTACTCCATCTTCCACGCCGTGCATCTGACCAACACGATGTTGGCCATCATCATCCCGTGCTGTGTCTCGCCGTTCGGCTTCTTCCTGGGCCGCGTGTACGCGCAGACCTCGGTGCCGAACGAGCTGCTTGAAGCAGCCCGCATCGATGGCGCCAGCGAGGCGCGAATCTTCTTCACCATCGTGCTGAGGATTCTCGCCCCGGCTATGGTCACGATCTTCCTGTTCCTGTTCGTGGCTACGTGGAACAACTTCCTGCTGCCGTTGATGATGGTCTCCTCCGACACCCTCAAGCCGGTGACCTTGGGCCTGTACGGCATGGTCTCGCTGGCCACGTTCACCGACCGTGGTGCCCTGATGATGGGTGCCCTGCTCGGCGTGCTCCCGGTGATCGTCCTCTTCCTCGGTCTCCAGCGCTACTGGCAGGCCGGCCTGGCCGCCGGTGCCGTCAAGGGCTGAGAGCACTGCCGCACATTCCACGCCGCCCGATATGCTTGTACCACTCCTTCGATGTCGGGCGGTGTCTTCCTTTACCCTTGGAGGGGGTGGACGACCCGTAATCATTCATTCGATCGTCAGGTTGGCGATGTCCTTGATTGCGGGGTGTGATTATATGCTTCCGGTGCTGTGGTCGGTTCCGCAGGGTTCCCGCAGTCAGAACCCTGGTTTGGAGCCGATTGCGGTGCCGGATTTATTGTATGAACGTATGCCGGCGGCTTCCGCGACCGTTCTCGTTGGACGTGGGCTTATGCATTGAAGTGTGTCACTGTATATTCACACCATATGTTCATGCGAACCGCCCGAGTTTGTTTGATTTTGTCACTATTTTTCAGTAAACTCAGAAGTGAAAGAACAAAAGCGCACATTCTGGAAACAGAAATGCACATCCTTCAAGGAGAGCACATGACCACTGTTCTGGTTACGGGTGGTGCGGGCTTCATTGCCACCCATACTGATGTCGAACTCTTGAATAAGGGATACGATGTGGTGTCCGTAGACAACTACGGCAACTCATCCCCGATCGCCCTCGACCGCGTCGAGCAGATCACCGGCAAGAAGATCAAGCGTTACGACGGCGACGTGCGTGACGAAGCTCTCATGAACAAGATCTTCGACGAGAACCCGATCGATTGGGTCATCCACTTCGCCGGCCTCAAGGCAGTGGGCGAGTCCGTGGCCAAGCCGATCGAATACTACGACAACAACCTGTACTCCACGCTGGTGCTGCTCAAGGTGATGCGCGCCCACAACGTGAAGAAGATCATCTTCTCCTCCTCCGCCACCGTATACGGCACCCCGAAGGAGCTCCCGATCACCGAGGAGACCCCGACCGGCGGTACCACCAACCCGTACGGCACCTCCAAGCTGTTCCAGGAGCAGATCCTGCGCGATGTGCACGTGGCCGACCCGGAGTGGACCATCGTGCTGCTGCGCTACTTCAACCCGGTTGGCGCCCACGAGTCCGGCCTCCTCGGCGAGGATCCGAAGGGCATCCCGGCGAACCTCACCCCGTACGTGGCCAAGGTCGCCATCGGCGAGCTCAAGGCCGTGCAGGTCTTCGGCGACGACTACGACACCCCTGACGGCACCGGCGTGCGCGACTACATCCACGTGGTCGACCTGGCCAAGGGCCACGTCGCCGTCATCGACCACATCGACAAGACCGGCGTCTTCACCTACAATCTGGGCACCGGCCACGGCTACTCCGTGCTCGAGGTCATCAAGGCCTACGAGAAGGCCGCCGGCCACGCCATCCCGTACGTGATCAAGCCCCGCCGCCCCGGCGACATCGCCGCCTGCTACGCCGACGCCTCCAAGGCCGCCAAGGAGCTGGATTGGAAGGCCGAGCTGACCATCGATGATATGGCCAAGTCCTCCCTCAACTGGCAGACCAAGAACCCGAACGGTTTCCGCGACGCCAAGTGACGAGACTCGGCTTATTTGGCTTATTTGCCGAGCCGCTGATTCGCTAATCATATGACTAAGTCCCCTCCAACGAGAGGGGACTTAGTCATATATGGGCTCCGCACAAGACCGGCACATGCGCGGTCATACGATTCGTCGGTCAGCCGCCCAACGCGTGAGTTCGGTGCGGTTGGAAAGCTGTAGCTTTCTCAGCACCGAACTCACGTGCGTCTCCACGGTTTTGATGGAGATGAACAGCTCCGCAGCCACCTCCTTATAGGTGTATCCGCGGGCGATCAGACGCATCACCTCCTGCTCTCGTGCGGACAGCCTATTTAGTTCCTCGTCGTGAACCGGCGTGTCGGAAGCGGCCCCGAACGCGCCGCCTTGGAATGCCGACAAGACGAATCCGGCCAATTTCGGCGAAAAGACCGCATACCCTTCCTGTACCTGCTTGATGGAGGAGATCAAGTCGGCGCCGGTGATGGTCTTGGTCACATAGCCACGCGCGCCGGCGCGAATCACCGAACCCACGTCCTGCGGGGCATCGGAAACGGACAGTGCCAGAAACGCAGTGTTGGGGGAGTAGGGGCGCGATTTCAGCAGGATTTCCGCGCCTCCGCCGCCTTCACCGCCCGGCACGTGCACATCCAGCAACACCACTTGCGGCTTTGTCTGGGCGATCACCGCCACGGAACTCGGCACGTCGGCCGCCTGGCCCACAATGTCGAATTCATCGCGCAGCGTGGCGATGACTCCCGCGCGGAACATCTCATGATCATCGACCACCGCCACGCGGATCCTCGTATCATCCGTCTCGCTCATGCTTTCTCCTTCCATGTCTGCCGTTCTCTTCTCCCGAAGCCGGAACGCGATGCTGCGCTCACATGCCGCCTGATGCGGTGTCCGCTGTAGTTTTCGGCGCACTTGGCGTTTTCGGCGTATTCGGCGCAATCGGCATATGCATGCGGACCTCCGTGCCCCATCCCGCTCTGGATACGATTTCCACTGTACCGCCCCGGCGTTCGACGCGGCCGACAATCGATTCCCGAATGCCCAGTCGGTCTTTGGGCACGGTGTGGATATCGAAACCGGTGCCGTGGTCACGCACGAACACCTCCACCAATGAAGGACCGGCCTCACAATAGAGCGAAATCGGTTCTCTGCCATGCGTCACGGCATTGACCAGCGCCTGACGGGTGGCATCCAGCAAGGCATCGGTCTGTGCGCTGGGTCTTGCGTCCCCCACGGTGACCACTTCGATCGGCTTGCCGTGGCCATCTTCGACCTCGGCGGCGATGGACCTGAGCCCCGCGCTCACCGAGCGGTCGGTGGTGGAACGCTCCTGATACAGCCATTCGCGCAGTTCGCGCTCTTGGGCGCGCGCTAGGGTGAACACGCTTTCCGGCTCTGAGGAATGCAGCTGAATAAGCGCCAGCGTCTGTAATACGCCATCATGCAGATGCGCCGCCATGTCCGCGCGCTCCTCCTCGCGCTCCTTGAGGGACTGCTCGCGTGCGAGTTGTTGCAGCATGGTATTGGCCCATGGCAATATGGCCACCACCATAGCAACGATCATCAGAAAACCGGACGCCATGATTCGCCGGGGCGAGGTGCCCCAGCCTATGAACGATACGTTGGACACATACATGGCCCAGCCGATGAAGATCAGCAGCAGTCCACCCAGCATGGAGGCCAGTTGTATGCCTCGGGGTGCCATATTCATCCAAGCCAGTGCGATGCCGGCGAACACCAGGAGCAACGGCATGATGATCGCATCATCCACACCGGCGCTCATGAACAGCATGCCGATGGCCATCAATGCGAAACCGCCAAGGGCCACAAGCGCGGGTTTGGGGGCGCGCTGCACCGCTTCGGTCAGGGATTCATTGGTGCCGAAGACGTCTTCTGCGGGGATCGCGGATCCATGCGCGTTGACCGGTTGGTTGCCTTTGGACAAAGGTGCCTGATCGGGCGGAACCGTGTCCCTCCGGGCTGCCGTCGCGGCGACCGGGTCTCCGGCAGGTACGAAAATCCACAGGAAGACATACCCGATGATGCCGGAACCATACAGCATCGTCAATACGATGAACGCCAATCGGACCCAGACCACGGAGACGCCCAAATGCAAGGCGATGCCTTGGCATACGCCGGTCAGCCATCGGCCGTGCTTGGGGCGCATCAGGGGCATGCGCGACGGCAGCAGGGGCTCGGCGTCATGCAGGGTAGATGAGGTCATGATTCCATTGTGCCGCGTTCGGGGAGCCCACACCGGGTTTTACGCCGATGTTCAGGGACGAATCAGGGTGTTCTCCGGGGAGTATGCCGCGCGCCGCGCGCTGTAATGGAACCATGAGCAATTCGAATATGAATCACCATCAACCGCAGAGTCAGAACACTGTACTGCAGCGGTTCTTCACTTGGATACGGTCCAGCGGACTGATGCGTGGTGACGACCGGTGGGTCGGCGGCGTATGTAGCGGCATCGCCGCGCGACTCGGCTGGAGCCCGACCCTGGTACGTGCGCTGGTCATCGTCTTCACACTGTTCTTCGGTTTCGGCGCGGCACTGTACGCGTTCGGCTGGTTCCTGATGCCTGATGCTCGCGATGGTCGCATTCTCGGCGAGGAACTGTTCGCCGGCAGATGGGATTGGAACTGCCTCGGTTGCTTTGTGTTCTTTGCCGTGGCGTTGCTGATTCCGGGGGCTGGCTGGGTGTGCATCGTGCTGGCGTTGCTCGCCTTGTGGTGGCTGGCCAAAAGCGGCATACGGCAGCGCGAGGGATACGGGTTCGGGTATCGCGGACCACAGCGCAATGGTATGCAGCGCAACGGTATGCAGCGCAACGATTCGGCCGCGCCGTATGCGGGCGGGCAATATGCGCAGCCGGGATTTACGCCGACCGGTGCTCCTAATGGCATGCCGGGAGGCGTTCCGTACGCACCATACGGCTCGCCTCAGTCATATGCCCAGAACGGTGCCGGTATGCCTGGGGCGGCATCTGCCGGCTCATATGGCTCCGTTGATACGACTCATGCGGCATCGGTGAATCAGCCAACCCAGCCCCCGGTCGGTATCTTCCATCCGGCTCCTGCTACGTCGCAGGAATCCCCGTTCATGCCGCAGGCATCTCCTGCCGCGCCGCAAACGCCGTTGGGTGAGCCGCAACCATCGCCATATGTTTCACAGAGTGTTTCACATAATGGTGCGAATGCGGGTGCCCCGGCACCGGCAATGACCGCGAGCGCCGTCGTCGCGCCCCCGCAACAGTCTTCGCGCCGCAAACCCGCAGGTCCTATCGTGGTACTGGGCATCCTGGGTGTCGCCTGCATTTCCTTCGCCGTACTGATGGGATGGATATGGTTCGACGATTTGGGCATCGAATCCATAGTGCGTTGGGGAACCATATGGATTTCCGCAGTGTGCGTGCTGATGGGCATTGTGGTCGTGGCGCTGGGTATCAAAGGCCGGCGGGCCGGAGGGCTGATTCCGCTGGGCCTTATCGCCGGATTCTGCGCCACATGCATGATCATGGTGAGCAGCACATATTCGGTGCATTGGTACCGCTATACGCTTGCCGATAGGCAGAATACCTTGCAGACCATCGAACTCAAGGAAGGTGCGGGTTCCGAGAACTGGTATGGTATGAACGAAGTGCAGGTCGGTCGCACGTTCGCTGCTGATTCCAGTGACCGCACATTCGGCAAGCTCGAGCAAGGTGTGGCGTTTGACGGCGATAGCTATGACGAAAGCAAAGCCATTCTCGATTTGTCCGCATGGGGAGACCTCCATCAGCCGCATCAGGTGAAAACGTATAGCGGCAAGACCATTACCAGCAGTTGCCCGGTCGGCAGCATCAAGGTCGCCGCCAGAAGCGCGCAGGTGCACATCATCTTGCCGGACGGCTGCACGTACGGCTTCGGTTCTGAGCAAACCGGATACATGATTGGGCCTGCCAGTGTAGGCGGCAAATACACTCTGGTATATGACACGTCCGGCTCGTTCAATTTCTCGTTGGATGGCAGCTCGACGTTTCCTTCCGCGCCTATAGGAGAAAAGAACTATGAATGGATGACGAACTCGCCTGACCTGGAACCGGAATCCGGCCCCGAACTGCTGATCGCCGTGCCCTATGCCGTGGAAGGCCGTGTCAACGTGGTCTACGCGTCCGATTGGGAGGATTACAACTTCCGTGACTATGCCGACAGGTATGGCACTGAAAGTGGGAATAAGGAACGCCAGCGGTATCTGGATGCCGAATCCGATTCCGCAGCCGGCAATCAGGATTCCGGCACATCCAATGATTCCAGCAAGGAGACGGAACAATGAGCAACGACGTCAACGAAACCAAGGAATACCATTCCGTTCAGGATATGGCCGAAACCCAGGCCTTGCCCGCTGAACCGCAGCCTGATGCTGCAGGAGGTGACACTTCGGTCTTTATGTCTGTGGCCGATGGCAGCCAGACTCAGGTGCTGCCTACGGAAAACGACGGGCAGCGTACGGCAGCGCTCAATGTGCAGCCGCTTGATGGCGAACAGGCTGAGACTGGCACTATGGCACTGCAGTCGGTGCTGATGCTCAGGAGGTGGATGCTGCTGATTCCACAATGGATGATGCCGAGAAGACTGAAGCCTCAGATTCCGCGACTGATGACGGCACCAAGGAGACTGCGGCCAAGCCTGATTTGGATGCGCCATTGGCGGACGCGTTCGCGCAGCCGGCGGCCGCCGCGCCCACGGTGACTGCTGCAACAGCTGCCGCTGTGCAAGACGCCGATGTGAAAGCACCCAAGCGCGGAGCCAGTGTCCCGACCATCATCTTCGGCGTTCTCGGCATTCTGGTCGGTGCTGTCGGGCTGTTGTTCGGCTGGGCGTTCCCCGGTCTGATCATTCAGAACATGCTGATCGTCGATCCGCGCATGCTGGCGGCCATCGTATGCGGTGTGGTGGGCGTGATTCTGGTGCTTGTGGCCGTTATCTGGGCCATAATGGGCTCTAGAAAACAGCGCGGGTGACGGTGAGTTGGACAGTGCTGCGAGTACACCTGTTGACGTCGCAGACCGGGGAGGACTGATGAAACGAGTGGCGCGGGTCGCTGCAATCGCACTGGTGCTGATGCTGGTATTCGCGCTGCTTGGTTGGATGATGATGCCAAGATGGGACAGCCGGCCATATACCGATCACATCGATGTGTCCTCCTCCGAACCGGCGATTATTCCGGCACATGCCTCCATCGCACATGAAGGGCGATACCCCACTCGTGAAACGCAGCTGTCCATCGATATCGGCAATGGCAAAGCGCTGTCCGCCATCCTGCGGGAACCGGTGGGTGCTGCCGGTCCTCGTCCGGCATGCCTGTTCATCCATGGTTCGGGAACCAGCGGGGCCGAGGATTTCGGCGACATCGCCAATGCCATGGCTTCGGCCGGCATCGTGACCCTGGTACCTGCCAAAAGCAGTGACGACTACACCGTGCTGCATCGTGATTATCCGCGATTCGCCTCGGAATACGGGCGTGCATTCGATACGTTGCTTGGAATCCGAGGCGTGGACCGGTCCCATGCCGGCATCTATGCCGAATCCGAGGGCACCTGGATCGCCACGATATTGGCATCCCAGCGTCATGACATCGCCTTCGCGGCGCTCACGTCCGCACCGGTGTTCAAAGGCCGCGAGCAGATGGCTGTGGCCATGAGCACGTATGCGCATGAGGCCGGGGCTCCCAAGCCGGTCATCGATGACACGCTGAAGCTGCTTTCGCTCGATTACAGGCCGTTCGGATTGCAATACGCCGACTTCGACGCGGACCATTATCTCGAATCCCTTACCATGCCCATTCTGGTGAGTTACGGCGTATACGACACCGCCATGCCCATCGAACAGGGGGCGCAGCGCATCATGCAGGTCGCGCAACGCAATGGGAACCATGATGTGACTGTGCGATACTTCGCCGGCAACCATCAGATGAGAGCCGGCAGGGGCCTGTTCGCCCCTGGCCTGCCGCTTGCGGATGGGTACACGCAGGCGCTGGAGAACTGGGTGAATGGTGTCGCATCAGGCGCGGTAGCCAGTGGATGGGCCACGCCTCAGGTGGCTGGAGTGAAGCCGAATCAGCAGTTCGCGGCTCCGGAACGCACCAATTCGGGCATCATCGGTTCGCTGGGCGTGTTGTTCGGCGTCATGTTGGCCGGACCTGTGCTGTTGGCGCTGGCGTTCCTGCTGGGCATCGTGGCGACGATTCGGGCCGGCGTGCGTGAACGTGACGGATTGGTACGCGTGCGTGGCAGGTACGTGTCGCTGCGATCGGCGCCCGCCGCACATGACACGGGGCGACAGCGGTATGCCAATGTCAGTGTGGCCGAACCATGCTGGAGCATGGGGTTGTCGGCTCTGGTCCTGTCTTTGCTGGTGTATGGGTATCTGTCGGCCGTCGGTGCCGCAGCGGTATTCGCCCTGACGCCGGCTCCGCATATGTTCGGCATCGGTTGGCATATGCTGCAGGTGCTGACGGTGGTCGTGGTAGTGGTGTTCGCGTGGGGCATGGAATCACTCTGGGCCAAGCGCGGACGCATCGATGGCATACGGCGTGCGATCTGTGTGCTGGTGATCGCCGCTGTGCTATGCATCTTCCTATCTCTGGCCTTCTGGGGACTGTTCGGCCTCTAGCGGTCTGCATCCATACCAGGGCTCCCCTTGTCAGGACAGCACCGTAAAGCAAACAGCGGAGCTGTTTGTAGGTGCTGTGCGAGCCGACAGGCGAGCTGGCAAACCATGCGCGAAGCGCGTCCACGATTGCAGGACGAGCTGGCCTGCGAAGCAGGACTGAGGGGTAGTCATTTTCGTCCTGGTTCTGTTGCCGAGGCACACTAGCGCTGCGCGTCCTCGGCTTCGGCCAAAGAATCGAAGCCGCCGAGCCGTACCGTATGCAGCAGTGTCTCCTCGGTGATGTTGCGCTGCGGGGAGACTTCGGCGCGCTCGCGGATCATGGATTCGTACAGCCTGAAGGTGGCTTCGGAATACGTGCCCAGTTCCCCACGCAGATACGTCTCGAACGATGTGACCGCCGAAGTATCTTCGCTGGTGGTGAGTACACGCATGGCCTGTCCGAGCTTCGGGTATCGTGCGCGGAAATCCGCCGCCCATGCCACCTGCTGTGCGATCACCTGCTCCTGCCGCGAGATACGGTCCGGAGACAGTGCGGGAATGTAAGGCTTGATGTTGCGCGCATACTCTTCGGGCGCGGTGGACGTCATCATGCGACCGTATTTTTCCGTGATGAGATTGCGTCCTTCATGGTCGGCATCATCCAGATCACGTGCATAGCTGGCCAGCAGATCATGCTGCCAGGTGCGGAATTGGGCCGAACGCATCTGATGGAACACCGGCCAATTGCCCTGGCATGCCGCACGGCCGCCCTCGTTGTTGGTGTCCTGGAACTGGTTCCACTCATGGCGCACGATGGCTTCACGCAATGCCTCATCGGTTATTTCACTACCCATGTCGTCCCCGATTCATCACAGGCTGTGCAGCACGGGTGTGTCGGAGGTGATGTGTTCCTCGACGTAGGGGCGCTGCCATTCCAGGAAGGTCTCGTCGGATTCGGTCAGACGCTCCCGTTTGAGTTCCTTGACGGTTGCGGCCGCGATCCGCTCCACAATGTCGGTGAGCTGGCGGACGGCGGTGTCCGAGCCCTTGCCTCCTTCGCCGAACGCCGCGCCGCCATAGCAGGCGGCGGATCCCAGGCGCATCATCGTTTCCAATTGTCCGCAGATATCCGGCAACAATGCGAACATCGAGCCGGAAAGCCTGCGCAGCGCGGCGAACCGCCACTTGTAATACGGCGCATATCCCACCACCATCGGCCTGTTGATGAGGAACACCAAGGAAGAGGCGGCTTCGACGAACTCGCTGATTGACAGCCATGCCGCCGCCGAATCACCTCGACGCAAGGAGCGGGGAAGATTGTATTGTCCGGCCTGGGCCATCATGCCGAGACGGCGTGAGATCAGGGAGAGCCTCACATCGTCGGGCATGTCCTTGAACCCTTGGCGCACTTTGGAAAACGCGCCTATGGGGTCTTGGAATATCACGCCGTTGGTGGCCGCGGACAGTGTAGCCTCGTCCAGCATCAGCCATTCATGCGGCGCATCCTGTGCGGGTGCCTGATCGTAGCCGGTGATCGATCGGAAGAAATCGCCGATGCGGAATACGCCGTCGCGCCGGCCTTCACCCTGCGCTCGCGGTGTGGTGGGGGAATAGGGGTGTGCGGAGGAATCCTGCGTGAGGCTGTCTTCCGGAATGGCGTTCTGCGGGGTGCCGCTTACCGTCGTTCGGCCTGTCTGTTCCGTGCCTGCGCTGTTTTCGGAGTCGAAGGTCACCTTGCCGGTGCCGCTGATGGTGAATCTGCGCGGCAACGCCTCATAATCGGCCTGCAGACGTTCGCCAATAGCATCGTAGTCCTCGTCGGAAAGCCACAGGCAGAAGCGGGGGCCGAAATCGTGATCCTGCGAATACTGGTCGTCGAATCCGTAGCATTCCGAACCATGGCCCACCAAGCCTGCGGCGATGCGGCTGGCATACTGCGGGTACCGTCCTGCGATCATAGGCTTGCCCACTTGCTCCCAGAATGCGCGGGCCAGCGCCAGACCGGAGACCGGAATCGTCGCGGGGGAGTCGGCCCCGGCATCGGCGGCGGTGGAGCCTGCACTGGAGGAGACGGAGCCTGTATCGGAGGCGACACCGGTCGCGGAGCCAGGCATTGCGGAACCGCGCGGGGTCTCGCCGTTGCCGTCAACATGCGCCTCGGCTTCGCGAAGGTTCGCCTCGGTGGTGCGGTAATAGTCGGTATCCTTGCCGTAGCATTCGGCGATCACCGCGAGTGCATTGCGATAATGGGCGGCCGCCTCGCCATAACGCCCCTCGGCATACAGCACTTGCGCGTAGCCGGCGAGCGCGGATGCATAGTGGGCGGAATGCGTCAGCCTTCCGGTTTCATAGATGGTCAGCGCTCTGTCGGCATGGGTGTGTGCTTCCTTGAGCCTGCCTTCCTGAAGCAGCACCAAAGCCAGATTGGTGTGCGATGAAGCCACGTCAATGTCGGCGTCGGGGTTCACGCTTGCCGCCTCGATGATATGCAGCGCCTGCCGCAATTCGGTTTCCGCCTGTGGTAGACGGTCGGTCTCGCTGTAGAGCATGGAGAGGTTATTGTGGAGCGCGGCAAGACGTCGGTCATCGGGCTGATACACCTTCTGTGCACACGCCAATGCTTGGTGATACAGGTCCTCGGCCTGGTCATAGTGGTGTGCCGCGCGCATGGCGGTGGCGCAGTTGATCAGGGTGGTGGCCCATCCTTCGGTGCCTTCAAGCCCCATATGCAGCGCCAGCTCGATGGCGCGCTGCACGATCCACTGGTTCTCCTTATGCCGTCCCTGCGAACGGTAGAACCCCATCGTCTCGTTCAATACCGTCAACAGTCCGGCTTCGTCGCCGGCGTTTTCCGCATCCACGGCGGCCTGTTCCAGATAGGGGCCCGCCTTCTCCGCGGCATCGTGGGCGTCGAAGATGGCGTCGAGACCGTGGAGGAATGCGTTGACGTCGAAGTCGTGCGGCTCGTCATTGCCGTGCGCGTCCGACGAATCGTCCGGTGCGTCGAAATCGTGTGCGTGCTTCGTCTGCATGCCGAGCAGTGCCTGCTCCAGCTGCGCTTCCGTCGCATCCTCGCCCATGTGCAATCCCTTCGTCGTTGAGATATCGGTCATCGATAGGTTCCAGCGTACTGGGTGTGGATTCTCGGGTGACTGTGTGAGTGTCGTTACAGTGTGCGTCGACTGCCGGCGCAGGCAGGCTTGCCGTTGCTCCTATCGTCGGAGCCAATGGAGATAGATTCGGCGGGCATGGAAAAGCCCCGCATGCCGTAGCGTGCGGGGCTTTTCCTCGGTATTCAGTTATCGGTTATTGCCGTGCCTGTACAGTCGTCGGGCAATCGTTCAGCGCTGCTGGCGACGGCGCAGCGCGATGGTCGCGCCACCGGCTGCAGCGAGCAGGATGACTGCGGCGACGATTCCGGCGACGGAGGCACCGGTTCCCGGCAGATCGGCCTTGTTCGGCTTGGCCGTCGGCTTCTTGTCGGCGTTGGGCTTGTTTCCGCTTTGGTTGTTGTTTCCGCTTTGGTTGTTGTTTCCGCTTTGGTTGTTGTTTCCACCCTGTTCGCCGGAACCGTTGGAGTGAGCCTTTTCGGCATCCGCGATCTCGGCGTCCGTGTAGAGCAGCTGCGGGTTGACGGTGGAGACGGAGCTGCCGAACGTCTTGGCTTCATCGGCGCTCAGCGTCTTGGTCACGGTGAACTCGGAAGGCTTGGCTTCGCCGAGCTTGGTCACTCCGAAGTCGACACCGTTGACGTAGAGGCCAAGAGCCAGAGGCTTCGGGGCGTTCGCGTAGACCGGCAGGTCGAAGGCCACGGACACCTTGTTGCCGTCAACCGAGGAGCTCTTGAGCTCGATGCCTGCGGGGGAGGTGTCGCCCTTGACGTCCTTGTGGGAGCCAAGGTAATCAATCAGACCGTCGACGTCGACCGTGCCGGTCAGCTGCGGCTGGCCCTGCGCGGTGAATCCGGTGAAGCCGTCGCCGCCGGCCAGCAGGAAGGAGTTGCCGGCGACCGTCACCGCGTCGTCGTCCTTCACCTGCTTGCCGTCGACGAACACGTCGGTCACGGTGGCGACCGGAGCCTTGGTGTTGGCGTCCGCGGCCAAGGTGTAGACGAAGGTCACGTTCGAGGAGATACCCAGACGGACCACGTTGGACTTGCCGTCCTTGATCTGCCACTGCTGGGCGAGGACGTCCTTGAGCTGCTTGCCGGTGAGGGTGACCACACTGTTGTCGTTGCCGAACGGCAGCATGCTGTACGCCTCTTTGACGGTGATCTGCTTGTCGCCGTCAAGGTCGAGGTTGTCGGTACGCAGCCCGCCGGGGTTGATGAAGCCGATGGAGGCCTTCGCACCCACGGACGTCTTCTTGGCGGACTCGAGCGCGGCGTCGGCGTTCAGGGTACCGAGCTGGGTCTCGGCGCTCCAGTCGCCCTTGGCGAAGTTCGCGGACTTGTCGATGGTGCCGACGACCTTCTTGCCGGCTTCGGCGGAATCCGCCTGCGCCTGCTTGTAGACCTTGGCGGCCGGGCCGTTGTCATCGCCTTCGAAGCCTTTGGACGGAGCGGTGCCGTCCTTGTTGGTCACGAATGTGACGTCATACTGGGAGGCGTTCTGCACGGTGACCTTGGCGTTCTTGCCTGTGCCCTCGATGTAGAGGTCCTGGGCGGCGGCGTCCTGACCGTACTTGCCGGCCTCGATGATCGGGGCGCCGGACTTGGTGGTGGTGCCGTACTCGTTACGGTGGCTGTGGCCGCCGTAGACCAGATCGACATTCGCGTTGAGGCCTTCGCCGTCGGAGGCGATGGTTTCGCCGTCCTCGTGGATCAGGGCTACGACCGCGTCGGCCTCGCCGTTGGACTCATCGCCATCGGACAGCTGGTCGGCGACCTTGTTCACGGCCTGGACCGGATTGGTCACCGTGACGCCCTGCATCACGCTGGGGGAGACCACATTCTTCAGATCGGACGTGATGGCGCCCACGAAGGCGACCTTCTTGCCGTTGACGGTCTTGATGGTGTACGGCTTGAGACGATCGGATGTGAGCGCGCCGCCGGAGATGTTGGCGGCCACCCAGTCGATGCCGTACTGCGGGTCGGCGATGCGGTTGTTGAAGTCCGCAGTGCCCTTGTCGAGCTCATGGTTGCCCAAGGCGCTCACGCTCAGGCCCCAGGCTTTCGCCATGTTCAGGGTCGGGGTGTCCTGGAAGTAGGAGGACTCGAACGGGGATGCGCCTACAAGGTCGCCGCTGGAGACGAACACGCTGTTGCCGGGGTTGTGCTGGACGGCGAGCTTCTGGTAGGCAGCTTCCATCCACTGGCCGGTCTCGATGTGGCCATGGAAATCGGTGATGTCGAACACCGTCACCTGCTTGGCGTCCTTACCGGGCTGGTCAGGCTTGGTGGAGCCGTTGTTGTCGGAATCCGGGTGGTTGCCGTTGTCGGCGTATTCCTCACCGATCACCGACGGGGTGGCTGCGCCGGGCTCGACCTTGACCACGTCACCGTTCTCGTCAAGGGTCACGGTAGCGCTCAGAGCGGCGGCCAGGTTGATGCGCTGCCAGCCGGCGGAAGAGGAGTCGAGCGGGTATCCGCCATCGATCGCGGTCTTGGCGAGGATGGCCTCGCGCTGGTCGCGGTGCAGCTTCGGGTAGGCGATCTTCAGCAGGTCGGCGGAACCCTCAGGGGCGGTGAATTCGGTACCGGCGGTGGTCTTGTCGAAGCCGTAGGTCAGACGGTTCGTGTAGACGCGCAATGCCGAGGCGCGGTCGGTGACCGGCTCCTTGCTCACGGCGTCCACGAAAGCGTTCTGGTATCCGTTGGAGGCGTTCGCGCCGAGGTTGTTCACGCACTCGGTCACGGTCGCGTAATCGGAGTCCTGCTTGGTGGCGTGGCCGTCCGCCACACATTTGGCGGCCAAGTAGGACTGCAGCTGGTCGGATGCGGGCTTGACGTACTTGTCGTAGTAGGTGCTCCAGTAGTAACCATTCGCCACCTCGCCGTCGATGCGGCCGCCCATGATGTCGAGCGGGTAGTGCACGCCGAGCACGATGCGGTTGTTGCCCGCCTCGGAGGTACGGGTCAGGATCTCAGGCGCGAGCTGCGGAAGCATGCCGGCCAGAGCCACGCCCCAGGAGTAGGCGCCGGTGGTGTGCCCGGACGGGAAGGAGCCGGAGCCGGCCAATCCGTCATATTCGGCGGAATGCGTATTGCCCTGGGCATCGGTCCAATCCGGCACGCGCTTGATGTTCCCGTTGATGTTCGTGATCTCGTTCTTGCCGCCGTTGGTGCGGTCCTCGAACGGACGTGGATGCTGGAAGTGCTTCTTGGCGGTGGATGTGGAGATAGTGTCGTACTTGAATATGTCCGAGACCTTCTTCAGGCTGCCATCGGCCAGACCAGCGGAGAAGTATCCGCCAAGCACCGGGCCGAGGGAGTCCGGCAGGGTTTCGGCGGCGCTCATGTCCGCATCCACCAGGGCGCGCTGCTGCTGGGCGGTCGCGGTGGTGCCGTCGCCGCCTTCGGCTGCGGCGTTGTTGATCTGCTGGATGTACGCGTCATCGTGGTCGAGCACCGTCTGATTCAGCACCTTGCCGCCAGCGGTTTCGGTGGCCGGCTGCCAGTAGCTGTCATACTCGCCGAGCAGTTGCACGAGATTCGGCTTGGCGGCACGTGCCTGCGGGGCCGCTGCATAGCCGGAGGCGTCATTCGCGTCGGTTTCGGCATCATAACGGCCTTCGGATGTGGTCGCGTACCTGGTCTCGTCGAATGCATCCGTGGCACCGCCGGCGGCGATGCCGCTGACGCCAGCCGATGGCTGCGATGGAGCGGATTCATTTGCGGAAGCGGTCGTGGTCGCAATCGCGACGCTGGACAGCGTCGCTGCGGCGACGAGCGCGGCGATCATTCTCGCCGTGAACCTGATGGGTTTCACTGTATTCCCTTCCTCTGTGAGGCATTCATAAGGAAAATGCCTTCCCAGACAAGGAACCTAGGAAGGCAAGGTGGAATACGCGCGCAATGAAAGCAAACCGCAGATGAACTTCAGCCGGAAGAGGCCAATATCACACCTTGATCTCGCGCAGACGATGTGCGGCCTCGGTGTCCGTCTCGCAACGCCACGAGTAGAACGCCAACAGTCCCACGGACAACACAGCCAGCGGCAGCCCGCCCAAGCCGGTGAAACGGTAGTTCATCGAGAAGGTGGTGAGCATGGCCCCGCCGATGATGGAGCCTACGGCATTGCCGAAGTTGAAAGCGACCTGCACGGCGGCGCCGGCGATCAGTTCGCCGCCGCCTTGTCCGGCCTCGGTCATCAGCAGCTGCTGCGGCGCGGAAATGAAGAACAGCCCGAATGCAATCCAGAACGTCAGCAGCGCGGTGGTGACGTGATTGCCGGGCAGCAGCAGTACCATGAGCAGTCCGATACCGGAGATTGCCTGTCCGAGGGCGGCTGTGCCGGCGTGGCGCCAACGATCCGTGATGCGACCGCCGATGAGGCCGCCGACCACCATGCCGAACCCTGCCAGCATCATCATCACGGGCACCAGCGCGGAAGACCATCCTCCGGTCTTCTGCAGCCAAGGGGAGACGTAGCTCCACCAGCAGAACACGCCGGCATTGCCGGTGAACACGGCGGCCAGGATCACCCATGGCCCACGGCGGGTCAGGAACCGGAACTGTCCGGCGATGCCGGCGTCCTTGATCGGAGCCACATACGGAATCATGGTCACGGTGAGCACGATGGTCATGGCGGCCCATGCGGCGAGCACGCCGAAGGCCAGACGCCAGTTGAGGTATTCGGCCAGCAGCGTACCCGCCGGTACGCCCAGCATGTTGGCCACGGTCTGACCGGTCACCATCACGGATACGGCCTGTGCCTCCTTGCCCTTGTCGGCCAAGGTCTTGGCGATGAGCGTGGCTGTGCCGAAGAACGCGCCATGCGGCAGCCCGGAGATGAACCGCGCGACGATGAGCACGGCGGCATTTGGCGCGAACGCGGACATCGTGTTGCCTACCAGCGCGATCACCATGAACAGCACGATCAGATTGCGCGGCGGCACCTTGCGGCCGAAGACCAGAATCAGTGTGCCGATGCACACGCCGATGGCATAGGCGGAGATGTAATTGCCTGCGGTGGGGATGGAGACGTGCGTGGCTTCGGCCGCCTGCGGCAGGATGCCCATCATCACGAATTCGGCAGCGCCGAGAATGAAAGCGCCTGAAGCGAGCGCCAGCAAGCTTTTCTTCATGCTGTCAGATTCCCTCTGTTTGTCTGTGTAGTCTGTCCGGTGTCTCTTCGTGCATCGATGTATGTATATGGCGATTGTCAGCCATGCCTATTGATGCCGGCGGGAATTGTACCGCTGTGGGTGCACCGGAATCGGTCGTGAACAATAAAAAAGGAACCACTGGAATTCCAGTGGTTCCTTCCGAGTTGTCGGGCTGGCGGGATTTGAACCCGCGGCCTCTTCGTCCCGAACGAAGCGCGCTACCAAGCTGCGCTACAGCCCGTTTGACAACAGACGTAAATACTACAGTGTTCTTGGCGGAGCGCAAATGCCGGCGTGTCGCGGCATTGTTCGGCCGGAAAACGTTAATCGCCGGTCTTGCGTACACTGATGAATCATGGCTGAAGTTGTTGAAAACACCGAAAAAAGCGAGAATGAAACCCCGGCCGTCCCGCAGATGAGCACTGTCGAACGTGCGGAAATGCTGCTCAAACAGGACGCCACCATCACTGAGAAGATCAAGTCCGGCGCCACGCTGGACGAAGCCGTGGACCCCAGTAATAAGGAGTTCGGTCCGCTGGCGCACCCGGAGCAGGTGCAGATGCGCGTGGCCAAGCGCGCCATGATGCTGGACGCCGGCATCGCCCCGTACCCGGTGCATCTGGACGTGACCACCACCATCGAGGCCGTGCGCGCCAAGTATGACGGCAAGCTCGAGGCCGGTCAGGAGACCGAGGACATGGTGGGCATCGCCGGCCGTGTGCTCTTCCTGCGCAACGCCGGCGGACTGTGCTTCGTTCAGCTGGCTGCCGGCGACGGCACCAAGATCCAGGGCATGATCTCCAAGAAGGAGATCGGTGCCGATTCCCTGAAGCAGTTCAAGCAGCTGGTGGACCTTGGCGACCATCTGTACCTGAAGGGTCGCGTGATCGCCTCCAAGACCGGCGAGCTCTCGGTCTTCGCCACCGAATGGGCCATCGCGTCCAAGGCGTTGCAGCCGCTGCCGGCCCTGCACAAGGACCTCAACGAGGACACGCGCACCCGCAAGCCGTACATCGCGATGATCGCGGACGAGAAGACCCGCAACATGGTGCGCAACCGCTCCAAGGCCGTGGCCTCCCTGCGCCACACGTTCGCCAGCCATGACTTCCTCGAGGTCGAGACCCCGATGCTGCAGACGCTGCACGGCGGCGCGGCGGCACGCCCGTTCACCACGCACATGAACGCCTTCGACCTTGACCTGTACCTGCGCATCGCTCCGGAACTGTTCCTCAAGCGCTGCCTCGTCGGCGGCATCGACCGCGTGTTCGAGATCAACCGCGACTTCCGCAACGAGGGTGTCGACGCCACCCACGCCCCCGAGTTCACGATGGTCGAGGCATATCAGGCGTATGGCACTTATGACTCCATCGGCCAGCTGGTCAAGGAGCTCGTGCAGAAGACTGCTATGGATGTCTACGGCTCCCACAAGGTTACGTTGCTCGACGGCACCGAATACGACTTCGGCGGAGAATGGAAGACCATCAGCATGTACGATTCCCTGTCCGAGGCGCTCGGCGAGGAGATCGTGCCGAACGGCGGCCCCGAGCATCCCGGCACCTCCGTCGAGCACCTCGGCGAGATCGCCGACAAGCTCGGCGTCGAACGCGACGAGGTCGAGAACCACGGCAAGCTTGTTGAGCACCTGTGGGAGCACTTCTACGAGGACAAGCTCTACGAGCCCACCTTCGTGCGCGACTTCCCGGTGGAGACCTCCCCGCTCGTCAAGGGTCATCGCACCAAGCCCGGCGTGGTCGAAAAGTGGGATCTCTACGTGCGCGGCTTCGAGCTGGCCACCGGCTATTCCGAGCTCAACGATCCGGTCGTGCAGCGTGAGCGTTTCGTGGCCCAGGCCAAGGATGCGCTCGCCGGTGACGAGGAGGCCTGCGATATCGATGAGGACTTCCTTGAGGCGCTCGGCGTGGGCATGCCTCCGGCAGGCGGCATGGGCATGGGCATCGACCGACTGCTCATCGCGTTGACCGGCGCCACGATCCGCGAGACCATCACCTTCCCGCTGGTCAAGCCGCTGGTGGCCTGATGAACTGATCTCCTGATTGTCTGATCGCAATGTATTGCGGCTCCGGCTCCTTCCGCTCTCCGTAGGGCGGAAGGAGCCGGAGCCGTTGTTCGTTGTATATTGATCGTCTCGGGGTTCTCGGTTCCTCTGGAGCGGCGACGACGGCGTGTCTCAACCGGGCGGGGCGATACCATCGATAATTTGTTAAGGGCGTTACTCCTTTGGGGAGGCGTTACCGGCCACGAAGCAGCATATCGTGTCTGTTCTCGCGGATATGGCAACCAGAAAACCAAGAACGGAGTAACAATTGGCCTCCTCCTCTGCGCCCCAGAACATGCCTCAGAATACGGCATCCCAGAGCGCCATCTCTCAGGGCCCGGCACCCGACAAACTCGGCAACGCCCCATTCTCGGTCCTTGTGCCAGTCATGATGTCCTTCTTCGTGATGGGCTTCGTGGACCTTGTCGGCACGGCCTCCAACTATGTGCAGACTGATTTCGGCCTGTCCGATTCGGTCAGCAACATCTTCACCACCATGACCTTCTTCTGGTTCCTGGTGCTTTCCGTGCCTGCCGGCATGCTGATGAACCGCATCGGCCGACGTATGACCGTGCTGGTGGCCATCGCCATCACCGCAGCCGGCTGCCTGCTGCCGATCATCGGCTATCTCATTCCGGTGCCGATCGTGCAGCTGGTGTTCGTCATCGGCTCATTCTGCCTGCTGGGCATCGGCAACACCTTCATGCAGGTCTCGCTCAACCCTCTCGTCGGCAACCTCGCGCATGACGAGAAGCTTGCCGGCATGCTCACCTTCGGGCAGTTCGTCAAGGCCATCGCCTCCTTCATCGCACCGCTGATCGCTGGGTGGGCCGCCACCATGTTCGGCAAATGGTGGCTGCTCTACCCGATCTATCTGGTGTGCGCGATTCTCGCGTTCGTGATGCTCGCCTTCGACGATATCAAGGAGAACGCGCCGGATACCGGCAGAACCAGCATGCTCAGCTGTTTCGCGCTGCTCAGGAACCCCGTGATCCTGCTGTGCTTCCTCGGAATCGTGTGCCATGTGGGCGTCGACGTCGGCATCAACGCAACCGCACCGAAGATTCTCATGGAGCATTCATCCATGGGCATCGAGGTGGCGGGTGGCGCCACCAGCGTCTACTTCGCGTTCCGCACGTTGAGCTGCCTGTCCGGTTCCGTGTTGCTGCAGAAGTTCACCCGTAAGCAGATCCTGCGCGGCTGCGGTGCTCTGATGGCGCTTTCCTCGTTGTGCTTCATCCTGTTCGCCGGATTCGATGGCATGCCGGTTTGGCTTGCATATGCCGGCCTGGCTTTCGTGGGCATGGGCAACGCGAACGTGTTCTCCATCATGCTCACCACCGGTCTGTTGCATCTGCCGGAACGGCAGAACGAGGTTTCCGGCCTGATGATGATCGGCTTGATCGGCGGCGCCATCTTCCCGCCGCTGATGGGTCTGGCCTCCGACGCCATGGGTATGCAGCTCGGCGCGATCCTCGTCATGACTGTCGGCGTGGCGTATGTGGCATTGCTCAGCATCTTCTTCAAGTCATACGGCACCACACGCTGACCGACGGTGCGCGGCTTTCGGTTGATCGCGCACGATTCCTGGCCGGCACTGGTCCCGCCATGCCCATCATTGATATGGGCGTGGCGGGACCTTGTCGTAGTGCGGTCATTCGCTGAAGCATGACATATGCAGAGCGTCATGCGGGTATGGTGGAAGCCATGAATCTGCGTGTATGGATGGGTGGATTGCGTCCGAAGACGCTGCCTGCCTCGATCGCCCCTGTATTGGTAGGTGCAGCGGTGGCGTACCGGCATATCAACGAGCTGAACATCTGCACCTTGGTATACCCCACGCCTCCGCAATGCGTGGCGCGAGGCGTGTTGTACTCGGCGTTGCTCAGCCGATTCTGGCCGGTGTTCATCCTGTGCTTGGCGGTGACGTTGTTGCTGCAGATCGCGGTCAATCTCGCCAATGATTATTCCGATGGCGTGCGCGGCACCGATGAAGGGCGCGATGCAGACGAATCGGATTCCGGACGCAATGGCCGTGACGCCAAACCTCGGAGGTTGGTGGCCTCCGGGGTGCCGCCCAAGCAGGTGCTGTGTGCCGCCGGTGTCGCAGCGGGTCTTGCATGCGTGGCTGGGCTTGTGGCGGTGGTCCTCTCGCAGGCGTGGTGGCTTCTGGCTGTGGGCGCGCTCTCGGTGGCGGCCGGCTGGTTCTATACCGGCGGCAGACATCCCTACGGGTATGCCGGTTTTGGTGAAGTCGCTGTGTTCCTGTTCTTCGGGCTTGCCGCCGTACTGGGCACCGAATATGCGTTGGCTGGCGCTGTGGACGGGCTGGGCGTCGCGGCGGCGGTCTGTTGCGGATTGAATGCGGTGATGCTGCTGATGGTCAACAATCTGCGTGACATCGACGGCGATCGGATTCATGGCAAGCGGACCTTGGCGGTTCGCTTGGGGGAGCGGAGAGCCTCGGTGCTGTTGGCGGTGTGCTGCATTATCGCATGGGTGATCGGCTCGTTCATCTGCATGATGCTGTGGATGCCTTGGGGTGCCGTTGTACTGATCTCCGGCGTCGCCGTGCCGATTCGCATGGTATCCAGCGCATTCAGGCATCAATTCCGCACGGCGCTGAACGACGCCGGTTTCCAGACCTTGTTGTTCGCCGTGGTGGTGGTCGTGTCCGTGGCGGTGTCCTTCTGATGGAGACGGATGTTGCCTCGGCGGGACTTGCCGCAGTCCGCGATTGTCTACGAATAACGCTTGCAATCGCCTGCGATTATGCCAACGCTGTCTAAACGATGCATAAAACATAAGATGAATGCTCGCGTTTGGCGTCATGGGGCGGTAGACTGGCCGTATGTCTTACAAACTAGTACTGCTCCGTCATGGACAGAGCGCATGGAATAAAACCAATCAGTTCACCGGCTGGGTCGACGTACCGCTGACCGAGCAGGGTGAAGCCGAAGCCAAGCGCGGCGGCGAGCTGCTCA
This sequence comes from Bifidobacterium reuteri DSM 23975, assembly GCF_000741695.1. Classification (GTDB taxonomy): domain Bacteria; phylum Actinomycetota; class Actinomycetes; order Actinomycetales; family Bifidobacteriaceae; genus Bifidobacterium; species Bifidobacterium reuteri. The sequence goes on along the minus strand of NZ_JGZK01000004.1, from coordinate 151,297 downwards.
AGGAGAAGAACGTCCTTCCGGACATCGTGTTCACCTCCCTGCTGCGTCGCGCCATCAACACCGCCAACATCGCTCTGGATTCCGCAGATCGTCTGTGGATTCCGGTCGAGCGTAGCTGGCGTCTCAACGAGCGTCACTACGGCGCTCTGCAGGGCAAGAACAAGACCGAGATTCGTCAGGAATACGGTGACGAGAAGTTCATGCTGTGGCGTCGTTCCTACGCCACCCCGCCGCCCGAGATCGATCCGGACGACCAGTACGCGCAGAACCACGATCCGCGCTACACCGGCGACCCGGTTCCGGAAGCCGAGTGCCTGGCCGATGTGGTCAAGCGCGTTGAGCCGTACTTCAAGTCCGACATCGAGCCGCAGCTGCGTGCCGGCAAGACCGTGCTGATCGCCGCTCACGGCAACAGCCTCCGCGCCATCGTCAAGATGCTGGACAACCTGACCGAGGAAGAGATCGCCAAGGTCAACATCCCGACCGCCATCCCGCTGCTGTACGAGCTGGATGAGGACTTCAAGCCGATCAAGCCGCGTGGCGAGTACCTGGATCCGGAAGCCGCCGCTGCCGGTGCTGCCGCTGTCGCCGCTCAGGGCCAGAAGTGAGCTAGCTCGTCAAGAGCGCATATCACCTAAGGGGAAGCCACTATTGTGGCTTCCCCTTTTGCATATCCGAATATCATACCCACCGTGTAGTGAAAACACCACCGTGTAGGGATATGCCCACGGTGTAGGGAAACGCCCATGATGTAGGGATTGAAAACGGCTTGATTCCGCCGAAAACATGTTGTTGCTGATACAAGGGTCCCTACATGATGGGGAATTCCCTACATCATGGGAAGTTCCCTACACCGTGGAGCCGTCGTTTCGTTGCCGGGCTCGTTGCCGGTTGCGGCAGGGTGCATCATACGGCAAAAGAAAACGGCGTCCAGTCGTAACCGGATCGCCGTTTCGGGCATCCCCGAGGGGATAGGTATTGAATTATGCCATCGCGTGACCGCGCATCAGTCGATGTCGGTGCCTTCGTCGCGAGTGGGCTTCTTGGAAGGGTCGAAGCCGGAGACGATGTACGCCACACGACGGGCAGCGGAGACGGCGTGATCGCCAAGCGCTCCAGGAAGCGGCCCAGCAGTACGATATCGGTGGTCTGCTGACGGGTCACTTCATCGGAGAGAGCCAGTTCGAAGGTCTTGTGGTGCAGGTCGTCCAGCTTGTCGTCCGACAGGATGATGTTCTCCGCAAGCTTCTCGTCGCGGGTGTCGAGCAGGGCGACGAGTTTGTCGGCGGTGTGGTTGAGGAACTCGATCATGTCGGCGAACAGCGGCTGAGCGGACTCAGGCAGCGGGGACGCCGGGTACGTGCGGCGTGCGGACTCGGCCACGTGACGAGCGAGGTCGCCCATACGCTCGAAGGTGGAAGCCAGACGCAGGGTGGAAACCACGACACGAAGGTCGGTGGCAACCGGGTTCTGCTTGGCGAGCAGCTTCACGCACTGGTCGATGATGGAAGATTCAAGGGCGTCAATCTCGATGTCGCCGTCGATGACGGTTTGCGCAGCTTCGACGTCCTGCTTCAACAGGGCTTCGCCGGCACCGTTGATCGCCTTGCGAACATCCTGCGCCATATGGTCGAGGTCATCAGCAACCTGCTTCAGCTCCTCGTTGAAAATAACGCGCATTTCTCTAGCCTTTCATGCTGTGGTATTACAACCTGTACCAGTGTATTATTCCGGCTGCGACATGCTACATCAACGTAGATAATCGCAACCTCTTGTTGTTCAACTGTTCATTGGACTGTTCACTTATCATTCATATTGTCGGCGCGCCGTACCGAAACACCCGGGTCCATGAAGACCTGTGGAAGAATGGTCTCATGACACAGATGCCGGTCGTCGTGCTTACGATTCTTACCATACTATCCATCGCGTTCGTAGTGCTAGTCGTCGTCATGGCGATCGGCATCGTGACGCATCGGGTCTCAATCGCCTCATCGCATGAGCATGACGATTCGGATGATCTGTCGGACGATACCAGGGCGTTGCTGGCCATGATTCCCGGTGCTTCCATCGTGGTCGACGAGCATGATGCCGTTGTCCGATGCAGTCCGGCTGCCTACCAGCTCGGTGTGGTGGAGGGGGACGCCATCATCGATTCCGAGGTATTGAAGGCCGTGCGTCAGGCCCGTCGATCGGGAGGCAAGCGCCAGTTCGATGTGACCACAAACACTCCCGAACGTTACGCGGGTGGGGACAGGGGCGACGGCGGGCGTGTGGTCACCCGGTCGGTGACGCGTCCGAACTGGCTGAAGGTCACTGTGGCGCGAATCAGTGATGCGTTCGTCATCGTATTGGTGTCAGATGTGAGCGAAGTGGTGCGATTCGGGCATGTTCGTGATTCGTTCATCACGAACGTATCCGAGCAGCTGCTCAAACCCACGGAGGCATTGGGCCAATTGGCTGATGTGCTTGAACGTGATGATCTTGACCACGAACAATTGGTCGACGATGCGCGCCAGGTGCGTTCCAGTTGCAACAAGCTCAATCATATGGTCTCCGACCTGCTGTTGCTGATCCGCGCTCAGGAGCCCATCACGCCTTCATCCGCTAACCGCCTCAATGTGATGGACGTTCTGCGGGTCACGATGCAGCGGCTTGAGCCGGAAGCGCAACGCGCCGACGTGCGGCTGAACCTCAAGGGTGACGATGCGCTGGTGGTCAATGGACAGGCCGATCAGCTCGACAGTGCGGTGACCAAACTCGTGGAGAACGCCATAGGGTATTCGCAGGAAGGCGGCATCGTCAATGTGTCTGCCGTGGCCACCAAGGATGGAGAGCATGCGGCCATTCGCGTAATAGATCAGGGCAGAGGCATCGCGAAACAGGACCAGAGCCGGATCTTTGAGCGCTTCTATCGTGGTTCCTCTCAGACCGAACGTACGGCAGATGGCGTGGGGCTAGGTCTGGCCATTGTCAAGCACGTGGCATTGACCCATCATGGCGATGTGTCGGTGTGGAGCGCTCCCGGTCAGGGCAGCACGTTTACGTTGACCTTGCCTCTGGCACACTGATTGCAATCCAGTATCACAATGCGGTGATGACGTGCAGTAAAGACGGGAGAATACCGAAGAATGGTAGGGCGGTCGTGGGGTATGTTGAGACGGCTCGCCTACAGGCCCAAACGGCGGTAATCCCACCGGTCGAAGAATTCCCAGATCAGCAACAGCAGCCCGATGATGACGCCGGACGCGCACAGAACGACCAATGACTCCGATCCCATGCCGAGGGTCATCATGATGAGCGAGACGATGAGCGCCGCGGCCCATAGACCGGTGCCGATACCGAACACCTTACGCAAATCGACCCGCACCGGCTTGGGTGCGGGTTTGCGAACGGCTGGGTCGATGATGGGCGCAAACTTCATAGTCATAGACTGTAGTAAAGAGGAACGTCAAACGTCCTCTTTACCACGATTCTCCCCTTGCTGCAGTCTTGTGCCAGTAATTCGTTGACCGTATTCCGGCTCCCCTTGTCAGGGGAGCCGTTCGAAACCACTGTCACCGGTGAACTAACCCAGATCACTGTGTTCCGGCTCCCTTGGTCAGTTGTCAGGGGAGCTGTCCCGCGAAGCGGGACTGAGGGGTAGTCATTTCGTCAACGAACTTCCGGCACAAATGCTGCTTGCCTTGTAACGGTCAAAGAGCCTGTGCCTCGTGTGCGCGTTACAGGCGATCGACTACATAGTCGATGCACTTGGTCAGATTCACCACATCCGCAGGCTCCACGGACGGGAACACGCCTATGCGCAACTGGTTGCGGCCCAGCTTGCGGTATCCGGCGCAATCCACGATGCCGTTTTCGCGCAATATCGCCAGCACCTGATTGGCTTGGACATGCTCGTCCAGATCGATGGTCACCACTGAATGGGAGCGTGCTGCGGGGTCGGCGACGAATGGCTGCGCATAGGAGGACTGTTCCGCCCAGGAATAGAGCAACGACGCGGACTTGGCGCATCGCGCGGTAGCCCAGTCCAAGCCCCCGTTGTCGTTGAGCCATCGGACCTGATTCTCCATCATGATGAGATTGGCCACTGACGGCGTGTTCAGCGTCTGGTCCTTGCGGGAGTTCGCCAAAGCGCTGGTGAGCGAGAGGAATGGGGGCACCCAGCGGCGCACGCCGTCCAGATGTGCGCTGGACTCCACTCGTTCGGCTCGTTCGATGGCCGCCGGGGAGAGCACGGCTACCCAGAGGCCTCCATCCGATCCGAATGCCTTCTGGGGGGAGAAGTAGTACACGTCGGTCTGGCTGATGTCCACCGGCAGGGCACCGGCCGCACTGGTGCCGTCGATGATGGTGAGGGCCCCGGATTCCTGACTGCCCGGCACGCGGCGTACGGGTGCCGCCACGCCGGTGGAGGTTTCGTTATGCGCCCAGCAGTAGGCGTCCACGCCTTCGGTGAATTCGGGCAGACGATAGGTGCCGGGATCGGAGGCGAACAGGGCCGGCTTCTCAAGGAACGGAGCGTTCGCGGCCGATGTGGCGAATTTCGCGCTGAACGAACCATAGGTGCCGAACGCGGCGCGGCGGGTGATCAGCGAGGCGCAGGCGATCTCCCAAAAAGCGCTGGCGCCGCCGTTGCCCAGTGCGATTTCGTAACCGTCCGGAAGACGGAAGAAGTCGCTCAGCCCGCTGCGGATGGAGCCGACCAGCTGCTTGACCGGTGCCTGACGGTGCGAGGTGCCCATCAATGTGGTGGTGCCGGCTTCCAAGGCGGCGATCTGCTCGGGGCGGACCTTGCTCGGGCCGGAACCGAACCGACCGTCTTCCGGCATGATGGAATGAGGAATCTTTACTGTCGTAGTCACGCGCATAAGGGTAATCGTCGGGTCTGAAGAATGCCTTGATGTGCTCGATTAGCGGATGCGACATGCGCAGTCGCGAGGCTCGTATATCGTTTGACGAGCTGCCGGCTGAGTCAATGTGAACATCCCTATGACACGTGGTCGTTGTACAGTAAGCATCAGTGTCGGTACGGCAGCGCACAGCATAGTGGTGTCGTCAGCCCAACCAAGGAGTTTACAGAGTATGAAGCATGCTTCGCACAAAGCGACCGCGGTCTCGCGCCAGAAGTTCAGCTTAGCGAAGGCGCTGTTCGCCTCCGGAAAGGGCACCCATTCCATTCGTTCCGTACGCGCCGTGCAGTCTGCGGGCGACGATGCGGCAGTACTGGGACTGGATCCCGCAGTGGCTGAAAAAATCAACGAGATTGCTCCGCAGACCCGTCGCTCCATCCGTCAGGCGGCTCGAGCGGCCGAACGTCGTAGCCATATTCTTGCTTCCGCATCGCTGGCGGCTCTGGTGGGCACCGCCGCAGGGGCAATGGCGTTCTCCAACGCGAACGAGGACATCCCGCTCGCTGAAACCACCACCACGACGACCACGCAGCTCAAGCGTGTGGCCGATACTGGAACTGCATCCCGTTCCGAGGCCCGTTCCGATTTGAACGATTCCTCCAGTGTCCAGTCTGCATCCACTGATTCCAATGGCGGATGGGATTTGAGCGTATCCGACAGCTCGTTGGACACCGCTTTGATGAACCGCAATACGGCTCAGAATGTCACGGTCTCCGACCTTATGGATCAGGACCAGGGCGCGCTGCCGGCGGGATTCAACCCGAATCATGATACGGGTGCCAACGCCAACAACTATCCGTGGGGCCAGTGCACGTGGTACGCATACGAGCGTCGCGTGCAATTGGGTCTGCCGGTCGGCGGCAACTTCGGCGACGCCGTTTCATGGGCCGAATCCGCAAGCGCACGCGGGTACTGGGTGGATAACACACCCCGCCATGTCGGCGATGTGGTGGTGTTCGCACCGGGGCAGGAGCACGCCGATTCCTATTATGGCCATGTCGCCGTGGTCGAGAAGGTCAATGCCGATGGCTCCATTGAGATTTCCGAATCGAATTACAAAGGCCTCGGCGTGATTTCCAGCCGTACGTTCTCCGCCGCGCAGGCCGGCGCGTTGCAATACATTCATTACTGATGCTTGACTGCCAATGCTTTATGGCGTTGAGTCAGCAACGTGTCGGTTGCGCTGAGAATGTGGCTGACATTTTGGTACGGTCTTCGGTTGTGCGCTGACGTGGTATACAAGGTTTCTGATATTCGCTGAACGATAAAGCGGTTGGTCAACACGCCGAAGGGTGTGTGGTATTTCATAGTGTCCTGCTTCGCCAAGCATATGTTGCGGGAATCGGGGTCGTGTACAGTAATGGAGTTATGAGGATTGATTCCAAGATAGCTTCCGTGGTCGCTGCGTGCGCGGTGACCGCAAGTCTGGTTTCCTTGGCGCCGGCAGCTGCGGCTGACGAGGGAACCGTCACTTCCACCAAGTCCTTCCCCTCCTACAGTCAGGTGCGTAAGGATTTTGTCGCTGAAGCCACTTCGACCGATGTTTCCAGTGACTCCAGCTGGGGTGATGTTGAAAGCCTGAACGTTCCGCAGACTCAATCGCAGGCCGAAAAGGATGCCGAGGCGCAGAAGAAAGCTCAGGAGGAGGCGGCCAAGAAGGCTGCTGAGGCCCAGAGCCAATCCCAATCACAGGCGGCAAGCCGCGATGACTCCCGGTCCTCGTTGAGCTATTCCGACTCCGGAGCCACCGCTTCTGCCGACGCTGCGGCTTCGATCGATCGTGCATATTCGCTCATCGGCGCTTCCATGGACTGCACGGCGTTGGTCACCAGTGCTCTGGCGGCCCGTGGCATCAATTTCCACGGCTGGCCCGAAGAGTATGTGAATGTGCCTGGCGGATATGTGGTCACCGATGGTTCTCTTCAGCCAGGCGACATCCTGATTTACAAGTACACCAATGGCACCAATGGCGGTTTGCATTACGATCATGTGGCGTTGTACGTCGGCGGCGGCAAAGCCATCCACGGCGGATGGACTGGTGGTGTGGTGGCGTTGGCCGGCACGTTGCCGAACAAGCTCACCACAGTGGTGCGCATTCCTTAAGGTCTTGGTTTTCGATACGTCGAATGGGGCCGGGCGAACAGGTGTCGCCCGGCCCCATTCGACGTATGCGCGTTTTTCCTCAATTCGCTACCGGCCAATCCGAGTGTCGGGGGGTATTGTTGAAGCTACGCGGAATGAAAAACCGCGATAACTTCAAGGAGGTCGTCATGATTAACGACAAGGCCATACTCGTCGGCGTTGACGGGTCGCATGCCAGCTATAAGGCAACATGGTGGGCCGCGAATTATGCCAAGCATGCCGGGCTCACGCTGCAGATTGTCTGCGCGTATTCCCTGCCAAGCTATGCTGCCGTGTCATTTGATGCCACCTACACGGCGATGGGGGATGACAACGCGGCTCATTCCGATGCCCAGGAGATTCTCTCCAAGGCCAAGGCCATCGCGGACGAGCAGGGTGTGGAAGCGGCCACTCTGATTGTCACAGGTGATCCTGCATCCGTGTTCGTGGAGCTTTCCCGCAACTACAATCTCATCGTGATCGGCAACCGCGGCAAGGGTGGTCTTGCGGAACGTCTGCTGGGCACCACGTCCTCGTCGTTGCCCGCATATGCGTATTGCCCGATCGTGGTGGTGCCGTATACCGATGATGACGGCAACCTGATGCACCTGAACAACACGATTACCAAGGTCGCAGTCGGTTCCGACGAGTCCAAGTGGGGGTTGAAGGCTCTGGAGATCGCTGCCGACTTCGCCGCTTCCTGGGGCGCCGAGCTTGACGTGCTCTCCGCCGTGCCGAATCTCAAGGGCATTGACGGCGAAGACGACGTGATGAAGTCCTATCAGGAGGACTTGGACGTACGCGTGAAGCCTCTTCTGGAATCTCACCCCGATTTGAAGATCAACAAGCACATCGTCTCCGGTCCGGCCGTCAGCGCCCTGACGAAGGCCAGCTTCGACCATGATGTGGTAGTGGTGGGCTCCCGTGGGCGCGGCGGCTTCACCGGCCTGCTGCTGGGATCCACCAGTCAGGGGCTGCTGCAGCATGCGGCTGGCCCGGTGTATGTGGTGCCGCGCAAGTATGTCGAGGCGGCCGAATCCCGTCTTGACACGGTGCCGAGCTCGCCGGCCGAAGTGCCTACCAAGTCGCTGGAGGAGATTGCCGGCGTCGAGGAGATTCCGGTGGCAAAGGCCGAGCCGGAAGTGGCCGAGCAGATTGAGAAGACCATCGATCCGGACAAGCAGTAGCTTCACAAAACAATTGACAAAACAACCCTTGCCCGAGAAAAACGTCACTGACGATGGCTCAGTGCACGAGATTCTCGGGCACTGGGCTCATTTCGAGAACAAACGGCGCTGAGTAGCTCTCAGCGCCGTTTGTTCTCGAGCGCACTGTCATATGGTGTCTGAGATCCCCCAGACTCCAATCGGTCGTAAGGGAACCGGTTTCAGTGCTTCACTGTCACGTTCATGCGGACCGGGGTTTCCTGCACATACGTGTGCTTGACGGTGCAAGCCTTATCGATATGACGCGTGATGCGTTCCTTGAGTTTGTCGGCATCCTCCTGAGACAGTCCGGCGTCGGAGGCATCGACTACAACCTGTTCGTCGAAACTGGTGTATGCATCGTTCTCGGGATCGTACGTGCCATCCACCACGATCTTGGCACCCTTGCCTTCGCCAAGCGCATGCTCGATGGCGAACTGGCTGGACAGCGCCGCGCAGCCGGCGAGAGCCACCTTCATCAGGTCACCGGGGGTGAACTGGCCGCGATCCTTGCCGAACTTGATGTGTGCGCCGTCATCGCTGAAGGCGTCCCATGAACCGTCCTTGTTGCGCTCCACCCACAATCGCTTGCCCATGATTCCTCATTTCCGTAGATGCTTCGCAGACCCGACTGACTATGGCAGGGCCCGCGGGGGAGTGCGGCGTTATCCACCGCATCCCCGCTTGATATGGACTGTTCCATTATGCCCCTAAGCTACACTGGTGCACATGGCTTTGACCGAAGAACAACTTGCAGATATCCGTTCGCGTATTCCCGCACGTCCTCAGACCGACATTCCGATGCCATATGAGGATCTGGTGCGTAGGATTCTTGAGCAGGGGACGCTGAAATCCGATCGTACCGGCACTGGCACCATCTCGTTGTTCGGGCAGCAGATGCGGTTCGACCTCTCGAGCTATTTTCCGCTGTTGACCACGAAGACGGTGTTTTTCAAGGGACTGGCATACGAGCTGATCTGGTTCCTCAAAGGCTCCACCAATGTGCGCTGGCTGCAGGAGCACAATGTACATATCTGGGATGAGTGGGCCGATGAGAACGGTGATCTGGGCCCGGTGTATGGAGCGCAGTGGCGTTCCTGGCCCGCTCCCACGCCGGAGGACCCCCATCGCACCATCGATCAGATCAGCAATGTCATGGATCTCATTAAGCACCATCCCGACTCCCGTCGCATGGTGGTCTCCGCATGGAATCCCGCAGAAGTGGAGCTGATGGCGCTGCCGCCATGCCATGCGCTGTTCCAGTTCTATGTGGCCGACGGCAAACTGAGCTGTCAGCTCTACCAGCGCTCCTGCGACATGTTCCTCGGCGTGCCGTTCAACATCGCGTCCTATTCGTTGCTGACGCTGATGATGGCGCAGCAGGCTGGACTGGAACCGGGCGAATTCGTCTGGACAGGCGGTGACTGCCATGTATATGACAATCACATCGACCAGGTGCTTGAGCAGCTGAGCCGCGACCCGTATCCATATCCGCAGATCGAAATCCGTAAGGCTGATTCGCTGTTCGATTATCAGTACGACGATTTCAAGATTATCGGATACCAGCATCACCCCACCATCAAGGCGCCGGTGGCTGTCTGACTTCGTCATCCAGCCACCTTCGGCGACACGGTGGTGTCGCCTCACCTCACCTACGGACAGTCCACAGGACTGTCCGCTTGACGGTTCGGCTGTCTGAGAGTCGGGCGCATCAACTACACTGAGGCGCAGTTCCTTGAATTCCAGGAGGAGTAGACGAAATGGAGCATGACAGTAGCCGCAGCGGCTATCACGAACCCGAGCCCGGATCTGCCGGGCTGTCTGAAGTCGAAGAGGACTGGGGGGATGATTTCCCCAAGACCTTTTCGGTCAATCTGATCTGGGCTGAAGCCCGCGACAAAGAAGGTCGTCCGGGGGCTATCGGTTTCCAGGGTGGAATGCCTTGGCATTGCGCGGAAGACATGAAACACTTCAAAGAGCTGACTGTCTCGCACCCGGTGATCATGGGGCGCAAGACCTGGGAATCTCTGGGATTGAAGTACCGTCCGCTGCCGAATCGCGACAACATCGTCGTTTCTCGGGATCCGTTGTACAGTGCGCCGGGCGCGACAGTGGTCACCAGTCTGGACGACGCCCTCGATTTGGCCCGTCAGGAAGCCATTCCCGATGATGGTCTCGATCGGTCGGAAATCTGGATAATCGGCGGAGCGCAGCTGTTCGCCAAGGCTCTTCCATTCGCCAACAAGGCATATATCACCACACTGGATGCCGAGGTGGATGCGGATTCCTACGCTCCAGACATGCAGGCTCTGATCGAGGCCGGCTTGTGGAGCGAGGCCGAGGTGGGGCACTGGCACAAGCCCGCCGATCTCGATTGCGGCATTCGCGCATACCGGTTCTCCGTCCTGACCAAGACCAAGTAATAGATATCAGGCATTACGCCATACTCCATATCACAGAATGATTGAGCATCGATGAGCAATACCCATCCCTATACCGTAATGACTGTGTGCACTGGCAACATCTGCCGTTCCCCGATGGGGGAGATCATCCTGCGCCATTTCTTCAATGAACGTGGGTTGGCGGATCAGGTCACAGTCGAGTCCAGCGGCGTGTCCGACGAGGAATGGAGTCACCCTATCGATCCGCGCGCTGTGCGCGTGTTGCGTGAGCGCGGTTATGGCGATGAGATTCCCCGCGACCATTTCGCTCACCGAATCTCGCGTGACGAAATCAACCGTACCGATTTGTTCCTGCCGATGACGGCGTCGCATATGCGTGCCCTGCTGCGCATGCTGCCGTCCGGCAAACGCGCCGAAGTGCACATGTACCGCAGCTTCGATCCGAACCTGCCCAAGCCGAAGCCGGGCCGTGAAGACCAGATCGATCTGGTCGACCCGTGGTACGGCGGCCCTCATGAATTCGAAGTGGCCATCGATCAGATTGAGGAGGTCGCTCCGTACATCGTCGATTGGGTGGCCAAACAGCTTCAGACGACTTCAGACAACTGAGTGAAGCGCTGACGTGCTTCCGTCCTGCGCGGCTTGCCTATCCTCGGTTTCGCCTCCGGTTCCTGATCAATGAAGGGATCGGAGGCGAAACCATATGCGGGAGTCAGATGACGCGGGTTTCCGCCAGGGCGTTTCAGCTAGAACACCAGTTGCACCATGATCATGTATGCCAGTGTGCCTGCTGCTATGGAAAGCATCATATTGCGCTTCCAACAGTGCAGCACCACGATGATGACGCATGCCGCCAATTCGGGAATACCATGCGAACCGGTGAGGATGGGAGTGTTCCTCAGGGCATACACCACCAATAATCCGGTCATGGCATAGGGAAGCACCGACCCCAGATACTCGATCAGCCGAGGTGGCTGCTTCGATTCCGGGAAGATGATGAATGGGAGGAATCGAGTCAGCATGGTACCGGCCGCCACCGCGGCGACGGTCAGTATGCCCTGCCATATGGTCATGGTCATGCCTGATGCTCCTCCTGAATGTGAGAATCGGCGGTTGAGGGCTGATGATGCAGCGTATCAAGATGAGGCCGCAGTAGCACGAACAGCGCCAGCATGATGATCATCGATGGAATCATGAAATCCTCCGCTCCAAACAGCGCCAGGCAGACCAGCGAAGACAGTACCCCCACTATCGCCGATAGGTGTTCGCGGTGTTTGCCGCTGAGCCATTGATCGAGGAAAATCACCAGGAACAATGCGGTCAGCACGAATTCCAAGCCATCGGTGTTGAACGTCAGGTTCGACCCGATTAATCCGCCCACCGTGGCACCTGTCACCCAGTAGATCTGGTTCAGCACCGTGACCCAGAGATAGAACCATCCTCTATCCACATCGCGTGGGATGCGCGCGGTGGAATTGATGGCGAATGTTTCATCGCACATGCCGAAAATAAGATACGGGCGTTTCCATCCCATGCCTTTGAATGAATTGAGCATGGATAATCCGTAGAACAGGTGTCGCGCGTTGACCATAAGCGCCAGCAGGAACGCGGCTATAGGATTGAATGCCGACAGCAGAAGGTTCACGGTGACGAACTCCATCGAGCCGGCGAAGATGAATGCGCTCATGCACATGGGCCATACGAACGAGAAGCCCTTGGTCCCCATGAGGATTCCGTATGAGGTGCCGAGAAAGAGGAAGCCGAGGCAGATGGGCATGGTGAATGGAAACGCCGCGCGCAGGGCCTGAAGCCGTACGCTGGAGCGATGATGCCTGGTAGGTGAGGGCGTTGCTGTGGTGATGCGCGTGTGTGCCATCCATGCCTCTTGTCGATACTGTCAGGATTGGTCCGATGACAGTCCAATGCTCTGCGATACGAGATATGAACATATGCACAGACCTCGACCGTCGTATTGGGCGGATGGTTCCGGGATTCCGCGGCGCTCGGGTTATGCTTGGTAAAGATCTTTACTAAAATCGCGGGGAGAATGCCGATGGCAACATTGAAAGAGGTCGCCGAGAAGGCCGGGGTGTCGCAGAGCACGGTGTCGCGGCTGCTGAACGACCCATCGTTCTCGATTAAGGAGGAGACGAAGCGCCGCGTGCTGCGCGTGTGCGAGGAGCTGGGCTATCGTGATGTGTTCCGGCCGGCTCTTGCGGTACTGGATGCGCCGCCGTCTGGCGAGGAGCTGCAGGATGCGTATTTTGCGGAGCTACGGACGATTCTGGCCGATTGCGCTCAGGAGTCGGGATTGGACCACCTGACATTCGTCCATTCCATTGGCGAGCTGACCGAGCGGGCGGATGAGTTCGATGGGTTCGTGACGATCGGTGCGACCGTGTTCCCTGCGAATGATTTGCGGGCATTGCATGAGGCGCTGCCGCATGGCGTGTGCATCGACACGAACCCGGCTCCGCATCTGTTCGACTCGGTATGTCCCGACCTGTCGCAGACCATGCTTGACGCGTTGGATGCTCTGCTCGCATCGGGGCGGCGCAGAATCGCATTCATTGGCGGAGTAGGCAGCCTCATGGGCCTGCACGACTATCCGGAGGACATCCGCGAGGCGTCCTTCCGCCAGTGGGCCGCCCATCTGGATCTGGACGTGGATGGTCTGGTGTATTCGCGCGGTACGTTCACCGTTGAAAGCGGCTACGAGCAGGCTTCGCGCTTGGCCGCCGACCACCGTGATGCGGGGACTATGCCGGATGGACTGATTGTGGCGGCGGATGTGCTTGCAGTAGGTGTTCTGCAGGCGTTGAATGCGCTGCACGTCCGCGTGCCGGACGAGCTGGCCGTGGTCAGCGTCAACAATCAGTCCATTGCTCGATACACGTCGCCATCGTTGAGCTCATATGCCATCGATCAGCGGGAACTTGCCCGTACGGCGTTGGCCACGCTGATCGATGGACTCAGGCATGAGCGCAAGGTTCGCCGTCACGTTTTGCTCACCACCAAGCTTGTCGCACGCGCCAGTTTTGCTCCGTCAAGTGAGTGATACAGGCAGGTGGCGGGCTTATGCAATTCAGATGAGTTCGATGTCCACATCAAGGGTAAGCGGCCGGCTTGCGGGCAACTGGTAGGCCGTGTGGACGGGTGCGCCCCATGAATCGTCGCCGCCGACGCCCATCTGGGCTGCTAGCAGCCGCAGATAGGTATGTCGTGGTTCGGGCAGGTCTTCCCGCCGGCGTGCGGCCTCGATGGTGTAGGTGTCCCATGGCAGTAGGCTTGCGGCGAAACGGCGGTCGCCGTGCTGCCGGACGCGCAGACCGTGCCCGTGTGCGTCGGTGGCTTCGAGCCAGCGCACGTCCTCCCGGTTGCCGGTCTCCTGGACCATGAGGTACGGGGCGAAGCTTTGCGCGGCGGTGGTGTTCCATATGCCGAGCCGGCCGCCGTGTTTGCGGTCGCGGTAGGTCTCTTCGGGGCCGGGACCGTAGTAGCGCAGCCGGTCGTATTGTGCCGGCAGCTGCCATTCGATGCCGAAGGCGGGCAGGCTTGCGGCACTGGGGTCGCCGCCCGGGTATTTGACGGTCATGTGCAGGCGCATGTCCTGGTCGATGCGGTAGATGATGAATGCGGGCGTATGGTCGGGGTCGGCGAGTTCGAACTGGTATTCGGCTACGAGTTCGCTACTGTCCGTCCGGCTGATATGCGTGCCGGTGGTGACGGCGTAGCGGCCGGCGGCGTACCATGCGGCGCGGTCGAATCCTGAGTGGTTGCCTCGGTCGTTGTCGGTCAGTGGGCGGAAGGTGACGATGTCGGGGCGGCGGATGACCCTCTCCCGGCCGTCGCGCTTCCAGGAGACGATGCCGCCCTGTGTGCGTGACAGGAGGATCTCCTCATTGTCGCGGCGGATGCCGGCGTTCCAGCGGCCGAGCGTGACCGTGGCGGAATCGTTGTCCGTGAGGCCGGCGTCGTCGCTGCGGTCGGTCGTGACGAGTCTGTCGGTAATGATGCGATGGCCTCCGGTCTCGGGAGTGCGGGTCCGGCTTTCGCTGTCGGAGCGGGTGTCGGACGTGCGCCCGGAGTTGAGGACGCCGACGAGCTGGCCGAACGCGAGTTCGTAGCCGGCCGGTGCCCAGTCGGTGGTGTTGGCGAGACGCATATCGACCTCGTAGACGATCTCATGCACGCCGTCACTTGGGCTTGAGCTTGGGCTTGGACGGGTGCCGGTGTGAGTGGAGCCGTTGGAGTCGGTGATGGTGTTGGCATCGGGGTAGTCGATGTCGTGGCGTGTGGTCTGGCCGGCGGGTACGTCGAATTGGTAGTCGCAGTGCCAGATTTCGTGCCCGTCCAGGAGGAGTCTGGCGGTGAATAGGTAGTCGTCGGTGCCGGTGAATTGGTTGCGGTTCTCGATGGTCACGCCGTGTCCGTCGGGGGTGAGGCGGATCGGCGAGTACAGTTGTTTGATTTCCGGGGCCTTGGGGCTGGGGGTGCGGTCGGCGAACACGATGCCGTTGCCGGCGAACTCGTAGTCGGTGGGCCGGTCGCCCCAGTCGCCGCCGATCGAGAGGCGTTCCGTGCCGTCGGGAAGGCGTTGGACGAGGGCCTGGTCGATGTAGTCCCAGATGAACCCGCCCGCATAGCAGTCATGGGATTCAAGGTCGGTGAACTCGCTGAGCCCGCCGCACGAGTTGCCCATCGCGTGCATGTACTCGCAGCTCATGAACGGCTTCCTGGGTTTGCCGCTTGTGCTGGCTGCGTGGTTCTGGTGTTCGAGCCAGTCGCGGATCTCATCGGGTTTGGCGTACATGCGGCTTTCGAAGTCGCTGATCGCCTCGTACTCGCGCCTCCAGGTGACGCCCTCGTAGTGGACCGGCCGGGTCGGGTCGATGGCGTGCGCGTGCTCGCTCATGGTCTTGAGGACCTCGCCGGCGTAGGATTCATTGCCCAATGACCAGATGATCACGCTGGGATGGTTGCGGTCGCGCCTGATCATGCTGTCGAGCCGGTCGAGGCAGGCTGGCGCCCAGGCGGGGTCGTCGCCGGGGATGGACGTTCCGACCGGGATGTCGCCGGGGCTGTTCCAGCTGCCGTGGGTTTCGAGGTTCGTCTCGTCGATCAGGTAGATGCCGTATTCGTCGCACAGGTCGTACCAGCGCGACTGGTTCGGGTAGTGGCTGGTGCGCACCGCGTTTATGTTGTGCCGCTTCATGAAGCGCACGTCCCAGAGCATGTCCTCCTCGGTGACCGCGCGGCCGCGCCGGCAGTCGAACTCGTGCCGGTTCACGCCACGCAATACCAGCCGCCTGCCGTTGATCTTCAATACGCCGTCCTCGATGCCGATGCGACGGAAGCCGAGGTTGGTCTGGGCGGCCTCGATGACTCGGCCGTCCGCGTCGTACAGGGTGACGGTCAGCGTGTACAGGTTCGGCGTCTCCGCGCTCCACGGGTCCACGCCCTCGAGCGTCGCCTCGGCGTGAACCGTGCCGGTGCCGGTGGATGACGTGCCGGTTGACGTGTTTGTGGTCGTCATGTCTGTGGTTGCCGTGTCGGTGATTGACCTGTCAGCTATTGACGTGCCTGCGACGAGTGGCGTGGCGGTCTGCCAGACGACCGTGTCGCCGTCCACGTCCGTGAGCGTGACGTCCGCGACCGTCGCATGGGTCGCGCCCTCGATCGTGGCGTCCACCGTGAGCAGGCCCTGTTTTGCGGCCGGATCCCAGTCCGCGATGGTGTTGAGGTCCGCGACGTGCGCGGCCGGGTGGGCGGTGAGCTCGACCGAGCGGAACAGACCGTGCAGCCGCCAGAAGTCCTGGTCCTCCAGCCAGCTCGCGCTCGAATACTCGTAGCACGCCACTGCCAGCACGTTCAAGCCCGTGCGAAGAGCGGCCGTGACGTCGAACTCGCTGGGCGTGAACGAATCCTCCCCATAGCCGACGAACACGCCGTTCAGCCACACATAGACCGCGGTCGCCGCCCCGTGGAAGGTGAGCGTCACCCGCCGGCCCTCGCGCATGGCTTTCGCCACCTCGCCCTCCGGGCGAAACACGCGACGATACAACGCCACATGATTATCCGTCGGAACCGCAGGTGCCTCAAGGTCCTCATGCCCATCCCACGGATACTGCACATTCACATATTTCGGCGGCAGTAACCCTGCCATCTCCAGATGGCTAGGTACCACAATCCGCGCAAAAGTCGAATCGTCGATATGCAATGCCGCGAACCACGGGGATGCGTCATTGGTATGGGCCGATGCCTGACTATCCGCGCAGGTGCCGTCATGGTTCGGAGCGCTATCGTTATCGTCGACTGCGCTGCTCGTGCTGTGGCCATCGGGGAATCGTATTTCATTGGCGGGCATGATGCATACGGACCATTCGCCATCCAGGCTTTGGGTGAGATTGCCGTCTTCACCGGGCCGAGGCATATGGGGCCAGCAGGTGTGGTCCGAGTGTGCTGCGAGTCGATTCACCGCGAACGTTTGCGGGTCGGTGAGCCATGCCGTCGTCGGACCGTCGGCTGATTCGACCGATGTGATGGACGTGGTGCTGTTGTCGTGTTCGGTATGAGTGGGGTTCATTGGTCCTCTCTTCCATATTGATTGATTGCGTCGCGTCATTGCCGCCGCAAGTGAAGTGGTATACAACACTTCTTGCGCAGAGATAATAATCATTTTTACTGAAATAAGCAAATAGTTTCTTTGAGGATGTGTTGAGCGTGTATGGCGCGGTGTTGTGGCGAAGTGAGGTTAGAGATGCGTGGCTTTGTTGTTTTGTGTCGGGGTTTTAAGGGATTGGCTTTGCAAAGTAGGCTTTGTGGCGTGGGGCTTTGCGGAGTGGGGCTTTGCGGGGGTGATGGGCACAGGGGTGCAATAGCTACGGATGCTGCCTGGTGGATGCTGTGTTTGAGAGATATGCGGTATCGTCTTTACGACTCGCTGTAATATTATTTACTTTCTATCGAAAGTTCTATACTCGCGTGGTGCAGGGTCGGAGAGGATTCTGCCGGAACAACTTCAGGTCGCAAGGAGGCCACAACATGACTGAATCCACATCACATCATCCGGAAGCATCGGAGCGAAGCGGGACGGGCGGATCTACGCGCAATATCGGACGTCGTGTGGCGTATGCGGTGGGTAATTTGGGTCAGGCGGCGTTCTATAACACGATGAGCACGTTCTTCATCACGTTCGTGACGACGGCGTTGTTCGTGAACGTGGACAAGGCGTTGGCGGCGCGCATGATCGCGGTCATCACGGGTCTGGTGGTGGTGATCCGCATCGCGGAGATCTTCCTCGACCCGCTGCTGGGCAATCTCGTGGACAACACGGACACCAGGTGGGGCCGGTTCCGCCCGTGGCAGTTCATCGGCGGCATCGTGCCGGGCATCCTGCTGGTGATGGTGTTCACCGGACTGTTCGGCCTGGTGGACGTGAACACGGGCTTGTTCATGGTCCTGTTCGTCGTCGTGTTCATCCTCCTGGACGTGATCTACTCGCTGCGCGACATCTCCTACTGGGGCATGATCCCCGCGATCTCCACCGACTCGCATGAACGCGGCGTGTACACCGCGCTGGGCACGTTCACCGGATCGATCGGCTACAACGGCGTCACCGTGATCGTCGTGCCCATCGTCAGCTGGTTCACCTTCAAGTTCACCGGCCAGTGGGCGCAGGGCCGGTCCGGCTGGGCCGCGTTCGCGATCATCATCGCCGTGCTCGGCCTGATTACCGCGTGGAGCGTCGCGTTCGGCACACGCGAGAACCAGGACCAGCTGCGCGCCAAGGCCCGCGAGGGCGGCAACCCCATCCAGGCGTTCAAGGCCATCGCCCAGAACGACCAATTGCTCTGGGTCGCATTGAGCTATCTCCTGTACTCGGTGGCGAACGTGGCCACCACCGGCGTGCTGTTCTACCAGTTCAAATACGTGCTCGGCGCGCCGGACAGCTTCTCCATCGCCGGAGTCATCCCGATCGTCACCGGACTGGTCACCACGCCCCTCTACCCGGTGCTCAACCGCCGCATCCCGCGCCGCTGGCTGTACGTGGCCGGCATGGCGTTCATGATCGCCGGCTACACGCTGTTCATCATCAACCCCATGAACCTGCCCATGGTCATCGTCGCGCTCGTGTTGTTCTATCTTCCCGCGCAGACCATCCAGATGACCGCGATCCTGGGCATGACCGACTCCATCGAATACGGGCAGCTGAAGACCGGCCGGCGCAACGAGGCCGTGACCCTGTCCGTGCGGCCCATGCTCGACAAGATCGCCGGCGCCCTCTCCAACGGCATCGTCGGGTTCGTGGCCGTCGCCGCCGGCATGGTGGGCGACGCCACCGCCGCCGACATGACCGCCGCCAACATCCGCACCTTCAAGACCTGCGCCTACTACCTGCCATTGGGCGGCATCATATTGAGCCTCGTCGTATACCTCCTCACCGTCAAAATCGACGAGAAAATGCACGAGCAGATCGTCACACAACTCGAGCAACAACTCAGCCACGGCGACGTCGACGTCGACTGACGCCATTCGCGCGAATCGGTTATCGGCCACTGGTTTTCGGGTTGTCGGCTGTCGGCTACTGGTTTCCGGGTTGTCGGTTGTCGGCTGTCGGTTGTCGGCTGTCGGCTTTTCGGGTTGTCGGCTTTTCCGCTGTATGTTCGCGCTTCAACGCAACCGCCGCGAACATACAGCCGATTCCGCGCCGCTAAGAGACTGTATGTTCGCGGCATCCTTGTTCGGACGCGAACATACAGCCGATTCACGCGCTGTAATCTGTCGTAAGACCTCACCAAACGTACGCTGAGTAGGAGCCAATGTACGTTTGGTGAGGTTGTGTATGAATGAGCTTGGGAGGGGACGACCTAAGACAAAGTTAGACCGGTCAACAGGCGGTGTGCTGCAAGATCGCCCCTGAGTCACTTTGCTAGTGAATGTGCTGGGTTTATGCTGGGCTGAGGAGTTTATGCTGGGTTGCTTCCGGAATCAAGAAACCCCGCAAGCCTTGGAATGATTGGCTTGCGGGGTTCCGCGTAGTGGCTCCGAACGGCGTCGATCCGTTGACCTAGCGATTTTCAGTCGCTCGCTCTACCAACTGAGCTACAGAGCCATTGAATAGTTTCGGATTTGACGAATCAAACCTTGACCATCCAGCGACCCCGGCCGGACTTGAACCGGTGACCTCCGCCGTGACAGGGCGGCGCTCTAACCAACTGAGCTACGGGGCCGTGTTCTCTGTCTTGCAACAGACAACAGATAAATATAATACTGGAAAACCATATTCCTGCAAATTACGGCGTGTCTATAGTGTTTTCAACGGTTTGCGGCAGTTGCTGTGACTGAGGTAAGCGATTGTGATTGTGGTTGCGATGTCGGCTGAATGTGTGCGCAGTTGTTTTTCGTGGCTCGTCTCGCTGATAACAGGGATCTATCCCTCCCATGGAAGCGTCGATGGTGGCCCATACATCTGAAGGCCATTGCTGCTGGGGCATTGCCGCTCTGGCGATTGTGAGACTGGCATTCGAATATCGAGTGCTGTATTGGTCGATGGTGGAATCGAGGCAGTCCCTGTTCCGTGAGGTGTCGGACTCACTGGCGAACCAGCCGGCTTGGCATGGCGGGTGGCACAATGGACGGATAGCGAATTCGTACAGTGGCATCAGCAATCTTGACGA
This sequence comes from Bifidobacterium reuteri DSM 23975, assembly GCF_000741695.1. Taxonomy (GTDB): domain Bacteria; phylum Actinomycetota; class Actinomycetes; order Actinomycetales; family Bifidobacteriaceae; genus Bifidobacterium; species Bifidobacterium reuteri. The sequence continues at coordinate 130,979 of NZ_JGZK01000004.1, read as the reverse complement.
AAGGCCAAGCAGCATCATGACCGTTACCCAAGTTCCCGTCGAGCCGACGCACAACAATCCGGACGTCGAGCATGCCGTCGAGCATGTTGACGACGACGGCGCTCCTTCGCATCCGCTTCATAAGGTGTTGTCTTTCGTGCGTCGTTCCGCACGACTCGACGCTCGTTTGCAGCGTGCCTGGGACAATTACGCCGACACGTATCTGTTGGATATCGCTGCCGGCAATGGTCCGCTTGACGTGCGCGAAGGATTCTCGCTGACTAAAGCGTACATCCATTCCATCTGGGGCAATGATAATCCGCTGATTGTGGAGATCGGCACCGGTCAGGGGGAGAACGTGGTTGCCGCCGCGGCCGCCCATCCGGAGATTAATTTCCTGGCGCTGGAGGTCTATGACCCTGGTGTGGCGCATACATTGCTGTTGGCCGGCAAGCAGAATCTGACCAATATCCGCATAGCGCAGGTCAATGCGGCGGAACTGTTCAAGGTCACCGAAACTGGCGTGCTTGCTGAGGTCTGGACGTTCTTCCCGGATCCCTGGCCGAAGAAGAAGCATCACAAGCGTCGCATCGTCCAGCCCGCACTTGCGGACAATATTCATCACGCGCTGCGGCAGGACGGCGTCTGGCGCATCGCTACCGATATCGAGGATTACGCGTTGCACGTGCACGAGGTCATGGATCATCGCGAGGGTTGGGAGAATCTCGGCACGGTGGCCGTGAGCCTCCCGTTGGAGCATGTCGGCAAAGGCAATGCTGATATGGCTGACGGCATGCCACACGCGGACTTCATTGAATCCGAGCGGTTCGAGGGGCGTGTGCTCACTAATTTCGAGAAGAAGGGCATCGACGCCGGAAGAGTAATTCACGACTTCACCTATCGGGCGAACGCTCTCTGATAGGACTTGGCGCGCGAAGACGCAAATGGGGTGTGCGGGGTGGGGCACTGTGTTTCAGACAGGTGTCTCCATCCCGTTCGCTCGCATGTGCATCGCGCTGCATGGCTGCGCGGCCATTGGGGAGTATTCGCGTTACGTCGCGCGGCTGAATCCTACGCTGAATCCTGCAGACGGTGGGATGTGACTTTCATGATTTGCGATTAGCGGCTGCACTGCTGTACGGCGACAGTTGTAGAGGTTGTACCCATGTCTTCTGCCTCGACACGCCGATGAGGTGTCGATTTGCGTCGCATCGGGTTCATCAGTATAGTTACACGAGTTGTCCGCCCCCATCGTCTAACGGTTAGGACACCAGACTTTCAATCTGACAACGAGAGTTCGACTCTCTCTGGGGGTACTCACCGGCTCCGGGCTCCACGAGGTATCGTGGCCCGGAGCCTTTTGTTTCCAACGGTTTCAGGCCGCCAGCTTGGCCTTCAGTTGCTCGCACAGGAAACCCGGCGGTGGCCACTGCCACCAAAGATGCACCTCCGTCACTGTTCATTCCGCGCATCATCTGCTCGTACATCGACGCATCCAGCAGGGAGAGCGGGGGGACGTTGAAGAATTCCGCCACTGCGGCGATGTCCTGGATGGTCCAGGAAGTCTTGCCGGTCATCTTCGCGGACACGGCGCCCCTCTTCAGCCCCAGTGCCGCGCAAAGTGACTGCTGGGTCATCCCGCGGCCGGTCAGCTGCATGTTGACGTTCCAGATGAATACCCTCTGCAGGTAGTCGCCGAGTCCATTGGATTCGGTCGACGGTTCGATTTTTGCCATATCAAGTCCTTTCAGATTAGAGTTGTCCAATATCGATGGACATAATCCTACAACAATGATTTGCCGCTGTGCAAGTTTCTTGCTATATTGTCTATTGTGAATGGACTGACGGCAAAAATAATGGATTCTCCGATGCGTCGTTATATGACGGCGGCGGGTCTGAGCTGCCGAGACCTCGCGAGGGAGATGGGTACGTCCAAATCCTCGGTCGCGGGAAAGGTCAACGGCTCGATACCGTGGCAGCAGTCCGACCTGATCTGGCTGGCCATTCACCGAAACCTGTCCCCTGGGTATGTGCTCGGCATCGACGCCTATCTCACGGATGGCGGGTGGAAACCCGAAACGAGAATCCCCGGACCGGCTGGAACCCGGCGCGGGGATTGAACGGCAACAACCATGGAGCCGCGGGCGCGCATATCCGCCAAGATCAGACGCCCGTCGTTCCGATTCCCCGAAGGAGGGTCATCGCCATGACCGATTCTACCAATACTGCCGGCATTCGCCGGGCATCTGTCTTCGAGCCTAATCGCCAGCGCGACGCCGTGCGGCGGACGACGCGGGGTGGCGGCAACGTCGATCTGCGCATCGCGAAGGCTCATGTGCTGTCCATGCTCGCCCACCCGTCCCGGGGCTCGCGCCGCTGAGGCGCGCGTCCGCGGACCGTTTCCCCGATACCGGCCGAACCATGTGGTGGTTGGTCGTTGCCGCCGTGTGCATGTCCGGCGGCGTTCTCTCGTATGCGTTGTGCCGCGCCGCCCGTCTGGGCGACGACATCGGCGCGAGACTGCGCGAACGCCGCGAAGCGGACCCGGCGCATGACGGCGGGAAGGTCGAGCGATGAGCAGCAGAGCCGAGAACTGGGCATGGGAGCGCGACGACGTCAAGGGCATCACCAAGTTCGTGCTGGTGTATCTGGCCCGCCGCGCCTATTACGACGATGGCGCCGCCGCGTGGCCGAGCGTGGAGACCATCGCGTTCAATTGCGGGTGCTGTGAGCGCACCGTGATCCGTTCGTTGCAGGAGCTGGAGCGCAAGGGCTACATCAGGCCCGGCGACCAGGAGATGTCGGCGCGTAACCCGCGCACCCGCAAGCCGATCGCCAAGGGGCACCGCTCGCGCGTGTGGGACGTCGTCATGGACGGCGACCATCCTGCCGAGAACATCGAGGAGAAGCCCCGGAACCTGGACGCGCTGGCGGAAGGCGACGGCAAGCCGGATCCGATGAAGGACAATTTGTCACCCGACGGATTGTCACCCGAGCCGAAGGACGTGGAGCCGAGGACAAATTGTCCCGGAATCTTGGACAGAAAGTCACCCAATAGACAAGTGATAAACAATTCTCCCCTCATCCCCTTCGGGGATGCTCCCCTCAACGCCGAACAAGCCTCCACGAAGCCGGTCGCCGACCCGAAGCCCGAACCCGTTCCAACGACCGATTGGGGCAGGGCCCTGCCTCCAAGGGGTTGCAGGAACCCGCTATGGGTGCCCGAACCCGGCAAGCTGCCTGAGCCGGTCACGGAACGCGCAGGCCAAGAGGTGCGCGTGCTCGACGGCATCCGCCGGCGCATGCTCGCCGTGGACCAGAGGTTCGATGTTCCGGCGACCATGGCCGACCGCAAGGCCGTCCACTCGCTGCTGATCGACAGGCCGTACGGCGAGATCGTCGCGACGATGGACTGGGCGTACCGCAACCGCTACTGGCTGCCCCGGCTCACCAGCGGCGCCAGGTTCGCCGCGAACTACGTGCAGCTGCGGCTGGAAATGCTCACCCATCCCGATCCGACGGGCAAGCGGGCGCCAGACGCCCCGCTGCCGGTCGTCAAGGATCCCAACCGGGCGATACCGGTCAGCTCGTCGTCCGCGAGCCGTGTGCCGATCTACGGGGCTGCGCTGCTGCGCACCTCGCTGTGCCAGGAACACATCGAAGGCGTCATCTCGCAAGAGACGTGCCCGGTATGCGCGTACGACAAACGCAACCACGCCACCCACGACGTCGCCGGACGGCGCAAGACGAAGACAGGCGCGCCGGCGGAGGCGGTGCGGCCATGAGCGGGGACGGGCAGCGTCTTGAGGCGTGGAAGAAGGCCGGCGAATGCCGCGACTTCCCGCAACCATGGTCCGACTACCTGTGGTCGCTGGAGTTCGAGCACCGTCCCGGCGACGCGAAGGCGTTCCACTCGGTCGCCAAGGCCGTGTGCGAACGATGCCCGGTACGCGCCGAATGCCTGGCCTACGCGGCCAGCGGCGGACTCGAATGGGGCGTGTACGGCGGCAAGGTGTGCACCGACCGGCGCAGGATCGCGCGCATGGCCGAAGCCGACGGCGTCCCCTGCCGGGACCGCGGCCTGCCGTGGCCGCAACGCTGGCGGCTGCTCACGGACTGGATACGCGCCCACCGGAACGTGTTCGACGAAGCCACCGACGAGGCCAGCGCCGAACGCCAACAACGACGCCTGCGCGCACGGGGCAGGACGGCCGATCGCCCCGCCCCACATGAGCCGTCAGACAATCAAACAATCAAGCAAGCAGGAATCCAAGCAATCCAGCAAGCAAACAATCAAGCGACCGACTGACCAGGTTCGCATGATCGCCGACAGTCGCAAAGGAGAAGAACGAATGCGCATCGCCATAGCCAACGCCAAGGGCGGGGTCGCGAAGACCACGTCCAGCATCTACATCGCCTCGGTCATCGTTTCCAGAGGCGGCAGGGCCGTCGTGTACGACGCCGACCCACAGTCCAGCGCGAGCCTGTGGGCCGCTGCCGCGGAACAGACCGCGGACCCGCTGACGTTCGACGTGCTGCCCGCCAACCAGGCCACGCTCCGCCAGCTCGCCGCGGGAGCCGACCCGGACGAATGGGCGATCATCGACGCGCCGCCGCAGGGGCCGACCCTGGACATGGCCATCAAGGCGGCCGACTTCGTGATCGTGCCGGCATCGGACTCGCCCATGGACCTCCAGCAGGCATGGAGCACCCTCGACATGGCCAGGATGAGCACGCCCGCCGCGCTGCTGCTGGTCAAGGCCGAACACAACACGAAGGCGTTCCGCGACACCATGGACGCCCTCAACGCCATGGACACTCCCCGGTTCGACACGATCGTGCCGAAGGCCCAGTCCTACAAGCGTTCGCTCGGCACCAACCCGCACCAGCTGGGCGAATACCGCGACCTCGTCACCGAACTTCAGCAAATCGCCGGAAGCAGGAGTGAGACCATGCAGGGCAACTACCAGCCACTGGCACGACCTGTGCCGTTCGACGACGTGCTGCGCCAGCAGAACAAGACATCCAAGGCCACGGGCGAACCGTTGGTCATGCTCTCATTGCGCATACCCGTATCGCTCAAGACCCGGCTCAAGACCACGGCCGCCGCGCACGACCTGCCCATGCAGCAGCTCCTGCGCGACGCCATCGAACGCGAGCTCGACCGGCTCGACGGCGACGACGAGCCGTAACCCGTCAGACAATCAAACAATCAGGCAATCCGACAATCCAGCAAGCAAACAAGCCGACAGCCAAACATTCAGGCAGTCAAACATGCAGACGCGATCCGGCAAGCCGGCGCGTCTGCGGAAAGGAGACACTATGGACTATTCGATGGAGGTCTCCGTGCTCGGCGACCGGATCAGCATCGGCGAGGAGGCGCACGTCATCACCCTCGGCGTGAACACGGGATTCCCCGCGGGCTCCACGGCGGGACTGGCGTACACGCTCTCGCCATTGCAGGCCCGCGTGTTCGGCGCGCAGATGCGCGCGGCCGCGGACGCCGCGGAGGGACATCCGGGCATGCCGTCCGACGAGGAGGTGAACGCGGCGGCGAAGGTGTTCTGCGGCGGCGTGTGGAACGGGTTCGACCCCGCCAGCATGATGCCGACCGAACAGTTCGACCGGTTCTGGGGCGACGGTGAGGGCCACCAGCTCTACCTGGAGATCGCGCGCCACGCGCTCATCGCCGCCCGCATGTCCATCCTCGCCGGGCAAAACGAAAGCTGACAAGCAAACAAGCCCGCATGCAGACAATCAAACAATCAAACTTGATTGCATGCAGGCAAGCTGACATGCAAGCAATCAAGCAAACCAACAATCAGGAAAGCAAACAATCCAACAATCAGGAACGGAGCAGAACCATGAACGACAACCACAACGAAAACGAGGAGCCCTTCGACGGCACGAGCGAGGATTCCACGCTCGAAGACCAGATGAGCGCGCACATCGCGGCCATCGCCGCCAGCGGCGTCGCCGCCGAAGCCGAAGCCCTGGCCAACCGGCAAGCCGACATGGCGGCCAAGGAACGCCGCGAAACCAGACTGGCGCTCCTTGCCGCCGTCACCGTCATCGCAGGTCTTATGGCCTATGTAATTACTCGCATCGTCAAATAAAGACGATGTTTCTGTCGCTTATCATTTCAGGGACGGGTAATTCCTTGGATCCACGTCCCTGAAAGGCGCGCGTTTCCCCATTTATGCAATTAGGATGCCCCGTCAATGAGCTGAGCCATTGACTCGCCACAGCGGCGACACCCGCCATCCGTCAGGGAATCCCATATCAGACTTCGGAATCTGAGGGTGCCTATCCATAAGGGAGATGAATTTCTCCGTCCACGCGGGTCCGTCGATCTGGGATGTCAGGTAGTTCTCCATGGTGAGGAATGCAGCAGGGCCGGAGGACTTACGGAAGATATCCCAATCGTTACCCCACCAACCCTTTGCATGGGATCCGCTGCGATGCTTCGGCAGTTTCGGCGCTATGCGGGTGCTGGTTTCGTTCCAGAAGCGATCATGATGCGCGGTCATGTTCCGGGCCTGCCGGATAGTCTCAAGCCAATTGGAGAGGATTTTGGCGTCGCCGCGTACGGCGGGATTCGGGTTGGGGTTGAAGATATGCAGCTTGGTGGCCAGCTTTCTCTTGATATGGTCTGGCGCACCTTGGTAGAAGTTCTCCTTGAGTGTTCCGTAGCTCAGGCATCCGACGATCATCCAGTACGGAGGCAGCGGATCACTGTAGGTACTCCGGAAATGCCTGAGGTACGGAAGATTTGATTTGGTGAATGTCGAACGCAACGAGGAAAGGCAAGCCAGATGGTCGTCATAGCTCAACCCCGGGAGTCCTTCCCGTGTCATGTAGCCGAATTCGCCGCCGAATACCGATAGCTCATGGGCGAGGAAGCTCTTGAGATAAATCTCGATGGTGACGATGCCGTCGAATACCAGCATCCGCAGTTCCTGATCGAACAGATACCTATCCCAGATATCCTTGAATTGCACATCTTGACGGAAGGGCAATGAGCGCTTCGCCGACTGCTCCGATACCGGGGTGAGGAACGGATACCAGTATCCTTTCAGCCGAAAGTATCCCACTTGCTCGATTCGACGCTCAAGGAGCTCGCGACTTATTCCGGACAAACCGTTGTCAATGAGCTTGGCCGATAAATCATCCAATGATTTCGGCGGATGCTGCGGATAGGGGCGGAGCTGTGGAGTATCATTCTCGTCCATCGTTCCTCCGATAAGAAAAATGCCACCCTAGTGTGCTTCAGTGAGAGGCAATGGTGGCTTTTAACATCGCTAATTGTAGCGAATATATCGCCTTTCGTAAAGATACAGAACACTCCGTACATCTAGTATCCAAAGCAAAGCAATGCACTAAATGTAGTATCCGCGTCATGTTTCATCCATGAACGGGTTGCCAATCTTCGTCACATGTCCGCCGCAGCATCGCTCGATGCGGGGTGATGCTGATGGTGCGTCCGGGGTCCGGCGGCCGGCCGTCGGGCTTGCGGGCGTGCTTTTCTTCCAGGGACCCGGGAGGAGGCGGGTTCTGGAGTCCCCGTCTCCTCCCTTTCCCGGAGAGGGGCGCTTCTGTCGTATGTGGGAAAGGATTTCGTATGAGGTTCGGGAAGAAGGGCACCGGTGCGGTGGCGTCGATCACCGCCGCCGCGGCGTTGCTGGCCTGCTTGGTTCCGGTCGCGTTGGCCGATAACGGTGGCGGCGGTTCCGGTGAGGACGGTGGCGGTTCGGGCGGTGGTCCGACGCAGACGGCCGATGTGCATTGGATCTACAAGGATTCGTGGCCGGCCACTCTGGATGGCATGAAGACGGCGTTGAGTGACGCGAAGGTGCGTCTGTCGTCCGATCTGGCGAACGGGCAGAACCAGTTCGTGAACATGAACAAGACTTTGAGCGACGCGATCGATGAGTGCCAACGCTCCTATACGGGTGAGGGGAACGCGGACTGCCGTCTGGTGGCGGTGGGCTACGTGCGATTGGCGGATGGTTCGTTCAACGGCAGCTATGTGAGCTCGAACGCGAAGAACCGTTGGGAGGCGCAGTGGAAGGCCGAGGCGAAGGGCGACTACACGTATCAGGGCCAGAAGTACTCGACTTCGACCACATGGAAGGACAAGCTCGGCACGCGCAGCGTTGACTCTCTGGCGCAGGAGTCGATCAACTCCAACCCGAACGCCTCGTTCCGCGTGATCGTGCTGGCGCAGAACCAGCCGCCGGTCGATTACAAGCTGAACGTGGCCACCAGCCACAAGCAGAAGACCGACATGCAGGTCGGCTCCACCGACCCGATCGGCGACGTCATCCATGCAGACAACGGCGGTTCCGCGATCAAGGAGACGTTGAACGGCACCGCGATCATCCATTACGAGAACGGCCCCTATCTGCCCGCGAAGAGCGTGAGCAAGTCGATCAGCTTCTCCAGCAATGGGGATACCCAGCTCGACAATCTCGCCTCGCCGAAGGATTTCGGCATGAAATACTGGGCCGAGGGATCGTACTGGATCGACATCCAGGTGCCCAAGCAGGGCCGCATGCAGGCGGCCGTGGACACCGCGGACCGTGACCCGGCCGAATCCTGGAAGGTGAGCTCGGTGCCGCCCGAACCCCCGGTCAAGAAGATCGAGGACGGCGTGAGCGCCGACCGGATGACGAACCGCACCACCATCACGTACGGCACCGGCCGCGGCGGCTACGAGATGCGTTTCCGCGACGTGATCGAACCCAACGGCGTCGAATACTCCGTGGACAACTACAGGCTCATCGACAGGACCGACGGCAACCGCGACGTTTCCGGCGAGTTCGAGATCACTTGGGACAAGGCGTCGAACACGGTGTCGGCCGCGCGTTCGGCGGACAAGGGCGAGATGTCCATGGACCATGTCTACGAGTTCAGCTTCGACGTGACCGTGTCAAAGCCCTCCGACTTCCAGCAGGTCAAGGACCATGCGTGGGGCAAGTGGAACCATGAGCCCGAGGCCGACGCCGGAACGAAACAGTTCGATACGTGGCGGCCGAATCCCGACAAGAGCTGGATCCGCCTGAACGCGAAGGGCCAGTGGGAGGCGGTCATCGACCCGAAGGAGACCAACCGGACCGGCGCCGACGATATGACGCTTCTGGACGGGGACCGGGTCGCCTCGGTGGTCAACGGCACCATCGCCAAGAACCTCATCCAGGCCCCGGAGACCCTGACGCTCACGGACGACTGGTCGGCCGCCGACTACCTGTTCGACGCCGACGACAAGTCGAAGATCAAGGTGTACGAGGCCGACGCCGGCACCGATCGCGAGTCCAGCGTCACCGACATCGCCAACCACGGCAGGGACGTCACCGACCAGTGGACGATCACGATGGAAGACACCACGGTGACCGCCACCGCCGGCCGGGCCTACCGCGAGGGATTGAAGGGACTGAAGACCGCGAAGCAGGTCACGCTGCTCATCCCAGGCAAGGCGGCCTACGCCAACGGCAAGGGCGCGGGCCAGGTGCGCGACGACTTCGACAAGCAGGCGAACGACGAACTGTCATTCTGCACCGCGCCGAACGGCAAGGCGCTGACGAACAAGGGCTCCCAGACCGTCAACACGCACACCATCCCCACGAACGAACCGAAGATCTGCGGTTACATACCGCCCGTCGTCAAGGACGTGGTCGGCGAATCCTCGCAGGGCGGCGACCAGGCGTCCGTGGACGGCAGGGTCGTCTACCCGGGCCAACGCGTGGAATACCGTCTGGAGACCCAGCCCCACCTGCCCGGCAATCTCGCGTACTCGGTCAGCGAGGTGGCGGTCACCGACACCTACGACGAGCATCTTGAAGTGGACAAGCAGACCCTGGAGGTCACCGACCTGTCCACCGGCAGGTTCATCCCGAAAACCGAGTACGAGACCCAGTGGAACGACGCGCAGCACGCGGTGCGCCTCGTGTTCTCCGACGGGTACGTGAAGACCAACTGGCGCAACGGCGCGAACCCGCGCATCATCGTCCGCTTCGAGGGCACGGTCGCCAAGGACGCGCCCACGGACACCAAAATCGGCAACCAGTGGGCCCTGACCCTGAACAACATGATCACCCCGAGCAACAAGGTATGGAACGAGCCGCCCGACTTCACGCCGGTGAAGAAGGACACCCAGGCCGACCCGTCCATCAGCATCGACGGCAAGACCGCGCTGCTGGGCGACCGGATCTACTACCGCGTGACCATCGACGCCAAGCAGACCAACCAGGCCTACAAGGTCTGGAGGCTCGGCATGACCGACGACTGGGACGACGAATACCTCTCCCTCGACGTCAAGCGCATCGAGGTCACCGACACCGCGACCGGCAAGGACGTGACCGCGAAGTTCAACATCGCGGCGATCGACGGCGTCGCCTACGTGTACGCCAAGACCGCGGACACGAAGGTGCCGGCCACCGGCGAGACCATCAAGGGCGACCCCCAGCCCAAGAACCTCAAGGAATACGCCGAAAAGAAGGACCACGACCCGTTGAAGGAGCCGGCCATCGACCAGTCGATGCTGGGCACGAGCTACGAGGTGAGCCTGCCGATGACCGTCATCAAGGTCACCGACGGACATATCGTGAAGAACAAGGCCACGCAGGTCGTCAACGACACCCGCAAGGACACCAACGAGGTCGCCAACCCCCTCAAACCCGTCAACCCCTCCAAGGACGTGGTCGTGAGGGTGAACGGCGAATCCATCGACAAGCGGAGCGTGTACCTCAACAGCCTGTTCCTCTATCGCCTCGACAGCTCCGTGCTGCCCGCGCACCGCGCCTACCAGAAGGTCACCGACTGGAGCATCACCGACCCGCTCGACACCGAGCATGACCAGTACACCGGCCAATGGGCCGTATACGCCATGCGCGACCTGACCGAGCAGGGCAAGGTGATCGCCCGCAAGGGCGTGAAGATCGCCGGCAGCGGCTTCGACGCCAGTGTGTACGGCGGCGAACTGTTCACCCTCGCGCAGGACGACAAGGGCGTGGTCACCGTTACCGCGACCCAGCGCATGCTCGATCTCGTCAGCGGCAACGACGAAAGCGAGCAGGCATGGACCGCGTTCATCCAGTGCAAGCGCGTCAAGACCGGCGAACACATCGCCAACCGGTTCGACGAAACCATCAACGGCACCAAACGTCCTTCCAACCAGGTCGAGACGCACACGCCCGACATGACCCCGAGCCTGAAGATCGAGAAATGGGACGAGGCCTCCGGCTGGCCGGCCGGCGACCGCGACCAGGTCAAGGACGCGCTGGCCATGCAGGGCGACACGCGCATCGTGTTCACCATCACCAACACCAGCACCACCGACCCCGACACCAAGCAGGGCGCATGGTACCGAACCAAGGACCTGAACCTCAAGGACCAGCTGGTCGCCGGCGACGGCCGGGTGACCGATCTCGAATACCCCGCCGATTGGGACAGCCGCATCCTCAAGCCCGGCGAGAGCGTCGAGGTCAAGGGCGTCCTCAAGGGCGTGACCGGCCATCACACCGACCGCGCCACGGTCACCGGCACGCCGTTGGTTGAATGCGTCGTCTCCGACCCGGATCCGTTCGACGGCAAGGACGAGACGTCCGCGCCTGATGATGCGGTCACGATCGACGGCAGGCTCGTCTGCCCCGACACCGAAGTGGTCAGCAACACCGACGACTGGAACGGCTACCGGACCGGGCTCGCCCATACCGGCGCCGCCGTCCAGGGCGTGATCGCGGCGGCGATCACCCTGCTCGCCGTCGGCGTGGGACTGGTCGCCGCCCGCAGGTTCAGGCGCGGGAACAACGCCGCCGGCCGCCACTCCGGCACGATGCAACCCGTCGATGCCGAGGATGCCGACGCGGATGACGTCGAAACCGTGGATTCGGTTCCCGGCGGGCAATCCGTGGGCTGACCGAAGCGGCGGGGACCGTTCTCCGCCGCGATGATTCTTCCGGTCGGACGGCAATCCGGCCGGAACCCCGCCGGTTCTCTTCCTTCTTCTCTCCCCGGCGGGCATGGCAACGGCCCGACGCCAACGGTTCAAACCGTTCGCGTCGGGCCGTTCCCTTGCTACTTTTGGCTGCTTACTGTTCGTCGGTGTTCTCGGAGGCGAGTCGTTCTTCGAGCTGTTCGACGATGTGGTCGTGCATGTTCTCGTCGATCTTGACGGTCAGGAGGAAGACGACGAGGCTGGCGACGATGCCGGCGAGCGGCAGGTAGTAGGCGCAGGTCTTGAACGTGCGGATGTTCGCGGCGGTCATGTCGGCGGCGGTGGTGTTGCCGACCATGCCGGCGGCGACGGCCACGAAGCCCACGATGCCGTTGGACAGGGCGCCGGCGATCTTGTCGAGCATCGGGCGCACGGAGAGGGTGACGGCCTCGTTGCGCTTGCCGGTCTTGAGCTGGCCGTATTCGATGGAGTCGGTCATGCTCAGGATGGCGGTCATCTGGATGGTCTGCGCGGGCAGGTAGAAGAGGACGAGCGCGACGATGACGACGGGCAGGTTCATGGGCGCGATGATGAACAGCGTGTAGCCGGCGATCATGAACGCCATGCCGGCGGTGTACAGCCAGCGGCGCGGGATGCGCCGGTTGAGCACCGGGTAGAGGGGCGTGGTGACCAGTCCGGTGATGACCGGAATGACGCCGGCGATGGAGAAGCTGTCCGGGGCGCCGAGCACGTATTTGAACTGGTAGAAGAGCACGCCGGTGGTGGCGACGTTGGCCACGGAGTACAGCAGGTAGCTCAGGGCGACCCACAGGAGCTGGTCGTTCTGTGCGATGGCCTTGAACGCCTCGATGGGGTTGCCGTTGGCCTCGGCCTTGGCGCGCAGCTCGCCCTGGTTCTCGCGGGTGCCGAACGCGACGCTCCACGCGGTGAGCAAACCGAGTACGGCGATGATGATGGCGAACGCGGCCCAGCCGGTGCGGCCCTGCTCCCATTGGCCGGTGAACTTCCAAGTGAACCAGCTGACGACGGGCACGACGATGACGGTGACGCCGTTGTATCCGATGGATCCGGTGAACGCGCCGAGAGCGGTGTACGTGCTGCGCTCGTGCGAGTCAGAGGAGATCGCGGGGATCATGCCCCAGTAGGAGATGTCGCGCAGCGAGTAGATCACGTCCAGCAGGATGAACACGGTGACGAACAGGACCATGAACACGCCGGTGTTCACGTCCACGAGCCCGAACAGGCCGGTGAACACCATGATCAGCAGGATGCCGGGCACGAGGCCTCCGATGAACTGCCAGGGACGGAACCGGCCCCAGCGGGTGTTCGTGTTGTCCACGAGGTTGCCGAGCAGCGGGTCGAGGAAGATCTCCGCGATGCGGATGACCACCACGAGTCCGGTTATCACCGCGATGAGGCGCGCGGCCAGCGTCTTGTCCACGTCGATGAACAGCGCGGTGGTCACGAACGTGATGAAGAACGTGCTCATCGTGTTGTAGAACGCGGCCTGGCCCAGGTTGCCGAACGCGTATGCGATCTTCTGCCCCATGTTCCTGGTGGGCACGGCCTGCGGCTGTCCGGGCGTCGCCGTGCGCTGTGTGGTGGATCCGCTCATGGTGTGGTGGCCTCCTTGCGACCTGTAAAGAATCCGTGCGCGGGAACAGCTCCGATCCCGCAAGACGCGAGTATAGGACTTCCTTGAAAAAGTAAAAAACTTTACCGCGTGTCGCAAGCAATGCCAACGATTCCTGTTCGCCAATCCAACACGCCGCGCGAGCGCCGGCGATGGTCGAAGACCGGATTATCGTTGATAAGTAACGGCTTTCCGCTGTTCTTGCGGTCGCAGTCGGGACAAGCGCAAGAAGTTGCATAAATTAGTAAATATCTTTATCATCGTTGTGCAAGGAGTCACATTCGGAGGCTCCCGAACTGCGGCGGCAACGACGCGACGCAATCCGATGCGAAAGCGAGGACATCATGAACACAACCGACGATCAGCGGAAGAACGGCGATCCGATCGTCTCCCCGTCCATGCCGACGACGGCATGGCTCGCCGACCCGCGCGTGTACGCGGTCCACCGGCTCGACGCCCATTCCGACCATGCATGCTGGTCGCACGCCCCCTCCGTCGGCGAGGGCACCGATCTCAAGCAGAGCCTCGACGGCGAATGGCGGGTCCGCGTCGAGACGGCGCCGGCGAACAGCTTCCCCGACGGGACGAGCGACGGGCCGGATTGGATCAGCGACGTGTCGCCGCTGTTCGCCGCACCGGGCTTCGACGACTCGTCGTTCTCCCGGGTGCAGGTGCCCTCGCATCTGGAGACCGCGGGGCTGCTCGACCCACAGTACGTGAACGTGCAGTACCCGTGGGACGGCCACGAGGACCCGAAGGCCCCGGCCATCCCCGAGCATGGCCATGTGGCGGTCTACCGACGCGAGTTCTCCGCGGAAGGCGCGGTCGCCCAGGCCATCCGCGAGGGCCGCACGGTGACGCTCGCCTTCCAGGGCGCGGCCACCGCCATCTACGTGTGGCTCAACGGCGCGTTCGTCGGATACGCCGAGGACTCCTTCACGCCCAGCGAGTTCGACGTGACGGACGTCATCAGGAAGGACGGCAACGTGCTGGCGATCGCCTGCTACGAGTATTCGAGCGCGAGCTGGCTGGAGGACCAGGACTTCTGGCGTCTGCACGGCCTATTCCGCTCCGTCGAGCTCAACGCGAGGCCCGCCGCCCACGTCTCCGACATCCACGCCGAGGCCGATTGGGAGCCCGCCACGTCAATCGGATCGCTTTCGCTGGGCGTGCTGATCGACGGCGCCGCGAACGCCGCGACGGCCGAACTCGCACTGCGGGACAAGAACGGCGCCATCGTCTGGCGCACCGCCACGGAAGCGGCCGGAACGCTGCACGCCGAGGCCGAGATCGACGACGCGGCCTCCTGGAGCGCCGAACGCCCCGACCTGTACGAGCTGTCCGTCACCCTGCTCGACGCGGACGGCAAGGTCCTGGAGACCACACGCACCCGCATCGGCTTCCGGCATGTGGCCATCGAGGACGGCATCCTCAAGCTCAACGGCAAACGTCTCGTGTTCCGCGGCGTCAACCGCCACGAGTTCGACTGCCGGCGCGGCCGTGCCGTCACCGAAGAGGACATGCTGTGGGACATCCGCTTCATGAAGCGCCACAACATCAACGCGGTGCGCACCTCGCACTACCCGAACCAGTCACGCTGGTACGAGCTGTGCGACGAATACGGCATCTACCTGATCGACGAGACCAACCTGGAGACCCACGGCAGCTGGAACAGCCCCGGCGACATCCCCGTGGGCACCTCCGTCCCCGGCGACGACGAGGCCTGGCTGGGCGCGTGCATCGACCGGCTGGACAGCATGATCCTGCGCGACCGCAACCATCCCAGCGTGCTCGTCTGGTCACTGGGCAACGAATCCTACGCGGGCGAAGTCCTCAAGGCCATGAGCGCGCACGCGCACCGGCTCGACCCGTCCCGCCCCGTCCACTACGAAGGCGTCAACTGGAACCACGCCTACGACGGGATCAGCGACTTCGAAAGCCGCATGTACGCCAAGCCCGACGAAATCCGCGACTGGCTCGAACACGGCGACGAACGGGGCGAGGCGAACAAGCCGTTCGTCAGCTGCGAGTACATGCACGCCATGGGCAACTCGTGCGGCGGTCTGAGCGAGTTCATCGACCTCGAACAGTACGAGCGCTACTCCGGCGGGTTCATCTGGGACTACATCGACCAGGGGCTCGTCCAGCGCCTGACCGACGGGAGCGAACGCCTCAGCGTCGGCGGCGACTGGGTCGACCGGCCGACCGACTACGAATTCGTGGGCAACGGCATCGTGTTCGCCGACCGCACGCCCAGCCCCAAGGCGCAGGAGGTCAAGCAGCTGTACTCACCGGTCAAGCTCACCCCCGACGGACACGGCGTAACCATCGAGAACCGCAACCTGTTCGCCGGCACCGACGGCTACGTGTTCGCCGCACGGCTCCTCGAAGACGGGCATGAGATCTGGCACGCCGACTACCGGTTCGACGTGGCCGCCGGAGACACCCAGCGCCACGACATCGCCTTCCCGGACATCGACACGGACGGGAATACGCGCGAGGTCACCTACGAGGTCGATCTCCTGACCGCCGAAGCCACCGCATGGGCGCCGGCCGGCTACGAGCTCGCGTTCGGCCAGCTCACCGGCACGCTCAACCCCGAACGGGACATCACCGAGACCGATCATGACGACGACGGCCGCGCGACGGTCACGCTCGGCCGATGGAACGCGGGCATCCGCCGCGACGACGAGGAAATCCTCCTGTCGCGCACCCAGGGAGGCATTGTCTCCTGGAAGCGGGACGGCCGGGAAATGGTCATCCGACGCCCCGAACTCGTCACCTTCCGCCCGCTGACCGACAACGACCGGGGCAACCGTTCCGGATTCGACCGCGCCGCATGGTTCGCGGCCGGCCGCTACGCCGTCGTGACCGATACGAGCATCGCGCAATCCGACGACGGAGGGCTCACCGCCAAATACCGGTACGAGCTCGCCGACCCGGAACACACGCCCGTGACGGTCTCCTACCGCATCACCGCCGACATGCTCATGCGACTGACCGTCGAATAACCCGGCGGAGCCACCGGTGCGGCCAGCCTGCCCGCGTTCGGCGTCGAATGGGAACTGCCCGGCGAATACGAGCACCTGCGCTACTACGGCCCCGGCCCCGAGGAGACCTACCGCGACCGCAAGCAGGGCGGCAAGCTCGGCATCTGGAACGCCACCGCGAAGACGAGCATGGCACCGTATCTCATGGTGCAGGAAACCGGCAGCCACGAGGACGTCCGCTGGCTCGAAGCCACCGACATCCAAGGCCACGGATTGCGCGTCACCCAACGCGGCGACCGTCACTTCACGGCCAGCCTGCTGCCCTGGAACACCTACACGATCGAAGCCGCGCGCCGCCATGAGGACCTGCCCGAGCCGCGCCACAACTACCTGCGTCTGCTCGCGGCCCAGATGGGAGTCGGCGGAGACGACTCCTGGGGAGCCCCCGTCCACACGGCCTACCAGCTGTCCGCCGGCAGGCCGCTCACCCTCGACGTGGACCTCGAACTCATCTGACCGGCAACGGGCGGCGGCATGCACCACCATGCCGCCGCCCGTACACGTATATATACATTTCCCAAACACAATCCACAGGAAAAGAGGCAATCAATCATGGCTGAAGTGATCATCGTCAAGAACGAGGAGGAGGCCGGCGAGATCTACGGCCGCTGCGTGGCGGACCTCATCAAGGCCAAGCCGGACGCGGTGCTGGGTCTGGCCACTGGTTCCAGCCCGCTGGCCGCCTATCGCGCCCTCGCCAAGATCGTGCACGAGGAGCACATCGACGTCTCCAAGGTGCGCGGCTTCGCGCTCGACGAGTATCTGGGCCTGCCGCTGACCCACCCGGAGTCCTACCACTCCACCATCCACCGCACGGTCGTCGAACCCCTCGGCCTCGACCCGGCCAAGGTCCATGTGCCCGGTGACGTGCTCAACGGCGCACCGCTGGAGGACGGCGACAAGATCGCCGCCGCCGGTCCCGCCTATGACTCGGCCATCGAGGCCGCGGGTGGCATCGACGTGCAGATCCTCGGCATCGGCACCGACGGCCACATCGGCTTCAACGAGCCCGGCTCCTCCCTCGCGTCCGGCACGCGCGTCAAGACCCTCGCCGAGCAGACCCGCATCGACAACGCGCGATTCTTCGACAACGACATCAACCAGGTGCCCACCCACTGCATCACGCAGGGCATCAGCACGGTGCTGAAGGCCCGTCACCTCGTGCTGCTCGCGTTCGGCGCGGGCAAGGCCGAGGCCATCGAGGAGACCGTCGAGGGCGGCGTCTCCGCGTTCTGCCCGGCCTCCGCGCTGCAGCTGCACCCGCACGCGACCGTCATCATCGACGAGGAGGCCGCGAGCCGCCTGCGCCACAAGGACTACTACCGCTACGCCTACGCCCACAAGCCCGCCTGGCAGGGCATCTGATCGGCAGACGAACGATTCGGGCTCCTTCTTGCTTCGCCAAGAGGGAGCCCGAACCCATATGCAGGAAGGAAATCATGACGCAGGACAGAGATGAGATCGTCGCCCGCGTGACGGCGGCGTTGGAAGGCGAGGCCAAGCCGGTCGCGATTCGCGGGGCGCGCAAGGTGGACGCCTGCGGCGAACAATCGGGGTATTGGGTGGTTTCGGACGCACGTGGCGTGATTGTGGCCACGGGCTTCGCCGCCGCGGACGGTACCGGCGAGGAGGCGTTCGAGCACGCCTGCCGCACGGTCGGCATCGACCCGGCCGTTCCAGCTGACTCCAACGACGCGGTCATCGACGCGGCCGGCCGCATCCTCACGCCCGGCTACGTGGACATCCACGCCCACGGCGCCTGGGAGAAGAGCTTCGACGACGGCCCCGACGGCATCGACGTGGCTCGCGCCGGCCACGCGGTCCACGGCACCACCCGCCAGGTGCTCTCGCTCATCACCAACCCGATGGACGTGATCTGCCGCAACATCCGCACCGTGCACGAGAAGATGGCCACCCGCCCCGACATCCTCGGCTGCCACCTCGAAGGCCCGTTCCTCGCCCTGAAGCGCAAGGGCGCGCACGACCCGAACTGCCTCAAGGACCCGGTGCCCGAACTCGTGGACCGCATGCTCGACGCCTCGGGCGCCGACCCCGCCGCCGGCAAGCTCGGCTGCATCCGCCAGATCACCATCGCCCCCGAGCTGGAGCATGGCATCGGCGCCATCAAGCAGTTCGCGGCCGCCGGCGTGGTGCCCGCGGTCGGCCACTGCGACGCCGACTACGAGACCGCCCAGGCCGGCTTCAACGCGGGTGCCGGCATCATGACCCACATGTTCAACGCGATGAACGGCCTGCACCACCGTGAACCCGGCCCCATCCCGGCTGCCGTCGAGGACCCGCGCGTCACCATCGAGCTCATCAACGACGGCTTCCACGTGCAGAACCCGATGGTCAAGCTCGGCTTCGGCCTCGCGCCTCACCGCATCGCGTTCGTCACCGACGCCATGGCCGCCACCGACTGCCCCGACGGCGCGTACAAGCTCGGCGAACTCGACGTGAACGTCATCGATGGCCATGCACGGCTCGTGTCCAACGGTGCGATCGCCGGCTCCACCTTGACGTTGGAGGTCGCGGTTCAGCGCGCGGTCAACGAACTCGGCTTCAGCCCGGTCGCCGCCGTCGAAGCCGCCACCCTCACCCCGGCCCGCGCTTTCGGATTCGACAGGCTCAACCCCGTCACTGGTGCGCCGCTCGGCCTGATCGCCCCCGGATACGCCGCCGACCTTAACCTCCTCGACCCCACCGACTGGACCGCCCAACACGTCTGGTGCGCCGGCCGCCAGCTGAAGTAAACTCCTTCCAGCAAAATCGACACCGGTGCCGCCCGTCTTCGAGACGACGTCTTACGCCTGAGGAACGAAGCTTGCGCGCGGCACCAGCTCGGTCGTCAGCAGGATGTGACGCCGCACCCGCCGCTCATGCTTCAACCCATCAATCAAGGTGGAGAACGCCATACGGGCCAACTCCCTTTGATCGATCGCATACGAACTCAGCGACGGAGACGTGTACCGGGCGATCGACTGGTTGTTCACACTCACCACAGCCAACTCGTCGGGAACCGCCACGCGCAGCGCATTCAACGCCTGCAAAGCCCCCACCGCGAGCACGTCGGCGGCCACGATCAGCCCATCGGGCATGCTGCCGGCCTCACGATGGTCAGCCACCAACTGCTCCGCGAGACGGTAGCCGTTCTCCACGGTGAACGTGCCGGACGAATACACCAATCCGTCCGTTTCCAATCCCAGATGCGCGGCCCACTGGCGGAACGACAGTTCACGGATGTCCTCGGGATAGTCATGCATGCCCATGATGCTGCCCACGCCGCCGAGAAACGCAATACGCCTGCGGCCCGCCGCGATCATCGCGTCCAGGGCATCCAGCATCGTCTGCGACAGATCGGGACGTACGGAGTCGAACAGGTGCGGCGCCGGATTCGTGTCGATGCACACGCCATGCGGAAGCACCGCATGCAGGGCGCGCAGGTCCGCTTCGGGAAACACCGTGGCTCCCACGGTGATGAACCCATCGAACTCCGTTGCACGTTCCGTCAACTCGTGTATGGACCTGATGAACGTGGGCTGGTCCAATTCCATCGACTCCGCACACTCCGCAAGAACCTTCCGCAGATCGGCGAAGTACGCATCCTGCAATTCCTCCCCGGACGGAGGTGCATCCAACACCGCGATCGCGGGACGGAACACGTTGCGGTATCCCATCTCCTCGCACACGCGCAGCACGCGTCGACGCGTCTCCTCCTTGATGGAGAACGACGGGTCATTCAGCAAGCGCGACACCGTGCTCTGCGACACCCCGGCCCGTTCCGCGACTTCCTTGAGCGTGGCCATGACATCCTCCCCGCAAACTTTAGTAAAGGGTTTTACTACAGCATAACCCGGGATTTGCAAGATGGCGGATTCCCCCACTCAGGAAGTGACCCACAACTGATAAACTTCAAGCGTCCCGACAAAGGGGCAATGCATAGAGGGCGGGCTTGTCATTGGAAAACATGCTCGCCCTCTAATCAAGACGTATGGCAGTCTGAACCGGAACCTTTTCCTCATGCTCACTGTCTGTTTTTGAAGAAGGCGAAGAGTTGGTTGTCGTGTATGGCGGTGATGGCGATGACGGCTCCGATTTGCGCGGTGATGAGGGCTGTGGTGAGTGCGGGTAGTTGGATGGCTGTCAGGGTGATCGCGTTGGCGTGTCCGCTGGTCCAGCGGACCGTGGTGTAGGTGATGGCGGTGGCGGCGAGGATTGCCGGCAGGGTCCATGCGAGGGTTTCGAGCGCGTTGGTGGCGAGGATGCCTTGGCGGGGTATTCCCATGTGCAGGTCGTCGGCTATTTCGATACGTCGTGCGCGTGTGGCCATGATGGCGATGGCGAATGCGGCGATGGGTGTGATGGCGAGCATGAGGCGTGTGGTTCGCTGCCGGTAGCGGGTGTCGAGGTCGGGGTTGGTGCCGAGCATGGTGTTGGCTTGTTTGGTTTGGGTGGCGGGCGCGGCTCCGGGTATGGCGGTCGCGGTGGTGTTGAGCAAGTCTTCGGCGTCGGGGTTGGCGGGGTTGATGGCGGCCCAGCATTCGTCCCATTGCTGGCCGGCGTTGATGGGTGTGGGGGTGATGATCGCGTAGGCGAGTCGTTGGTCACGGCTGTCGTCGGTCCAGGGGAAGACCGCGCTGATGTGCATGACGCCCTGGGTCGTGGGCAGGTCGTCTCCTTCTCGCGCGTGGAGGGTGGCGGCGAGTTGACTGGAGATCCATACGCCGGGTTGGGTTTGCTCTCTTGCTCCGACGCCGAGCACGTTAGCGAGTCCCGGCGTGGCCTGCCATGCGTCCAGTGGGGCCGCGGGCATGGCGGTCAGGGTGATTTCCCCGTTGCTTTTGAGCGCGCCGGCCGCTTGGATGGGGTTCGTGGTGGTGTCGCCTGTGGTGCCGGTGGTTTGGGTGAGGTTTGCGCATGTGGTGGGGTCGATTTGCTTGCTGCCGGAGATGATGTGGATGGCGGCGGCGCTGGTGGCCCATTGTCGGGATTCGTGTTGGAGGGAGGTGATGGCGGTCAGGTCGAATATGGCGGTTCCTGCTGCGATGAGGGTGAGGATGCCGGCGCAGGCGAGGGCGCGTGTGGTGCCGGTGGCGATGTTGCGCCATGCTTCGGACAGGATGGCGGTTGGTTTCATCGTGTGTCGTCCTTGGTGTCGATGTTGGGGTTCGGGTTGTGCCACGCGAGGTCGATGACGCGGGTGCACGCGGCCCGGGTGTTGGGGTCGTGGGTGGCGATGACGACGATCGCGTCGCCTTGCGCGAGTCCGGTGAGGGTGGAGTCGATGTCGTTGGCGGTGCGCTGGTCGAGTTGGGCGGTGGGTTCGTCCACGAGGAGGAGGTCGGGTTTGCTGGCGATGGCACGGGCGAGCATGAGGCGTTGGGCTTCGCCTCCGGATAGTTCACGGAACTCGCGTGCGGCGACTTTGGTCAGGTGGAACGTGCTCATGATGGCGATGGCTTCGTCTTCGGCTTGCGTGCGGTCGATGCCTTGGCCGAGGAGTGGTTGGACGACGTGGTCGATGGCGGTGCGCCGCGGCATGCCGTGGGGGTTCTGGAACACCCAGCGCACGCGGTTGACCCGGCTGCGTCGGATGGTTCCTTCGGCGGGCGGCTCGAAGCCGGCGATGATGGACAGGAGGGTGGATTTGCCGGAGCCGGACGGCCCGCACAGGCCGACGGCTTCGCCGGTCGTGAGGGTGAAGTCAAGGTCGCGGAACAGCCAGGGGCCGTCCGCGAACCGGTGGCCCACGTGTTCTCCCGTGACCGACGGTATTCCGCCGGCCGCGGGCCGCGCGGAGTTGATTGGCCGTGCCGGCACGGGGTCCGCGACCGTTTCGAGGGGCAGGATGCTGGTGCTCATGCGCGTCCTCCTTGTGTCAGTGCTGCGTTGCGGCGGGGCATTGGATGTCGTCGAGTTTGTGGCCGAGGGCGACTTTGCCGATTGTCGCGTCGGATTGTTCGGGTTGGATGAGCGTGGCGCCGAGGGCGGAGCCGATGACGGTGACGGGGATGGCCTGTTTGCCGTCGGGCGAGACGCAGGCGCGGGTGCCGTTCTGGCCGGTGATGGCGGAGGGCGGGACCTTGATCGCGTCGATGGGTTGTTCGAGCGCGAGGGTGGCGGTGGGTTTCTTGCCGCCTTGGTCGGCGAGGGTGGTCTTGTAGCCGTCGCTGGCCTGTACCTGGTCGAGGAATTTCTGGTCGCTGATCCTGCCGTCGGTCTTGTCGAGGCTGGTCTTGACGCCGAAGAGTGTGAACGTGCGTTTGCCTTCCCTCAGGTTCTCCGGCGTGGGGAAGGTGATGGCCGTCAGCTGGCCGCCGGTCTTCATGATTTCGGCACCGTCCGTCAGGCTGGCGTTCAGTCCGGCCGTGCATTGGGTTGGCGTGGCGGCGGCTTGGGGCAGCCATGCCACGTCGGCCGGTCCGATCCTGCCGTCGGGGTTGCGGTCGCCGGCCTGCGAGAGCAGCTGGTTGACGCCGTCCTTGGTGCGCCACCCGTAGGTGCCGTTGCCTTCGGCGTTGTAGCCGAGGCGGGCGAGTTCCTGTTGCAGGGCGAGCACGTCGGGCCCGGTGTCGCCGGTGCCGATCTCGCGGTAGAGGGGCGTGTCGGTGTGCAGGGCGATGACGGGTTTGCCGTCCACGGACAGCAGTCGTTTGCCGGATTCGACCGCTTGGCCGGGCGTGCACAGGGTTTCGCTGACGGTGCCGGCGGCGCGCGAGGTGATCGATTGTTCCGCGCTGGTCTCGAACGAGGCCTCGACGGTCCGTTCGTCGTCGAACTGCTGGCGGCTGGCTGTGACGGTGTCTGGGCTCGTGGCCGCGGACAGTCCGTCGGGTGTGGGCGTGGGGATGACGAGCGCGGTGACGAGCACGCCCGCGGACAGCATACCCAGCCCGGTCAGGATCAGCGGGGTCAGGATTCGTGTTTTCATGTGGTCGTTTCCTTTCGTCGGATGCTTGTTCGTCAGCCGATGTTGACGGCGAGGCCGGCTCCGGTGAAGCATGACTGGGCGGCGTCCGACGAGGCGTCGAACGGCAGTCCCTTGGACGCTCCGTCCCCGTTCAACGCGTTTTCGAGTTTGCGTCCGGTGTAGGCGTCATCGACGAGGCTGCTTTTCTTCAGGCATTCCACGGCGGTATCGTACGGGTCGGCCAGAAGACCTGGGTTGCCCTGCTGGAGCTGGTAGAGGGATTCGATGATCTTGCTGGTGCCCTCGGAGCAGGTGTTGGATGCCTCCATGTACTTGTTCACTTCGGCGTCGGTCGATGGCACCGGCGTCACACCGGTGGTCTGGTAGAGTCCGTTGGACAGTTTGCGGGTCTGTTCCTGCCACCCGTTCTCGGCCATGCACGCGGCCTGCTTGTCGTGCGCGGTCTCGTAGTCCTCGGCGCTGATCTTGCCGGTCTTCTTGGCCCGTTGGAGCACGTCGCGCTCGAACTGGCTGAGTGTGTCTTTGGCGAGGTACTGGTCGAACAGGGCGCTCATGCTCGGCGCGATTCTGGTGCCGGATGTCTGCGCGTCGTCTGCCGTGTCCCGGCTCCAGGGCGTCGAGCATGCCGTCAGCGAGACGAGTAGTCCCATGCAGGACAGCAGCGCGGCGGCCCTGCGCAGCGTTTCTTGGCGGAGGATGGATGATGTGCTGGTGGTCATGGTGGTTTTCCCTTCCATCGGCTGGTGCCGGTCTGTCTACTTGGTGTTGAAGTCGGGATCGTGGTAGTCGGGCACCTTGGCCTGGCATTCCTTGATGGCCTTGTCCCGGTCACCGTCCGTGGACCCCGAGGACACCGAGCCGGAGCCGTCGCCGGTCCATTGGAGCACGACCCAGTTGCCGTCCATGATCTGCGCGGGCACTCCCGCTGCCGTGAGACAGTCGCGGTATCGTTCGGCGGCCTGTTTCGAGGCCGGGTTCGATCCCTGCGGCGCGTCGCCGCCCTGGCTGTCGGTCTTCGGCGCCGCGTCCTGCGACGTCGTCGCGGAGGGCGCGTCGGATGATTGCGTCGGCTGCTGTTGGCCGCATGCCGACAATGGCGCGGCCAGCATGGCGGCCAGCGCCGCGGCCGCCGCCAGTCTGAATACGGATGTGGTTCGCATGTGTTCCTCCCTTGCATGGGTTCGCCGCTGCCGGGGCGATGCTTTGGCCCGGCGGCTGCCGGACGATGCCCATTACAGCCGGCTCTCCGTGTGCGATGGGTGCGTGTCGCGCTCACCTAACACACACCCACACCGGGCACAATGGAGAGCACGAAGGCAATCGCATGGAGACCATGCGAGGAATCGGAGGCAATAAGAATGGCGAGGATCCTGATCGTCGAGGACGACGCCGACCTGTCGGCAGTGCTGGACGACTGTCTCAGGCACGAGGGATACGCGACCGGACTGGCAGGCACCGGCGTCGAGGCGCTGGACCTGCTCTCACGGGGAGAATACGACGTGATGCTCCTCGACCGCGACCTGCCCGTGCTCTCCGGAGACGAGGTCATGCGCACCGTGGACAGGCTGCGCATCCCCGTGCGCACGCTCATGCTCACCGCGGCCGGCAGCATCGAGGACCGCGTGCACGGCCTCGACCTCGGGGCCGACGACTACCTGCCCAAACCGTTCGCCTACCCCGAACTCCTCGCCCGCATCCGCGCGCTCCTGCGCCGAGGCGACACGGACGACGCGCCCACCGTAATCTCACGGGGACGTCTGTCGGTGGACACCGTCAGACGGCTCGCCTACGCGGACGGCCGGCCCCTCGACCTCGCACCCCGCGAATACTCGCTCCTGGAGGAACTGCTGCGCGCCGACGGCGGGTGGATCAACACCCGCGCCCTCCTCGAATCCCTGTGGCCGTCCGAGGCGCACGACCAGCCCGACCTCGTCAAGACCGCCGTCTACTCGCTACGGCGCAGACTGCCCGACCCCTCGCTCATCGCCTCGTCGCGCGGAGAGGGATACCGTATACCATGACCGACACCGACACGACAAACCAGCCGGCCGGGCACGCCGCGCACCCGCGCAAACCCGCCAGCTTCCGCATCCGCCTCGCCGTCACCGTCGGACTGCTCCTGCTCGGCATGCTCCTCGCCGTGATCCTCGTGCAGAACATCTCGCTCGACTGGGCGTTCCAGCATCAGGTGGACACCATCGCCACCGGCAGCAATCAGAACACCATCACGACGGAACCGGCAACACCCCAGGACGGGGTTCCCGGCACGGCCGACTCATGCAACGCGGACCCCTGCGACGTGACCGGCACCATTCCGACCCCGAACGCCGGACAGGGCGGCACGGAGGGCGTGGTGCTCACCGTCAGGGACGGCGTCGTGCAATGGATGCGCTACGGATCGCTCGCCGTGTTCGCCGTATCCGCGCTCCTGGCCGTGCTCCTCGTCTGGAACCTGTCGGGCAAACTCACCGCACACCTCGACTCCATCAGCCGCCAGGCCGGCCAACTCGACCCCGACCATCCCGCCGGGCGCATCAGCCTCGATCATCCCGACGCCGAGACCGCCAGCCTCGCCGACGCGCTCAACACGATGCTCGACCGCATCGAGCAATCCAACGAACTGCAACGATCGTTCATCCGCAACGCCAGCCACGAACTGAAAACACCGATCACGACCATCGGCACCAGCCTCGAAGCGCTCATGGCCCAGGACCGGTTCCCCGAGGACGTCAGACCAGCCATCCGCCACGCCATCGAAGCGAACCGCAAAAGCGGCGAACTCATCAACAGCCTGCTCGAACTCTCCCGCATCCAGACCGTGCCCGACACCAGCACGGAAGCCGTGGACCCTGCCCGCATCGTACGCGACACGCTCGAAACCCACCGCGAACAGGCGCAGGCACGTCACCTGCGCATCGACGCCGACGGACTCGCCGCATACCACGGCCCCTTCATCGAGACGAACCCGCGCTACCTCTCGCTCGCCGTGGACAACCTGATACGCAACGCCATCATCCACAACACCGACCACGGCACCATCGCCTGCACCATCCACGACGACAAGCAGCACGTCACCATCAGCATCACCAACACCACAAGACAGCCGGACCACCCCGAAGCCACGGCCGACCTCATCCAACCATTCCATCGAGGAGACGCAACCCGCATGGCCAACCAACCCGGCCACGGCCTCGGACTATCCATCGCCAAAGCCTGCACAGACGCCATCGGCGCCAGCCTCAACATCAGCCGTCCCACAGCCGGTGTATTCCGCGCCGGAATCATGCTAAATCGACATATCGGCATGCCCATTAGATGATTTATTCACGATAAGATATCCTTACCCATACTGACTGATTAGTCAATGAATGCGAGGATATCGATGAATAGTGCGGAACGGAGACGTAGAACGCGCGAAGCCCTGCTCGAAGCCGCGGCTCTCGAATTTGAAACACAGGGATATGCGAAGACCACATTGCAGGGCGTCGCTGACCGACTTGGTTTGACGCGTGGCACAGTGCTGTTCCATTTTCACACGAAGGAAGCATTACGGGATACGCTTATCCAATGGTGCGATGAGCGCCTGTGCGCAAAAGTGTCCCAATGTAGCGGCAGAAGCGATTTCGCTCGGATTCTCGCCGCGATTGCTGACATGCACTATGAAGATGCGCGAATACGTTCCGGATTACTGCTGCATGAAGAAAAAGCCCGAGCGGAGAACGCGGGGCACATGAAGTGGGAGGAAGCACTTGAACTAGTCTTGTTTGGGCAGTCCAACGACGCCCATGACAGCATTAAGACAGGAGCCCTAATCGATATGTACATCGCCGTCATAAGGTCTGATCGATGGAAGAATAAGCAGCAGCTCCGTCAGGCCCTTGATTTCTATCTGTCCCTAACCGGTCTGAGCAAAGCGGCTGAACCCTCTGATAACAAGCTATAAGGGAATCGTATGACAAGAATCGTTGATTCTTGTTGACTGACTAGTCAGTCAATGCATATTATGGGAGCACCAACCGGAAAGGTTGGACAACCCAAGGAGGAAGGAACTCCCATGAACACCACCACCAAAAGCAAAATCGGTCTGCTGGGCAAAGTCGGAGCCGTCGCCGCAGCTGCGGCAGCCGTGATGGCTTTCACCGTTCCTGCCGCTAACGCGGCCGGAACCTACGCTCTCCATGCCGGCACGGACTATGCCTTGGCCCAGACTTGGACCAACGGAGGAACCCAAGGTCGCTCCTATGCGCAGCATGGCAGGCGCGTAGCAAGCACCGTGTGGACTCTGCAGTCCAGCCGCGCATACGCAGATGACGGGTACTCGACCAGTTACCACGCTCAGGTCTGGTTCCGCTGAATTTGACTCCATGAATCGAGGAGGCGAGCTTTTTGCTCGCCTCCTTCTTTATTCGTCCCGATCAAAACGGTCTCGCCGCACATAAAGGACAACGAGACCATTCTTGTCCGCCGCTATCCTGCCGGTTTTCCCTGACGATGGGTGTCAACGGAGGCCGCCTGTCGGGCTCCTTGATCGTCGTCAGAGGAGGCCGTCGTGGATTTGTTGAATCAGGTGCTTCAGTTGTTCGTCAGGTTCGCCACCATCGGCGGTGGCTTGTGGCTGGTGTGGGGTGCCGTCACATTCGGCGGCGGCCTGAAGGATCATAATGGACCGCAGACGCAGTCTGGACTGTGGCAGATCGTGGGTGGAGGCATGATCATCGCGGCCGCGCAGATTTTCAACGCGGTGGCTCTGGGCTGAGCTGGTTCGGGGCCTGCCGTGGAGGACTTCATCGTAGCCATGCTCAACATGATCGGCGGCGGAGGTGCCGGTTCGATCACTGCCGGGCTGTTGTCCCAGGCGCCGGAGACATGGAATCCCGCTCTTTACCAGTTGGCGGTGAACGTGCATGGAGTCGCCGTCAAGCCTCTGACGTCGGTGGTGCTCGCGGTTATGTTCACGTTGGAGCTGGCGCGCAACTCGACGCGCATCGAAGCGGATCGCGATCTGGGTGTGAAGATCGTGGCCGGCACCATGTTCAAGATCGCGCTGGTGTTCATCGCCGTGCAGAACGCCGGTTTGTTCATTCGGATGTTCAATCAGGCCACGCAGTTCCTCATGCAGGGCGTGTCCTCGCAGATGTCGTATGAGGCGACGGGCGACGGCGGTCAGCTGGGTGATCTGATGCGCGACCAGATTCGCGATGCCGGGGTGATGGGGCAGGCGGCGTTGTTCTTTCTGCTGGTGATTCCGTGGCTGTTGTCCCAGTTGGCGTCGGTGGTGTTCACGGTGGTGCTGTATGTGCGGTTCATCGAGTTGTATGCGTTGACGGCGTTTCAGTCGTTGCCGTTCGCGTTTCTGGTGCATGAGGACACCAAGGCGATCGGCGTGGGTTTCTTCAAGTCGTATGCGCGCACGTCGGTGAATGCGGTGTGCGTGTTCATCTGTCTGGTGTTCTATCAGCGAATCGTGGTCGATGCCGTGAAGATCCCGAATTCCGCGGACAAGGGCATGGTGGCGTGGGTGACGGGCAATTTCGGCAATCTCATGATGGCGGGCATCCTGCTGTTCTTCGTGATCGCGGTGAGTCAGCGTGTCAGCCGGGCCATAGCCGGCGGCGAGTAGCCGCCTATCACAAACCGGATCCAATCAGGGAAAGGATTCTTTCATGTTGCAGATGCGCGTATATAAGGAGATCGCCAATGTCGAGGCGAAGGTGATGTGGGGGTTGAGCTGGCGTCAACTGGCGGCCGCCGCGTGCATGCTCGTTCTGGGCGGAGGCGAGGCTGCGTTGTTCTGGTCGTTGGGACTGTCCGATCTAGGGTCGTATCTGCTGTTTGCGGTGTGCCTGCCGTTCGCGCTGTGGGGCTGGTGGCGTCCGAAGGGACTGAAGCCTGAACGGTATCTGGGATACATGCTGCGCCAGCGTTTCGGTCCGAAGGTCTATCTGCTTGAATCCTATGTTCCCGCGAGGTTTCCCGGCAAACCGTCGTTGAAGGAGAAGACCCGTAGACGAATCAAGGGAAGGAAGGCACGTCGTCATGTCTGACATCAGCGGCAGCAAGGCGGTCAAAGGCAACGGCAAGCGACACGGAAAGGCCGGGAACCGGCGGTCCGGGAATCGCCGCATGCCTCGTTCATCGAAGGAGCTGCTTGGCTATGATTCGATGCTGTCCAATGGCATCGCGTTCCTTGGCGGCGATCGGTGGAGCGTGTCTCTGCGAATCAGCGACATCAATTATCAGGTCGCGACCCAGGATCAGCAGCTGGACGTCGTGGACCGGTGGGGTCGTTTCCTGAATTCGGTCGGCGAGAACATGGGTGTCCAAATCACGGTCGCCACGCGCATGCTGGATCCCGAGGAGGTGACGCGTAGCATCGCCATGCCGCTCCGAGGCGATGCGTTGGATGGATTGCGCGGGGACTTCAACCGCAATGTGCGTCGGCGTCTCGCCGGCCGTTCGCAGGGCGCGGTAACGGACAAGTATCTGACGTTGACGCTGCGCGAGCGGGATGGGGAACGTGCGGTCACGCTGCTGAACCGTGCCGCGTTACGTGCCACGGCGCAACTGCGATCGGTGGGCGGATGCGTCGGCGTCCGTTTGAACCGTCAGTCGCGTCTGGCGGTGCTGCACGGGATGCTGCGGCACGGTGTCCGGTTCCCGTTCACCGAGGACGGCTTCCTGAAATCGCATGGCATGTCCACGAAGGATTACGTGGCCCCGTTCGCCGTGGACGTGTCGGACCGCCGTCGGCTCCGGTTGAGCTCGGGCACCACGGAAGTATGGCATCAGTGTCTTTTGGTGCGTGATTTCCCGGATTATCTGAGCGATCAGCTGGTGTCGTCCATCACGGACATCAAGGCGGACATCACGGTCGGCATCCATCTGTCCCCGCGGGGCAAGGCCGAGGGGTTGAAGCTCGTGAACCGGACGATCGCCGAGATGGACATGCAGGCCATCGACGAGCGGCACAAGAACCGCAAACAGCATCTGCCCGAGGACATGCTGCCTCATGATCTTCAGGAATCCATGGCCCAGGCGGGCGAACTGCGCGATGATCTGGAGCATAACGGCGACCGTCTGGTGGATTCCCTCATGATCGTGGACGTGTCGGCGGACAGTCGCGAGCAACTGGACCAGACGGTCCGTGACGTGACGGCCGCGATCGATGGACAGTCATGTGTGGCCGAGACCTTGGCCTACATGCAGGTGGAGGGACTGAACGCCGTGCTGCCATTGGGAAATCCTTTGCCGCCGATGCGTCGCACGCTGACCACGTCGAGCGCGGCGATTTTGGTACCGTTCACGTCGCAGGAGCTGTTCGAGCCGGGCGGGGTGTTCCATGGGGCGAACGCCCGCACCGGCAATCCCGTGGTCATCGACCGTACGAAAGGCATGAACGGCAACGGATTCGTTTTGGGTACGACCGGGTCAGGCAAGAGCCAGGCGGCGAAGAACGAGATCACCCAGATCTATCTGACCCGTCCGGACGATGATCTGATCGTCATCGACCCGGAACGTGAGTTCACGCCGTTGTGCACCGGTCTTGGCGGCGAGCGAGTCGAGATCGGGGAATCGTCGCGCGCGCATATCAACGCTTTGGATATCGAGTATGAGGATGATTCCGAAGGCGATCCGATCCGGTCGAAATGCGCGAGCGTGCTGAACATGCTCGGCGTGCTAATCGGCGGACAGGACGGAATCGACCGCATGCAGCGCAGTCTGATCGACCGTACGGTCATCGGCATGTATCGCGAGGTGCGGGAACATCCGGAACTGGGCATGCCCACGCTCGTCACCCTGCATAATCGTCTCGCGGCTTTGAACGAGCCGGGTGCCCGTGATGCCGCGCGAGCATTGGAAATCTACGCGACCGGCAGTCTGAACGCCTTCGCTCATGCCACCGATGTGAACACGTCCAGCCGGTTCCTGGTCTATGACGTTTCCAATCTGGGAACGGGGTTGCGCACGTTCGGCATGCTCGTCGTTCTGGATCAGATATGGAACCGGGTCGTCAGAAATCGCCGTCTCGGCCGACGCACCTGGCTGTGGGTGGACGAGTTCCATCTGCTGTTCTCGAACCGGTATGCGGCCGAATACTTCCTGCGCCTGTACAAGCGCGCCCGTAAATGGGGCTTGTGCCCCACCGGCATCACGCAGAACATCGAGGAGCTGCTGGCCAACCAGGATGCGCGTCTGATGCTCGCGAACAGCGACTTCCTGTTGCTGCTGAACCAGACCGCCACGGATGCCGATGCCTTGTGCGAACTGCTGAGGCTGTCCGATGAGCAGCGGGCGTTCTTCACCGGGGTGCAACCCGGTCAGGGCATGGCCAAGAGTGGCACCGCGTTCATACCGTTCGACGGGCGCATCGATGCCGATAGTCTGCTTTACCGGCTGTATACCACGAAATTCGAGGATCGGAAGCCCGAATGAGACCCGTCACCTCCGACTCATTCCACGCCACACGCAATCTCGTTCGGCCGAACGGCACGATTCATGGCTTGAAAGTCCGTCATGTCAATGGACTCTCCCATGGCCCAATGCTGACCGGGCTAAAATGGCCACGAACCACCATCAGGAATAGTCAATCCGAAGCATCGCGCCCAATCGGCACAACAACCGTCAGCGCTTTGAACCGTGGTGTGAAGGCGACACGGTCCGTGCTTGAATCGCAATCGACACAGACGGAGACCAGCGAGGACGACGATCTGTTGTTGCCAATGGTCCCTGCAGACCGGGTACGCGACGGCGTGACCGGCATTATTCGCACAAGACATGCCGCAAGAGGTTCAACGGCACGTGCCATGGCAGGAAGAACGGCTTCGGTTCGTGCCAAACGTACGAGGCGTTTCGGCAAGACCGTACGATCGGGTGTCCACGGGACCAAATCCGCTGCCAGAGCTTCGACGCAGATTGCACGACAAGTCACGCAGACGGTTTCTCGGACTATGACGGCGGTGAAGGCCGGTGTTGCGGCATCGGCATCAACTGCGGTCAGCATTCCATTTCTATTGGGCGCGGCGGCGGTACTGATGGTCTTCAGTCTGCTGCTGTGGTTCATCCCCACCGTTGCCGTCGGAGATGACGGAGGCTGCGAGGCCCGTGTGATCGAAGTCCCGGACGAGGCGAAGCCATGGGTTAGTGAGGCGGCTCGATCGAGCGGATTAAGCGCTGATTTCATCGCGGCGATCATGAAGCAGGAATCCGGTTTCCGACCGGATGCGTATGCCGACGACAGTAACGGCGGAACATGGGGATTGTTGCAGATGAACAGGAGCGTATGGCGCGGCGTACATCCCGAAGGCGCCGACCAGACGCCGCCTGAAGGCATTACCGCCCCCATGGTCCATGCTCATTACGGCGGCATATACCTGAAAAACCGTCTGGAAGGCGTCAAACAACTCAAAGTCGAGCATCCGGGCATGCCGTTCGCCGAGCTTGACGATCTGACGGCTTTGGTCATCGCCCATAACGCAGGCGAAGGCAATCTCATGAGATACCCGGATATTCCCAACACCACCAAACGGTATCTCGACAACGTGAAGCTGGCCATCGACGCGGGAGGCGGCTGCTCGGCCACGGCAGGCCGAACCATCGGCAAGCTCACGCCGCCATTGGTCATGCAGCCCGGAACGCTAAACGTGGACGTGGCGGCGACCGGCACGCCCGTAGGCAAGATCACCACCTATGAAATCGGCCAATGCACATGGTGGGCGGCCGCCCGCCGATTGCAGATCGGCAAACCTGTGGACGGTTACATGGGCGACGGCTGGATGTGGGCGTCAAGCGCCAGAAAATTCGGATACCCGACGGGCGGCGGCATACAGCTCGGCGACGTGGCGAGCTTCGCCAAAGGCTATCTCGGCGCAAGCGCCGATTACGGACACGTCGCCATCGTCGAGGAAATCAAGGACGACGGCAGCATCGTCGTCAGCGAATCCGGCGGCGGCCTCCCATACGCATGGCTCAGAACCCTTACCAAAAAGCAGGCCAACAATCCCAGCATCACTTACATCCACTAATCCCGAGGGAAAGAAGGAAGCATGCGCCGCATCAATCCCAAACTTGATCCTTGCGAGCTTTCCGATCTTATGAGCGATTCCGGCAACTGGGATCTCCTTGCGCAAATCTGCGATCATCCCGGTACATGGCCGGAACTCGACCAGTGGGCTGCGCATGCCATTGCAGATCCTGAAACCGCTGGGGCTCCACCGGAACCGTTGCCCGACAGGAAACCCGAGCATCGGCTGCTGCCCATCACACCCATCATCGACGATGAGCCGCCTTGCGATACGAGGAGCAATAACACTCTCGCCTCCAAGCCCGGCAAGCGGACGGGAACGACGGTAGGCATGCCGATGGAGGACGGAGAACATGTCGAGGATGATGCGCCCTTGGCGGAATTATCTGCTGACAATGCGGATGAGGTGGCCGTCCATCGGCATATCCCTTTTACCCGCATCGCCGGCATCATGCTCGCTTCGGTCATCGCAACGGGATTAACCACAGGCCTTGTCATGGCGAAGAAGAACTATGACCATCAGGAGGCGCTCACGTCATGCAATCATGCAATCAAGCAAGCTGACATAGTGCGGATTGCATGGGACAAGGCATTGAAACAGGCGGAACCATATGTGAAGCTCCAGGATAAAGACGTGCAGGATCCCAAGTCTTTGGAACTGCTCGCCAAAATCATGCAATATCAGCCATCAATCTCAACAGAAAATTGCAATCCGAGTCTGACGGCCGACCGTCTCGATCGCAATCGTGCAGAAATAGGGAGAGAGAACAACCAGCTCAGAACCCAGATCAGGAACCTGCATGACACAGTTGACACGGTCAAGGCATCACACGAACAACAACAGATCGACAACGCACAGAACGTACTGAGTCAAACCATTGAAGACGCCGATAGGCTCTACAAAGAATCCGAGAACAAGGTCAGAGACGACAACACCCGCACACGACTCAATGAGCAGATCACCCATGCACGACTCATGACGCGCGACCACCAGAGTCTTGATGTCTATGACAGAACCATCCAAGACCTCAACGAAGTCATGCAAATCGTCCGGGATTCCATGACGACTGTAGAGAACGAGGATACATCTGATGCGGACCATTCGGATGGTTTCACACAGTCAGGATCGGATCCCCAATCATCGAACCGACAGTCCGCACCATCATCGGAAGGTTTATCCTCGCCAGTCACGCAAGGCAATCCCACTTGGGAGGTGCCTGAGCAATCAGCAATCCCCTCATTTCCCGACCAGCTGGGTTAACATCACTTTGCAAGAATGGCTAGGAGACGGCGCTGCGGTATTCGTCGAGTTTCCGGGCCAGTCGGTCTCGACGATGTCGAACATATCAGGGAGCCTGCGGTTGAATTCGACCAATCTGTCGTTGGCAGTCACGGCCGGGCTGGTCAACTTGACCAGATTAAAGAGACTCTAAAGAATAAAAAGACGAGGGCTATCCCACAGAATTCATGGAATAGCCCTTATCTCATCAATTGCGACGATTGTATTCATTAAGAACACTGTTCGCGTATTCAAGATGAGATTCCGTCTGTTGCTTCATGAGCTCATCGCTCGCTATGATATCGTTCTTCTCCTTCAGCAATTTCCATGCGAATATACTGTATTTATGAGACGGATCTGCATATTCTGGAAGTTCAGGTCTTTCAAATTCAGTTAATCCAAATTTTTGCGCATTCGCCTTTTCGGTCTCTGCTGAGACTAAAGTCGCTAAATTCCAGAAAACTTGGTCTTCTTCCCACTGAGAATATGCCGCGGACACCTGAAACATCAGTACGCCCGTCATGCAGACATATATCAGGGCAATGACTGATATAATCTGAAAATACCTTTTACTCTTCATGACAGCCAGAGTCCATTTTCTCAGTCATAACGATATTGAAGCCCATACCAGGTCATATTATTTTTTCCTTGTTCATGGGCATGCTGCAACGACTCCGTCAACGTGATTTGATGACGATTCTCCGTCTTCTGATCTATGACTGGATTGGCTTTGCCGTTTTTTTACGACGACACCCACAACGAACATAGCGTGATCGATTTCATTATTTGAGGTCCAATCGACATACAATATGCTGCCTTGCCATGCTTTCCAAACATTATCCAAACTGTCATAACTATGCGAATAATGCTTCATGTACGAATAATTGCTATCCGCATTCATCCAAGCGCGTGTTGTCAGCTTATCCGGCATTACAGTAGAGTAATTCCATAGCCGCGTCAGCGTCATTCCGCCTTGATGAAGAGCCTGCGAGACAAAATTTGTACAGTTAGAGCCAAAAGACGGATACGCAGGATTCATTTTATCTTTATTTTCAGGACTCGTCCATTTATCGGCATAATTCATCGCCTTAATATAATTTACTCCGACGGAGTTGTCCCCGAAGGCATATGTCTGAGCCTTATTGAGTGCCTCACTTTCTAATGCGCCATTTTCATCCAAAGAAGCAGGTGTTTTGTCTTCGGTCGGCAATTCATCCGATGCGTCGGCATATTCCGGTGAATCTTGTTCATCAATCACTTTGTCGCTAATAATTGAATACCCTCGCTGCCTTCCCACATGGGCAAGCTCCATGACATGCGTAGAAGTCCAACTCTGGTCAAGATGGTCCGTTCGCTTACCATTAACATAAATAACAGTATCCGAGTCTGCGTCCAGACTCACGTTCACGGTCATATCTGCATCAATCAGATACTCTCCGTCATTTGATGATTGAATGCTTCTAATTGTCGGTACGACTTCAACATTCTTGCTGATAAGACCCTCTTTGGCTTGTTCCTCCGCGGTAAGTGGGATGTTCAGTTTGGACCTCGTACGCGGCGAATGATATTCGGCTAATAGTTCTTGCGAATACTGATGAAGCGTCTGCTGGATCTCTTGCATCTCCACATTGTCGCTTCCATACGCATATGCATTCGCAGGAAGCGTCAAGCTCGTCACTGCGAGAACCGTCAATATCGGGATAATCTTTTTTTGTTTGCATTTAATGCATGATTTCATGCATATTCAAGAGACTGACCGATACATACAAGTTGTGTCATCTATAGATGACACAACTTCTCGCTGAGGAACGGTGGTATGCCTCTGAGTAGGTAGATGCACTGGCTAGTGGGGATGCGCCCGAGTTCGTCCGGGGTGAGGAGTTTTCTCGCGTTCTTGCGGGTGCTGCGTGTCCAGCTGCCGTTGAGGCCTTTGGTTTCGCTGGTTTCGATGACGTCGATGGTTTGGTCTCCGAGCCGGTCGCTGATGTATTTGGTGGTGCTGGGTTCGTTGCCGCCGAGGAAGAGCTGGCTGTCGCAGTTGCCGGCGATGGTCTCCCAGTCATCCCGATAGAGGCTTTTGCCTTGGCTGACGGTCTGAAGGATGATGCTGCAGCTGATGCGTCGGCTTCGTATGGTGGCGATGAGCCTTACGAAGTTGGGGATCTTGCCGATGTTGGCGAATTCGTCGAGCATGCAGTGCACGTCGCGGTCAAGCACGCCGTCGGGTTGGGCGTCGGCTTTGCGTACAAGCGTTTCGAAGAGGCATTGGTAGAAGACGCTGGCGATGAAGGAGAACGTGGCATTGGTGTCGGGCAGTTCGAGGTAGATGATGCGTTTGCCTTGGTCGAGGGTTTCGAGCCGGATGTCGTCGCCGTCGAGAATCCGGCGTACCTCGCGCACTTGGAGGGGTGCGAGGTGGACGCCGGTGGTGATGATGATGCTTTTCTTGGTTTCGCCGGCGCCTTTGAGGAACGTGTTGTATTGGGCGCATGCGAACGCGAGCCCGTCGAGCATTCTCCGGGTTTCCGCGTCGTAGTCGTCGGGATGTTCGCGCATGCGGTGGATTTCGGTTTGGGTTTCGGCGAAGAGCGCGTCGATGATGTATTCCTTGTCTTCGTCTTGTTCGCTGGCTCCCATGCGGTCGAGGGTGTCGGTGACTTGGTTGAGGGTGGGGTTGCTTTCGGTGTAGTAGGTCCATGCGATGAGGGCGCATAGGAGTGCTTTTTCGGCGTCCTGCCAGAAGCTGTCTCCGGTTTTGCGGTCTCCGGTGGCGTTGGTGACGAGGTTGTCGGTCAGGCGCAGGATCGCGGATTGGGGTTCCTTGGAGTCGATGTAGCGCATGGGGTTGAACCGGTCGGATCGGTCGAGGTGGATGAGGTCGAGCGTGTTGACCTGATAGCCGCGGTCGCGCATGGCGTGTTCCGTATCGCGTTTGAGTTCGCCTTTGGGGTCGGTGACGGCCCAGTTCATGTCCACGGACAATAGGTTGGGTTTGACGTAGTAGCGGGTTTTGCCGGAGCCTGATGAGCCAAGCAGGAGCGCGTTGAGGTTGCGCAGGGTGCGTCGTGTGTCTATGGAGAGCCGTTCGGTCGCGGTGAATCGGATGTTGTGGGATTCCACGGGGTCGATGAACGGTTTGATGTCCTTCGGGGTGCCCCAGTGTGCGGAGCCGTGTTCCTCGCCGCTGCGCAGGTTCAGGCGTGCCGTGTACTTGTATGCCCAGATCAGCAGGCCGACGCCCGTTGCGGCGAGTCCGCACAGCAGGTCGGTATGGTTCGTGGACAGGTGGAATGGATGGTACAGGTCGAGCCAGAACCTGTTCATCAGGTCAATCACGCTCATGCCTTCATCCAGGTCGGCGCGTATCTGGTAGCCGATCTTGTCGCCCAGCCAGAACAGCGTGAACAGTCCCATGGCCGCGGGCAGTATGGCTTGCAGACGTTTCATTGGTTTCCCCTGTCTCTTTCCAAGCCGCCGCGGTGCTGTGTCATGGCTCGTCGCATGTCATCGCCTGCGGGGGCATCGGCCGGCTGCGCAATCCGGCTGTTGACGCGGTGTTCGGCGCGGACGCGGATGTTCGTGAGCGTTTGTTCCCTGGTCCATGGCGGATCGTCGGCCGCAGGCTGCATGACGGCGGTGTCCGCCGGCAAAAGTTCATCGTGCCCGGGCGTCGGCTGTCTGTTTCCCGCGTCGGCGGCGATGGTGATGCGCGTGAGGCCTTGGCGGTTCTCGATGGTGTCGCCTCCGTCGCACATCGCGGCAAGGATGCGTCCCACAGGTGTTCCCGTATCGTAGGTGGCGGGGATTTCGTGTGTGATTGGAGCGCCGTTGGTTTTCTCATCTGCGCCGATGATGGTGATCGTTCGCGCCGTGTTCACGGGAGCGTGTCCTTGACGCTGGTGTGCAGGGCCATTTCGTCGGCCAGGATGTATGCTTCGTCGGCGGTTTCCTCCTCATGGATGATGCCGTGGACGATGAGCCGTCGCCCCTGCAGCGCACCCTGTTCGCGTAGGTATGCCGCATGGTCTCCGGCTGCGTGCACGCGGATGATGAGCGGCGCGTCCATGGTGCCGGCGTTTACGGTCAGGGTTGCCGTCGTCCTACCGTTGCCGTCGGTGTGGAATCTGGCGTCATCGGTGAGGATGCCGCGCGCATAGGCCTGCGGGTATCGGGCGTCGCTCATCGGCTTGGCCTGCGTTTTCTGGTGGGTTTGTCGATGTTCGGGGCTTTGCCTTGGACGGCGTTGATGGCGTCGCGTCCGATGGTGCGGGCGTCACGGCCGCCTCCGGTGAGCGCGTCGGATTCGGCGCGGGCTCTGGCCACCCGAACGTGTTTGGAGGCGAGCGTGTCGAGGGCCTGTTCCCGTGCGGCCATGACCCGTATGCTCCACGGGTCCCGGTAGTCATCAATCGGCTGGCTGATGCGAGTGCGGTCGGGCAGTTCGTTGCGTCGGGTCTTGCGGTCCACCGGGTAGGATCGGCATGCGGGGTTCGCGGATTGGATGTAGTGGATTGCGGTGGCGAGGTCGGCGATGCGTTCCTCCGCCGTTTTGTCCATGTCGATGAGCACGCGGCCCTGCACGTGTTGTTCGTCGCATACGGTGCGCGTCCATGTTTCGTAGTCGCGCACGTCAACGGTGTCCCGTTGGTCGCGGTCGTGCTGGTATCGCGTGGCATCGAACCGGTAGGTGATGTCGTGCGGGTGCACGTCGGCCGACCATTCGGGCAACGGTTCGATGGGGATCTCGCGCAGGGTGACGAGCCGGTACGGTGGTTCGATGTCCCCGTAGGAGCCTTGGGGCTGGAGGATGCCGAAGCCTTCCATGCGCAGCTCGTAGCCGAGGCGTTTGAGTTCGTCCTGCAGTTGCCGGTAGGCGGTGTCCATGGTGGTCATGCTGGTCTCCTCGGCGGCTTATCGGTTGCGGGTCTTCGTCCGGTCCGGTGCGGATGGATGGGCTGTGGGGTCGTCGGCGCGCTGGCTGGCCCGTTGGCGTATGCCGTCGAGCACCGTGTCCTTGCCTTTCGACGTGTTTGGCTCTTCCTCTTTCGCCGGTTTGGGGTTGAAGGAGGTGAGGGGTGCGGGCAGCGCGTATCCCTGGTCGATCGGGGTGATGCCGTCGGCGGGGTCGAGTTCGCCGGCGGGCTTGGCGCCCATGGTTTCGGCGAGTATCGCGGCGGCGTCGCCGTGTCCGGTCCGGTCGGCGATGATGCGTTGGAGGGTGTCCTCCAATCCTGCGCTGATGTCGGTGGAATCGGTGGGCATGATGCACTGGTAGACGGGTGCCCCCCAGTTCGTCGCCGTGCCGGAGAGCGTGTATTCCATGATGCGTTCGCCGGGTTCGAGCAGTGATTCGAGCTGGAACGGTTCCCGTGCCGGCATCTGGTCGGGATTGGCGCGTTCTGCTGCGTGTTCGGCGATGAGTCTGGCGAACGTGGCAGAGCCTGAGGGCATGTCGCCGTCCAGCTGGTCGGCCACCGGTTTGATGAGGCCTTGGACCTGTCGGCGCAGGGTTTCGTCATCGGTGTCGTTGGCCCGCATGATGCGTTCGGTGATGCGTGTGGCGTCGTCCGATCGCATCACGTTGTCGTGCGTGTCTCCCCAGCGTTCAACCATCTGCAATGCATCGGAGACCGTCGGCATCGTGGCGTCGAGGCCGGGCTCGCTGTCGGTGTAGGCGTCGATGATCTGCTTGAGCTCCGTACCGGAATACCGTTTGGTGTCGGGGATGGTGGCGTCGAGCAGGAACCCCTGGTCGGCGAGGGTGACGTTGTCGTTGATGGTGGCGTCGCGCCCGTATTTCGCCACGTCGAAGTACATGCCGTATGGTCCGTCAAGGAGTTTCGCGAGTTCGGCGTTTTGGTTGACGCAATGCCAGCCGTACATCTCGTCCAGGTCGGGCGTGTTCTCCTGCGTGATGCCTTGCGGCGGGTCGTAGGTCATGTATTCGATGTCCTCGGATTGGACGAGCAGGTTCGCCAGTCCGATCGGGTCGTGCACGCTGTTCATGTCGGCCGCCAGCCGTACCGCCTCCAATGCTTCGGGCTGGTCTTGCGTGAAGATCCGGGCGGCTTGTGCGAGCGTGTTCAGGGCGTGGATGTCTTCGTATTCGCCGGGCCGGTAGTCGAGTGCGGCGAGCAGTCCCGTGTATTCGTGGTCGAAGATGCCGTATTCCTCGTAGACGACGCCTCCTTGGCGTCCGATCTCATAGGCTTGCTGCGCGTCGAGCGTCAGTCCGACCTGTTCGGTGAGGAACCGGTCGATCCGCTGCTCGTCCGTGGGCAGGCGCAGCCATCCGCCGATGAGCGTGCCCTCGTTGTATCGGCCGAGGTTGCCTACCCATACGTTGATCGTCAGATCGTCTTCCGCCATCATCGGCTCCTTGTCTGTGTTTGCGCCTGCGTTCTTGCCGGCGTGGTGGATGGTGTCTGTGCACGGCGTTTGGCCCTGTCCTTGATGGCGTCGAGCGTCCGGCTCTTGCCGGCCGTCTGGGATTGCGCGGCCGCCTGTTCGGGGTTCTCCGGGCCGGGTGCTGCTGCTGGCGGTTCCTCGCCGGTTCGGGTGCCGGTGGCGGTGACCGGTTTGTTTTCGGCGTGTTGCCTCGCGTAGGCCATGCGTTGCGCTTTGACGGCGCGGCACAGCTGCCATGCGTCGTCGATGCGCATGGTCTCGCGTTGTTCGCCTTTGCCGCGCCACAGTTCCACCGGTTCGCCGGGTTTGAAGCTGACGGTCACGTCGCGCCCGTTCAGTTTGGCGTCCCGTGCATGGTCGGTCAGGAAGCGGTCGAGCTGCCATCCGGTCAGGTCCACGCCGCGGATGCTGGTGCCTTGCGGTATCGCCACGCGCATCTTGTCGAACGTGCGCCCGTCCTTGGAGGTCATCCGGTACAGGTGCACGTAGCTGTTGGGGAAGTTCACGCGCGGCCAGATCTCCTTTGTTCTTCCGCCGGCCGCGGGTTGCGTCGGCTGCTCGCCGCCGGGACGGCCGACGGCCGTCCCGTCCTGCTTTGGCTCCGGGGCCGGGGTATGCGTGTTCCCGGGATGTTCGGGCTGCCATTGCGTCGGCGTCTGCATGGCGTCGGGCGTGTTCCATGATCGTGCGGCCTGCGTGCGGATGCGTTGGGCGATCTCGTCGGAGGCCTGGTCGAGGTCCGGCGCGGGGAAGCCGATCGCGGCGTCGGGCCATGCCTGGTTGTGGCGTCGGATGGCGTCATCGACGACCATGCGGGCGACCTGGTCCAGCCGGTTGTCCTGCGGCATGCCGGCGGCCGCGTATTGCTCGCCGCGTCGTGCGATGTCCGCCAGGGCCTGCCGGTCGTTGTCGATGAGGTTGTCCATGAGCCAACGCGCGTTGGCTGAAAGCTCGGGCATGGCGATGCTCCTTTCCGGTCATGGTCGTCGCGCATCCGTTCACCGGGTGCGGGTGCGTTGTTTCGAGGGCGCGGTGCGGCGTTGGCCTTCGATGCGTTTGCCGGCCCGCTTGCGGATGTCGTTCAGGGTCTGTTGTTTGGTTTTGGGGCGTCGCACGCCGCCGTCCGGGGCGGGGATGTCCATGCGGCTCCAGTCCAGGCCCCGCGAGCGTGCGGTCAGGGATTCGATCGCGTCGGCGATACGTCTGGCCTGGCCGGCCGGGTAGGTGAAGCGCACCGTGTCGTCGGCGACCCGTTGCGTGTGGTGGGGTATGTGGAGCCGGTCGAGCTGGTCGGTGATGATCGCGGCGTCACGGTCCCAGGGCACCGTGCGGAAGTCGAACCGGCCGTTCGATGGCGATTCGGCGTCGAAGGCGAGGCGCAGCGCGTCGTCGGATGGTTCGAGGAACGGGTTCGGCTCCTCCCGTTCCGGCATCGGCGTCGTCTCCATGGACGGCTGCGCGTGGTCGG
This sequence comes from Bifidobacterium reuteri DSM 23975, assembly GCF_000741695.1. GTDB lineage: Bacteria > Actinomycetota > Actinomycetes > Actinomycetales > Bifidobacteriaceae > Bifidobacterium > Bifidobacterium reuteri. The sequence continues at coordinate 88,254 of NZ_JGZK01000004.1, read as the reverse complement.
CGCCACCGGGTTCGGGAATCGTGGCGGTCTCCTGTTGGGCGAGTTCCCGGTTGAGGCGCTCGACGATGCGCGAGACGACGTGGTTGACCTCGTCGGCGTCCCTGCCTTGGAAGTGGAGGAAGGTGCGGCCGGTGTCGCGGTCGTGCTCGATGTGGAAGGTGATGCCGGCCTTTTTCAGGTCGTGTTCGAGCTGCCGGGCGTATCGTCCGGTGACTTCCTGCACGTTGATCGGCTCGCCGGTGCGATGCAGGGTTTTGCCGTCCACCTTGCCGGTGGTCCTGATGCGCCGCAGTGTCTCGCCGGTGGCGTGCACGCCGATGCCAAGCAGGTGCAGCGCCTTGTCGAGCCCGTATTTGGTCACGTCGATGATGACGCGTGTGCCTTGCTCGCTGACGCGCATCATGAGTTCCTGTGCCTGGTCCTCGGCCGCCATGGGATTCTCCCGTCATCCGTCGTGGTTCGTTGCGTTCCAGCTTCCGCCGGCTCACCGGTTCCTGCGGCGGACACGATGCCCGTCATCGCGGCGTTGCGCGCGCCGTGCGCCGTCGGAGCGTTCGGAGGCTGGCGCGGTGCGGGCGATGAGCCGGCGCAGGGCGAGGGCGTCGGAAGCCAGGTTGCGGGTCTCCTGCTCCTCGATGGCGAGCTGGGCTTCCAGTCCCGTGGCGTCGGCTCCCTGATCGTGGTTGTCGGCGATGAGCGCGATCAGGGCGCGCATGTGCTTCGCGTTGCGTTCGACGGAGTCGGTGAGTCGGCCGAGCGTCGCCAATCGGCCGTCGCCCTCATCAATGACTTGGGCGAGCACATTGAGCTCGCGCAGGCTGTCGGCGAGCCGGTCGCAGGCGATCGCCTGACGCAGCGCGCGCCCGTTCACGCCGGTCATGTCCCGGCCGTCGAACCGTTGCCGACAGTAGTCCTCAAGTCGCAGCGCGGGCCGTGCGAACCATGCGTACAGGCTCTCGCAGTCCGTTGACCGCACATAGCCGCCGTTCCCGTCGGTGAGCACCTGTCTGACGTCGTCGGACAGGTAGGCGTGCCAGATCCTTCCGTCGCGCACGAGCCGGTCGCACGGTATTGCCAGGTGCAGGCGTCCGTGCGTGCCGGGCACCCGCACGGTCACCGCCGTATCCGTCCGACGGGTGATCATGGCCTCATGGAAGATGATCTCGCTGAGCGTGCGCCGGTGGATCTTGCCCATGACGGCGAGCATGTTGTACGCCACGCCCAGTCGCCGGTCTCGGATTCCGCGGGTCTGCCCGCATGACGTGTAGGTGATGCGTCCGCCGCGAACGGTCGCGTTGACGCCGAGCGTCGCGAGTTCGCGGCGGAATCCCGCGAAGTCATGGGCGTTCATGCAGGCCGTGTCGATGCTGGTGCGCAGCCGGTCCTTGAGGTTGCCGCCTCTGGCGCTCAGGTGGAGTTCCCCGATCGACGGGGCCACGCGCCCGGACTGTTCCGGCATGAGGATGTGCAGCCCGTATTCGCGGCACAGCCGGTCGCTGATCTTCCGCCATTCGCCCAAAGTCCCTTTCCGCAGACGCAGGGCCTTGCCCGTAATCCGGTCTGCCGGGCAGATGAGGATGTGGTTGTGCATGTGGGACCTGTCGGTGTGGGTGGCGATCACGTAGTCGTGCGTGCCTCCGGTGATCTCCCGGACGAACCGTTCCCCGATCAGATGCGCCAATCGGGGCGTGACCTGGTCGGTGGGATCGAACGATTGGATCACGTGCAGCGCCAACACGGCGCCCCGTCGGCGTGAGCCGCCTTTCGTGGCGTCCAACGCACGTTCGAAGCCGCGGGCGATGGACTCGGCGTCCGTGATGTCATCGCCGACGGTGGTCGAGGCCCACCGGTAGCCGTCGGTCTTGGCCGGGTTCGTCACGTAGGCGATGCTGCGGGCGAGCGTGCTTTTGATCTTGCCGATCTTGACTACAGCCATTCGGGCACCCCTTTGGGGTCGACGTCGGTCTCCACCCGGATGCTCAGGCCCGCGACCAGTCGTTCCGCCTGGCGCAGCTCGTCGAACACGCGCGAGAGCATGGCCAGGTCCGTCTCCCGCGTGGTGTTCGCGTGACGGGCGATCTGGTTGACGTTGTTGCCGATCCTCGCCAGTTGGGCGCTCACGTCATGCAGGTTCGCGGGCACGGTGATGTTGACGCGGTGGGCGCATCTGATCCGGTTGCGGGCGAACGCCATCCATCCCACGGGCCTGAGCCCGGCTTGGATACGCTGACGGTTCTCCACTTTGAGCGAGTCCGCCACCCACCGCCATTCCTCCTCGCTGAACGTGACCGTCTTGCGGATCGTCCTGGAACGGTTGCCTTTCCAGCCCATCGGCGCCTCCTCATATCGGGTTCCACGGGTGTCCCGCGATCGGCCCCGAGCTTCGCGGGGCCGCGCCGGTGTACGTACACCGGCGATGCTTGCTGCACACCAACCGCCCCTCCGGGGAGGGATGGTTGCGGCACCGGTCAGTTTCACCTTCGTGCCACGCCATGCGCGGCGGACTCCATGTCACGTTTCGCATGCCGGTGCCGGTTCCGTTTTCGTGTCCGCCGGCATCATGGCCGGCGTCGTTCTACGATGCGGGGCAACGAAGAACAATCACCGTGAGGAGACCGTCATGGCGAAGCCGAGGGAACGCAACCGGGCGATGCGCGCCATCGCCGACAACGCATTGGATGCCGAGTTGGAGGCGCTTCGGCGCAAACGCGGCGAACTGTCGCGTTTGGGCATCCTGCTGGACGACATGCGCTGGGCCGCGGAACGATTCCGCGACGCCGTCCAGTCGTTCTGCGACGACCATCACATGCCGCGCGCCCAGCTTGTGCGCACGCTCAGGATGGAGCCGAGGGAGACGGGCATGGCGTTCCATGCCGTCACGCCCGACTACGGACATGCCAATCCCGCCGATAGCCATGGCGAAATCCATGATGGCGCGGATTCGGCCGTCGAATCCGGCGGCCGACCGGCATCCGCCGCCGATGCGCCGGAGACTGCCCTGACGAAGGACAACGCCGCAACGGAGAATGCGGCTGATGCCATGGATGCTGACACGTCCGGTTCGATTGGATTGGACCCGGAGGGGTTGCGATTCGGTTTCCCGCGTCCTGGCGGCTACGCTGGATGACATTGGCGACATACGGGAGGTGACGGCGATGCCGATGCTGCTGGTGATGCTTGGCCTGTCGCTGGCGACGGGCGTGATACGCACGCTGATGCGGGGCGTGGCCTCGTGCCTTGCCCTGCTCGCGCACCCGTTGCGGCTCGTGGTGTTCCTCGCGAATTCCGTGTTCACGGCGTTCGCCATGCTGTCGGGATTGCTCATGCTGGCGTTCCTGCTCATGCATTTCCTCGCCGGCTCGGACGCTCCGGCATTGGACGGCTCTTTCACGTTAATCGTCGCCGCGTTCCTCACGGCCGTGCTTGCGAGCATGCTCATGGATTGGTGCGACGCGCGGCTCCGACGACGCTCCGCCCGCCACGGCTGAGCGTCACCCGCCGCCGCTTGGCTCCGGCAGGTGCGGGCGCGCATGCGCCGTCACGTTTCGCCGTCCGCGCCCGGACTGGGCGGAACCCGTATTCCGGTTCCGCCCAGTCCGTCGTCTATTCGGCGTCTTCCGGTTCGCCGGATGCGTCGTCGGTCTGCGACGTCCCGTCGTCGTCCGGTTCGCCGTCCTGCCCTATGCCGGCATCCCCGCCATTGTCGTCGTCATCGATTGGCGCGAGGGAGCCGTTGAGGGCTTCGGTCTCCGTGTCCGAGGTGCGGTAGCCGAGCGTTTCCAAAGCCTCGTACAGTGGCGCGGCGTGTTCCGCGATGGTCGCCGCGCCGCGCCACGTTTCCCAGCTGACGCGTTCCTCGGCCAACGCGTAGAGCAGTCCGAACGCGGCCCGTTGCGGGTCGCCGGCAATCATCGCGGTGACGGACGCGCGTAACGGGTCTTCGGCCTCGCTCTCCGGCTCCTCGGCATCGGCGCCGTCGCCCGTCGTGTCGATGCCGGTGATTTGCCCCCAGACGTCTTCGGCGTGACTGTCCCATTGGTCGAATCCCTCGGTGAGCGCATCGAGCGCGAATCTCGCGGACAGCAGGGCGACGGCCCTGCCGATGCCTTTCGGCTGGGATTTCAGTTCCATGAGATGCGTCACGAACGCGATGCGCAAATCACGGCTTGCCCGCGCGAACTCCTTGGCCGGTGCCGTCTCGCGTTCCTCGCGTTCCCGTTCCTCTCGCCAACGCGCCTCCCGCGCCTCGCGGGCCGCGGTCTCCGCCTCCTCGTCCACGGTCTCGTACAGGACGATGCCGCGCGCCCATGACGCGCCTTCGGCCCGCACCCCCACGACGGGCGTGGCACCGTCATGGGAGTCGCGCCATGCGTCGATGGCCTTGGCGATGTCGCCCGTGGTCAGCATCGTGGTGCGTCGCAATCCCTTCGGCGAGTCATACCAGCCGTCCGTGTTCGGTTGTTCGTCGGCCGCGTCGATGCCCATGCGTTCCAATTCGGCTCTCGCCGTGTCGAGCCATTCGCGCCATGTCCGCTCCTGCCGGGCGTGCTTGACGGCCATGTTCCAGTTCTTGCCGCCCGCCGCCTCGGCGAGCCGTTCCTGAAGGTCCGGATACCGGTCGAAGTCGGCGATGGTTTCCCAGTCGTCGATGCTCAGCTGGGCGGTTCCGGCCTTGCTTCGCGCGTTCTCGCCGATGGCGGCTATCTTCAGGCGTCGGCGCACCAATGACACGGAACGGCCGGTACGTTGCGCCGCCTCGTCCACGCCCACGCCCAAATCGAGAAGCCCCTGATAGCCGTCGGCCTCCTCGATGACGGTCAGGTCGGCGCGCTGGCTGTTCTCCACGAGCATGAGCTCGCGTTGCTCCCGTTCCGACAAATCGGCCACCACGGCGGGCACCCGGCTCAATCCGGCGAGTTTGGCGGCGGCGAGGCGACGATGCCCGATGACGAGCAGGTAGCGTCCCCGCGGCGTGGGAGTGACGAGCAGGTTCTGCCGGATGCCCTGCGCGCGTATCGAATCCGCGAGTTCCGACACGTCGCCCACGTCACGGCGCGGGTTCGCGGGGTTCGGGTCGATGAGACCCACGTCCAGCATGACGATGTTCGATTCGTCCATGCTCTCGTCGGTCATTACGGGACGTTCGATGATTGCGGTTTCCATGATTGTCTCCTTGAAAAAATCGGATGATTGGGATTGGTCGGGGCTTCCGGCGTCGGAAGCCCCGACCGGATTGAATCCGCGGCCGACGTTCAGTGGCGGCGGCGTTCCGTCCATGCGGGGCGGATGCCGTGTTCGCTGGCCGCGAGCACGAGGGACGCCAGCGAACAGTCGTCATCCAAGGCCAAGGCCTTGAGCGCGCGCACCGCGGCGGCGGTCGAACGGTCGGCCATCCACAGCAGGTACGCGCACGACGCCATCGGCTGCGCCTCGTATCCGTCCGGCGCGTCGGCCGTCACCGATTCCAGCAACGCCGTCGCGCGTTCCCCGCGTCGCGTGTCCGGCTGGTAGTCGGCGTCCTTGAACGCCCGTGACAGTTCGCGCATGACCACGGCCGCCGATTCCATCGAATGCGGCTGGGCGTACAGCATGTGCAGTTCGCCGCCGCCCATTTCGCGCAGCGATGCGAGTATCAGCGCGTCCCGCATGCTCAGGCACTCGGTCATCAGCACCGCCAGCGTGACGCGCTCCTCATGGGAGAAGCCGCCCTCGTCGCGCGACAGCAGGCCGTTCCACCTGTCCATCAGGGGCGCGAACCACTTGTCGTCCGCTTGCGCCGGTCCAAGTTCACGCCGGTCCTGAAGAAACCCGTCGCGTACGCGTTTCGCCAGTCCGGTTCCCGCCATGCGGGTGTCCACCATGTCGTTCATGTCCATCGGTCCTTTCCGTGTGGTTTCCATTTCGGACACCACCCGCCTGCCATGCGCGTAGGCGGAGAGACCGGAGGCGTGGACCGCGACGATCCGGGCCGTAGCGAAGACGGCATGCTGGTCCGCCGTCGCAGCGCAGGCACGGGAGCGGCGCGGGACACGGCGCAGGGAACACAGACGGAGCGCATGGCATGCTGGTGGTGGCCGCAAACCCCTCGTCAGATTCCGCGCGGCCCACCGCCGCGAGCATGCGAGCGGCCAAGCAACACGGTCATGCGCGTAGCGCATGGCCCGGGGCCGCGTTCCCGCGCCGATTGCGGAGAGTATGTCGAACAGCCCCGCCTGGAGCATTCTCTCCGCAAGCGGAGCGGGAAGTCCGCGATAAGTTACTGTCATCCGTAGATGTCAAACAGGAGCCAGGTCATGGACATGCGAGCCTCGAATCGTAGATAATGGGAGAGCTGTATTCTCGGACAACGAAGAAGGCGTAAGGTGCAGGTTGCGAGGAACCGCCTCATTATGGGCTCACGCCGGGGTAAGTCATCAGATGGGGGACAAACGCTGGCCGTCACCCCGCGGGATCGATTGATCCTATGGCTTCGTCAGCTCAAAGGGGAACGCCTGCTTCGTTTCACGACGACTCTGATCTGCATCGTTGGCACGATGGGCGTGCTGATCCGCGATTATGTGAAAGAGCGGATGGCAATCGGCACAGGATATTCGTTTATCCGGTTCCTCAACGAGGGAGCGGGGATATGGTACTTCCTCATACTGCTGGTTTTAGGAGCCATAAACGTGACGTTAAGGTCCAGAAGCCCCGTGGCGTTGCTGGCCTTGGAATTCATAGAACTCTCCCTGGGCGTCCTGTTCGGCGTTGGCCTGCACTCATACACGCAGGTCGCGCTTATCCTGGTGCTCTATCTGTGCATTCGGCTTCCCCTGTATGCCCAGGCCATGTGCGATCTGGCCATGATCTGCATGATCGCAATGCAATGCATCTATCCCTCCTATCTACAGCCTCAGTATTTGGCGTTACTGTATTCCGTCGCTTTGGCCGGCATCGCATCCTCACTGTTGTCCATAGTGCGGGAACGGCGAACGGCGAATAGGCTGCTGTCCGAGGCACGGCGAAAGGCCGCAATACTGGCGGAGGAGAAGAATCGTACGGAACGGCGCCTTCGCATGGCCAACGAACTGCATGACAGCGTCGGTCATGGATTGACCTCGATCATCGCGTTATCGCAGGGAGGCGAGGACTGCATAAGGAACGGCGGCTATTCCGACCCGCAACTGGCCGATGTCTTAGCGGAGATCACATCGATTGCGAAGGACAGTCTGGGTGATACGCGCCGCATCTTAAAGGTCTTCAATGAAGAGGAATCGCAGCCGTCTTTGGAACAGGTCGGTCTTGAACCAGTGAATCAGGATGACATCCTTCGTTTACGGGATTGGGACGATATCAGACCCGTACTGGAACACATACGCTCAACCGGAATCATCGTCGTGTTCACCGAAACGGGAAGACGCGTCGAGGATCCCCGCCGTTCGGATTTATGCTTCGCCGTCACTCGCGAGGCACTGACCAATGCCCTTCGGCACGGCGCGGGACTGACCCGCATTGCCGTCTCCTGGAATCATTACCGTGATGGCGGAACAGCAATCACGATCCGCAACGATGGACACGTCTCCGGACACGACACCACCGGCGAGGCATCCGGTCAAAGCGGGAAGCCGACAGGTGGAACCGGACTGCAACGACTCTCCCAACGCCTTGCGAAAATGGGCGGCACCCTGTCCTATGGGCCATACGGCAATGGCTGGGCGGTCAAGGCACTAATCCCCTGAAAGAAACGGAAGAACCATGAAGGATGCAAGAGACGACATCATCAAGGTCATGCTGGTCGATGACATGCGAGGGGCGCGCACCGGCTTCATGATGATGCTGAACAACGATCCGAACATCATCGTCAGCTCACAGGCCGCGGACGGCGCCCAAGCAATCGAGTTCCTACGGCAATCACCGCAGCAACTGCCTGACGTGATTCTGATGGACGTGCGCATGCCCGTCATGGACGGCATAGAGGCGACGGGCATCATCAAGGAGCAATTCCCCCAAATCCAGATACTGATCCTGACCACATACGATGAGGACGATTACGCCTTCGACGGATTGGCGCGCGGGGCATCCGGATTCCTGCTCAAGGATGCGACCCCCAAACAGCTACGTGACGCCGTACACGCCGTGCATAACGGAGATGCGGTATTGACACCGAGAATCACCGGTGAAGTGCTCAATCGCGGGGTTCGGCCCATATCGGACAACACCCGCATCAAGCTGCTACGAAGCCTATTCGACGGACTTTCCAAGCGGGAACGTGAAGTCGCGGAACTCGTGGCGGCAGGCTTGTCCAATCAGGAAATCGCGGAGCGCCTATTCATCGAAACGACATCGGTACGGCGCACGGTAAGCCGCATATTGGCCAGAATGCACATGCGGGACCGGGTTCAAATCGCCATAGCCTGGTATCAATCGGGGCTGGACCAAATAACAGGCGGCAAACCAGCATAAAAATCACGATATTCATCTCAAGGATTGTGGTGTTTGTCATCTTCAGATGACAAACACCACAATCCTTTTATTGGAGAATAGAGCGAACTGGTTAACTGTCTATGTCCATCGCTCAAGCGAACGGAACAAACCTAGCATATATATCACGTCACTTCTGCCATCCCCTAAGATAGGGCAGTATCCAAAAACCGTTAGGGGGGGGGGGACTTCGATTATTGCGGCTCGGGTCAATCGAAGAAAGGAAAACGATGTGCCAGCTGCCCGATTCGGCTTCACCCATCATCGCGTTTGAGAACGTCTCATTCAATCATGCCGGTCGCGAATTGCATGGGATCTCATTTGCCGCCTATGCAGGTCGAGTCACCGTTCTGATGGGACCGCATGACGCCGGCAAAACAACTGTTCTCCGGATGCTGTTGGGACTGGATATCCCGGATTCCGGATGCATATCCACCTGTGGCAAACCCTATGGCACATCCCGTATACCAAAAAACGTTGTGAGTGCAATGCCCGAAGCCATTTCACTGTCCCCGTATTACTCGGCCGGAACCTATCTTCGTTGGAAGGCGCTCTGGGCCGGGACGTCTGATTCGCTTCTTGACGGGATCATTCACATGACCGAACTGCAGAATCTTCTCACCGTCAAGCTCCACGATCTCGCTCCGATCGGTGTCCTCAAAATGCGATTCGCTATAGCTCTGCTTCCCAACCCCAAAGCCCTGATCGTAGACGAACCGCTCCAGCGACTTGATCAATCGGGCACGAATTGGATCTGCGAGCAGATACGGAAGCAGGCGAATCGTGGCGTTGCGGTGCTCATCGCATCCGAACCGGACGGCAGACTGAAGCCGATTACCGATGATGTTGTGGTACTGGATAAAGGCACCGTGGTAAAAGAGGGTTCCCGCGGCCAGCTCTGGAAGGAAGACTGAAAAACGCCGGCGGATCACCCGCTCCCATAGGTCCATGTGTTTGGTGTTTGTCATCCGAAGATGACAAACACCAAACACATTCTTGGATGTACCATCCAAATCAGGTTAACTGGAATGGCATGCACCGGCATGCAATCCGGTTCCATATACAGAACATGAGGAGAACGAAGATGAAGGATTATGTGCCTCCTGTCGTTGAGGTCATCGCATCATTCAAGGAAGCAACCAATGGCGTATGGTTCGGCAACTATGTCGATGTTGGCGGAGCCAAGGCCCCGTTCCCTTGGGGATCGAACTGACCGAAACCCTGCATATATTGATGATCCCTAGCTGTATCAGGATAGGGAAACGTGATGCCGTTTACGCATAAGAACCCAAACCGTACCGTGATTGTCCGCGGCGGGAAGCCGACGGACCGTTCGAAGCTTCCCGCCTCCATCAGCATCAATGACGAGGGAACATGCGTCCAGGTTCCTCTGTTGAGTGGCGATCGCATGTTCTGGACCGTCTCCAAAGATGAAGTGCTCCTGTCGGACAGCGCCTTCCGGCTTGCAAGCATCACGAACGCCGATCTTGACCTGGAACGCATCATCATGGATCTGCTGCCTTCGCTCCCTGACAGCCTGCGAGGGGACAAATCCCCATGGAGGAACATACATTCCGTACCCGCCGCAACCACACTGCACCTCGACAAATCCAATAGGCCGCGATATACGAGAGCGGAACCTTCACCCATAAAACATGTTTCAAACGACGTAATTCTGGCATCGCTAAGGAGCCGTTTCCTGACGATCGCGGATGAGTGGCGCAATGAGGCACCACTATCCGCCGATGTGTCCGGAGGAGTGGATTCCGCCGCCATCGCATACATCTTCGCCAGTGAGGGGGTTCGTATGCCCCTGTATCATGAAACACCCGACGATCCAATGAATCAGGATTCCCGATGGGCCGAGCGAATCTCCGAGGACGTTCGGATGCCACTCATCAAAATCGGCCGAGTCGTGGATGGAAACAGATCATTCGAATCCACAGCCGAATATCCCAACAGAGAGATACCTGAAGAACCGGTCTTCTGGAGCGATATCGAAGGCTATCTCAGCCGAATCTCCGAAATGGAAGCAGACACAAGCCGTATCCATGTCACGGGTTTCGGAGGAGACGAGCTGTTCGCATCCATGCCATCCTCATCATGGAGTTGTCTGCGGGAACACCCGCTGCGGCTACGGGACATTCGAAGACAATACAGCGCCGATTACCGGGTCCCACCCTATCAGGCAATTCTCGATCTGACCGACAGCACCGATCTGCATGAGGAATTACGGTCATCGCTCCTGGACGCGGAACAAGATCATGGCCATCGCTCCTCGCCTTGTGGATGGCACGATGCCATACGCATTCCCGAATTCCTGACCGCGAAAGCCAGGGATACCCTATATGGCGCCATTGAATCACAATTGAAACACGCCGACATTCGGCCATTAAGCCCCGACCGAAGCCGTCATCAGGCGCTCTACTCTCTGTCAATGCAGGCACGAATGCTCAATCAGGTTAATCGGACGTTCGCCTCCGACGACATAACGTTCCGCTCCCCCTACCTGGACCGTGGAATCGTGGGCTATGCGCTATGCGCCCCAATCAGTGCACGCACCGAGGGAAATCTACACAAAGCCGTATTGTACCGGGCGCTCAAGGGTATAGTCCCCGAAACGATATTCCGGCGTCCCGTCAAAGGCGATCACTCATATTCACTGTATCTGGCATGGCAACGCTCGAAAGACACGCTGCTCGACTCAATCGCCGGCGGAGTGCTGGACGAAGAAGGACTGATCGATATACCAGCCGTACGGCGTCGAGCTTCCATGCCGATGCCTGACATCACGTTTCTGTTTGAAATGCAACGAGTCGCGGCAGTGGAAGGTGGCGACATGCAAACCGATAACACGATGGCGAACACCAGCCTGAAAGACCAGATATCCCTATATCCCAAAGAGGGAGGGGCAATCGTATTCGTCAACGACACCGGCGAATACCTGCAGGTCAACGAAATAGGCCGAATCATCCTCGACGGTCTGATGCACGGCAAAACCGTCGAGGATTGCATGAACGCAATCGCCGAAGAATATCAGACCGACAGACAAATCATCGTCCGGGATACGGAACGATTCCTCGCCGATATAGGGAAGCACGTGCGCCTATGAGTATCCCTCTACAGCCGGAAGCAACCACACGCGTCAACTTTCACGACCGCCTGGTGGCGCTGATTGCCATCATTATCGGAAGACGGATGGAACGACAACGAATCGGAAAGTTCTGCCGCCGGCTTGAAACGTGGTCCGAACGGTATCCGCCAGCCGATGCCGACATGGCGAAGCGTTACCGCAACGCCGTATGTTCGGTAAGCCGCAGATGCCGCAGCCAGCAGGGTTGTCTGCTTCGGTCGCTCTCCACGGCGGCGGCATGCCGCATATCTCGCCGATCCGTCACATGGTGCACCGGGTTCACCGATCGTCCCTTTCGCGCACACGCCTGGGTCGAAGCCAACGGCATACCCATCGGCGAACCTGATGCCGTCAGACGGTACACCATCACCAGAACCAGTTCCGAACGGAAAGATACGCAATGACCGCCAACGACCCGGACGACACCATGCACATGAAACATGCCTCCATGTACAATCTGATTTCTCCTCTCCGAAAATACCGAGGACGGCTGGCACTCATCCTATGTCTTGGAGCCATAGGAGCCGTTATGACGCTGCTCGTGCCTAAGTACATGACCAACTTCTTCCAGAATGGTGTATTCCAGGTTCCCCAGTGGCCCGTCATTGCCGGAATGCTGTTACTCGTCACCGCTTCAGGAGCTATATCAGCCCTACAGAACTACCAATTGCAGAGCACAGGGGAGGATATCGTAAGGGATGCTCGTCTCGCACTAAGCAAACACCTGCTACGTCTGCCCATACGCGAATACGATCAACGTGACTCCGGCGACCTGCTCAGCCGTGTCGGCAACGACACCTCACAACTGCGTAATGCATTCATGCAGTGCACATCAGCCCTTGCATCAGGTTTCATCACCGTCATCGGTTCCGCTGCGTTTATGGCAATGCTTGACCCGATCCTATTCGGCACAGCGATCACCTTGCTCCTTACGGTATTCACGCTCATGCTGCTGTCCGCTAAATTCATCGAACGAGCAAGCTATGACAGCCAATACACGCTCGGCGACCTTACCTCCACGCTCAATCGTGATCTCGCCGGCATCCGCACCATACGCGCTTCAAACGGCTTCGAGAACGAGAATAAGGTTATTGCCGCCTTGATCAACCGCGTCCGCCTGTCCGGACTCAAGATTGCCAAAATCCAGTCGATCGTCAATCCACTGGCCACGATAGCCCTGCAACTCGCAGCTATCATTGTGTTCGGTCTGGGATTATGGCGCGTAACCACAGGGCTGCTATCCGTAGAGAAACTTACTCAGTTCATCATGTTGCTGTTCATCAGCATCTCACCGCTCAGCCAGATCATTTACGCAGGCTCACAAATCGGCAATTCAATGGCCGCAATGAACCGTATACGGGAAATATTGGATATTCCCGAAGAAAAGGACTCTGACACCGTCGTCGCAACAATCAATGAACATATGCCGCTGGCACACAGCGGGCCCCGTCCGCCAGCGGTGGAATTCCAACACGTCTACTTCTCCTATGGATCCAAACCAATTCTGCGTGACCTGAATCTCTCCATATCCCAAGGAAGTGTCACGGCACTTGTCGGGCCCTCAGGGGCAGGGAAAAGCACGATCCTGCAACTTATCGAACGTTTCTATGATCCTTCCAGCGGAAATATCAATGTACTCGGTAAGGACATAACAACCTGTGATCGAGACGATTTACGCAGCCACATCGCATACGTGGAACAGGATTCACCGGCACTGTCCGGTAGCATACGAGAGAACCTACTTCTCGGATCAAACGATTGTAGCGATGATGAATGCCGACGGGTATTGGAATCCGTGAATCTCTCCCATCTGCTAGATCGATCCGACAAAGGTCTTGATATGCAGATAGGGGAAAACGGAATCATGCTATCAGGCGGAGAACGCCAAAGACTCGCCATAGCCCGCGCACTTCTTTCCACGGCAAAAATCATCCTGCTCGACGAAGCCACCGCAAACCTGGACGCCGATAACGAACGCCTTATCACTCAGCTATTGACTCAGGTAGAAGGCCGCACTTTTATTATCGTTGCGCATCGACTCGCCACGATAATTGACTCCGATCTTATATATGTACTTAATCAAGGGCGGATTATCGGATCGGGAACCCATAAACAACTTTTTAAAACGGCACCATTTTATCGCAATCTCGCAACGGAACAATATATCTCATAGCTAAAAGAAATTTGGCGATTTATTACAATAATTCCTCATCTAACTATAAAATATAGTTATTTTATATATGCTGCATATATATCACTTTTCACCGATTACAACCGATTGGACATCTACACAAAATACACTATGTTCCGCTAGGTCAAATAAGCAACACTCTGACTAACTCTATAACAAATACAGACATAAACTATACAAAAAATGTATATATCATCATATGATGACAAGGCCGACGACTGGACGGAAATCTATATCGACTCTTATCTCTTGTCATCTGGAGATGACAGATAACCCATAACGGGTCGCGCGGCACGCGAATAGGTGATGTAATAAAAATGTCATAAGCCATTAATAAGGAAAGAGACAGAATCGTGCCCATCGACCTAAAATATATCCCATTCTGTCAGTCCAACAGTTCCTTCTATGAGCCACCAGATCGTCAATCTTCGCCAAGACTTGATGATGAAATTCACTTTCCAAATAATTGGAAGATATATAAAGGTACCCCATGGACAAATTGTCGTCCTAGTAATGTTAAAATTCCGGAACAGGGATGGAAGATTCACATCTCGGCAACTCTTTGGAATTATGAAAAGATATTAAGAGAAGTATCAAATTATTGTTTTTCAAAAAAAGTCGCATTTAAATATCTATCAACAAAAGCTGATTTTTTTGATTCAAAACAGTAAATATACCGATAGGGCTGCTGCCGGAAAATATATTACAATATATCCAGTAAACGAATTGGAGTTTCATTCTACTCTCAATGGGTTAGACGACATTATTGGGAATGAGTCAGGACCCTATATCCTTTCGGATAGACGTTGGAGGAACGGGCCTATATTCTATCGCTTCGGCGCTTTTATCCCGCCTAAGGATAAGACAAAATATATAAGTGTATTGAAAAGGCCCGACGGAGTCGAGGAGGAAGATGTACGTCGTCCTACCTTTATCGTGCCGGATTGGGTGAAAATACCGGAATTTCTACACGAATCCATAGAATCTCAATCTATACCATTCCCATTCGAGATGAAATCAGCTATGCATTTTTCATGCGGTGGAGGTGTGTATACCGCAGAGGCGTTGACGGATGAATACGTTTCAAAAGGAACTATCGTTGTACTAAAGGAGGCGCGACCATATACGGCGCTTGATTCCGACGGCCATGATGCTGTATATCGTTTGAAGCACGAAGAACATGTCTTATCCGAATTACAAGATACGGGCTTTGTGCCTCAGGTATTCGGAATGTTTAGAGCATGGGAAAACCTTTATCTCGTGATGGAGAAAATACCAGGGAACAACCTTAAGCATGAATGCATGCTTAGAACTCCCATACTAAAGCCAGCTCCTTGGAAACTAGATAATGCTGCCTTTGGGCAATGGGTTGATCATACCGTTTCACAGCTTGATAAAGCAATGTCGCTCTTTCATCGACACGGATGGCTTCTTGGTGATATTCACCCTAAAAATATCATTATGGAAAACGGAGTTAATCCTAAATTTATTGATTTTGAATTCGCGCACAAAATGGATAAAGGATGGCGAATTAAACAAATAGCACCAGGATATGGTCCTCTGACAGGGTTTACCGGCACCGACGCAGATTTTTGTTCATTAGGGTTGCTGGAGTTAGATATGCTTCTTCCTCAAGCCACCATTACAGATCAGGGCAATGAAGGAAGCATTATACGAATCGCTAGACACGCGCAGAGTCATCTCGATATTAACGAAGACTCCATCGAATCTATAATTCAAAAGACATCTAAAAATACTCAGCTATCCTTGGATCAGCGAGCTGTCAATCTCGCTTCTATTGAAGATTTAATACATGGACTAGCTCGGGGAATAAAGGCACACCTTCATTTTGATGAAGGCGCTACAGTTGCTCTACCCGGTGATATAGAACTATTTGGCCCTAATGCTGTACAAGCCTCGGTGGGATACCCTTATGGCGTTGCGGGTGCTTTGTCGACGTTAGCTTTGGCAGGTGATCCAATAGATTCCGCATCGGTTCAAAAAGCATCTCAATGGATTTTAAATCATCTTTCGGGCGTTAAAAACCGAGGATTCGCCGGCAAAGATGGTTTGGAGTATGGCTTACGCATGGCGGGATTTGATGAACTCGCTCGAGAAGCACATTCTTTGCCCGTGGCAAACCCCATTAATCCTACTTATTGGTCCGGATGGGCTGGCGTCGGCCTAAATGACCTAAGTATCGGGTCGAATAAATCATATGATGAACTATTTTTAGCCTCATCAAAGTTGCAGAACATGCTTACCAACGATGTCGAATGTGAATCCGCTGGATTATTATATGGCTGGTCTGGCGCGGCCTTATTGTGGGCCGAAATCTATAGAACGGTTGATCGAGATGAAAAATATGTGGATTATGCACTACATGCAATACAAAACGATATTAAAAAATGTGTTTTGACCCAAAATATGACCATGGAATACGATGAAAAGTGGAGAACTCTGCCATATCTGGGAACCGGGTCATGCGGTATTGCAATCGCTTTATATGCCTTGCGAAAAGCGACCGGAGAATGTCTCTTGGACAAAGAGTATGAGTCCCTAGTTCGCGCATGCACCTACTATCAGTGTGCACAGGGAACATACGCATATGGTATGTCAGGCTTTTTGACTTTTCTGAATGCAAAGGACGATAAAAGCAAGCTGGAATATCAGGTAATTAACTCATATTGCGATTCTCTTCGACTATTTATCATTCCAAGTAAAGGCGGTTTTTATGTCCGAGGAAATCAAGGACTAAAACTGTCGTGTGATTTTCTGACCGGATCCGCCGGAGTCCTCGGATCTCTTGCCGCACTCCAGGGGAAATGGTCAGGCATACCGTTCCTGTCATGGAACGATTCCTTAGATATTAGAAAGGAGGTGCACAATGGGAAACAACGTTCTTGATTTTCAAATCTTGACTGCTGACGGCGAAACGGATGATGCAGCACGTATCAGCACGTTTAGCTTCAATGGCCCCTGCCCGGGCCTGCCGAGTACCTTGACCTACAGCAACTGCTGACAAGACAAGTGTCTGGCACCAATTCGCAAAATTGATGCCAGACACTTTTGCAATGGAGTAACTATGAAGTGTACAACACTCAATCAACCCATCAAATTGTATGAAGAATTCTCTGACAAGTATCGCAGCAAGGCGCAACAACTTTGTGAACATTTAATAGAGGATACAAATAATTTTCATTATTCCAGTAATCAATCGCTCGAATTAATGCAAATTAATAATGAACTAGTAATTCATTTCAAGGATGATCCGTCGCAATATATTCATTTATGTCAAAAACCGATTGGAAGAATATCTGGTTTTTACATTAATTCAGAGAAGACAATAGCGGCATTATTAACGCAGATGCCAAAAACTGATTTTTACACTATTTCATTATATGAATTGAAAAAGCAATCCGCCAATATTCTTCTGAGGTGCAACAATGTTGTACCTCAGATAAGAACGACATACCATTCTATCTATTGGATTAATAAAAGCAAATCAAATCGCCCGTATAAACTAATGATGGCAAACAAGTGTGGCATCATTGAAGTATACGGCACAAATAGTGAATATGATATATTATCTTTCGTTTGCAGTAATGATGCGGTTATTGTTATAAGAATGACGCACGGAGACAATTCTCGTATGCTGTTTTTCGATGATTTCGGCGAAAGAGACACACGCTTTAGGGAAATTACTGCATCACTCCCCATTGATTCGATGGAGATTACAAATACTCTTCTATATGCTATCGTCAATAACCAACTTCTAATTATTAACTTTTTTAACGATATACATGATAGGCAAATGATTCAGTCTCCCCATGGATTTATTCCTAAATCATTGCAAAAGCGTAATGGGATTGTTTATGTGATAGGACGCCTATCGGGCGACTCCGCCATCTGGATTCCATCTCTCGGACAAAATGGGATATGGAAAGCTCCTCCTTGTGGAGTTATTAGTTTTCTTGGATTTCAGGATAGATTCCCTGTTTTCTGCATATCATCTCCAATCCATCAAACGCAAATTGTAACAGGAAATAGGAAAGGATTCTTAGAGGCTGTATCGTCCACACCTAATATTCACTGTCGCAAAATTATTATCCGGAGTAGAGATCAAACAAATATTCCCATTACACTTTTTTATAGACTTGATAGTATTCTCGAGCAGTCTCCTATTCTATTGATGGCATACGGATGTTATGGAATCGCACTTGAGGGAGCCTATGACCGTTTGATTTCATATGTCATACAGTCCGGCATAACTGTTGCCTTCTGCCATATTCGAGGTGGGGGCGAGTATGGGGAGGAATGGCATAGGCAAGCGATAAAAAACAATAAGTTCATATCTATCAATGATTTTCTCGATTGCACTAAAGGATTGATTGCAAATAACTTATGTGACGCCAAACGCATTGGAGCAGTGGGTTCAAGCGCCGGCGCTTTGGTTGTTCTTTCTGCCGCATTGCGCCGCCCGGATTATTTCAAAATTGTTCAATTATCGCACCCTTTTTTAACACCGGAATTGATTCTCACAAACCCCGACAATCCACTTACAATTAGCGATTGGGATGAATTCGGATATCCATCATCATCTTCTTGCTATGACTCGTTTTCACCTTTGGCGCAATTGCGGCGTCTTCCAGCTGATTTTTCTAATCAAGCTCCTGACATTTGGATTACTGCCGGCAAGAATGATATAAAGGCGCCTCTCTTATATACGGAACAATGGCTGAATTCATATTCGGCTATTGTTCCGTCCGCACATAATTCGGTGTTTTTGCAACTTTTAGATGAAGGACATCACAATTCTGATGATTCTTTGACCGGTGGCTGTTTATCAACTATATGGTTACTCGACTCTCTCTTCGACACAGATTGACATCTTTTGATGTCAATCGTCTCTCCGGCATAGACGATTGACTCGTCTTTATGGATACTGTCGGCAGTAGCACTCTCGTAGGAAGGATTCTCGTCCATGAAAAAACAACCAAATGACTTCATTGGGGTAAATACATATTTATCGATTCAGGCGCGTGGGCTGGTCAAGCGTGTGGCTTCCGCTGATGGTTCCAGTCCGAGTGTGATTCTCAATGATGTCTCGTTGGATATTCCCGGTGCCGGGTTGACGGCGATCGTCGGGCCTTCGGGAGCGGGCAAGACCTCTCTGTTGTACGTGTTGTCCGGTTTGGACAGGCCCGACTCGGGCCGGGTCGTCATCGGCGGCACCGACATCTACGCGTTGGACGAGGAGCGTCGTTCGCGGTTCATCCGCGGGCATATCGGTTTCGTGTTCCAGCAGTACAACCTCGTGCCGTATCTGACGGTCGAGGAGAACGTGACGCTGCCGCTCTCGCTCGCCCATCGCAAGGCCGACTACGTGCATGTCACGCAGCTGCTGTCCCGGTTCGGCCTGCGCCAGAGGGCGAGGACCGTGGTGAGCGCCCTGTCCGGTGGAGAGCAGCAGCGCGTGGCCCTGTGCCGGGCCCTGCTCTTGCGTCCGGCGGTGGTGTTCGCCGACGAGCCCACCGGCGCGCTCGACACCGCGAACAGCGAGCTCGTGCTGCAGGTGCTGCGCGAGCTGGCGGATTCGGGTTCCAGCGTGGTCATGGTCACGCATGACACGGATGCCGCCGCACTGGCCGACCGCGTAGTCTTCCTGCGTGACGGCGGGATCACCCACGTCGCGGGCAGGCTGACCGCCGGGCAGATCGTCGAGGGCATGCGCCGCACGTTCGAGCCGCCCATGTCGCAGCACGGTCAGGAGGTTCGCCGTGGGTAGGTATGTGCTTCGCGTGTTCCGCGACAATCTCGCGGGTTGGGTGCCCACGATCATGGTGGTCGCGGTGGTGACCACGCTGGTGGGCGTGTGCATGAACCAGTTCGTGTGGACCTCGTCGCCGTCGTTCGCGTCGGCCGCCCGGCTGGCGGGTTTGGATCCGGCCGAGTTCGCCATGGTGTCGGTCACGATCTATGTCGTGGTGGCGTTGCTTGCGTTCTTCTCGCTCACGGTGGTCGGTTCGGCCACGGTTGACCGCATCCGCGGCACGTTCGCGCAATGGCGTCTCATGGGCGCCAGCCCGAGCCAGGTGCGTGCGGGCATGTGGATGCTCGTGGGCGTGGCGAGCCTCATTGGCTCGCTGCTCGGTTCACTGATCGCGATGCCGGCCAGCCTGCTCGCGGTTCCCGAGTTCGACGCGATGGCCGCGGAGAGCTTCGCCGGCGGGCTCGGCTCGTTCGTCCCTCCCGCGTTCGCGCCGTCCGTGGCGGCATGGCTCGGCTCGCTGCTGTTGGGCGTGGTCACGTGCATGCTGGGCGCGTTTGTGCCCTCGATGCGTGCGGCGAAGGTCCGTCCCATCGAGGCGATCCGCGGCAAGGACGCGCCGATTGGACGGCGTGGATGGCGGTATTGGGTGCGCTGGGCGCTGGGACTGGTTGTCATGGCGGCGGCGCTGGTATTGGCGTTCTCCGGCATGGGCATGCCGCGCGCCCGCGCGTTCGGACAGGAGGCCGGCCAGACGTTCAACGGCGCATTATGGGCCGGGATCATCGCGTCGTTCGGCATGTATGTCCTCGCCGGCGTGCTGGTCCCGATCCTGTTGGACGCGGGACGCGTCATGTGCCGCCTGTGCGGGTCGGCGACCGGCGTGCTCGCGGCCCGTGCCGCTAGGGCGAAGGCCGTGTCCAGTATGAACACCATCGCCCCGCTCGCACTGGCTCTGGGATTGTCCGCGACCCTGCTGACCTGCGCGCGGTCCTACGGGCGGATACTGGCCCTGGGTGGCCATCCGACGAGCCTGAACTACGCGGACTCGCTGCTGATGATCGCGATGCTGTGCATCGTGTCCCTGGCCACGAGCCTGGCCGTCATCGCGTTGTCGAACCGCGGCATGGTCGCCGACCAGGCGCTGCTGCGCAGCATCGGCATGTCGCCGCGCCGGGTGACGCGCATGATCCTGTGGCAGAGCCTGCAATTGGCCGCCGGCGCGGTCGTCCTCGCGCTCATCCCGGTCGCCGTCAGCTCGCTCGTGCTCGCCACACGCTCCATCACGCTCGTCGGTGTTCCGGTGGCCGAGATCCCGTGGACCGGTGTGATCGGCGCGGCAGCGGCCTGCTGGCTGGCGTTGTTCCTCATCCAGTACATGCAGATCCGCCCCGCGTTGCGCCGCAGCGTGGCCGACGCGATCAGAAGCCGTTGACGGCACCGGATTCGGAAAAGGAGGATGAGATCATGCCTGTCCGATACACGGCCATGCCGAGGCGAGCCCCGGTGTCCATGCTGCTCGCGTTCCTGCTAATCCTGACGGCCTTGTTCGGGCTGGCGGCGTGCGGCTCCGTCCAAGGCTCCTGGCCGGACGGCCAGTATGCCGGCCGGGTGCCCGAACCCGATCGGGCGACGACCCGTATCAGGGACGAGACCGACAACGGCTATCTGATCGACGTGTCATGGACCATCGCCGAGGCGAAGGACTACGCGCGAAAGATCAAGGACGCGGGCTTCACCCGCAACGCCACCGAGGAGGAACAGGCCGGCGTATACGACTACACGGCCGACGACGGCATCGTCAAGGTCTCCATCAGTGCATTGCCTGGTGACAACGGCACCATCAACATCAACAAGCTCCAATGACACTCAAAAGGATCGGCGCTCATGGACATTCCCGCACATCACGAACCGTCACCCGGCAAGCCCCTGTCGGCGTCACCGCCCGTCCCGGAGCCCGGCCGGCCGAACCCGCCCCAACCGTTGCAAGCCGCGCCGAACGATTCGATCGTCGGATTCCTGCTGCTCGGACTGTTCCTGTCCCTGCCCGGCGTGCTGATCGCGTGGATCACCGGCCGCGACGGGCACGGATGGGAGCATGGCGGCCGCGTCGCCGCATGGATCGGGGCGCTGCTCTCGCCGTTCGTATGGCTGGCCATCATCATCGTATTCACTTTGTTGTTCACCGGTTCGGTCACGATGCTCGGCTGCCTGATGCCCGGCGCGGACTGTCTCGCCCAGTAAGCACGCCGATGACCCGGCGAGACGGCACAGTGGATCGTATGGAACGGCAAACGGTGAACGTCGGCAGGGTCACGGCCACAGCCATGCCATTATGCGTGCTCGCGGTCGAGGTCATGATGCTCATGTGGGAGCGCATAATCGGCACCCCATTGGACCCGATGTACACGCTCGCCAAGCAGACCGGCGGATTCGTGCTGCTGTTGCTGGCCCTGTGCCTGTCATGCTCGGTCTTGATGTTCCGTTACCGGGTCCCGTCCGTCACATTGATGTCGCAGCTCGTCCTGACCCTAATGCTGTCCTTCTGGCATGCGGACTCGATTCTGCTGGTCCAGCTGGTCGCGGCGTTTTACGCGTTCATGCGCACGACCGGGGAACGCCGCATGTACATCGGATCCCTCGCGACGACGTTGGCCGTGACCTTGGCGACGTTCATGTCATGGCCCGCCAGCCAGTTCCTCGGCGAATGGCCTGGCCGCATCCTCCTACTCGCCCTCGCCGGCGCGATCGCCCTGGCGCACCGCGGCATGGTTCAAGCCAGGAGAGCCACGGCCGCCGCCGGCCTGGAACACCGGCGCGCGCAGACCGCCGTCAAGCAGCGTGACGCCGCGGTGCGTCGTTCGCGCATCGCCGGACAGCTGCACGACAGCGTGGGTCACGGGTTGACCACGATCATCGCTTTATCCGAGGGATTGAGCGGTAAGACCGGCGACCCGCGCGTGGACGAGGCCCTGAAAGGCATCAACGAGATCGCACGGGAAAGCCTGGCGGACACGCGCAAGGCCGTGCGCGCACTGACTGAAACCGACACGACCGACGAAGACCCTGCTGAACCGGGATCCCGGAGCATGCGTTCATGGGATGACATCCGTCCGATCCTCGCACATGCCCGCACGCTCGGCATCATCACCATATTCACCGAAACCGGCATCCGCGCCGACGACGAACCCCAGGCGGACCTCTGCTTCGACGTGACCCGAGAGGCCATAACCAACGCCATCCGCCACGGCAGACACGTCACGCATCTCAACGTCTCATGGAACCACCAGCCCAACGGAGTCACCGTCATCGTCCGCAACGACGGAGCCACCGGTGCGGCGCAAGCCGTCGCACCCGATGACGGCACCGGATTGGCCGGACTGTCACGGCGCGTGCAAGACGCCGGCGGCACGTTCGCCTATGGGCCGGTCGATGGCACCGAATGGCAGGTCAAAGCGGTCATTCCCCCAACCGGGAACATGACCGGGAAGCAACCGGCCGAAAGGAAGATTCAACCATGATCCGTGTGATGCTCGTAGACGACCAGAGACTGGCACGCCTCGGTTTCCAGCTCATGCTCGACGACGTGACCGACATCACCGTCATCACCTCAGCGGAAAACGGGCAATCCGCCATCGACACACTCAACCAGTTGGATGCCAATCACCGGCCATTGCCCGACGTGATCCTCATGGACGTGCGCATGCCCGGCATGGACGGCATCGAAGCAACCCGACACATCGCCAGACACTGGCCCACCATCAGAACCCTCATCCTCACCACCTACGACGAAGACGACTACGCCTTCGGCGGGCTCGACGCTGGAGCCAGCGGATTCCTACTGAAAGACATAAGTAAATCACAATTAATGGAATCGATAAAAGCTGTTTTTGAAAATGGTAAAATTCTTACTCCACGAATAACAAAGAAACTAGTAGAATATCAACAAAGCAAATTCATTTTTCAAGACCAACAAAATATATTTATTGAATCATTCAAGAGTCTTACTACTAGAGAGCGTGACATATGTGCCTTAATCGCACAAGGACTCAGTAATGAAGACATAGCAAAAAAACTATTTCTGGAAACCAAATCAGTCAAACGCTATGTTAGTCGAATTCTATCGAAACTTCATCTTTCAAACCGCACCCAAATTGCAATCAATTGGATTAAATCGGGTGTTTTTACACAACTGAAATAGTGACTTCAATTCAAACATAGGCCCATGTCAATATTTCACACATTTATGAAATGTGCTTAACATGAAGTATCCATCTAATTACGAGTATAATTTATATACTCCTTTATAATACTATATGAACCATAGCTAATTTCTTACAGGAGTCATCTTTGTAATCTATTCATCTTGAAACGATGCAAATCCTTGGTCAGCGGCATAATTTCTTAGCGCTATCTGCCATTTGCCAGCAGCAGTCCTGAAATCGGTCTTGCCGGAGAAGAACGATCCCATATTGTCGTTGTAGATGGAGCGGGCGTAGGGTTCGAAGGGCAGAAACTCCCATTTGCCGGTGACGTTCTTGGCGGCCTGGGAGAAGACCTCGTTGTATTTCTGTCCGCCGAAGAACTCGTTGTCGCTGCCGTCGGCGTTCCTGAGCGTGGTCTTGGCGAGGAAGTCCTTCTGGTCGAGGGTCTTGGTGGTGGCGGGGAAGCTGCCGTTGGATACGCGGGCGTCGATGCCTTCGTCGTTGGTGGTGACGTATTCGACGAACTTCTTGGCGGCGTCGAGTTTGCCGTCGGGGATCTTCTTGGTGATGGCCAGTCCGCTGCCGCCGTATTCGCCGTTGATGGGCGTTCCGTCGATGGTGGGTAGGAGGGCTACGCGGAATTTGCCGGTGGCTTGGGGCACGCCCTGCAGGAGGTTGTTGGCCATCCATGCGCCGCTGATGAGGCTGGCGATGGAGCCGTCGCCCAGTGACTTCATCCAGTCGTCGGTCCAGGTCTTCGTGTGGACGTCGATGAGGTCTTCGTCGCGCATCTTCTGCCAGAGGTTCATGAACCGCTGGGCGCCCTTGTCCTTGGTGATATTGATGGTCAGTTTGTCGTCGTTGAGTTTGTAGGCGTGGCCGCCCATGGCCCACATCATCGCGTTGAACAGGCCGGCGTCGCCGGAGTCGGAGGTGATGTAGGAGCCGGTGGCGCGGATCTTCTTCGCGTCTTCGTAGAACTCGTCCCAGGTGGTCGGTGGTTGGCCGATACCGGCCTTGTCGAACACGTCCTTGTTGTAGAAGTAGGCCATGGGGCCCGAGTCGGCAGGCATCGCGTACAGGCCGCCGTTGATGTTCACGGAGTTCCATGTGCCGGGAGTGAACGTGTCCTTGAACTTGACGGTGTCGTAGACCTTGCTCAGATCCATGAGCGTGTCCGAGTGCACGAACTGCGGGATGGCGAGGTATTCGATCAGGGTGACGTCGGGCAGGCCATTGCCGGCCTGGGCCGCGTTGTTGAGCGCGGTGTAGGTCTCCTCGGTGCTGCCGACGTTGCTCACCTTCACCGTGATGTCGGGGTTGGCCTTCATGAAGTTTTTGGCGGCGCGATCGATGCTGGCGTCCCACGACCATACCGTCAGTTCGGTCTTGCCCGAGCTTGTTGTCGTGTTGCCGCATCCCGCGAGAGGGATGAGCAGCGCTCCGATGGCGGCCGTGGCGATGGCTGCGCGTGTGGTGTTGTTCATGTTGGTCTTCTTTCCGTGCTCGACCATCTTTGGCCGTATGTCGCAACTATTTTGTTTGGATGTCGAACATGATTATGTACAAAGATGGGAAACTTGTCAAAGTGCCGGGGTTTTCATATTGTCAGTCCCCTGATGGGTGTTATCCTGAAAGCCGTTCGAGGATGACGCCGGGATGTCCGTCCCGATAATGTGATTCCGCATTTTCCGCAATCGTCTCACCCGAGGAGGGCTCCCATGTACGCTAAATCCAATCCCAGCGATGCAAGGGCCAACAACCGCAGACTGCTGTTCCGGCTACTGTTTCCCGACCGGCAGCTGTCGCGCGCCGACCTGTGTAAGGAGACGGGGCTTTCCCGCGCCACCGCTACGGATGTGACCGGCGAGATGATCGACGACGGCCTGCTGAGGGAACTGGGGTCGGGCAGGCGCGACGGCCGGGGCAAGCCGGGCACCCTGCTGGCCATCGACGCGGACGTGCTTCGTCTGGTATGCGTCGATCTGTCCCGCCCGTATGTGATGACCGGCGCCGTGATGGACCTGCGGGCCAGAATCGTGGAGCGCCGCGAACGCGTGCTCGATGATGGCGACCGGGTCGATCTCGACGATGTGCTCTCGCTTGTGGGCCAGATGATCCGGCTTGCCGGTTCGGGGCTCGTCGGCATCGGCGTGGCCGTCCCCGGCGTGGTTTCCGGCGCGGGGAGGGTGATCTCCAGTTCCAATCTCGGCTGGGATGACGTGGAGCTTCGCGACATGCTCGAAGGCGAGTTCTCGTTGCCGGTCCGAGTGGACAACGACGCGAACGCGGCTCTGCTCGCCGACCGCTTCCTCGGGCACGGCAATCCCAACTGTCTGCTCGTGCAGATCACTCGGGGCATCGGCGCGTCGGTGCTGCTGAACGACGAGTTCGTGGAGGGCGATGACCATGCGGCCGGCGAAATCGGCCATGTCGTGATCGATCCCGCCGGCCCTGCGTGCACCTGCGGCAAGCGCGGCTGTCTGGAGACCTATGTATCGGCCATCGCGTTGCGCGACCGCATCCG
This sequence comes from Bifidobacterium reuteri DSM 23975, assembly GCF_000741695.1. Classification (GTDB taxonomy): domain Bacteria; phylum Actinomycetota; class Actinomycetes; order Actinomycetales; family Bifidobacteriaceae; genus Bifidobacterium; species Bifidobacterium reuteri. Next base: position 61,971 of record NZ_JGZK01000004.1, on the reverse strand, counting down.
CCGGAATCCCGAGCGGCGCGCGGACATCCTGGCCGAGGCCGGCGCAAGGCTCGGCAGCGCGCTGGCCATGCCGGCGAGCCTGCTGAACCTTCACGACATCGCCGTCTACGGGCCTCCCGACATCGTCGGCGAGACGCTGCTCGGCGCATGCGGCGAAACCGTCAACTCCTTGTCGCGGAACGACTACCAGAGCAACATACGGGTGCGCCGGTGCGAGCTCGGCGACGACGCCACCCTGCGGGGGCAGGCGGTCTCGGTTCTGCGCGAGATCGTGGGCAGGCGCGGGCTGTCCGCGGCGGCGGCCTCGTCCTGATGGATGCGGCCGCCGTCGCAGGGCGCGCATGTCGTGGTGTATCATCGCTTCCCGAATCCAATATGTAAGGATTTCGAACATAATGATCGGCGGACGAAAGAGAAGTCCGTCCAACGGGAACGGAGATTGCCATGATGATGAACGGCGGCGGCGCGACGGAAATAGAGAACCTGCGCGTCGGAGTGGATGTCGGGGGAACGAAGATCGAGGCGGTGCTGACCGACGCGGCCGGCGCCATCCTCGCGTCCGGACGCAGGACGGCCCGAAAGGGCGGCAATGAGGTCGTGGAGGACGTGGCCGCCATCGTGCGGCAGGTGGCCGGCATGAGGTTCGGTGATGTGAGATCGGTGGGCATCGGCATCCCGGGGTTGGTCCACCGAGACACCGGGCAGGTGGAGAACGTGGTCAATCTCGGAATCGAGAAACTGGAGCTCGGGGGCCGCGCGTCCGGCGTGCTCGGTCTGCCCGTGTGGGTGGACAACGACGTGAACGCCGCCGCGCTGGGAGCCTATGGGACGCTTCCCGAACGGCTCCGTCAGGGAAGGATGGCGTTCGTCAACCTGGGGACGGGGCTGGCGGCCGGATTCGTCCGCGCCGGTCTCGTCGAACGCGGCGACACGGGCGCCCTCGGGGAGATCGGCCACCTTCCGGTGGATTCCAACCGCGTGGCATGCAAATGCGGCCAACGCGGATGTCTGGAGACCGCATGCTCGGGAGGGGCTCTGCGACGCATGTGGCCCATGGCGGATCCTCCGCTGCCCGACATCCTCGCGAAGGCCGCAGGAGGCGATGCCGAAGCCGGGCGGGTTCTCGGCATCCTGCTGCATGCCCTCGCCGACGTCGTGCAGATCGTCGCCCAGGGCGAGGACCCTTCGGTCATCGTCATCGGGGGCGGCGTCTCGCGCGTCGGCTCCCCGTTGCTTGACGCATTGCGCGGGGAACTGCGCAGGCGGGAATCCTCCAGCGGTTTCATCGCGGGTCTGCGCCTGACGGAACGTCTGCGGCTCGCCGACCCGTCGATTCCGATCGGCGCGCTCGGTGCATCCCTCATCGCCTGCTGACCGCACTTCCCGATGCAACGCCCCCCTTCGGCGCGTCGGGCCGAATGCCGCGCGTTCCGTCAGGTTTCGCCAAGCAAGGCCGTAGCATGCCCCTTATTTTGTTCGACTGACTTGCAAAAAAGATAAAGGCGTCATATCCTTGGCTATCAAGGAGGTTGAAACCAACTAAGGGAATTAAGCAAGGATGACTAACAAAATTCTGGTCATTCATGCCGTGATGTCATGTCGAGGAACGATGTGACATCACGTTCCCAGGCGCTGTTTCGGGCGCCGGCGACGGCGTCCGAAACAGCATCGTCCACGCATGGCAGCGCGGGCGGATACGGACCCGGGACCGTCGTGCGCAGCGGCACGTCGCGCCATTCCTCCGAACGGCGGCGTCGGGCAGGCATTCCAGGAAAAGGAAACCACCATGAGAACGAAGAGGATTTCCGCGGCCATCGCCTTGGCGGCCGCGTCAGCGCTCACCCTGTCGGGATGCTCGATGGGAGCCCCGTCCGGCGGATCGCAGCAGGATGCGTCCGCGGGCGGCAAGCTGACGGTGTGGATCATGCAGGGCGACCAGAGCGAGGACACCATCAAGGCGATCAACGAGCGGTTCACCAAGGAGACGGGCGTCAAGGTCGATGTGCAGACCCAGGTGTGGGCCGACATCAACACGAAGGTGACGACCGCGCTGTCCACGGACACGCCGCCGGACGTTATCGATCTGGGCAACACGCAGGTCGCCGGGTTCGCCGTGAGCGGCGGCCTGCTGGATCTGACGGACAAGGCCGACGATATGAGGCAGGGGCACACCTGGCTGTCCGGTCTTGAGGAGCCCGCCACCATCGACGGCAGACTGTACGGCATCCCCGCGCTGGGGGCCGCCGGCGCCGTGATCTACAACAAGAAGATGTGGTCCGCGGCCGGAATCGACAATCCGCCGAGCACGTACGAGGAGCTTGAAGCCGACCTGCAGAAGCTCCGGGACGCGAACACCGACAAGGACTTCTCCCCGTTCTACATGCCCGGCCGCGATTGGAAGTCGGCGGCACGGTGGATCTGGGATGCCGGCGGCGACTTCGCCGAGCAGCAGTCGGACGGAACCTGGAAGAGCACCCTGTCGAGCGACAATTCGCTCAAGGGCATCGACCAATGGCTGGAATTCCAGCACAAGTGGTCCTCCGAGGCGTCCCGTTCGCTGGATACCGGCAACCCCGACTTCAGCCAGCTGCTGGCCGAAGGCAAGACCGGCGCGATCCTGAACAACAGCGCCGGCATCCGCACCATCCAGCAGTACAACCCCGACCTCACGACCGACGATCTGGGATCGTTCCCCATGCCCGGCGCCAGCGGCAAGCTCCAGCCGGCGATGATGGCCGGCTCGGTATGGGGCGTCGCCCAGAAGAGCAAGCGTCAGGAGCTGGCGCTCAAGTGGATCAAGATCGCCGCGAGCCCCGAGATCCAGAAGGACTACGTGTTCGCCAAGGACGGGTGGATGCCCAACTACGTCGAAGGCCTCGACGAGGTCATGAAGTCCGCGGACTTCCCGTCCTACCTGACCGGCTTCTTCGAGTCGGCGAAGAACACCAAGGCCACGCCGGCGTCACCGCAATGGCTGACCATCGAGAACGACAGCTCCCTGAACTGCTTCGGCGACATCGCCACCGGCGCCACCACGGCCAAGGCCGCGGCCAAGTCGTTCGACGAGCATGCGGACTCCCTGTACGCGAAGAAGTAGGGGAAGCGTGATGAGCAATGCGCAATCGACGGCTGCCGCCGTCCCCGTGGTGAAGCGGCGTCGCAATCTGACGCCCCTGTGGCTCCTGACACCCGCCGGCGTGATCATCATCGCGCTGGTCGTGGTGCCGTTGATCTTCCTGGTCTTCACGTCGTTCACGGACTTCAACCAGAAGACCCTGTTCACGGGCTCGTTCAACATCGTCGGGTTCGACCAGTACGAGAACGTGCTGACCGACCCGGAGTTCTACAAGTCGCTGGCCCGCACGTTCGGGTTCGCTGCCGCCCTCGTGGCCGGCAGCGTGCTGATCGGCATGGGCGTGGCCCAGCTGATGACCAAGCTGGGGCCGGTGATGCGCTGGCTGGTCACGTTCGTGCTGATCTTCGCGTGGGCCATGCCGAACGTCGCCTCGTCGGTGGTATGGAAGTGGCTGTTCCAGCCGGGGTACGGCGTGGTCAACTGGCTACTGACCCAGACCCATTTGTTCGGGGACGTGACGAACCTGTCGTGGACCGACAACACGTGGCTCGCGTTCCTGGAGATCTGGCTGCTGGTCGTCTGGCAGGCCGTCCCGTACATCGCGATCAACCTGTACGCGGCGACCACGCAGGTGGACAAGTCCTGCCTTGAGGCGGCCCAGCTGGACGGCTGCTCGAAGCTGCGCTGCTACTGGCAGATCACCGTGCCGCTGATCAAGCCGAGCCTGATGGTCATCACGATGCTGTCGGTGATCTGGGACTTCAACGTGTTCAACCAGATCTGGCTCGTCTCCCAGGGAGGCCCCCGCGAGACGACCGCGACGATCGGCATCTTCACCTACAAGAAGGCGTTCGTGTCGTTCGACATCGGCACCGGCGCCGCCGCGAGCGTGCTGGTCACGCTCATCCTGCTCGCCCTGACGAGCGTGTACATCCGATACCTGCTCAAATCCGGGGAGGACCTGTGATGACCACCGCAACCATAACCTCTGCCGCGCCGCGAGCCAAGCGCAGCCTTTCCTCACGGCTGCGCCGCATCGGCACGATCGTGTTGGCCGTCGCGTTCTGCATCGTGTGGATCTTCCCGGTCTACTGGATGTTCGTCACGTCGATCAAGCCGCGCAACCAGATCATGACCGCCACGCCCGTGTTCTGGCCCGCGAAGCTGTCGATCGACAACTTCATGGTGGCCGTCACCCAGACGTCTTTCCTGACGAACCTGAAGAACAGCGTGATCGTGACCGCCGTGTCGATCGTCCTGTCGATCGTCCTCGCGTTCTTCGCGTGCGCGGCCCTGACCCTCTACCGGTTCCGCGGCCGCAAGGCGATCATGGTGTTCGTGCTGGCCATCCAGATGACCTCGGGCGGCATCATCCCGCAGTTCATCATCTTCAACCAGTTCGGCCTGCTGAACAAGTACAGCGGCCTGATCCTCGCGTACATCGCCATGGTCCTGCCGTTTGCGATCTGGAACATGCGCGGCTTCTTCCTCAACATCCCGAAGGACATCTTCGAGTCCGCGGCCGTTGAGGGGGCCAACGACTGGCAGATCCTGTGGAAGATCACCTTCCCGCTGGCCGCGCCCGGCATCGTGTCCACGTCCGTGTTCGCGTTCATCAACGCGTGGAACGACTATATGACCGCTTACACGTTTATGAAGGATCAGGCGAAGTATACGTTGCCCGTGTGGCTCTCCTCGTTCTCCACGCCCACCATGGGCACCGACTTCGGCGGGCAGATGGCCGCATCCGTTATCTTCTCCCTGCCCGTCGTGATCTTCTTCATGATCATTCAAAGGAACATCATGAAGGGCGTCACCACGGGAGCCGTCAAATAACCCAACCGAATCGATCGGCAGCATGTGCGGTGTCGGGACCATATCCGCGAAATGGCCTCGACACCGCACTGCCATCTCAGGGCCAAACGAACCTCACAACAATCCTTAGCGATATGCCAAGAAAGGAACTTCCCATGAACGGCCAAATACTCCTGCAAGGATGGACCATCATCCCCACGCCGCAAACCATGCAGCATAAAGCAGGCATCGCATTGCTGCCAATGTGCGGACGAATCAACGAAGCGCGCACGGTCGGTGACGATCGGCATATACTCGCCGCACAACTCATCGACGACATCCGCGCAGCCACCGGATTGGAATGGGACATCGCGACGGGCGACCGCTGGCCGGGATTCATCACCCTGACCATACTTGACAATCCCCATGCACACCCGTCCGGCTCGTATACGCTCGATGTCACCCCGGATGGCGTGACCGTCGCGGGCGTGGACTTCGAGGGCGTGCGCAACGGCGTGCAGACCCTGCGCCAGCTCATCCGCCAATGCGGCGCCGCCCTGCCCCTCCTGCACATCGAGGACCGGCCCGCCTTCGAAACGCGCGGCTACTACCTCGACGTCACCCGCGGGCGCGTCCCCACCCTCGACTGGCTCAAACACTGGGCCGACAAACTCTGCCTCTACAAGTACAACCAGCTCCAGCTCTACGTCGAACACACCTTCCGCTTCGACGGCATGAGCGAGACATGGCGCGGCTCCAGCCCGCTCGCCCCGCGCGACATCCTCGACCTCGACGACTACTGCGCCGAACGGGGCATCGAGCTGGTGCCGTCGGTCTCCACGTTCGGTCACCTCTACATGGCCCTGCGCACCCGGAGCCTGCGCGATCTCGGCGAGTTCCCCGAGACCGCCGACGAACCGTTCGGATTCATCGACCGCATGCGCCACCACACATTGAACATCAGCGACGAACGCGCCTTCACTCTGTCATGCCGGCTCATCGACGACTACCTGCAATTGTTCCGCTCCGACAAGTTCAACATCTGCGCCGACGAGACCTTCGACCTCGGCAGGGGTCGTTCCAAGACCTTCGCCGAGGAGATCGGCGTCGCCGCCATGTACGTCGACTACGTCACCCGCCTGTGCCGCCACCTCGAAGCCCAAGGCAAACAGCCGATGATGTGGGGCGACATCGCCCTCGAACACCCCGAGATCCTGGAGCGCCTCCCCGAAGCCGTCACCCTGCTCAACTGGCAGTACGACCCGCAGGTCACCGACGAGAAGGTCCGCACCGTCGCCCAATCCGGCGCCACACAGATCGTGTGCCCGGCCGTATGGTGCTGGAACGCGCTCCTGCCGCGCATCGACGACGCCTGGAACAACATCACCCGCATGGCCCGCTACGGCACGCAATACCAAGCGGCAGGCATGCTCGTCACCGACTGGGGCGACCTCGGCCACGTCAACGACCCGCGCATGGCCATCCCCGGCATGATCATCGGCGCACAGGAATCCTGGAACCCCGGGCGCATCCCCGACGAGACCGACATGCTCCGACGCATCTCCCGACTCGAATACCACGACGCCAGCGGAGAACTGCTTGATATCCTTGCTCGCGCAAGCCATGCGGCCTGCTTCCAATGGAACCACCTGATCACTTGGCTGGAACTTGATGACGGACGGGGCGGCGTCAACACCGGTGTCCTGCAAACCATCCCAGGACTGCTGCCGGAAAACGAACGACCAGACGATGTGATCCGCGCCCTTCAGGACGGAAGCCGGGCACCGTCACTTGTGGAATCCCGACGGATGCTGCTCCGCTATCTGAAGCACCACATCTCGCTCGGTGAAACCGCAGATCACCTTCTGCAGACCAGCGCCCGTCGAATCTCCGCGATCACCGCGACCGCAGGACCGCGAATCGCAGGAAACGCCGCTGCATTCCGCGTAGCCATCGAGGGGCAACGACTGTTGAACCGAGTTGGTCTCCAGCTTGCGTCCGATGTCGGGGTCATCGACTCTTTGCAGTCAAGTGCCGCATCTCAGCATGATGATACGGCGCGTCTTGCCGAAGCGCTGGAAATCTGGATGGAGGCGTATGCGGCGCAATGGAGTACTCTCAGCCGAGACTCCGAACTTCGTCGGCTGCAAGATACGGTGTGGGAGTTAACGGACTATCTGCGCTTCCAATCCGTCTGATGCTGCGATTGTGAGACTTCGACCAGTCAGAGACCGAAATGCCGTGAGGGACCAGATTCAGATCCCTCACGGCATTTCCTATATGAAGGTGAGTCACGTATCGCGATGGTGCATCACTTTGGTCTAGGACTCACGCCGCTGAATGTCGCTCATAAATGATTCGGCAAGCTCGTCAACCACTTGACTCTGATGTGAGGCGACGGTGAGCTGGTAGTACCGGATAGCCACCTTCTCACTGACGTGTCCCAATTGATTCATGACTTCCCGCAACGTTCCACCCTGAATCATGAGTAATGTTGCATGGCTGGCTCGTAATGCCTGGAATGTCAGATCAGGGCGTCCTGCTTTCAGCCGGGCCTTGGCGAACTGGCCGTCCAGCGTTGTCTGGGACATGATTCTTGCACGTTTGGGCACGAACACCGGCGAATCCGGTCGTGTCAGATCGCAGTAATCAGAAAGGTGCTGTCGAATAAGAGGAATCAGGGTATCCGGGATGTGTACGTTCCTGATGCTGGATTCCGTTTTCGTCTTACCGAATTGGAGATCCCCTCTGTCAGCGTCACCGCGATTCACGGAGTGCCGGACATGAAGTATCTGCCTGTTCAGATCGATGTCTTGCACCTGAAGCCCACATAGTTCACCACATCGCAGACCACCCACTAAAGTCGAGAGGAATACGGACAGTCTGGTGTAATCGGGCATGGCGTCAGCCAGCAGGATCAGTTCGGAAGGAGTCACCGGCGGTACATTGATGCGGGCGGGCTGTGGCGCTGGCGGAATATGGAATATGAAGGGATTGAAGGACAGCAATGGCTCCGAACCGTCCAATCCGCCACGGGTGGCTGACTCCAGTACCGCCTTCAGTCGCATGCATGAGCGTCGGAACGCCCACCGTCCTTCCGGGTGAGGCGCATCATACCAAGCCTTGATAATGGACGGAGTGATCTCGTTAAGCGGCAGGTCCCCAAGACTTGGCAAAAAATGGCCAATGTCCAGATAAAGATTGCGACGCGTGCCACCGGCGATACCATTGCCGTCGGGCAGCCGGTATTCCTCGGCCCATCGCATCACATAGTCGCGGAACAGCATATTGCGTTGTGTCCGGCTCTTTTCCGCGACGGCTTTTCGTCGGCTTCGTTCCGTTGGATGAACCCATTCGGCGATGCCGTTACGATGGAGACTGACAAGATACTTTTCGGCTTCCAACCACCTACGGGCTTCGAGCTCCTGATCCGGCTTGAACTGGCGTTGGACGCGTTTGCCAGGTTCTAATGGATTCGGATATCGAACCTGCCATGCGATTAGCATGCCGGTTCCGTCATAACGGGCCAGCACGGTTCCCCACTTGCTTCGCGGAGGCTTCTGCGGATGGTTTCCATGGGAATGCCTGATTTTCGGCATATTGATCTCCCTCGATCGCGAAAAGGCGCACCCTGCGTGCGCCTTGTGGGGAGATTGAAACCAAAAACCAGTGTAGGCAGATATGCTGAAAGAACCGTTGTTTGTTTTTGTCATCCAGAGATGACAAAAACAAACATAATCGGCCTTAAGCGGGTTATAGAAGCAGCTAGTTGTATCTCTCCCTTCCCGCGATTGACGTATTGCAAGTCATCTCTAGATGTCAATAACTCCTTTTCTGATTGCTTCTCTCTCGCTTGGGCAGAAGACTGAATCTTGCAAGATGAAGTCATAGTGCTTCGACACCTAGCAGAAAGGAAAGTAATTACCATCTAGTTTTTACGTATGCCTTTACACATTCCAAATTTCCCAACAAAAACAAAGGAGTAATCATGATTGTGCGAAAGAAATTTACGGCAATTGTCCTTGCGACAATTCTGGGTATAACTGGCATCGCATTGCCCTCTACCGCTTTTGCCGGCGGTCCGAATTATGGTCGCACATGGGAAAGCAGCATTGGCGGCATCAAGGTGAATGGCTATGTACAGATTCAGGCCTCCTATAATGATGGCGGGCGTCACGCGCGTCGCGGATATCAGCGCTTCACCCGACAGGCCGGCCCCAGTCTGGATACCGGACGACTGTATACATCAGCCGCTTCCTATTCAGGAGACACTCAGGTTCGAAGCAGGACGGACTCCGTCTGGGATTCCGTATTGTGGGGCGATAAGTACGTCACGCACTATTACTGGGGTGTTGAATACTTCTGACGCATTTCTTATTGCACCCATCTAGAAATACCGTGATTGGAAAGATACGGAATGCTAAAAATTACCCGTCATCTAAAGTTTTTTTCTACATCCATTTGCGCAATATCGTTGCTGTTGGGTGTGTTGTCTTCGTTTCTTGCCTGGGCGGTGTACTGGAGCGTTCTTGATTGGCGTGGATCGCAATGGGGCATGTCCGATGCGCGGACGCAACTGGTGCTGACCGCGTCGGCGGATGCCGGGCACGACGACGGGAAGAATCTTGAGGCGACGCGTGATCTGGCCGAGTATCTTTCCGGTCACGGTATTTCCCTGTTGGAGGGTTCCGTGGGGGACGGTTGGCCGGCGATCGTGTTCCAGTCGTCGGGGGCCTCCATCGGATGGGCCGATGCGCTTCCGCGCGGATGCCGGGACATGGACAGTCGCGTGGCTTGTGTGATCGAGTCGTCGTTCTCGGCCGGGCAATGGCGTGAGCATGGGGATGCACCGCTATTGCCCGCCGGGTTTTCCGTCGGCGGTGTCGTCAGGGTTCCGGGGGTGAACGTGGGCGGCAATCTGCAGTATGTGCTCCCGTTGGGGGCGGTTCCCTTGTTTCCCGGCAGCGTGTATGTGAACACGAGCGACCCGCAGCGGCTCCGGGAGATTTCGGATCTGTTCGCGCGCTGTGGCATGGACGTGACCCAACCGCAGGCGCAGTCGTTGTGGTCGTCCCTTGCCGGTGATTCCTTCGTGGGCGTCACCTTGTTGTTCCTCGTACTGGCGTTGGTCTGCGCCTGCGTGTGCGTGACGACGATGGAGACGGCGAGGAAGGCCGACCTGCATGTCAGGCGATTGTTCGGTGCCACTGGCAGGCAGGTGTGGGCGGGCCGGGTGCGCGGGGCCGTTGCCTCGATTGTGACGGGCGTGCTGGCGGGAACCATGTTGAGTGCCGTGCTCATCACCGTGGTGTCGGGCAGGACCGGCATCGGCCCGGCTGTCGCGTTCGCCGCGGCCTTCATCGGCGGGACGGCCCTGACGGTGCTGGTGACGGGTCTGGCCGAATGGTTCGGCATACGATCGAATGACGAGGTGGAACGATGATCCATGAACTGATGACCGGCGTCCGTATGGGATTGAGGCGATGGGGATCGATTCTCGGCATCACGCTGCTCGTCGTCTTCGCGGGAAGCGTGTTCACGATGACGCTCAGCGATGTGCTGACCGAGTCCAGCGTGATCGGCGGCGAGGCTCGTCTGCGGGCCGTCGACGCGGTCACGTTCTCCCCGCAATACCTCCTGCAGTCCCCGAGCAAGACGGACCCCAAGGTGGCGGATGGCCTGCGGGACATGCTGGAGCAGGGCAGGGCGTACTCCGCGATCGTCAACAACGTCGAGATCGACGATCCCGGGTTCGCCAACGGCATACCGGCCATCGTCCTGATGGGCAACGTCGATGACGTGTTCCCCCGATTGGGCTTGTGCTCCCACGCGCCCTGCGCGTCCATCGGCTACCGGGTGGACCGGGCGCAGGCGCCCGACAGTGTGCATATCGCCGGCACCGACGTCAGGGTAACCGGCACGCTGCCGGCCTCGGCGGCCATATTCGACCCGAACACCGCCGGCATCAACCTGGACCGGTATCTCGTCATCCGGCTCGACCCGAGTTCGTTGAACCGGCTCAACGACATCGAACTCGAAGAGGCGGTGACCAAAACGGTCATGTTCAACCCGTCCCGGACCCGGCTCGACGGTTTCATCACGGGAAGCCGCGACGCCGGCCTGATACTCGTGCCGCACCGGCTGAACACGGAGCAGCCCCAACGCGACAGGGATCTCATCGTGCGCGCGCTGATGTACCTGCTCGGACTGTCCGCCTTCCTCGCGCTCACCGTCATCGTGATCATCCAATCATTGTCCGTGACCCTCGCACGGGAGCGGCCGGCGATGCTCGTCCGCCGGCTCTACGGCGCCACCGCCGCGGACGAGGCGATCCGCGTCGCCGGACTCATCCTCATCATGCTGCTGCCCGCCGCCGTGGTGCTGGCATGCTTCCAGCTGATAGGGGAACCGGTGGCCACCGCATCCCGGACGATGATCGCCGTCATCCTCGCCATGGCGGCCCTGGTCTGGACGATCGCCGTACGACGCGCAACCACACACATTCAATGAAAGAAGCACCGACCATGCCACAGACGACCATAGACGCCCGAAACCTGACCAAACGATACACGGACGGGCAGGCGCAGCTCCTCGCCGTGCGCGACGTATCCCTGCACGCCTCGGCCGGGGAGTCGATCGCCATCATGGGACCGTCCGGATGCGGCAAATCCACCCTGCTGCGCATGATCGGACTGTCCATGCAACCCACCTCCGGCTCCCTGCTCCTGCAAGGACGCCCGACGCCGGAAAACGACAAGGACCGGTCCGCATGGCGCAACCGCATGTTCGGCTTCATCCCGCAGGACTACGCGATCCTCGAAGACGAGCCCGCATGGGCCAATGTCGCCATCCCCATGGAATACGCGAAACCCAAGATCAAGCGCGCCGAACGCCGGCAACGCGCCACAGCCGCTTTGGAACAAGTCGGGCTCGCCGGCAAGGCGCGACGCATGCCCGGGCAACTGTCCGGCGGCGAAAGGCAACGCATCGCCATCGCCAGGGCGACCGTGATGCACCCCGCCATCATCATCGCCGACGAACCCACCGCGGCACTCGACACGCACACCGCCGACACCATCATGACCATGCTCCTCGCGCAATGCAGGCAAGGCGCCACGCTCATCCTCGCCACCCACGACCCACGCGTCGCAGCCCAATGCGACACCACCCTCACCATGCGAGACGGCGCATTCATCTGAAGGTTTTCGCAAGGTACAACTGGATCTGCAAGAAAAGGAATTGCCGACAATTACCATGTGGAGAGCGTTTCAATAGTGTCGAGCCCGTCTTGACGGTGTGATTCATCGAGGTTGTCCCAGTACGGGGAATCCTCGATGAGCTTGTCGTGCAGGAGTCTGATGCGTTTGCGGTCGGTGCCGCTGTGCAAGCGTGCGAGCTCCGCATCGGGATCCGGGATGAGGGATGCGAGCATGGCTGCATCATAGAGGTGACGGTCACCGTAGCCGGCGTGGTCGGCGCTGTAGGCCGCGCTCTTGAGTATCAGCGCGCCGAGCAGGTCCGGGATGCGAACCACGACTTCGGCGCCGTCCTTGTCATCGATGAGTTGGACCTGCATGCTGCGTTCCACTGCCTGCGCGCCGCCCGGCATGGATAGCACCGGTGTGCCGGCGATGGTCGCGTCAGCCCCAAGGAACTTGGGAAGGTGATCGGCGACCAGCAGGTCCACGACGTCGCCGTTCGGCGCGATCATGCGGGTCGTGTATCCGGTCAGCGTGCCCGGCTGCGTCTCGAACCCGCGAGAGGTGAGAATGCCGCGCAGTCTGGCGATGCCGCGTCGATCCGCCATGAGGTCGGCGAGCAGGTCGGCGTCGGTGGTGGGTCGTGCTGTCAATCCGCCCATGATGGCGTGCAGCTGGACCATGAGCCCGCCCGTAAGCAGCCATGATTCCGGGATGTTCGCCGCGGCTACCGCGTACACGGTATTCCACGGATGGCCCGTGTTGGGGATGCGGATTGTCGGAATCATGCCTGGTGCTCCTTGCGATGATATTCGTCGATCAGCTGTTGAAGGGTTTCCATGCCGGCGCGGCGTTCTCTCGGGTCGTTGGATTCAGCCAGGTCGGCCGCGCATACGCCGAGAGGCATCGGCCCCTCGCCGGCGGGAAGATCGTCGGCGACGTGGAGCCGTACCCGGACCGGAGTCGCGCCTTGCTTCAACCGGCATTGCCGAATGGCGTCGTTCAGAGCATCGGCGGTGACGTAGCCTTCCACCACGTCTGTGGCGGTCAATTGGAACGAGGCGGCCAATGCTCCGGTGGCGGCGGAGGGACGGATGAGGGTTTCGACCTTGTCGAGGTTGGAGCCCCTGCACCAGTATTCGACCGTCGTCGCACGCCTGCGCGCGAGACGGGTCAGATTCTCCGCATCCATCTGCCTCAGGTATCCCCTGAGCCGGTATCGCTGCTGTCGGCCCAGCCATGGCGCGTCGAGCCCGCTGAGCATGTATAGCGCCCCGAACGCCATGTCTGGTGAATAAGGACGCCCATCCGCACCCTGCCACTGTGCTTGGCGACGTACGGAATCCTCCGTAATCAGCGAGCCGCCTCCCACGGAAAGAGATTCAAGCCGGCCAGCAGCGCGAAGCGCGCTGACCCGTCGCTCGCTCACTCCGAGTCTACGGGCGGCTTCCCGCCGTGTGAGCAGCGTCCGATTCGTTCTGATAGCCATATTCCTATTGTATACAGAACTATTCCAGATTGGGAATAGTTCTGTATACACAGGGCAACAGGGCGTCTCAATCCGTATTCGTCTGCATGTGGTCATTGCGCTGCTTTGATGAAGTCTTCGGCGAGTTGGTTGACGATCTGGTTGCGGTGTCGGGCGACGATGCGCTGGTAGTGCTTGATGGCGACCTTCTCGCTGACGTGACCGAGTTCGTCCATGACTTCCCGCAGGGTGCCGCCCTTGAGCATGAGCAGTGTCGCGTGACTCGCCCTCAGGGATTGGAAGGTCAGGTCGGGGCGGCCGGCTTTCTCCCTGGCTTTGCGGAACTGGGCCTCCAAAGTGGTCTGGCTCATCACCGAGGCTCGTCTGGGGCGGAAGACCATGGCTTCCGGGTCCGTCCATTCGCAGTGCCTGAGCAGGTGGTCGTGAATCAGGGGCACGAGCCCGTCGGGGATGGGCACGGTGCGCCGGCTGGAGTCGGTCTTGGTCCTGGCGATGCGTGTCGAACCGCGATCCGCATAGCCCCTGTTGACGGAATGTCGCACGGTCAGGCGTTTGGCCTTCAGGTCGATGTCCTTGATCTGCAGGCCGCACAGCTCGCCGCAACGGAGGCCTCCGACGAGCGTGGCGAGTATCACCGCCAGTCTCGTGTAGTCGGGCATGTTCTCCGCGATCAGCTTGAGTTCCAGCGGCGTGACCGGTGGAACGTCCTCCCTGGCGGATCGTGGCGCGGGTGGTATGGGCAGGATGAACGGGTTGTCGCGGATCAGCGGCGGGGAGCCGCCCATACTCATCTTCGTGGCGCTGGCGAACGCCGCCTTCAGGCGCATGCATGAGCGGCGGAACGCCCATTGCCCCTCAGGGTGCGGCGCGTCGTACCAGCGTTTGATGTCCTTCGGCGTGATCTCGGTCAGGAGCTTGCCCTTGAAGCCCGGCATGAAGTGCGCGATGTCGAGATACAGGTTCCGGCGCGTGCCGCCGGCTATCCTCTCGCCGTTCGGCAGCCGGTATCCTTCCGCCCACCGGGTCACGTAATCCTCGAACGAGATCAGGTTCGCGCGCTTCCTGCGGCGGCGTTCTGACGGATGGACCCATTCCTGGATGTTCTTGCGATCCAGTTCCACCAGATGCCGTTCCTCTTCGAGCCACTGGTGCGCCTCGTGCTCCATGTCCGGCTTGAACTGACGCTGGACCTTCTTGCCCGGTCGTTTCGGGTCCGGGTACCGCACCTGCCAGGCGACGAGATTGCCTGCGGTATCGTAGCGCGGCGTCACGGTGCCGAACCTGCTCCGCCGTCCCGGCGACGGCCCCATACTGTCCTTCTTCGTCCTTGCGGACATGATGATGCTCCTTGTGCTGAATCCAAGATCGATGGCATGGCATAACGGCCTCGGAAAAATGCCACCAAAAATGCCACCAAGTGGCCGAATACGCTCTCAGTGAGCCATTGCACCTAAAAATGCACCTCTAGTGCCTTAGGCCTTGCAATCATTGAGGTTTAGGCTGATTCGATCACTCGTCACAGGTCGTTTCGACCATCAGCCGCATGAAGATGACGATAAGGAGCAACACTGCTTGCGTGTCTATTGGAAGAAAGCGGGAACCGTTGCTATGATTGATTTTGTAAGTAATGAAGGTAAATTTATTTGCCCCCGGAGTGGTGGAGATGGACCTGTACGACGCTGGGCCGTATCCCCCTCTCTGGGGGTACTTCAACAAAACCCTTGAAAACATTAGGTTTTCAAGGGTTTTCTTTTTCCGTTTGATACAGGTCTGATACAGGCAATCGGTTGGCGTATCCCGCCGTTTGTCCATTCGGAACGCATTCAAAACACCAAAACTGGCGGAATTCCGCTATTGGCACATTCAGCGCACCTGATAACCACTCTGATTACAGTTCGCTTGCCAGGTATGGTTCTACGAATGCGAGGTTGCTGCCGCGTTCGAGTGAGTGGCAGTCCTGCATAGCGTATTGCCAGGTTCCTCCCAAGTGACCGGGTTGCCGTGTATGCGTCGCAGGGATTGGAGAGTCGTCGAGAACAGGTTTGGGTCCTGCGTGAAGCGATCGGCCAGTTTGATGGCACCGCTTTGTTTGTGTTGTGCGTCCAGGTTGTCAGTCCTGCCTCGGAACGCGTGTTCAAGGTTGCGGCTGACATAGAACAGACGGTATGGAATCACAGCGGTGCGACCGCCCTGCTTCTTCCTGAATCCGTCGAGTTTGAGCAGGGCGTCCACGCCGTTTCTCTTTGTCTTTCGATCCGCTATCAGGGCGTCGCGGTTCGTGGTGATGATGTCCGTCATCGAATAGTGGGTTCCATCCACTGACGGGTCCTCCCGCACTCGGTCGTCGGGCGCGAATGCCCCGTCGAGGTCGCAGATCTGGATGACATGGCCGAGCTGACCCCATGTGCGATCATGGTCCTTGAGATAATTCTCGACGAGTTCGCGCACGGTTTGCGAGGGTTTGTTCGCAGGGTAGAACCCGTTGCGCCGGTAGAACTCCTCGCGGTGATTCGGCGCGGTCAGCACGTCGCAATGAAATTCCTGACCTTGGAACAGGCGGTTCTCGATCAACGCCGAGAACGCCGGAACGAGCAGGCTGGCGTCGCTCGAGCCCTCCACGACCAGCAGGACGATCTTGCGTTTAGCCACGCTCCGCCTCCGTTCCGGCGGCATTGAGTGCGGCCAGATCGTCGTCGATGTCATCGTCCTCGTCGGGGTGGCCGGCGGCGTAGAGGCTGTTGCCGAACATGCGCGGTATGGGCGGATCATAGATGTCCGGTCCGCTCCATCCGAGCTCGCTGGCCGTCAGGTACCGTCGGCGCTGGTTGTTCGTGGAGGACTTGCGAGGGATGGTCGCGAACCGGTTGTCGGGATCGGTCACCGTCGTGCGGATGCAGCTGTTCGGCAGCACCTCCAACGCCCGCAGGTTATGGGCGGTGAACACCAATTGCCCCGCGCACCCGTCCGCCAGCTGATACAGCATGTCGCCGAGCAGCAGTTCGAATACGCCGGAGTCGAACTCGTCCACGGCGACCAGCGCGTTCTCGTCGTTGTACGCATGTTTGAGGTAGCCGAGCAGAGCGGTGATGCGTATGATGCCCTCGCTCTCGCAGCGGAAGGGCACCGTGACGTCGCCACGGCGGGAGAACAGCTCCGCGGTGACTCGATCCTCGCCGTCCTTGCCGGAAGGCGCGGTGCCGGTCTTCAGCAGGACGTGCAGGCCGGGCACGATGGTGGGCAGGATGCGGTCGAAGGACTCCACGGTCTGTCCGAGCCGTTTCGCCTGGCCGGGGGTCAGCGGATTGGGCTGCAGCAGGTCGAACGCGAACTCCGTGTTACGGCCAGCCTGGTTCTCCTCCATGATCGGGATGATCGCAAACGCGGCAAAGGAGCCACGACGGGTGGTGGATACGAAGATGTCGTTGGTCGCATAGCCGCACAGGGCCTCGCGCAGACGAACGAACTCACCGAAACGCTCGTTGATATACGTCAACGACCTGGAGGACACGCCGTTCGCCTCCCGCGCGCGGGCCACCGCCCAGTCGATCAGAAACTCGGCGTCCGGCCGATCGTCGAGCGTGGCGCACCGGGAGAACAGGAACGAGCGCCCCTCCATGTACGCGCGATCTGCGGTCCGCGAGACCACGGTCTTCACCGAAGCGATCGCTTCGATGGAACGCCACACGTAGACCGGGGTCGACACGAACCCGTCCGCCTTGGAATCCTCCATGCGATGTCCCAGCACCTCGCGGCCCAGGCGCGAGAGGTCGTCGCCGATGCGCACCGACTCGGCGACGACTCGCGCCCGCGTCGAATCCTTGTTCGCCTTGCGCATGGACACCCTGTACTCAAGATAGCTGGGCTTCTGCTTGTCCCCAATGAGGAACGTCGCCGTCACGGCCGCCGTACCGGCGCTGGCGCTGACGACATCACCGGCGGTGTCCGGCAGTATATTCCCGGACAGCAGTGCGCGCAGTATCCCGATCGCGTCGATGACTGTGGTCTTGCCCGACCCGTTTTGCCCGTAAATGCCCGTGACGCTGCCACCGGCGGGCAGATCATCGAAATCCAGGACTCCATGCGATATGTTCCTCATGTCGTCCAGAACAAGTCTTTTCAAACGAATCATCGCATTGCCATTCTCTAAAACTCATAATAATCAATTTTTAATTGAAATACATGACTATTATACGATGTGACTTGTATGCATACCGCAGCGTTTCGCAATCAGATCATAACCAGAGCGATACAACAGTCCCGATCCGCGATGAGGTGGTTCAATCGAGGCAACATCTGTCCGCCGCAGGGCCACCTGGCGCGGGGTGATGCTGATGGTGCGTTCGTGGTCCGGCGGTTTGCCGTCGGGCTTGCGGGCGTGCTTTTCTTCCAGGGACCCGGGAGGAGGCGGGTTCTGGAGTCCCCGTTTCCTCTCTTTCCCGGAGAAAAGCGCTTCTGTCGCATGAGGGAAAGGAATGGCGTTATTCCGCGGATTTGAAGTGATGGGGTGGTGGCAAGACGGTGCATAAAAAATGCCACGCCAACGCAAACTGGTAGGTGTTGCGTTGGCGTGGCGCATCTTACTGGCAGTATCACGCCCTCCACCAGGGGCGCAGCGGATACCACTTGCCGTCCGGGTGACCAACGCGATCCGGCTTGACGGCGAGGAACTGATGAATCTGGATGCCGTCGAGTTCGAAGTTCAAGGCACAGGCGGCCATGTACAGGCCCCAGACCTTGGCGCGCTCGAAGCCGACATGCTTGACCGCGTCATCCCAGTGTTCGGAGAGGTTCTTGTTCCAGTGGTGCAGGGTCAGCGCGTAATGCTGGCGCAGGTTCTCCTGATGCACTACATTGAAGCCGGCGTCATGGATGCAGGATTCAATGAATCCTGGCGCGCCGAGGTCGCCGTCCGGGAAGATGTAGCGGTCGAGGAATTCGTCGGTGCCGGGCTTGCCGTCCGGCTTGTCGTGACTGATGGTGATCTGATGGTTGAGCAGCCGGCCCATCGGCTTGAGCAGTCGGTACATGTCCTCGAAGTAGCTCTGGTAGTTCTTGGTGCCGACGTGCTCCATCATGCCGATGGAGCAGATGCCGTCGAAATCGCGTTCGGGCACTTCGCGGTAATCCTGCACGCGGACTTCGGCGAGATGCTCCAGACCTTCGCGGCGAATCCATTCGTTGGCATAGGCGGCCTGTTCCTTGGACAGTGTGACGCCGAGCGCCTTGATGCCTCGGCGCGCGGCGGTGATGACCATCGAGCCCCAGCCGCAGCCGATGTCCAGCAAACGCTCTCCCGGCTGCAAGCCGAGCTTGTCGAGAATCAGTCGCAATTTGTTGGCCTGAGCGTCCTCGAGACTCATATTCTCGTCATCGAATACCGCGCAGGTGTAGGTCATCGAAGGGCCGAGGAAGTCGGCGTAGAACTCGTTGGACATGTCATAGTGGAAGCTGACGGTCTCCGAATCGGCTTTTTCGGTGTGGGGGAGCAGTCCATGCTTGATGCGGTCGAACTTGCTCGGGCCCTCGGTGGAGGGGACCGGAGGCTTCCTGAAACCATGGCTGAGAATGCCGGCGGATACGCGGGCTACGGACATGGGCGTGAGGGGCTTGACGTATTTGGCCAGTGAAATCAGTTGACGCATCGCCGGATACGGATCCGCATAATCGATGCCGTCGATGTCGAAGTCGCCGAGCACGTAGGCGCGCACCACGCCAATCTCATTGGGATGGGTCAACAGCTGATACATGCAGTTCGGACTGGTGATTCTGACTTTGAGATCCGCATTCGCGGGGCCGAAGTGCGAGCCGTCGAATGCATCCACACGCAACGGCGCAGCTGAATCCACGAACAGCGAGACCATCTCGGCGACGGTCATCGTTTTGCCATTTGCCATACCTACCTCATTCTCTTATGGTGATACACCCCCAACTTCGGCATTGATTCTAGTCCTCTTCCGGAACGCACAATATATTGGCTACCGGTTTTCGCGACAGGCGTTTTCCCGGTGTTTCGTTCCATGTTCTATGGCTTGTCGTGTTAGTCGCTTCCAGCGTGTTTTCAGGAATACCGATATGCGCAGAGTACAGTAGTGGATTGTTGGGCCGCTCACTGATGGAGAGGCCTGAACGCAGATGCACACCGCTCAAAAGGAGAGCAACGATGGTATATAGGATGATTTTCAACCAGACCGCATACTTCGGCCGTGGTGCCATCAAGGAAATTCCGACTGTGGCGAAGCAGCATGGCTTCACCAAGGCGTTCATCGTGACCGACCCGGTCCTGCTTGAGACTGGCACCGCCGAGAAGGTCACCAAGGTGCTGGACGAGGCTGGTCTGCCCTATGAGGTCTTCTCCAACGTGAAGCCGAACCCGCCGGTCGAATGCATCAAGGACGGCGTCGAGAAGTTCGCCGCATCCGGCGCTGACTTCCTGATCGGTCTGGGCGGCGGCTCCCCGCAGGACACCTGCAAGGGCATCGGCATCATCACCGCCAACCCGGAGTTCGCTGACGTGCTCTCCCTCGAGGGTGTGGCAGACACCAAGAACCCGTCCGTGCCGATCTTCGGTGTGCCCACCACCGCTGGCACCGCCTCCGAAACCACCATCAACTACGTGATCACCGACACCGCCAACAAGCGCAAGTTCGTGGCGGTCGACCCGCACGACATCCCGATCGTCGCCTTCGTGGACCCGGACCTGACCGACTCCATGCCGCGCGGCCTCAAGGTGGCCACCGGTCTCGACGCACTGACCCACGCCATCGAGGGGTACATCACCCCGGGTGCCTGGAGCCTGTCCGACTGCCTGTCTATGCAGACCATCCGCATGATCGCCAAGAACCTCGCGAAGTCCGCCGACGGTGACATTCCTGCCGGCGAGCAGATGGCTTACGCCTCCTACATCACCGGTATGGCCTATTCCAACGTCGGCCTCGGCCTGGTGCACGGCATGGCCCATCCGCTGGGCGGCCGCCTCGGCGTGGCCCACGGTGTGGCCAACGGCATCCTGCTGGCCCCGGTCATGGAATACAACAAGGACTTCACCGGTGAGAAGTACCGCGACATCGCCGACGCCTTCGGTGTGGAGGATGCCTACACCGGCGACCTCGAAAAGGTGCGCGAGGAGGCCGTTCAGGCCGTCCACAAGCTGACCGTGGACCTGAAGAACCCGACCACGATCTCCGAAGTTGGCGCCACCGAAGCCGACCTCGCCCCGCTGGCGCACGACGCCTTCAACGACGTGTGCACCCCGGGCAACCCGCGCAAGGCCACCGAGGAAGACATCCTCGCCATCTACAAGAGCCTGATGTGATCCGTCGATTGCCATAGTCGGCCCCATAGTCTGCGATATACGGCAACAGGCATAGTAATACGATTGAGGGGAGCTGCGGACCTATTTCCGCAGCTCCCCTCAATCTGTTTTTCGGCTGTTTTCGGCTACTTGCCGTGCTTCTCGTCGTATTCCTCGTCGGTGGGCGTCTCGTCGTAGAGCTTCTTGCCCTCGGCCTCGGCCAGCTTCATCTGCTCATTGATCCATGCGGCTTCGGCGGGATTGATATCCGCGGAATCAAGCACTTTCTGCCATACCGGATAGAACAGATGCATCACCGGATACATGGCGGTGAAGAGCACCTCCGGCTTATGCTTGCGCCAATGCTGGGGATGCGCGTTGAACGTGTTCTTGAAACGTCGCATGTAATTCAGGAACGAACCCAGCGAAGTGTCCATGCGCCGCGCGCTCATGGCCGCAATCATGCGCGGCGAATACACGGTTTTCAGATTCCTGCCCATCAGATGCAGGGAGACGTCGATATCCTCATGCATCACATCGGCTTTATCCCGGCAGACTTCGTTTGCGATCTGCTGCCAGGCGGTTGCGCGCAACGCCATATTCGAGCCGAACAGCAACGGCTGGCCGCCGTCGGCGCGGTAGATGCGCTTGCGCAGGGAATTGTCGCCGCGAAGCCCGAAGTGACGGGAAGGCATGTCATAGTACATCACAGGGCCAGTGGCACCCATTGCATCGGCGTCTTCGGTGAAAATACCGCTGACCACCTCGACCCAGTCCGGACGAATCATGCAGTCGGCGTCGAAACGGCCCAACACATCGCCGGTGGCATGGTTGAACCCGTAATTGCGGGTGGGAATCAGTCCCTGCTCATCGTTCTGATGCAGCAGTTTGACAGGAGCATCCGGATGCTCGGCGATGAACTGCTCAACGATCGCACAGGTGTCGTCGGTCGAGCGATTGTCCACCACCAGCACTTCATAGGGCATGACGGTCTGCCGCGTGGCGTTCAGCAGACAGTCTCGGATACGTTCGGCTTCGTTCCACGCGGGGATGATGATCGAAACGGTAAGCATGACTCCAGAATAGAAAAGCGGGTGTACGCCACCGGGAAGAACGGCCGGACATCTCGGTCCCCGCTACAATGGGGAGCCATGAGCGAAAGCGCACGCAATGACACGACACCGGATGCCGGTGCCCAAGCCTCAGGCCGTAAAGGCCCGGGTGCCCCGTCCGATACCGAAAACCGCATAGATCTCGGGTCGCTGTTCCCCGCGAAAGGCGATCCTCGCAGACCTCCCGAATGGTTCGGACGCGCCCTGCTGTATGTGGCGATGGCCATTGTGATATTCAGCTTCTGCTGGCGCTCGTGGGGCAGCATCTCGTATCTGGTGCTCGACATCATCATCTCGCTGTTCCTGGCGCTCGCCATCGAGCCGCTGGTGATCGCGATGGTGAGCCATGGATGGAAACGTGGCGCGGCAACGGCGATCGGTCTGGTGGGTGTGGCCGTGATCATCGGCGTGTTGCTGACGCTGTTCGGCAGCATGTTCGTTTCCCAGGTCGTCGCCATGGTGAGCGGACTGCCCGCCATGTACGAGCAGATCCGCGAGTTCCTCGGACAGTACAGCACGTTCAAGCTACCCGAGATCAACAGCCTTGGTTCTGAGATCCTCAACAACATCCAGACTTCCTGGGTCACCGATTTCGCAGGCACCGCGATGAATACTGTTGGCGGTCTGCTGAGCTTCCTGCTCAACCTGATGACCGTGGTCATGACCACGTATTACATTTCCGCCGCCGGACCGAAGCTGCGCCGCTCGTTCTGCCGTTGGCTCGCGCCCGATACGCAGCGCCGGTTCCTGCTGGTATGGACCGTGGCGCAGGATCAGATCTCGTCCTTCCTGTTCTCCCGATCAATCCTTGCGCTGATCAACGCGGCCTGCACCGCCATCTTCCTTGAAGTGCTGCAAGTGCCCTATTGGCTGCCGTTGGCATTGTTCTGCGGCGTCGTCTCCCAGTTCATCCCCACTGTCGGCACTTACATCGGCGGCGCGTTGCCGGTGCTGTTCGCCTGGGGCAACCGCGGATGGACCTATGCGCTCGCCGTGTTGGTGTTCATCATCATCTACCAGCAGATCGAGAACCTCATCCTTTCGCCGAAGATCTCCCAACGCACGATGGACATCAACGCCGCGGTCGCTTTCCTGGCCGTGCTTGCGTTCGGTTCCTTGTTCGGCGCACTGGGCGCGTTCCTCGCACTGCCGGTCACCGCCTCGATTCAGGTGATTTTCCGCGCCTACACCAGACGGTATGAGCTGATCGACTCGCCGCTGATGTACGATCCGACACCTGAGAAGAAGTCGAAGATCGTGGAGGCGTCCGAGGCGTTCGGCGAGCATGTACTGCACCCTATCGGCGAGCATGTGCCGCGCGCCGCCAAGGGCTCCACCAAGAGGGTGCCTATGGACGACGAGCTGCGCAAGCTCCAGCAGGAGTTGTATGCCCTTGAGACGGGTGGTCCGCTGCCGAAGGACGATGACGAGGATGAATCGGCCACCGTGGCGATTCCGAAGCGTGTTCTGGATGGCGAGCACAAGAAGCGGACGCTGCATGGCGCCGAGGGGCACGACGCCGACGCCCCTGCCGCATCCTCCGACAATCCGAGAACGGGGTGGCGCTGATGACGCTGCTTTCCGTGCTTGACGTGCTGTTGTTCATCATCGGTGGTGCCGGCATGGTGTATCAGGGCGTGTGCATCGTCATGTCGCTGTTCGCCAAACCGGTGCGCTTCCCGGATGCGCCGATGACCAACCGATATGCCGTGCTGATCTCCGCCAGAAACGAGGAGAACGTCATCGGCAATCTCATCGATTCGATTCGTGCGCAGACCTATCCCGCGGATCTCATTGACATCTGGCTGGTGGCCGACAACTGCACTGACAGGACCGCCGACGTGGTGCGCGCACGCGGATGCCATGTGCTCGAGCGGCATAATATGCAGCAGATAGGCAAAGGATACGCGCTGACGTATCTGCTTGGGCACATGCTCGAAACCGGGGTGTCTGACGATTACGACGCCTACTTCGTCTTTGATGCGGACAACAGGCTCGACAAGCACTACTTCGAAGAGATGAACAAGGGCTTCAACGCCGGTTTCAAGATCCTGACCAGTTACCGCAACTCGGTGAACCTCGCCGACAACTGGGTCTCCTCCGGTTCGGCGCTCTGGTTCATCCGCGAATCGAGGTTCCTGTCCAATTCCCGCATGATCCTGGGGTCCTCCTGCCATGTGGGCGGCACTGGTTTCATGTTCTCCCGCGATGTCATGAAGCGGAACAAAGGCTGGAAATTCCATCTGCTCACCGAAGACCTCGAATTCACGATGGATTCGATTCTGCACGGCGACCGCATCGGTTACTGCGGCAATGCGATCCTGTACGATGAGCAGCCGGTCACGTTCGCGCAAAGCTGGCGTCAGCGCCTGCGCTGGAGCAAGGGATTCCTTCAGGTCTTTCGCTATTACGGGCCCGCCCTGCTCAAACGCGCGGTTCGTGAGCGTGATTTCTCCTGCATCGACTTCACGCTGATGCTGTGCCCGTTCACTGTGCTCGGTGTGATTCGCATATTGATGGGCGCGTTGTTCGCGGCCTTCGGCTTTGTCTCCTGGGCCAGCCAATTGCAGTCTCTGATCGGCTGGTCAAGCGGCATCGTGACTTCGGTGCTCGGTCTGATGGCGTTGGCCGCGCTGACCATCAT
This sequence comes from Bifidobacterium reuteri DSM 23975, assembly GCF_000741695.1. Lineage (GTDB taxonomy): Bacteria > Actinomycetota > Actinomycetes > Actinomycetales > Bifidobacteriaceae > Bifidobacterium > Bifidobacterium reuteri. The sequence continues at coordinate 37,366 of NZ_JGZK01000004.1, read as the reverse complement.
CGTGGAACGTGACCAGATCGGCGCCTCCAACAAGGAGCTGCTGGCATATGTGCTGAGCTTCCCGATCTACATGCTCAGCTACGTGCCCATCTCCTTCCAGGCCATCTTCGCCAAGGCGCAGTGGAAGCCCATCACCCATAAGGGCTGAATCTTGAAGTCCGGGAGGTTCGCTGTCATGCGATCCACGGAACGACACATCGGAGGACATCAATGAGCAGAACAGGCGTGGACGGAGACGGGTCGCATGGCCGCGGCTGTATGGGCCGTCGCATCACCGTGACGATCTCGTCCATCGTCACTGTCGTCTTGTTCACCGCATATTGCATCGCGGACGTCGAGGACATGGTTCCGGGCATACTCACGGCGAAGCCTGTCTCCGCAGTAACCTTCCCGCAGACGGTCGCGGCCAAGACGGGTGACGGTCTGGTCGCCTCGGCCGATCTCGGCAGGTCCATCGACAGTGCACAGGCGCAGCGCTTGGTCACTGACCTGCTTTCGGCCGATGGCGTGGGACATGATGTCTCGGTGATCATCCAAGACGCGCAAGGCCATACCGCAGCCGAGCATGCGGCGTCCACTCCCCGGGAACCGGCATCCACATTGAAGACGCTCACCGCCTTGGCTGCATCATCCACGTTGGACATGGCCTCGACGCTCGACACCCAGACATACATCTCCGAAGACTCCGGCGATACGGTGGTCACGCTCAAAGGCAACGGTGACATGCTGCTTTCCGCAGGACAATCAGACCCCGACCACATCAACGGACGCGCAGGCCTGGCCACATTGGCCCAGGCGACCGCCGCCGCACTCGCCCAACGGGGCATAGGAAGCGTGAGCCTGCATTACGATGACACGCTGTTCGGCGACAGCCGCATACCGCAAGGATTGGCTTCAGGCGATTCGGTGCAGGCCGATTACACCATGTATTACACGCCGGTCTCTTCGATGGCCATCGACGGCGGCCGCCAATACGGCGACGGCTTCCCCGCGCCTGCGGACCCCGATGATTCGACGGGATATCCAGAGCTCTCGCAGCATACCGTACAGGATACGGTCACACGGTTCGCCAGGCTGCTTGCGGACAATGGCATCACGGTAACCGGCGACCCCTCCGCCTCCGCGGCTCCGGAAGGCGTGAGCCCTATCGCCTCGGTCAGTTCGGCGACCCTTGGCGAGATCCTGGCCTATACGCTGAGGCATTCCGATAATACGCTCGCCGAGGAGTTCGGACGGCTGACAGCGCTTGCCTCAGGTGCCAGGAACAGTCCGGAAGGGGGCGTTCAGGCGGTGCGTTCGGCGCTGGAGAAGCTCGGCATCGATGCCGCAGGACTGACCATGGCCGATTGCTCGGGACTCTCGGATGGTTCCCGTCTCACTGCGCACATGTTGGTTGCCGTCCAGCAACGCAATCTGCATGAAGGTGTGGGAGCGGCCGCTGCCGAAGGCCTGTCGGTCATCGGCCTGACCGGCACGGCCGCCTACCGATATACCGACGAGAAGGTGGCCGGCCTGATTCGCGCCAAGACCGGAAGCCTCGCCCATGTGACCTCCATGGCGGGCAATGTCTCGCGCCTCGATGGGGGAGTGCTGGCATTCGCCGTGGTGGTCAACAACCCGGATGATTTTGAGGCTGCGCGCAATGCCGTCGACGTGTTCGTCACCGGACTGGCAAGGCTGTAAACGCAGGATCGGATAAGGATTCATATGGTGTATTCGGCACGACTGCGCACTGCCGTGGGTGGGGTTCGTCTGGCGCTCGCTCAGGCGGGGATTGAACGTCAATCGCCGGAATTCCTGCGCCATGGCGAGCATGAGCCTGCTGCTGATGCGCCGCTGGTGTTGGTCGCATGCTCCGGTGGTCGCGACTCTATGGCGCTGGCTGCGGTAAGCCATATCGTATGTGCCTCGCTGGGATTGCGCTGCGGGGCGGTCATCATCGATCATCAGTTGCAAGACGGTTCGGATACAGTCGCCGACCAGACCGCGCGACGGTGCCACAAGCTCAGTCTGGAACCGGTTCTGGTTCGTGCGGTCGAGGTCCATGATCAGGGCGAGGGACTGGAGTCCGCCGCTCGCACCGCACGCTATCAGGCGTTGTGCGATGCCGCGCGCGAATGGGGCGCGGCCTGCGTGCTGCTGGCCCATACGATGGATGATCAGGCCGAAACTGTGCTGATCGGATTGCTGCGCGGCCACGGCATCGACATGGTGGCAGGCATGCCGCCCGTCACTATGCGTCAGGACGTCCGGTTCCTGCGGCCGCTGCTGGATGTCACACGAGCCGATACAACCGGCATCTGCGAGGATCTGTCGCTCGACTATTGGGACGACCCCACCAATGGTGAGCAGATGGATGGCCCGTTGCCGGGCGGCTATCCGCTGCGTTCTCGCATCCGCCATGACCTGATGCCGCTGCTGCGGCAGCTCGCCGGGGTGGATGTGGCGCGCCACCTGTCCGCCAATGCGCGCCTGATTCGGTATGACAAGGAGTATCTCGATCGGCAGTCAGCTGCGGTCGAGGCGCAGGCGGTGCACGTCGCTCCCGATTCCCGCTCTTCCTGTGATGCCGCTGCGCCCGATGCCGTTGCCCTTGACCCGCGTGCGCAGCAGGGGGCTGGCGCCACGGTGACCATCGATGCCAGGCTGTTGGCGGAAGAACCGCCTTCGATTCGCCTGCGCGTGGTGGCACACGCGCTGAGCGAGGCGCGGATAGCTGCCAGCGCCGCGCACATTGAGGCCATCGATCGTCTGATCGTCGATTGGCATGGACAGAAAGCTGTATGTCTTCCCAGTGGATATTCAGCGAACCGCAAGAAACACGTCATTCGCGTGTGCCAAGATAGAGCGCATGCGAATCGCTGATGTTAAGGAAGAGATTGACCACGAGCTGGTCAGCAGAGCGCAGATCGACGCCAAGATTCATGAGATGGCCGCACAGGTGAGCCAGGACTACCGCGACAAGAACCCTTTGGTGGTCGCGGTGTTGAAGGGGGCCGTCAATACGCTGGTGGAGTTCACCGAAGCGTTGAGCATCCCGGTGCAGATCGACTTCATGAGCCTGTCCAGTTATGGTTCCGGTACTGAATCCACCGGCACAGTGACGGTTCGGCAGGATCTGTCCGCTGATGTTCGCGGACGGCACATCCTTATCGTGGAGGATATTATCGATTCCGGACGTACACTCGCGTGGTTGGTCGATGAGCTCAAGCGTCGTGGTGCCGCATCGGTGGAGGTGTTTGCACTGCTGAACAAGCCATCCCGCCGCGAGGTGGATGTGGAAGTGAAGTACCCGGGTTACGAAATCCCGGATGAGTTTGTTGTGGGCTTCGGCCTCGATTACGACGAACGTTACCGCAATCTCGAATCGATTGCGGTGCTGAAGCCGTCCGTGTACCAAGGAGAACAAGCATGACTTTCCCCCAGGGGCCTGGTCAGGGCAACGGGAACAACCCCAATAACAACCGCAATAACGGCAATCCGTTCACCAACCCGTTCAACCGGGGCAACGGCAACGACGGTCGCGGCAAGAACGGCAACGGCAACGGCAACGAGAACCGGCCGGTCTGGCAGTCGCCGTGGCTGTGGGGTGCCGTGCTCGTGGTCATGGCCGTGCTGATGTTCCAGATGTTCACCACCGGTGCCACCAAGACCATCGACACCAAGGATGGTTTTGCACTGATCAAGCAGGGCAAAGCCACCTACGCCGAGATCACCGATAACAAGCAAGTGGTGCGCCTGGAGCTGAAGGACGACTTCTCCAAGAAGAACCCGGACACCGGCAAGGTCACCAACTACGGCAAGGACGTGCAGTTCTACTACACCTTCGCCCAAGGTGCGCAGGTGGCCAAGGCCGTGGAGGACGGCGACCTCGAGAAGGGCTGGACCTCCAACATCGAGCAGACCAGCATGCTCAGCTATCTGGTGACCTCCATCCTGCCGTTCATCATCTTCTTCGCGTTGTTCTGGTGGCTGATGAGCCGCATGGGCGGTGCCGGCGGCATGCTCGGCATGGGCGGCAAGAAGAACAACGGCAAGCTGCTCGAAGGCCAGACGCCCACCACGAAGTTCTCCGACGTGGCCGGTGAGGATGAGGCGCTCGCCGAAGTCGAGGAGATCAAGGACTTCCTGAAGGATCCCTCCAAGTACAAGGCATTGGGCGCGCGCATCCCGCGCGGTGTGCTGCTGTACGGCCCTCCTGGAACCGGTAAGACCCTGCTCGCCCGCGCCATCGCCGGCGAGGCCGGCGTTCCGTTCTACTCCATGGCGGGTTCCGACTTCGTCGAGATGTTCGTCGGTCTGGGTGCATCCCGCGTGCGTGACCTGTTCGATGAGGCCAAGAAGAACGCCCCCGCCATCATCTTCATCGATGAGATCGACGCTGTGGGCCGCAAGCGTGGCTCCGGCATGGGTGGCGGTCATGACGAGCGAGAACAGACATTGAACCAGCTGCTGGTGGAGATGGATGGTTTCGACAACGACACCAACCTGATCATCATCGCCGCCACCAACCGTCCCGATGTACTTGACCCGGCTCTGCTGCGTCCTGGCCGATTCGACCGTCAGGTGGGAGTGGCAGCTCCCGACCTCGAAGGCCGTGAGGCGATTCTCAAGGTTCATGCCAAGGGCAAGCCGTTCGTGCCGGACGTGGATCTGCATATGGTGGCCGTTCGTACGCCCGGCTTCACCGGTGCCGATCTGGCCAACGTGCTCAACGAGGCCGCGCTGCTGTGCGCCCGGGCCGGCGCCCAGCTCATTGACAACCGAGCCATCGATGAGGCCATCGACCGCGTGCAGGCCGGCCCGCGTCGCAAGTCCAAGGGCATGGCCCTCGAGGAGCTGCGCAACACCGCATACCATGAGGGCGGTCATGCGCTGGTTGCCGCCGCGCTGCGCAACACCGACCCGGTGACCAAGGTGACCATTCTCCCGCGCGGCCGTGCACTCGGCTACACCGCCGTGATGCCTACATCAGACCGCTATTCGCAGTCGCGCAACCAGCTGCTTGACCAGATGGCGTACGCGATGGGCGGTCGTACCGCTGAGGAGATCGTCTTCCATGATCCCACCACCGGCGCCTCCAACGACATCGAGAAAGCCACGAAGATCGCCCGCACCATGGTGGTCGAATACGGCTTCTCCGATAAGCTTGGCGCCATCAAGTGGGCCGATGACGACGACCAGACGACGGTGATGGATGGCCTGTCGCCGCGCAAGTACTCCGATCGCACCGCCGAGGTGATTGACGACGAGGTGCTGAAGCTGGTGGAGACCGCGCACACCGAAGCGTGGAACATCATCAACGACAACCGTGACATCCTCGATGAGCTGGTTCGCCAACTGCTGGTCAAGGAGACGCTCAACGAGAAGGAACTGGCTCAGATCTTCGCCCCGATCAAGAAGGCTCCGGAACGTCAGGTGTGGCTGTCCAACGATCGCCGCCCGGATTCCGACAAGCCTCCGGTGGAGATTCCGGAAAGCCTGAAGCGTTCGGTCGGCTTGAAGCCCGAAGAGCAGTGAGCCTTGGTCTGCTGACTTGACGTATTCCATGAAAAGCCCGCAGTCTTATCTGTCTTGCACGATAGGCTGTGGGCTTATTCATTGGTGTTGTCCATTACGATGAATGGGATGGAGAGGAAATGACCGAGGAATCGACAGGTGCCGATCGCGTCGCCCAATATGATGAGGAAGGCGTGCGCGAGGCTGTCCGCCTGTTCCTGAAATCCATTGGCGAGGATCCTGACCGTGAAGGTCTTCGCGAAACGCCGGATCGCATAGCCCGTGCCGGACGCGAACTGTTCTCCGGCTTGGGTGCTTCGCCGGCCGATGTGCTGGAAAAGCATTTCGACGTGGACACTGACGAACTGGTGCTGGTCAAAGACATCGAACTGTATTCCGTATGCGAGCATCATCTGCTGCCATTCCACGGCGTGGCCCACGTGGGTTACATTCCAGCCAAAGACGGCGTCATGGGACTCAGCAAGCTGGCGCGTCTGGTCGAAGTGTACGCCCGTCGTCCACAGGTGCAGGAGCGTCTCACCCAGCAGATCGCAGACGCCTTGGTGGAGTATGCCGGTGCACGTGGCGTGATCGTGGTCACCGAATGCGAGCATCTGTGCATGTCTATGCGCGGCATCAAGAAATCCTCCGCTCGCACGGTGACTTCCGCGGTGCGCGGATTGCTGCGCAATCCCGCCACCCGTGCAGAAGCCATGAGCCTCATCCTGGATAAATAACCGGATACATAATTGGATAAATAACCGGATACATAATTGGATAAATAAGTCTTGTATATGATTGGTTCGTCACATAGAGGGGGACATATGACTGATCTACAGGCATTGCATGACGCACCATGCACCATGGTGATGGGCGTGCTCAATATCACCGAGGATTCTTTCTCGGACGGGGGCCTCTGGCTCGACCCCGACAAGGCCGCCCAGCACGGTCGTGACATGATGGCGGCCGGTGCCGACATCATCGACATCGGGGCCGAATCCACCCGTCCAGGAGCCAAACGAGTCAGCGAAGAGGACGAGCATCGTCGTATCACCGGTGCCGTCAGCGCATTGATTCCCGCTGGCGCCGTGCTGTCCATCGACACCACGCGCGCATCGGTGGCGGCTGCGGCGCTGGAAGGCGGGGCGCAGATCATCAATGACGTCTCAGGCGGCACATTGGATGCCGAACTGCCGCATGTGGTGGCCGACCATGACTGCCTCTACATCGTGCAGCACTGGCGTGGTTGGCTCGCCGGTTCCAAAGGCGCCAATCCCGATCAGGATACGTCCGTGTACGAGCACGGTGTGCTCATCGACGTGCATGACGAGCTGATGCGTCAGGTCGATGCCGTGCTGGATGCCGGAGTCAAGCCTGAACGCATCATCATCGATCCGGGTCTGGGATTCTCCAAGCCGGGCATCGAACATAACCTGCCGCTACTGACCGGATTGAAACTGTTCCGTGCCGCGGGATATCCGGTGCTTATCGGCCAGTCACGCAAGCGCTTCATTTCCGCCATGCTCGCCGATGCCGGCATCAGCGAGCCTTCCATGGAACAGCGTGACGATGTAACCGCCGCCCTTTCGGCATTGAGCGCGGAACATGGTGCATGGGCCGTGCGCGTCCATGACGTGGCGAAAAGCCGTGCCGCCGTCATAGCAGGCAACACCTGGCGCCAATACCTATAAGCTATCAGTCCTTCCGACTCCTCTGAAGAGTGACGTGCACGCTCTCGGTTCCCCTCCGAGAGGTTGCCGTGTGCAAGGTTCGTTCCTCCTCTGGCTCCCCTCTCTGAGGGGAGCTGTCAGCGACGCTGACTGAGGGGAGTCAATCACATCACAACGAAAGACCTCCAATGGACACCATCACCCTTACCGGCGTACACGCCAATGGCACTCACGGCGTGCTCCCCTTCGAGCACGAACGCCCACAGACCTTCATCGTGGACGCCACCTTGCACCTCGACCTCGCTGGGGCCGGTGCATCCGATGATCTGCAGGACACCATCGACTACGGACGTGTCGCCAAAGACATTGTCGCGGTCATCGAAGGCGAACATGTGGATCTGATCGAACGTCTGGCACAACGTATCGCTGACCGTGTTCTTGCCGACGCGCCGGCCGTACGGGCCATCGACATCACCGTGCACAAGCCGCATGCGCCCATTGTCGTGGCGTTCCAGGATGTATCGGTATCCATCACACGTGTGCGGAATGAGCATGGCCGTGCCGTGCCGGTGTCGGCGACCGAGTCCGCTCCAATCGGGCTGCGATCCGACGCCGGGCCTGAACCGAGTGTCGATGCAGGCGTATCATCCCCGGTCAGCAGACGCGACGTCGCCGTCCATCATGCCGTAGTGGCATTGGGCGGCAACCTCGGCAATGTGGAATCCACCTTGCGTGCGGCAGTGCGCGAGATCGACGGACTCGCCGGCACACAGGTGACCGGCATATCGCCGTTGTATCGTACCGCCGCATGGGGCATGGCGGACGGCGCCCCTGACTTTCTCAACGCTGTCGTGGAATTGGAGACCACAATGGGCGCACATGACCTGTTGGATGAGTTGCAGGACATCGAGCGTGCGCATGGACGCAATCGCGAACAGCATTGGGATTCACGCCCTCTGGATCTCGACATCATCGATTTCGACGGCGTGTGCAACGCCGATCCCGATCTGTCGCTGCCCCATCCACGCGCATGGCAGCGCGCCTTCGTGTTGGCGCCTTGGGTGGCGCTGAACCCATCTGCGCGCCTTGCCGGCGCACATGAAGGGCTGGTCCGTGATCTTCTGGCCGCGGCTCCTGACCGGGATGCCGTACGTCTCGCATCGGAGGATTGGATGCTGGGCGGTCATGCCGCCGGCGTCGAGGCTGGTGCTGATACGGTGCGTCCGGGCAACGGTTCTTCGCCGGCCAAGACGGCGGCAAAGCCCTCGCTGGCTTCGGCGGAGCCCACGCCTGTCTCCCGTAAGGCGGTCATTTCGTTGGATTCCACGTCACAGGATGCCGAACACCAGTTCCGTGAGGCGATTGTGTCCATCGACAGCATCCCCGGCAACCAGGTGCAGGGCATCTCCCCGCTGTATCACGTGTCGCATTTCGATGGGCCGGATGCGCTGAGCGCGGTCATCCAAGTGGAGACCAAGCTGCCCGCCGCCGACCTGATCACGGCGCTGGGCAGCGTCGAAGCCCTGCACGAGGGGAGCGTCGATCTGGATCTGATTGATATGGAGGGTGTCGCCTCGGATGTTCCAGACTGCCGTGTGCCCTTGCCCTCCGCCAGAACCCATGCTTCGGTGCTGGCACCGTGGATGGACATGGATCCCGAAGCCACATTGGGCGCCGAACCGGTATCGTTCCTGCTGGCCATGGCACCGGATGCCGGACAGGTGGGCATGTTGTCCGACCATTGGATCATGGCGGCCGAGTAATGGTTGCCGCTGTGCTGCTTATGCGGCCCTCCGCACTACACACCTATTCGTCAGCCTGCGGCTGCGGCACCTCGCCGGGGCCGGTGGCCTTGCGAAACAGGGGGTGTAGGGATGCGGGGATTGCGGCTGGGCGCGTGGCGGTAATGCGGTTGATGGCAATATATGAGTGATTGTGGTATTTGAGCTAAGGAGGTGGCGCGTGAAGGTACGCCGAACGCCATGGTGGCAGTATGTGATTGGCGCCGTTCTGGGGTTGCTCGCCGGAATGGGACTGGCCTTATATGGCGAACAATCAGGTCTTTCCCTGATTGGCACGCCTTGGGTGGTGGCCGGATTGCTGGCCGTGTTGGGATTGATTGTGCTGGTTCTGGCGCTCCAGGTGCACAAATACGCGAACACCGATCCCAAGAAGCGCCCGCACAGCTTCATCAATCCTACCGTCGCGGTGAATACCCTGGTGCTGGCCAAGGCGCTCGGCCTCGCCGGCGCCGCTCTCGCCGGATGGTATGTGGGACAAATCCTGATGAGCGTCAGTCACATCGAAGCGCCGTTCTACCATGACGCCATCATCCAGTGTGCGGTGACGGCGGTGGTCTGCGTCGCCGACATGATCATCGGCATCATAGGCGAATGGCTATGCCAATTGCCACCGAATGAGGGGCCCGAGAATCCCAAACTCGCAGAGGCGAAACGTCGTCAAGAGGTGGCCAAGGCCTATCGGGAGCAGTAGCGTTCCCGGCGGACCTTGTCACTCCAGCTGTTGTACGGTGTCGCCTCTTATTGCCGCGGTACGCGGACCATGGCCTCCTGTGCAATCACGGCGACCAGGTCTCCGCTCTGCGAATACACCTTGGCATTGCCGAGCCCGCGCCCGTGAGCCGCAATGGGCGTATCCTGCACATACAAATGCCACTCATTGATGTCGAGATCGCGATACCACCACATCGAATGATCGATAGAGGCATAGGAAATGCCCGGCGTGGAGATCGACAGACCGGCGCGACGAAGCACCGGTTCCATCATGAGCTGGTCGCAGCCGATGGCCAGCAGCGCGCGATGCATCACCTGCGGTACATCGACATGCCCATCGACTTTCATCCACACCATTTGCTTGCCGGAATCATGCGCGGCGGATTTCTTGTCGGCCTGAAGCATCACCGTGGGAGTGATGTGACGGATGTCGAATGGTGATTTTTCCGCATAATAGCTGGCGAATGGGGACTTTTCGGCAAATGGCTGCATCAGCTCCTTGGCTGAGGTCAGCGATTCCGGATCAGGCAGATCATCCGGCATCGGATCGGAGAATTCCACACCCTCCTGACCGGTTTCCTGGAAGGATGCAATGGCGGTGAGAATTGACCCTTCCGCCTGCGTGACATTGACGCGGCGGGCGGAGAAGGAGCGGCCGTCGCGTAGGTTCTCCACATCGAACAGCAGATCCTGACGGATGTCTCCTGCGGTGATGAAATAACCATGGATTGAGTTCGGCAGTCGGGAGGCCGAGACGGTTTTGGATGCGGCGATGACCGATTGGGCGATGACCTGACCGCCATAGACTCGGCCGGTGGGGAAGTACATGCTTTCGCCGTTGATGTATGTGTGGTTGCGGTAGGTGGATGGCTCTCCAAGTCTCAGCACCTTCACCAAATGATTCAATGGGGTAACGGTGTTTGTCTGAGTCATGGGCGCCTCGATTCATACGACGATTGTTCAATACTGGTAGGCAGTCTACCGATTGAGAGTTAAGAGAGTGTGCAGGGGAATGTAAAAAGCCTATGAGGAAAGTAAACGTTCGGTGAGGTATGGTCGCAGGCCACAATATGGCCATGAATATGGATATGCCCATAAATGGGGGCCGGAGTCGGTGTCGACACCGGTGGGGTGGCCGGCAATGACAAAGGCCGCCAACGCAGAGCGATGACGGCCTGATGATGAAGACAAGCGCAGTTGAATCAGCCGCGCACGAGCTTCTTGTGCAGACGGTGCGGGCGGGCCGCGTCCTCGCCGAGGCGAGCGATGCGGTTCTCCTGATACGCCTGGAAGTTGCCTTCGAACCAGTACCACTTCGCCGGGTTCTCGTCATCGCCCTCCCACGCGAGGATGTGCGTGGCGACACGGTCGAGGAACCAACGGTCGTGGGAGATGACCACGGCGCAGCCCGGGAAGCCGAGCAGTGCGTTCTCGAGGCTTTCCAGCGTCTCGACGTCCAGATCGTTGGTGGGCTCGTCAAGGAGCAGCAGGTTGCCGCCCTGCTTCAGGGTCAATGCCAGGTTCAGACGGTTGCGCTCGCCACCGGAAAGCACACCGGTGAGCTTCTGCTGGTCGGAGCCCTTGAAACCGAAGCTCGCCACATAGGCGCGGGTCGGGACCTCCACGCCGGCCACCTCGATGAAGTCAAGACCGCCGGAGACCGCCTCCCACAGGTTCTTGTTCGGGTCGAGGCCTTCACGGTTCTGATCGACGTAGCTGATCTTGACGGTGTCGCCGATCTTCAGCTCGCCGCTGGTGAGCTGTTCCAGACCGACGATGGTCTTGAACAGCGTGGACTTGCCCACGCCGTTCGGGCCGATCACGCCGACGATGCCGTTGCGCGGCAGCGTGAAGCTGAGGTCGTCGATGAGCACGCGCTCGCCGAACGCCTTGTGGATGTGCTTGGCCTCGAGCACCAGCGAACCCAGACGTGGGCCTGCCGGAATCTGGATTTCGGAGAAGTCCAGCTTCTTGTTGTTGCGTGCCTCCTGCTCCATCTGGTCGTAACGCTCAAGACGGGCCTTGTTCTTGGCCTGACGGGCCTTGGGGGAGGAGCGAACCCAGTCGAGCTCGTCCTTGAGGCGCTTGGCGAGCTTGGCGTCCTTGGCGCCCTGGATCTCCATACGCTTGGCCTTGGTCTCCAGATACGTGGAGTAGTTGCCCTTGTACGGGTACAGGTGGCCGCGGTCGACCTCGCAGATCCACTCGGCCACGTTATCCATGAAGTAACGATCGTGGGTAACGGCGATGACGGCACCCTTGTACTGGTGCAGGAACTGCTCCAACCACAGAATCGACTCGGCGTCAAGATGGTTGGTAGGCTCGTCGAGCAGCAGCAGATCAGGAGCCTCCAGCAGCAGCTTGCACAATGCCACACGACGGCGTTCACCACCGGAGCATACCGTTACCGGAGTATCCGGATCCGGGCACTGCAAAGCATCCATAGCCTGCTCAAGCTGAGAATCAAGATCCCAACCGTTTGCAGCATCGATATCGTTCTGCAGCTTGCCCATCTCATCCATCAAAGCATCGAAATCGGCATCCGGATTGGCCATCTCTTCGCCAATCTGATTGAAACGAGCCACCTTTTCAGCGATCTCGCCGAACGCCATCTTGATGTTCTCGCCAACAGTCTTGGTGTCATCCAGCGGTGGTTCCTGCTGCAGAATGCCGACGGTATAACCCGGAGTCAAAGAAGCCTCGCCATTAGACACGGTGTCGAGTCCGGCCATGATCTTCAGCAGCGTGGACTTACCCATGCCGTTCGGGCCAACAACGCCAATCTTCGCGCCTGGCAGGAAGCTCAAAGTCACGTCATCGAGAATCACACGGTCGCCGTAAGCCTTGCGGGCCTTGATCATCTGGTAAATGAATTCAGCCAATGTTGTGTTCCATCCTTAAGAAACGTTGGAATTCCAGCGTGTTGCATGAGCGGTCAACGGAAACTCAATCAAGGATTCCGGAACGCAACCCACGCACAATACCGTGCATAATTATCCCATACCCCATCTACACGACGGTATGGGCGAAAGTCGTGCGCTCAGGCAGTAAGCGGAAGTAGCAGATGCTCATGCAAAGCAGGACGAACGATATTGTCGAAATCACCAGATTCCGGGCATTGAATCGCAACAACCAAACCCTGCTTCGGCAAAACCGTAGTAATCTGACCGTACGCACCATCCGCACGATATGCCCCCTCATAAGGCGACATCCAGAACTGATAGCCATAACCGCACGTCCAAATATTGCTATACGGAGTGTCGATCTGCTTACCGGAAGCCTGCTTGACCCACGATTCGCTGACAATGCGCGTGCCATGCCAAGTGCCATCATTCAAATAGACCTGGCCAAGTTTCAACATATTCGCAAGCGACATGTAGATCCCGCCGCCTGCAATCGGATGACCTTGCGGATCACATTCCCAAACAGGCCAACCCTGATCCAACTTGGAAAAAATCGTGCCATACAAATACTCGCCAAGACGCATGCCGGCAGCCTGCTCCAACATGCGGCCCGCCAAATCAGAATCCGCAGACGAATAGCAGAACGTGCTGCCGGGCTCCACCTCAACCCTGCGAGAGAACATGTACCGTAAATAATCAGGCGCACCAACACCACTGCGCCGGTCAGGGTTCATCAAATACGCATGATTGAAACCGCTCGACATAGTCAGCAAGTGCCTCAGCGTGATCTGGCCCAACTCCAGTTGCGCATCGGAGGGAACATACTCGGGGAACGAGTCGACCAATCGCGAATCGAGCGACAGCAAGCCATCTTCAATCGCAATGCCAATAGCCGTCGAAACATAACTTTTCGTATGGGAATAAATATTGCGATCCTGGTCGGGAACGAAATGACGTTCCGCGATAATGGCGTCGCCATCCGCAATCGCAACGGCTTCGACGGGCAGGGACTCGCTTTCAATGAGTTTGACGAAATCGTTGAACATATCGATGGCACCCATGAAATCTCCTTTGACACTGCCCTACGGTGCATTACGGAAACTGTAACGTAAGGCGGTTACGTACGATTGTTACATCAAACGATTTTTCCTAAGCCTGTCGCTAGATGGAGCGCCCGAAAAGCCGCTAGGTGCCATGCCTGAAAAAGTCGTTAAATGATAATGCCTTCGCAATGATCGATCTCGTGCTGGATGATCTGCGCGGTGAAACCAGTGAACGTGGCATGGCGCTCGCGGAACTTGCGATCCGCATACGAGACCTCAATGCGCTGGAAGCGGACCGTGCGGCGCTCGCCTTTGAGAGACAGGCAGCCTTCGGAGGCGTCGTAGGCGCCGTCTTTCGCAGTGATCGTCGGGTTGAACATTACGAAGATGCGACCGCCGAAATCCTCGTCCACGAATGCAATGATGCTCTTCGAGACGCCGATCATGTTTGCGGCCATGCCGACGCAGCCGTTGCGGTGCGCGTCGAGTGTGTCTTTGAGATCCTGTGCGACGGCAAGATCCTCGGGCGTATTGAGCGCCTCCGCCGACGGCTGGCTCAAAAACGGAATGGACGTCATGATTTCGCGCTGCATGTGATGTTTCCTCTCACTGGTTCCTTTGCTGGTCTGCCAACATTGTATGGCGTTATTGTGCGACGCCGTACGGCGATGGAACGGATGACCGGTTCGCGCCTATCCATTTACGAAATGTCTCATGGCGATTTTGAAATGTGGGACCGCAATCGACGCAATATGCTTGGAACCGTGGATGACATGCCTCAATATCGGAAATACATGACGCAGGCGCTGGAACTGGCCCATAAGGGAGCCGGTTGGGTGAATCCGAATCCGTTGGTCGGCACGGTGGTGGTCCGCGACGGCGAGATTCTCGCAGCCGGATACCACGACCGCTACCGCGGACCGCATGCGGAACGCATGGCCTTCGACTATGCCGACGAGCATGGTGTCGACATGCATGGAGCCACGGTCATCGACACTCTCGAACCTTGCTGCCATGTCGGATCGCAGCCGGCATGCACCGATCTAATTCTTTCGCACGGCATAACGCGCGTCGTGGTCGGTTCGATCGATCCGAATCCCATCGTGGCCGGCAAAGGACTTCGCATTCTTGAGGAAAACGGTGTGGAAGTGGTATATGACGTGATGCGGGCGGAATGCGACGCCATCAATCGCCATTTCTTCCACTACATCACCACAGGAATGGGGGTGCGGACGAAATGTTGATAAATCAACGTTTTTTAGACCCTTTTTCCTATTTGACAAATGATTTAACTATAGCTATTATGTGCTTCGTAAATAGAAGACATAAATTTCGAAAGGAGGATGATTCGTCAAGTGCAGTGGTTCCGCAGGACGGAACCCCGATTTTCTGTTTGTGGGCAACAACGATGTGCCGTTTATTTCTCGCATCGACATTCGTCGGTGCGGGAGTTCACCGATGAAAGGGAATGATCAATGAAGATGAAAAGATTCGTGGCCGCGGCCATTGCTGCAGTCTCGTGCCTGAGCTTTGCCGCATGTGGTTCTGACACCGCCAGCAAGGACGAGAATGTGATTCACATCATGTCCTCGGGCGATTCCTCCGCGAATATGGAGCGGGCGCTGGTCGACGAATACAACAAGACCGCCGATGTCAAGGCTGTTCTTGATCTGGTGACAAGCGCGGATTATCAGAACAAGCTGCAGACGGTCATGTCGAACCCGAAGTCCGATTCGGCTCCCGACATTTTCTTCAATTGGGCGGATGCTTTGATGATCCAGTACGCTCGCGCCGATGTGAGCGCCCCGCTTGATGAGTATATGGAGAAGGATCCGGAACTCAAGGACAACTTCCTGCCGTCCATTCTTGACGCCGCCAAGGTCGATGGCAAGTATTACGGCATCCCGGTGCGCGGAGTCCAGCCCATTGTGTTGTTCTACAACAAGAAGGTGCTCTCTGACAACGGCATCGAAGCCCCGACCACCTTCGACGAGTTCTGCGATGCATGCGAGAAGCTGAAGTCCGCAGGCCTGACGCCGATCGCGCTGGGCGGCGGCGACCAGTGGCCGACGCTGAACTGGTATTCGGTCATCTATCAGCAGGTGATGGGCAATGACGACGTCCAGAAGATGATGGACGGCGGCGTGGACGAGTGGAGCTCGCCCAAGAGCAAGAAGGCGCTGGAGATTATCCGCGACATGGTCGAAAAGGGATACTTCGGCACTACGTACGATTCGGTCAAGCACACCGATGGCGCCGCCCCGGCTCTGCTGGAGCAGGGGAAGGCCGGCTTCGAGCTGATGGGCTCGTTCGGCTATTCGGGCCACAAGGCCGCGGCCCCTGAATTCACCAATGATGATCTCGGCTATATGGTCTTCCCGCCCATCGATGGGGTGAAGGGCGACGCCAAGGATCTCGTCGGCAACCCGTGCAACTACTTCAGCATGAACAAGTACACCAAGCATCCTGAAGCCTGCGTCGAGTTCCTCAAGATGCTGTATTCCGATAAGTGCGTGGAGGATCAGCTGAAGGCCGGCAACCTGCCCGCAACGACCAACGCCAGCGAGATGGTGGAGAAGGTCGTGGACAATGCCTCCGACGGGGCTTTCCTCGAGTGGGAGTCTCAGGCGCTGACCGATGCTCCTCACTTCATGATCACTTGGACTCCGAACCATGTGTCCTCGTCGTCTCAGCCGATGCTCGACGGCATGCAGCAGTATTTCAATGGCTCCATCGACATGGGCACCTTCATCGACGAGATGAAGGCCCTGCCGACCGAGTGATTTCACGATAGGACAGACCATGGCAACAAAGCGTAACTCATCTGAGATGCAGACGGGGAACGCCGAGGGCCAGGTTCGTCGCCCAAAGAAGGGCGCCTCCTTTGTCGGAGGCGCCCGGCCTTCGGGCCTCTGGGCCGTGCCTGCGGCGGTGTTCTTCTTTATCTTCGGCATCCTGCCGCTGTTTATTGTGGTGGGGTTGTCATTCTTCAAATGGAATGGCTTGGGCACGCCCCAGTTCGCTGGAGGGCAGTACTGGGCCCAGTTCATTCATGATCCCAAAGTCATGAAAAGCGTCGGCGTCACGCTTACGCTGACGATTCTGGGCATCGTGACGCAAACGCCGCTCTCACTGTTGCTTGGCGCCTGGGCGGCGGGCCGGCAGCGGTATCGTGCGGTGTATACCGCCATCTACTTCATTCCATATCTGTTGTCCGGCACGGCCATTGCCGTTGCCTGGCGCGCCATGCTCGATCCGAACTTCGGCATGCCGTCGAAGATGCGTTGGCTGTTCGGGGACGGCAATATCTTCGGTAACGCCTCCTCGGCCATCGCGGTGCTGGTGTTCGTCAGCCTGTGGCAGTTCACTCCCTTCCATGCACTGCTGTATCAGGGGGCTGTCCGTGCCATTCCGAAGACTTTGTATGAGGCCGCTTCCATCGATGGCGCCGGTAGGATTCGTCAGTTCTTCTGTATCACCATCCCCCAAGTCAGGAACACGCTGATTACCTCGCTGCTGTTCCAGGTCGTGGGCGGCTTGACCGCATTTGACGCGATTCTGGTGTTGACCAAGGGCGGTCCCGGCACTGATACGCAGAATACCGCGTATTACATGTATTCGACGGCGTTCAAGGCGTACAACTATGGCTATTCGAGTGTCATCGCCGTGGTGCTGATCGTGATAGCGACCATCCTGTCCCTGGTGATGGTGAAGGTGTCCGGATATGACAAGATGCGTAGCGAATTGGAGGGTATCTGATGGCCACGAAACATGAAACGGGCGCGGTGAAAATTCCGAAGCGCCGTTCGCTCGAACGTCCAAACTGGGCTGCCGGTGTTTTGTCAACCCTATGGCTGCTGGTGGTCGTCGTACCGCTGTACATCATGGTCAAGGCGTCGATTGAGGACAAGCCTCATTATTCCGAAGAGGGGCCATTGTCGTTGCCGACGATGTTCACCTTGGACAACTACACCAATGCGTTGGATCAGGGATTCCTGCAGGCATTCATCAACACGGCGATCGTCACCGTTTCGGTTGTGGCCATCGTGCTGATCGTGGTGCCGCCGTTGGCCTTCGCCATCGTCCGCAGCCGAAGCAAATTCGTGAATGGCGTGTTCCAGATCATGCTGCTGGGCATTGCGATCCCCGTGCAGGCCATCATCGTTCCGCTGTTCTTTATGATTCGCTCCGTTGGCTTGTACGACAACCTGATCAGCGTGATTGTGGCGTCTGCCGCATTCTCGATTCCGATGTGCACCATCGTTCTGACGGCGTCGATGCGTCAGATCACCAATGAGTTGTATGAGGCCATGTCGGTCGACGGCGCGTCGGTGGTGAGGATTTTCTTCCAGCTGACCCTTCCCATGTCGAAATCGGGACTGGCGACCGTGATCATCTACTCCGCGATGGGCGCATGGAATAACTTCATGTTCCCGCTTATCTTGACGCAGTCCGATTCCAACCGCGTGCTGACGCTGAACCTGTACCAGTATCAGAGCCAGTTCGGTATCGACATCCCCGGTATGATGGCCGCGGTCATCCTGTCCGTGCTGCCGATCTTGGTGGTGTACTTCATCGGACGTCGCTCGCTCGTCGACGGCATGATGGGCATGGGCGGCAAGTGAGTATGGTGCCGGGGACGCCATAATGAGGGGTGTCCCCGGCATCGTCTCCGTCCAAATCAACGTCTTCGATCCGCACATGGAGGTGCGGACGAATGGTGAAAGGGTAAATTGTAATGCAGTACCATGTTTCTCCCGAAGGTTCTGATACCGCCCAGGGTGGGCCGGATAATCCGTTCCGGACGATAGGGCATGCCGCGCAGGTCGCGATGCCCGGCGATATCGTCATCGTTCATGACGGCGTGTATCGGGAATGGGTCGATCCGAGACGCGGCGGGACCTGCGAGGCCGATAGAATCGTCTACCGCGCCGCCGACGGGGAAAAGCCCGTGATCAAGGGGTCCGAGATCATCTGCGGGTGGAGCCGATACAAGGATGACGTCTGGCGCGTGACGTTGGACGACGCCATGTTCGGCGATTACAATCCGTACAGGCAGCCGCTGTTCGGCGATTGGCTCGCGATGCCGTCGCGTGGCGAGGACCCCGACAAACATCCGGGCATGGTGTTCCTCAACGGCAGGGCGTTGTATGAGGTGACCTCGCTCGAGGATACTTTTGCGCCGCGGTACCGTGACCATGTCAAGGACTATGTCACGGATGTCGCATGTGCGATCGACGATCCCGAGATGACCCAATGCGTATGGTACGCCCGGGTCGAGGACGACCGTACGGTGCTGTACGCGAATTTCCATGGCGCCGATCCCAATGAGGAATGCGTGGAAATCGCGGTGCGTCGGTCCTGTTTCTTCCCCAGACGCCATCACGTGAACTACATCACGGTCAGCGGGTTCGAACTGTGTCAGGCCGCCACGCAATGGGCGCCGCCCACCTCGCATCAGGTTGGCGCCATCGGACCGAACTGGGCCACCGGATGGATTATCGAGCGCAACCTCGTCCATGACGTCAAATGCTCGGGCATCAGCCTGGGCACCAGCGAGGAAACAGGCGACAACGAATGGTATCGGACCGAGCGCAAGACCGGTCACCAGTACCAGCTCGAAGCGGTGTTCAAGGGGCTGCGTATCGGATGGAAGAAGGGATTCGTCGGCTCGCATATCGTGCGCGACAACGTGATTCATGATTGCGGGCAGAACGCGATCGTCGGCCATATGGGCGGAGCGTTCAGCACCATCGAACATAACCATATCTACCGCATTGGTGCCCGGCGCGAGTTCTTCGGCTGGGAGGTGGCCGGCATCAAGCTTCACGCGGCGCTCGACGCCCGCATCCTGGACAACTGCGTGCATGACTGTTCATTGGGGATGTGGCTTGACTGGCAGGCCCAAGGGGTGCGTATCAGCCGCAACGTGTTCTACGACAATGTCTGCGATCTGGAGATCGAGGTCACGCATGGTCCGTGTCTGATCGACAACAATGCGTTCTGTTCGGCGATGACATACGACAATTATGCTCAGGGGACGGCGTTCGTCAACAATCTGATCGGCGGCACCATCTCAAACAACAGCGTGTTGGATCGTTTCACTCCGTATCATTACCCGCATTCCACGGAGGTGGCCGGCAACGCATTCGTCTATGGTGGCGACGACCGATACGCGTCCAACATCTTCCTCGACGGCGCCGGGACCCTCGGGTCCACGGGACTATCCGCATACCGCGGATACCCGTCCACGATGGCGGAGTATCTGCAAAGCGTCCACGACATCTTCGCGTCCGGGGTCACGAATGGGCACGATCCGCAGCCCGTGCAGATGCTGTACAGCTGGGACAACGCCTACGTCGGCGAGGCCGAAGGCCCCGAAGGGGAGCAGGGGACCACGCATGTGGCGTCGCCCGTCAACGTCCGTTGCGAGTTCAAGGGGGATGACCTGTATCTGCTGTTCGATTGCCCGACGGAGCTTGCGGACAAGAAGGCGGCCGTCGTGGGCACGGCCGATCTGGGCGTGCCGCGCATCGTGGATGAACGGTATGAGGAGACGGATGGATCCGATATCGTGATCGACACCGACATCGTTGGGCGCCGGCGCGCGGAACTGAGTTCCGTGGGGCCATTCGCCGAGCTTCATCCGGGATCCAACCGTCAGCTGGTCTGGTGTGGCGCGGTCCGGACGACGGACGACGCCTGCCCCTCCTGCGGCGTCAAGGAATGGTGAGACCATGAAGATCACCAATCCGGTGCTCACCGGCTTCCATGCGGATCCTTCGATGATCCGCGTCAAAGACACCTATTACATCGCGAACTCCACATTCGAATGGTTCCCCGGCATCCGCCTGCACGAGTCCAAAGACATGGTGCATTGGAACACGTTGCCGTACCCCTTGGGCGCCGAACAGCTTGACATGCGCGGCGATCCGGCGTCCGGCGGCGTATGGGCGCCCGACTTGTCCTATGCGGACGGAAGGTTCTGGATCGTCTATTCCGATGTTCATATCGTCAACGGCGCGTTCAAGGACGTCGTCAACTACCTGACGACCGCCGAGGACATCCGCGGGCCGTGGTCGAAGCCGCTTCGTCTGAACGGCGTCGGATTCGACGCCAGCCTGTTCCACGACGACGACGGCCGCAAATATCTGGTGCAGCAGACGTGGGACCATCGTGAATACAAGCATCAGTTCCACGGCATCACGCTGACCGAGTTCGACACGGCGACGATGCGGCTGAAGCCGGAGACGGCCCGCACGATCTGGATGGGCGACGATGTCAAGCTCGTCGAGGGGCCGCATCTGTATAAGATCAACGGCTGGTACTATCTGTTCTGCGCCGAGGGCGGAACGGTATGGACTCATCAGGAATCCGTGGCCCGCTCCCGCACGCTCGACGAGCTGTCGTTCGAGGCCTCGCCCACGAACCCGTTCATCACGAACTTCGACATCCCAGGCAGCTACCTGCAGAAGCAGGGCCACGGCGCGCTGGTGGACACCCCGTCCGGCGAATGGTACTACGCGTCGCTGTGCGGCCGCCCGTGGCATCACGAGACCGAGTCGTTCACCGACCCGCGCGGCTGGTGCACGCTGGGGCGTGAGACTTCAATCCAGAAGGTCGAGTGGGCTGAGGATGGTTGGCCGTACATCGTCGGCGGTCATGGCGGCGAACGTTATGTGGAGGCGCCGAAGGACGCGATCGAGACAGTCGCGCCCGCAAGCCGCGATCAGCACGACGAGTTCGACGCCGACGTGCTCGGTCTCGACTGGAACACGTTGCGTGTGCCGTTCGACGAGAAGATGGGCTCGGTCGGCGGCGGCAGCCTGAAGCTGATCGGCCAGGGCTCGCTGTGCAACACGTTCGACCTGTCGCTGGTGGCCCGCCGCTGGCAGGCGTTCGATTTCGACGCCGAGACCTGCGTGGCGTTCGATCCGAAGACCTACCAGGCGATGGCCGGTCTGACGAACTACTACAACGACCAGCATTGGTCGTGGGCGTTTGTCACGTACGACGAGGACCGCAAGTGCCGCGTGATCGAGGTGGCGCAGAACGACCGCAACAATTACACCTCGTTCTTGCGCGAGAACGCCGTAGTGGTGCCCGAGGGCGTCGATCGCGTATGGCTGCGTGCCAAGGTGCGCACCCAGTGGTACGCCTACGAATACTCGTTCGACGGTGAGACCTGGACCGAATTGCCGGTCAGGCTCGACGCGAGGATCCTCTCCGACGACTACGTGAACCAGACGTACGGCGGCTTCTTCACCGGTGCCTTCGTGGGTCTGGCCGCGGTCGACTATTCCGGCTACGGCGAAGTGGCCACCTTTGACCACTTCGACTACCGGGAAATTTCTGGGATGGAAGACTGATAGATGGTCGTTTCGCGGGATGTCTTCCCGCGAAACGACCATATCAATAATCAGTATTGTTTTGGCGCATGATGGCAACGTTTTGCGAAGATATGAGAACGATATGAGTAGTGAAGTATGCAATGAGGTAGGAATGGCTCTGGAATGTTCCGCCCGACGAGCCGACGGCGCGGGACGGTATGTGCGTCTTGATGAATGCGGTCTTGCCGTCGAAGTCGACTGGCACGGAGGAAACGGGTCCCCCGCCGATCCGTGGCGTTGCACGGTAACGGTGCGCAATGACGGCTCCGTTGCGTTCGAAGGGGTCGTTCGCATCGATATCCCGATTCGGGCTGACGGTGAACCGCGGTTCTTCCTGCCAGGGTTCATGTATGGGCGTAATCGTGGAGAGGCGCCGCTGCGAACCGCGACGAAATTTCCCCGGCTTCGTGAACGGAGCGAACTGCCAGCCTCATCATGGTGGATGATTCGAGGAGACAGGCTGTCCAATCCATGTGCATTGGCCGTGACCCGTTCCCGTGTCGTCGGTGTGGTGTCCAGCCCCTATCTGGTTGACCGCGGTGATGGGATGTTGGTCGGACATGAGGCATGTGATGAACTGCCTTTCGTCCAGTATGCGGGATTCAGCTGCATGTTGCCGACGCCTGGAATCGTGCCCTGCGACGACCACGCCTCGGTGGGCGTGACTATCGGCTATGAGAACGCGCCCTGGTTGTTCGTCAGCTCGACGGATATCCGCGAACGTCCTGACTCGGCGGAAGGGCCGATTACACTGGCGCCTGGAGGCGCGGCGATTATGCGCTTGGACATCGTCGACGCTCCCGCCCGGGATGAACGGGCTATCATACCGGTGCTGGAAACCGTATACCGTCGTTTTCATGAACCGCCGCGTCAGGTCGGCGCTCCCGCTCGGGCTATACGCGACATTGCAGTCGCCGTTGATAGAGACGCGTGGCTGGAGGACGAACACATGTACGCGGGGTTTGTCTTCGACCATCATAGTCCGGGAGATGAGATCATCGAAGGTAAGCCGTATATGTACCGCCGGTTGGGATCGAGTAGTTGGACCAACGGCATGGCCTCCGCGGTACCGATGTTGGCGTCGGCTTGGCGGTTGGGGGACGATGCTATGCGTCGTCACGCCCTCGACGGCATCGAGCATATCATCCAACATTGCATCAACCCGACGAACGGATTGCCCTACACGGCGGTGGAACATGAGCGGTGGAGCAACCGCGGTTGGTGGTTCGACGGACTGTCCAATCCCGGACACAGCGGGTACCTTGTCGGGCAGACGATGTACTCGGCGTTGCGGGCGTGGCAGATCGAACGGCGGTTCGGCGGAATCGATCACTCGGACTGGCTGAAGATCATCGGGAACGTCATTCCCCGATTGGCGGCAGGGCGCAATGCGGTTGGCGAATACCCATTCGTGTTCGATGAGATGGACGGCTCAGGAGCCGAGTACGAATCGTTCGGCGGTGTGTGGTGTCTGGCCGCATCCGCGTATTGGGCTTTGCTGACCGGCGACCACTCGGATCTGGATGGGATGCTCCTATCCGAACGTCATTATCATGACCGGTACGTGGCGCATATGGAATGCTATGGTGCGCCGCTGGATACATCGAAAGCCGTGGATTCCGAAGGTATATTGGGATATATCAAGGCGGTCGGATGCCTATACGCCATTACCGGAGACGCTATGTATCTTGACCGGATGCGAGAGGCGTTCGCCTATGAATGCAGTTTCCGTTTTTGCTGGAATTCGCCCGTTGGCGTACCGCCTCTGAACGAAGTCGGCTGGTCGAGTTGCGGAGGCAGCGTCACTTCGACCAGTAACGCCCATATCCATCCGATGTCAAGTGTGGCCATCGAGGATATGGTTTATTACCTCCGATATCGGAACGACACATATATCGCGTCGCGTTTGTGCGATGCGGTCGGCTGGAGCTGCCAGACATATAACCTCAAGGATGGTGAGTACGGATATGGGCGGGTCGGCTGGATGTCGGAACGGTTTTGTCACTGCCAGGGGTTTTTGGACGAGAGGTACCCGGATGGAAGCCTGTGCAGCACGTGGCGTTGTCTGATGCCTTGGGCGGCGGGAGCGATCTTGGACGGTCTGACGGGTCTGTACTGGGACGTCATGCCGCATGATGAGTTGCCAACCGTCACCATGGTATCGCGGGCGATGGGTTGCGTCCATGATGAGAAAGGATGAAACAATGGGTGCGGGAGCCATGGGTCATATGGAGACCAGCATGTTCGAACAGTACGGGTACGGCCGCGAGGCCATCCAGGCCCGGCTGGAACGCAACTGGACCGAGATGTTCGAAGGTCCGGACAAGATCTACTGGGAGAACGACGAGGGCCTTGGCTACGTGATGGACACCGGCAACCACGACGTGCGCACCGAAGGCATGAGCTATGCGATGATGATCGCCGTGCAGTACGACCGCAAGGACGTGTTCGACAAGCTGTGGGGCTGGGTCATGAAGTACATGTTCATGACCGAGGGCTTGCACAAGGGCTACTTCGCCTGGTCCGTGGACCTCAGCGGCGTGCCGAACGCCGACGGCCCGGCCCCCGACGGCGAGGAGTACTTCGCGATGGCGCTGTTCCTGGCCTCCGGGCGCTGGGGCGATGGCGAGGGCGTGTACGAGTACTCCCGCCACGCCCGCTCGATCCTGCATACCTGCGTGCACCGGGGCGAGGATGGCGAGGGCTACCCGATGTGGAATCCGGAGAACCATCTGATCAAGTTCATCCCGGAAACCGAATGGACCGACCCGTCCTACCATTTGCCGCACTTCTATGAGGTGTTCGCACAGCGTGCCGACGAGGCCGACCGCCCGTTCTGGCGCGAGGCCGCTGCCGCCAGCCGTCGGTATCTGGTCACCGCCTGCCATCCGGAAACCGGTATGAACCCCGAATACTCAAACTATGATGGCACGCCGCATGTCGACGAGCGCGACCACTGGCACTTCTATTCCGACGCCTACCGCACCGCCGGCAACATCGGGCTGGACTGCCTGTGGAACGGCGTCGTGCCCGAGCTGTGCGATGCGAATGCGCGTCTGCAGCGTTTCTTCCTCGAACACGACCGCACCTGCGTCTACGCGGTCGACGGCACGCCGGTGGACGAGACCGTGCTGCACCCGGTCGGCTTCATCGCCGCCACCGCCGAGGGCTCGCTCGCCGCGATGCGCTCGCAGGAGCCGGACGCGCTCGATAATGCGATCCGCTGGGTGCGCCTGCTGTGGGACACGCCGATCCGCACCGGCACGCGCCGCTACTACGACAACTTCCTCTACGCGTTCGCGTTCCTCGCGCTCGCGGGCGAATACCGCGTGTGGTGAATATGGCTGAAACAAGGAGTTGGACACAATGAAATCGACATTGCATATCAATCCGTTGTTCGGTGAAGGATGCGTGCTGCAATCTGGCATGCCGGTGAGGATCTGGGGTGGTGGCCGCCCCGGTTCCACGATCGAGGTCTCGGTCGCGGAACGGCGTGCCGATGCCATCGTCGACGCCGATGGCGCGTGGACGGTCACGCTCGAACCGTTGGACGCTGGTGGTCCCTATCGCATGACGGTCAGTGAAACGTCGGAAGCGGCGACGCGGGAATCATTGAGCCATGACGTTTATGCGGGCGAGGTGTTCATTTGCGCCGGACAGTCGAATATGGAATATCAGATGGAATTTCTGCACTGGCGTTATCCGTCCGAATTCACGCGTGAAGCCGACTCGCTGCTGCGACATTGCAAAGTGCCGGTCAGATTCGATTTCCACGGGCCGCGTCATGAATTCTATGAACCGGTACAATGGGTTGGCGCTGCATCGGATACCCTTGATGAGTTCACTGGAATCGGCTACTTTTTTGGACGTATGATTCGGGAATCGTTCGGTGTGCCGGTCGGTCTGCTTAATATCACGCTCGGCGGCTCACCGATCGAATCATGGATGGATGAGGAGACACTCGCTGCATGGCCGAGGATGCTCACTGATCTGGCACCATACCGGAATGATGATGAAGCCCGTGTGCGCAATGAGTCTAGCATTGAGGCCCGCACCCGGTGGCATGAAGATCTGCGTGTGCGAGAAGTCAACCGATGGAATGAGGATGCGGAAACCGGAACCGTGAACCTGCCCGCATTCCTGTCGGATGCCGATCCTCGTCTAGCTGGGTTCCGCGGTGTGATCCGCTTGCGGCGTACGGTTATGTTGCCGACGTATGCGGTTGGACGGCCTGCTGTGCTGCACTTGGGGGCGATGGTTGATTCGGACATCACCTATGTGAATGGTGTTGAAGTGGGGCGGTCCGAGCACCAGTATTTCTCCCGTGACTACGTTGTCCCGGAGAATGTGCTGAAGGCCGGCCCCAACGATGTAGAAGTACGGCTGGTGTGCGAACGCGGCACGGGCCGGTTCACTCCCGGTAAGCGCATGCATCTGGATGTGGGCGATGACTCGTTCGATCTGAGCGGAGCTTGGCGGTACATGATCGGTGCCGAAATCGATGAGGATTGTCCGACGGAAGATTCCCTGCAGTGGAAGCCATTAGGCCTGTACAACGGCATGACCGCGACCTGCGCCGGGTACGGCGCCCGTGCGGTGCTCTGGTATCAGGGTGAATCCAATACTGGTGATGTGGCCGATGAGTATGGGCATATGCTTACGGCGATGATCGGCTGCTGGCGACATGCTTGGGATCAAGAACGATTGCCGTTCCTGATTGTGCAGTTGCCGGTATTTTCAATCGACAATGTCGAGGATGGTGGATGGGCCTTGGTGCGGCAGCATGAATGGCAGGTGTCGAAGACCGTTGATGATGTGGCAACAGTGGTTGCGCTCGACGCCGGTGAATGGAACGACCTGCATCCGTGGAACAAGCGTGTGGTCGCCGAGCGGTTGTTCCATGCGGCCTGCGGTCTTGTCTATGGTAAAAATGACGCACCGAAATCACCTGAGCCGAAGTCCGCGGTGTTGACAGACGGTGAGCTCGTCATCGACTTTGCAGGTGGTCCGTTATACACCTTGGACGGGGACGAACCGCGCGAATTCGAGCTTGTTTGGGAGGACGGCTCCGTGCATGCCGTCTCCGGGCGCGTTGAAGGCGACAAGGTCGTCATTCGTGTGCCCTGGCGTAAGCCGACATCCATCCGATATGCGTGGAGTAATGCGCCCGGTCGTGGTCTACTGTGTTCGGGGAAAGGTATGCCTGTGCCACCGTTCGCCATGCCGATTGAGTAGAGAAGACGCGCCGAAACCGGATGTTCGCCGTTCGACCAAGTCGGGACGTGGCCGAACGACGAACTTGCTATCGGATGTCTTGAGCAATTCCAAGAGGTAGCGGAGCGTATAGAAGTCTGTTGGGCAGAATGATCGGTTCGACGATTTCGCCGTTCGCCGAATCCATTGCGTAACCGAGCCGTTCATGAAAGGAATGAACATATGAGAAACTTCATCTTCCACAATCCCGTCAAGATCTATTTCGGAGAAGGTCAGGTCTCGCATGTGGCCGAGGAGGCCAGGTCTCGCCCCGGTGCCGCGTGCTGCTGGTCTACGGCGGCGGCTCGATCAAGCGCAACGGTGCCTATGACGATGTGACGGCCGCGCTGCGCGAGGCCGTCAACGAGGTCATCGAACTCTCCGGCGTGACCCCGAACCCGCGACTCGACAAGGTCTTCGAAGGCGTGAACCTGGTTCGGGAGCACGGGGTGAACCTGATCCTGGCTGTCGGCGGCGGCTCGGTCATCGACTGCGCCAAGTTCATCTCGCTGGGTTCCGGCCTGGGCGAGGACGAGGACCTCTGGTACGACTACGTCGAAACCGGCAAGCCCGCCCCCGAAAACCTTGTGCCGCTCGGCGTGGTGCTGACCACCGCCGTCACCGGCTCCGAGATGGGCGGCGTGGCTGTGCTCACCAACTGGGCCCGCAACCGCAAGCTCGGCTACACATCCTTCCCGCTGACGCCGAAGTTCTCGGTACTCGACCCGACCTATTTGCTCACCCTGCCGGCTGAACAGACCACCTACGGATTCGTGGACATGTTCTGCCACACCTGCGAACAATATTTCTCGCTACCCAGCGACGACAATCTCTCCGACGAGATGGCCGAGGCCATCCAACGGCATATCCTGCGCTCCTGGCGCGCCTGCCGTCGCCATCCGCGCAGTTATGAGGCCCGTAGCAACGCGATGTGGGATTCCACGTTCGCGCTCAACCGCGTCATCTCGCGTGGCAAGGAGGAGGATTGGGTCACGCACGGCATCGAGCATGCGCTCTCCGCCTACTTCGACATCTCGCACGGCGCCGGCCTGGCCGTGGTCCATCCGCACTGGATGAAGTACGTCTACACCTCACGCCCCGAAGCCACCGCACGCTTCGCCCGCTGGGCGGTGAACGTGTGGGGCGTGGACTCGACCGGCAAATCCGAGCGCGAGGTGGCCGAGGAGGGCATCGAGCACTACGTCGACTTTCTGCGTCTGGTCGGTGCCCCGCTCACCCTGTCCGAGGTCGGCATTCCAGCCGATCCGGCCACGCTGGACAAGCTCGCCGACCATGCCGGCGACGTCGGCGGCTCCTACCGCCGCATCACCCGCGACGATGCGCGCGCCATCCTCGCCTTGTGCGTGACACCGGTCGTGTTCTGAGGATGTATCAAGGTGTATCGAGGGATGGAGGCGCCGAAGACTTGATATCCACACCTGCCGTATACACGTCTATGACCACACATTTTGCCCTCCACCTGTACATCGATACGCAGCCGCCACGGTGTACGGGGAGGGCAAGTCGTACATGGATGTGCGATGAAAGGCGGCATCTCCGCTTCGGTGGCGGGGCAGGCATGCCTCGCCACCGAGCCGTTGTCGGGCACATGATTCGGCATATGCCACTGTCGAGCGGCCTTATTACCCTGCTCTTGACGGGGTGCGGAAGTCCTTGAAGCGTTGGATTGCGCTTCCATACCGTGCCGCGGCGGAATCGGACTCGGCATAACGGTTTGGTTTCGCCGTTTTGCTATGGTATCTCGGCTGTGGCATGGTACGGGGCACCGTTATCAGGTGCTATGGTGTTCCGTACCGGGATCGGGTGGTACGGAACACCAATCGCCGAGCGTTGCAGAACCTGTACCGCAAAGGGGCGGCCTTCCGGTTGTGATTTCGATCGTGAACAGCCTTGTCGCCCCGATGGGAGGCGTCACCGTTGGGGCGGCCGCATATTATCGGGTCGTCAACCGCGTGCGAACAGCGTCAACTTGGCGAAGAGGTCCTCGAGAATGAATCGACTGTCAATGCTGTCGTAGATGCGTATCGTTGGGCGAGACGGTATGAAAGCAGTGGAGCTGTCCGGCTTGACCAATGGTGCCGGCGCGTAATGGAATTCGCCGCAATCATGCTTCATCGCCAAGCCGACGGCGGGCGAATCTCCCAATGACCAGCTTTCTCCCGAAGTCCAGAACGCGAAATCACTGTCATTGTATTTCACGAGATTGTCGAACAGGAACTCGCCGATAGCGCCCGCATCGGCAAGCTTACATTGTAGTTCGGCAATGCTCACATTCATCGTACGGTAGACCTGATAAGGCACCAGCCAGAGATTCGCACCACTGGTCAGCACCAGATTGGCGCCTTCCACGTCGTTGCCGGAGTTGAATTCGCGAATGGCTTCCTCATCGTTGCCGGGAAGCTGCGTGCCGATCCAGATGATGGTCATCCGGCTGACGATTTCCGGGTGCAGCTTGATGGCGGCGGCCACGTTGGTGATGGCGCCGAGGCACAGTACGAACAGCGGATGGGTATCGGTGCTCAGAGCTTCGTCGAGAATCACGCGCGAAGCGGGGGAGAGGTCCTCATCAGAGGCGAGGTGCAGCCCCGCCAGCGGCGTGCGGGCGCCTTCGAGTACCGGTACATCGGAGTTCAGCAGTTGAACAACCGTGGACGCGGTGCGGAAGCTGCGTTCCATACTGCCCGCTTCGTTGAAATGCTCGGCGCAAATCGCCTTGACCATGAACTTCGGTGTCAGCAACGCCTGAGCGATAGCGAACGGGTCGTCGGCCTCGCAATCGGCGTCGGTGTCGATGATGACACGAATCTGCTTATCATCACGGACTGTGAAATGAAAAGTCATCAATGTTCCTTTCCTGATGGTGATATGCGATGAGGCTGCTGGCCCTCGTCGTTCCGACAACCTCATCGTGTGACTTCATCAACCGCGCCAGCGCACGTACTGCTCGTACACCTGCGGGGTTGGTTCGCCGGTCAGTGTGGTCTCGACTTTGACCGGCCACGTCGGCGGTTCGGTCTCGCCGGACAGCACCCAGGCGGCCTGACGGGCCGCGCCGATCGCCACGTACTCGTCGGTTTCTGGCAGTTCGATGTCCATGCCGAGGATCGCGGGGGCCAGCGCGCGCACGGCCGCGAACTTGGTTCCGCCGCCGATCAGCAGGATGCGCTTGACGTCCACGCCCAGACCCTTGACCAGTTCAAGGCAGTCGCGCTGCGAGCACAGCAGACCCTCCACGAACGCGCGGGCGATGTTCTCTCGCCTGGTGTTCGCCAACGTCATGCCGTACAGCGCCGCCGTGGCGTCCGGACGGTTCGGGGTGCGCTCGCCGTCGAAGTGCGGCACCAGCGTGATGCCGCCGGCACCCGGTTCCGCGGCCGCGGCCAGTTCGGCCAGTTCGTCGTAGTCCACGCCGAGTGCGGCGCGTCCGGCATCGGAGATGCGCGAACCGTTGATCGTGCAGGCCAGCGGCAGCCAATGTCCGGTGCAGTCGGCGAATCCGGTCACCGAAGCGGTCATGTCGTAGGCGGGCACGGGGGAGATGGCCGCGGCCACGCCCGAGGTGCCCAGCGAGATGCTCACGTCGCCCACACCCATGCTCAGGCCCAGCGACGCCATGGCGTTGTCGCCGCCGCCGGGGCCGATCGGGCAGCCGCCCTCCACGTCCTTGCCGGCGATGGCCGGATCGGCCACGTCGCCGGTCTCGGTCGGGCCGAGCACGCGCGGCAGCACGATGCCGGCGATATCCTCTTCGCCGCGTCCCAGCGCCATCGCGAGCAGGTCACGGCGGTATTCGTTGGCGGTCGCATCGAAGTACGCGGTGCCGGAGGCGTCGGAACGGTCGGTGAACAGCGCATCCAGGTTCGCCTTCATCTCCTCGGCGGTCGCGTCCTCGCCCAGAGGGCCGTGGCCGGCGATGCGCCAGCTCAGCCAGTCGTGCGGCAGGCAGATCGCGGCGATGCGTGCGGCGTTCTCTGGTTCATTCGCGGCGACCCACGCCACCTTGGTGATCGTCAACGAGGCGACCAGCGAGGAGCCGACGGCCTTGACCCAGCGCTGGCGGCCGCGCATCGCCGGATCGTCGGACAGGTCGTCCTCGCTGCCGTCGGCGGCCTTCTCGGCCTCGCCCAGACAGGCGATGAGCACGTCGGCGTTCGTGGCGGAACGGGTGTCGTTCCACAGCAGTGCGTCACGGATCACGCGGCCATGGTCGTCGAGCAGTACCATGCCGTGTTGCTGGCCGCCGACCGCCAGCGCGGCCACGTCGTCGAGCCCGCCGGCCTGTTCCGCGGCCTCCTGGAACGCCTGCCACCAGGCATCGGGGTTCACGCTGGTGCCGTCGGGGTGCTTGGCCTGCCCGAAACGGACCATCTCGCCGGTCTCGGCGTCGGTGACGCGCACCTTGGTCGACTGGGTGGACGTGTCCACGCCGGCCACCAGAACTCTGCTC
Source organism: Bifidobacterium reuteri DSM 23975 (assembly GCF_000741695.1). Classification (GTDB taxonomy): domain Bacteria; phylum Actinomycetota; class Actinomycetes; order Actinomycetales; family Bifidobacteriaceae; genus Bifidobacterium; species Bifidobacterium reuteri. The sequence goes on along the minus strand of NZ_JGZK01000004.1, from coordinate 5,627 downwards.
ATTGTGCCTCCTTGCAACATGCCGCCAAAAACGTCGGGCTGATGGCGTTTGGCCGAATACGGTCGCCATTATACGCAAATAGTTTGACGAATGAACTATACTGGTGTGTGTACCATTTTCACAATGTTGTGGGAGGCACGCCGGAGGCGATGAAGCACCGGAACACATAGAGGAGAGCTACGTCATGACTACGCTGCGCAGAATCAACCAGGACGATCTACGCAACCACAATCTTTCGGTGGTCATCAGCACACTGCTGCGCGCCGCCGAACCGATGAGCCGCGCCGAACTGGCCAAACAGACGGGACTGACCAAGGCGACCATGTCCCTGCTGGTTTCCATGCTTGTCGACAACGGCGTCGTGCGCGAGGGGACGCCGAGCGTACAATCCTCCTATGGGCGCCCCAGCACGCCGCTGCTCATCGTCGGAGGCCGATACTGCGGCATCGGTCTGCAGGTGAATACGGACGGCTACGGCACCATCGTGCTCGACTTGGACGGCACGGTGGTCGCGGAACGCTGGGTCGATGCGGATATGTCCGACGTGGACGCCGACGACATCTTCTCCGAACTGAACGCCCTGTCACTTGAGCAGGAACGGCTGCTGGCTGACCGCGGATACACCGTGACGGGTACCGGACTGGCATTGCCCGGTCTGGTCACGGATGACATGAGGCTCCTCATGGCCCGCAACCTGGGATGGGAACAGTTGGATCTCAAGCGGTTCGACGTGGTGCGGCGGCTGGATGCGACTGCGGGCAACGAGGCGAATATGGCGGCGCTCGCGCAGATTCCCGGATACGCCATGCACCGTGAGGACGACGGCATCGTGGAACCCAACGCCTCATTCATCTACCTGTCCACGGACGTCGGCATCGGCGGCGCGGTGGTCCGTGGCGGACATGTGGAGATCGGCGACCATGGATTCGGCGGGGAACTCGGCCACGTGTCGGTGGAGCTGCGGGGACCGGTGTGCCGGTGTGGGCGGCGGGGGTGCCTGGAGACCTATGCCGGCCGCAGGGCGATGGTGGAGTCCGCAGGCATCGCCAGCGGGTCGGCGGCCGCGCGGCGCGAGTCGATCAACGAGCTGATCGAACGGTGGCGTGACGGGGACGTCAAGGCCGCGGCGGTGGTGGACAAGGCCATCGAGGCCATGGTCTCCGCCATCGCGTCGGCGATCAACATCTGCGACGTCGATACGGTGATGCTGGGCGGCGTATGGTCGCAGTTCGGGCCGGAGATCGCCTCGCATATGCAGGGCATGATGCGGCGCCAGGTGCTTGGATACCCCGAGGTGCGCGCCAAGGTGCTGATGGCCGACGTGACGTCCAAACCGGCGTTGATCGGTTCGGCCGCCATCGGTCTGCGCCGCTTCATCGACAATCCGATGCGGTTCGTCTCGACCGACTGACGGTCCGCACACGGATGCACGCGTGTTCCAACCTAGGCCTATAACGTCGGGGGCGCGGCAAGAGGAGCTGCCTGATACAGTGGCACGTGGCGATTCCGCCCGGGCTGCGCAGGTCAAGGATCGTCCGCGGGTCTCCCCGTGTTCATGCCGTACCAGCTTGTTCGGTCGTGCCCGTCTTATCCAAATTGGCATGGGTGCGCCCGCCGATGCCTGTCAGGTGATTCCCAATGGCATTCAATACGAACGTTTCTGCGGTATTCCTTTCAAACCCGACGACGGTTGGGTTGATATCGGCGCGGTGGTGCGCATGGCGCCCATCAAAGATGTGAAAACCCTGATTCACGCGTTCCATGAGCTTTCCTCTCGCGTTGACAATGTGCGCTTGCATATTCTCGGCGGTGTTGACGATCAGGAGTATGCCGACGAATGCTATGAGCTTGTGGAACAGTTGGGTGTGCGCAATCTTGAGTTCACCGGCCGTGTGAACGTGGTCGAATACATGCGCAAGCTTGATTTCACCGTGTTGACCAGCATTTCCGAAGGCCAGCCGCTGTCGGTGCTGGAATCGTTCGCAGCCGCACGCCCCTGCGTGACCACTGACGTCGGCTGCTGCCGTGAGCTTTTGGAAGGCGAGGAAGGCGACGATTTCGGCACGGCAGGCTTCTACGTGCCCCCGATGTACCGCGAGGGCCTGAGCCGAGCCATGGAACGCATGTGTTCCAGTCGCACGCTGCGTGAGACCATGGGGCAGATTGGCCGTAACCGTGTGAACGCCTATTACCGGCATGAGCGCATGCTTGACGATTATCGCAAGCTGTATAGCGATACCGCGGATCAGTTCGGATTGAATCGGTTCGGATTGGAGCGCTGATATGGCCGGTATTGGATTTGAACTGAAGAAACTGTTCCACCGTAGAGGCTTGATGGCGATGCTGCGAGCCTACGGCTATGCCGGCGTGATTTGCGCTGGTCCGATGCTGTTGGGTGTACTCCTGCAGTTCGGCGTGCTGATCGTGAGCAGCTGGTGGCAGGTGGGCCGCCCCGACCGCGATCTGCTCGTATGCATGATCACCTACACGCTGCTTGCCTCGTTGGTGTTGACGAGTTTTCTGTCGATGCCGGTCACCCGTTTTCTGGCGGATATGTTGTTTGATCACGATGAGAAGATGATTCTGCCGTCGTTCTGGGGGTCTACTGGCATCATGCTGGTGGTGGGCGCGGTGTTGTACACGGTGTTTCTGCTGTTTTCCGGTGCCACGCTGATGCAGGGCGCGTTGTGTTTGTGGCTGTTTCTTGAAATGGTCGTCAACTGGAATGCGATGAGCTATTTGACGGCCATTAAGGATTACAAAAGCATTCTGTATTCTTTCGTGGCTGCGGTGTTGGGGGCGTTCGTTACGTCATGCGTGTTGCTTGCGTTGGCCTGCCCTCCTGTGGAGTCGCTGTTGTTTGCAGTGGTGCTTGGCTATGGTGTGATGCTGGTGTGGGATGTGCTGCTGCTGCATCGGTATTTTCCGCAAAGTCGTGAGCATCCGTGGCTGTTTCTGCAGTGGGTTGACCAGTTTCTGCCGTTGGCGTTGACCGGATTGCTGACCACCATCGGCCTGTTCGCCCATTTGGTGATCACCTGGTGCGGTCCGCTCGGCATCAAGGTGAAGGGTTTGTTTTATGGCGCGCCATATTACGATGTGCCCGCCATGCTTGCATTTTTGACGATTCTGATCACCACGGTGAATTTTGTGGTGTCGGTGGAGGTGAATTTCTATCCGACATATCGTTCGTATTACAGTCTACTCAACGATGGTGGCACGGTCAAAGACATTACCATTGCCGAAGATGAAATGCTGACTGTGCTCAATCGAGAATTGCATTACACGGCGTTGAAGCAATTGTTGGTGACCGCTGCCGTGATTTCGTTGGAAAAAACAGTGCTGAACGCGCTTCCTTTGGGTTTCAACGATGCGATGCACGGATATTTCCGTGTGCTCTGCGTGGGGTATGCCCTTTATGCGGTCGGCAACACCGTGATGCTGATTCTGCTGTATTTTACCGATTATTCCGGTGCATTGACGGCGTCGGCATTGTTTGCGGGTTCGACGGTTGTGTTCACAGTAATCGGACAGTTCTTCACTACGTCGCTGTTCGGTTTCGGTTTTCTGATGGGGGCATCGCTGTTCGCCATATATGCGACATTCCGGCTCGCCTCATACACCGACAATCTGCCATACCGAGTGCTGGGGCAGCAGCCGATTGTGGCGCAAACGAAACGTGGACGTTTCACCGAACTGGGCATACTGCTTGAACATGGCGAACAGCGGGTCGACCAATCATTGCATCGCTCAGGGCATGCACGGTCTTCTGACAAGGCGAATATTGCAGAAACGGATGTCATAATCGGGAGGAATCGTAAATCATGACATGGTGGAACCGACGCAACACAAAAGCCATTACCACGCTTGTCAAGCAAATAGCGGCATTGACGGCAATGCTGACGGTGCTTTCCTGCGCCGGATGTGCGACTTCATCACCCAACGATAATGAACAATCGCAATCATCGGATTCGTCACAGACGCATGAGCAAGTCAAGAAAAGCGCTGAACAAAGCATCGACGGCGCACACTTGCGCGACAACGAATCGTTATACAAGGTGTATGACGACAGCGGTGTCGAAACCATGTATTTGACGGTATCGCGCGGTAATTCGTCGGAAGGCACCGACCATAGCTGGAGTGAAATCAACCAGTATTCCGTTGATGACTATGCGGCCATGGGCGTTGACCGCTACAAGGTCAATGGTTTGCTGCAGGTCGGCGACGAACAAGGACCGGTTTCCGGGGAGCTTGGTTTTGGTGAAAGCGCGCCGAACGCCACCGTGCAGATACGTGGCCAGTCATCGAGCAAAAACGAGCAGAAGAACTACAAGATCGAGTTGAAAAGCGGCAAAGGCAAGTGGCGTGGGCAGCGTACCATCGCATTGAACAAGCATATGGGCGAAGGTCTGCGTTTCCGTAACAAAATGGCGTACGATCTCATCAAAGGCATCGACCAGATGATGGGACTGCGCACGCAATTCGTGCACTTGTACGTGAAAGACGAGACCAGCGGATCGGATTCCTTCGACGATTACGGTCTGTACACGCAAGTCGAACAGCTCAACAAAACCGCATTGCAGGTGCACGGACTCGATAAAAACGGCTCTTCGGGTGTTTGTGTGGGTGTGGAGCACTGGTCCGGCCTTCTGGTTATTGGCGTCCGGGGAGTTGGAGGTCAAGTCCTCCGCATTTGAGCATGACGAGGCTGATGAGGTTGTCGAGGTTGCGGTAGCCGTAGCCGATCTTGATGGTGGTCTTGATCTTGTTGTTGATGGCCTCGAGCCTGGCGTTGGACAGTCCGGAACGGATGGTTGTGAGGATGTCGAAGTGGCGTCTGGCGATCTTCTCGCCGAGCGGGACGAATCCCGGGATGCCGGACAGGAACGCGTCCGCGGCCCATTGGCGCAGCATGGGCGCGGCCTCGTCCGCCGTCTGCTTGAGGATCATCCTGAGGCGTTCCTTGAGCTTGTACGCCTCCCAGAGGGTCTCGTTGGTGTTCGCCACGCACTCCAATTGGGCCTTCTGGCCGGCGGTCAGGTCGCCCTCGTTCTTCAGCAGCGCCCATCTGGCGCCCTTGATCGGGTCCTTGGCGCCTTTCCGGGTCGTGCCGGTCTTTCTGGCCTCGCGCCATGCGGCGGTTCGGACCTTGTCGAGCGCGTCGGTCGCCCAGGACACGATGTGGAACCCGTCGAGGATGCGTTCGGCCTGCGGGCACCAGCGGAACGCGCACTCGTCGATCCACCGCGCCCCGTCGCCGGTGATCACCTGGATGGATGCGCGCTGGGCCGGCGTCAGCTGCTGGAAGAACAGGTCGAAGACCTTCTCCCCGTGCCCCGGGTGCATCCAGACCACGCGCCCGCGGTCGTGGTCGATGACCACGGTCATGTACTTGTGGCCCTTCCGGTAGCTGGTCTCGTCCACGCCGATGGAACGCAGATGGTCGAACAGGCCGGCGCCCTGTTCGGCGCGCAGGTCGTCGGCCACGCGCCGGCAGATCGGCCCCACGCTCTTCCAGTCGACGCGAGTCAGGGCCGACACGGCGCTGCGCGGCGCGTGCACGCTCAGCCACGCGACCTGTTGCTCGAAGTCATACGTGTACGCGCTCTTGCGTCTCGCCCACGGCA
>NZ_JGZK01000003.1 GCF_000741695.1 Bifidobacterium reuteri DSM 23975 | reverse complement strand
TTGGCCATATGCCAGCATGACCGGAATCCATCGCCAGCCAACGCTCCAGACACTGCCTGGTCGGATAACCCAGATGCTCCACCACCTGGGCCGTCGTCATCGGCGTGGTGAAATACAACTCCACCGCACGCTCTCGTTCCTCAAGACTGAACATACGAAAATCCTTCCGTTCGGTCTCCAAGAAAACGTCCGCAGCCCCAAAGGACGCATTTTTGCGTATCGGCCGATAAGGTTATTCATAGCGGATTACGCTAACAAGGAGACGATTCTATGGTCCAATGTCCTGACCGCATTATTGCCAGCATAGATACGGGTGTTGATGATGCGTTGGCGTTGGCGTATTTGTTGGGGTCGACGGATGAGTGCGAGTTGGGTGGCGTGATTGCCAGTTATGGCAATGTGGATGCGAACACGGCTTATGCCAATACTTGCGCGGTGCTTGATTTGTTTGGTCGGGCGGATATTCCAGTGTTTTTAGGGTCTGAGCATCCTTCTTGGGCTGATGCGTTTATTCCTGATGCAGGGTGTGCCCAGTTCCACGGGGATGATGGACTGGGGAATACTCGGCTGGCAGGGTCCGGGGCTCTGGCTGATGGAGCTTGTGTGCCTGGTGATGATATGTCTGTGGATGTGCCCGATGAGGTTGTTTCTGTTGGCGGGTATTTGGCGGGGGATGTTCATGCTCATCCGGCGTTGGGTGCTTGTTCTCGTGTGAACCGCTCTCAGTCGGTGGACCATCCCCAGTCGGCTATGCCGACAGCTCTCGCCAGCGGGGGCAAAAGGAGGTGCTCCGTTGATGCTGCGGATGGGATTGAGTATCTGATTGAGCAGGTTCGCGAGTTTGGCCGAGACGTTACCGTGCTGGCTACCGGGCCGTTGACGGATGTGGATGCGGCTATTACTCGAGCACCGGATATTGCATCGAAACTCAGGCTGGTGATGATGGGCGGTACGCTTACCCAACCCGGTAATTGTTGGGATGCGGTAGCTGAGACGAATATCATCCAAGACCCTGAGGCCGCGAATCGTGTATTTCATTCCGGCGCAGACATCACAATGGTGGGACTTGATGTGACTCACCAGTGTTTGCTACCGCAATCGGCGGCCGACCGGTGGCGTGCGACGGGGACCAAGCGCGGGCGGTTCTTGGCTGATCTCGCGGACTTTTCCATCAAGGCAAATTTGGAAGCCGACCCCGCACTGTTCTCTGGCGGCATGCCGTTGCATGATCCGTTGGCGGCGGCGGTTGCACTTGATTCTTCACTGGTCGATTGTTTTGATCTTGCGTTGCGCGCGGAGACCAATACCGGTGATTTCAATGGAGTACGAGGCCGGACCACCGGAGACCCGGTTGGGCTGGTGAATCATTCCATGCCGCATGTGCATGTGGCACTTGGTGTGGATTCGGGACGTTTTTTGGATGAGTTTGTAGAGAGGATGGCTGAGGTGTGCCGGTAACTCCCCTCAGTCCGCTACACGGGCAGCTCGACCGCAATTACGGACAAGCTGCCGCTCGCATTCTTCTGGCTCGACTCTCGTCTCGCCTTCGCCTACAAACAGTCCACCGGGCGTTTGCTTTACGGCTCAGCCCGTCAGAGGGGGCCTAACAAGGACTATTTCACACCGCCGAATCGGCGATCGCGGTGGATGTAATGGTCGATGGAGCGCCATAGCACGTCACGGCCGCAGTCCGGGAAGAGTTCGGGCACGAAGTCGAGCTCGGCGTAGGCGGCCTCCCACGGCAGGAAGTTGGAGGTGCGCTGTTCGCCGGAAGTACGGATCACCAAGTCGCAATCGGGAATGTCCGGATTGTACAGATGGTCGGCAATCATCTTCTCAGTCACACGGTCGCCGGAAATCTTGCCATCGCGCACCTCGCGTGCGATCGCCGCACAGGCGTCGGCGATTTCGGCACGGCCGCCATAGTTGATGCAGAACACCACATCGATGACCTTGTTGTTCTTCGTGCGCTCCATCGCGACCTCAAGCTCGTCGATGACCGACTTCCACAGCTTCGGGCGGCGTCCGGACCAGCGCACGCGCACGCCCCAATCGTCCATCTGCGCCACGCGGCGGTGGATTATCTCACGCGAGAATCCCATGAGGAAACGCACCTCCTGCGGACTGCGCTTCCAGTTCTCGGTCGAGAACGTGTACAGGCTCAGATACCTCACACCCGCCTCGATCGCACCGGCAATGGTGTCGAACACCACCGGCTCCGCAGCCTGATGGCCGTTGGTGCGGATCATGCCGCGCTGCTTGGCCCAGCGGCCATTGCCGTCCATGATCACCCCCACATGACGGGGCACCTTGTCCTTAGGGAAATCGGGGATGCGGGACGGGTCGCTGAATGGCGCGGCGGGAATGTCCAATGACGTGTAATCAACGTTCTCAAAAGCCATACTCATGAATCTATCAAGCGCAGCGAACGAATCGGGCGCTCAAGGTAATACTCCGCCCAATCTTCAACCAACTCATGCGTGACACGCTCCAACGGGCCCGCATCCAGCACCGTCCAATCGCCCTGGATGAGCGCCCGGAACTCCCGTAGCGCACGTGGCGGGATGCGTCGGGCGTCCGTAGTGTGGTCGACCTCGCACATCACACCGCCGGAGGCTATGGACAGATACGCACAATCCGACTTGCCGCACACCACACATGTGTTGAGCCGGGGCTCCCACCCAGCCAGAGCCAACGCACGCATCACATAGGAACCGCTGATGGCGCGAGGCGCGTGCGCATGTTTGGCCAGCGCGTTCAATGCGCCAATCAGCAGCTGATACTGTTCAGCCCTACGTTCATGCTCGGTGCCGATGAGTTTGTCGACGGTTTCCACAATGACATTCGCCGCCTCATACGATTCGTAATCAGTGACGATGGCCGTGCCATAGGCCGCCACGGAGTCAGCTTGCGATACCACGTCAAGGGACCGTCCCTCAGCAATGAGCAGATCGGCTCGCATAAACGGTTCAAGTCGCGCGCCGAATCGCGATTTGGTGCGGCGCACCCCTTTTGCAACAGCACGAATCTTGCCGTGCCCCCGCGTCAGTATCGTGATGATGCGATCTGCCTCACCGAGTTTGGCGGTACGCAGAATCACGCCTTCATCCCGGTACAACGCCATGCCCGTCAGCCTCCATCCTCAACCTGCCAGCCTCCCTCATCATAGCGAATGGCGAATCGACGCTTGCATATGCGCCAACGCGAAGCCCCCCATGACGAAACCCCCATGACGAAGCCGAGCAGGGTACCGGGCCGGCATCAGTAGATGAACAGCCCCCAGAAGGCGAAGAACAACAGCACGTGCAGCATGGTGAACGTGACCAGCCAGAACAGCACGCGCCCGAATCGCGTGGAGGCGAGTACCGGTTCGGTGCCGGTGATGATACCTTTCATCGCCTCCTTGCGCGGCGGCCATTGAATCAGCCCACGGTGCCATGCCACTTCAATGAGTCGCATGAACACGCGGGACCATGCCCACAGCACCACGATGGAGACCACTTGGATCACAGGCCAGCTCCAATACATGACTCCTGGCGTTTCCGTGGGAGCGCCGCCCCAAGCCAGCTTGACCACTCCCATGATGACCTGTCCCAGACCGGCGAAGAAGATCAACAGCGCGGCGAGTGTCGTCAGCGTCAGACTCAGTAACGCGCTGCCGAAACCGTGCGCGAACCCCAGCACACGGGGTTTGGGAGGAACCGCAATCCCCTGACGTTTGGCATCACGCCGTTGTCTGCGCCATCGCGCATCAACCGTCAGCTGCCGAATCATGGCTACGCATGCAAGAATCGCCGAGGCAAGCAACAGCATCAGCATGGTGGCATGCAATATGACGCCGTATATGGTTCCCGCCGTCCGCGCTTTCAGTCCTGTGGGCAGTCCGATGGATTGGTAGAGGTCGATACCGGCCACCGGCTCACTGGTCTGTTTCAATCCGCTGGTGGTACCAACCGCCCAATCGATGAGATCATCGACATAGGCATCGGCGAATGGCGTGCCTTCCTCGGATTCATCCCCCAATCGAAGCACATGGTTGGCCACTGGATAGCTGCGCACGGTGACATTCCAGTTGCCAGCCTGATGCGCGTTGTAGAGGATGGCCCTCACTCCCTCCACTTGGGCTGTCATGACGTCCTTCGAACCGTATGCCACATACGTGGGTACGGAGTATGCCGTGGGGTTGAGCGTCGGCAGATCGAGATTGGTCAGGCCGAACAGTGAGGCATCCGCGCTGAACAGTCGTTGCACGATGGACTGGTATCCGTCATTGGCGCCAACCAAAGTGAAATCCTGGGTAATGAAGAAGCCCAGTGATTGACGCGGTGAGAACACCATCGGACTCAACAGGATCTGGAATGCGATGTCCGGATCATCGGCCAGCAAATACGAAGATATCCACGTGGATTCCGAGGTGGCGTATATGCCGACCTGATTGTCGTCCACATTGTCCATCGCGCGAACATATTTGACGACCTGATCATAGGCACGCGCGGAAGCGGGATAATCGCGATTGATGTCCGTCGTATCCCATACCGGCTTGTCGAGCACGGCAGTCACGAACCCTGCCGACGCCATGTCCGAGGCGACATCGCCGAAGGAATTGTCTGCCGTGCCATAACCGGCGCCATGCATGAACACCACGCCCGGATGTATGCCTCCGCTGTCCTTCGGCTCGCGAATGCGTACGGTGACCGCCTGCACACCGTCGGCGTTCGCCTTGTTTCGTTCGCCTTGTTCCTGGACGAGCGAACCGTCACGCGCTATATTCAGCACCACCTGTCGTTCGGAGACTTCATAACTTCCCTTGGACGGCAGCGTCCGCCCCTGGGGATTGTCGAAGACCACATCCGTGTCGTCGGTGAGCGCTGCCATGGATTGCCCGGTGGGCTCGATGTTCCACGGCACTGTGGTGATATTCGAGATCGATACGAGGATGCCGATGAGCATGATAAAAATGGGCAGGCTCACCGACATGCGTCGGCCCAAGCCCCACGGCCGGTATGGGACGGTCACCCGGTGTTCGTCATGCTCCTGCGATTGCGGCATGTGAAGCCATTGTAATCAGATGACGATATTTCGGCTCTCCGCTGAGGGAGAGCCGAACCGTAGGCGACTTAAGGAAACCTGCAGCCTAGTGGCAGGGCAACGCAGCGGCCTGTCTCACTAATAATTGGGTACTGTCTCTCCCCCAGTCAGCTTCGCTGCCAGCCCCTCGTCAGAGAAGGCCAATACCACTCAGACAATTACGAGACAGACTAATGGTGACGGTTTGGCTCAGTGGCCGGGATGCTGGATGGGCACCACCACAGGACCTGTGGCATTGGCCGGCACCTTGCCTTCGGCTTCCATCTGTGCGGCGATGTCGTTGGCGATGGTCAGCAACGTATCCACGATCTGGTCTTCCGGCACGGTCTTGATGACCTTGCCCTTGATGAAAATCTGTCCTTTTCCGTTGCCGGATGCCACACCGAGGTCGGCTTCACGAGCCTCGCCTGGACCGTTGACGATGCAGCCCATGACGGCCACACGAATCGGAGCGGTGATGTCCTTCAGCCCTTCGGTGACCGCGGAGGCCAGCTGAATCACATCAACCTGGGCACGTCCGCAGCTCGGGCAGGAAATGATGTCGAACTTGCGCGGGCGCAGTCCCATGTATTCCAGCAGTTTGCAACCGACCTTGACTTCCTCGACCGGAGGCGCAGAGAGGGAGACACGGATCGTATCGCCTATGCCTTCGGCCAGCAAGGCGCCGAACGCCAGACACGATTTGATGGTGCCTTGCCAGGCGGGGCCCGCCTCGGTGACGCCGAGGTGCAGCGGCCAGTCACCTTTGGATGCCAGAAGACGATAGGTCTCCACCATCGTGATCACATCATGGTGTTTGACGGAAATCTTGAAATCATGGAAACCGACGTCCTCGAACATGTGCGCTTCCTTGAGCGCGGAGGCAACCAACGCCTCGGGGGTCGGACCTCCGTATTTGGCGTACAGGGCCTTGTCGAGCGATCCGGCGTTCACACCGATGCGCAGCGAGATGCCGGCGTCGGTCGCCGCCTTGCAGATGGATGGGCCCACTTCGTCGAATTTTCGGATGTTGCCGGGGTTCACACGCACCGCCGCGCAGCCGGCGTCGATGGCCTGGAACACGTATTTCGACTGGAAATGGATGTCGGCGATGACCGGAATGGGTGATTTCCGGCAGATTTCCGGCAATGCGTCGGCATCGTCCTGACTCGGCACCGCCACCCGGACGATGTCGCATCCCGCCGCAGTCAGTTCGGCGATCTGCTGCAAGGTGGCACCCACATTCGCCGTGAGCGTATTGGTCATCGACTGCACCGAAATGGGCGCACCCCCACCGACCGGTACCGGACCGACCATGATGCGACGGGATTTACGTCGTGGATGCAAAGGCGACTCACTGGTCAACTCAACCGGGTCGCCGGTCTTACGGAATGGTTTGGCAACAGGGATTTCCGTGTTCAACAGGTATCTCCTCAGACATGCAGCTATAGGCTATGAGCTCTTTCAGCCCCTCGTACGCTATTGCCTGTTTATCAGGTCGTCCGCCCGGCGGCGCGCCTCGCACTCGAGTTGGTTCATTTCCTCCACGTCGTTGAACAGCGGGTTACCACGGAGTTCCACATCCATCTCGTCAAGTACTGCCTTGACCGTGTCCACAATGCCCAAGTACGGGAGGCGATGGTCAAGGAAGGCGTGCACCGCCTGTTCATTGGCGGCGTTCAGAACTGCCGTATGCTTTTCCGACGCGGACAGGCAGTGGCGGGCAAGCTGCACCGCAGGGAACGCCTCATTGTCCAATGGCTCAAACGTCCAGGTGGCGGCTTTCGTCCAGTCGCATGCCACGGCCACGTTGTCCATGCGGTCAGGCGCGGACAGGCCCAGTGCGATGGGCAGACGCATATCGGGCGGCGAGGCCTGACCGATGGTGGCGCCATCGCTGAATTCCACCATCGAGTGCACGATGGATTGCGGATGGACAGTCACTTCGATGCGGTCGGGCGCAATGTCGAACAGACGGGAAGCCTCAATGACCTCAAGTCCCTTGTTCATCAGCGTCGAGGAGTTGATCGTCACCACCGGCCCCATATTCCATGTGGGGTGATGCAGCGCCTGTTCGGGAGTGACGTGCTCCATGTCGGCGCGCTTCCAGCCGCGGAATGGTCCGCCGGAGGCCGTGACCACCAGCTTGGACACTTCGGCATGGGTCCCGGAACGCAGTGACTGCCAGATGGCGGAATGTTCGGAATCCACCGGGTTGATCTGCGCCTCGCGCACTTGGGCGCCGAACAGCAGATGACCGCCTGCAACCACCGATTCCTTATTGGCCAATGCCAATTGGGAACCGGCATGAAGCGCCGCGATGGATGGTTCCAATCCGATGGAACCGGTGATGCCGTTCAGCACCACATCGGCGCCTGAGGCGGCAAGTGCGATGACTGCATCCGGGCCACCGCTCACATGCGTGCCCTTGGCACCGGCTTGGACCAGCGCCTCTTCAAGTTCCTTGACCTTGGACGCGTCGAAAACCGCGACTTCAGGAACATGGAATTGCGCGGCCTGACGGGCGAGCAGTTCCACATGCGCTCCGCCGGCAGCCAGACCGGTAACGGTGAAACGTTCCGGGTGACGTGCAATGACATCTAGACCTTGCGTGCCTATGGATCCCGTAGATCCCAAAAGCACAACGCTGCGAATGGAGACCTCGCTCACTGTTCCTTCTTAGTATCGTCGTCGTTCAGAGTGGGGAATGACAGATCGGGGATGGAGTTCCCCAGATCATCGTCAAAGTTCGGGATCAATGGGAATAACGTGCTGAATTTCGTCTCGTGTTGGTTGTCTGTTTTCTCCGCGGCCGGCTGCTCGGATGCAGGCTGGCCGGTTTGTGATTGTGGTTTCACCGAAGACTGGGGTCCATCATGTGCTGCAGGAGCCGCTGCGCTCTGTGGAACGGGCTGTGCGGCGGGCTGTGCGGCGGGCTGTGCGACGACCGGTACCGCAACGGACCCGGTATTGCGCTCAGGCTTGACGGCGGGAGCGAAGGACACCGGCATAGCAGGCGGTGCCGGAGTCGCCGGCTGCACGGCAGGAGCCACAGGTGATGTCGTGTGTGATGCCGCAGCCGATTGCGCCTGTGGCGCCGGCTGTCCGGCCGGCGTGAACGTATTCACGGCGTTCGCGACATTCGCTGCGGGCTCAGTGTTCAGTTTCAATGCGCTCGGAGTATTGAGGCTGGGCATCTTCGGCGCGAACGAAGAGGCATCCACGGCGGGCAGCTCCTGGGAGACCTCGGCCATGTGCGCCAATGCGGCGAGCGAGGGGTTGCCATCCGTCAGGTTCCTGTTCGTAGACAGGGAGGCAGCCTGCTGAGCAGGCCCGGCAGCGGTTGCAGCGGGCTTGGGCTGAGGATCGAAGGACGGAGGAACCTGATCCGCCGATTCAGAAGCGTCATGGCGCACAGATGCCGGGACGGCCGCAGGTGCGTCAGGAGACGGGGACGGCACCGGCAGTGCCTGACGATTTTGCTGAACCGAAGGATACTGCACAGTCGGGGATTGAACAGCCGACTGCGCTGACGAAGGTGCCTGAATCGGCACAGCAGATGCGTTCGAGGCGGTCGACACCTGATTAATGGTCTGCGGCGTATAAGCGGAGGGTACTGAGGGTGCTGAGCCAGATACGCCTGACTGTGCCTCGGCCTGTGCTGTGGCGGGAGCAGGGAACAGATTCTGTTCGGCCTGACGAAGCGCGTCAAACGACTCCCCCGTCACGGCCGCAGCCGCCTGAGGTGCGGCAACCGTGGACCGCTGTGCGTCATTCGCAATAAGCGGGGTCACCTGACCGGAGGCATTATGAGAAGTGTCTACCGACTGGTTTGCCGCCGACTGGTTTGCCGTAGTGCCGCCGTTGGCGACATAATCGCTGATGCGTGCGTAGGACTCGATCCTGCTCAGCAGTTGGACGCAGACATTGAGGAAGTAATCGACCTGGCGTTCATCGTATCCATTTCTGCCCTTGCGCTGTGTGAAAATAACATTGTTCACAGCGTCGGCATTCAGGTCGGCAAGCCCCTTGACATCGTTCTGGGTTACGCCATCGACGCCAAGAGCTGCGGCTGCCTTGTCCACCACCTGATCGGCAATGCGGTCGACCTGTTTCTTGTCATAGGACGGTTGCTTGGGAGCACCTGGCTTGAATCGCTCCCGTGGGGCGCGCTCAACATGGGATGCGACCTTCTGATACAGCTTTTCCGTCTGCGCCTTCCAAGCCACACGACCCTGCTGGCCGATCTCCCAAGCGGTCTGCTTATCGACCACGGCCTGTTCAAGACGGTGCAGCGCCGCGTCGACTTGGCTGATGACATATCCATCCTTGGCCAATTCAAAGGAGACGGATTGAATGTCCTGCTGCGTAAGGTTGATGCCTTCGCTGTCATACAAGGTGTGGGCGCGTTCCAGGAAAGCATCCACCTGCGTGGTGTCGTATCCCAGCTTGCGCTTGCCCGCACGTGCGATTCCGGCTTTGCCATCCCCTTCACGAAGTTTCTTCGCCATCGCCAGATCAACCTCCTGCTGAATAAAACACTCTGCTCACAACTGTACGTGAGCGTTACGACTCAGTGATGAAGGCGGACGGAATCGACACAAAAGGTGGGCAATGAGGGACCTCGAACCCCGGCCGCCAAATCGCAGGCAGGCAAACGGCGTCTCACAATCGCGCAGCAACAAGCTGGCGATTATCGCCGCCCCGACCGCCGGACGGCAGAAACCAGCAATGGGAAGCACCCGCCACAAAGCATCCAACGAAAAAGTCCCACTGCCCATTGAGCCTGAAAATGTCATAGGAATGGGTCACGCATACTTAAGGTCGCGTCACGGTATCCACTGCCACCACTTGACGATACTAACGCACCGTGTTAGTATCGTTGTGTGAGAACGAGAGACGGGGAGCTCAACGACTTCCTCTACGGTGGCCGCTACCCCAAGAAATATCCGGCGGGACTCGAGCGCGCCCTCATGCGCAAGCTCCAGATACTCAAGGCATCCCGCGAGCTGCACGACCTCAAAGTGCCGCCCGGCAACCGGCTCGAACCCCTGAAGGGCGACTGGAGTATTCGCGTCAACCAGCAATGGCGTCTCGTGTTCCAATGGGACGACGACAACAAGGAGGCCACCGATGTCTACTTCGACGACTACCACAAATGACTACTACAGCACCCCCGGCGAAATCCTCGACGAGGAGTTCCTCCAGCCGCTCGGCATCAGCCGATACCGGCTCGCCAAGAGCATCGGCGTGAGCGAGACCGCCATCGGCGAGATCGTCAATGGCAAGCGCCGCATCTCCACCCCCATGGCGTGGCGTCTCGGCAAGGCGCTCGGCACCACGCCCGACTTCTGGGCGAACCTCCAGACCGACTACGACCTCCTGACCTTCGACCCCAGCACCCTTGGAGACATCCGCCCGCTCGCCGAAGTCTGAACATGACCGGTACCACCTTGGCACTGCGGAAAAACACTGCCAAACCCTGCTGAACAAACATTGAAACAAAACAGACCAGCCGCTTGACATCACACGCGACTACCCGCTCGGGCCAAGAGACAAACCGGCAGCCGCATGACATCGACACGACGCATGTGTCAACCATACCCCAGGACATGCCGTCAACCATGCTCCGACACATGCGTCATTTAGGCCCCGAGACATTACACCAGTGATTTCGCGTGATATCCAGTGAAAACAGAAAAGCCGCTCAGCCCTACTCCCATAAGGCGGAAGCGGCTTTTAATGCATTTTCGACAAGGTGGGCAATGAGGGACTCGAACCCCCGACATCCACCGTGTAAAGGTGGCGCTCTAACCAACTGAGCTAATTGCCCGCAACTGTCCACAATAGCGCATTACCGGCACAGCGTGTCAACCCCGATGTCTACCGGCGTGCCGCAGTGATTGCGGCACGCCCGCTTCCGCTATCCCGGCACCGGAATATCGTGAACTTGGTTTTTCAGGTGATCCTCTAGTGGTCTGTCTCGTAAACAATTGAGGGATTCAACAATCTCGCAAGGGCAGACTGGGGACTCATCGGGCGACAATCGGTATCAGCCACTTCGCGCAAGGCACATCATGAATCATCTTTTGCCAGCAAGCGGCGGGTGATACCGCACGCTGTACTGATACCCGCGTCGGGCCGTGCTTAAGCCCCGGGCTCCATTTTTTGCCGCCGAGAGCGGCCCTTGCGCCGACAGGCGCTTTCGCGGTTCGACGCCCCACACTTCTCTCCAGGTCTTTTCTCACTCAACGTACTTGACGGACACTCAACGCACGTTAAGTGAGACGACATAGCGGGTGCTTGTGCTGCACCTTGTGCCACAGCGCCGCAAATAATGCGATATCGCGCTGGCGCGGCGGCATCCACGATGATCCGCGATGATTCATCACCCGTACCGCAAACAAGAATGGCGGAATTCCAAGGATCATCTGATCCGCGCATGAGAAGAGAACAAGGCCGGTCCGTCACGCGAGCCCCAAACGGCTCGAATCGCACTACCATGGCACACGGAACATACGCATGGCATACGATACGCGCTCACGGCGGCATCCCATACACCAATTTGCCGCATAGGAACGGCGCAAACGCACCGAATCCGTCCCGGAAAGCCTGAAAACTGCTGAATCGCACTTCAGGGACACGAAAACCCGTCCCGGAAGCCTAATTCGGCCCGTTTCGTCGTTCCGGGGACGGATCCTCCCGCGCCACGTCGATCGCCGCCCGGAAGGAATGGCGGAATTCCAAGGATTCCCAACCCCCGCCGCACACACGTCACAGGCGCAGGCACACGAAACCCGTCCCGGAAGTGCGAAAACGGCAGAATCGCATTTCCAGGACACGAAAACCAGTCCCTGAAGCCCGAAAACGGCTGAACCGCTCTTCAGAGACACGAGAATCCGTCTCTGAACCCATGTTCAAGGCCATGTTCAGGTATCAGGACGGATCAGCCAGGCAATCGGCCGAGGATACGGATGATCCATGCAATCGATTCACCCGTTCGGCACCAAACCTAGTGGTCCGTCTCACCAATAACCGAGGGATCCGGCTTCCATCTCTCCCCCAGTCAGCTTCGCTGACAGCCCGTCCTGCAATTACGGACGTGCTACGCGCGGCATCCAACTGGCTCGCCTGCCGGCTCGCACGTTGCCTACAAACAGCTCCGCTGTCTGCTTCACGGCAACGTCCATCAGAGGGGGGTAATGGGCAAGCACCACTCAGACAATGACGTGACGGGCCACTAAGCCCGAGACCATCGGTCAGCGTCCTTTGCCGAAGGCGCGCAGTCGGATGCCGTTCCAATCCTTGCTGACGGTAAGCGGGGTGGCTGCATTCATGCCTGCAGTCTGCGCCGCGGACTGCACAGTGGAGGAGCTTGCGGCACCGGGGCGCCCCGGCTTGGGAGTCAGCACCCACAGCGGACCATCGTCATCGAGCACGGCGCATGCGTCGACGATGGTGTCGGACAGCTCGTCTTCGTCATCGCCATCGCGCCACCACAGAATGACGCCATCCACGGAGGAATTGTAATCCTCATCCACGAGTTCCTCGCCAGTACGCTCTTCGATCTTGGCGCGGATGGAATCATCCACGTCGTCGTCCCAGAGCCACTCCTGGACGATGTCTCCAGGCTTAAATCCAAATTCTTCAGCGTTCTGTGATGCCGTTTGATTCACAGAGGCAACATTAGCAAGTCTCGGGGAACAAACGCGTTAATTTCACCGAAACATCTCGCTCAGTGACCATGTTTGCGATTATGCCGAGCAATGCGGCAGACTGTCACCCCTACCTTGCCCGATGGCTACCAAAGCTTGGTACGCCTCATCCAAGGTTGCGACCTTGACGTCCCGCACCCCTTGCGGCACATGCCCTACGGCCTCGTCGCAGTTGCCGGACGGCGTAAGGAACCATGTGGCGCCATCGCGTTTGGCGGCGAGCATCTTCAGACGAACGCCGCCGATTCTGCCGACCTTGCCTTTAGAGTCGATCGTGCCGGTGCCGGCGATGACGTGTCCGCCGCTTTCCTCCGCTGCCGTGAGCTTGTCGATGAGACCCAAGGCATACATCATGCCGGCCGAAGGACCGCCGATTTTGTCGACATGCATGGTCACGCTGACCTTGTCCAGCGCGGATACGTCGATTCCCAGCTCGCTTGCGTGGTTTTTCGCATATGCGATCCCCACTTCTCCGGCCGTGTCCTGCGAACCGGACATATCGGCATCGACCTCCTGCTGGTATTCGTCTGCGGTCTGTCCGACCGGGACCACCGCCTCACGGGGCATGACCTCCACATGTGGATTCGCCCATCCCCAAACCGCCTGCGCGTTGACGATCGGATACCCGGGCACACCCGACGCGCTCACCGTGACCAGGAGCAACTTGCCTGAATCCTTGTACGTCGCCACACCTTCGCCGGAGACATCAATCACATCGCCCTCATCTACCTTGCCCAGCACATCCTGGGTTGGACCGGGCATCTCGATAACGTAGGGGCTGGGCAGCAGCAACACCACCACAGCGAGCGCCACCGCCACGGCACCCGTGAAATACCTTGGCGAACGGCCGGCGACATACGACCTGAATCGTGCGAACCATCGTGCAAACATAAGCAACAGTGTAGGCAATGGGCGGCAGCGCGGACAACGGGCCGCACCACTCCGGCGCCGCAAACCGTCACCGGGATGCCCGGCATCCGCTCGCCTCAGGCGAACGGGCGCGGGCACCGCCTACACTTGAGGTAATCCAATCTCGGGGTGTGCGAGACGTATGCCGCAGCAACAGAAGGACACGCATGGACGACAACGCGATTCACGAATGGTTGATCAAATGCTTCGGCCCTATCCAAGGTGAGATGGCATGGCAGCAGATCAGTCAGCTGCCGGAGGAGATACGGGAACAATTGATGAGCCAGGATCCCAGCCGCCTGCCAGACCCCTCCGAAGTGCAGCAGATGATGGCCGCGTTCAGCGCGGGCGGGCTCAACACCATGTCCGACATGCAGCGCACGGTGGAGGAAGGGCCCATCAATGTGAAGCTCGCCAAGTCCATCGCATTGCAGCAGGCCAATGCCTCGGGCTCCGAGTCCAGCGTGTCTGCCGTGGACGGCGAGGCCGCACGTCGTGCGATGAGCGAGGCCAACCTGTGGCTAGACACCGCATGCGAATTCAATCCAGCCCCGGGAGAGCCGGATGTGCTGACCCGCGCCGGATGGGTGGAAGGCACCATCGACCAGTGGGCTAAGTTCGCCTCCCCGGTGGCCGAGTCGATGAACGACGCGCTGGCTTCGGTTATCTCGGAGCGTCTGGGCGGCATGTTCGGCGACGGCACCGGGGAAATCGCCGGCATGTTCGCCGGTCCTGTCCCCATTCCGATTCCTGATGGCATGAAGGACCCGGCTCAGCTGATGAAACTCTTGGGCAACACCTCGTTCGCCATGCAGCTCGGACATGCTGCAGGCAATCTCAGCCATGAGGTGCATGGCAGTTTCGATCAGGGCATCGCCCTGTTGCAGAATCCGGCCGGCGGTCTGATCGCACAGAACGCCACCGAGTATGCGGCCATGCTGAACGGCCAGGCTCAGCAGGATCCAATCCAGCAGGACACTGCGGGTGATGGGTCGAATGACGCAGACTCCCACTATCCGGCTGGCTTCACCTCAGCGCAATCTCACAATTCTGACACCAACACCGATTCGGATGCCGGCCCGCAGACACCATCAGAGGCCGGCAGCGGAGATGACGCATCAGACGCCGACGATCTCGACGCCCAGTTTGCGGCGGCATTCGCCGATTTCAACATGACCGAACACATTCCGGAATCCGAAGTGCTGTCCTTCCTTGCCCTGCAGGAGATGGCACATGCCCGGCTGTACGCCTCAGTACCATGGCTGATGCCCCGGTTTGAGGCGCTGATCGGCAAATACGCCCGTGGCATTTCCATCGATCTGGATGCCATGGAGGAGCAGCTGCGCGACGCCACGTCGATGGATCCGGAGTCGATCTCTGGGGCTGTGAACCTCACCAAAGTCGGCATTCCCGACACCCCGGAGCAACGCGAGGCACTGGCTTCGCTGGAATCGCTGCTGGCGATGGTCGAAGGCTGGGTGGACTGCGTCGTGTGGCGCGCCGGCATGGCGCATCTACCGCATATCGAGCAGCTGCGTGAGATGATGCGTCGCGAACGCGCCATGGGAGGCCCCGCCGAACGCACCTTCGAGAGTCTGCTCGGCATGCAGCTGCGTCCGAAGCGCATGCGCGAAGCAGCGGGATTGTGGGAGATGATCACTGCAGCCGAAGGCCCCGAAGGCCGCGACGCCAAATGGTCGCATCCCGATCTGCTGCCGACGCTGCCCGCCGAACAGGGTGCCGGCCGGCAGGACGATGGCGCCGGCGCTGGTTCCGGCACCGGCGCGTCACAGGCCTCATCTGCCGGTCATCCAGCCGCCGAGGGCAAATCAGCAGATATCGACTGGGATGCCGAGCTGTCGAAACTGCTCGATGAGGACGGTGATAAGGGCGGAAACAACGACAACACCGACCATACGGACGGCACGGACCAAACAGACGGTACTACCAGCGGCACCAACGGCACCAAGTAGCTGACAAGCTGCAATCGATACCGGTCAGGCGATTGCGGCTTCGGCGCTAGAGGAACCGGGACGGGCGGCGCTGTTGGGCGCCGTATCCGTCCTTGGTCCTCGCAAATGACAGATGCAGCGAATCCTGGGCGCGCGTGATGGCGACGTACATCAAACGACGCTCCTCCTCCAGCAGCTCGCCAATCGGGCGCACCATATGGCAGCAGCCCTTCCGAACATCCGACAAGGAACACGTGTCGAATTCCAGACCTTTGGCCGCGTGAATGGTGGAGATGGTGACCCCTGGATCATCCTTGGCCACGTCTCCGGCACCATCCAGCCCCATAGCCTCCAGCAAGGCCTGACGCGATGCCGCATCAGTGGACAGCGCCGAGGTCTGCCATCCCGAATCCTTGCGGACCCGGAACCGCAGACCGTATTGACGGAGGGCGGCGCCGAACACCGGCTGTTGCGCATTGATGCGCGTCAGAATCGCGCAATCCGATGGCTTGGCCCCGTTGCGCACCAGCCGGTCGATACGCGCCGCCACCCCCTGTGCTTCCTCAAGATCGGTGTCGTAGGCGGTCCTCGACACTTTGGCGCCTGAATCACGAGCGGACACGAGTCTCAGATAGTCCTGACGATTTGGCGCCGCGGCAAGCACCGCATTGGCCAAGGACACGACTTCGGGCGTCGAACGATAATCCGTGTTGAGATCGACGTCCGCGGCAAGCGGCCCGAATTCATCGGAGAAACGAAGCAGATCCCAGCTTGAGGCCCCGGCGAACGAGTAGATGGTCTGTGCCGGATCACCGACGACGCACACATTCCGGTTCAGCGCGGCCTTCCCCTCAGCTCCCCCGCCGCCGAGCCACAGCATCATGAGCCGATGCTGCAATGGCGACACATCCTGATACTCATCGACAGTCAGCCATCCGATGGTGGATCGGATCTGTGCCGCCGCTTCCGGAAAATCGTCCATGATATGGCATACCAGCAGCAGGATATCGTCGAAATCGATCTCCCCCCTAGAGGTCTTCTCCCGCTCATAGGCGGCATAGATGTCGACGAACCGTTGAGGGGACAGCCCGGCCGGAGGCATGCGTTTCGCCGCGACGCTCACGCGCCCGTAATCCTCGGGAGCGACCAAGGACACCTTCGCCCAGTTGATTTCAGCCAGAACATCCCTGACGGTGATGGGATCGGTGTCCGCGTTGGCCGTCACCCGCGTGATGGCGCGTGATGCCACATCACGCTGGTCCTCAATCAGATGCGGGAACGGTGCCTCGCACACGTCGGCCCACACACTGTTGAGCTGATGCAGTGCGGCGGAATGGAAGGTCGCAGCCGTCACGCCTGCCGCATCCGGTGATCCCGGTCGTCCGCCATGGGCCGATGCGCCGGCGAGCCCCAGCTGATGCAGACGGGCACGCATTTCCGCCGCCGCCTTTACCGAGAACGTGACAGCAAGCGTCCTTTCGGGCCGCCACGCTCCTGTGGCGCAGGCATAGGCGATACGACGGGTGACGGTTCGCGTCTTGCCTGCGCCCGCCCCGGCGATGATGCGCACTGGACCGTTGAGCGTTGTGGCCGCCGTACGTTGCCGCTCGTCAAGTCCTTCAAGAATCCGCTGCGCATGTTCCATATCTCCATTGTGGCACGTCAATCCCTTCGTCAATCCCCTCGTCATTGCTTTCGTCGATTCCTTCATCGACCCCTTCAAGAAAGCGGACGCATGGCATCTCATGGCCGCAGACGTCCGATTCACGGACTTTTCGCCCCGTGCCGCACCACTGAAACACCAGACATGTATTAGTGTGGAAGGGTGATGAGACGAAGCAATTACATGTTGGCGGCATTGGCCTCAGCCGTCCTGCCGAATCTGGCCGTTGCAGGAGTTCGTCAGACCGCTCAGCAGAGCGCGACTGATCTGGCCAAAGGCATCGATCAGGCAGTCATACAGGACGCCTCGGGCAAACTGTATGACGTGTACGCCACCGACACCAAGGAAGGTCGCACGCGTCTGACACGCCGTGTGCAGGCCGCGCAGACGTTGTTTGCAGCGCGGGAGCCCGGTGGCCTCGGGTTCAATCTGGACCATGTGATTGCATTCGCTCCGGGCAAAGTACCGCAGCCGGGCGCCACCTCGACCGCCCAAGCCCTGGATCAGGCAGCGGTCGCTGCCGCGCCGAAACCGAAAACCAAACCAGGCCCGACCGGCCAGACGGCGGTGATGATCGCCACCCACAATGAAGGACAGGCGCGCTCGCTCGATCTGCTGACGCTGGACGACTGCGCTTCGGTAGGCACGGCATTGGGAGCCATCCACCGCCTGCCTCCCGCATTCCTGAAAGCCGCCAAGTATCCGGTATTCACCACCGGTCAGATTCGTGCCCAACTCATCGCCTGGATCAGACGACTGCGCGCAGCGGGCCATGTGCCGCAGGAGATCACCAACAGCTGGGCGCAAGTCATCGAAACCGAGGGACTATGGTCGTTTTCCACCTGCACGGTGCACGGTGGCTTCTCCGATGGCGATATGCTGTTCTCCGGATCCACCATCGCCGCAATCACCAATTGGCAGGATATGCAGGTCAATGATCCCGCCCGCGATCTGGCGTGGATTTTCGGCAAACTTGATGAGTCCCATCGCAATGCCGTGCTTTCCGCATACGGCCGCATGATGGGCGCGCGACTCGATGACCTCATCATGCTCCGCGCCAATCTGTGGCTGCAGATGGAACAGGTCGGCGAGTTCATCCAGGCGCTGAACCGCGCGGACAACGACCGCATCATCCAGTTCAAGGCCCAAGTGGAGCGTCTCGCCCATCAGCTCGGGGTCATCAGCCGATCCACGGCCACTACGCCATCCGCGGCAAAAGCCACCGGCAAGTCATCCCATAACCCTTCCACCATCACGGTGGGCACCTTGTTGAACAATGACGGGCAGCAGGATGCCGCGCGGCAGGCCCAACGCACTGCGAACGCGGCCAACAACGCTGTACGGAATCCCGACGCACAGCATCATGTTGCGCAGAATCCCGATGATACGAACGACCCCGACCGTACAGGAAGCGCGGATATCATCGCGGCCGGCAGCATCGACGTCACGCCGAAGGTCGCTGCCGCCGACAGAAGCGTCACGGACAAGCACGCAACGGACAATGACGATCAGACGGCGAACCGGCCGGTGACCGCCACAGGCTCGACCAAGCCTCAGCCTACGCCCAACGCACAGCCGTCCTCGGCATCCACCATTACGCTCAGAGAGCTCATCGACATGCATGAGCAGGAAGAGCGGCAGGCAGCGGCATCATCCGTCAAGGCCGTCGACAACGGAAATACGACGGCTGCCACCGAGGAGGATGACGACGACACCGGCGAGCACGAGCCCCAAGCCTCCTACGCGGCGGAGACCACGGTGATCCCGCTGCTGGAGCGAGAGGAGCGAGCGCTGCGCGATGCCAGGGCCGGTCTGGAAGGGTATGACCAGAACGGCAACACCATCGTCAGCCATCAGGTCTCCACGCCGAAGGCGTAAACGTGCGAATCCGCGTGTCCGTCCATTCCGGATACGGCACAATAGGTTTAGATTAACGAGTATCCCAATCATCAAGGAGCATCATGGATATCGAACTGGGCATTCAGAATGTGGCCCGTCCGGTCAACTTCAGCACCGAACAGTCCGCGGATGAGGTCAGCAAGACTATCGCGCAATCCGTCTCGGATGGCACCACCATCGATCTGACCGACGACAAGGGCCGCCGCATCATCGTTCCCGCGGGCGCGCTCGGCTATGCCATCATCGGTTCGGACACCAAGCACGCGGTGGGCTTCGGCGCCCTGTGACCGACGATTCACCGGCGCGTGGAGGCGCGCACAATGACTTGAGATGAGCAGGTCAGCTTTTCCGGCATGACGTTTTCTCCCCGAATGCGCGCCAGGATGCGTTCCACCGCAGTCGGCGCGGTCCACTCCAGCCGGGAGTCCATCGTGGTCAGCGGAATCTGCAGATACGCGGCCTCCTCGATGTTGTCGAAGCCGATCACCTGCACCTGCTCGGGCACCGCATACCCGGAAATCCGCAATGCCGTCAGGGCACCGATGGCCAGTTGGTCGTTCAACGCCACCACCCCATCGAACGGCACGCCAGAATCAATCAGCCGCTGCGTGACGCACGCCCCGGCACCGATGGTCCAATCCTGATCGGTGGTGCCCACCAGCCTCGGATCGATGGCGCATCCTCGACGATGCGCCTCCTCGATCACGCCACGCAAACGCAACTGCGCATTGCCTTCGACCGATTGAAGCAAGGCGGCTTCATCATAGTCGCCACGGGCACCGATGACCGCCAGCCTGCTTGACCCATGTGCATACAGGTAACCCGCTGCCTGAGCCGCCGCGTCCACATCATCCGGCGTCACATGGTCGGCGACGCCCCATGTGGTGCGTGCGCCGACCACCACAAGCGGAAAACCAACCTCCAGATCCTCCTTGCTGATTTTCTCCACCTCGCTCATGGACAGGATCATGCCATCTGAGACAGTGGAGTTGAATTTCCTCAGCAGATCGCGCGCACCCTTGGCGGAGCCTTCCGCATAAGTCGTGACGTAGACGGAATAATCATGTTGGCGAGCCGCATCGATGGTGCGGTTGGCAAGTTCGGCCAGATACGGCGGAGTGAGCGAGGGCACCGCGAGCGTGATGAAACCGGTGTGGTTGCGGCTCAGGTTGCGAGCGGCCACGTTGACCTGATAACCGAGCTCCTTGATGACCGATTCCACTTTGGTACGGGTGTCTTTGCTCATGCGCCCGGACCCATTGATCACATTCGATGCGGTTTTGAGCGAGACCCCAGCCGCTTCGGCCACATCGCGCAAAGTGACGCGTCGTCTTGTCCCAGGATGCTCGCTCACGGCATATCTCCTTTTACATCATCGGCATGGAGTGGAGTACGTCGTCATTCTACCCGCTTCACGATCAGCACCGAATTGCGGTCCATCACATATTCATGTGCGCGCGCGCCGGGCTTGCAACGATGGGCGACAATGGGGTCGCCCATAACGTTCTGCACATGTACCGGTTGCCTGTCCCGGTTGAGGTAGCAGTCGAAGACCGCATTGCCGTCGACCGAACGGCGAATCGTATGGATGATACGCTGATCGACAACGGTTGCGGAGTACAGCGCGCGCATCAATGACGCGATGCCGCTGCGGTCCAAATCGCAACCGACATACAGCGCCGCCCCCTCCCCGTATGGATGGCGGGTGATGGCAGGCACATCGGCAAGCTCCCACTCGGCTGCTTCGGCACCGACATATTCGGCGATCACCTTGGTGCCTTCGGCAAGACCGGTCACTACGTTCTGCCAAAGCCTGCTCACTGAGCCATCGCACAGTCGGATCTCGAAAGGCTCGCCCTCCGCTTCGCTTCCGAGGATGTTGAATTCCTCGCTGCGCACGCCGAGCATTTCGCGCAACAGTCCATGTCCGGCACCTGGGTAGCCGCCGAGACCGACGTGGAAGTGCTCGTCGATCAGCCCCGTGGCGTAGCCGATGATGACACTGCCACCCTTGCGCGCGAAATCGGCAAGACGACGCACATCCCGATCGGACAGAATCAGTACCGTAGGCAGGATGACCGTCTGGTATCCGCTCCAGTCGTATGCCAGCGGCACGATGTCCGCACGTCGGCCGGCGTCCAGAAGCCCCCGATACCAGTCGCGCACGTCATGCCAATGATCGAGTTTCATACTGGGCAGGGTCTGGCTGCGCGTGGCCCATTCGGATTCGGCGCTGAACAGGATGGCCGTATCCGAACGTTCGAGTTCACTGCCTTGCATGCCCGCTTCGCCAAGCGCATGCAAGGCTTCCCCGAGTTTGCAGACATCACGATAGATTGTCGAGTCGGCACCGGCGTGCGGCAGCATGGCCGAGTGGAATGCTTCGGCTCCGGATGCGGATTGCCGCCATTGGAAGAAATTGATGGCGTCCGCGCCCATGGCCACATGAGCCAATGCGTCACGCATGAGTTCGCCGTGGCGCTTGCGCGTGTTGAGCGGCTTCCATTGCACTGCGGATGTGGAATGCTCCATCACATACCATGGTTTGCCGAGGGCGAGCGAATCCATCAACGCATCCGAGCAGAGCAGTTCATCCAGATGGGATTCGCCCTCGTGGAAGTAATGGTCGTTGGAGACGAAGTCCACTTCGTCGGCCCATTGGGCGTAATCCATCGTGCACTGGTCGGTGGAGACCATGAAGTTCGTGGTGAACGGCTTATCCGGGCATATCTCGGCGATGGCGTCACGCTCGGCCTTATAGAAATCGAGCAACATGTCGTTGCCGAACCGCTCATAGTCGAGCTGCTGTGCGGGGTTCACCATCGCATCGCCGCCCATGTGGCGCGGCAGCAGCACTTCGTCCCAATCGTTGACGTGCTGGGACCAGAACGCAGTGCCCCATGCTTCGTTCAACGCATCGATGTCGCCATATCGCGCCCTGCACCATGTGCGGAACGCGTCAAGTGCGTTGTCCGAGTAGTCGTAGCGGTTATTCCAGCCATATTCGTTGCCCACATGCCATGCGGTGACGTACGGGTTGTCCCTGTAGTGCTCGGCAAGCTTGCAGCACAAGGTGAGCGCGTATGCTTTGAACACCGGGCTGGTAGGCTGCCATGATTGACGCGAACCGGGGTTGACGGTATGCCCGTATTTGTCGATGGGCAACACCTCCGGATGCTTGATGTACAGCCACATCGGCGCGGAGGCTGTGGCGGTGGCGAGATCGACGGCGATGCCGGCCTTGCCGAGCTTGTCGATGACGCGGTCAAGCCATTCGAATGTGAATGCGCCCTCTCTCGGTTCGATCTTGTCCCAGCTGAAGATGGCAAGGGCCACGGTGTTGACGTGCGCCTGGCACATGAGCCGAATGTCCTCATCGACTACGGCTTCCGGCCATTGATCGGGATTGTAGTCGCCGCCGAAAGCGATGCCGCGCCCATTGTTCGTGAGCAGTGACGGCCACTTGTTCGATCTGCGTGTTGCCATGGATGCTTTCCTTGTGTATGTATCAATGCCGGCCCCCTATTATGCGAATGTACGTAACGATTTCGGGGAGGGGGCCGGCTGTGTGATGCGCTTACCTTATTCCTTGACTGCGCCGGCGGCGAGGCCGGACTGCCAGTACTTCTGGAGCATGAGGAACGCGATGACCAGGGGGATGATGGTGATCAGCGAGCCGGTGATCACCAGGTTCTGGATCGCCTGGCCGCCGGCCGTGCTGGCCTGGTCCTTCCACTGGTTCAGGCCGATGGTCAGCGGATACCAGTTCGAGTCCTTCAACATGATCAACGGCAGGAAGTAGTTGTTCCACGTCGCCACGATCGCGAACAATGCGGTCGTCACAATGCCAGGAGCCAGCAGCGGCAGCGAGATCTGGAAGAAGGTGCGGAACTCGCCGGCACCATCCACACGAGCGGCCTCCAGAAGCTCATCCGGCACCGCCTGATCCGAGAAGATCCACATCAGATAGAGCCCGAACGTGGACACCAAGGATGGGATGATCATGGACCATGGCGTGTTGGTCAGGTTGAGCTTGGCGAACAGGAGGAACTGCGGGACGGCCAGCGCGATGCCCGGCACGGAGATGGCTCCGATGATGATGGCGAAGCACACCTTGCGCCCCGGGAAGCGGAACTTGGCCAAGGCGTAGCCGCCCATGATCGCCAGCAGGGTGGCGCCGCCGGCGCCAACCACCACGTACAGGATCGTGTTGATGAGCCAACGGCCAAAGATGCCGTCCTGATAGGTGAACACCGTGACGATGTTGTCCCACAGGGCGAAGCTCTTGCCGAAGCCCAGGCCGAACGTACTCGTGAAGTCGGACTGCGTCTTGGTGGCGTTGATCATGAGATATACGAACGGGAACAGGCAGTACACGGCAAAGATCGCGCATACCACGGTCAACGCGATGGAACGGGTAGGATTCGCCGGGTTGGAGAAGCCTGTCTTGGCGGCGCGTTTGCGCTCGGCCTTCTCATCGGCGGCGATGCGCTTCTGACGCGCCTTCTCGGCGGCCTTGGCGGCCTTCTCCTGTGCCTTGAGCTGCGCCTCGGTGAGGCGAGTGGATTCCGAAGTCATTGTTGCGGCACTCATGTTACTTCATCTGCTCCTTCATGCTCTTGAGCTGCACGATGTATGCGATGGCCATCGTGATCACGGCCATGACGATGGCCAAGGCGGCGGCATAATTGCTCTGGTTGCCGCTGAAGCTCAGGTTGTACGCGTACATGTTCGGCGTGTAATACGTCGTGATCGCGTTGCCCGGCACCATGTTCTGCAAAATGCTGGGCTCGTTGAACAGCTGGAACGAGCCGATGATCGAGAAGATCACCGTGATCGCCAAAGAGCCCTTCAACTCCGGCAGCTTGATCGACTTGACGATCTGCCACTCCGAGGCGCCGTCGATCGAGGCCGCCTCGTACAGGGAGTGCGGGATCGTCGACAGCGAGCTGTAGAAGATCAGCATGTTGTAGCCCGTGAACTCCCACGTGTTGATGTTGCCGATCGACGCCAGCAGCATGCCCGGGCTGAACATGTCGATGTCCGTGCCCAGGAAGCCGTTCAGGGAACCCACCAGACCGTACTTCGCGCCATACACGAAACCCCAGATCAGGGTCGACACCACCGCCGGCACCGCATACGGCAGGAACGTGGAGATACGGAAGAACTTCGTCCCATGCAGCTTCATGCTGTCGATCGCCAACGCCATCGCCGCCGCAAGGAACAACATGATCGGCACCTGCACCACCGTGAACAAAGCCACACGACCCACCGACGACCAGAACTGCTGGTCCTGCAACAGACGCGCATAGTTCTCCACACCGACGAACCTCGTACCACCGATCATCTGCTTCTTGAAGAACGAAATATAGACCGCGTACACGATCGGGATGATGAACACGAACACGAACACCACCGCGAACGGCCACATGAACTTCCAACCACGCCAATCCGCCTTATGCTTATTCACGCGCGCCTGGGCAGTATGCAGCCCCGCCTGCTCGGGCAAAATGCCCACAGCTTGCGGCGCTGTGGCCATTGTGTGTTCTTCTGACATGATGAATCTACTTTCTTATCAATATGTCACTATGAAATGCATCCATGCTTTCCAGAGAATGGGCACAAGGGGAGCCCGCTTCCCGCATCGTCGCATAGGAGTGTTGCACGGGCATGGCATGGATCGAGACATGACAAGGCGGGGATACTTTGGGGAGCATCCCCGCCCTTGAGTCAGCGGCCTGGCTTGAAGAGTGAAAGCGCTGGCCTTGGCGGTTCGGATTCCTGTCTGACAGTTGAGCGGAAGGAGAGCAGGCTGTGGAATCCGAACCGTTGGATGTATCGGACCGCCTACTTGACGGTCACGGTGTAGCCCTGCTGTTCACCCTGCTCGGCCAGTTTCTTGCCGTAGTTCTCGAGCGCCTGCTCAAGGGTGATCTCCTTGGAGTAGGCCTTGGAGACCTCATCACCGTAGGAAGACTGGGCGAACGGGTTGTACGGCAGGTACTGGAACTTTTCGGTCGGGCGCTGAGCTGCTGCAGAAAGGACCTCGTTCACATTCTGTCCGCCGAAGTAGTCGTTGGTCTTCTTGTTGCCCTCGGTGGTCGGATCGATGAAAGCGTCAGACTGGAGAATCTTCTTCAAGGACGGGAAGGTGCCGGTGTCCGCCATCTCCTGGGCACCGTCGCCATGGGTCATGTACTCGACGAACTTGTAGGCTGCGGCCTGGTTCTTGGAGAGCTTGACGACGGCGAGTGCGGAGCCGCCATCCTCGGCGGAAACCTCCTGGCCCTCCTCCCACTGCGCAGCTGGGCGACGCGCCAATTGCCGGCCTGGTCGGGTGCACCGGACATGAGATTGATCGGCATCCATGCGCCGATGGTCAGCGAGGCGATGGTGCCGTCGTTGAGCTCGCGGTTCCAATCGTCGGACCAATTCGGGGTCTTGGTATCGACCAGGTCCTCGTCGATGAGCGTCTGGACGAACTCGATGTAGCGTTGCATGCCTTCGTCCTTGGTCATGTTGATGGTGATGTTCTCGCCATCGACGGTCCATGGCTTGGCGCCGGCCTGCCAGATCTGGGCGGTGAACGGCTGGTAGTCGTTCGAGGTGCCGGCGAGGTTGGTGATGTAGGAGCCGGTGGCGCGAATCTTCTTGGCGGCCTCGTAGTAGTCGTCCCACGTCTTGATGGATTCGCCGTCGACGCCGGCCTTGTCAAATACGGCCTTGTTGTAGAAGAACATCTCCGGGCCGGAATCGATGGGCAACGCGTAGGGCTTGCTGTTGTACTGGAGTTTGTTCCACGGGCCGGCCGCGAAATCATCGGCGAGCTTGTCGGCACCGAATTCGCTCAGGTCCACGAGACCATCGGTGACGGCGAACTGGGTGACGGTCGGGTCTTCGAGCATCACCACATCCGGAGCGCCGTTACCTGCGGCGATGGCGTTGGAGAGCGCGGTGGAGGTCTTCTCGGCGGTGCCGGTGTTGTTGAACTTGACGGTGATGCCGGGGTTGGCCTTCTCGAAGTTGGCGATGATGTCCTTCATCGAGTTGCCGGAATCCCAGCCCCAGAACACCAGTTCGGCCTTGTCGGCGTCGCCCTTGTTGGCATTGGCGTCCCCGCTGTCGCCGCAGGCCGCGAGACCGACGAGGGTGGCAACCGCTGCGGTTGCCGCAATGACCTTCTTGACGTTGCGCATGTTATTTCTCCTCCTACCCCATTGTTTCGGGTTATGTCTTTGGTACATCCGTGTACCAACACCTATGATGATACACCTGTGTATCAATATGTCAAACCGCGCGACACGCCTCATTTTCCTTCCCAAACCACGGGAGCCTCCGCATGCCGCAATGCCGAACACAACGCCGAATCACGATACTTGGCGGGGAACAGACCACTAGCGCCAGGATCTGAATCCTGCGAACCCTGGACCCCGGAACAGAGATCCCAATCCTGCCGCGTGCAGGTAAAACAGGCATCGTAAATAGGGACTGCAGGTAGAACAGTGCCAGTTAGAGGCCAATAATCCTCATAACTAGTACTGTTTTACCTGCAGCCCCTTTATTTGTACCTGTTCCACCTGCACAGAGTCGTCTTATTTGTACCTGTTCCACCTGCAGTGCCGCGCCGCACCATCAGAACCGACCATGTTGGCCTCGTAATTGTGTCTGTTTCACCTGCAGAAGAGTAATCAGAACGGCTTTGCGCCGGCAGTTGCAGGTAAAACAGGCTCCGTATCCGAAAGCAGTGTTGTGAATTATGCCGGCAGAAATCAATTCATGTCAATAGCCTGCGCCACCCAATCAACACCACACAGTCGACGCCACACAACCGGAACCACTCAATCGATACCACACAGTCGGCACCACCCAACCGGTACCATCAGGAAGCGCATGAGGGACACACACGCCGGAAGGCGCTTGCTAACGATACAGCGGCAGTACGCCCCGGCGTACAATCTCGGCGACCGTGGCCTCATCGGTAAGGTTCTCGCCCAAGAGGTTCGGCTTGCCTTTGCCATGCCAATCGGAACCGCCGGTGACCAGCAAATGGCATCGCCTGCATATGTCCAGCAGCCTGACGCGCTGATCGGGCAGGTTGCCGCGATGCCACACCTCAAGACCGTCCAAACCTTCATCCACCAGGTACTCTATCTGCGCATCGCTCAACAATCCGGGATTGCGGCTTCTGTCGCCGGGATGGGCGATGATGATCACCCCTCCGGCTTCCTTGATGGCCTTCACCACCTCATGCGTCGTGGGAGAAGGCGTCGGAATATAGTATTTCGATGCCGAATTGACAGCGTCGGCGAACGCCTCCGAACGATTCCTGTACACACCCGCACTGACCAAGGCGTCAGCGATGTGCGGGCGGCCGATGGTGGTGTTGTCCCCCTCCTTGACTTGCGCCAGCACCGACTCCCAGGAAATAGGCAGATCGCGGGACATCAATGCGACCATGCGCTGGGTGCGGCGCAGACGGGCCTCGCGCGTGGAGGCAAACAGCCGTACGATATGCGGATTGTTCGGATCGTATTGGTAGCCGAGCATATGCACCGACACATCGTCGTCGGTGGCCGTAATCTCCGTGCCCCGCAGCAATGGCAGCTGCACGCGACGAGCCGCGGCCTCGGCTTCGGTCCAGCCTGCCGTCGTGTCATGATCGGAAATGGCAACCCCGCTCAACCCACGTGCCATGCACTGCGCAGCCAGGGTCGCGGGAGTCTCCGTACCATCCGAAAACACAGTGTGACAATGAATATCCCACCCGGTGCTCGGCGGCGAATCAGGCATCACATATCCAGTCATACGTTCCATCGTAACCGCATGCACGCCATACCACAGCCAGATCGACGCTTCGCTCTGGGCGAGTTAACCGCGCAACGGCACGGATTCCGGCGACACCCACAGCTATCGTGGTGGACGATACCGAAAAACAGGGGGAATACCATGGCTCGCACGAACAACGACGAATACACCGACTCGCCCATCGACCTCGCTTCCAGCAACGTCGACGAAAACCCGGATTCCTCTATTGTCAATCCACTGACCGGATGGCGTCATAGCGCCACCTGGACGTATCTGATCATGCTGATCGCTTCGGCGATCGCACTGGGCACATCGTTCATCCTGTCGGCGGAAACACTGCAATTGGCCCGCCATCCCGACGCGCAACTCGGCTGTGACGTGAATTCGGTCATCTCCTGCACTACAGTGGCGCAATCCTGGCAGGCGGAGATCGTGAAGTTCGGAGGCCTGAGCTACCCGAACGCGTTCTTCGGCATCGCCGCCGAATCGGTGTTCATCACCATTGCGGTCATCGGCTTGGCGCGCGTACGGGTGCCGCGCTGGTTCGCGGCATGCACCTGGCTAGGCGGACTTGCTGCACTGGCTTATTCGTATTGGCTGAGCACGCAGTCGCTGTTCGTGATCCATGCGCTGTGCCCGTGGTGCCTGACCCTCATGTTCTCCACTACAATCCAGTTCATGGCCTTGAGCCATGCGACGGTGGCCGTGCAGAAGATGCCCGCATCGAAGACGACGGGAACGATTCCCAACGGGCTGAACAAGTATTACCGTCTCAATTTCGACCTCATGATCGATGTGCTCTGGATCGTGGCCATCGTCGCGCTGATCTTCGTGACCGAAGGTGCGGCACTGTTCGCCTGACCCCTCCCTTGGCGGTTCTTTGACGCTGTCGGCCGCCATTGCATGACATGACAATCGAACCCCCGCAGGATGTCCTTGTCGGAATCCTGCGGGGGTCTTGTCTCCCTGAGGGTGCCGTATCAGCCGGCGTACGGCTATCGCAGCACATCGATATCCGCCACCAGGGTGGCGGCACCGGTGAGCTTGACATCATGGTCGGAGACGTCCACGCGCAACGTGCCGCCCCGCACGGTGATATCCCAGTGGTCGATGCCGGTCTTGGCCCTGAGGACGATGCCCGTGGCGCATAATCCGGTACCGCAGGACAGGGTCTCGCCGCATCCCCGCTCGTTGACGCGCATGGTGGCCTCTCCCGAGCCGGCGGTGTCGTCAATGTCATCGACGCGCACGAATTCCACGTTCTGGTCGGATTCGATCTTCGGGTTCACTTCCGGCTTGGTCGCCAAGTCGAGCTCCTCGACCACCGGCAACGACGCGAATGCGTCCTCGATCACCGCCACGACGTGCGGATTGCCCATGTCCACGAACGTGCCGCGCGCCGAACCCGGAGTACCGGGGATGGTCACTTCGTAAGCATCCAAAGCACCAATCGCCCACTCCCCCATGTCGACTTGGAACACGTCAGCCCCATAGGGCTTCATATTGCCCTTCGGTGTGAGAATCTTGACGCCGGCACGAGTGCCCAGGCGGAACGGCTCGGTGGAGTCGGCGACGCCTTCGCGTTGGGCGAACAGTGTGATGGCGCGCGTGCCATTGCCGCACATCTCCGCCAGGGAACCATCCGCATTGCGATAATCCATGAACCAGCGGGCGCCTCCTGCGAGGGTTCGGGAGAGTTGCTCATCGGTGAGGTCGGATACGTGATCGGGCCGCGTCAGACGAATCAGGCCGTCGCCGCCAATGCCGAAGTGGCGGTCGCACAGGAATCGCACTTCGTCGGCAGTGGGCTCATATTCGCCGGACCGGTCAAGATACACCACGAAATCATTGCCGGTGGCGTGTGCTTTGGTTACTCGGTTCGGAAAACTCATGTCTGTTAAGAGTACTCTGGTAATGGCAAGGCGACAGTGCCGATTCCATTCCGGTGCACTCCGGTGCACTCCGGTGCACTCCGGTTCGCTCCGAGGTCTGCGGAATCCGCGACACCATGCCTTGGCCCATCGAGTCCATTCATCGGGAAGGATTGTGTCATGAGCTCCTCGGCGCCGATCGGCGTATTCGATTCCGGGCTTGGCGGCATTTCGGTCGTCCGTCAGATTGTGAAGGACATGCCGGACGAACAGGTACTGTACTTCGGTGATTCCGCCAATGCGCCATATGGCACGAAAACACCCGAACAGGTGAGGGCGCTGAGCTTCGCTATCATGGAGCGGTTTGTCGTCCAGGGTGTCAAGGCGGTGGTCATCGCCTGCAATACCGCGACTTCCGCCGCAGTGAATGACCTGCGCGAACAATACGATATCCCGATCATCGGCATGGAGCCGGCACTGAAGGTGGCCTGCGACAGAGGCGACGTGCCTTCGGATCCGCATCATATCCCCCAGCGCGTGATCGTCGCCGCGACTCCACTGACCTTGCGCGAACGGAAATTCGCCAAGCTGATGGAGCGTTTCGACTCGGACAACGAGATATTCAAGGAGCCCTGCCCCGATTTGGTGGAGATCGTGGAATCCGGGCAACTGGACAATCATCAGCTGGTGATGGATACGCTGCACCATTACTTCGACCGGTATGATCTGAACCGTATCGATTCGGTGGTGCTGGGTTGCACGCATTTCGTGTTCTACCGCGACTATTTCCGTGAATTGCTGCCGGATCGCGCTGCGATCATCGACGGCAACGAAGGCACGGTGCGGCATCTGCGCGTCGTGCTGGAATCACTGGGCGCACTGGCCCCCGAAGGCGCGGCCGGCGGCGTGAAGCTCGCCAATTCCGATCCCTCCGAACGAATCGCCGCACTCTCGCACTCCTTGCTGACCCGCTGACTCGCAATGCAGTCGGTTTCCCACCGTGTAGGGAAATTCCCACCGTGTAGGGATGCAAAATATAGAAATGGCGGAATTCCGCCATTTCTTATCCCTGCATCATGGGATTTTCCCTACATCATGGGGTTTTCCCTACATGATGGGGTTTCCCTACATCGTGGAGAGTTCGCTGCACGATGTAGGCTGGCGAAACGACTGGAGGCCTAGCGATAACCATGCAATGTGCCTTTCAATGCCTATCCAATTGTCCGACAAAACCGCGTAAGCTCTGAAATTGGTTATGAATATCGATAGGGGCTTTTCAGGGGAGGAATAAAGCTATGAAAACCGCGATGATCGACGTGGGCGGCGGATTCCGCGCGATTTTCGGTTGCGGCGTGATGGACCGCATGCTTGAGGACGGCATCGACGTGGACATGTGCTACGGCGTATCGGCTGGAGCCGCGAACATGACCTCGTTCATCGCCCGCCAGCATGGACGCAATCACACGTTCTATACCAAATACGCATTCCGCAAGGAATACGCGAGCGCCGAGAGCTTCTTCAAGAACCATAATTTCGCCAATCTCGACTACATTTACGGCACATTGAGCAATCACGACGGCGAGTATCCGGTGGATTTCGAGGCTTTTGAGGCGAACCCCACCGGATTCACCGTGGTGGCATGCAATGCCGAGGACGGTTCTGCGAAGTACTTCGATAAATCACGCATTCACTTCGACGACTTCGACGTCGTCAAGGCATCGTCCGCGGTGCCGGTGGCGTGCGAACCGTATGTGGTGGATGGTGTGCCATACTTCGATGGCGGCATCGCCGACCCGGTACCGGTACAGAAGGCACTGGACGATGGCTATGATCGCGTGGTTCTTATCCTTTCCCGTCTGCGCGATGAGGTGCGCCAGCAGCGCAAGGATCTGGCGCCGGCACGCATTCTGGAGCGCACGTATCCGGCGGCGGCCGAGCGGCTTCGCGAGCGCTACCGGACCTACAACGATGAGATCGAACTGGCCAAACGAAACGAGGCCGAGGGACGCGTACTCATCCTCGCCCCCGAAGAGTTGTACGGCCTCAATACGCTGAAGAAGAACTTCGAAGGTCTGGAAATGATGTACCGCAAGGGCTATGCCGCAGCCGAGACGATTCCGGAGTTCCTCGGCAAATAGGAGAACACCTCGAATTCCATCCACATATCCGTCCGGAACCCCAATCACCGACCTGGCTGACAGTCAGGCAAACAGGCATATCAGCGAATACACAGACTCTGCCACTCCAACTTTGGTATGTAGTCGCGGACTACCCCTCAGTCGACTGCGCCGACAGCTCCCCTGACAAGGGGAGCCAAACAGGCGATGCCAAAGTTCACAGAACCAATAACAAGCACGGGACTACCCCTCAGTCGACTGCGCCGACAGCTCCCCTGACAAGGGGAGCCTAACAGGCGATGCCCGATGCCCTGATCGCACAGCTGATGCGAATCAGCTGTACATACCGGGTTATCTGGTTTCGGAGGCGGTGAGCATGGCCTTGGTGACCTGCTCGTAGAGATCCTGGTAGCCGCCGGGCGTGGAGGCGGGCAGCACCACGGTCTTGGCGTTGTTGGATTCGGACAGCGAACGCATCACATCGAGGTATTGGTTGAACAGCACGACGTTGTTCACGTCGTTGATGTTCATGCCCACTGCCTGCAGACTCTTGATTTGGTCGACGATACCGTTGGCGATCTCACGACGGTAGTTGGCCTGACCTTCACCCTGCAGGCGGGTCTTCTCGGCCTCGGCGGCGGCTTGGGTCTCGATCTGGATGCGCTGGGCCTCGGCGCGCTGGCGGGTGGCTTCCTTTTCACGCTGCGCGGCGTTGATGGAGTCCATCGCGTTCTTGACCTGAGCACTCGGGTCGATCGCCGTGATCAGGGTCTTGACCACGGTGAAACCGAAGCGGCTCATCTCGTTGCCCACGGTCTTCTGCACGTCGAATGCCACATCATCCTTGCGGGCGAACGCATCATCCAGGCTCAGCGCCGGGATGGCTGAGCGCAGCGCGTCCTCCATGTAGCTGCGCAGCTGTCCGGCAGGATCACGCAACTCGTAGTACGCGGTGGCCACATCATTCGGGTTGACGCGGAACTGCGTGGAGGCCACCACAGTGACGAACACGTTGTCGAGCGTCTTGGTCTCCAATTGCACATTGAGCTGGTTGACGCGCATGTTCGTCTTCATGGCGATGCGGTCAACGAATGGAATGCGCATGTGGATGCCGGCGAACTGCACCTTCTGGAATTTGCCGAATCGTTCGATGATATACGCCTGCTGCTGCGGCACCACGAAAATCGCGGCGAACAGCAATGCGATGATGACTATCAATACAATCAGCAGCAACAGCATGCTTCCTCCCAACATGGCTGCGATGGTCATGCACAGCCCCCTTTCGTACAAGGTTTCTGCGCGGCATACCATTATGCCGTCGACCTGACAGTCACCATCCTATCAGTCGGCCGGCTACCGGAGAAGCACCACGCCCGTCTCATGCGGCAAGGTCCGCCCGGCCAGCGGGCCCGCTCCGACATAGTGGAACACCGGGATGCCGTAGCGCTTGGCGGCATCGGCGACCAAACGCTCCTCCTCGTCCCCCTTGACGCGGACGAATGCCACCGGCTGGTCGTCCGCATCGAAATCAATAGACAACGATTTAACATACGAATCGATGGCCTGGCGCTCGGATACGATGCGGTCTCGCTCGATGAAACCGCCGACACGGCGGAGGAACGCCGGGATGGACCCCACGGTATCGGGGACGGCCGGCTCCCCACGCCGTCGTTCGAACTCGTCCACGCGCGCGTCATGACGGACCAGGTCCGCCGGGATGTCATAGGTGAGCTCCAACACCCTGCCCGGCCCGTACAGCATCAGCTCCCGTTCCGGACGACGCACGAAACCATAGTGGAGATACAGGTGAACGGCCTGGGTGAGATTCAGTCCGGAGTTGATACCCACTGTGGAGAAGCCAAGCCCGCCGATCTGCGCGACCGCGAAATCCACAAGCCGATGTCCGAGCCCACGCCGGCGGGCGTCCGGATCGACGGCGAGCAGACGGAACATGCGCTCACCTTGATGGAAATGCCATAGCTGGTCGGCAGGGCCGAATGCCGACAACGGGGTGAGCACCACGCCCAGCAGACGATGTGCACGCGTGTCATCGGCGACCCAGATGTGCCATGCCTTGGCATGGCCGGCGATGTCACGCATGTCCCGCTCATACCGTTCGGACACGTCGATCACACTGGAATACGCGCGATACAGCACTTCGCCCACCGTGTCATATTCATGTGGCTCGGCTTCGCGGATGATGATGCCGTCTTCGGTCTGCAGCTGCGATGCGGCCATGATGCTCGCTCCTCGTTGGCTTGGTTGTCTGGATCTGTCTTGGTCTTGTTGCCGTTGTCGGCTTTCGACGGTCAGCCCGGGCCCGCGACGACCGCCGCAGGCCCGACACCCCTGTCAGTATGCGCTCTTGAGCAGCGCCTTGACGTCCTCACGGCTCAGGTTGGTGTAGTGACCCAGCGGATATCCGATGCCGCCGCCGATCTGGTCGAGCACCTCCTCGAAATCGTCGTTGGGCACGCCCTGTTCGGACAGACGGATCGGCACGTGCAGGTGGTTCACGATGAGATCCTCGAGCTTGTCCGCCAGCAGCAGCGCGTTCTCTTCTTCGGTATTGAGATAAGGGTCGGCACCGAAGACTCGTACCGCGAGTTTGGCGAATTTCTCGGGATTGCGGCTCGCTTCATACCGCACCAGCGCGATCAGCACCGCCGCGTTGCCTTCGCCGTGGATGATATCGTAGACGCCGCTCAGCGCGTGCTCGATGGCGTGGATCACGCCTTCATGGATGGAGTACCGCGGGCCGGTGGCATCGGCCGAGCGCAGCTGCGGGTTGACGTATGCGGACAGCCAGTGCAGATCGGTACGCGCCTGCAGGCTTTCCGGATTCTTGGCGAACCGGATGGCCGCGTCGTATTCGGCTCGGAACACGTTCTCCTCAAGCTGGTCGACGAGCGCGAGCGGCGCATTCGGCGTGAAGTACTTCTCGAGGTTGTGCACGATCATGTCGACGGTGGCCGCCGCAAGGTACCGGTATGGCGCGGTGCGCGAGTATTCGGGGTTGATGATGGTGAAGGTCGGCTTGATGGCGATGGGAGCGGCCCCGCCCTTGATGTGACCGTTGGTGATCACCGAAGCGAAGGAGACTTCGGAGCTGGTGCCGGGGATGGTGGAGATGGTGCCGACTCCGAGCACCTGGTGTTCCGGCTCCGTACGCTTATGGGTGTAGAAATCCCAGACGTCGCCGTCATAGTTCTTGCCGAGGGCCACGGCCTTGCCGGTGTCGAATGCGCTGCCGCCGCCTGCGGCGATGACGAAGTCCACGTCATGTTCGCGTGCCTGTTCGATGAGCGTGTGCACCAGCTCCAGCCGGGGGTTGACCTGCACTTCGCCGTTTTCGATGACGCTGATTCCCAGTTCCTTGGCGGTGTCGAGCACCTTCTGCCGGATGCCGAGCTCGTTGACGTAGTCGCCGCTGTATACGAACAGCAGTGACTTCACATGGTTCTTCTTCAGCAGGTATGGCAGCTTCTCCTCGGCTCCGACACCGAAGACGACTTCAGTGCCGGGAAGGTCGGCGATTCGGGTGGTGTACTGCTGGTCTGCGGGATTGTTGGACATGATGGTTCCTTTGCGAATGAGTATGTATCGATGATGTCGATGATGCGCCCGTCGAGAAATGACGGCGCCTGACTGTGCAGGACTGCGGTTGCAGTGATGGATGCCGCTGGATTACGGCGATGGATGATGATTCGGATTGTCGCGTGGTACTGGCGGTCACACGCCGGCGAACGGGAAGCCGTCGTCATTGGTGACGTATGGCTCGTCGGGCAGACGCGGCGTGGAGAAGTGCACGCCGTCGTCATGGCTGCGCTTGGCCTGATGGAAGTGAATCAGGCTCAAGGCCACGCCTGCAGCACCGACCTGATAGCCGACTTCCGCCTTCAGACGTCCCACATCGCGCAGCGCGTAGGATTCCGTGTACCAGCGGCGTCCGAGCTTGTCGGACCAGGAGCGGATCAGCAGATCGTCGGCCTGTGCGCTTGCGGCTTGGAACCACAG
This sequence comes from Bifidobacterium reuteri DSM 23975, assembly GCF_000741695.1. GTDB lineage: Bacteria > Actinomycetota > Actinomycetes > Actinomycetales > Bifidobacteriaceae > Bifidobacterium > Bifidobacterium reuteri. The sequence continues at coordinate 373,848 of NZ_JGZK01000003.1, read as the reverse complement.
CTCTTCGCCGGTTTCCAACCACAATGCGGTGAACGCCTCCAATACCGCGGCACCGCCGCAGCATTGGGACAGCAGCCAGTAGTTGTCCTGGGCGAGACGACCGGGAACACCGCTGCGGATGAGTCCGCGTCCGAATCGACGTGCCCAGCCGATTGTGTCTGCGGGGTCATCGCTGATGCGGGCCACCGCCGTGTAGATGCGGATGTATCCGGAGGAGCCGGAGCACAGGCCGAAACGCGCCTGACCGGATTCGTTGAGGTTGCGTGAGATGGCACTGTCCCCCACCACGATGGCCTTGGTCTTGACGGTGTCCAATGCACGCAACGCGGCTTCTTTGAAATCATCGCGGCCGGTGGCCAGCGCAAGGTTCGAGAACGCCAGGGCGATGCCGTCGCCGCCTTCGAGGAATCCGTCGATCATGGCCTTATCCGGGAATGAGGCGTATCGCTCGCTCATGTCATGCAGATGCATGTATGGCCAATGCGAACCGTCGTCGTCACGGATCTCCTTGGCGAGCAGGTCCTCGCCCGCCTGAACGGCGACATCGGTGTAACGCTGTTCGCCGAGCGCTTTGCCGATGGCAAGCAGCGCGTTGAGGATTCCGGCATCGCCCCAGAGCGGCGACAGGCCGGTCCATCCTTCACCGGGACGATACCGTTCAGCGAGCGCGTCGGCGATGTTCACCGCCAACAGACGCCAACGTTCGTAACGGGCCGCCGCTTCAGCCACCACTGCGGCGATGCCTGCAAGCCCGCCGCAGTATCCGGTGTCCGGGTCGACCGAGATGAATTCATGGTCGGGCTCGGTCAGGATGCTCCAATGCGTCTCCAGATACGAGAGCGCCTTGTTCAGTCGGTCGAGATCGCCGTCTTCGGCGAGTTCGCTGTTCAGCTTCGCCAGTTGGAACCAGGCGACGCCCGCTGCGCCGGTGTACAGGGAAAGCGGGCCGTAATTGGCTCCCCATTCCTCGTGTTCCGGCCAGGTGACGAAGCTGCCGTCCTCCTTCCATGAGCGGTCCACGTACTGCTGCGCTTCCGCTACCGCCTGTTCGATGGTGGGCAGTTCGCTGCCCGGGAACGGCTTGCCGTCATAGGTGGGCCTGAGATTCGCGATGGTCAGTGCCGGTTCGCTGTGTTGCGGTTCGTTATGTTGTTGTTCGGTCATGAATCTTCCCCCAAGATTGTGATCGTTGTGTAAGTTCAGTTTTGGCAAACGATGCGGATTCCGTTTAGAAATCGTGCTACGCCGGCAGCTTCTCCCCCGCGGTCACCGCCACGTCGAGCCTGTTCGATGCCGGAGCCAGCGGGCAGGTGGCGTATTCGCTGTAGGCGCATGGCAGGTTGGTGGCGCGGTTGAAGTCGATATGGTCAATGCTCTCCGGTTCGCTCACGTCAAACGTCAGCACCCTGGCGCCGCCATAGCTTTCCTTGCCGGAGGTTCCGTCGCGGAACAGTACGAGTCCCTGGCCATCCCCATGACCTTGGAACACGACGAGCCGCTGCGGCTTGCCCTCAAGTTCGAATTCCAACTCGCCGATGGCCTGCTCCACATGGTTGAGGTAGTCGAGCGAGGCGTCCACGGTCACATCGCTGACTTCGGTGTATGGCTTGTAGGTTGCGGGAACCACCCAGCGTTTGCTTGGCTCGAAGGCCGGAGTGCCCTTGAAGTTCACGCGCTTGGCCGCCTGCGGGTTGCGCACGCGCACGGCGTATTGGTTTGGGCCACCGAGTCGCTTGATGAGTTCGGCATGCACGTCGCGGTAGACCACGACAACCACATTCGCGTCCTCGGCAGGTTCCGTGATGAACCCGCGAGGACCGCCCAACGGAAGGTTGTTGACGGTGACGACTTTGCCTGCGGCTGGCGTGTAGGTGACCGTGTCACCGGCCTGTGACCATGACCCCGGGAAGTCCGAGACTTCGATGGTATTGCCGTCCTTCAGCCAATTGAGGCTGGTGATGGACAGAAAACCGTATTCCGAGGCGAACCGTTCGTCCTTGTCCTGGTGCCACTGGCGCCACTCTTGGACGAACTGGTCGTCGCCAAGCTCCTCGATCTGCTGGTATGTGCTCATGGAATGAGTTCCCCTTCTCGTTTGGCAATGCTCTTCATGGAGATGCCGGATGATTGTTGAGAGAATCAGAAGCCCCAACTTCTGATGGTTTGTACTCTACGCCATACTTCACCAGGAAAACACCACGACGCCATATGAAAAACTTATGCTCTGTTACACTGCCGAATGCCGGCAGCCAGCCAGCATATGTCATGCGCAGCAGTCGCCTGGCAGCAAACACAACGAGGGGCTTCACACACGTGAAGCCCCTCGCGAAACCGCCGGGAAACAGCTACGCCAGACCAATCAATGCCGCAACCAAACGGTCCGCACCCTCGCGCAGATCCCGTTCGGGCAGCGCGGAGAATCCGATCCGCACATGGTCCGCATAATCGCGATGCGCAGGGTCCCGGCCCGGTTGTTCCGGAGCGAACGAATCGCCTCGGGTCACCAGCACATTCTGGCGCGCCAGAGCGTCCTGCACATGCGGATCATCAATCCGTATGCCTTGAGGCAATCCCAGCCAGAGGAAGAACCCGCCTCGAGGTTCGTCGAACGCAACGGCATCGCCGAATCCGGTTCGCAATGCCGAAGCCAATGCTTGTGCACGGCCTCGGTAGAGAGCACGTTCGGCCTCAAGCAATCGATCAAACCAATACGGCTCCTGCAAGAGACAAGAGATGGCATACTGTCCGAGTGCCGTGCTGTTGCCGTCCACGCAGGCGCGAATGGCACTCATTCGCCGCACTGCATCGCTTGAGGCGATCGTCCACCCTACACGCCATCCGGGTCCCAGCGTCTTCGAGAACGTGCCGATTTCGTAGAGCGGCGAATACCGTTCCGCGTGGCGGTAGTCATCCGGGAAGCCGTCCGGCTCATGATCGAACCACAACTCTCGGTATGGATTGTCCGCGATAACCGCGAATCCGTATCGATCGGCGAGCGCAAGCAGTCTGCTCTTGTGCTCGGCTGAGGTCAGGGTCCCGGCAGGTTCTGGAAATCGGGAATCGTGTAGAACAGTTTGTACCGTCTGCCTTCGCGCAACCGCTGCTCCAGCTCGTCCAGATCGATGCCGCCCGCATGCAGTGCGATGCTTTCCAGACGTGCCCCGGCTCTGCGGAAGATGTTGAGCGCGAACGGAAAAGTAGGACTCTCCACCAACACGGTGTCCCCGGGGTCGATCAGTGTCTGCGCTGCGAGGAATATGCCGTTCATCGCGCCATTGGTGACCAGTACATTCTCCACCGGAACCCCTCGCCAATGCGCCACCTGTTCGCGCAGCTCCTGGATGCCGAACGGCGAGACATACGACACCGAGGAGAACGCGGTGGCAGGATTGCCCAGCACCCGCCCGACTGCTTGACTATACGACTCATAGGGCAGTATGTCGGCTGCAGGCACGCCTCCGGTCAGATTGACCAGAGGCACATCACCCACGTGGTCCCGATTCAGCGGAAGGAACGGCGGCGCGCCCAGATTGTTGGCGATATGCGAATATGCTGCATAAACGCTCATAGCCACTTCCCCGGGTTGAGAATGCCTTGGGGATCGAGCGCATGCTTGATGGCCCGCTGCAGTTCCAGATTGCGCGCGCCCAGCTGTAGGGGCAGATAGTCTTTCAGCCCCAGGCCTATGCCGTGCTCGCCGGTGATGGTGCCACCAAGTTCGAGCGCACGGATCAACAGCCGATGGCGTATTTCGGACAGCACCGCCGGGGGCTCGCTCTCCTCCTCCCGCCGTCTCGCAAGGAACACGGCGTGGACGTTGCCGTCGCCGATATGCGCCGCCAGCGAGAACCCCACACCTTGCGACTGATGGTTCACGGCCTCCGATTCGATGTCCCGCAGATACCTGGCGGCAACCGAAAGGGGAACCGCGGCATCCACCTCCACCAGCCAGCGTGGATGGTCCGAGGGCGGGATGGCCCGTCCGCTGGTGCGCAATTCCAGGAATGAGGCGACTTCATCCTCGCTTGGGGCGATGACGCTGGCACCCGTGCCGCGCAACGCTTCGCACACCAGATCGCGTTCCTGCGCGCTCGCCAACCCATCGGTTTCGACGACCAGCATCCATTGCGCATCACCCACGGCGGGGATGTAGGCATCCGGATACGTCTGTATGTACGGCACGCCCATCAGGTCGAACGTGGACACCTGCACGGCGACGCCCTGCACCGCGTCGACCGCTTCGCCCACTTCGGACAGATCATCGAGGAACGCAATCGCCGCCGACGTCGAAATCGGTTTGGGCAGAAGCTTGAGGGTGGCCTCGACCACGACGCCCAGCAATCCTTCCGAGCCGGTGAACAACGAGGTCAGATCCAGCCCGGCCACATTCTTCGCCACACCGCGCCCGGTGTCGATGACGGAACCGTCCGCCAGCACCACCTTCAATGACAGCAGCGACTGGCGGGTGGTGCCGTATTTGACGCAGTGGAATCCCCCTGCGTTCGTAGCGATGTTGCCGCCGATGCTGGAGAAACCGGCGCTGGCGGGATCCGGCGCATAGAACAGTCCGCTCCCCTCCAGATACCGGTTGATGTCCGCCGTGACCACTCCAGCCTGAACGGTTATGGTGCGGCTGACCGCATCAAAGTCCACAATGCGCTTGAGATTGGTGGTCAGCAGCAGGATGCCCGGCTGTGATGGCGCGGACAAGCCGCCGATACCGGAGCCCTCGCCCCTGGTATACACCGGCACGCCAAGCGATGATGCCAAGCGGAGCACGGCGCTGACACCTTCGACGCTGTCCGGCAGCGCGACGGCGTAGATTTCTCCCACGCCATCCTGCCGAGAACGCCGCTGGATGGCGTCAATCTGCGCGGGATCGACGACCAATTGCCCCTCCGGCAGTATTTCAGCCAGAAGCTCCACGACTCTTTTCGAATCGAGTGCCAGGAGATCGGCAGTCTCCGCTGCCTGAATCACTTGCTCTTGGATATTCGTCATGATGTTCCCCAATACATCCATAATGAAGGCACGATGCCCGATGGAATCGATCTGGTCCGAGTCGAGGCGACCGCCCTTTCCGGTCCGCCTCGCCGTTTCCCACGCCGTTACCGAGCACACTGGAATCCACACCCGGATTCCACACCTGGAATCCGCGATAATCAGCGCCCGAGCCGCCCGCCCGGTATCGCGGCCAGTAGTTTGCGCGTATAGTCCGCCGTGGGATGATGCAGCACGTGAGACGCCGCGCCCTCCTCGACGAGATGGCCTTTGCCGATGACGGCGATACGGTCGGCGATGTTCGATACCACCGCCAGATCATGGGAGACGAACACATAGGTGAGTTTCAGATCCCGTTGCAGCGTCGCGAGCAGATCGACGATCTGCGCCTGGACGATGACATCCAGCGCGGACACCGGCTCATCGAGGAACAGCACCTTGGGTTCGACGGCGAGGGCGCGGGCAATGGCCACGCGCTGGCATTGACCGCCGGAAAGCTCCGTGGGCTTCGCGGTCAGCACGGATTGCGGCAGTGCGACAAGGTCCAGCAGTTCGCGCACTCGGTTGGCGCGCGAACGGCCGTCTCCCACATGGAAGGCCTTCAACGGCTCACTGATGCAATCGGCGATAGAGTATTTCGGGTCGAGCGAATCGAAGGGATTCTGCTGTACGAGCTGGAAATCCCTTCTCGCGTTGCGCAACCTTGCTCCACGCAGTGTGGAGAGGTCGTTCCCGTTGACTTCCACGGAACCATTGGTGGGCGAGGTGAGCGCCAAAGCCAGTCGCAGCAGCGTGGTCTTTCCGGATCCGGATTCGCCGACGATCGCCAGGGTCTCACCTTTGCGGGCAGTGAGCGTAACGCCATCGACCGCCTTGAACACCCCCGCCGGCGTATACCCGGTGCGGTAAGTCTTGGTGACGTCTTTCCATCGGACCGCAACCTCGGGTTCCGGTGCGGCTCCGCCGGTCAAATGCTCACGGCCGGTTTTTGTCGGGATGTCCTCACTGCGGAATGACGGCGATGCGGCGAGCAACGCCTTGGTGTAGGTTCTCCCCGGATGCCCAAGCACATGTCCGGTTTCGCCGGTTTCCACGAGCTCGCCGTTGTGCATGACCAGCACGTCATCGGCCCGGTCCGACACCACAGCCAGATCATGGGTCACCATCAGGGTGGCGATGTTGCGCGCCTTGCCCAACGTCTCGAGGACGTCGAGGATCTTCTTCTGCACGGTGACGTCAAGCGCACTGGTGGGCTCGTCGGCCACGATCACCTCGGGATCGCTGGCCAATGCCTGCGCGATCAGCACACGCTGCTTCAATCCGCCGGACAGCTCATAGGGGTATTGGCGTGCGCGCAAGGCGGGTTCATCGATGCCCACCTCCTCCAACAGTTCAAGGACACGAGACTGCTGCGCCCGCCTGTCGAGGCCGCTATGGTGCAGACGGACGATCTGTGCGACCTGCTCGCCGATACGCATGGTCGGATCGAGGTTGCTCTGGGGGTCCTGCGGTACGAATCCAACGATGCGGCCACGCACTTGGGCCCATTCCTTCGGCCCGGCATGCTCGAGCGCATGCCCGAGAAGGTTGAGGGATCCGGTCACTTCCGCGCTCGCAGGAAGGATGCCCAGCAATGCCTTGACCACTGTGGATTTCCCTGACCCCGATTCGCCCACGATGGCCAGCGTGCGGCCGGCCTTCAGCTGCAATGAGATGTCATCCACGGCCGTATGGGCTCGCCCATGCGCATGGTAGGTGACGCTCAGGTGCGAGATCTCGCCGACCAGTTCGCCTGTTGTTGCCTCGCTCATAGGTTGCCTTTCTTCTTCAATGATTGTGCGATGACGGTGATAGACAACACCGTGAGCACCACGGTCAGACCGGGCAGCAGCGGCACCCACGGGCTGGTGACGAGATAGCTGCGGCCGTCGTTGATGAGCGAACCCCATTCCGCAGCCGGCGGTCTCGCACCGAATCCAAGGAAGCTCAGCGTGGCGACCGCCATGATCACGCTGCCGAATTCAAGCAACGCCAGCACGGACACGGGTCCGATGGCATTGGGGATCACATGCTTGAACACAATGGAGGCCACCGGCACCCCATTGACTTTCGCCGCTTCGATATACGACCGCTCCCGCACCTTGAGCACCTGGGACCGCGTGGTGCGCGCGAATCCGGGCAGGATGCCGATGCCAATGGCTATGGCGACCGGAGTGGTGCCGAACCCTATGGCGGTGACGATGGTGATGGCCAGCAGCAATCCAGGAATGGACAGCAGTACATCCACCCCGCGCATGAAGAGGGCGTCAAGCACTCCGCCGAAATAACCGGCGATGACGCCCAGCAGAAGGCCGCCGAAGAACGCGATGGACAGCGATACGAGACTCGCCAGGATGGTGGCCCTGCCGCCGTAGAGCACGCGGGTGAACAGGTCACGCCCCACCTGATCGGTGCCGAACCAATGCTCGGCCGAAGGCGCGAGCAGCTTGTCCGCAGGATTGGTCTTATACGGATCTATCCGCGTGAACAACTGGGGAAAAGCCGACGAGACGATGACGAAGGCCAGGAAGACGGCCGACAATACGACGAAGAACCGTTTGGTGATGAAGCCGGTGATGCGATTGGCCACATGGTGTCTGGGCTGCGGTATGGCGACGCCCAATACCGGCGACTCAGTAATACTGATGCTCATTGTGCCCCCTCCTTTGCGAATGTGTGAGATGCGCGGATCGAGCACGGGGTATATCAGATCCACGATGAGATTGATGACGACGAACGCTGCGGCCGCGAGCAATACCACGCCTTGCACCACCGGGATATCCTGGTTCTCCACGGACTGCTGCACCAGCATGCCCACGCCTTGGCGGGAGAATACGGTTTCAGCCACGATCGCGCCGGTCACCGTATGCCCGACGACCAGGCCGAGCATGGTGAACGCCGGCAATGCGCCGTTGCGCAGCACATGGGTGGCGATGATGGTGCGGTAGCTCAGACCATGCGCTTTCGCCGTGGTGATGAACTCCTCATGCAGCACTTCCTCGAAGCCGGTGATGAGCAGTCGGGAAAGCAACGCCATCATGGGGATGGACATGGTGATAGTCGGCAATATCAGGGTCTGCCAGCCTTCGGTTCCCACTGCCGGCAGCAATCCAAGTCCGAAGCTGAACACCTGCATGAGCAGCAGGCCGATCCAGAACGATGGTACGGATACGCCGAGCGTGGGCAGCATGTTGATGAGGCTTCGGATCCAGTCGTGCCTGGTGTACGCGGCGAAGAAGGCCAGCAGGAAGGCACCGATGAACGACACCACGATGGACAGTCCGCTGATGACCAGCGTGTTGGACAGACGCTGTGCGATGAGCTGGCTGACCGGAAGTCCCTGCATGTATGAGGTGCCGAAATCGCCGTGCAGGGCGTTGACCAGCATCGTGAAGTATTGCTGCAATGGTGTCTGGTCCAGGCCGTACTGGTGTTTGACCGCTTCCAGCTCGGGTCCGCTGATGGTGCCGTCGGGGATGCCTCTGGCGTGCAGGATCAGATCGATGGGGTTGGCGGGCAGGAGATTCAGGATGATGAAGGTCACCGTATAGGAGGCCCACAGCACCACCACCGCCTGCACCACCCTGCCTGCCACATAGAGAAGTTGATCTTTCATATTGTTCCAATCCGGGTGTTATATGCGGTATGCCGGCTAACATCTTTCGCCAGAGGTTCGTTGACGAATTCACTGCCCTTCAGTCCCGCTTCTCGGGACGGCTCCCGGACAAGGGGAGCCGTCAATATAATCAACGAATTTCTGACGCAGGGTATTAGCTCAGCCAGGTGTCGTACAGGGAGATGAAGGATTCGGCGGTGTAGCGCACGCCGTGCACGTTCTTGGCGAGGGCGAGGTCGCCGGTGCGCTCGTAGAACGGGATCTGGAGGTACTGGTCGGCGAGGTACTGTTGCAGTTCCTGATAGATCTTGGTGCGTTTCGCGGTGTCGCGTTCGGCGATGCCGGCATCGAACAGTTCGTTGAGTTTGGCGCGCTGCTCGTCGTCGGCGATGTTCCATCCGCCTCGGTTGCCCTTCTCGCTGCGGATATCGATCAGATTGCCGATGGCCGAGGGGTCGCTTCGCGTGTAGGTCCAGAGCATCGACAGATCGTAATCGTTGGTCTTCTCCTTGTTCACCGAATCCGCATAGGTGCCGATCTCGATCTGCAGGTCGATGCCGACCTGGCGGAACTGGTCGACCAGAAGATCCTGGCCGGCGTTCTTGTTGTAGTCCAGCCATACCAAGGTCAGTTTCTTGCCGTCCTTGTACCGGTAGCCGTCATCCTTGAGCCTCCAGCCGGCCTTGTCCAGCAGTTTGCCGGCCTGCTCCGGATCGTACTTCACCGCTTCGGGCGTGGCTTGGAAGCTCGGTGTCGTGGCGCCGAGCACGCCCTGCACCAGTGGGTAGTCCTTGCGGAAGATCGTCTGTGCGTACGAGGTGCGGTCGATCGCCAGTGACACCGCCTTGCGCACGTTGATGTCCGTCAGCGGACGTCCCTCGGTGCGCGTGTTCGGATAGATGTCGTATGAGGTGCCTGGGAAGGCTCGGGTTTCGATGCGCCCGCCTGCCGCTTTGATCTGGTTCGCGTCGTTCTCGAGGATTGGCACCGCAGACGAGGCGAGGATCAGGTCGGTCTGTCCGCCCACGAAGTTGCCGGTGCGTACGGAAGTTTCAGGAATATATGAAACTTCGATGCGGTCGAGGTAGGCGTCGCCCTTCTGTCGCTTTTCGAATGGTGAGGGTGTTGTGTATCCCTTGCGCTTGGTGAACGTGGTTTTGCTGGTGATGTCCCACTGCTCCAGCACGAACGGACCGGTGCCGTACAGGTTCTCCCCGTGGCAGCGCTGCTGCGGGGTCTGATCGAGAGAGGCCGGCGCGATGATCGCCAACGTGGTGGTGGCCGTTGCCTGCAGGAACGCGGCGTTGAACTTGGAGAAATGGAATTCCACGGTGTCGTCATCCACTTTGCTCACGGATTCGAGGCCTTGGATGTAGTTGCCGCCGGCGGTGCCCCAGCCTTCCTTGACGCCTTGCAGATCGGTTTCGAAGTTCTTCACCACGGCGTCCGCGTTGAATGCCTCCCCGTTGGAGAAGGTCACGTCATGCTTGAGATTGAACGTGTAGGTCTTGCCGTCCTCGCTGAGCGTCCAGTCGGTGGCAAGCCACGGCTTGATCTCGCCGGTCTTCGGATCCTGATCGGTCAGGGATTCCGCGAACTGGCGCACCAGCGTACGCGATGCGGTCCATGATGTCTGGAATGGATCGATGCAGTTGAGGATCTCGGTCGGTTCGGCGATGCGCAAGGTGCCGCCCGAGACCGGATCGCCAGCCGTCTCCTCGGCGCCATTCGTCGCCGCGTTTGCGGCGCTGCCGCAGCCGGAGAAGACCAGCAGTCCCGCGATCGCCAGCGCCACAGCTTTGGTTCGTACGGCTTTGGATCGGCCAGTGCCGGCCCGCCTCGAGATACGATTGTCCCCCATAAGATAATTCCCCTTGATATTGCGATGGTTCAGGCCTTCCGGCCCCGGCCCTACGCATCCCCATGCGTCCGCCGTTAGCGACAACCGTACAGTATTCCGGCAGTTCGCACACCCTCGTGCCTATATGCGTTATCTATATGCCGCTCAAAACATGCGAAGGGCCCTTCACCTATATATAGGTGAAGGGCCCTTCGCATGACCGGCCGAGTGACCGCCATCCTTACGGCGGCAACGGTGTTCGATTCCTCAATCGCCGGCCGTCAATTGTCGTCGCCCAGACGTCGCAACGCACGTTCGGCCACAGTGGCCAGCAGATCTGCGCCGGCTGCGATGGCATCGGTCTTCGCATAGAACGTCGGACCGTGCATCGGACGGTCGGCGTTGCCGACGCCCAGGTGGATGAACACGCCTGGCGCCTGGGCCTGATAGTAGGAGAAGTCCTCGCCGCCGAGCGTGGGCTTGGATGGCTTGACGGACAGACCGAGCTCTGTGGCGGTATCGGTGGCCAATGCCGCCCATTCGGCGTCGTTAATCACCGATGGCGCGCCGAATTCCCATGTGAAATCGCCGGTGACGCCATAGGCCGCCGATATGCCCTGCACCAAGGCCTGAAGGCGATCATGGATGACCGTGCGGTCCTCCGGATATGACGTGCGTGCCGTTCCTTGCAGGAACGCGGTGTCCGGCACCACGTTCCACGTGTTTCCCGCTTCGACGTTGGTGACGGTGACGACTCTCGGATGAATCGGGTTGACGTCCTGTCCGGCGATGGATTGGATGCCCTCGATCAGCGTGGCGGCCACGCGGATGGGACTGGCTCCGCCGTTGGGCCGTGCCGCATGCGTGCCTTTGCCGTGGATGGTGATGCGGAACTTGTCGACCGCACCACTGTCGGGACCGGCGGAGATGAGCACCTCGCCAGGCTCTCCGATGTTCGTGTCATGGGTGCCGAAATACGCCTCCACGTCATCCAGAGCACCGGTGTTGAGCACGGTCACCGCACCGGTAGGGGTTTCCTTGGTGGCTCCCACCTCTTCGGCCGGCTGGAAGATGACCTTGACTTCGCCGGCGAATTCCTCCCGACGCGCGTTGAGCAGTAGCGCAGCCCCCAAGGCGACCGTGAGATTGTAGTCATGGCCGCATCCATGCAGATACCCCTTGTTGAGAGAGGCATACGGCAGACCGGTGTTTTCCACGATCGGCAGCGCGTCGATGTCGCCACGCACCGCCACCACATGACCGGCACCCGCTTGCCGCCCCTGTCCTGTGACCTTTGCGACCAGACCGGTCTTCAGGCCGGTATCGAGAATCTCGATGCCGTGATCGGCGAGAATGGCCGCGATGCGTGTGGTGGTTTCGACTTCCCCGTATGAAGGTTCGGGATGTTGGTGGAACCAGCGGTAATAGGTTTCCAGTTCCTGCTGCAATGTGTTGTCGGCCATGGGTACCCCCTATCCAGTCATGACCCTGTGGGTTGATCGATTGCCCGCAACCGCCCGCCTTGGGCATGATGCCCATCTATGCGTTCGGCTCCCCTGGTTTCAGGGGAGCCGAAGTGCAGCGGCCGCGATTCGGCGAGCGCCGTATCACTTGAGTTCGCCAAGCTCCTCAAGCTTGTGCTTGATATCCAGAGCGGAAGGCTCCACCTGGAACGCGCCGTCGGAATAGACGACGACGGGAATGTGCTGCTGGCCGCTGATGGCCACGGCACGATCCTTGGCACCCTCCTCGGTTTCGATGTCGTGCCAGTTGAACGGCGCTCCGAAATCGTTCAGAGCCTGCTTTGCGCGATGGCAGTCGCCGCACCAGCTTGCCCCATAGACGTCAATGGCCATTTGAGCTTCTCCTTTGTTTCGTAATCGTCGTGAACGGTATCCGATGATATATCAGAAGTGTTCGTTGAGCTTCTTCTCACAGTAGTTCTGCAACCATGTCAGCACGGTGCAGAACAGCAGGTAGATGAGACCCACCTCAATGTACAGCGCCAGCGGCTCGTAATAGATCGCCACTACGCGCTGGGCGGACATGAACATCTCCACCACGGTGATGTTCGCGGCCAATGAGGTGTCCTTCACTAATGCGATGAACGAATTGAACAATGCCGGGAACGCCGAACGGAATGCCTGCGGCAGGATGATGCGCCGCATGATGGTCACATAAGGCATATTGGCGGACAGGCCCGCCTCAAGCTGTCCCTTGGGCACGGCGAGAATCGCGCCGCGCAATGTCTCGGACGCATACGCCCCCACATTCAGCGAGAATGCGATCACCGCGGACGGCAGTGCGGGGATAGTGATGCCCACGGAAGGCAGGCCGAAGAAGATCACGAACAGCTGTACCAGCAACGGCGTGCCTCGGAACACCCAGACATAGACCCATGCGATCTGCGACGCCACCGGCACTTTGGCCACGCGGACCAGCGCCACGAGAATCGCCAGAAGCAATCCGATGGCGAATGATATCAGCGTGAGCGGAATGGTCACGGTGATGCCGGGAATCAGCAGCTTGGTGAAGGAATCAACGACTATTCCCCATACTCGTGCATCCATTGGTCATCCTTTGCGTATTGGTTGGATACTCCCGCTCGTCGCCGTTCATCGGGCCGGTTCATGCCGGCGGCCCCCTTCAGAGCGAAGGGAGCCGGAACAGCGGTTGGAAGCGATGCATCACTCCTGGGAGAAGTCCTCGCCGAAGTACTTCTCGGAGATCTTGGTCAGGGTGCCGTCCTTCTGGAGCTTGGCGATGGCGTCGTTCACGGCCTTGACCAGATCGTCGCTGCCCTTGCGGAACGGCAGCTGGGCGGCCGGCGTCTTCTCGGTCTTGGCGGCGATCTTGATGTTCGCGTCGGGCTTCTGCTTGAGGTAGTCGAGCACGGCGAGACCGTCGTTCAGGGTCACATCGGCGCGACCGGTGGTCAGCGCATCGACGGCCTGGCCGAAGTCGTTGACCTGCACGATGGTGGCGCCCTTCTCCTGGGCGGTCTTGTTCCAGTTGGAGGTGCCGGTCTCCGCAGCCTGCAGACCCTTGACGTCATCGAACGACTTGACGCCCTTCGGGTTGTCCTTGGTGGTCACCACCACGCCATAGGAATAGGTGTACGGTTCGGTGAAGTCGTACTTGGCCTTGCGCTCGTCGGTGGCGCTGATCTGGTCGGCGACCGTATCGTACTTCTTGGCGTCCACGCCGGCGAGCAGCGAATCGAAGCTGCCTTCGGCGAACTCGGCCTTGACGCCGACTTCCTTGGCGATGGCTTTGGCGACCTCGACGTCGTAGCCGGTCAGCTCGTTGGTCTTGGAATCGTGGTAGCTGAACGGTGCGTAGGTGCCTTCGGTGGCGAAGACGATCTTGCCGGCCTGCTTGACCTGCTCCAGGGCGCTGGCGCTAGTGGAGCCGCTGTCAGCGGAACCGGCGGAAGACGAACCGCAGGCGGCCAGCGAGAACAGCACGGCGACGCCGGACAGCAAGGCCACGGCCTTGCGAATCACATGATTGGTGGACATGACAATTTCCTCTCTTCTTGTCATTGTGGATACATTTATTGCGGATAGATCGAGGCGCAGTAGGCGTCAATCGCGAACTCAGCCTCACTGCGCTGCCGGAATCACCAGCACATTGTTGGTGGACGACAGGAACTCCGCGGTCCGCTGCTGCTGGGGGTGCTCGAAAATCCGTTTAGGATCCCCCTGCTCGATCACATGCCCATGTTCGATGAACACCACCTTGTCCGAAGCCTCATAGGCGAAGCGCATCTCATGGGTCACCATCAGCATGGTCATGCCGTCACGGCCCAGCTGCTTGATGACCTCAAGCACACCGGAGACCATTTCGGGGTCCAACGCGGATGTCGGCTCGTCGAGCACCAGCAGTTCCGGGTTCAGCGCCACCGCGCGGGCGATGCCCACGCGCTGCTGCTGTCCTCCGGACAGAGTGCTGGGGTGCCGATCCGCGAAATCCGCAAGTCCCACCCTGTCAAGCTGTTCGGCGGCGATCCTACGGGCTTCCGCAGGTTTGACGCCCTTGGCATAGATCAGCGGCTCGGCGACGTTCTGCAATGCGGTTTTGTTGAGGAACAGGTTGTAGTTCTGGAATACGAACCCGATCCGGGCACGCACCGCACGAATGTCGGACGCTTTGGTGCTGGTCAGATCGATTGGCCCGTCTCCGAAATCCACGGTGCCGGCATCCGCCCGTTCCAGAAAATCGAGGATGCGCAGCAGTGTGGATTTGCCTGAACCGGAGGGACCGATCACCGTCACGACGCTTTTGCGGGGGATGTCAAGATCGAGCCCATCCAGCACGGCGGTGCCGTCGAAGCTCTTACGTACTCCCCTGATCTCGATCATCGGTTTCCTCTCATGTTCCTGTGCCGCACTTTCCGTTACGCACGGACTACGATACCTCGGGCGCAATGCCGATACGTCGGCATTGCTATAGGCATTACCTATGAGGTGCTATCCACGCGGATTCCATATGGTATCCGGACCGGAAAACCCATCCCCTCATATTCCGCCCTGCGCCGAAATCACGGGAATGGGATGGGCCGCGCCCGGTGTCGCGTCCGGTACAGCCGTGGTTTGTAACGCGCTATCGGTTTTCCCGATTGCCACGCCACTGTCATACGCCTCGCACCGTGCTAGGTTCATGCACAGTGTCCGCACGTCATTCCCCCGCCCGACCTGTTTTCGGCACAGCGGATCCGGAGGCAACGAGCCGGACGAATGCAGACAGCGGAAACGCCCGGAGAATCAGGGAGGTAATCGACTCATCGTGACCGAATACGTCCAGATCAGCATCGAGACTCTGCACACTTTCCTTTCGCGGGTCTTCGTGGCGCGCGGCTTCAATGCCGCAGACGCCTCGTTCATCGCCGATACGCTTATCGATGCCGACCGCCGGGGCATCAGTTCGCACGGCGTGCAGCGTCTAGCCATGTACGACCACAAACTGCGCCACGGCATGATCGACCCGAATGCGCACGCCACCGTGGTCAGCGACGTGAAGGCATGCGCCGTGCTGGATGGCCACAGCGGCATGGGACAGCTCATCTCGCGCGATGCGATGGAGCTTGCCATCTCCAAAGCCCAGAACCATGGCATCGGCATCGTCGCCGTCCGCGACTCCAATCATTTCGGCACCGCCGGTTTCTATGCGCGCATGGCGGCCGATCAGGGCCTGATCGGCCTGGCCAGCACCAACAGCAATCCGCTCACCGTACCGACGCATGCCGGTCTGCCGGCGCTGGGCAGCAATCCTATAGCGTTCGCGGTGGGACAAGGCGATGACCAGCTGGTCTATGACGCCGCCACCAGCACAGTGTCCCTAGGCAAGATCGAGGTGCTGGTCAAGCTCGGCCAGCCCATTGAAGGCGATTGGGCCGTAGACGGGCAGGGCCTCATCAACCACGATTCCGCCGACGTGATGGACAATATCAAGGCGACTCCGCGGATCGGCGGTCTGACGCCGCTGGGCGGAGCCGGTGAGACGAATGCCGGTTATAAGGGATACGGCCTGGCACTGATGGTCGAAACATTCACCGGCATCCTTTCCGGCGGGCTGCTGTCCCTCGATATGCGGGGACAGCACATCTGCCATTGTTTCGCCGCCATCAGTCTGGAGTCGTTCGGCGGCGCCCCGCTGGTCGGCAGCCGTGTCGCCGAGCTGTCGCGCCGGCTCCGGTCCATGCCATCGGTGGACGGTCACGACGTGCTGGTTCCGGGAGACAAGGAGAACACTGCCTTCCGGATCAACACCACCACGGTGACGGTCGATGAGGCCACATTCCGGCAGCTGGCAAAGATCGGCGAGCGCACCGGCATCGCAGCGCCGCCCGCCATCGCACTCGACGAGTATCGATGAACACCTATGAACACCGATACAACCAATCATCGCAACGAACACACTATCCACCACCCATGAACCCAGCAAGGCAGTCACCAGTGAATCAGCCATCACCGTCGCACCAGTTCAATCCGACAGACTCCGTCATCCCCCAGCTTTCCAATCTCACGACATCGGTCATCCGATCGTTCGATGCCGAAGTATCCGATATTCCGGGAATACTGAAACTCACCTTGGGCGAACCGGATTTCGCGACCCCTGATTTCATCAAGGATGCGGCAGCGGCGAGCCTTGCGCGCAACCGTACGCATTACGCGCCGAACGCCGGCACTCCCGGCCTGCGTCAGGCCATCGCCGACTATCTTGCACGCCGCCGCGACCTGCATTTCGACGCTGCTGACATCGTCGTCACCGAAGGCGCCAGCGAGGCGATCAGCAGTGCCTTGACCGCCTTGCTGCACCCGGGCGCGGTACTGGTGTATCCCACGCCGGCGTTCGGCCTGTACGAGAGCATGGCCAGACTCACCGGCACCGAATCGGTGGCGATCGACACCAGAGGCACCGGTTTCATCCTCACGCCGGACGCGTTGGAACGCACCCTGGACTCCCTCAAGGGACGCGACACGGTGCTGGTCATCAATTCGCCGAACAATCCCACCGGTGTGACGCTGTCCGCCAGCCAGCTGCAAGCGCTTGCCGAGGTCGTGGAGCGGTATGACGTGACGGTGCTCAGCGACGAAGTGTACGCAGAGGTCAGCTACGAGACCCGCCCGGCACCCTCCATCGCGCAGTTCGCGCCCGACCGCACCGTCGTGGTGGACAGCACGTCGAAAAGCTATGCGATGACCGGCTGGCGACTTGGGTTCTTCGCCGCGCCGCACGCGTTGTCCGCGCAACTGGCCAAGGTCCACCAAATCCATGTGTCCACGGCTGCCACCTTCACCATGGACGCCGCGCAGACCGCCTACGAACAAGGCGACACATCAATCGATCTCATGGTCGGGGAATACCGCGAGCGCCGTGATTATCTGGTGCATGCGCTCACCGAGCTCGGATTCTCGATGGCCAGGCCTTCCGGCGCGTTCTACTTGTACGTACGCATTCCCGAAGACTATGAGGGCACCGGCTATGACTATGCCCGACTATTGGCGAGAGAGGCGAAGGTCGCAGGCATCCCCGGCGAGGCGTTCACCAGCGGACCATCACGGTATATCCGATTCAGCTATGCCGCAGGGCTCGATACGCTGCATGAGGCCGTCAGACGCATCCGGGCATTCAGGCAATCACATTGACCTCGCATGCGTATGCGCCCGTCGCATCGTCAATGGCGCATCATTCCACTCGTACCAACCCAATCCATCAGAAAGGCCCTTCCATGACTTCCATCGCGTTCTATCACTGCATTGACGAGGAGCGTCCGTTCGCCGAGCAGTGGGCCGCCGAACACGACGTCCATGTGGAATGCTTCCCGTTCGAACTGCATGAGGATACGCTGCACACCGTCGAAGGATTCGACGGCATCTCCTACAAGCAGCGCAGCGCGCCAAGCGACGACCCGGATTTCTACCGTCGCCTGAGCGCCTACGGTATCCGCCAGATCGCGATCCGCTCCGCCGGATACGACACCATCGACCTGAAGACCGCGGCGGAGAACGGCATCCGCGTCACCAACGTGCCGTCCTACTCCCCCAGTGCCGTCGCCGAACTGACGCTGACGCATATCATGCGGCTCATCCGTCATGTGCCGCAGTTCGACGAACGCGCCACCAACCATGATTTCTCGGTCAAGGGACTGATCTCACGGGAGATCAGCAAACTGACCGTCGGCATCATCGGCGTCGGCCGCATCGGCTCCACGGTGGCGCGCATCTTCCATGCGCTCGGCGCGCAGGTGCTTGGCAACGACATCGCGCCGAACCATGAGCTGGACGGCATCCTCACTTGGGTGAGCAAGGATGAGCTGCTGGCGCGGGCCGACGTGGTCACCATGCACACGTATCTCGACGCGAGCACGCGGCATCTCATGGACGCCTCCCGATTCGCGCAGATGAAACCGACCGCGTATTTCGTGAACAATTCGCGTGGCGGCGTGGTCGACACCCCGGCGCTCATCGATGCGCTCGACAATCATGTGATCGCCGGGGCTGCAATCGACGTGCTCGAAGGCGAGGCGACGCTATTCGGCCACACCCTGCCCGCCGACCAACCGACCGGGCACCCGTACTATGATGCGCTCAACGCCATGCCGAACGTCGTCATCACCCCGCATATCGCATTCTTCACCGACGTGGCGGTCAAGAACATGGTCTGCCAATCATTGGACGACGCACTGGCGATCCTTAATGGCGGCACCAGCCCACACGAAATAGCACCATATGACAATCTGGCTCACACCAGATAGGCAACGCCATATCATTACGGCAACGGCATGCAACACCTTCGACAGAGAGGACACACTATGGCTACTTGGCAGGACGAGCACGTCCACATCCGCCGCATGGCACCCGAGGATTACGAGGAGGCCTATGCGCTCTGGGAGCACACTCCCGGCATGCATTTGCAATCATTGAACAACACGTATGGCGGCATCGCGCTGCTGCTGTCCAAGAATCCGGATTCCTGCTTCGTGGCCACCGATCCGGAAGGCAAGGTGATCGCCA
The DNA here is from genome assembly GCF_000741695.1 of Bifidobacterium reuteri DSM 23975. Taxonomy (GTDB): domain Bacteria; phylum Actinomycetota; class Actinomycetes; order Actinomycetales; family Bifidobacteriaceae; genus Bifidobacterium; species Bifidobacterium reuteri. Next base: position 354,833 of record NZ_JGZK01000003.1, on the reverse strand, counting down.
CCGCGCTGGGCGCCACGGACGGCCGCAAAGGCTACCTGTATCATGTGGCGGTCGATGAGCAGTGGCGCGGCCACGGCATCGGCACCACACTGATCAACCGCATCTACGATGTGTTCAAGGCCATCGGCATCGTCAAGATTGGCATCCTGGTGGTGGCCGACAACATCGAAGGACAGGAATTCTGGAAGAAGCAGGGCTGGAACACCCGCCCTGACGTGATCTACTTCGACCACGATCTGTGAAGTTCCGCAGTCCGTATGCGCACCCTCGCCTGTAACCGGCCATAACCAACACCGATAAAGAACAGGCCAAGTCACCTTGTCCCATCGGTTAGGCTCGCATATGTTGCCCGGACATGCCATCCGGGAACAGCGATCAGCCAGACAGAAGGGACATTGCCAGATGGCGGACACCATCATCGAGATCAACAATCTCAGCAAGACCTACAACACGGCGAACGGTCCGTACACGGCGCTCAAGGATGTCAGCCTGACCATCCGGGAAGGCTCCATCTTCGGCATCATCGGACTGAGCGGTGCAGGCAAGTCCACGTTGGTCCGATGCCTCAACGGCCTGGAACCCATCACCGGCGGCCAACTCACCGTATTGGGCAAGGATGTTCCCAAGCTCAAACCGGCTGAGCTGCGCGAACTGCGCAAATCCATCGGCATGGTGTTCCAGCAGTACAACCTCATGCCGTCGCGGACCGTGGAGAACAACGTCGCATTGCCGTTGCGCAAGTCGCGTCTCAGCCGCGAACAGAAAAAGGCCCGTGTCAAGGAGCTGCTGCAGCTCGTCGGACTGGAAAGCCATGCACGGTCCTATCCGTCGCAGCTGTCCGGCGGCCAGCAGCAGCGCGTGGCCATCGCCCGCGCGCTGGCCAACCATCCGCGAATCCTGTTGCTGGATGAGGCGACAAGCGCACTTGACCCGGACACCACCAAGACGATCCTCGAACTGGTGGAACGTCTGAACCGGCAGCTTCATCTGACCATCATCGTGGTCACGCATCAGATGGATGTGGTCAAGCAGATCTGCACGGATGTCGCCGTCATCGACAAGGGCACGATCGTCGAGCAGGGAGACTCGTTCGACGTGTTCTCGGATCCGCAGGCCGACCTGACCCGTCGATTCGTCTCGAATTCGACTGGCCTGAGCCGCATCTACGAGCTCATCGCCAAGCGTTCGCCGCTGCTTGCCGCTGCACCGGGCGAGCGATTGATCCATATGCAGTACGTGGACAAGACCGTCTCGGAAGGACTCGTGTCGATTATTTCGACGCGCTTCGGCCTTACCGTCAATATCCTGTTCGCTTCGCTCGACATCGTCGACGGCTACCCACTGGGCAGCATCGTCGCCACATACAAGGGCAGCGACGAGCAGATCGATCAGGCGCTCGAGTTCCTGAAAGGCAAAGGCATCCGCACCACATTGATCGAACCCGGTGACGTGGCGGCAGCAGAAAGCGACGCCGACGAGACTACCGCGGTCGAGGCCACGGCCGCGAACCACGACCATGACAAGGAGGATGCACGATGAGTGTTCTCGAGACTTTGTTCCCGCATGTGATGGAGAACCCCGACGTCTTCGTCGAGTCGCTGATCGAGACGTTGCAGATGTTCTTCATCGCATCACCGTTCTGGTTCGTCTTCGGCATCTTCTTCGGCCTGGTGCTCGCCGTGACGAAGAAAGGCGGCCTGCTGGAGAACCGGCCGGTGTTCGAGTTCCTCGACAAGCTCGTCAACCTATGCCGCTCGATTCCGTTCGTCATCATGATCGCGTTGCTGTTCCCACTGACCCGTCTCATCGCCGGCACGGCCATTGGTGTGGAAGGCGCGATTTTCCCGCTGATCGTGGGCATCACACCGTTCTTCTCTCGTCAGGTCGAATCCGTGTTCAACGGGCTGAACCCGACGCTCATCGAATCGGCGCAATCCATGGGCTTCGGGCCGCTGTCGATCATCTGGCACGTGTACCTGCGCGAGAGCATCGCGGGCCTGGCGCGAGTGACCACGATCACCTGCATCAGCTTCAACTCCGAGATCGCCGTCATCGGCGCCATCGGAGCCGGAGGCCTCGGCGATTACGCGAACCGTTACGGCTTCGAGCGCAACCAGCTTGATGTCACAGTCGCGGCGGTCATCGCCCTGCTGATTTTCATCACCATCATCCAGACCATTGGAACCTTAGTTGGGAGGAAGAATGAACATTAAACCATCGATTCGCTCACGCGTGTTCACCGGTATCCGGACGGGACTTGCCATCATCTCCGCAATGGGCGTGCTGCTGACGGCTGCTGCCTGCGGCTCGTCCTCCGCCTCCGGCGTCACCACCGTCAAGGTCGCGTTGACCACATCGACCGATGACCCGCTATGGGACCAGGTCAACAAGAACCTGGAATCCGAGGGATCCAAGGTCAGGGTCAAGACAGTGGCCATGAAAAGCGCCGTGCTCGGCAACCAGGCCCTTGAAGCCGGCGATGTCGACCTGAGCGCACAGCAGCATTATGCGTTCCTGAACGGTGAGATCAAGGAGAAGGGCTACGACTTCACGGTGATCGGCGAGGCATACATCAGCCCGCTGAACATCTATTCCAACAAGATCAAGAAGGTCTCCGAACTGAAGAATGGCGACAAGGTCCTCATCCCCAACGATGTGACCAATGGAGGCCGCGCACTGATCGTGCTGCAGGAAGCCGGCGTCATCAAGGTCGACCCCGACAAGAACGACCCAGCCAAGGGCGTCTACCCGGCGCAGGAAGACATCACCAGCAATCCGAAGAACATCGAGATCGTGCCCACTGACCGCAACATGATCATGAGCTCGCTAGACGATGCGGCAGCCGGCATCGCCAATGCCAACGCAGTGGTCGATTACGGCAAGAGCCCCGAGAAGGACTCCATCTTCAAGATCGACCCCGACCCCACGAAGGATGTCAACAAGCCGTGGATCAACGTCATCGTGGCCCGCACCAAGGATAAGGACAATCAGGCCTACAAGGACATCATCAAGGCCTATCATCAGGACAATGTCCGCGTTCTTATGGAGAACGAGTCCAAGGGCGCTGAAATCCCGACGTGGTGATGACAGACAGCTGTACAGAAAAAGCCTCTCCTTACGGAGAGGCTTTTTCATAGGCTGACTATCAGCGTTCGGCTACGATGGCCACGTAGTTGCCCTTGGTGTATCCTTCAATCGGATCCTCGACGGTGTCCTTCTGATAGGGAGGATTGGAGAGCACGGTCTGGAAGAACCTGAGATCGTGGTATCCGATGCGCTCCAGCAGCGCGACGTACCAGGTGATAGGATGCCAGTTCGGCTTGTAGGCATGCGTATCGAGGTTGAAGAACGTGGTTCCCACGAGCAGATCGTCAAGATCGTTGCGGTTTATCTCATACTTCTGGGCGAACTGCAGGAGGATGCCGAGCGCGCTCTCCTCCGGTACATCGGTGAGCACCAGGCGCCCACCATCGGCGAGCGCCTCGCGGTTGCGGGAGAACGTCGCCTCGATTTCATCGTCCGGGATGAAACCGAAGCTTGACCCGTTGTAGACGATGGTGTCGTAGGGGGCGCCCGCATAGTCGTATTCCTGGGCGGTGCTTTGCACGACGTTGATCCCTTTGGCCTTTGCCTCTGCGCCGAGGCTTGCGGAAGGCTCCACGGCCTCCGCCACGGTGATGCCGTAGCGTTCGCTCAGCAGCGTTTCGAAGATGCCCGAGCCGATGCCTATGGACAGGATCTTGCCCGGCTCCTTGGTGGTCAACGCGCGATGCAGCAGACGCAGCCGTGATTCATAGATGTTGGGCCGGGCCTGCCACGTCTCGTCCAGAATCCGCCCGTTGTCCTGATATCGGTCGATGAATGGTTCTCCCATGGTGTTATCTCCGATCGATGTGATGGTCTGATTCGATGTCTTTACGTGCTACCAAGGCCACGTAGCTGCCTTCCTGATACCCTTCGACGACCGGTTCGACGGCGTCGTTCTGGTAGATCAGATGCCTGCGCAGGGTCTGCCAGGTGAAGAATTGAGTGAAGCCGCCGTCCTCGAGGAACGCTCGGTACTCCTCCGTGGTGCGCCAATACTCCTTGTGCGGGGTGTCGGCGCTGTACCAGCTGGACCGCAGCACTTCGCCGATATACGACTCCCCCGCGATGCGGAATGACGCCTGCACTGCGAGTCCCAGCGCGCTGGCGGGCGGCACGTCGAGCAGGGCGAGCACGCCGCCCGGTTTGAGCTGCCGCCAGTGGGCTCGGAACAGGTCGCGCAGGGTGGCTTCGTCGATGAATCCGAAGGCGCTGCCGTTGTAGAAAACAGTGTCGATTGATTCGTCCGCGACCGGCACATCCTGAGCGAGCGCCTCGGTGACGTCGAATCCCCGGCTGCGGGCCTCGGCGGCAAGGTTCGCGGACGGTTCTATGATGCGGTCGACGACGAGGCCGTCGCTGCGCAGGGCGGTCTCGTATGAACCGGTGCCGGCTCCTACCGACACCGTATAACCGATATCCCGCGTACCGTCGAGCGTGATCGCCGTTCGGAGCAGGCCAAGTTTCGCCGCGAAGATGTTGGGATGGTCGCGTTCGAAGTCGTCGAAGTACTCGTGTCTGAACGCATCGGTCATTTGATGTTCCTCTGAAGTTCCTCCACCTTGTCGGTGCGCTCCCACGTGAAGTCGGCGTCATCGCGGCCGAAGTGCCCGTATGCCGCGGTCTTGCGGTAGATGGGACGACGCAGGTCAAGCTCGTCGATGATGGCCAGCTGACGGAAGTCGAAAGTGTCTGCCACCGCGCGCTGGATCTTCTCGCGATCCACGGTCTCGGTGCCGAACGTCTCCACGTCGATGGTGATGGGCTTGGCCACACGGTTGAAGTACCCGAGCTGCACCTGCGCGCGGCGCGCGAGGCCTGCGGCGACGATGTTCTTCGCTGCCCAGCGCGCGGCATAGGCGGCGGAGCGGTCGGGCTTGCGCGGATCCTTGCCGGAGAACGCGCCGCCACCGTGACCGGCGATGCCGCCATAGGTGTCGACGATGATCTTGCGTCCAGTCAGACCGGCGTCCGCCTTGGGTCCGCCGTTGATGAACGGCGAACGGTTGATGACCACTTCCGCTTCAGATGCGTCCACATCCAGAGTGGCGAGCACCGGTTCGAGCACCTCCTTGCGCACCTGCTCCCTCACTTCTTCGACGGCGATCCTGTCGGAGTGCTGGGTGGAGATCAGGATATGACGAATCGCACGGGGATCAGTGATGTCGTCGTTCGCGTATTCCACGGAGACCAGCGTTTTGCCGTCGGGGCGCAGCAGCGGGATGATGCCGTTCTTGCGTACGTAGGCGAGACGCTCGGCCAGACGGCTGGCGGCGTAGATCGGCAGCGGCAGCAGTGCTTTGGTGTCGTCGGCCGCATAGCCGACCATCAGGCCCTGGTCGCCGCCGAACGTGTTGTAGGCCTCCTCCTTGCTGATCTGCTTGTCATCGCCGTAGTTGCCCCATGCGCCGCCGTCGTTGCTGTCGAATTCTCGCGGCCGGATGTTGTTGATCACGCCTGCACCTTCGGGGTCGAGGCCGCTGGCGGCATCCGTGTAGCCGATGTCGGCGATGGCTTTGCGCACGATGGCCACATGGTCCAGCGTGCGGGGCGCGGACACCTCGCCTTCCACGACCACGAGGCCGTCTTTGGCGGAGGTCTCCACGGCGACGCGCGAATCCGGATCGAGTGTCAGATAAGCGTCGAGGATGGAGTCCGAAATGATGTCGCAGACCTTGTCAGGGTGCCCTTCGGTCACCGATTCGGAGGTGAGCAGTCTGGTCATGGTGTGTTCCCTTCTGTGTTGTGGTTGTATCTGTATGCACGAATTGATGTGTACGTTGGAATGATTAAATCTCACTGTATTTCTGATGGCCTGTCTCGCTGATAATTGAGGACTTCAGCTTCCGTCTCTCCCCCAGTCAGCTTCGCTGACAGCCCCCTCGTCAGAGGGGGCCAGCACCCTTAACCAAATACGAGACGGAACACTAGAATTCTGCGATGAAACGTTCCAGGGCCTGCTCGCCGAAGCGCAGCGCCTGCACCGGCACGCGCTCGTCGATGCCATGGAATTGGGCGATATAGCTGAATCCCTCGGGCACCTGCAATGGCATGAACCCGCACGCCTGAGCCTCGGGGCTGACCTGCTTGACTTCCTTGCTGTCGGTGCCGCCGGACGAGAGGAACGGCAGCACCACGGCATCGGGGTCCAGATCATGCAATACCGCGGTGATGCCGGTGAACAGCTCGGCATCCGGCTCGGTGAGGTACCCGCTGCTGCGGTGTATCGGGGTGACGGTGATGCCCGGTCCGGCGAGTCGTTTCAGGGTGTCGACCAGAAGATCCTCCTGACCGGGCAGCGCGCGGCCATCCACCAGTGCCGTCGCTTTGGCCGGCACGATGTTGACCGTGCTTCCGGCGTCGATGGAGCTGACATTGAACGTATTACGTAACGAAGATGCCACCCACGGCGTGGTCGCCCCGGCCGACTGCGCCAACCGCTGGATGTCGGCAGGCGCATAGGAGGCGTCTGCCGCATTGGCATTGGCATCGGCCGTCCGGCCATTGACCTCACTCAGACCGTCCAACAACGCGCGTGTCACCGGGCTGAGTTCGACGGGCCACTCGTATTCGGCGACGCGCACTGCGGCTTCGGCGACGCGCACCACGGCATTGTCATGGTTGATCTGCGACCCATGGGACTGAGTGCCCTGCGCCTCGAGTCTGAACCACTGCGTGCCTTTTTCACCGACTTGCACATAGTAGACGCGCCTGCCGTTGACATAGTCGGAGAAGCCTCCGGTCTCGCTGATGACATATCCGATGTTTGCGAAGATTTCCGGGCGGTGCTCGGCCACCCAATCCGAACCGATATGCCCGCCGGCCTCCTCGTCGGGAAGCAATACGAATCGCACATTGCGACGGGGCCTGACCCCACGCCTGACCAGCGCACGGATGGCGGCAAGCGACATCGCGACCATGTCCTTCATATCCACGGCACCGCGGCCCCAGACGCATTCGACACCCGCCTCATCGGGGGCAATCAGCCCGGAAAGCGGATCGACCGACCAGTCATCGGGATTGGCCGGCACGGTGTCAAGATGCCCATGCACCAGCAGTGTCGGCAGAGTCTGGTCCTCACCCGGGATTTCAGCCACAAGAATCGCCCGCCCTGGGGCGCTTTCGATGATGGTCGATTCGATGCCCGCCTCGCGCAGCCGTTCCGCCGCCCAATCGGCCGCCGGCCGTTCGTTGCAGGTGCCGTCACCGTTGTTGCGCGTATCGAAGCGGATCAGGTCCTGAAGAAAACCGATGGCTTCATCTCCGGCTGCGGTTGCGATGACATTCGATTCGTTGATTGCCGTCACGGCATATTCCCTTCCACGAGTCCGCCCGCATGTGCTTCCCCAAGACATGCGAGACGTTGCATTGATTGCGAGACGTTACCTAGCCTGCATGGTATGGGTTGCTCCGAGGCCTCGTCAAACGACAAATCCCCTGTGTCACCGGGCATGAAGGTATAAGAGAAATATAGAATCGGCTCACATTCGGCATGATCGCAACGCCGACGGCGCAGCCCTCCGCACGCGCTATAAGCAGCGCCCATGCGTGCGCCATAAGCAATGGATATAAGCCAATCGCACAGCCAATCACACAGCGGCGCCGTCCATAATCATTTCATTGATGACATCATAAATTTTACCGATTGGCAGCCCGGAACGGCACACCTTGGAAGCTGATAGATTGTGTGGCATGGCTTTCCGGCCGGGGATGTCGGGAAGCGTCTATGTATCCAGCGACCACGTATCTTCGGATCCGTCGCACGGCCATTGCAAAGAAGGGGTTTATGTCTGATCATCAATTCGCGACGTCACAGGTGCATGCCGGGTTCGACCCCGGCGCCAACGCCGACTCCGTGACGCCGGTCATCTATTCGAATGCGGCATTCTGGTTGGAGAATTCGCAGCGCGGACATGATGTGGCCAACGGGGACATTCCAGGATTCCTGTACTCCCGGGTTTCCAATCCCACAGTGTCGTTCCTGGAGAAGAGAATCGCCGAGCTCGACGGCGCCAAGGAGGCGGTGGCGGTCGCCTCCGGCATGGCTGCGATCACCTATGCGATCCTGAACGCTGCTGAAGGCGGCGGCCGCATCATCGCGCCCTATGACGTCTATGGCGGCACGTTCGACTCGCTGCGCACCCTGCTGCCGCAGTTCGGCGTGCATACGGACTTCGTGGAGGACATCAATGACATCGATCATATCGAATCGCTGATCGGCGATCCGAACAATACGGGAGACACCGATGTCAAGGCGATTTTCGCCGAATCGGTGTCCAACCCCACCACGGTCATCACCGACGTCGAGGCGCTGGCCGAGCTGGCTCATCGCCATGGCATCCCGCTCATCATCGACAACACGCTGCCGACACCGTATCTCTATCGCCCGCTCGAACATGGCGCGGACATCGTCGTGTATTCCACCACCAAAGCGCTGAGCGGCCACGGCAATGCCATCGGCGGCGTGGTGACCTCCGGCGACTCGTTTGATTGGGCGAACGGCCGGTATCCGCAATTCACCGAGCCTGAGTACATCCTTGGCGAGGCGGCAGGCCGCGCACCGCGCAGTTTCGCCGAGGCGGCAGGGCCTCTGGCGTTCATCCGCCGTCTGCGGTTGAAGTATTTGCGTCTGACCGGTGCGGTTTTGGGCCCGTTCGAGGCGTATCTGCAGTTGATCGGCCTGGAGACGCTCAGCGAGCGTGTATCGAAGGAGACAGCGTCCGCCACCGCCGTGGCGAAATACCTGTCGCAGCAGCCGCATGTCACCAAAGTCAACTATTCCGGACTGCCCGGAAGCGCACAGGCGGATCTGGTCGCCGAGCATTATCCGTTGGGCATCGGGTCGGTGCTGTCCTTCGAACTCGAAGGCGGTGCCGTGCAGACCGCCGCATTCATCAACAGCGTGAAACTGTTCAGCTATCTGGCGAACATCGGCGACGCCCGCTCGCTGATCGTCGATCCGGTGAACACCACGCACCGCGAATTCACGCAGGAGGCGCGCACCATCAACGGAGTGGACGCCACCACCATCCGACTGTCGATAGGTCTGGAGAATCCGGACGACATCATCGCCGATCTGGAGCAGGCGTTCCAGAAAGTCTATGCCTGATTCCTGAACTTGTTTCGGCTCCCCTCAGGGGAGCTGGCCCCGTAGGGACTGAGGGGTAGTCACCAGCTTTGTTCAGACAGCTGTAACGTATGTTCGACTACCCCTCAGTCGGCTTTGCCGACAGCTCCCCTGACAAGGGCATAATATGACGAATTGCTGACGCGGCATACCAGGCGATATGGAAAAGGCGACCTGCATGGGTCGCCTTTTCCATATGCTTACGGACTTTGTTCCGATACGGCTTCGGCTCCCCTCCATATCGATAATGGAGGGGAGCCGAAGTAAGTGCCGAATGGGAATCAGTCGTTGTGGGCGGCGTGCACATTGAAGTGCAGTTTGGTGAGCAACTGCTTGCGGTATGCGGTGAAATCGTCGGATACACGGTCGCGCTGGGCCAGCTCGATCGGCACAATCTCCTTGATGCGACCCGGCCGCGGCGTCATGATGACCACACGATTGCCAAGGTATATGGCCTCATCCACATCGTGCGTCACCAGAATCATCGTCATGTGGTACTTCTCCCACAAATCGAGGAGCCGATCCTGCAGGTCGGCACGGGTGAACGAGTCCAACGCGCCCATCGGCTCGTCGAGCAGCAGCACTTCGGGATGGTCGATCAGAGCGCGTGCGATGGCCACGCGCTGCGCCATGCCGCCGGAAATCTGGTGCGGATACGATTTCTCGAATCCTTGCAGGCCGACCTTGGCGATGTATTCGGCGACCTCGTCCTTGTGCTCTTTGTACTTGCCCTGAGCCTTGAGTCCGAACGCGATGTTCTCCTCCACGGTGAGCCAAGGAAACAGACTGCCCTGCTGGAAGACATAGCCACGCTCGGGGTTCGGCCCCTCGATCCGACGGCCTTTGAACGACACTTCGCCACGCTGCGGCTTGTCCAATCCAGAAATCAAACGCAGCAGCGTGGTCTTGCCGCAGCCGGAAGGGCCGATGATGGAGATCAGCTCGCCTTTGCGGATATCGAGGTTCACGTCGGACAGCGCCGTCGTGACGCTGCCGTCATCGCCGACGAAATCACGTTCGACATGCGAGATGGAGATCAGCGGCGCGTTGCCGTTCGTCGTATCCACTGGAGCCCCGGAGAGCCCCTGAGTTTCGGTCGCCGTTGCAGCGCTCATTTCACCAGTCCCTTCTGCCAACGCAGCACACGGCCGCGGATGAGTTCAACAAGTTTCATGATCAAGGAGAACAGTATGGCCATCACCACGATCGCCGCGAGAATCTCGTTGTATGCCGACCATTCCTTGGCCTGATCGATGTAGTAGCCAAGGCCACCGGGCTGACCCATCATCTCGGAAATGACCAAGGTCAGGAAGGAAAGGCTGTTGGCCATGCCGATGCCGGTGAAGATGCTGGGCATGGCGTTCGGAATGGCCACATGGAACAGGATGTACGGCGTATGGGCGCCCAATGTGCGCGACGCTTCGACCAGCATCTTCGGCGTGCTCTGGATGCCTTGAGCGGTCAGGAACGCCACCGGGAACCAGGAGCAGATCAGCAGCAGGAAGACGGCCGCGATGAACGGGGTGGGCATCAGGGTCAAGGCGAACGGCATCCACGCGACCGCAGGAATCACACCTGTGATCTTCAGCAACGGGAACACCCAGTAGTAGGCGCGGGCGAACCATCCGATGAGCACGCCGGTCACCACACCCAGTACCACGCCGGATACAAAACCGGCCGCGAACAGACGTACCGAATAGAACGTGTTCAAGGCGATGTAGTTGCCATCGGTCACAAACGGTTCCAGCACCTGGGCGGGACCGGGGAAGAACGGCTGCGGCAGCACCTGGAGTTTGGTGCCGGTGACATCCCACAGCGCCAACAGCAGTCCCATGGCGAAACGGAACTGCGCGCGATACCGATACCGTCCGGCGGACACCGGGTCACGCGCATCGACCGCGCCGATGATGACATACAGCACGACCAGCGCCGCAAGAAGGAACAGGTAGGCTTCCTGACCGTTGAGCAGGAAAATCCAGATCTGGCCTTGCTTGAATTGCACAGGTGCGATTTGCGGGAAGACCACGTTGACGATGGCTGCGATGACGAATCCCACCACGGAGAACGCCACGACGATCGGATATGGTACAGTGCGCGCCACTTTCGCGGAACCTGCCTCATAAGGAGTCGCCGAAGCACCGACGCTGCCGCTCTTCAGAGCTGTTGATTCCGACTGAGCCGTCCCCTGCTGCGCATCGCGCGCGTCAAGCCTTGAGGCCGAGATCGGCTGGCCGACCGCTTCAGCTGTGATACTGCTCATTGTTCCCGGGTTTCCTTCCAATGACGTTTGATTGTTGTGAATACTCCACTGATTGTCGTGAGCGTCCCGCTCCGGCACCGATTCCGGTGTCTGTTCTGCAATATCAGGGCGGAACGCCCCGAACATCGGCTCACGCATGCTTATGTCATAACCATTGCATGCGAATGCGAACCGCATATTCGGAGCGAACCGTCATGATGTTGATGACGTTGGCGTTGGGCGTCAGCTCAGGTCGATCTTCTGGTAGACCTGATCGGCGAACGCATCCGGGTTGTCGGTCTTCAGGAATCCGATGGACTTCAGACCTTCGGAGAAGAACTTCACGTCGTCCTGGATCTGGGCCTGCTCGTTGTCCTTCACGCCGTAGTCATAGCTCTTGAACAGTTTGACGATCAGCGCCTTGTCGTTGATGGTGGAGTACTTGTTCTGCATCACCAGATCGGCGGACTCTTCAGGATGCTGGGCGATGTAGTCGCGGGCCTTGTTGAGCGCACGGATGATGGCGGCCATCTCATCGGGCTTCTCGTCGATGATCTTCTTGGAACCGTAGAGGAAGCAGCAGAAGCGCTTAGCGAACTGCGGATTCGTGCCGAGATCGAAGATGATGTCGACGGTGCCCTTTTCCTCCTGCATGGTGGGCAGCGGATCCCACAGGGCGGCGGCGGCGATCTGGCCGTTCTGCAGTGCCTCAAACTCGAGGTTCGCATCATCGAACGGCAGGTACTTCACATCGCCGTTCTTCTGGTCGACGTTCAGACCGGCATCGCCGAGCCACAGGTTCGCGGCCTCGTACGGCGTGCCGCCGATCTCATCGACACCGATGGTCTTGCCCTTGAGATCCTGGGCGGTCTTGATCGGAGAGCCCTTCTTGACGGCGATCTTGATGCAGCCCTTGTTCAGTGCGCCGACGACCTTGGTCTTCACGCCGTTCTCGATGGACGGGAAGAACTGGAAGTCGCCGTTGGTCACCGCGAAGCGGCCGGTGTCCAGACCGACCTTGCGGGTCTCGGTGTCGGCGGTCACCAGCTTGGCGTTGATGCCCTCCTCCTTGAAGAAGCCCTTTGCCAGGGCGATGCCGATAGGCGAGCTGCACAGCGAGCTGGACTTCGGGAATTCGACAGTGCCGTATTTGTAGTCGGCGGTCTGGGAGTTCGAGCTGTCGGAACTTGCCGTGTTGCTGGACGGAGCGGAGGTGCTCACGCCACAACCGCCGAATGTCAATACTGTCAGCAGGACACCGAAAATGGCGGTGCCTTCCATGATGAGACGATGCTTGTTCAGCATGATCCCCAACCCCTCTCTGAGCCATCCTTTGCTTGGCCGCATGCCAAGACATAACTTCCTGATGGTTCTCAATGTGGTAGATACGCGGAAGCAGATCGCTTCCGTCCCCCGACGATCCCGTGGCTTCTGATTCCAACCTTTCCACGTGCCGTGCGAAGTACTTTCATGGTACCGCGTAGGATTGCGGCAACCGCATGATTTCAACGTTTTTGAGTTCCGTATATTGGATAGCGGGGTATATGATTCGCTTATATACAAGATATGAATATGCGCGATGCACCATGAGGAGCATCGCGCATATTCATGAAATGGATTACCGGCGCCGCGTTGGCTTTACTCTTCCATGACGCTCGCCCCAATCCATCTCTGTGGCGTTTCAGGACAGCAGACTGTCAATCTGCTGGTCGATACCTTCGGTGGACTCACGCCGATCATCGTCAAGGCTTTCATAGGCCTTCTCCAGAGCCTGGCCCAGATCCTCGATAAGGTCGTTCACATCCTCGATGCCCACAGACAGGCGAATCAACTCGTCGGTGATGCCGACCTTAAGACGTTCCTCGCGCGGCAGTTCGAAATGGGTCATACGGGCGGGCAGTTCGGCCAAGGACTCCACAGCACCGAGCGAGACCGCCAGACGGAACACGTGCAGGTTGTTCAGCACCACTGCGGGGTCCACGCCATCCTTCACCTCGAAACTCAGCACGCCGCCGGCGCCCTTGAGGCCCTTGGCTTGAAGCTCACGGTCGCCGTCCTTGCCCAATCCCGGATAGTTGACCTTCTTGACCAGCGGATGCTTCAGCAGATATTGCGCGATGGCTGCGGCGTTCCTCTGCTGGCGGTCCATTCTCAGGGCCAGCGTCTGGATGCCACGACGCACGGCATCGCATTCCGCCGGAGGCAGAATGCCGCCCAATCGGTTCTGCGCGAAGTAGATGCGGTTCGCCAGATCTTCGCTGGAGGTGACCACCAGTCCGGCGATCACATCGGAATGGCCGGCAAGATACTTGGTGGCGGAATGAATTACCACATCGGCACCGAGATCGAGCGGCTGCTGCAGATACGGGGTCACGAACGTGTTGTCCACGATCACCAGGGCACCGTACCGGTGGGCGATGGCGGCGATGCGGTTCACATCGTTGACCTGCAGGAGCGGATTGGTGATGGTCTCGAAATACACGGCCTTGGCCGGCGCGGTATCACCGTTGCCGCTGATGGCGCGTTCCAGCCGCTCGAAATCGTCGGAGGTGTTCACCGTAGTCAGGCGAAGACCCCAGCGGGTGAAATGGTCGTTCAACTGCGAGTAGCTGCCGCCGTACACGTTGTCGCCAGCGACGATGCGATCGCCCGGCTGGAAGATGGAGAGCACCGCGTGAATCGCGGCCAGACCGGATGCGAACGCGAACCCTCGCGTGCCATGCTCCAGCTGCGCGATCTGACGCTCCAGAAAATCACGTGTCGGATTGCCGCTTCGCGCGTAGTCGTAGCGCGGGGTCGCGCCCACGAAGGGGAACGTGTACGTCGAGGAATTGTAGATCGGCGGGTTCACCGCTCCCGTATCGTTGTCATGAACCGGCAGACCATGTACGAGCTGCGTGTTGAACCTTGTCATCAGTGGTATTCCCTTTCGTGTTATGTGCAGTGGTCGGATGAATCGAAATCGACGCGAATCGGATAGTCATGCGGCATGCGGCCGTGTTCTGGAAGATGGCCGCATGCATCCTCAGGCGAATGCGCCCGAAGTCAGTTGGCTGAATACATCGGCTTCGGCATGGCGCTTGATGTACTCCTCGTAGGCGATCTCGAACGCCTGGCCCAGATCCTCAATGAGGTCGGCGGCGTCCTCGATGCCCAAGGACAGACGCACCAGTTCGTCGGTGATGCCGACCTTGAGACGTTCCTCGCGCGGCAGTTCGAAATGCGTCATGCGACACGGCAGCTCGGCCAGGGACTCGACGGCGCCAAGCGAGACCGCCAGACGGAAGACATGCAGGTTGTTGAGCACATCGGCCGGGTCGACACCGGGCACCACTTCGAAGCTCAGCACACCGCCTGCGCCCTTCAAGCCCTTGGAGGCAAGACGCTGGTCGCCTGCTCCGGGCAGTCCCGGATAATGGACGGATTTGACCAGCGGATGGGCCAGCAGGTATCGGCCCACCGCGAGCGCGTTCTCCTGCTGGCGGTCCATACGCAGCGCCAACGTCTGGATGCCACGACGCACCGCATCGCATTCGGCCGGCGCCAGCACGCCGCCCAGACGGTTCTGAGCGAAATAGATACGATTGGCGAGTTCCTCGCCGGAGACGACCACCAGACCGGCGTTCACGTCGGAATGGCCTGCAAGATACTTAGTGGAGGAGTGAATCACGATATCCGCGCCAAGTGCAAGCGGCTGTTGCAGGTATGGGGTCACGAACGTGTTGTCCACGATGGACAACGCACCATACCGGTGGGCCACTGCGGAGATGCCGCGCACGTCGTTGACCTTGAGCAGCGGGTTGGTGATGGTTTCGAAGTAGACGGCTTGTGCTGGCGCGATGCCGTTCGCGGGGTCGCCCTGGACGGCTGCCGTCAGGGCTTCCAGGTCCTGCGTGTCGATGGACTCGACCTTGAGACCCCAGCGGGTGAAGAATTCGTTGAGCTGCGAGTAGGTGCCGCCGTAGATATTGTCGCCCACCACAATGCGGTCGCCCGGCTTGAAGATGGAGAGCACGGCGTGGATCGCCGCCAAGCCGGATGCGAATGCGAAGCCTCGCGTGCCCTGTTCGAGCTGGGCAATCTGACGCTCCAGGAAGTCGCGGGTAGGATTGCCGCTTCGCGCGTAGTCGTAGCGGGGCATCGCGTCGACCCTCTCGAAGGCATATGTCGTTGAGTTGTAGATCGGCGGGTTCACGGCTCCGGTGTTGTTGTCATCAACCGGCAGTCCGTGGACGAGCTGAGTGTTGAACCTGGTCATTGCGCACCTCCCCTACGGTGTCTCGTTGCGATGTTGTCGCCGTGCCTGTTATGGTCGAGGCCCCTCCTCGCTTGGCACGTCTTCGACGATAACGCAAAAACACCGGTCTTGGCAGGCCTTGGTTATACGTGTTGGTTATGGGATGCTATGGGATGCTATGGGATGCTATGGGATGCTTCGGCAGGCCTGACTAGTATGCTGCGCCGTAAGTTCGTTGATCAATTGACTACCCCTAAGTCCCGCTTCGCGGGCCAGCTCCCCTGACAAGGGGAGCCTCCAATATTCAACGAACTTACGACCCGGCTCGACTAGACTGTGGAAGCATGAAGGTTACCAAGGCTTTGACCCGTCTGAAGGGTTCGCAGACCGATCCGGTGTTCCTGTTGCTGCATGGCTGGGGTTCCAATGAATACGATCTGCCTGATCTGCTCAACTACTGTGGAGCCGGTTCCGCTGACTACGCCAGTCTGCAGGCTCCTATCGCCTATGGCATGGGATACACGTGGTTCGGCTCCTGGTCGCATGAAGGCGTTCCCGAGGGCGCTTCTCTCGATGAACAGGCACACTCCGCCGCACAGGCCATCGACGACTGGGTCGCCGCGAACATCCCTGCAGAACGACCCGTGATCACCATGGGGTTCTCGCAGGGCGGTCTGCTCGCCTGCCATATGCTGCGATTCAACCCCGAGCGCTATGCCGCAGCCGTCTCTTGTTCCGGATGGCTGGCACCCGGTCCGGTCGCAGGCGATGTCGAGTTGAAGACGCTCGATCGTCCGGTGTTCTATGGTCATGGCGCCATCGACGACATCTTCCCGGCATCCGATGTGGCTGCGATGAGCATGTTCTGGCGCGAGCACAGCCAGCTTACTGAACAAATCTATCCCGGCATGGCGCATTCGATGAACATGCCGGAGATGCGCGACATTCAGCGCTTCCTCGAATCCAACGGTTTCATCCGTCCGCAGATCTGGTAGCAGCCCCTCTGCTCCATGCACCGGCCGCTGCCCGTGAAACATCCGGTGAAACAATCATCTGGTGCTTCACGGGCGGCGTATGCCTCATTGCGCGTAATCGACGTGCGCGAATTCAGGCACTTTGTACCATTTCACCGGGTAGCCGGCACCGTGCGCGCAGAATACGGAATCCGGGGTGTTGTCCAGGTCCGATTCCGGATCGTAATGTGCGTCACGAATCACCAGATTCTCGTCATGGCATGGACGGTATCCCCCGAATGTGGCGGAGAAGCGCCCGTGTCCGTGAGTGTATTGGCTGACTTCCATCGCATAGTCACGCATCTCGGAGACGGGAGCGCTGCCGGTCACCGTGGCGTACTCGCCATCATCGGCAGGCGTGTCGAACGTGCCCGACATGCGTTGGATGTCGCTCATCGCCCGGCCAATCATGGCGCTGGGCACTTCGAGCGTAAAGCGATACCACGGTTCCAGAACACGGCAGTTGCCAGGCTTGCTGGTATCAGGCCGTTCCTCCACCGGAGTCGAAGGATGTCCCGTCACTCCCGCGTGCGCTTCCATCAATCCCTGGCGGATGGCGCGATATGTGGCCTGTCTGAAGTCTCCGCCTTCCGTGTGTTTCAGATGCGCCTTGCCGGCCACCAACGTCATACGGATATCGGTCAATGGTGCTCCGATCAGCACGCCTAAATGCTCGCGCTCGGTCAGATGGGTGAGAATCAGCCGCTGCCAGTTGCGGTCCAGGTCATTCTCGCTGACCGCCGACGATACGGTTACGCCACTGCCCGGTTCCCCCGGCTCCAGCAGGATATGAGCCTCGGCATAATGCCTAAGCGGCTCGAAATGGCCGACGCCTTCAATCGGAGCGGTGATCGTCTCACGGTAGAGGATCGATCCGGCGCCGAAATCCACATGGAGGCCGAACCGCTCGGCGAGCGTCTGCTGGATGATCTCCAATTGCACGGCACCCATCAGCTGTATGTGAATCTCCTCAAGACGGGACACCCACACCACATGCAGCAGCGGATCCTCGTCCTCGAGTTCCCTCAATGCCGTCAGCACTTTGTGCAGTGTCAGATCGTCGAATGTCGGGCGTACGGCCGGAACCTGAGGCACATCATCCTCGCCGTCATCGGCACCGGAGCCGCTCGACCGGTCACCGTCGCTCGCAGAGCCGCCGTTGTTCACTGGAGATGCCGATTCCTTCGCTTCCGTCGCGCCCGCGCCGGCAGGCAGGACCGTATAGGTCAGCACCGGCTGCAATGCCGGCGCTCCGGCATCCAGCTCCGAGCCGAGCCCTGCACCGGGAAACGTACGAGTCAGACCGGTCACCGCGCATACCGCACCAGCCGGCAGCTCGGTCACCGTTTCGAATCTGGCGCCATTGTAGACGCGCACCTGATCGATCTTCTCATGCCACTGCGTCTCGTCGGCCGCATGCTGCATCGCCGTCCCATCGGGGTCGTTGCCGCTGACGATCTCCTTGGCTTTGAGACATCCGCCGGTCACCCGCAGCCAGGTCAGTCGATTGTGCTGACCGTCATGGGCGATCTTGAACACCTTGGCTCGGAAATCCTCAGCCCAACGCGGCTCCTGCGTATAGGTTTCCATACCATCCAGCAGGTCATCCACACCATCGAGTTTCAGTGCCGATCCGAAGTACACGGGGAACAATTCCCTGTCGGCTATCATCTGACGCACTCGCCCCAAGGTCACGGAACCCATATCCAGATATTCGTCCATCGCCTGCTCGTCCAGTGTGGCGATGTCCTCGACCATATCGCCGAACTCCACCGTGGCGGCTGATGCCGATTTCCCATCATGCTGCCGTACGTCCATGGAGGGCAGCGGAACCACGGCATCGCTCAACCGTTTGCGCAACTGCCGGAGCACGGCGTCACGGTCGAAACCGGCGGCGTCGCATTTGTTGACGAAGATGAACGTGGGGACATGATAGCGTGCCAGCAGACGCCACAGCGTCTCGGTATGGCCTTGCACCCCGTCCGTGCCGGAAACGACGAGAATCGCATAGTCCAGCACCGTGAGCACGCGTTCAGTCTCCGCGGCGAAATCCACATGGCCCGGCGTATCCAGCAAGGTGAGCGCCAGCTGTCCATGCTCCACCAGCGCCTGATGCGCGAAAATCGTGATGCCTCGGGCCTTCTCCAACGTATTGGTATCGAGGAAGGCGTCACCATGATCCACGCGGCCCAGCTTGCGAATCTCGCCGGTGCGGTACAGCAACGCCTCGGACAACGTGGTCTTGCCGGCATCCACATGGGCCACAATGCCCGCCACGATTCGCTTCATTCATCCCCATTTCCGTTCGGTGCCAGCGTGACGACAGTCCCATCGACCATCCCGGCAACGCGTTGTTCGCCCCACCAATATATCCATGCAGCATGAAATCGATCTGCGCCGCGAACCGAACGCCGTGATTCCCGGCCGTTTCATGGTTCCTCTTCAGAGCCGGCAATGAGGCAACGGCCACAGCAACGTGACACATCGGCCACGCCGCCAACCATTCACGAGGGACGTGCATTCAGCGTGAGCTCGTCCCACATACCAAGAGCGCCCGGCCCAAGATGGGGACGGGCGCTCTTCTGCACCTCAGGGGCGGGCCGTCAATCGGAGAATCCGCTCAGACCGCCCACCGTTTCAGGCGCGACGGCGACGCCACACTATCAGGCTCACGCCGGCCACTGCGAGCAGAAGCACGGCGGCCGCCACTACGGCCACTGAGGAGCCGGTCTCAGTCAGCTGCTTGGACTGAGTCGGCTTGCCTGGCTGCGTCGGCTTGGTTTCAGTCGGCTTGCCGGCTTCGGCCTTGACCAGCGCGTCGCTGGCGGCCTTCAGCTCGGCTGCAGCCTTGTCCACCTCGCCCTGAGTAGCCTTGTCACCCTTGGCGAGCACGTCAGCCGCAGCCTGCTTGGCGGCGGCGAAGCGCGTCCACGAGTCGGCCGTATAGTCGGACTGCTTCTTGGCGGATGCATCGGCCGTATCCTTCTTCAGCGAGGCGATACTGTCAGCGGTCGCCGGCAGGTTCGCCGGGTCGGCAACCGACTTGAACGTGACGGTGGAGGTCACGTCATCGTCAGCATCCTTGTAGTCGTTCAGACCGTTCGCGGTAATTTCGGCGCTCTGGTCGCCATCGGCGGTGAAGTCGACGTCCACGCTGGCGGTCAGCGCGTTGTCATGCGTCTTCTGCTCGGCCTTCACGGTGTCGGTCTTGCCGGCCACGGTCAGCGAGAGCACACTGACAGAACCGGTGGCCTTCACACGAACCGTGGCCTTGCCGGTGACGGTCGCATCCTTGAGCGGCTTCCAGGTCGCACCGCCGTCAGTGGAGTATTCGGCATCGGCGACAGTCGGCTTGGGCTGATCCTTAGTGACGGCGGTGAACGCGTTCACCAGACCGGCACCGCGATATTCCTTGTTGTCGCTCTTGGCGGGGTCGGCCAGCTGAGCGTAATTGACGGCGGCCTGCTTCTTCATAAGGTCAAGCACCTGCGCAGGAGTGAAGTCGGGGTGGATGGCCTTGATAAGTGCCGCGACGCCCGCCGCGTGCGGGGAGGCCATCGACGTGCCGCTGTAGTAGGCGTAGTCACCGCCATCGATATCAGGATCGACAGTGGAGGCGATGTTGACGCCGGGTGCGGCGACATCAATCGACTCGGTGCCGTAGTTGGAGAAGCTGGCGCGCTCGTAGCTGCCGAGCTTGCCCCGTTCGGTCTCGCCTACTGCGGAGACGGTCACGACACCGGGCAGACTTGCGGGGATGTCGATGCCGTCCTTGACGTCACGGTTCTTGATGATGGACTTGCCATCGCCGTTGGCATACGGCTCACCGCTGTTCGCGTCGGCCACATCGTCCGGGCTTCCCGAATCGGGAGCGGGATCGTCCATGTTCTGATCGGAGTTGCCTGCGGCGGCGACACTGGTCACGCCCTTTGCCGTGGCGTAGGCGACGGCGCGGCGGACTGCCTCATAACCGGCGGTCTGCGTCGGATCAGACGGCACCCAGTACTCCCACGGATCGGAGTAATAGCTGTTGTTGGTCACGTCGATGCCATGCTCGGCGGACCAGACGAAACCGCAAGTGACGTATTCGGGGTACAGGAAACCGCCGTCGTTCATCGCCTTGATGGCGGCGATCTTCACGCTGGGGGCCACGCCGTCCACTCCTTTGCCGTTCGATGCGGCGGCGATGGTTCCGGCGACATGCGTACCGTGGGAGCTTGCGGTGGGACGCCACGGGTACACCTCCTGGCCGTCGACATTCACCTTCTCCTGAGAGGGGATGCCATTGACCGAGCAATCAACGGACTTGTCGAAATCGATCTGGCTGGTGCCGTCCGTGTTCTTGAAGTCCTCATGGCGGTAGTCGACACCGGAGTCGATGACGCCGACGGTGACCGGCGCAAGCGGCACATCCTTGTCAGTTACTTCCTTGGCCTTGTCGGCACCGAGGGCGAGCACGCCCCAAGCCATGTCCGCCGTGGTGTACGGGTCGGAGGCCAACGACTTCTCCTTGTCGAACTGGCCGGCGTTGCTTGGTGTGTTCAGCGAGAACGTGCTGGCCCCATCCTTGTCGATCACATCCTCGTCACCGGTCACATAGGCCTGACGCGTTGCACCGACGGAGTCGACCTTGATGCCGGCCTCAGTGGCAGCCTCGGCGTAATCCTTGGCGAAGCTCTTCGACTTCGCCTGTACGAAGAACGTGCCGAACTGCGGGTACTGGGACAGCGCCACACCGCCCAGCTTCACGGCTTCATCAACGGCAGCCTTGAGTTGCGCCTCAGTGGCGCCTTCCGGCAGGTTCACCGCATAGTTGCGCGGGTTGTCGGACGGTTCGACCGGCGAATAGACGGGTGTGGCATCAGCCGCGTACGCCACGGATCCGACCGCGCCAACGGCTACGCACGACGCTGCCATGGCGATCGCGGCGAAGCCGGATATCATTTTCTTGGTGAATGCAGATTGCTGCATGGACTTCCTCCTCTGTCACATCGACATGATTCGCACAATTCCCTTCACACGAACCCGTCGATAGCTGGCAGAATACATCCAGGTAACGTTACGATTGCGTTGCATATTCATTCAGTGAAACCCGCATGGACGCTCAAGACCGCCACCGGCGATGACACGACGGACTTGCCCGGCTTCCGCTACAATGGGCACTCGAAACAGCACACCCTGAGGAGCATGCGTGACGTATTCCGACATCAACGTTTTCGGCCGGCCTTCCCCTTCCCCGTCCGCCACGGCATCGTTCAATACCGATAAATCCGGATTCCCACGCGATTATGTGACACTTGATCTGGAAACCACCGGTTTTTATCCGAACCGTTGCGCCATCACCGAAATCGGTGCGGTCCGCGTACGGAACGGGCGAGTCATCGACCAATTCCAAGAATTGATCAATCCGTTGCGCCCCATTCCCGCGCAAATCACCGCTCTGACCGGCATCAGTGACGTCATGGTGGCCGATTGCGATCCGATTGATGAAGTGCTTCCCCGATTCATCGATTGGCTGGACGACGCTCCTGCTCTGTCTTCACCGGAGCGAATCGGCATAGAGCCGATTGTGGGGCATAACGTCAGTTTCGATCTACGTTTTCTCGATTACAATGCCCGCCATATCGCAGGTTCGTCGTTCATGTGCACCGATTACGACACCATGCAGATCAGCCGCGTCCTGTTCCCCGAACACCGGCATCATCGTCTGGCCGATCTTATCGTACGGTTCGGCATTGCCGACAATGAGGAGCATCGCGCGCTGAGCGATGCGATCCAGACACAGGAATGCTTCGAATGGATGCGCCGGTACATCCAGCAACACAATCTGGAGCATTTCGGGTGGCGTATGGTTCCCGCCAAGACCAGCGCCGATATCAGGCATCGGCAACTCGTGCTGCGCTGAACATGATTGTGGCTCCCCACAAAGGGGAGCCACAAAACGACCGCGAATCCGCAATCGCTAGAGGTCCAGCTCACTTATGAAACGAGTATTTCAGATTCCTATCTCTCCCCCAGTCGGCTTCGCCGCCAGCCCCCTCGTCAGAGGGGGCCAATACCGCTTAGACAATTGCGAGACAAACCACTAAATCACCGGGTCACAGACCGTATTCCCTGGCGATGACCGACCACAGCTCGTCTGCGGCGCGATCGACATTGTCGTTGACGATGGTCACGTCGAACTCGTTTTCGGCGGCGAGTTCCACCTTGGCGGTCTCGAGGCGTTTGTTCACTTCCGCCTCGGACTCGGTGCCACGACCCTTGAGACGGCGTACCAGCTCATCGAAGCTCGGCGGCGCGATGAACACATACACCACATCCACGCCAAGCTCCGCGGCACGCTCCTTGATACGGCGGGCACCTTGCAAATCGATTTCCAGCAAGGTGGGGACGCCTTCGGCCAGATGCTCCTGCACCGGCTTCAACGGGGTGCCGTAGCGTGCGAGGCCATGCACCAGAGCGGTTTCCAGGAACTCGCCCTTGTTCTCCTTGGCGGAGAACTCCTGGTCAGTCAGGAACCAGTAGTTGACACCATTGACTTCGCCCGGCCTCGGCTTGCGGGTAGTGGCGGACACAGACAGCCACACTCCCGGATGCTTCTTGCGCATCGCGTTCTCCACAGTGCCCTTGCCGACGCCTGCGGGTCCGGTAAGCACCACCAAGCGTCCCTTGGGCTTGTCGCCCTGGGCGACATTCGCCGAATCGACTGCCGCCGTCTCGCTGTTGGCGCTAGCGTTCTCGTTCGCGGTATTGGTTCCCATACCGTCCTTTTCCTTGTTTTCGCCTTCGTTCATGGCCTCGTACAATGCCTGACGCACGTCAAGGGCGATGGATTCGGTGGCTTGCTTCAGAGCGCTGATATCCGGACCATGAGAAGCGATGAAGCGCGATACGGTGACCAGTACGTTGCCGCGGGTACCCTTGAATACCGTCTTGAGGTCCTTGGCCTCAGCGCCTTGCCAGCCATAGCCCGGGGAGAGGATAGGACCGGTGAACTGGGAAGGATCCACACCGGAATCCTGAATCCACTGGCCGATGGTCGCGCCGATGATCAATCCGACGGATCCCATGCCCTCGATGTCCACGTTGTGCTTCTGGGCGGTCGCGGCGATGCCATAGGCGACCGTGTGGCCCTGGTAGTCGCCGGACTGGCGGATGGCCGTCTGCAGGCTCATGCCTTCAGGATTGGAGGTCAGCGATGCGACGAACACGCCGCGACCATTGTCCAGAGCCTCGGAGATAAGGCCATTGAGCGAACGTGCGCCATAGTATGGCAGCAGCGTGATGGCATCCGCCAGCATCGGGGAGTTCGGCTTGAAATACGCGTCCGCGATGGCGGAGATGGTGGTGGGCAGACCGCCGTGCAGGCAGTCCACGATGGTGATGACGCCCATCTGGCGTGCCGCATAGAGCACACGCTCGAGCGCTTCGAACCCCTTGGAGCCGTAGCGCTCGAACATAGGCGTCTGGAATTTGACCGCCGCGGCGCAGCCGCTGGCTGCCTGCAACATACGCATGGAAAACAGTTCCGCGCCTTCGGCGTCGACGTTATACCCCCAGTCGGCGAGAAGCTTCCGGTGCGGATCGATGCCCACACATAACGGCCCATATTTTGCCATAGAGTTGCTCAGACGCAAACCGAAATCGGAACGCTGCGCGTTCAACTCCTCGCTGCTGGGTGTAACCATCAGAACTCCTGTCTCTCTAATTCGAACAGCTGCTTCGAATGATCCTGGATGCTCATGATCTGATAATCATTATGCTTCACGGCCTCGATGGCGAGGAGGGCAGCCTGGAATTCAGTGACGGTGGTGAACTGGGGCAAATCCGCTGCAATTGCTGCCGCGCGGATGGAGTAGCCGTCGGAACGGGAGCCTCGGGAGTTCGGCGTGTTGAGGATCATGTCGATCTTGCCGTCCTCGATGAGCTGCACCACATTCTTGCCCACGGAACCCTCGGCATGGTGGACGACCACCGGCGCATCCGGATCTGAGTCCACACGGGTGCTGATCTTGTCCACGACATTGGAATCGATGCCGTAGCGGCGCAGCACGGATGCGGTGCCCTCGGTGGCCCAGATCTTGAAGCCGAGTTCTTCAAGGCGCACGGCGATCAGCGGCAGCTGACGCTTGTCGGTGTCGTTCACGGAGATGAACACGTTGCCGTGGGTCGGCAGGCCACCGTCATATGCCGCAAGCTGGCTCTTGGCGAACGCGTGCGGGAAGTCGCGGTCGAAGCCCATGACCTCGCCGGTGGAGCGCATCTCAGGTCCGA
Source organism: Bifidobacterium reuteri DSM 23975 (assembly GCF_000741695.1). Taxonomy (GTDB): domain Bacteria; phylum Actinomycetota; class Actinomycetes; order Actinomycetales; family Bifidobacteriaceae; genus Bifidobacterium; species Bifidobacterium reuteri. Next base: position 329,859 of record NZ_JGZK01000003.1, on the reverse strand, counting down.
GCAGGATGTCCACGGTCTTGCCGACCGGGGTGCGGAATCGCTTGAACGGCATCACGGATTCCTTGACCGCCACCTGCTGGCCGCGGTGCATCACGCCGCCGTCGCCCTTGGGCAGCAACAGACCGTTCTTGCGCTGGTCGGCGATGGTCTCGCCGGCCATGATGCGCGCAGCGGCCTTGGCCAGCGCCACACCGGTCGCCTTGGAAGCGAACGGCACCGTGCGGGATGCGCGCGGGTTGGCTTCGATGACATACAGCGTATTGGCCATGAACGCATACTGGACGTTGATCAGGCCCTGCACATGGCAGCCCTTGGCGATGGCATATGTGCCCTCACGCAGGCGGCGGATCTGGTCGTCGGACAGGGTGGACGGGGGCAGCGTGCATGCGGCGTCGCCGGAGTGCACGCCGGCTTCCTCGACGTGCTCCATGATGCCGCCGATGTACAGTTCCTCGCCGTCGAACAGCGCATCGACATCGATTTCGATGGCGTCCTGCAGGAACTTGTCGATCAACAGCGGGGATGGCAGACGGCCGGATACGACGGTGTCGGCCTTGGCTTCGGCCAGCGCGCGATCCACGTACTTGGTGAGCTGCTTGTCGTCGTAGACGATTTCCATACCGCGTCCGCCGAGTACGTAGCTCGGGCGCACGAGCACCGGGTAGCCGATGCGGTGGGCGGCGTCCATGGCCTCTTCGAGGCTCAGGGCGGTGCCGTAACGCGGGGCGTTCATCTCCGCCTTCTTCAGGACCTCGCCGAAAAGTTCACGGTTTTCGGCCAAGTCGATGGATTCCGGCGTGGTGCCGAGAATCGGCACACCGGCGGCCTTCAGACGCGCCGCCAGGGAGAGCGGGGTCTGACCGCCGAGCTGCACGATGACGCCCTTGACCGGGCCCATCTTCTTTTCGGCCTCGTAGATCTCGAGCACGTCTTCGAAGGTGAGCGGCTCGAAATACAGGCGGTCGGACATGTCGTAGTCGGTGGACACGGTCTCCGGGTTGCAGTTGACCATGATCGTGTCATAGTCCTTGCCGAGCTCCTGCACCGCGTGCACGCAGGTGTAGTCGAACTCGATGCCCTGGCCGATGCGGTTCGGGCCGGAGCCGAGGATGATCACGGCCTCGCGTTCGCGCGGACGCAACTCGGTCTCGTCTGCGTAGCAGGAGTAGTAGTACGGCGTGGCCGCATCGAATTCGGCAGCGCAGGTGTCCACGGTCTTGTAGACCGGACGGATGCCGTAGTTCCAGCGCAGCTCGCGGACGGTGTTCTCTCCCCCGTCGCCAAGGCCGCGCAGATGTGCGATCTGCACATCGGACAGGCCGGCGAGCTTGGCCTTCTTCAGGAGCTTCGGGGTCAGGGTCTCGGCCTCGCGGACGGTCATGGCCATGTCGTTGATCAGCATGATCTGCTTCAGGAACCACGGGTCGATCTTGGTGGCCGCATACAGCTGCTCGATGGTGGCGCCGCCCCAGATGGCGCGCATAAGCTGCAGATAGCGGTGCTCAGTAGGCACCTTGACCTGTTCGAGCAGCTCAGCGACCTCCTCGGCGGACGGTTGCTCACCGTCCCAGTTGAAGCCCATGTGACGCTTGTCGATGGAGCGCATGGCCTTGCCCAGGGACTCCTGGAAGTTGCCGGCCAGTGCCATCGCCTCGCCTACGGACTTCATCGAAGTGGTCAGGGTCGGGTCGGCGCCCGGGAACTTCTCGAAGGCGAAGCGCGGCACCTTGGTGACGACGTAGTCGATGGTCGGCTCGAAGGAGGCCGGCGTGGACTGCGTAATGTCGTTGCGGATCTCGTCGAGCGTGTATCCGAGGGCCAGCTTGGTGGCAATCTTGGCAATCGGGAAGCCGGTGGCCTTGGACGCCAGCGCGGAGGAGCGGGAGACGCGCGGATTCATCTCGATGACGATGATGCGGCCGGTCTTGGGATGTACGGCGAACTGGATGTTGCAGCCGCCGGTGTCCACGCCCACACCGCGGATGATGGCGATGCCGATGTCGCGCAGCTTCTGGTATTCGCGATCGGTCAGGGTGAAGCATGGCGCCACGGTGATGGAGTCACCGGTGTGCACGCCGACCGGGTCGACGTTCTCAATAGGGCAGACGACCACTACGTTGTCGTTGCGGTCGCGCATGAGCTCGAGCTCGAATTCCTTCCAGCCTTCGATGCCTTCCTCGATGAGTACTTCGTCAGTCGGCGAATAGTGGATGCCCGCGCCGGCGATGCGGTGCAGCTCCTCCTCGTCGTGCGCGATGCCGGAGCCGAGGCCGCCCATCGTGAAGCTCGGGCGCACGACCAGCGGGTAGCCGAGCTCCTCGGCGATGCGGTCGCATTCCTCAAGGCTGTGAGCGATGCGGGAGCGCGCGGATTCGGCGCCCGCCTCATCAACGACCTTCTTGAAGAGCTCTCGGTCCTCGCCTCGATCGATAGCCTCGAGGGAGGCACCGATCAGCTCGACGTTGTACTTCTTGAGCACACCCGCCTCGCCTAGGGCCATGGCGGCGTTGAGCGCGGTCTGGCCGCCCAGGGTCGGCAGCAATGCGTCAGGGCGTTCCTTGGCGATGATCTGCTCGAGAATGGGGGTGGCGATCGGTTCGATATAGGTGGCGTCGGCCATCTCAGGATCGGTCATGATGGTGGCCGGGTTTGAGTTGACGAGGATGACACGGATGCCTTCCTCACGCAGGACGCGGCATGCCTGGGTGCCCGAGTAATCGAACTCCGCGGCCTGACCGATCACGATCGGGCCGGAGCCGATGACCATCACGGATTTGATGTCGGTGCGCTTCGGCATATCACTTACCTTCCTTGGAATCGTTGTTGACATTAGCGCGAGCGTCGCGCGGGTTGTTCTTCATAAGATCGCAGAAACGATCGAACAGGTATGCCGCGTCGTGCGGACCTGCTGCCGCCTCCGGGTGGTACTGGACGGAGAACGCGGGGATGTCCACGCACTGCAGGCCCTCGACCACGTCGTCGTTCAAATCGATGTGGCTGACGAACACCTTGCCGTATTTGCCATCCTCGAACGGCGCGTCCACCGTCTTGCCGATTGGGGCATCGACTGCGAAGCCATGGTTGTGGGCGGTGACCTCGACCTTGCCGGTGGTCACGTCCTTGACCGGCTGGTTGATGCCACGGTGACCGAACTTGAGCTTGTAGGTACCGAATCCGAGCGCCCGTCCCAGCAGCTGGTTACCGAAGCAGATGCCGAAGAACGGGTATCCGGCGTCCAGCACCTTGCGGAGCAACTCAATCTCGGGGCCGGCCTGCTCCGGGTCACCCGGGCCGTTGGAGAAGAACACGCCATCGGGGTTCAGTGCCTCGATCTGTTCGAAGGTGGTGGTGGAGGGGACCACATGCACGCGGCAGCCGCGTTCGGCCATACGGTGCGGGGTCATGCCCTTGATGCCGAGATCCACTGCGGCGACGGTGTACAGCGGTTCCTTGCCTTCGTATTCGCCACACGGCTCGATGGTGTACATCTCCTTGGTGGAGACCTCGTCGTACAGGCTCAGGCCTTGCATCTGAGGAGTGGCTTTGACGTCTTCGAGCAGACTGGCCACATCGCGAAGCCGGCCTGTGCCGCCATCGACCAGCGCCTCACCGGAGAAGATGCCGGCGCGCATCACACCTGCCGAACGCAGGTGACGCACCAGCTTGCGGGTGTCGATGTGGCTCAGCGAAACGATGTCGTTCCTCTTGAGGTCATCGTCCAGGCTGCCTTCGGCGCGCCAGTTGCTCACATTCGGCGAGGGGTCGCGCACCACATAGCCGGCGACCCAGATGCGCGAGGACTCGGGGTCCTCGTCATTGACGCCGGTGTCCCCGATGTGCGGGAAGGTCTGAACGACGATCTGTCGATCGTAGCTGGGATCGGTGAGCGTCTCCTGGTATCCGGTCATGCCGGTGGCGAAGACGATCTCACCGGTCGTCTTGCCCAAGGCGCCGTAAGGCTCCCCCACATATACCTGTCCGTCTTCCAAAACAAGAACAGCATCGTCCTTGTCATACATGGGAATATCGACGGTTCCGGACTCATTCTGGCTCACCAAAACCCCCTTATGCTTCTTTCGGGTATTCGTACCAAGGTTATAGGCCAGCGAAGACTCACACGCCGCATTCTCGCAACGGCGTGAGTTGCTGCATTCGGTCCTGTTCCTGCTGGCGGGGAATCGGGACCGCCCATAAAAAAGCCTCCCCCAATGGGGAGGCTGTAACACAATGACTATTCCACCGTCTGCTGAGGTTCAGCGGACGGCGTCGCGGCGTCGACGGCATCGGAAGGACTGGAGGAATCACCGGAGTCCAGTGTTTCGACGGACTCCGGGGACGTGCCGTCTTCCGACTGATCGTCCATCTCGGCGACCTCTTCTTCCGCGTTCGCGGCTATTTCGGCGTTGTCCCTAGCTGTGCACACCGCCGAGAGCAGTCCGTGGATGAAGGCCGGGGCGTCATCATCGCACAGGGTCTTGGCCAATGCCAAAGCCTCGTCGATGGCCACCTTGTCAGGCACCTCGTCGTTGAACAGAATCTCCCACGTGGCGATGCGCAGGATATTGCGATCCACCACGCCCATGCGCCTGACCGTCCAACCCGTCGAGCATTCGTTCAGGGTCCGGTCGATTTCACGACGGTGCTCGGCCACACCACGAACGATTTCGATGGCGTAATCGGGAAGCGGGGTCTGGGCGCCTGGCTGGGCGATGCGCTCATCGAGCAGAGATAGGATGTCCTGGCTCTTTTCATCTGCCTCATACAGGGTGTTCAACGCCCTCTTGCGCGCGGTGGAACGTGCCATACTGCTGTCAATCCTCCAGTATCGGGGAAGAATCAGTTCTCGCGGCCGGTGTAGGAGCCGTCTTCGGTGTTGATCTTGACGCGGTCGCCCTCGTTGATGAACAGCGGCACCTGGATTTCGGCGCCGGTCTCGACGGTGGCCGGCTTCGTGCCGGCGTTGGAGCGGTTGCCCTGCAGGCCCGGCTCGGTGTGAGTGACGGTCAGGACCACGGAACCCGGCAGTTCGACGTTCAGCGGGGTGCCATCGTGGAAGGAGACGATGCAGTCGGTGCCTTCGAGCAGGAACTTGGCCTTGTCGCCCACCAGAGCCTGCGGCACATAGATCTGGTCGTAAGTGTCCATGTCCATGAACACGAAGTTGTCGCCGTCCTCGTAGGAGTACTGGAGCGTACGGTTGTCCACGGTCTCGAATTCGATCTTCATGCCGGCGTTGAAGGTCTTGTCCACGATCTTGCCGGAGAGCACGTTCTTGATGGTGGTGCGCACGAAAGCGGGGCCCTTGCCCGGCTTGACGTGCTGGAACTTCATGACAGTCCACAGCTGGCCGTCCAGGTTCAGAACAGAACCGTTCTTGATGTCGTTGGTAGTCTGTGCCACGTTATTCACCTGTTTTCAAATTCAAACTTCTAGGGCAATGCCCAAAATTGCCTTGGCAATTATGCCACAACCGGTATACAGCGCAAGAACCGTCGCGTTCACCGCGTGCCAACAGTGCCCGGGATCACGGATGGCGCCCTGAGACATCGCCCTCCGGATTGCCCTCCAGGTCACCCTCTGAATCGTCCTCCAGGTCGTCCTTCCCGATTGCCCTCCGGACCATCCTCCAGATCCCCCTTCCCGATTGCCCTCCAGGTCGTCCTCCGGATTGTCCTCCAACGGACTGCAGAAGACCGTATGTTCGCGTCTCGACGGCATAGTCGCGAACTTACGGTCCTTTCTAGCCTCTCAACAGGCTGTATGTGCGCGGCGGTCTCGTCAAGACGCGAACATACAGCCATTCCGCGCCTCTCAACAGGCTGTATGTGCGCGGCGCACTCGTCAAGACGCGCACATACAGCCTGTTGGGCGTCGAGCACCCCGGCGCACACCTGTCGTACACCTCAGAACGCCCGCCTAAACCGAAAAACAGCCGATGCCAGCAGCTTGACACGAGCGCCATGCTGAGCGTCATACGCTCCGACCACACAAAACTGCACAACCATGCGCAAAGCCGCACAACAGCGGATGAGTTATCCACATTATCCTGTCTGAAACTGAAGCTGGAACCACATACCCTGAATCCGCTTGCCTTGGCACATGCGTTCGAGCAACCATGGCTGTATGAGAACACATATCGAACTTGATGCGCTCTGCGACGACGCCGAACGCAACCAGCGCTGCTTCTACCCCACGTCCAACGCCTTGCGACAAGCCACATACGTCCGACTCCGCAATGGTTATCTGGTGCGCCCGTATCGAAACGTCTACGCCCGCTCCTCATATTGGGGCAATTTGAATCCCGCTGAACGCTCGCGGCATATCATCCGTACACTATCCCGGCAATTCCCGAACCGTGTTTTCGCCGGGCTCAGTGCGGCATCGATGCTGCATCTCGAATACGGCTGGAACCTGCATAACACGGGATCCATATTCATTGTGTCATCCACCGGCAGCCCCAAGCGAACATATCGGAAGCTACAGCGAATCAGCATGACCAACCCGCCCGTTTCGACGGTGCTGCAATATCGGCATAACAAGGGCCTTGGAAGCAAATTGATGCAAGGCTCATTAACCTTGGAATCATGCGGGACGCAAGACCCAGCATCCACGGGGATGACGCAGACCGCAATACCCGGTGTCAGACAACACGACATCACCGACATGGTCCGCATAACCTCACCAGCGAGGACCTTGGTCGATTGCGCAACCCGATATCCTTTTGTCCAAACCCTCCCGATGTTCGACTCGGCGATGCGCAACCATCTGGTCACAGCGCAGGAGGTATTAGACATCTGCGACGGAATGCGCATGGATTGCGGCAGCGTCATGCGACTGCTCCATTATGCGAATCCGCTGAGCGAAAACGGCGGCGAATCATTCTGCAGGGCGGTGATCATCGAAGAGGGATTCGCTACGCCGCAACTCCAGCATGTATTCACCGACACCGATTCCTCCTGGATGAAGTACCGTGTGGATTTCATATGGCACACGGAGGATGGGCGCATCATCGTGCTGGAATACGATGGCGCGGCAAAATACACCGATCCGGCAATGACCAACGGCAACAACGTGCATACCGTGGTCCAGGCAGAACGAGATCGCGAGGATGCGCTGAGACGAGCCGGAGTGACTGCGATCATCCGCACGAATTATCAGGAAGCGGCCCAACGGGCTCCGCTCATACGCAAGCTCATCGATGCACGAGTCCCCACGGTCGGCATGAATGCGCGGTATGAGCACGCAACCGATGTGACCGGACGCGAACTGTAGCGGCCTGCAATGCGCCTCGAGCAACGGGGCTTCGAGCCTGCACCCGACCGGCAGAGGCTGTATGTTCGCGTCTCGACGGCATAGTCGCGAACTTACGGTCTTTTCCGGCCTTCCAACAGGCTGTATGTGCGCGGCGCACTCGTCAAGACGCGAACATACAGCCATTCCGCGCCTCTCAACAAACCGTATGTGCGCGGCGCTCACGTCGAGACGCGAACATGCAGCCCGTTGCGCCCGGATAAGGACCAGGTATCGCAGCAAGCTTCTGCAGCAGCTAGGATGATAACGCAACCATTATTGGAAGCGCATGGGACCAAGCAAAGGACCGTGATCATGATGGACAATGCAGCACGCCGCAGCGAACAGCTCCCCTACCACTATGACGACCCCAGCATTATGGGCGGTCAGCTCGAGTATCAGGAGAAGCTCTGGGAGTTCAACCAGACCCATCCCACCGATCAGGCCGGCAAGCAACGGCTGCTCAAGGAGATGTTCGCTGAAATCGGCGAGGGCTGCCACGTAGAGACTCCGGCACACGCCAACTGGGGATTCCATCATGTGCACATGGGCAAGGGCGTCTACTGTAACGTGAACTTCACCTGCGTGGACGACGCCGACATCACCATCGGCGACTGGTGCATGTTCGGCCCGAACGTGGTCATCGCCACCGCAGGTCACCCGGTACTGCCCATCCTGCGCGAACATCATTACGTGTATGCGATTCCCGTCGTCATCGGGCGCAACGTATGGGTCGGCGCGAATGTGACCATCCTGCCAGGCGTCACCATCGGCGACAACACCGTGATTGGCGCCGGCTCGGTCGTCACCCACGACATCCCCGCGGACTCGGTCGCCTACGGCGCGCCCTGCCAGGTGGTACGCCCCATCGGCGAACAGGACCGTGAATACTACTTCAAGCGCCGCAAGCTTGACGTTTGGGAGTGATCCGGCGAGACAGGCCACGGCAAAAGCCCGCCACGCCACGCCTGCGCATCAGATCCGCGTATCAGATCCACGCCAGCACCGCAACCCTTTCATGATTCCGCCCGAACTACTCAAACCCTGCTTGACATATCGAATTTCGATATAATAGTATTGAAATACAATCGAACCCACGGATGGGTCGGTTCGGCAGGAAAAGCACGGCAACACACGCACGGCGGCACGGGCACAGCCAAGAAACACGGCAACACAAACGCCATCAGGAAAGGGCGGTCATCATGGGCGCGCTGAGTCATCCCAACCATCCCAACAATTCGGACCATCCAACCGGGTCGCCGCCCGGGACCCCGGCAGTCCCGGGCGACGACGTCGAGAACACCCCCGAGGACGCCGCGATGTGGCAGGAGTACCACCCCACGGCGATCGCGGTGCTCAAGGGGTTCATCGTGCTCTTCGAGCTGATATGCCTGTGGGGGCAGTACGTCATCTATATGATGGCCGGCGACGTGGTCGCGCTGTATCCCGAGACCGCGCCGGCCCGCTGGCCGTACACCATCGCCGGAATCCTAGGGGTCGCATGCTTCGAAGTGGCATTGATCCCCCTATGGAGGCTCCTGGATCTGGTCAAGCGCCGCGACGTGTTCTCCGGCAAGGCGGTATGGTGGACGAATGCGACCATCGTCTGCGCGGCGGCCGAAGGAGCCCTCGTGCTGTTCGTGCTGCTGTTCGGCCTGTTCGCCGACTTCCAGTACTGCGACCCAACCAGCGGCGACTGCTTCAACGCCTCGATGACCATGCCGGCGGTCGGCCTGGCATGTCTGGTGGCGCTGCTGCTCATCGCCGCGTTCATCCTGCTGATGCTGGTGATGCGCTCGCTGCTCAGCGCCGCCATCGCACAGCGCAGCGAGCTTGAGGCGGTGATCTGAATGGCGATCCGCATCAATCTCGACGTGATGCTGGCCAAGCGCAAGATGGGCGTGGGTGAGCTGGCCGACCGCATCAATATCACGCCGGCCAACGTATCGATTCTGAAGAACGGCCGCGCCAAGGCGATTCGGTTCTCCACGCTCGATCAGATCTGCAAGGTGCTGGATTGCCAGCCCGGCGACATCCTCGAGTTCGTGGATGAAGGACGATAGCCAACGAGTAACCGACACACGGCACGCCACGGACAGGGAGCGCCCCGCATCAGTCGCGCCCGCGCTTGCCGAGCGGCAGCAGTCCGGCAACGATGAACACCACCAGACCGACGCACACCACGACCATCAGCGGTTCGGATGCGGCGTTCCACCAGCCGTCGCCACTGTAGAGCACCGCGCGCACACCGTCGCCGATATAGCGCTGCGGTACCCAGCCGTAGACCCAGTCATGCCAGAAACCGGGCAGCAGCTCGTATGGGAACAGACCGCTGGTCATGCCGAGGCCGAGACCAAGGACGCCGCAGAGCACGCCGAGCGGTATCGCGATGTTCATCAGCGCGAGCATCACCGACATGACGGCGAAGCTGGCGAGCCACAGGAACCCAATCATCGAGGCCGGCGGCCAACCGGAGCCCAACATGGCGAAGATGCAGCACGCACCAAGCGCGATGCACAGCGACCAGACGAGCGCGGCGCACAACTGCACGCCGAAGGACACCCAACGTTGCGGCTTGGAATCATAACGCTTGCGGCCGAGCTGCATCACGGTGAGCACGGCGACGATCAGCGACATCATATACGTGGGCATGATGAGCACGTTCTGCCCCATCATCGCCGCGGTGGGCAGACTGCTGTTGGACTTGACGTCGCCGGCGTTGATCGTCTTGACCTCCACCTTCGCGCCGCTCTGGGAAAGCATAGCCGGCACGCTCTGCTTGAGCAGGCTGGCGACGAGCGGGCTCTTCGAGTTGTCGATGGTAAGGGTGACGGACGGGGCGTTCTCGTCGTCGGCCGAAGCGGATGTGCCGGATGCATTGGAAGCGGTGGTACCGGCGGACGCGGAACCGGCGGCACCGGCCGTATCGCCGGACTGAGCGGCGATGGCCTTCTGCATCGCCGCCTGCACATACTGCTGTGCGGCGGCTCCGGTCAGCCCCTGCCCCGCCGCTTCGGCCTGCGCCTTGGTCATGGTCTGCGCAAGCGCCGTGGCGGACTCGATCTGAGCCTTGGCCGCCGCCTGCTTTACGGCCATCTGCTTGGCAGTGAAGTCCTTCGGAATCACGATTGCGGCGTAGTAGTCATGATCGGCGAAGGCCTTGTCGAGATCGCCCTGAGAATCGACCTCGGTCCAGACCATCGGCTGTTCGTCGGCACTGTCGGACGATGAGGCACCATCCGAGGCTCCGGTCAGCTTCTTGACCATCGCATCGCCCACATTGACCTCCCCTTGGGCGGTGGTCGCACCTTCGTCCAGCGACAGGATGGCGACCGGCAGCTCCCTGATCTGCGCGTTCATCATCGGGTAGAACATCAGCGCCATCAGGCAGGAGACGGCGATGATCACTATCAGCGGCAGACCGTATTTCGCTCGCTTTTGCAACGATTCCATCATAGGTTCCTCTCGTTCGCGGATTCACAACGAACCCAACCGAACGACGAGAATACCCAACACGCTGTGGAATATAAATCCCCATAACTCGATATGATGTTGGGTTATAGAGGACAGGTCATTGATGACGGCGACACAGCGCCGATTATGGCCGGCGAAGGTGGCGTCCATCGATGAATAAGACGAGGAGATTGAATATGGGACGACCGAAAGCGGACGAGCAAGGCGCGCCCGAGAAGATGCAGCAGACGTTCTGGCGATTGATGGAGGTGAAATCATATGCACAGATCACCGTCAGCGACATCACTCGAGAGAGCGGACTGAATCGCAGCGCCTTCTACTACCATTACACGTCAATCCCGGAGCTGGCCGACGACGCCATCGCCGCACTGTATGCGAAATCGAACGTCGCCGCATTCATCGTCCATCTCATTCGCCAACCGGATGATGTGGATGCCATCAGCGACTATGGCAAGCGCCTCACCGACCCCGAGTATCTCGACTGCATTCACAAGCTCATACTGATCGCCGGGCCACATGGTTCGGCCGGGCTGGTACGGCAGCTCAAGAGTTTCGTCATAGACATCTGGCTATCCTCGATCGGCGTCCCGCCGGAATCGCTGAGCCCCGTGCAACGCATCACAGCGGAATTCGCCGCCAGCGGCATCCTGGGTATGCTCAGTTCGGTGCAGGGGATGCTTGAATCCAAGACCTTTGACCCCGATTGGATTAGTCAATCCCCTGTTCCCCGGACCGTCTCCCAGCTCGTGCACTCGCTGAAGGAGCAGTAAGGAACGGCAGGGACGAGATGCAGAGCGCACGGATAGGGGCATCGGCGTGCAGCGAGCATTCGACTGTTACCATGACAGAACGTTAGCCTCGTTCACCCACCCCTTGACCATGCGGAACCTGCGAGGATACTTATCTCACAACGGCAACCATAAAAACCACAGAACAGGCCGTTTTTACCTACCCCTATAATCCACCCTTTCGGAACCGAGTGGGACGGAACTGCAAAAACGCCCTATTGCGCGCATCGTCCCACGCATGTTCCACTGCGCATGTTCCACACCGGACCACACAACACCCGCCAAAACCACTCCGCAAGCCGCCGGACCTCAATTCAAGCCACCGCGCCGCATCCGAGGCGGCAACATCGCACTCGAGACGGACTCATCACAACATCACGAACAGCGGTACTGCACACAAGCAAACATGAAACCGCACCTGACAATTGCGAACCTGAAGTACTTCAGTTCAGCCAATTGCCAGATGCGGTCCATCACAGGAGAGCCTCCAGATGCGCTGCTCATCCAAGCAACCGCTTATTAGAGCAGCCGCCAGTCACACACAGTCACACGACCGCGCAGCCGAGCTGCCCAGCGCTTACAGCCATGCAGCATCTCACCGCAACAACATCACTCGGGGCTTTTCAGGGCGCCGACCATGTCGATGCGGTCGAGCGACTTGTTCGTGGCCTTCTCCACGATCACCGTGAAACCGAACGCCAGCAGCGCGGCGAGCGCGTAGCAGTACCAGGCCACATGCGGCACGATATTCATGCCGGGCAGGTCGAGCTGGCCCAGCAGGAATCCAAGCAGACCGCGACCACATGGCAGGCCAATGGCGATACCGATGACGGCCAGCAACAGCATCTCCTTGTTGACGTAGCCATGCACCTCCTTCTTGCGGAAGCCGAGCACCTTGATGGTGGCGAGCTCACGTTCGCGCTCGGAGATGTTCGTGGAGGCGAGCGTGTAGAGCACCACCACCGCGAGGATCGCCGCCATGACCACGATGAAGCCGATCATCACGAAGAAGATGAGGAAGCTCTTGGTGAAGTCGCGCGTCTGCTTCGCGGTGCTCACCACCGTCAGGTATTCGTCCTGCTCGGCCAGGTCGTCGGCGAACGCGATCTGCGCGTCGTCGTCGCCCTTCACCTTGATGAGGTCGGCGTTGAGCGCGAGGTCCGCATCATCGTCCACGTCGAACGCGGCCCGGTAGGCGGCTTCGGACATGACCACGATGTTGCCGGTGTAGTACTGGGCCACGCCAGTGACCTTCACTTGGGCGGTGTCCATCATCGCATCGGCGATTTCGACCGTGCCGCCGGCGTCAAGACCGAAGGTCTTCGCGGCGTTGGCCGTGATGACCGCAGCCGCCTCGCTCCCCTCGTCCAGCGCGATGGCCTGGCCGTCCGTCGTATGCAGGTCAAGGTAGCCGTCGAGCGACTCGCCGTCCGGGATGACCATGAGCTGCACGGTCAGCTTGCCGTCCTCGGCACCGCCCGCGGACAGCGTCGCGCTCTCCAGATGCAACGGGACCGATGACTCCACCGCATTGTCGCCGTCCAGCGCCTTCTGCGCCTTCTCGTGGTCGGCTGGCTTGGTCACGGCCATCACGTCATAGGTGGCGATTTCACCGAACTGTCGGGGCATCATCGTCATCGCGGAGGACGCCATGCCGAAACCGGCGGTCATCAGCGCAGTGCATCCGAGTACGCCGACGATGACCATGAGCGCACGGGACTTGTAGCGGAACAGGTTGCGCGCGGTCACCTTGCCGAGGAAGCTCAGATGGTTCCAGATGAATCCGATGCGCTGCAGCACGATGGTCTTGCCGGCCTTCGGCGCCTTCGGGCGCAGCAGTTCTGCCGGCTGCAAGCGCAGCGAGCCCGCGCACACGGCCATCGCACTGCCGGTGATGAGCACGAGGAACAGCAGGATGCCACCGATGCCGATACGCCAGTCGATGATGAGCGGATATGTCGGGATCACATAAAGGATGTGCAGCATGCGCTTGGTGAACACGAACGGCAGACCGGCCAGGCCGATGAGGTCGCCGACCACACCTCCCGCGAGCACCGCCGCAGACGAGTAAATGAGGCGCTATTGCTGTTTTCGTGGGTGGTTGTTTGCCGGTGAGGCGTTGAACCGGTAAGAGAAGAGCGCTTTTTGGTTAGGATGTTCATCGACCAAGAAAAACACAACCGAAAAGCGCCTGATGAACAGCATATTCAAACAGCTCCTCAACGTCAAAGGCATGGTCGTCGAGAACGTCCGCATCGTCGACGGGCCCATGCGCCCCGAACCCGTGCTCGAGGTGCGGGTGCGCCCGCGCGCGGGCAAGCTCAGATGCTCGAGATGCGGGCGGAAGCGCCCGGGCTATGACCGTGGCGGCGGGGTGCGCCGGTGGCGTCATCAGGATTTCGGCTGCTGGCGGGTGGAGCTGGTCGCCGACATGCCGCGCGTGGAGTGCCCGGAGTGCGGCGTGGTCGTCGCCCAGGTGCCGTGGGCGGAGCCGGGAAGCCGGTTCACGCGTGATTTCGAGGCGGAGTGCGCGTGGCTGATGACGGTCGCGAATCAGAAGACCGTGAGCGGGTTCCTGCACGTCGCATGGAGGACCGCCGGAGACATCGCCCATAGGGTCGCAGGCCGGCTGAAGGCCGCGATGCCCTCGCCGTTCGACCATCTCACGTCGATCGGCGTGGACGAGACCAGCTACAGGAAGGGCCACACGTATCTGACCGTCGTCGTCGACCACGAGCGCGGGCGCGTGATCTGGGCGCACGACGGGTACGGCAGGGACGTGTTCGACCTGTTCTTCCAACAGCTCACCGACGAGCAGCGCGCCTCCATCCGGGTCGTCACCGGCGACGGCGCGAAGTGGATCGACTCATGCGTTAGCCAGTGGTGCCCGAACGCCGAGCGCGTGCTCGACGGGTTCCACATCGTCAGCTGGATGACCGACGCGCTCGACAAGGTGAGGAAGCGCCTGTGGAACGACGCGAGGCGCGGCGGCGACCAGGAGGGCGTCAAGCGCATGCGCGGCGTCAAATACGCGGTCCTGAAGAACCCCGACCAATTGACCGACCGTCAGGACGAATCCCTCACCGCATTGGGAAACACGGATCCCAAGGGACAGCTCTACCGCGCCTGGCAGCTCAAGGAGCTCCTGCGCAACCTGCTCAAACACCCCATCGGACAGGCCACCGCGGAACTCAAACGCTGGGTGTTCTGGGCGTCCCACAGCCGCATCCCCGAAATCGTCGAACTCTCCAAAAAGATCAGGAGACGCCGCCCCGACATCCTGCGCACCATCGAACTCGGCTACTCCAACGCCAGGCTCGAGGCGTTCAACAACAGGATCAAGGTCACCATCCGCATGGCCTACGGCTTCCACCACGTCGACAACCTCATCAGCCTGATCATGCTCCGATGCGGCGGCCTCGACATCCGACTACCCCAACCCACCAACTAACCCACGAAAACAGCAGAAGCCTCTAATAAAGCCATTCTCCGTCTTTTGTTTCATTGTCGAAACATTGGTTCCTAATCCTCGCGTATCGTTGTCGTGTTGGCGGTGAGTTCGGGTGTCATGCCCAGCCTATCTCGCGAGATCCCGCTCAGCGTACGTTTGGTGAGGCTTCACGCCTTTCTTTCTCAGCAAGCGTACACTGACCGTCGCTCAGCGTACGTTTGGGGAGAAGAAGGCTGGGGAGGTTCCACGTCGAGGTTTCATTAGACAGGCTTCCGATGCCCATAGATGAGCCGAGTGTGTCCCATAATTCCGTTCGCATTGTGGACAAAAGTGCTTGAAAACCATATGGCTGAACCGTTATGACCCGTTATCAAGACCTGTGCTGACGGCGCTTGCATGCCTGTCATAACTAACGTCTATACGGTAATTGGCTGTATTCCGCCATTTTTCGTATTCCGACACGTTATTGTTATGAATCGTCATCGCAGCTGACCGCACTTGAGCGGCAAGCTCCTCCGGGGAAATGCATGAATATCCCGGGACACACGAAGACAAGAGAGGGAAACAATGACAGCAGCAACCCAGCCGGCAACCCCGGCCAACAACAACGAACCGGTGCGTGTGAACCACACCGCCCGCAACATCATCATCACCATCGTGGTCGTGGCCATCATCGCGGTGGCCGCGTTCTTCGGCTACCGCGCCTTCGCCGGTGCCAACGAGTCCGCAGCCAAGGGCAGCAAGGACAACCCGGTCAAGATCGGCGTGGTCGGCGCCACCGATCCCGAATGGGTCCTCTTCAAGCAGAAGGCCGAGAAGGCCGGCATCTACGTGGACATCGTGGACTTCCAGGATTACACCTCCGAGAACCCGGCGCTCGATTCCGGCGAACTTGACCTGAACGAGTTCCAGCACCTGCTCTACCTGGCCAACTACAACGTGAGCAACAACAAGGACCTCCAGCCCATCGGCGGCACCGCCATCTACCCGCTGGGCGTCTACTCCACCAAGGTCAAGGACATCAAGGACATCCAGCAGGGCGCCACCGTCACCATCCCAAACGATGAGACCAACCAGGCCCGCGCCATCGGCGTGCTCAAGGCCGCCGGCCTCGTGACCCTCAAGGGCGACTGGACCGCGTTCTCCACGCCGGCCGACATCGACGAGGCCAAGAGCAAGGTCAAGGTGACCCCGCTCAAGGCCGAACAGGTGGCCACCACGCTGAAGGACCCGACCATCGCAGCCGGTGTGATCAACAACGACTACGTCGCTGATGCGGGCCTCGACCCGAAGGATGCCATCTACCAGGATGACGCCGAATCCGAGGAGGCCCGTCCGTACATCAACGTGTGGGTCGCCCGCAAGGCTGACGTGAACAACGAGACCTACAAGAAGCTCGTCGACATCTTCCACGAGCAGGACGTGCTTGACGCGCTGCAGGAGAAGTCCGGTGGCACCGCGGTCTTCGCCGATAAGTTCAGCGCTCAGGAGCTTCAGGGCTTCCTCGCCGACATCGAGAAGGACGCCAAGGCCAAGTAAGCGCCGCTACACGGGCGGTGGCGTCATGGGTGATCGAACTTGTGCGTCATCCATTGCGATTATCCGCCGTCCGGGTACGATGGTTTGCCGTTACCGGCGGCAGATTCCACGGGCGGGACGGAACATGGATCCCGCCCGCCCGTCATCATGCCATACGGCATTTGCAATTGATACAACAACCAGGGAGCACCATGAGCGACCCCATCATCACGTTCGATCACGTGGTCAAGGAATTCAAGGTCCGCGGGCGCAATGCCGGCGTGGCCCGCGCGGTTGATGATGTGAGTTTGACCATCAACCGGGGCGACATCTTCGGCATCATCGGCTATTCCGGCGCAGGCAAATCCACGCTGGTCCGTCTGATCAACGCGCTCGAACGGCCCACCAGCGGCACGGTGACCGTGCTCGGTACGGATATCACGGGGATGAGCGAATCGAAGCTGCGGCCCATCCGCCAGAAAATCGGTATGATCTTCCAGCAGTTCAACCTGTTCTCCACGAAAACCGTGGCGCAGAACATCGCGTATCCGCTCCAGCTTGACCATTGGCGTAAGGATTACCAGGATCGCCGTGTGGCGGAATTGCTGGAATTCGTCGGACTGTCCGAGCATGCCGACAAATATCCTTCGCAGCTTTCCGGCGGCCAGAAACAACGTGTCGGCATCGCCCGTGCACTCGCCACCAATCCGGAGATCCTGCTCGCCGACGAGGCCACCAGCGCGCTCGACCCGGAAACCACCACCGAGGTGCTCGCTTTGCTGAAGCGCGTGAATGCGGAGTTCGGCATCACCATCGTGCTCATCACACACCAGATGAACGTGGTCCAGCAGATCGCGGACCGCGTTGCGGTGATGAGCTCGGGACGCGTGGTCGAATCCGGAGATGTCTACGACGTGTTCGCCGCGCCCCAGCAACCGGTCACCAAGCGATTCATCGCAACTGCACTGTCCGGGTTGCCTGAGGAGAGCCGTGTGGAGCGGCTGCATGCCGAATGGTCCGGCCGCATCGTCACCGTGCTCATCCGCCAGAAGGACGTGTCCGACGAGGGCAGCGGCCGTACGATCGCAGCCTCTGGACAGAACATCTCCGGACTCATCGCCAAGCACGGCATCGAGTCGAGCCTGCTCTACGGTGGCATCGACACCGTGCGTGGCTCCGCCATCGGCGCCATCACCTACGAATTCAAGGGAGGGGAGCGTGAGGTGGGAGACTTCCTCGCCGAACTCGCCCTCAACAGCGACGTCATCGATTTTGGCACCGCGGCCCGGCCCGTGGCTTACGCCGATGCCGTAGCCGGATACGCGCCCGAATCATCGGAAGGAGCACAGGCATGATCACCCTCGCCAATTCCAACAGCGACTGGAACGTTCTCAAGCCACTGCTGTTCCAGTCCATCGGCCAGACGCTCACCATGGTGCTCATCACCCTGGTGGTGGGCGGATTCCTCGGACTCATCCTCGGCGTGGTGCTCTACGGCACCCGCCCCGGCAACCTGTTCGAGAACGCTGTGGTCTACCGCATCCTGGACGTCATCGTCAACATCGTGCGTCCCATTCCGTTCATCATCTTCCTCGCGGCCATGCAGCCGCTCACCATCGTGGTGGTCGGCACGTCGATAGGCACCGTGGCGGCCATCTTCCCGATGGTGGTGATGTGCACTTTCGCCACCTCGCGTCTGGTGGAGCAGAACCTGGTGCCGGTCGATCCGGGCATGATCGAAGCCGCGCGTTCGATGGGTGCCAGCAAGCTCACCATCATCCGCACGGTGCTCATTCCCGAGGCTTTGGCCCCGCTCATCCTGGCCTACGCCTTCCTGTTCATCGGCGTCCTCGACATGTCCGCGATGGCCGGATACATCGGCGGCGGCGGTCTGGGTAACTTCGCCATCGCCTATGGCTACCAGAAGTTCGATCAGACCGTGACCTGGACCGCCGTGGTCATCATGATCGTGCTGGTTCAGGTGGTGCAGGGCATCGCCAACGCCATCGCCAAGCGACTGCTCAAGCGCCAGCAATGACCGTAGTCGGCGAATTTCGGCTGAAACGGCGTGCAGCAATGCTGTGGGCGGATAACCCGCGGCGCGCTGTTGTGAGACGGCGGGCGTTTGATTGACGATTCGCCCGCTGTTTCACCAACAACTATGAGACATTACAGAACATATGACATCATTAGTGGTCCGTCTCGTAATTGGTTGAGTGGTGTTGGCCCCCTCTGACGAGGGGGCTGTCAGCGAAGCTGACTGGGGGAGAGAACAAGCTGAATCCCTCAATTAATTGTGTGAGACGGACCACTAGAATCGGCAACTATGAGTGAACACATTGAGATCGATCCCGAACTCGTCACCATCCGTCACTATCTGCACGCCCATCCCGAGCTCGGATTCAAGGAATACGACACTTCCATCTATCTGGCTGATCAGCTCAAGAGCCATGGCATCGAGGTCCTCGAGAATCCGATGGAGACCGGTGTCGTGGGACTAATCCAAGGTGAAGCCGGTCCGGGACCGCGTATCGCGCTGAGGGCCGACATCGACGGATTGCCGGTCGCCGAAGCCTCAGGACTGGACTTCGCCTCGGTCAATGCAGGCGTGATGCATGCGTGCGGCCATGATCTGCATATGACCGGCCTGCTCGGCGCAGCCTTCTGGCTCGCCGAGCATCGCGACCGGTTCGCCGGTTCGATCAAGATCGTCTTCCAGCCCAGCGAGGAGACCGGTCGGGGAGCCCGCGCGGTGATCGATGCCGGTCTCGTGGATGATGTGGACGCCATCATCGGCACGCATAACAATCCGAACTATGCGCCCGGCCAGCTGGCCATCGGCACCGAGCCCATGATGGCCGGTTGCGTGAAGTTCCATGTGAATCTGCACGCACAGGGCACCCACGCCGGATACCCATACAAGGGCACCGGTCCGCTCGAGGCATTGGCCAGCATGATCCTGAGCCTGCAGACCATCGTGAGCCGCAATGTGACGCCATTCCATCCGCTGGTGCTTTCGGTGACCGCAGTGCACGGAGGCGATGTGTGGAACGTGGTGCCTGCCGAGGCCGGGTTCCAAGGCACGGTCCGGTACTTCCACAAGGAGGATGGCGAGCTGGTGGGACGTCGATTCAAGGAGATCGTCCATCACACCGCCGAGGCGTACGATATCAAAGCCGATGTGGATTGGGACGATTTCCAGGATCCGCTCGTCTCCGACCCCGACCTGGCCAAGGCCGTGGCAGCCGATGTGCACGAGTACGCCCAGCTTGAGCCGATTCGTCAATCCATGGCGGGGGAGGACTTCTGCGAATTCGGCAAAGTCACCCGTCTGGTGTTCGCGTTCGTGGGTTCGAATGGTCAGGAAGGCTGCGCCGACTGGCACAGCCCGCACTTCATCGGCTTGGATGAAGCGATCCCGACCTTTGTGAACTTCTACGTCAACGCCGCCTTGCGCGTGATCGAAAAGCTGCGCTGAGCTGAGCGGTGCCGGCGCTACACTGGAGAACCATGACACAGCTTCGTTTTGCACTCGCCCAGATTGACACCTGCGTCGGCGCGCTTGACGCCAATGCCGCCAAGGTGCTCGACTACTCCCGTAAGGCCGCCGCAGGCGACGCCCAAGTGGTCGTATTCCCGGAGATGACTCTTACCGGCTACCCGATTGAGGACTTGGCACTGCGCCGCACGTTCCGACAGGCCGCATGGGTCAAGGCCAATGAACTTGCCGAACAGCTCGCCCAGGAAGGTCTGGGCGGCCTGTTCGTGGTCGTGGGCACCGTCGGCACTGACCATGCCACGAGCAAGCCGCGCAATCGACTGGTCGTACTGCATGAGGGCGTGGTCTGGGCCGGCTATGACAAGCATTTCCTGCCCAACTACGGCGTCTTCGACGAATTCCGCATCTTCTCGTCGGGCGATCGCTCCCTCACTCTGGACGTGAACGGCGCCACCATCGGCGTGGCCATCTGCGAGGACATCTGGCAGGATGGCGGACCGGTGGCCGATCTGGCAGGCAAGGGTATCGATCTGCTGCTCACCATCAATGGCTCGCCGTATGAGGAGGGCAAAACCCACACCCGTCTCGAACTCGCGCAGCGTCGTGCCGCGGAGGTCAAGGCGCCGGTCATCTACCTCAACCAGGTCGGCGGTCAGGACGACCTCGTGTTCGACGGCGGCAGCTTTGTGGTGGATGCCGACGGCACCCTGATCGAGCGCAGCCCGATGTTCATGGAGAATCTGACCTTCTGGGATTTCGACTCGCAAGCGAGCCATCAGACGAAGGCGTCCATCGCCGACCTTCCCGATCCGGACGAGGAGATCTACACCGCTTGTGTGCTCGGTCTCAAGGACTACATGGCCAAGAACCATTTCACCGGCGTCACGCTGGGCCTGTCCGGCGGCATCGATTCCGCGCTGGTGGCCGCGATGGCCGCCGACGCCTGCGGCGGGGAGAACGTGTGGGGCATCTCCATGCCATCGATGTACTCCTCAGACGGATCCAAGGACGACGCCGCCGAACTGGCGAAGAACATCGGCGCCCATTATGAGGTGCAGCCCATCGAGCCATTGTTCAACGCATACCAGCAGCAATTGCATCTCGATGGCGTGTCCGCCGAGAACCTCCAGGCTCGCATCCGCGGTGTCATTGTGATGGCCAGTTCCAATTCACGTGGACTGCTCGCAGTGGCGACTGGCAACAAGTCGGAGCTCGCCTGCGGGTACTCGACCATCTATGGCGACGCCGTGGGCGGCTATGCGCCCATCAAGGATCTGCTGAAGACGCGTGTCTGGGAAGTCAGCCGTTGGCGCAATCGCGCCGCGGCGGCCGGCGTGGGCATCGGCGGGCTGAAGATCGTGGGCAACGAGGAGGGCAACGCGGGAGTGCCGCTGAAGAACGGCGTGATGATTCCGGTCGCGTCCATCGAGAAGGCCCCATCGGCCGAGTTGCGCCCCGGCCAGAAGGATTCCGATTCCCTGCCCGAATACGCTCTGCTCGACAAGGTGCTCGCCGCGTACATCGAACATGCGCATGGCCGTGCCGACCTGCTGGCGGACGGGTTCGATGAGACCACGGTCGACACCGTGATGCGTCTGGTGGACCGCGCCGAATGGAAGCGGCGTCAGTATCCGCTTGGTCCCAAGGTCACCGCTCTCGCCTTCGGACGCGACCGGCGTCTGCCTGTCACCAACGCCTTCCGCGAGTGATGTACCGTGGATATGCGGTATTTCGATATGCGGGTAGAAAGGGGACGCCATGAGTGACAACGACAAGCAATGGTATTTCAACATGGTCAAAGGCAAGGCCGAGCTCGGTCCCATATCGCCGATCGAGCAGCGCATGGGCCCGTACAAGACCAAGGAGGATGCCGAGCACGCCTGGGATATCGTGACCGACCGCAATGCCAAGTGGGAGGAACAGGATCGCCGTTGGCGCGGTGAAGGATATCATCGCTGATTCCACGGGGGCGCGAGGCTGTGAGAGGCGCCGGAGGGGCTGGGGCGGATTCGGTCCGCCTGTGGCTGCTCCGGCGCATTTATGTGGCAATTGCAGGACGAGTTTTCCAGCAGAGCAGGATGATGGGCTAGGTGTTTCATCCACGAACTATCAGCATAGGACGCCAGTGGCCGCAACATGTCCGCATAGTGAATAAACGCTCATGGATACATACCGCCATGAGCGTTTTTCGTAGGTGTTGGCATCTCGCGGACATGTTGGACCGGCCCAAAGGCGTTGGAATGATAACGCTCACAAGTGAATGTGAGATAGCTCACGCATGAATTCAGCCTTTCATAAGAATGTGCAAACTACACTGAGCATTAATGGTTCCGTGAAGATGCGAAACCGCAACCCCATTAAAGGAGTGACATGACCGCAGTAGAGAATGCCGCTGTCTTCCAGGAGGAGCTCGAGGCCAAGGCGTGGGATGGCTTCGCCGAAGGCAATTGGCAGAAGGACATTGACGTCCGCGACTTCATCCAGAAGAACTACACCCCGTACGAGGGCGACGAATCGTTCCTGGCCCCCGCCACCGAGAAGACCAAGCATCTGTGGAAGTACCTTGATGACAACTATCTGGCCGTGGAGCGCAAGCAGCGCGTCTACGACGTGGATACCCACACCCCGGCCGACATCGACGCCTTCCCGGCCGGCTACATCGAGTCCCCGGAGATCGACAATGTGATCGTCGGTCTGCAGACCGACGTCCCGTGCAAGCGCGCCATGATGCCGAACGGCGGTTGGCGCATGGTCGAGCAGGCCATCAAGGAAGCCGGCAAGGAGCCGGACCCGGAGATCAAGAAGATCTTCACCAAGTACCGCAAGACCCACAACGACGGCGTCTTCGGCGTCTACACCAAGCAGATCAAGGTCGCCCGCCACAACAAGATCCTCACCGGCCTGCCGGATGCCTACGGCCGTGGCCGCATCATCGGCGACTACCGTCGTGTGGCCCTGTACGGCGTCAACAAGCTGATCGCCTTCAAGAAGCGTGACAAGGACTCCGTGCCGTACCGCAACGACTTCACCGAGCCGGAGATCGAGCACTGGATCCGCTTCCGCGAGGAGCACGACGAGCAGATCAAGGCCCTGAAGAAGCTCATCAACCTCGGCAACGAGTACGGCCTCGACCTGTCCCGTCCGGCTCAGAACGCTCAGGAAGCCGTGCAGTGGACCTACATGGGCTACCTGGCCTCCATCAAGTCCCAGGATGGCGCCGCCATGTCCTTCGGCCGCAACTCCGCCTTCCTCGACTGCTTCATCGAGCGCGACCTCAAGGCCGGCAAGATCACCGAGACCGACGCCCAGGAGCTCATCGACAACATCGTCATGAAGCTGCGCATCGTGCGCTTCCTGCGTACCAAGGACTACGACAACATCTTCTCCGGTGACCCGTACTGGGCGACCTGGTCCGATGCCGGTTTCGGCGATGACGGACGCCCACTGGTCACCAAGACGTCCTTCCGTCTGCTCAACACCCTGACCCTCGAGCACCTTGGACCTGGCCCGGAGCCGAACATCACCATCTTCTGGGATCCGAAGCTGCCGGAAGGCTACAAGCGCTTCTGTGCCAAGATCTCCATCGACACCTCGGCCATCCAGTACGAGTCCGACAAGGAGATTCGCTCCCACTGGGGCGACGACGCCGCCATCGCATGCTGCGTCTCCCCGATGCGTGTGGGCAAGCAGATGCAGTTCTTCGCCGCCCGCGTGAACTCCGCCAAGGCCCTGCTGTACGCCATCAACGGCGGCCGCGACGAGATGACAGGCATGCAGGTCATCGACAAGGGCGTCATCGACCCGATCAAGCCCGAGGCCGACGGCTCCTTGGATTACGAGAAGGTCAAGAACAACTACGAGAAGGCCCTCGAATGGCTGTCCGAGACCTACGTCATGGCGCTGAACATCATCCACTACATGCACGATAAGTACGCCTACGAGTCCATCGAGATGGCCCTGCACGACAAGGAGGTGTACCGCACCCTCGGTTGCGGCATGTCCGGTCTGTCCATCGCCGCCGACTCCCTGGCCGCCATCAAGTACGCCAAGGTCTACCCGATCACCAACGCCGAGGCCAAGAACCTCGAAGGCCACGAGTACGAGTACGTCGAAGGCGCCGATGACGATCTGGTCGTGGGCTACCGCACCGACGGCGAGTTCCCGATCTACGGCAACGACGATGATCGCGCCGATGACATCGCCAAGTGGGTCGTCTCCACTGTGATGGGCCAGGTCAAGCGCCTGCCCGTCTACCGTGGCGCCGTCCCGACCCAGTCCATTCTGACCATCACCTCCAACGTGGAGTACGGCAAGAACACCGGTTCCTTCCCGTCCGGCCACAAGAAGGGCACCCCGTACGCTCCGGGCGCCAACCCGGAGAACGGCATGGACTCCCACGGCATGCTGCCGTCCATGTTCTCCGTCGGCAAGATCGACTACAACGACGCCCTTGACGGCATCTCGCTGACCAACACCATCACCCCCGATGGCCTCGGCCGCGACGAGGACGAGCGCATCGGCAACCTGGTCGGCATCCTCGACGCCGGCAACGGCCACGGTCTCTACCACGCCAACATCAACGTGCTGCGCAAGGAGACCATGGAGGACGCCGTCGAGCACCCGGAGAAGTACCCGCACCTGACCGTGCGCGTCTCCGGCTACGCGGTGAACTTCGTCAAGCTCACCAAGGAGCAGCAGCTCGACGTGATCTCCCGCACCTTCCACCAGGGTGCCGTCACCGACTGATTCGAGGTGACACCACCGGTAACACGGTAGAGCAATGAAGGGGTGGGCGAAGTCCCACCCCTTCTTTATGGCCCGCCCCTGCACTTCCCTCAGGGGCGAGGGCGTCACGACAACAGTGAAGGGAAGAAACGTCGGCATGCGGATGGGGTTTCCCGATGCCAACTCGATGAACAAGAACCCCCAACCTGTAAGAACTCAATAGGCTCTCGCAATAGACTCTCGCATCTTTTTCAAGGAACAGGAGGACAATGATGCCCGGAGACCAGTTCCGCACCACCACGCGCCACATGCTGCGTGAATCCAAGACCTATGCCTCCCAGACGCTGATGGGAGGCCTATCCGGCTTTGAATCACCGATCGGACTCGACCGGCGTGACCGTATCAAGGCGCTTAAATCAGGGGATATCGGTTTCGTTCATTCGTGGGACATCAACACCTCCGTGGATGGACCGGGAACCCGCATGACCGTGTTCATGTCCGGCTGCCCACTGCGCTGTCAGTACTGCCAGAACCCGGATACTTGGAAGATGCGTGACGGCAAGCCTGTCTATCTGGATGCCATGATCAAAAAAGTGGATCGGTACAAGGACCTGTTCAAAGCGACCCATGGCGGCATCACCTTCTCCGGTGGCGAGTCGATGATGCAGCCGGCGTTCGTCTCGCGCGTCTTCCATGCAGCCAAGGAGATGGGCGTGCACACCTGTCTTGACACCTCCGGGTTCCTGAACACCAACTACACCGATGAGATGCTCGAAGACATCGACCTGTGCCTGCTCGACGTGAAATCCGGCGATGAGGAGACCTATCACAAGGTCACCGGCGGTACATTGCAACCCACCATCGACTTCGGCCAGCGACTCGCCAAGGCGGGCAAGAAGATCTGGGTGCGGTTTGTGCTGGTTCCAGGTCTGACCGACTCCGAGGAGAACGTCGAGAAAGTGGCCCGGATCTGCGAGACCTTCGGCGACGCCGTGGAACACATCGACGTGCTCGGCTTCCATCAGCTCGGCCGTCCGAAGTGGCACGAGCTGCGCATTCCATATCCGCTGGAGAATCAGAAGGGCCCGAATGCAGCGACTCGTGAACGTGTGGCCAACCAGTTCAAGGACCACGGCTTCACCGTCTACTGACGACGCCGATGCCGGCGACATGGCCGAGGGAAATGTGCTTCAATACCGAATTCCCGGCGAATCAACCGTAGTCTGGTAGGTATGGCCAGCATCTACGTGTTTCCTGCGGGCTCGCCCAATGATGGGCGGCTCCTTCGGCCTCAAGGTGTGCCTGATGAGCTGTGGGCGGCGGTCGAATCGGTGAACGCCATGCCTCATCTTCCCGGCGTCCGATATCGGGAGATTCCTGTGCCTTCCACGTTGGCCGACTACGGCATCGGCGTGGAGCTGGAAGCAGGGCATGCCCGTTTCGGCGGTGCTGCTGCCGATGCTGCTGCTGCCCATGCAGCCGACGACATGTCCGGCTTCCCGCAGGACGCGGGCACCGGATGGGTGATGGTGCTCTACTGCCATGAGCCCCGTGCGGAATGGGGCTCGCGGTGGAGGTGTGTGGCCTTCGCACGGCTTCCGCTCGCCCCTGCCGAGAACGATTCGCTGGCTCCCGAAATGTATTGGGACGGCATGTGCGATCATCTGGTGAACATGGACCTGATTCCCCTCTCCGGCACGGTGACCGTCAACCAGAACACCTCGTTCGGAGGCATTGCCGCCCGTGCCAGCGCCGGATGCGAGATACGGGTTTCATGGACGCCGCTTGACGTCGTCGGTGCTGACGGTACTATGGACGCCGGCGCACAAGTGAATGCGTGGGCCGCATTCATGGCATCCGTTGTTCGGAGCGAGGAGGATGACGACAGGTGAGCGACGTCTACGACACTCAGCCACGGCTATTGAAAGAACCCCGTGGGGGAGTGCCCGATGTCATTGCGACACTTGATCAATACCACCAGGCCTGCGAGTCATTGGCCAATGCCTCCGGCTCGTTGGCAGCCGACGCCGAACGCGCCTCCGGATTCCGCTATGGCCATGAGGATTGGCTGATCCAGTTCAAGCGCGAAGGCGCGGGCATCATCCTGCTTGACCCTATCGCCCTGACCCAGGCCGGGGCGGATTGGGCCGCATTCAATCAGGCTGTCGGACAATCGACATGGATTCTGCACGACTCCCTGATGGACCTGCCGGGATTCGCCGATATCGGTCTCAAGCCCCAAGGATTGTTCGACACGGAGATCGCCGCACGGTTGCTGGGCATGCATCGCTTCGGCCTGGCCGCGGTCACCGAACGGTATCTGGGCATCACGTTGGCCAAGGAGCATTCCGCCGCTGATTGGTCATACCGTCCGTTGCCCCGTGATTGGCGCAACTATGCGGCGCTCGACGTCGAAGTGCTCATCGAATTGGAAACCCTCATGCGCCGTGACCTCAAGGCATCAGGCAAAGAGGAATGGGCGAACGAGGAATTCGATTACGCGTTGCGCAAGGGCATGGAGCCCAAGAAACCGCACCCCGTGCCGTGGATGCGCATCTCCCGCATAACGGAGCTGAGCCGTGACCGGCAGGCCCTGGCCATAGCGAAATCGCTATGGGAGGAGCGTGACCGGCTCGCGCGGCACTATGACATCGCCCCCAGCCTTCTGCTGGCCGATTCGTCCATCATCGAGGCCGCACAGAAAAAACCGCATAACGCTGCGCAATTCCGTATGATTCGCTCGCTCAACGAGCGTGTACGTATTCACACCGGGACCGAACAGGACAAAATGTTCGAACGGTACGCCCCGATCCAGCGTGCCGTCAAACCCAAGACATGGAAGACCGCCATTGACAGGGCCTTGGCGCTCAAACCCGGTCAATGGCCGCAGATGCCCGTGCCGGATCAGGATGAGAGTGGCCTGATCAATGCGCCACGATCCATGCGCCTGTGGAAGCAACGGCATCCTGATCGTTATGAACGGTTGCAGCGGGTGCGCAAGGTCATCAATCAGATCGCAGTGGATACACGTACCCCGGCTGAGATCGTCATCAAACCTCAGATCGTGCGCAACCTATGCTGGGCGGAGGATGCTGCGAATTTGGATGTCGAAGCATTCCTGCGCGAACAGGGCGCACGGGACTGGCAGGTTCGTCTTATTGCACCGTCCGTAAGTGGCGCTATCATGTAGAGGTTGCCTTAACGGCAGATGTATAAGATTCAACGACTTTTGAGGAGTCATTAGCGTGAAGATCAGCGTTCGTAACCTCGAGCCCACCAAGGTGAAGCTCACCATCACCGTCGACCCGGAAGAGCTTGACCCGTTCCTGGACAAGGCTCGCAAGGAAATCGCCAAGCAGGTGAACGTTCCCGGCTTCCGTAAGGGCCACGTGCCCGGCAAGATCATCGACCAGCGCATCGGTTTCGCCGCCGTCGCCGGCGAGGCCGTGAACGACGCCGTGCCGGAGCTGTACTCCAAGGCTCTCGAGGAGAAGCAGATCCACCCGATGGATCAGCCGGAGTTCGATGTGCAGGATGTTCCGCAGTCCGCCAAGGATGAGACCAAGCTGAAGTTCACCGCCACCGTGGAACGTCGCCCCGACATCGAGCTGCCTGAGGTCGAGGGCATGGAGATCGCCATCTCCAAGCCGGAAGTCAAGGATGAGGACGTCGACAAGCGTCTTGAGGCCCTGCGCCAGCGCTTCGGCACCCTGGTCGGCGTGGACCGTCCGGCCGGCAAGGGTGATTTCGCCAACATCGACCTGAGCGCCGAGATCGACGGCGAGGTCGTGGACTCCCAGGAAGGCGTGAGCTACGAGCTCGGCTCCAACACCATGCTCGACGGTCTGGATGAGGCTCTGGACGGCCTGTCCGCCGGCGAAGAGACCACCTTCGAAGGCACGCTGGAAGCCGGCGAGCACGAAGGCCAGAAGGCTCAGGTCAAGGTCAAGGTCAACTCCGTCAAGGCCGAGGAGCTGCCGGAGCTGAACGACGAGTTCGCTTCCGAGGCTTCCGAGTTCGATACTCTGGACGAGCTCAAGGCCGACATTCGCAAGGCTGCCGGTCAGGACGCCGAAGGCCGTCAGGCCACTGAGGCCCGCGACGCCTTCATCGCCAAGCTGCAGGAAGGCCTCGAGATCCCGGTGCCGAAGGGCGTCAAGGCCAAGATGGTTGAAGAGCAGCTCAAGGGCATGACCCCGGATCCGGAGAAGGCCACCGACGAGCAGAAGGCCGAGGCTGAGAAGAACGTGGAGAAGGATCTGCGCGACCAGATGGTTCTCGACGCTCTGGCCCAGAAGCTGGACGTCAAGGTCTCCCAGGCCGACGTGTTCAACTTCCTCGCCTCCATTGCCCAGCAGTACGGCATGGATCCGAACGCCTTCATCCAGGCCATCATCAAGAATGGCCAGCTTGGCTCCGCCGTGCAGGAAGTCGGCCGCTCCAAGGGCCTGCTCGCCGGTATGCGCGCCGTCAAGTTCACCGCCGACGGCGAGGTCGTCGACCTCTCCGGCTTCCTGGGCGAAGCTGCCGAGGATGAGGAAGCCGAGTCCGTCGAGGCCGCTTCCGCAGCCGCTGCCGTGGCCGACGAGCTGTCCAAGTCCGACGAGGACAAGGCTGCCGACGCCGAGTGAGCATGACCGTCTCGCAATAGCGTGATCGCTGGAGCGTGACTGTTCGAGCCCGGAACCCATACGGTTCCGGGCTCTGTTATATTTGGCTCCCCGCATCGGGTTGGTAGGTGTGAGTTGCCCCAATGCGGTACGCAACCGGTTCCCCTGCCACAAGAGCTGTCGGCGATGGTCGGCCACATCTCGGTTCTCTTGTCATGCGAGCTGTTGGCAGTGTTCGCCCCCATTTCTCGGCTCCCTTATCATGAGAGCTGTCGGCGGAGCGACTGAGGGGTAGTCTTGCGATGGAGCACATGACGATTCCGTTTCCGCGGAAGCCCCTGTACGCTCCTACCCTTCACGGGTCGCTTCCGGAACGAGAGCCACAGAGGCGGACGACAAACAAGACAGAACATGAGGAGTTGGCGCAATGACACACACGCAGACGAACGCACAACTCGATGGAAAACGCCTCGGCTGGATCATCCTCGCCGTACTCACGCTTGGCTCGGTCATTGGTGCGGGCGCAGGACTGTTGACACTGTTGCTCTACGGTGTCGAACATGTGATGCTCGGCTACATCGAGGGCTCGGGACTGCCCGGTCCGTTCGGTGTGCCTGCGATGCGCCGGCTGATTTCGGTGACGCTCGGCATGACGGTCGCCGGTGTGGTCTGGTATTTGCTGAGGCACAAGACCACGAAAGTGCCGTCGGTCAAGAAGGCTGTGGCGGGGGAGCGGATGCCGGTCTGGCAGACCGTGCTGCATGTCGTGCTGCAGATCTTCATTGTTGGTTCCGGCGCGTCGATCGGCCGGGAGGTCGCACCGCGCGAACTTGGTGCGATGCTCGCCCAGCGGTTCTGCGATTTGCTGCATATCGAGGGCGATAGTGGCATCGACCGCCGCATGGTAGTGGCAGTGGCGGCCGGCGCTGGTCTGGGTGGCGTCTACAACGCGCCGTTGGCCGGCATGTTCTTCGCCGTGGAGATTCTGCTGGTGGACGTGACGCTCGAGAAGGTGGCATTCGGTCTGGGCATGTCTGCGGTGGCTGCGTTCGTGGCGGCCGCCATCAAGGGCCATCACACGTTCTACGACATTACCGCCATGCAGCCCACTTCCACGCCGACACTGATGCTGTTCGCTCTGTTGTGCGGCGCGGCATGCGGCGTGGTAGGAGCTTGGTTCCGCAAAGGATCCTCATGGGCACAGGCGCATCAGCCGGCCGGACGCGCTATCCTGTGGCAGATGCCGCTTGCTGGTCTGGTGACCGGTCTGGTGGCGGTGTTCGTGCCGCAGGTGATGGGCAACGGCCGTGCCGCCGCACAGCTTGGCTTCAGCACGTTCATTCCCGAGGTCGCCGGACCTTCCGGTGCCGCTCAGTCGTCGGATTCCGCTGCTGCGTCGCCGTGGACGCTGCTGAGCGGAGGGAGCGGCGTCGTCGGTGGCGCGGTCGATGGTACTGGATCATCCGCCGGTGCGTCCGGTACCGTTGCGTCTTCGGGTGCATCCGTCACTGGCTCAGTCGCCGATTCGTGGCTCGATTTCGGCTCCGGCGTTGCGCCCAACGCCGGCACGGTGCTGACGCTCTCCCACGTCGGGATGATTCTGGGCGTGCTGGCCTTGACGTTCGCTGCCAAGGCGCTGATCACGCTGATGACCATACGCTCCGGCGCGTCCGGCGGCGTGCTCCAGCCGGGCATCGCGTTGGGTTCCACGCTCGGCGCGATGCTGGGACTTGTCTGGATGTTCGCCTTCCCCGCCGATTCGGTCACCGCTTGCGCGCTGATCGGCGCGGCTGCGTTGTTGGCCGCATCCCAGCAGGCCCCGCTCATGGCCATGTGCCTCGTAATGGAGCTGACCGAAGCGCCGATCACGTTCTTCGTGCCGGTCGGATTGGCAGTAGCCGCCTCCGCGTTGGTCTCCAAGTGGGTGCTGGATGGCATGAAACGCCGGGAGACCGCCGGACATCCGGTACAGTAATGAGGAATATTCAATTGTGACGGAACGAATGGAAAGGTGCTCATGATCACCGGGGCCACGAAAAGCAAGGTCGATGACATCTGGCAACGCATGTGGGAGGGCGGCATCACCAATCCGCTTGAGGTGATCAGCCAGCTCACGTATCTCATGTTCATGAAGTCGCTGGACGACAAGGAGCTGGAAGCCGAGCAGATGGCGCAGTTGACCGGCGTACCGGCCACCAAACTCACCTTCCCGCAGACCCCGGAGGTCAGGCATTGCGCTGGAGCCGGTTCAAGAACCTGCCGGCAGAGCAGATGTTCGCCGTGGTCTCCCAGCAGGTGTTCCGTTCCCCTGAAGACCCTGCACACCGGCAACGCATTCGCCGAAAGCATGGAGGATGCGTCATTCGGATTCAATAAGCCGAAGACATTGGAGCGTGCGGTCTCCGGCATCGATGATCTGCTGACGAACGTGGTCAGGGACCAGGATGATCTCGGCGACCTGTATGAATACATGCTGAGCAAGCTCAACACTGCCGGCGCGAACGGCCAGTTCCGTACACCCAAGCACATTCGTGACCTGATGGTCGGCCTGCTCGATCCGAAACCCGGTCAGCTCATAGGAGACCCGGCCTGTGGCACGGCAGGATTCCTGATCTCCGCCGCCGAATGGATTCGCGCCCATCACGGCGATGCGATGAGCGCTGAGGATTGGAACCTGTTCGAGGGCGAACAGTTCACCGGATTCGACACCGATCAGACGATGGTGCGCATTTCCGCGATGAACTTACTGCTGCACGGCGTGGAGAATCCGGATGTGCGCAATCAGGACAGTCTGTCGAGACTCAACACGATTCGCAGCCGGTTTGATGTAATCCTCGCGAATCCGCCGTTCACCGGTTCTCTGGACGTGGAGGACATTGACGATTCGCTGAAGTCGATCGTCCAGACCAAGCAGACGGAGCTCCTGTTCGTGGCCCTGTTCCTGCGCATGCTGAAGCTCGGCGGCCGGTGCGCGTGCATCGTACCGAATGGCGTGCTGTTCCGCTCCAATGCGAAGGCGTACCGTGAACTGCGCCGTGAACTGGTGGACCATCAGCGTCTGGAGGCTATCATCTACATGCCTTCCGGCGTGTTCAAGCCGTATTCGGGCGTGAGCACCGCGATTCTCGTGTTCACGAAAACCGACGCGCCGAACAGCACCGACAAGGTGTGGCTGTACAACATGGAGCATGACGGCTTCACGCTGGACGACAAGCGCGACGAGGACGTGAGCCATAACGATATTCCGGATATTCTCGAACGTTGGGCGCACTTGGATGCCGAGGACGCGCGCGAACGCACCGAGCAGAGCTTCTTCGTGACCCGCGACGACATCGTCGAGCAGGATTATGACTTCAGCTTCAACAAGTATGTGAAAGTCGAATACGAGAAGAAGGAATACCCGCCAACCAGCCAGCTCATGGCCGAACTACGCGAACTCAATGCCAAGTTCGTGAGCGGTCTCAGCGCCCTCGACGCCATGCTCGCCAAGGATGGTGAGTGATGGGGGAGAGAACTGTTGTACGACTTGGAGACGTTTGCCACATCGTTTCTGGTACTACTCCAAATAGTACTAAACCGGAATACTGGGATGGTGGGTTGCCGTGGGTAACTCCTGCGGAAATATCTAATGACAGCCACATAATTACGGATACGCAAAGAACTCTGACTGAGGCTGGGGTATTAAGCAAGAAGTTGCCACTATTACCAAAAGGTACTGTTTTACTTTCCTCCCGTGCTCCCATTGGCAAAGTAGCGATCGCTGGACGCGATATGTACTGTAATCAGGGATTTAAGAATCTTATTTGTTCTGATGCTATATTCAATGAATACTTGTATTGTTTCTTGAAATCGCAGAACAAGCGATTGCAACATATGGGTCATGGTGCAACGTTTAAAGAGTTATCTAAGAAGACTCTTTCGGACATGATGATTCCTGTTCCTTCTTTGGATGTGCAGCATGAGATTGTTTCTACACTGGAAGCAGCATCGAGATTAACTGATGTCGCCAAGCAGATGCTCGACAAAGCCGACGAACTCATCCAATCCCGCTTCGTCGAAATGTTTGGCGATATTCAAGAGCGAACAACAGTGTCGCATTACGTGAAGAGTTTTTCATCTGGGAAAAGTCTCGCAAGTAAAGAGCGTTGCATCAATCTTGTCTTGAAAACCAGTGCCGTGGCATCGAATACTTTCGATGAAACGCAGATCAAATATTTGCCTTTCGATTATGTTCCGAATCCTGACCATGAGATCAAACATGGTGATGTGATCATCAATCGAAAGAACACAGTTCAATTGGTGGGATCTACTGGATACGTGTGGCAATATCCGAAGAATATGTATCTATCAGATTTGCTATGGAAAGCCAATCTCGATGAGACTACGTGTAATCCTATCTTCCTTTGGCAGTTGCTTGTGAATCGTTCTGTGCATCGTCGGATTAGCGCGATGGCGACTGGTGCGAATAGCAGCATGGCCAACATCACCAAACCGAATTTGATGCAATTGCCAGTTGTGTTGGTGCCCCTCGCCCTCCAAAACGAGTTCGCCGAGTTCGTCACGCAGGTCGAATCCCTTAAGGCCTGCATCCGCCAGCAGCTTGACCGTCTCAACACCCTCTACGACAGCCTTGCCCAAAGCTACTTCGCCGAATAACAATTCCTGGGGCGACGGCCGATGATGATTGTCGCCCCAGGAATCATCATCCGAGTGCTGATGGCTTCCATGCAAGCAGCTGTTTGGCTTTGTCTTTGTCGCTGATATGACGCGAAATGGTATAGTCCAGATCTGCATCAAGTTGATATTTCCGAGTGGCCTCGGGGAAACGCGACTGTGCTGTTTTCAGAGCATGTATCAAGAGCTCATTTTGTGTTGCGTCGATAAGCTCGTCATTGACTTCACTCAGCAGAACCAACTCCTGACTGGTGCAGCTATTCATAAGGAACGATATATACCCGTTTACGTCTTCGAGCAGTGCATCGGAAAGATCTTTCCAATATTGGTTGAGGCTGTACCTTGTCTATCCTTTCGTACTTGCCCGTACGAATCCGATAATATGATGATCTAGTACAAGGGAGTCTCGCATCAAGCCAAGAGGAGGGTGACATGCCGATTGTAAGCATGTTCTTCGGCATCGTCGTGCGTATGTATGCCGATGATCACAATCCGCCACACATGCATGTGGAATTCCAAGGGCGGAGTCATGTCATTTCTTGATTATCTGTGTGAGGTAACTGAAGTGCGGCCATTGGATGGCTACAAGCTCCATGTGACATGTTCGGATGGTGCTTCAGGAATCTTCGATATGACGAAATACCTTGATCAAGGTGCGTTCCAAGCATTGCGAGATCCTAGCATGTTCCGCAGCGTGCGGCTTGTCGCCGGTGCTCCGACCTGGTCAAACGGCATGGACATAGCTCCCGAACGGATTCGCTCGGATATGACGGTCGCCTAGAACAATCTTTTCGATCTGCATCATCGTGCGGGAAAACAATGTGCCACGGATTACACAGGCAAAGGAGTCAGGTGATGGCAAACTTCTCGTTCCTCATCGGGCAGAGCAATTATGAGATGTTCGCCGATGCGTGTCTGGAGGCGGAACGGGCGATGTCGCTGTCGCCCACCATCAGCGCATTGGCGGCTCGCCGCGCGTTCGAGCTCGCCGTCAAATGGGTGTATGCCGCCGACGAGACCGTTAAACCACCATACAAAGACAACCTGCAGTCTCTCGTCCACGAACCCACCTTCCGCGACGCTCTCGCAGACAACCGCCTGTGGGAATCCTTGCAATACATCATCACGGCCGGCAATATGGCCGCCCATCGCAATGCGCAGCTCAAGCCCGAAGATGCGTTGTTTTCCCTGAAGATTCTCTTCCTGTTCATCCAATGGATCGACTACAGCTACGGTAGCCGTTATACCAAACGTGTCTTCGATCCCAAACAGGTTCCGGCAGTCAGCCATGCACTCGCGGCCAAGCAACGCAAAGCCCAGGAAGACGCCGCGCGTAAGGAATACGAGGCGCAGCTTGGTGAGCAGACTGTGCGCATCGCACAACTCGAAGAGCGGATTCGCGCGTTAAGCGACCAGCTTGCCGCCCGCAAGGCCGAACAGCCGGCCATGCCGAAGCTTCCCGCCGACGAGTACAGCGAATACGAGACGCGCAAACGGTTCATCGACCTTGACCTGCAATTGGTCGGCTGGAACATGCAGCGCGACGTCATAGAAGAGTATCCGGTCACCGGTATGGAAGGAAATCCGGGACAACAAGGTCGCATCGATTACCTGCTCAATGGACGCGACGGCAAACCACTCGCCATCATCGAAGCCAAACGCACCTCATACGAGCCGGCAAAAGGATTGCAACAAGCACGCCTCTATGCCAATTGTCTCGAACGACAATTCGGCTACCGTCCGCTTATCTTCATCTCCAACGGCTACCGCACGTATTTTGTGGACGACGACAACGGCTCATACCGTGAAGTCGGCGAAGTGTTCGCCCAGGACGACCTGCAACGCATCATCGACCGGCGCCGCAACGCCATCGACCCGTCCACCGTCCCCGTCAACCGTTCTGTCGCGGGCGGTGACGGCCGCTACTATCAGCTCGAAGCCATCCAAGCCGTGTGCGAGAACCTCAACCAAAGGCAACGCCGCAGCCTGCTCGTCATGGCCACCGGCACCGGCAAGACGCGAGTCTCCGCAGCGCTCGCCGACGTACTCATGCGCGCCGGACTCGTCAAGAACGTACTGTTCCTCGCCGACCGCGTCGAACTCGTCTCGCAGGCGAATAGCGCATATGGCGAATACTATCCCGACTGGTCGCTGTGCAATCTATGCGACAACAAACATGATGCGGACGCGCGCGTGGTCTTCTCCACCTACCAGACCATGATCAACGCCATAGACACGGAAGCCGGAGCGGACGGCAAACCTGCGTTCTCGGCCGGACATTTCGACCTGATCATCGTGGATGAGGCCCACCGTTCGATCTTCAAGAAATACCGGGTGATTTTCGAGCATTTCGACGCGATCATGGTCGGGCTCACCGCCACGCCGCGCAACGAAGTGGATCGCAATACCTACGATTTCTTCCACGTCGAACATGGCGTGCCTACGTACGTGTACGAATACGCGACCGCGCTCAAAGACCATGTGCTTGTGCCGTATCAGAACATCGAAGCCAAAACGAAGTTCATGGACGAAGGCATCACCTACGACGAGCTGTCCGAAGAAGACAGGGTCCGTTACGAGGAGGACTTCGGCGACAGCGCGGACGAAGACGACGGCAAGGCCGATATTCCCGATCATATCGATGCGGACGCGCTCAACAAGTATGTGATGAATCCGAAGACCGTCGATATCGTATTGCAGGACCTGCACGATCACGGCATCCGAACCGACGGCGGCGAGCGGCTCGGCAAAACCATCATCTTCGCGGCAAACCAACTGCATGCCCGCTTTATCGTCGAACGGTATGCACGGCTCTATCCGAAGGAATCATCCAACGGATTCATCAAAGCCGTGCTGCACAGTGAGGACTATGCGCACAGCATCATCGCCGAATTCAAACACAAACCGAATCCGGTCATCACCGTATCCGTCGACATGATGGACACCGGCGTCGACGTGCCCGAAGTCGTCAATCTCGTGTTCTTCAAGAAGGTGCGGTCCAAGATCAAGTTCTGGCAGATGATCGGCCGAGGCACCAGACTGTGCCCGGAACTCGACTGCGTGGACGGTGGCGAGGAACACTTCGGCAAACGATATTTCAAGATCTTCGACTACTGCGGCAACTTCGCGTTCTTCCGCGAACAGACAAACGTCGTAGAAGACAAGCCGGCCGCCTCGGTGAGCGAGCGCATCTTCGCGCGTAAAGCCGAACTCATCCACGCCTTCCAATCAGGCACATACCTTGACGACCAGCAGATAGCCCAGTGGCGCGAAACGCTGGTAGACGATGTGTGCGGCCAAATCAACGGCTGGGATGTGAACAAGGTCGCGGTACGACTCAAGCGCGAATACGTCGAACGGTACCGCAACCGCGACGTGTTCACGTCATTGGACGATCTCAACGTGCGAGAACTCGCCACGGAACTTGCCCCGCTGGCCCATTATGACGAAGACGACATATACGCGCTGCGATTCGATGCGCTCATGTACGGGTTCATGGTGGCCCGTGCAACGGGTGCGGCCAGTGCGACATACGCGACGAAAGTCAGGGCGCTCGCCGCACGTCTCTATGAT
This sequence comes from Bifidobacterium reuteri DSM 23975, assembly GCF_000741695.1. GTDB lineage: Bacteria > Actinomycetota > Actinomycetes > Actinomycetales > Bifidobacteriaceae > Bifidobacterium > Bifidobacterium reuteri. Next base: position 292,257 of record NZ_JGZK01000003.1, on the reverse strand, counting down.
CGAATGACCATACCGCAGGTGAACAGTCATAAGGAGCTGATCGCCTCGCTCGCTCACGATGAAGAGCACCTGTCTGGAATGTCCGTGGCCGAACTGGAACAGGTGCGACTTCAGTTGCGTGGCCTCGTCCGCTTTATCGCGGATTCCGGCGCGCGCAGAATCATCGTCACCGACCTGACCGATCCGCTCATCGAGCGCACGGAAAACCTGCCGTTCGACATCACCGAGCATTTTGAGGATTACAAGCTCAAGGTCAATCGATATGTCAACGAGCACAGGGAAGATGGCGTAATCCGCAAGCTGCGGCATAACGAGCCGCTGGATGTCGACGATTACAGCGAGCTCGAGCGCATACTGGTCCGCCAACTCGGTTCGCGAATTGAATACGAGACCTCATACGGCTCGATGCCGTTCGGCCTGCTGGTGCGGCGCATCGCCAAGCTCGACCATCAGGCGGCGATGGATGCGTTCGCCGACTTCATCAACACCCATACGTTGAATCAGGCGCAGATCAATTTCCTGCACACGGTGGTGGATTACGTCGAGCGCAACGGCTATCTCGAACCCGAGCAACTGACCAAGCCGCCGTTCGACAGGCCACGGCCGATGATGAAACTGTTCGATGCCAAGCAAATGGGCGATCTCGTGTTGTGCATCCGCAAGGTCAAGCAGAACGCCATGCTGCCGGGCGACGCCGATACCATGCGGATGTAGGGGAGGGGGCGCATGTCCGCGAACACGGAGGACCGCAGGGCGTTGGAGGAGCTTGCCGGCGAGCCGCTCGCCGAGCGGATCGGCTACTACCGCAAGCCGTTCATGGTGCTGTGGGCGGCCATCCAGGAGGCGTCCAGCGAACTGGTCGAGGACTACGGCCTCAGCCAGGACATGGCCCAGCTATGGGTAGCCGAACAGATGCGGCAGGTGTCGGACTCGCTGGTCGATCGGCTCGCCGAGAAGGCCGTGGCGCGTGGGGCGAGCAAGTCGAACGTGGCGCGGGCGGCGGGGGCGAGCCCGGCAAACGCGGAACGCCGGTTCCCGAGACTGAAAGACGATGGCGCCCGAACGCAGGAGCGGCTCCTCATCGACGATGTGCTCGACACGTTGGAATAGCCGATCGCAAGGCAGCTCCCTCGCGGACGACGCGATGCACGGATGCCGGGGCGACTGAGGGCACGGAATCGGATTGCCGACGCGAGGATTGCGGAATCGAGTGCCCCTGCGCCTACGCTTGCCGCCGAAATGCAGGCGAAATTCCGTCGGCAGTCGCTTCAAGGCGGTAGTCTGAACAATGTTCGAGTTATTAGAAGGAGTACCAAGGTGAGCAATACCTTTGCGACCTTGCCGGTCATGGCGGGCGAGGACGTCCCGGCCGGCCCCGTCGACCCGATTTTCAACCGTCTGCTCAAGGACCGCATCATCTGGATGGGCGAAGAGGTCAAGGACGATATGGCCAACCGCATCTGCGCCCAGCTGCTGATGCTGGCGGCGGAGGATCCGAAGAAGGACATCTGGCTGTACATCAACTCTCCGGGCGGATCCATCACCGCCGGCATGGCCATCTATGACACCATGCAGCTCATCGAGCCGGATGTGGCGACCGTGGGCCTCGGCATGTGCGCCTCCATGGGCCAGTTCCTGCTGAGCTCCGGCACCAAGGGCAAGCGTTACCTGACCTCGCACGCCCGCGTGCTCATGCACCAGCCTTCCGGCGGCATCGGCGGCACCGCCACCGATGTGCGCATCAACGCCGAACTCATCATGGACATGAAGAAGACCATGAGCGAGCTGACGGCCGAGCAGACCGGCCACACCGTCGAGGAGATCTACCGAGACAACGAGTACGATCACTGGTTCACCGCGCAGGAAGCCCTCGAATACGGTTTCGTGGACAAGCTCGTGACCACGCCGGACACCATCGGAAACAAGGGGGAGTGAGACTCATGGCAAGTGAAGAAGCGAAGTTCGCGGCCCGTGCCGACCGTCTGGCCGGGCGCTCCGGTGTGGCCGGTTTCATGCCCGCTGCCGTCCGCGCCCAGGCTTTTGCCGCCGCGCCCGCCCAGATGCCGTCGAACCGTTACATCATGCCGCAGTTCGTGGAGAAGACCCCGTACGGCATGAAGACCCAGGATGCTTACTCCCGCCTGTTCGAGGACCGCATCATCTTCCTCGGCGTGCAGGTGGACGACGCCTCCGCCGACGACGTGATGGCCCAGCTGCTGGTTCTGGAATCCCAGGACCCGAACCGCGATGTGATGATGTACATCAATTCTCCCGGCGGTTCGATGACCGCCATGACCGCCATCTACGATACGATGCAGTACATCAAGCCCGACGTGCAGACCGTCTGCCTTGGTCAGGCCGCCTCCTCCGCCGCCATCCTGCTGGCCTCCGGAACCAAGGGCAAGCGCCTGATGCTGCCGAACGCCCGCGTGCTCATCCACCAGCCGGCCATCGATCAGGGATTCGGCAAGGCCACGGAGATCGAGATCCAGGCCAAGGAGATGCTGCGCATGCGCGAATGGCTGGAGGAGACCCTCGCCAAGCACACCGGTCAGGATGTGGAGAAGATTCGCCGCGACATCGAGGTGGATACTTTCCTGACCGCTTCGGAAGCCAAGGAATACGGCATCGTGGACGAGGTGCTGGAACACCGCCGGTAATCGGGCGTGAACCAGAGAAGGCGCACTTCGTGCCTTTCGAATATGGGCATTGCAATACCCTCGGCCTGTGTCGGCCGGGGGTATTGTGTTAGAAAACGGCGAGAACGACGCCTGTGCCATGCGATGGTTCCGGTGTCGTCGTGGTCATACGACGTCGAACAGCGTGTACAGACGGCGAAGGAGCATTATGGGGCGTGTAGTGAGCTATAACGACGACGTACCGCGTTGCACGTTCTGCGGTAAGACCGAGCGCCAGGTCAAGAAACTCGTGGCCGGCCCGAATGCCTCCATCTGCGATGAATGCATCGCGCTGTGTGTGGATATCATCGCGGAGGAGCGTGTCAAGGACGCCGAAGTCAATGCGTTGCAACTGCCCAAACCGGCTCAGATCTTCGAATATCTGAACAGGTATGTGGTGGGGCAGAATGACGCGAAACGAACACTGTCCGTGGCTGTCTACAACCATTACAAACGCGTCAATATGGAACTTGAGGACGATGCCCTCCGTCTGGACGGTTCGGAGCGCGCTCATGCGGGCGTACGGCGGAAAGGCGTCAACGATGCCCGCGATCCGTTGGCGGATGTCGAAGTGGCGAAATCCAACATCCTGCTGCTCGGTCCCACCGGCGTGGGCAAGACCTATCTGGCGCAATCATTGGCGAGGGTGATGAACGTGCCGTTCGTGATCACCGATGCCACCACGTTGACCGAAGCCGGATACGTCGGCGATGACGTGGAGACCATTCTCCAGCGACTGCTGCAGGCCGCTGACGGAGACGTCGGCAGGGCGCAGCATGGCATCATCTATATCGACGAGATCGACAAGATCGCCCGTAAATCGGGGGAGAACACATCCATCACCCGTGATGTGTCAGGCGAAGGCGTGCAGCAAGCTCTGCTCAAGATTCTGGAGGGCACCATAGCGTCCGTGCCACTGGAAGGCAGTCGCAAGCACAAGGAACAGGACACCGTGCAGATGGACACGCGCGGCATCCTGTTCATCTGCGGTGGGGCGTTCATCGGCCTGACGGACATCATTCGCAAGCGGCTGGGGCGGCGTGAAACCGGATTCGGCACGAATTGGCATAATGCCGATCTGGACGATGCGCAATTGCTGGAACAGGTCAATGCGGATGATCTTGCCGAATTCGGTTTGCTTCCGGAATTCATCGGTCGCCTTCCGGTGACCAGTGTGCTGCGGGAACTGGATGCGGACGATCTTGTCGCAGTGCTGACGACCCCCGCGAACGCCTTGGTGAAACAATACCGCAAATTGTTCGCAGTGGACGGGGTCGACCTGGCATTCACCGAAGAGGCTATTCGAGCCATCGCCGAAACCGCCATCAGCCAGGGCATAGGTGCAAGGGGATTGCGCACCATCATCGAACGGACGCTGCAGGATACGATGTTCCGCATTCCCAGTCTCGAAGACGTGCGTCAGGTGATCGTCGACAAGGCGAGCGTGCTTGGAGAGGGAAGCCCAAAGCTCTTGCAGACCGCCATGCAGCCGGATGATGCCGGTCGACTTCGAGAGGCGTGATCGGGTCGTTTCGGAGACGGAAAAGCGGAAAACCGTTGGTATGACGCGGTTCCGCGTATGTGTCACGATGCGACACGCCGAGTTGCGAGATGGCAAGAAGTGGGTATTATATATCGAGTTGTTTGAACGACAACATGCGCCGGTAGCCCAGCGGATTAGAGCAGCTGACTACGGATCAGCAGGTCGCAGGTTCGAATCCTGTCCGGCGCACTCCCGAACCACGGGGATAACAGTGGTATGCGCCGGTAGCCCAGCGGATTAGAGCAGCTGACTACGGATCAGCAGGTCGCAGGTTCGAATCCTGTCCGGCGCACGATAAAGCCCCGAAAGCGTATGCTTCCGGGGCTTTTCCAATGAAGGTCCATGTTCGGCATGCGGGTCTGCGGATATGCGGCGTGCGGCTACGATGATGTGGGTTTGCGGTTGGTCATCAAGGATGACCATCAGCGTAGTGGAAGGACGGAGTGCGGTGGCGCAGGAGCGGTTGGCCCGATATGATTTCGATACCATTCTCGAACGGCATGGATCCACGTCGTATAAATGGCATGAGATCGCCGAGCAGATGGGGCCGGACAGCGCCGACGTGGTGCCGCTGTCGGTCGCGGATATGGAGTTCAAGCCCGCTCCTGAAATCATGCAGGCCTTGGTCGAGTCCGCCTCCCGTGACGTGTTCGGGTACGACTACGTCACCGACGAATACTTCGACGCACTGATCGGCTGGATGAAACGCCGTCACGGCTTCGATGTGAAGCCGGAGTGGGTGAGCCTTTCCGATGGCGTGATGCCCGCAGTCAACACTGCGTTGCGCGCGGTGACCCATCCGGGGGATAAGGTCATCATCCAGCGCCCTGTCTATTACCCGTTCACCATGGCCTGTGAGCACAACGGTCTGACCATTCTCGACAACGAGCTGATACTGGATGAGCGATCCGGCCGCTACGTCATCGATTTCGATGATCTTGAAACCAAGGCATCCGATCCCAGATGCACCGCCATGCTGGTATGCAATCCGCACAATCCGGTAGGCCGCGTCTGGACGGCCGACGAGCTGCGTCGCATCGGCGACATCTGCCGGGACCATGATGTGGTGGTACTGTGCGACGAGATCCATGCCGACTTCACGTATCCCGGACACCGGGCCACGATGTTCTCCACGCTCGGATCCGCATATGCCGACAACGTGATCGAATTCACCGCGCCGTCCAAGACGTTCAACCTCGCCGGTCTGCTGTGCTCCAATGTGATCATTCCCAATGCCGGGCTCAAGCGACGGTTCGATACAGCCGCCGAGAACATCGGCGGGTTGAATGTCGGCCATTTCGGCATGGTGGCGTGCCAGGCCGCTTACCAGCACGCCGAAGGTTGGCTGGACCAGCTCATGGTCGTGCTCGAACGCAATCTGGGATTGCTGCGCGCATTCGCCGGACGTGTCGACGGCATACGGCTCATCGAGCCCGAAGGCACCTATCTGGCTTGGCTTGATTGCCGGGGGCTGGGATTCGATTCACCTGAAGCCCTGTGCACGTTCATGCACGTGCGCGGACGTGTCTGGCTCGACGAAGGCTCCATCTTCGGCGCATCCGGCGACTACTTCGAACGCATCAATCTGGCCTGTCCGACCGCCCTGCTCGAACGTGTGCTCGACCGACTCGAGACGGCGTTGTCCGAGCGATAGCCGACGATGGTCGTTTGTTCTCCGCTCAGCCCGGGGTGGAACGTCCGTAGCCATTTCGTAATATGGAAGGACGTACGAACATACTGGGGCGAGCACTCAGCCAACCATATTCGACCGGACTGATCAAGATGCCGATACCACGCCGGTTTCCCTGAAACACCGCGGTCTGTGTGCAACGGTTGTTGTCGTTAGGTGATGAAGAGCAAGGAGCATGAGATGGTGACGAAGACTTCGCAATTGCGGCTGTGGAACTCCATCAAACGACTCGCCGCCTCGGACCGCGTCTCCGGACTGATCATGCTCGGCTTCGCGCTGGTCGGACTCATAGCGGCCAATCTTCCGTTGACCTATCACCTGTTCGAAACAATCGCGGAAACGCAGATCGGCATACCTTACACCAACATCGATCTGCCTATCGGCCATTGGGCCCAGGACGGTCTGCTCACGATATTCTTCCTGACCGTGGGACTCGAACTCAAACAGGAGCTCACCACCGGTTCGCTGTCCAATCCCAAGGCCGCAGCCGTGCCGATGCTGTGCGCTGCAGGAGGCATGCTGGTACCGCCGATACTGTTCGTTATCGTGTCCGCACTGTTCTCCCAGTACGGCCCCGGCGGCGTGGGCAATGTGGTGCTTCCCAGCACCGGCAGCATCATCCCGTTCGGCGAACTGGTCCATGGCTGGGCGGTGCCCACGGCAACGGATATCGCGTTCTCGCTGGCCGTGCTGGCCTTGTTCGCCAAAGGGCTTCCGGGATCGATCCGTGCGTTCCTCATGACGCTCGCCACGGTGGATGATCTGCTGGCCATCATCCTAATCGCGGTGTTCTTCTCGTCGCTCAATGATTGGTACTGGTTTGTTGGTATCGCGGCCTGCACGGCCGTATGGGCCATACTTGTCCGTATGAAGCGAGTGCCGTGGATTGCGGCCGGTGTCGTCGGTATCCTGGCATGGGTGATGATGTTCGAAGCCGGTGTGCATCCCACGCTCGCCGGCGTGCTGGTGGGACTGTTCACTCCTTCCCGTGAAATGCACGGCGAGTCCTCGCCGCGCGCCGAACGATATGCCTCCAAGCTGCAGCCGTTCTCCGCACTGCTTGCCCTGCCGATCTTCGCGTTGTTCGCCACTGGCGTGCATTTCGCGGAACTGACCCCTGAGCTTATGCTCTCTCCTCTGGTCATCGCCCTCATCGTGGCCTTGGTCGCCGGCAAGCCCCTCGGTATCATCGGCACGGCGTGGATCGCGACGCATCTCGGCGGATTGAACATGGCAAAAGGACTGAAGGTACGGGATCTGGTGCCTGCCGCCTGCGCCTGCGGCATCGGTTTCACCGTCTCCTTCCTCATCGCCTCGCTGGCGTACACCAATGCCGAATTGTCGGCGGAAGCCCGATTCGGCGTATTGGTCGGCTCGCTCATTTCCGCACTGGTTGCAGGTATACTGTTGCATCGTCAATCGAAGCAGTTCGCGCTGAGGGCTGCAGGCAAGGCCACCGGTTCCGACGCGGCACCTGCCAAAGACGCCGCCGGCCATACGTTCGAAGAACATGCGGGTATGCTGGCCGACGGTACGCAAAGCGTGACGATGGAGGCATTCACGCCCGAGGAAATCGCGCAGATGCGGGCGGAACGCCTGCATCAATCGCAGAAGCGCGACGAGGGCCTGAACACATTCAAGGAGATCATCAGATGGCCAAGAAGCAAAAGAAGGCCAAGAAAGCCGAAGACAGGAAAAACGCCGAGGAGACACTGATCGTCGAGACGGGCGACGCCGCTCCCGTCGACTCGGTCGACTCGGCCGACACGGTCGACTCGGATGACGCCTCCCCGTTGGGAGACACCTATCACCGCGGGCCGGTGATTCTTCGCGGACAGATGATTCCGTCCGACAACACGACGGCCAATCTGCTCAAACCAGATCAGGATACCGACTGGCTGCATATGGATCCCTGGCGTGTGCTGCGGATCCAATCCGAGTTCGTGGACGGATTCGGTGCGCTGGCCGAGCTTGGCCCAGCCGTGGCCATTTTCGGCTCGGCACGAACCGCGCGCACCGAGCCTGCGTACAAGGCCGCACGTCGCATGGGCAGCCTGATAGCCAAGAAGAACATAGCGGTCATCACCGGCGGCGGCCCCGGCATCATGGAAGCGGCGAACAGGGGAGCGGCGCTCGCCGGCGGCAAGTCGGTGGGACTCGGCATCGAGCTGCCTCACGAACAGGGATTGAACCAATGGGTGAATCTCGGCATGAGCTTCCGCTACTTCTTCGTCAGGAAAACCATGTTCGTGAAATATTCCTCCGGAGTAATAGTCTGCCCGGGAGGGTTCGGCACATTGGATGAGATGTTCGAACTATTGACCTTGGTGCAGACCCACAAGGTGGCCGACATGCCCGTCGTATTGTACGACAAAGCCTACTGGCAAGGGCTTTTCGACTGGTTGAACGGTACGGTGAAGGAGCATGGGATGATCTCCTCCATCGATCCCCATCTGGTCGCCATGAGCGACGATCCCGACGAGGCCGTGGACATGGTCACCAAGGGGCTGTGAATCAGGATTGCGTCACAGCCGCGCTACCGTTTGCAGGCGATCAGCAGGCCGGTGCCATCCGGTGTTAGCGTGGACTCGAAGTCGCCGTTGTCCTCCACTGTGGCGATCAGCTCACGCATGGCGGTGGCTTTGGCACTGCGGTCGGCGGCGTTCAGCACGCCGCCCTGATCGCCGGCTGTGGCAAGAACATCGGTGAACGCGATGATGCCGCGCGAGCGCAGCAGGCGTGATGCCTGATTGAATGCGGCGGCATAATTCGCGGCGTCGCCGGCGACCACGATGAAATCATAGTCGTTGGCGTTGAGTCTGGGCAGGAATACGTGCGCCGGCGCATTGACCGCGCGCAACGACGTGTCGGTGACATCCTGCAGATCGGCAAACGCCTTGCGAATCATCGCGATGCCCTGGGCGGTGGAGTCCACTGCGGTGAGCTGGCCGCCGCCATTGAGCGCCTCCACCAATTGCACGGTTTCCACTACGGAACCGGTGCCGATGGCGATCACCGAGGAAGCGCCGGTCAGATGGACCAGCATAGCCAGCAACTGTGCCTGCGCGGCGGAACCTTGTGGCTGTCCTGCCTGTTCGGCTTTGGCCCGTACTGCGGAAACAATCGCAGTCTGCCGTTCCAATGCATGCTCTTCGGCGAACTCCCACGCTTTGGCGAGATTCGTGTACTGTGTTTTATCCATTGCAGTCACCTTTTGATGATGTAGTCTGTCTGGCCGCGACCCTGTTTTGCGCCAATATGGGGGGATGCATGCGTCCTATCGTTCGCGGACCTTGGCCACGATCTGCCACATCTCCTCCCCGACATCGATGCCGCGAGGGCAGTGACGGGAGCATGCGCGTACGGACTGACATGCGGCCACGCCATCCGCCGTGTCGATGGCATCCATGCGTTCCATGGCCTTGGAATCGCGGGAATCATTGATGAACCGTGACGCCCAGACCAAAGCGGCGGGGCCGATGAAGGCGTCGCCGCCTGCGAATACCGGGCAGGAGCCTTCGCATACGCCACACGCGATGCAGTTGCTCAGCGTCTCGTATTTGGCGAGTTGTTCGGGATGTTGGAGGTATTCGAATGCGTCCACCTTGCCTTCGGCGGTCGTGGCGAGCACGCCGTCGGCCTGAAGATATGGAGTGAGTTTGCGGATCTGATCGAGCATCGGGTCGATGTCCGCGATGAGATCACGCTGTGGCGGGAAGCCCGGCAGGGGAGCGAGTTCGATGACTCCCAGTGATTGGGTCTTGGCGTCGGCGGCTTGTGCGCCTTCCACGGAGGTGTTCTCGTCGTCGCCGTTCCCGACATGGCGGAAGCCTTCATCGTCCACTTGCGGCAGCGTGCCGGGCTGCTTGGCCCAATCGCGAATGGCCGCCGTGCACAGGAGCGTGGGGGTGCCGTTGATCGCCACCGCGTCCGATCCGCACATGCCGTGTCCGCAGGAGTATCGGAATGCAAGCGTGGGGTCGAGCGTGCGCTTGATGGTGAGCAGGCAATCCAGAACGGTGTCTTCGGGCCGTGCGGGAATCGTGTATTCCTGCACCCACTGCCTGCCTCGCGGACGGCGACGTGCCGAAGCGCTTGCGCCCCCGCCGAAAGGAGAGCTCTTACGGGCGAACGGGCTGCCGCCACGTGCGTTTTCTGCGCGTTCGGCGCGTGGCGTGAACCGGTGCACGTGCAGGGTAACCGTTGTTGTGTTCGCCTCAGCCATTCATCTGCCTCCATGAAGTCACTAATCAGCCAATTTATTGTGCCACAAGCCCTAGGCGGCGTGGCGCGTGTGATCAGGGGCGTGCCATATGGGACACGCCCCTGATCCGATGGTGTGCCTCGACGCCAGTATGCCGAATAGCGGTCGTGCCGGCCGCACTGACAGAACCAGCCGTTGATTGACCGCCTAGGATCAGTCTCAAGCAATTACAAGACAGACCCCTGAATCAGTATTCACGGCTCTGTGGCGGGTAATCAGTGATGGTCACCGGTTTGAACGCCACTGCGCCATTTCGGGCGACCATGGAGTGCGCGAGGAAGCGCTCGTCATCGCGCTGCGGAAAATCAAGGCGCCGCATTGAGCCGCGGGACTCTTCACGCGCATCGGAGGCCTTCAGCACCGATTCGGCAAGCTCAATGAGGTGACGTACTTCCCAGATGGCGGTGATTTCCTGATTGAATGTGGCGGTCTTGTCGTGTGCATGCAGCGTCTCGGCGGCGGGTTTGATCGCCGTATCAAGCTGATACAGCGCAGTTCGAATGGTATCGGCGCTGCAGCGTACCGCCAGAGCCTGTTCCATGATTGAGCCGAGTTTTGCCATGAGCTGGTATGCGTTGCCGTCGGATACGGGGGATGCCTCGGCATCTGCGGAAGACTCGAGAGCTCCCTGAAGCATTGAGGTGAAATCATCCTGACGCATGGATGCCGTCCGGTCGACTGCCGCGGCCAACGGCTCATCGTCGGCATCGTCGTTCATGGGCGAGGCCACCGGCGCCGCTGCGATGCGTGCGGCCAGCGCGCGACCGGCGCGAGTGCCGAACAGGCATGCGTCCAGCAGGGAATTGCCGCCCAGACGGTTTGCGCCATGTACGGAAACGCAGGAGCATTCGCCTGCCGCGAACAGGCCTTCGACCACATGCGAAGCGCCGTCACACCAACGATACACCTCACCGTCCGTGGTGATGGGGATGCCTCCCATGGTGTAATGCGCGGTGGGTTTGATCGGCACCGGATCCTTGGCCGGATCGAGATTCGCGTACTGTTCGATGGTCTCCACCACCTGCGGCAGAGCCTGCTTCATACGGTCCGAGTCGATGCCGGTCATATCCAGCCAGACACAATCCTTCGGACCATCCGGGTCTTTGGGATCGGCGACACCTCGGCCGGCGTCGATCTCCGCCATGATCGAACGGGATACCACATCGCGGGCCGCGAGGTCCTTATGCTCGGGCGCATAGCGTTCCATGAACGCCTCACCGTCGGCATTGCGCAGGATACCGCCTTCCGCGCGTGCCGCCTCGGAAAGCAGGATACCGGTATGCGCGAGCCCGGTGGGATGGAACTGCACGAACTCGATGTCCTCAAGCTGCAGGCCTGCGGACAACGCCAATGCCATACCGTCTCCGGTCAGATCCCAGGAATTGGATGTGGTATGGAACAGACGTCCTGCGCCGCCGGTGGCGATCAGCACATTGCGCGCGTGAATGGCGTGCAGCTTGCCGGTATGCGTGTCCAATGCCACGATGCCGGCGGCGCGCTCGCCATCCTCGCTGAGGACCAGATCGGTCACATACCATTCCTCGGCGAATTCGACGCCCTGCGCCACACACTGCTGCCAGAGCGTGTGAAGAATCTGATGGCCGATGCGATCGGCGGCGTAGGCGGCTCGCTTGACCGGCTCGCCGCCGAAATCACGGGTGTGCCCGCCGAAACGACGTTGAGCGATATGCCCGTCTTCGGTCCGGGAGAATGCCACTCCCTGACGTTCGAGGTTGATGACGGTCTCGGGTGCGTATTCCGCCAACAGCTTCGCCGCGTCCTGGTCGACCAGCCAGTCGCCGCCCTTGATGGTGTCGTAGTAGTGCCAATGCCAGTCATCGTTTTCGATATTGCCCAGGCTGGCCGCGATACCGCCTTCAGCCGAACCGGTATGCGAGCGCAGAGGCTGCAGCTTGGAGACCACTAGGATCTTCGGGCTCACGCCCTGCTCGGTAAGCTCGGCGATCGCCGGGGACCGCAGCAATCCCAGCGCCGCCGACAGGCCGGCAGCTCCTGCGCCGACGATAACCGCATCATACATATCTTCCAGACGTTTCGGACTCATGGGTTCGATTCTTGCACACCCGCCGAACAGTGTCCTCTCCTGCCTCATCGAGGCATGCTCCGGGTCAGTCCACGATGGTGCTGAACACCACCTCATCGGCCTGCCTGCGAATGATGCCGCTCAGTTCCATGGCACCCACGAGCTCCAGAACCGTGCCGATATCGGATATCTCGTTCGGCGTCTGCTGCCGTGCCATCTTCAGCAGGGCGTCCGGAGTGGCTATCAGATGGCGTTTATGGCATTCCTTGATCAGTGAGGCCAACACGCGTTGAGGTTCGGGCAGTGCGTTGAGGTGGATGGATCTCGGTCCATCTGCGGATGCCGCCGTCACGGTCCGCAGGTCGGATGACGCTGCGGATGGCGAGCCCGGTTTGCGGGCATGCCTGGAGGACGGCTCGGCGTGGACCTGTCGCAGGGTCGGTTGCGGTGCGGTCGCTTCAGAGTGCGCGGCATGCTCCGTGCTGGGATGATGGGCTTCATGGCAGATGCTTTCCACGTCGGTTGCCGCACACAGCAGTGCGGCCCGGTTTTCACTGATGATCCTGTTGCAGCCGGCGTTGGCCGGCTGGTTGATGTCCCCCGGAGCCGCATACACTTCGCGCATGAGCTCGTACGCCCAGCCTGCGGTGTTCAAGGCGCCCGAACGCAGACGTGCCTGCGCCACCACCACAGTCGAGGACAACGCGGCGATGATGCGGTTGCGCAGCAGGAACCGACGTGCTTCGGGAATGGTGTTCGGGCACAGTTCGCTGATCAGCGCCCCCGACTGCGTTTCGATGCGTTCGAACAGGGAACGATTCCGTGTGGGGCCCATGTGGTTCAGGCCTCCGGCGAATACCGCCACGGTGCGTCCTACGGTGTGTGACCTTCGCCCATGGAAGGCGTTCAATGCGCCCCAGTGCGCGGCGGCGTCCGTGCCCATGGCTCCTCCCGAAACCACCGTATGCCCCAATGCCGCCGCCTGCTCGGCCAACGTATGCGCCACATAGCGTCCGTATTCCGTGACATCGCGTGAGCCGACGATTCCCACCGGCTTGGGGCAACTGGTCAGCGCCTGCGGGTCGCCTTTGCCCCATAGACACAATGGCGGTGCCCAATCCGATTTGAGCGCCAGATCTTCGAGCTGCCCCGGCCAGTAGGGGCTGTCGGGGCCGATCAGCCATTGGGTGCCGTCCACGGTGAACCAATCGGCGATGCGCACAGGGTCATCGGACGGCATGTCCTGCATGCGGTTGTGCCAGCCCGCCAACGCGGTATGGAATGTTTTCATCACCGAGGCCTGGGGCTTGCGCCCCCAGCGGACCAGACCTTGGGTGAAGGCCAGGTCGAGCTTGCCCAGGGCGGCGGCGCATTGGGAGGAAGGGTTCTTCGGATGTGATTCCCTGAGCAGGTGCCAAACGATTGCGGCGTCTCCTGCGCCTTTGAGCAAGGCGTACATCATCGCATCGGCGTCATCCAGACAGAAGGTCAGCGCCGCGCGATACATGGCGTCCGCAGAGGGGACATACAGCGAGCTTCCGCTGTTCTGAATGTTCCTGTCGTCCTGTATACCCTGATCGTTCATGACATCCTCGTTCTCAATCCGATGCCTTGGTGGACATCCTGTTCCGTGGGACTGGTGCGCCCGGCCAGATCGGCCAGCGTCCATGCCAGCCTCATGGCCCGGTCCGCGCCGCGCAAGGTGAGCTGGTGATTGGCCAAGGCGCGATTCACCAGCTCCACCGCCCTGAGTGACGTGTTGGCGTGCAGCCATTTGCCGGAAGCCTGTGCGTTGCACGACCAGCCGAATGGTTTGAACCGTTCCGCAGCCGCATGCCGAGCCTGCACGACGCGTGCGCGAATCGTCTGGCTGGGTTCGCCGGCGCTTTCGTGCTGCTGGGCGATGCGGGATACCGGAGGGACCGTAATCTGGATGTCCACGCGGTCGAGAATCGGTCCGGAAAGACGAGAGAAATAGCGCATGCGCTCCTTCTCCTTGCAGGTGCATCGTTCGCCGGTGCCGTAGTAGTACCCGCACGGACAGGGGTTGGCCGCCATGATGAGTTGGAAGTCCGCCGGATAATATGTGCTGCCTTTGGACCTGGTCAATGACACATACCCGGATTCCAATGGCTCGCGTAGTGTCTGCAATGCCCGGGACGAGAATTCGGGCGCCTCATCGAGGAACAGGATGCCCCGATGGGCGCGCGTGATGGCGCCCGGTGCGGCGATGCCGCTGCCTCCACCCACCAGCGAGGCCGTCGAAGCGGTATGGTGGGGCGCTTCGAACGGCGGCACGTCGGTGATGCCATAGTGCGGCAATGTGCCGCATAACGAGCGGATCGAAGCCACTTCCAGCTGCGCCTGTTCGTCCAATGGGCTCATGATGCCGGGGATGCGTGACGCGAGCATCGTCTTGCCTGCTCCCGGCGGGCCCGTCATGATGAGGTTATGCCCTCCCGCCGCGGCCACCTGCAGCGCCCATTTCGCATGCTCCTGACCGAGGACCTCGCTCATGTCTCCTGGCCTGTCTGCGATCACAAGGGCATGGTCATCGCTTACATCCTCCCCGCCGATGCCTGAATCCGGCAGACGATATACGGCATTGCCGCCCATCAGCTCGATGAGTTCGCCGACATGGCGTATGCCGATGACATCCATGCCTTCGATCATCTGCGCCTCATCGAGGTTGCGGTACGGGACGATGATCTTGTTCGACCCGCGTTCCCTGGCGTGCAGCATGATGGGCAGCAAGCCGTGGATCGGCAGCACTGAGCCATCGAGATTGACCTCGCCGAGCACGATTGTGTCCTCCAGGCAGGAGGCTCCGATGGCTCCGGAAGCGCATAGGACGCTGGCCGCGATAGCCAGATCATGCGAGGAACCCCGTTTCGGCACTGCAGCGGGGCTCATGTTCACCGTCACCCTGGTCTGCGGCCAGGAGAATCCGCTGGCCTGACATGCGGATTTCACCCGTTCCCTCGCTTCGGACAACGACGTGTCCGGCAGTCCGATGATGGAGAAATACGGCAGTCCTGGGCTGATGAACGCCTGCACCTGCACGATAAAGGCCTTCAGTCCGATGAGTCCCACGGACAGCGTGCTGCCGATGGCCATGATGGTCTCCTTCTATGTTCTTTGCTCGTGGTCTATTGCCATGCCAATGGGGTCAGAAGGCGTTCACGATATGGCCGACCTTCGGCTGGCCCATATCCATGAGGATGGTGATCACATCAAAGCGGACGCCCGCATGCGGTATGCGATTGCGGCGGTCGATGAGCCATGCGGCTGCAGCGCGGCGCAGATTGACCTGTTTGCTCCGAGTCACCGCCTCCTGGGGTGTGCCGTAATAGGCGTTATGGCGTGATTTCACCTCCACGAACACCACCATGCGTTCGGGTGTGATGGCCACGATGTCCAGCTCGCCGTACCGTGTGCGCCAGTTGCGGCTGAGGATATGCCATCCTTTGGCTTCGAGCCATAGGGAGACATACCGTTCTCCCAGCTCGCCGAACTGTCTGGCCGTCAGAAGAGGATTCGCCATGTCCTGGGCGAGACGGTCCGGTTCGTGGTCGGTGTCATGCCGGAAGGACGGCTCATCCGGGGCGGAAACCGGCATGGGGCGATGGAGCCGGGAAGATGCGGAATCGCCGCGGTGCGTGACCAGCGTATCGCTGTGTCCTGTGATCTGCATTGATACTGAATTGCTCATGAATCCACTGTGCGGGTTGCGATATGCGCAGCGCAAGGCCGACCGGCGAATGTGGATACTATGACGCGGTTCGGAGTGTTGTGGATAACGTGTGGATGGAATCCGGGTTATCCACAGTTTGTTAGGGCAGTATTCCGATTGTCGTCCGACGGATGACGTGGCGATTCCGTTGCGGCCGCATATTGGTGTTACCGTGAAAGCAGCGTTGCAGGGCTTGCCGCAAAGGAGGGGGAGATGGCCGAAACGGTTCGTCCTATCGTGACCATCGGATTGCTGGACAACGACGAGTTTTCGCTGGCCTTTCTGGAACGCGCCATCAGTGAGCTGATGCCGGAGGCGCGCGTGCTGTGGAAGACCGTCTCCGGACGGGATGCGGTCGCGCGGTGCCTCGATGCGCAACGGAGTCCGAATGTGCTGCTCACCGACATGTCGATGGACGAGCTGTCCGGCCTGGTGGTGTGCAGGACGATTCGTGTGCAGACCGCGCGTGTGATGATCCTGGCCGTCACCTCGTTCTCCCTGGCGGTGTATGCGTCCAAGGCCGCCGAAGCCGGCGCCCAAGGAATCGTACCCAAATCCGTCGAGGCGCCGATTGTGGACGCTATCCGCGCTGTGGCGGCGGGCGGTACTTGGGGCGAGGGTTTCCAGACCTCGTCGGAGGCCCACCAGCGTCTGTCCGGCCGGCGTCTGCCGCGACAGTTCCTGCTCTCCGACAGGGAGGCCGAGGCCATGAATCTGTGTTCGCGGGGGCTGGGAACCGAACAAATCGCCGGGGAGATGCAGGTGAGCGTCTCCACGGCCAAGACCTATCTCACCCGTGCCATCCACAAGCTGGGCGTCAATTCACGGGGACAGGCCGTGGCCCTGTGGACAGGTGCGGCGGAGGATGAACGATGAACGCCGTCGCGGAGCACGCGGTGCGCGAGAGCCGTAGTGAGAACCATAGCGGGAGTCGTGGCGGAGACCATGCTGAAGAGCCCGACGGGAGCCGTGGAGGGGAGGAGGACCGTGCCGCGCGCCGCGTCGGAAACTTCGCCGGGAACCGCGCCATGAGGAGTGCCGCATTCGTGTCGCGATGGTTCCGCACACATTGGTTCCGCGTAGCCATGGCCCTGTTCATTCTTGCAGCCACGCTTATCGAATGGGCTGCGATTCCGCCGGTCTACCCGCTGAACTTCCTGTTCTCCGGTATATCCGTGGTGGGCATCGTCCTTTCACCGTTCATGCCGCGCACGTCCGGATGGATGATCATCGCCACGGTGCTCGGCCGTCTGTTCGTGCTCGACCTGTCCGGTCCGAATCCACTGTGGGCCGCGTATCTGGCGCTCGCGATCATCGGATACGACAGCGCCATTCCCGTGGCAATTGGTGCGCTAGTCACCGTTTCGCTCGCCGAATGCGTGCCGGTGGCTCTCAACACGTTCAACGCCATATCCGCCACATGGGTGGGCATGGTCAACTACATCGGCATGTTCACCCTCGCCACCATGGCCGGCATGTCCTTCCGGTGGCGCAAGCAGCGCGACGAGATGCGCGACCATGCGATGGCGTTGGAGCGCAGGCAATGGCAGGCCGACACCTTGAGACGCAACACACGACTGGCCTCGCGCATCCACGATTCGGCCAGCGGGGGACTCTCGTACATCGCTCTGACCGCGCAACGACAGCTGCGGAGGACGCCCGACGACCCCGCCCACGCCACTGAGCGGCGGGACTGGGAATTCGTCAACACGCAGGCGCTTGATGTGCTCGATGAGATTCATCACGTCATCGACCTGTTGGAGGAGGTTGCACCCGGGCAATTGGCGAATCCGACCGGTTCGGCGGACCACGCCGGGTCGGTGCGGCCGGACCGTACCGTGGGCGCAGCGACAATTGTGCAGGCCGTCGGTGCGGGCAGGGAGCGTCTGTCCCGCCTTGGATTCCATGGCACCTTCGAGATACGCGGCGAGCTGCCGGACGATGCCGCCGACGAATCGGTCCGGGAGGCTGCCAACCTCATCGGCGAGCTCACGGCGAACATCGGCCGTCATCTCGATCCGGCCACAGGCGGCTACTACTGCGTGGTGACGTTGGGACACGACACCATCGAAATCATGGAGACCAATCCGTTGCGGCAGCCGCGCGACGCCGAACATGGTGACGGCGAGGCGAGGGGGCGTGGCGAGAACCGCGCAAGCACTGACATCGCCGGCGTGGTCTTCGACACCGCCGACGAACCTGATGGTCGCGGGGAGATGGCCGTTTCCGATGGCAACGTTGATTTCAGCGCCGGCATCCCCTCGCACGGCAGCGGGCTCATGATGCACCGCCGCATTATCGCGGGGCTCGGCGGTGTGCTCAACGACAGCGCCGAGGACGGTGATTGGGTGCTGTACGCGCGCATCCCTACGCGGCCGGCCGGGGATTCATTTGGCAGATTGGATTCGGGGACGGCCTCGGAACGGAACGGCGCCTTACACCCCGATGGGCGTGCCCTCGCGCGGTCGGAGCGTGATTCCGGGAGCCCATCATGAACGCCGACGTGCGGCGGCGGGTCGTCGCGATTGCCTCCACCGCGCTGCTGGTGATCGTTGCGATCGGCGCCATCATCTGGGCCATGCTGCTGCCTGAGCCATGGCGTGACGTGCCATACAACGCGACGAACGGCACGGACGCGCAGTTGTCGTCCGGAAGCGAGCACCCGGAATTCACCGGGCCGGACAAATACGACCTGCTCAACGCATGGAACAACCTGCATACCGGGCTCGGCCGCGAAGTGCTCGAGGATGGTGTGGTGACAGACGACGAACTTGCGGAGGTGCGCACGGCGTATAACGAATGCCTGTCCGTGTATGGGCTTCAGGCGCAGCCGGTCGACGGCGGCGGAGGCGAGGTGATCGTTACGGTTCGGGGTTCGATCGGCAGTCAGGAGAAGAACGAGATCATTCGTCAGTGCGGCGTCGAATCCGATTATGTGACGCTGCGCGACGTGGCGTCCAAGGACGGCGGCCATCCCTCGCTCAGCGTCGAGATGCCTGGCTTGTGAGACCGGTTGCGGTGTGACGCCGGCCGTACCGCGAAATCGCGTCGTCCATGGGATTACACATGGGCGTGACGTTCCGCGAACGATTGCATACCATGGTGGCAACGGCGTGATGATGCCGTTCCGACGGCGAAGGAGCTGACATGCATGATTCGTGTTCATTCGGGATTCCGGGCGCTTCCGATACTCCCGGAGCTTCCGGTGTGGGGCGTGCATGGCTGACGGCGGCGTGCGTGGCCGCTGTAATGCTATGCACGCTGACTGCCTGCGCTGGCCCGTCGTCCGGCGATCCGGACTCCGAAGGAACTGAAGGAACTATGGAGACGGCTGGCGGATATGACCTCAACGCGCACTATGCCGCTGAGCTGAGGCAAGCCCGCCGGACGTTGCAGGACGATGGCGCCGACTTCGCGGTGGGGATTCTCGAAGACGGCGTGATCACGCAATCCGAGCTCGCCGAGCTCAACGATCACGTGCTCCAATGTCTGGGCGATCTGGGTCACGACACGGATTCGATCACGATGGGGGAGCTGGGGGAGATAAGCGCGCGGCCGCCCAGCGGGGCATCCCAGGCGGAGTCGGCGGCGTGGGGTGGCACGTTCAATCAGGATGTGAAGACCTGCTCGACGCGCGACGGGGCACAGACCATATGGCAGCTGGCCAGCGCTGCCGAGATCAATCCGGACAACGACGGCAAGGATATGCGGCAGATCATCATCGATTGCTATGTGAAGCAGTGGTTGGTGAGCGAATCGTATTCGATTGACGACTACGAGCGTGACAGCCGTGCGGGCACCGGGCCGTTCGATGCCGGCAAGCGCGCCGATGCGGGCTTCCGGCAGAAGGTCGAGGCATGCGGGTGACTGAATGGTGGCCTGGGCATGCCGGGCCGCTGGCCGCATGTATAAGCCGCATGGCGTAGGGAACTACCCACCATGTATTGGTTAGTCTCGTAATTGGTCGAGTGGTCCTGGCCCCCTCTGACGAGGGGGCTGTCGGCGAAGCTGACTGGGGGAGAGAACAAGCTGAATTCCTCAATTATTTACGAGACAGACCAGTAGGGGCGGGGAATGGCGGAATTCCTGGGAAACCGAAAATCCACTCCCACACGGTGGGACGGATGTTACCTTACTGCCGCGGATCCATGTTGCATTGGGTGAGTATGTCGGTGCTGCGCTCGCTGTAGTACCTGCCGCCCGGCTCGACGAATTGGCGTTGGAACTCCCAATTCTCGTCGCCGCTCGCATTGACTTCGGGAATGTCCTTGGCGGTGAACTCATCGCCGACCACGCCCTTGCGTTTGAGACAGTCGGCCAGATCCTGACGAGCCTCTTCGTCGCTGCGATTGCGCAGATCGCCGTTCGGATCGCCGGCGACAGCGTTGTACAGCGCCGTGATCCACCGGGAGCCCGATGATGCATCGCAGGTACCATCCGCCTCACCGTATCGCGCATTCTCGGCGTCGGTCAGTTCGCCCGACATCTGGCTGCTGCCGTCCGGATTGACGTAATCGAGCGCGAACCCGGCGTCCTTCATGCACGACGCATACCGGTTGACCGCCTCGGTGGCCTCGGCCTCGGTAATCCGCCCATCTCGCAGCACGTCCTGCGCGAATGTGTTGCCCTGTTGACTCGCGTCATCGTAATTTCGTTGGAAATCCTCGGCCCACGGGCCGGAGAACGTGGGCTCGGCGGCTTGAGGAGTGGTATCGGTACCCGGCACGCCTCCGCAGCCGGACAGCGTCAACATCAACGTGAAAGACATGATGGACATGCGAATTGCGTAGGTTGTGCTGCGTTTCATCAGTTCCGTCCTTTGGTCTTGGCCTTGGGTCTTTGGTCTTTGATCTTTGGTTTTTGCGCGGCGGGTGAATGTCACGGATGCCGTTCAGCCGTTCGCACAGTGTCTTTGTGACTTCGTTGTCCGTAAAACCAAGGTATGACAGATGGGGCCGTCGTGCGAGAACTCGCGTAAGCCAGCGGATGACAGACATCGGATGATTTCGGAATGGCCAGATGCCGATGGCTACTCTGGCTCCTTCTGACGGTGTCCGACGATGAAAGCGGCGGTAAGTACGCGTCTCGACGAAGGTCTCGCGTACTTACCGCCTGTTTGGGGAGCGTAAGGGACCGTATGTACGCGGGTATCCGGTGATCACGCGAACATACAGCCCCTTGTCAACAACTTCCACGGCAACAGACACACGGCAACAGACACACGACAAAAAGCACGCGGCAAAAGACGCTGGCGGACCAACCAAAACGGTCTGAATGGCCGATCCTTGTAACCTCGCCGCTTGTAACCTCACCGACTACACGGCGATTGCGATCCACGCGGGAAGCGTGCCTAAGCTGAATCATGACAAGGAAGTCCACGATGATTGGTGGGGATGACGATGAACACGAACGGATATGGCGGCGTCGCGCAGCGGATGATCGCGGCGGGCGTGCTGGTGCCGTTGTGCTTGGCGATGGCGGCCTGTTCCGGTCCGGGGCAGGGTGGCGGCGCGGCGAACACCGAAGGCAAGACACCGTCGAACGCTGCGGCGACCGTCTGCAAAGCGCCCGATTTCCAAGGCCCGTACGCGGCCGAATTCAAGCTCAATTGGGAGCAATCCAAGACCGAACTGGGAAAACGCATCCTCGAGGACTGCCGGGTCACCGACGCGGAGCTTACGGAGGTTTTCGACGCGCAGAACAAGTGCCTTGCGCCGTACGGTCTGGTCTCCACCAAGGGACAGCTTTCCCAGGTGCGGGCAAGCAGTCTGAGCGAGGATGAGATGAACCAGAAGAACGCCGAATGCGCCGTCGAGACCGACCTGTGGAACGTCGAGTCCATGTATGACGCGCTGCAAAGCAATCCGAACAACGTTGACGCCGGTGCCAGGCAGCGTGCGATATACCAGTGCCTCAAACAGCGCGACCTGCTGCCCAAGCCCATCACCGAGCAGGAGTTCCTCGATCTGGAGGTCACCGGCGCGGAGGGTCTGAGCGAGGAGCAGATCGTCGAAAAGACCCGGAAGTGGAACGAGTTCTACCGCGTCTACATGGAACGCAACGATGACGGCAGCCCGAACCCGGACTACGACGCCGGCAAGGCGAAGCAATTCTGGGAATGCCAGACCGACGCGCTGAGCCAGCAGTAGGCGCAACACGCAACACACATACGAATCCATTAGGCAAGGAGGCCATCATGCAGGGAAATACGGCAACGACGATTCGTCAACGGCTGCGCCACGCGATCGTGCTGATAGGTGCGGTGACGTTGGCGTGTACGATGCTCGCAGGCTGTGGACAGGTCGCGGACGCCAACGGACCGTCCAAGGCCGCCGGCATGACCGGCGCCGGCGGCGAGCCGACCTTCTCCGGGCCGTACGCCGCGGAATTCAAGAAGGAATACGACCAGGCGCCCACCGATCTGGCCAAGAACATCCTCAAGGACGGCAAGATCACCGAAGCCGAGGTGCAGGAGATCTACGACGACTACAACAAGTGCCTCGAACCCTATGGACTGCAGGCCACTTGGACGTTGGACCGGGGCGAGGCGGTCGGCCAGTATCGCGGATCGATGTCCGACGACGAGCAGTTCAAGGTCATGGACGAGTGCCATGCCAAGACCGGCTCGGGTGATATCTCCAGCCTGTACGCGGCCATGAATACGAACCCGGACAACGTCGATCAGGAGGCCATGGCACGCAAGACATACCAATGCTATGCCAAGCACGATCTGCTGCCGAGCCCCATCAGCGAAGACGAGTACATGAGCACGATGAACACCGCGAACGTGACCGACAACAGCCAGTTCGAGGCCAATCTCCGACGTTGGCATGAGTTCTTCAGCGAGTACATGAGCACCACTTTCGATGGCCAGCCCAACCCGGACTACAAATACGATGCGAATTCGCCACATGGCCAGCAGTTCTGGGCGTGCGGACAGGACCCGCTGCATCAGTAGCGGTCGGAACATGTCGTCTTTCGGATGACAACGGTATTGGGAAGCGACAGGAACCGGGAATACGCTGAAATCAACCAAGGAATGCACCAGCGCCTGTTCTTCCTGATTCTCCGGGTGCCAAACGGCGTAAGACGGCGCAAGTCATGGGACGCAAAGCGTGGGGCACAAGGCAAGGAGGCCGACATGAAGCGGAAAGGCGCAGCGAGGGATCGCAAGGAACTGCGGGCCGCGCGCAATGGGGTGGCGGCCTCCATCGTGGTACTGCTCGCCTTGGTGATATTCGCGGTGGGTCTTGGCGGCGGGTTCCTCCTCACCCGCTCCAAGATCCCGCCGTCCCTGGTCTCCAGCACCGAGGCCACGACGGTGAAGGTGGCCTCCGCCCAGTTCGACGACGCGCGTTCCGTGACGCTGGCCGTCTCCCTCGGCGAATCGTCCACCGTCACCTCGCCGGTATCGGGCACCATCACCGGCACCTCCGCCGGTACAGGTACTGTCATCGGCTCCGGCAGCACGGTGTTCGACGTGGACGCCAGGCCAGTTCTCGCCCTGCACACCGACGTGCCGTTGTACCGCACGCTGACCAGCGGCACCCGCGGGTCCGACGCGGCCGGTCTCAATGCCGTACTGCGTCGCCTCGGCTATGCCGCACCCGACTCCGATGTGATGACGTGGGACACCATCGTCGCCTACAATGCGCTCGCCGACAGCAAGGGAGCCGCCCGCATCACCGCCGACTCGGGCTGGTCGATCGGGCCGGAATCGTTCGTCTGGCTGCCCTCCGACTCAGTGACGGTCAAGCAATCCTCAATCGCCGTGGGGCGGCAGATCACGGCGGGCGCTGACCTGTTCACCACTGCCGCGATCCCGCTCAAGGCGACGCTGCCGACGTCCGCCACCGATCTGGTGGTCGGCGACCGCACACTCGTCATCGGCGAGCAGACGTTCGCCGTGCCGGCCGGAACCGTCGAACTCACCGATCCCGCGATGCTCGCGGCGATCGGCGGATCCGTGGCCTTCCGTCTGGCGTCGATGAGCGGGGATTCCGGCGGCGCGCCGACCGGTGGCGTCGGGGGAACGGGTGCCGTTGGCGGGGCATCCGGGACGAGCGGTGGCGCACTCAGCGTGTCCTACGATTGGAGACTCGCTCAGCCGCTGACCGCGCTCACCGTGCCACCCTCCGCGGTCTACGACGCCTCGGGCGGACTCGGATGCGTGAGTGTGGACGCCAAGCCGGTGAAAGTGTCCATCATCGCCTCACAGCTCGGCAAGACCATGGTCAGCGTCGGCGATGGGCAGCAGTTCGATCACGTGGATGTGACCCCGCGCACCGCCCAACACTGCGATGCCGAAGCCGGTTCCGCCTCAGGCCAGGACGGGCAGTGAGATGATTTGGAGGAGGCGGAGGAACCCTTTGGCGAAGGGTACGTTGCGTGGAACTGATTCCGGAGAGCCGGATCGCAGCACGTCTGTGCAGTCGGATTCGAAGGCTGATTCGAGGCTGGATTCGCGGCCTGATACCCAATCGGCTGCGGCATCCTCCTGCTCATCGGTGATGCCGGAGGTTTCCCCGGCATCGGTCTCCTCGGCATCGGTCTCCTCACTGGAGGAGCAAGGTGAAGGCCGTCGTGTGATCCTCACCGATGTCGGCCACAGTTTCGACCGTACCGGCGAGGACATGCTGTTCCGTCACCTGACCATGACGCTACTTCCCAAACACGTCTATGCGCTCACCGGGCCGTCCGGATCGGGCAAATCCACGTTGCTGTCCATCATCGCCGGATGGGTGGAGCCGGTGACGGGCATGGTGGAGCGCGTCGATTGTGGACGTGTGTGCTGGGTGCTGCAGAACCCCCACGGCGTGGCCCGCCGCACCGCGCTCGATCATGTGGCCCTGCCGTTCATCGCGCGCGGCGAGCGCCGGAGGGATGCCGAAACCCATGCCATGGCCCTGTTGGAGGCTTTTGGCTTGGATGAACTGGCCGCGAAGCCTTTTCGTGACCTGTCGGGCGGTGAAGCGCAACGGTTGATGCTCGCGCGCGGCGTGGCTTCACACGCCGGGCTGCTGCTCGTGGACGAGCCGACCGCGCAACTTGACCTCAATACGGCGGCCACGGTCAACGAGCACCTGCACAACCTGTCGATGAGCGGGGCGATTGTCGTCGTGGCCACGCATGACCCGCGCACGCGGGACGCCTGCACCGACCTCATCGACCTGCGCGACTGGCAAAGCGAGGAGGTGCATCATGACGCAGCTGCAGCGTGAAGCCAAGATCGCGCGCATGCGACTTGTCGGCATGCTGGGGGAGGCGTGGCGCGACCTGATCAGCGGCACCAGTCATGCATGTGCGCTGGCGGTGGGACTTGCATGCCTGATTCTCCTGCTGGTCGGTGCTGATTGGCTGACTATCGCCTCCATTCAGCGACAGACCGATGAATACGTGGCAGCCGGCGGCTCGACATGGGTAATGGAATACAACAATCACATCGATGGCGCCGCCTGCGACCGGCTTGCCTCATTGGATGGTGTCGAAGCGGCTGGCGCTGTACGACAGACCGACCAGAAGCTGGTGTTCGCGGCCCTGCCATCCACAGGAGTGCCCTTGATGGAGATCACGCCGGGGGCGCGTAGGGTGTTCGCTTTGAGCACTACAGGCACGAGCGCCGACGACCTGTCCGGTGGAGGGGAGCAGGTCTCGGTTTCGAAGGACGCCGATACCGAGACCGCATCGGAAGACGGTGAGGAAGGCGTGATGCTCTCGGCCGAAGCGGCCAAGCCGTTCGCCGCCGCGGCGGGCAGTGTCCTGGCATTGCGGGACGGGCGCAACGTACAGGTGTCCGGGGTGTTCGAGTGGCCGGACGACGGTCGCAAGTCAGGATTCTCGTATGTTGCGTTGGCTCCGGTGCCCGCCAACTCGTCGGAATCATTCAGCCAGTGTTGGGTGCGCACCTGGCCCGAGACCAAGGACATCGAATCGTTGCTGCGCATGACGGGCATCGGTTCCGGCATGGATGCCACGCAGGAACGTCCTCAGATCGCCAAGCTCAACATGAGCAAAGGCAGCGCACTGGACAGTGCGTCCCTGTTCCGCGTGAGACTGACCGCCTACACGCCGTGGATCGCTTTGGTGGCCGCGATGGCATTGGGATTCATCGCTACATGGACGCGCAGACTCGAGATGGCTTCCGCGTTGCATTGCGGGGTTCCGAAAACCGCGCTGTTGATGCAGATCGTGTTGGAGACGATCGTATGGGCGACCGCTGCAGTGCTGTTGACCAGTCCATTGTGGGCATGGGTATGGTTGCAGAACGGGGATGCGGAGGCCGCGGCGCTCGCCGACACGATGCTTCGGGTTCCGGTCGCTGCAGTGGTGGGCGTGCTGTCGGGCGCGGGGGTCGCGGTGATGCTCACCCGGGAAAGCCACTTGCTCAGGTACTTCAAGAACCGGTAGGCCGCGTCTCGGTGCAGGCCTTAGCGCACCAGATCGGTGAGCTCGCCGAGGTTGAGCTCGAAACTGACCCCACGGTCCTCGAAGTGCGGCTGGTCACGGGTGCTTGCCATCGCATGGCGCACGAATTCGCCGGCGATCCGCGCGGATTCCGCCAGACCGCGGCCCGCCATCACCGCCCCGCACAGTGCGGATGCGAAGACGTCGCCGGTGCCGTGGATCATGTACGGCAGTTTGAGGTGCTTCAGCTCGATCTTGCCTGCAGCGCCGTCCGATGCCGAAGCCACATAATTGACGATACGGTCATCGCCATGGTCGATGCCCTTGAGCACCACGTTCTTGGCACCCAACTCAAGCAGCGCATCCAGCAAACCATTCACCTGATCGTCGTTCAGATCCTGGCCTTGGTAGTCGCGATGGGTGAGGATGCATGCTTCGGTGAGATTCGGCATCAGGACATCGGCGCCGGTCGCCAACGCCCCCATCGCCTCGCATAGTTCGGGCGTATACGTGGTGTACGTCCGTCCGCCGTCTCCCATCACCGGGTCGACCAGCCGCAGGGCGGCAGGGTAGTCGCTGTACAGCCTCTGGATGATCGCCACCTGCTCCGGTGAGCCAAGGAACCCCGAATACACGGCGTCGAGCTCCACATCCTCGGCCTGCCAGGCGTCGAGATATCCGGAAAGGATATCCGTGGTGTCGTGGAACGTGAACACCTGATACTTGGTGTGCGCGGAGAACAGGGCGGTGGGGACCGGGCACACGTCGCATCCGGCCGCGGAGAGGATCGGTATCGCCGCGGTCAGCGAGCATTTGCCATAGCCGCACATATCGTGTACGGCGGCAACGCGCGGGATGTACTTCGGGTCACGTTCATACAAGGTCACGTCGGTCATGGTCCAGGTCTTCCGATGATGTTGCTGCATGCGATCTCGTCCGCATTACAGCCCAGACGAAAAGTCTGATGAAGAACCGCGGACAACAGTGACGAGCGTAGTCCACGGTGATGCCGCTTCGGCGTGTCGCGGGATTGCCGGAGGGTATTTCGGCGGTGTGAAGGGTGGGTGAACGCCAAGGATTCCAACGGCTGATAAGGGTCTATAGGCAACCCCGATAACGTCTGGCTTGCGCCGCGCTATCCGCCGCGCGTACCTTCATAACCAACACCTCGCCAACCGCCGAATACGGCAGGCGGGTGGCAAGGAAAAGAACCTCGCGACCGACGACAAGGAGCACATCATGGCCGAGAACAAGAAGTACCGTTTTGAAACCCTGCAGCTGCACGTGGGCCAGGAGCAGGCCGATCCGGCCACCGACTCCCGCGCAGTGCCGATCTACGCCACCACCAGCTACGTCTTCCACAACTTCGACCACGCCGAGGCCCGCTTCGGCCTTGCAGACCCGGGCAACATCTACGGCCGTCTGACCAACTCCACCCAGGGCGTCTTCGAGGACCGCATCGCCGCCCTTGAAGGTGGCACCGCCGGCATCGCCGTCGCCTCCGGCGCGGCCGCCGTCGAGTACGCCGTGCGTAACATCACCCAGTCCGGCGACCACATCGTCTCCTCCAAGAACATCTACGGCGGCACCTTCAACCTGCTCAAGCACACCCTGCCGCGCGACGGCATCACCACCACCTTCGTCGATCCTGAGGTCCCGCAGAACTTCGAGGACGCCATCCAGGAGAACACCAAGCTCGTCTACTTCGAGACCTTCGGCAACCCGAACGCCGACCTGCCGGACTTCGAGGCCATCTCCGCAATCGCCCACAAGCATCATCTGCCGGTGATCGTGGACAACACCTTCGCCACCCCGTACCTGTTCCGTCCGCTCGAGCACGGCGCCGATGTCGTGGTCGAATCCGCCACCAAGTTCATCGGCGGCCACGGCACCACGCTGGGCGGTGTCGTCGTCGAAGGCGGCAACTTCAACTGGGCTGAGGTTCCGGGCAAGTTCCCGACCCTCACCGAGCCGGATCCGTCCTACCACGGCCTCAACTTCTACGAGGCTCTGGGCGGCACCGCCTTCGTGACCCGCATCCGCGCCATCCTGCTGCGCGACACCGGCGCCACCCTGTCCCCGTTCGCCGCCTTCCTGCTGCTGCAGGGCACCGAGACCCTGTCCCTGCGCGTCGAGCGCCACGTCGAGAACGCGTTGAAGGTCGTCGAATACCTGCAGACCGTGCCGGAAGTCGAGTCCGTCTCCCACCCATCCATCGAAGGTCGCCGCGACCACGAGCTGTACAAGAAGTACTTCCCGAACGGCGCCGGCTCCATCTTCACCTTCGACATCAAGGGTGGTAAGGACGCGGCCCGTGTCTTCATTGACAACCTGCACCTGTTCTCCCTGCTGGCCAACGTCGCTGACGTGAAGTCCCTCGTCATCCACCCGGCCTCCACCACGCACTCCCAGGAGACTCTGGAGGAGCTCGAGGACCAGGGCATCCACCAGGGCACCATCCGCCTGTCCATCGGCACCGAGAACATCGAGGACATCCTCGACGACCTCAAGGGTGGCTTCGAAGCCGTTCGTGCCTCCGGTCTTGCCAAGTGAGTAGGAGGTAGAGGCGATAAGGAAGCCATCAATTCCGATTGAAGGGCATGATGCTTATGGGGTGCATCATGGATGAGCGGAATTGAAATGGGGGAGTGAAAGCCCGCGCTGAGTCATGCAGCGCGGGCTTTCCGTTTGCCGTGTGACGATGAATCCGGCGGACGGTCACTCCGACGACTGTTGTGGCCGTCAATGACAGGCAAACTACCGGCAATGGGAGCAGTAACGACCGGCTGCCAGAACCCGCCGGAAAAAGACAGGCATAGTCCTCAAGGATGAGGATGGCGACCATGGAATTCAGTCCTGCGCACGATGTGAGGCGCATTCTCCTCTTCATACAGTGGGAATCATCATCCGGATATCACAGTTCCGGTCACAAGAAGAGGAGAGACGATCATGACTGTCGGCAATTCGCCTGTACATTCGCAATCCATGCAGCTTCCGTCCAGAGGCATAGCCATTCAAGCCGTAGACCTCGTCAAGGATTACGGCTCCGGAGCAAATGCGGTGCATGCGTTGCGCGATGTGAACGTGAGCTTCGAGCGCGGGCGCTTCACCGCCATCATGGGACCATCCGGTTCCGGCAAGTCCACGTTGATGCACACACTGGCCGGACTGGACTCCGCCACCTCGGGGCGCATTCTGTTCGGAGGCAAGGACCTGACCCGTATGAACGACAAACAGCTCACCCTGCTGCGTCGCAACAAGATCGGGTTCATCTTCCAGAGCTTCAACTTGCTGCCCATGTTCACCGCCGAGCAGAACATTCTCATGCCGCTGACCCTTGCCGGTGCCAAAGCCGACCGGGCGTGGTTCGACCTGTTGGTGGAGACCCTGGGGCTTAGGCAGCGACTGAACCACCGCCCCAATGAACTGTCCGGAGGCCAGCAACAGCGCGTGGCCATCGCAAGGGCCCTCATCACCAAGCCCAGCCTCGTCTTCGCCGACGAGCCTACCGGCAACCTCGATTCCGTCTCCAGCGCCGAAGTGCTCGGATTCCTCAAGCAGTCGGTCAATGAGCTCGACCAGACCATCGTCATGGTCACGCACGACGCCGTGGCCGCATCGTACGCCGACCGGGCCATCGTATTCGCGGACGGGCGCATCGTGGCCGATGAGCCGCATCCCACCGCCGAAGCCATGAACAACCTGCTCATGGCCGAACGCGAACGGGCTACGCGTGCCGCGGTGGCGTCCGATGCTCACGACCATTTCGTAAGGGCGGATGCATTCGCCGACAGTGACGCCGAACCCTCCGCGAAGCGTCGCTCAAGCCACCGCCGTGCCGCTGCGACCGCGCGTCACGCCGCTTGAGAGGGGAGTCGCGAATCATGTTCGACATCACCTTGAAACTCATGCGCAAGAACGGCAGGATGCTCATTCCCGCCGGCATCGCCATCCTGATCGGCACCGCGTTCATCGCCGCCACGTTCCTGTTCTCGAACACGATGGGCGACTCGCTCGTCCACCAGCAGACCGCGCTATACGGTGGGGCGAACTATGTGGTGACGACCGACTCCGAAGCATTGAAGAACGCCACTGAAGACGAGCAGAACAAGGCGTACGCCACTACCGTCGCCGACTTCCAGCTTGACCAGTTGCGCACCATCGACGGGGTCGAGGACGTACGAGTCGATGCGACCGTGCCCAGATTGACCGTCGCCAAGGGCGACCGGCACGTCACCGGCATCGCCATCGGCACCGCGAAGAGCCTCTCGCTACTGCCGGTCACCATTGCGGACGGCAACCAGCCGATCGACAACGACGAGATCGCCATGCCGAGGTCCGTCGCCGAGCAGCTCGGCGTGGGCGTGGGTGATACGGTCACGGTGAATTCCCCGGCTGCTCAGGCGGCGATCGAGGGGGATGCCGCTGTTGCTGGCGCCGCCGATGATGCTGACGCCTCTGCCGGCGGGGCCTCGACGGCTGGCGGCGCCAACAGCTCCGCAATGACGGTGCGCGTAACCGGCCTGACCGACGATCCGAACGGCGCGTACTCCTATTACGGCGGCGCGTCCGTCCTGTCGAACAACGTGCTGGCCACCATGTCCGGCGCGGCGGAATTCAACGACGTCGCCGCCAATACGCTCTACCTCGACCTCGCCGGTGCCGGAGAAGGCCGGGAAGGTGATGCCAAGGCGCAGGCCGCCGCCGAACGCGTCGCCAAGCTGATGCCGGAATACTACGTCGTCATGAGCCGCGCGGACATCGACAAGGATGCGTTGCAAAATCTCGACGCGGACGGCGGGCTCAGCATCACCACCGTGTTCCTCCTGAGCTTCGGCATTCTGGCAATGGTCGTGGCCGCGCTGGTGATCGCCAACACGTTCCAGGTGCTGGTGGCGCAACGCCGCCGTACTCTGGCGCTGCTGCGCACAATCGGCGCCCAGAAGGGGCAGCTGTACGCTTCCGTGCTGCTCGAGGCAGGTGTGCTCGGATTGGTCGCCTCACTGCTCGGCGTGGCGCTGGGTATCGGCATCATTGCCGGCCTGTGCGCTTCGGGACTCATGGGCGGCGACGAGTTGAGGGCCAGGCTGATCCTCAGCTGGCAGGCGTTCGTGGTGCCCATCGCGTTTGGCGTGGTGATGACCGTGCTCGCCTCGCTCGGCTCCGCGCGTGCCGCCACCGCCGTGACGCCGCTCGAGGCGCTGCGCCCCATCGAACTGACGGACACACGCCGGGCAGGCGTGGTACGGGCCGTCTTCTCGGGCATCCTTGTGGTTGCCGGCGTGGCACTCGCCGTGTTCGCCGCATGGCAGATGCACGAGTCGCTTGTCGGGCATGACGCGCTTATCGAGCGGTATGCGGTCGTCCTGCTCATGGCCATCGCCGGATGCGCGCTGGTCTTCTTGGGACTGGTGCTGTCCGCCGCGTTTTGGCTGCCGCTGCTCATGCGCGGCGTGGGATCGGTCGTCTCGTTGGCAGGCCCCAGCGCGAGAATCGCCAACGCG
The DNA here is from genome assembly GCF_000741695.1 of Bifidobacterium reuteri DSM 23975. GTDB lineage: Bacteria > Actinomycetota > Actinomycetes > Actinomycetales > Bifidobacteriaceae > Bifidobacterium > Bifidobacterium reuteri. Next base: position 260,397 of record NZ_JGZK01000003.1, on the reverse strand, counting down.
AACATCCAGAAGAACCCGCGTCGTGTGGCGGCCACCGGTGCCGCGCTGCTCATCGGCGTCACGCTTGTGTCCACCATCGCCACCGGTGCCGCCAGCGGCAAGCAGACCATGGAAGTGGCCTTGGACCAGCGCTACAGCGTGGACATGATCGCCGCCGGCAACGACATGACCGACAAGCAGGCCACGGACGCCGCCGAGGCCAAGGGCGTGGCCGCCTCCCTCTACGCGCCCACCACCGTGCGGTACGTCACTACGAAGGACGGCAAGGAGCTGTCCGTGATGCTCGTCGGAGTCAAGGACACTGCCGCGCTCGCGAAGGTGATGAAGGCCGATCTGAGCGGTGTCTCGATCGGGTCGGGCGACGTGCTGCTGCCGACGATCAACGCCATGGATGGCAAGAAGGTCGGTTTCGACAGTTCCGTCGTCTTCCGGGAGAATCCGGCCGGCGTCGAGACCGATACCGAGACCGGTGCCGCCGGCCGCAAGCCGATCACCCTCAAGCCCCAGCAGGCCGACTACCGCCGCGTCTCCTCCGACTACGGCGCGGTGGCGTTCGTCAACGCCGAGCATTTCACCGATGGCGACCTCGAAACCGCCGGCCACATGCTGCTCATGCGCGTGGATGCGGACGCTGCCGGCATCACGATGAACGACGTGCTCACCAACGTGCAGCAGGCGTTCTCGGCAGCCCCGGGTGTGAGCGTGTCCGGACCGGTGGCCGAACGTTCGATGTGGGAGACCACGATCGACAGCATGATGGCCCTGCTGGTGGGATTGATTGCCGTGGCTGTGCTTATCGCGCTCGTGGGCGTGGCGAACACGCTGTCACTCTCCGTGATCGAGCGCACCCGCGAATCCGCCACGCTGCGCGCCATCGGCATGACTCGCGGACAGCTGCGGCGCTCACTCGCGGCCGAGGCGCTGCTGCTCTCGCTCGTCTCCGGCGTGGCGGGCGTGGCGCTGGGCACACTGTTCGGCTGGCTCGGCTCCTACATGGTGTTCAGCCTGTACGCCACCGTGGCGTTGCCGTTCGACTGGGCCACCAACGGACTGGTGCTTGGTGTTGCGGCGCTTGCCGCGTTGCTCGCGAGTATCGCGCCGGCCCGTCGCGCGGTCAGTGTGCCGCCGGTGGTCGCATTGGCCGAAGCCTAGTGGCTTGGCCGCAGCGCTGACAGGTGATTTGTACAGCGGTTCATAGCTGCACGATTGGTTCCCTTTTCTGAGAGGGGCCAATACATGCAATTGAGGGGAGTACCCGTAAGGCGGGCGCTCCCCTCAATCAGCTTCGTTGGCAGCCGTTTCCAGGAAAAGTAACGAGTGGGTCCGCTACACCAAACCGTTGTCGTAGGCGAAGACCACGGCCTGGACGCGGTCTCGGGCGTGGATCTTGGACAGGATGTGCGCCACGTGTGTTTTCACCGTGGGCAAGGAGATGAACAGTCTGTCCGCGATCTCCTGATTGCTCAGTCCGTGGGCGACCTCGACGAGCACCTCGCGTTCGCGATCGGTGAGCAGGCCCAGCTCCGGGTCGGTGTAGAACGGCTGATTCGCGGTGCCTCCGGTCTTCGCATAACCGGCGCCGACGACGGCACTGGAAGGTATATCGTCTGACGATTCATGCTGTGCATACCCGTCCTGAACCATCTTCTCGATGAGCCGCTTCGTGGCGGACGGCGCGATAATCGCATTGCCTTGGAATACTGTACGAATCGAATTGAGCAGTGTCTCCGGCTCGGTATCCTTTAGCAGGAACCCCGAAGCGCCGGCGTTGATGGCCGCCATCACATACTCGTCCAAATCGAACGTGGTCAGGATGATCACCCTGATGGGCCGTTTGCCATCGCCTGAGTCGCTTGCCGAAGCGATGCGACGTGTTGCTTCGATGCCGTCCATGCCGGGCATGCGCACATCCATCAGCACCACATCCGGTTGGAGGGATTGCGTCAACTGCACGGCGTCCGTGCCGTCGGACGCCTGCCCGACCACTTCCATATCCGGCTGCGAGCCGATGACCATGGCGAATCCGGCGCGCACCAATTCCTGATCGTCCGCGATGATCACGCGAATGCTTCCGCTCTCATTCATGATTCCCACTGTATCCGGTTCGCGTCATCTTCTGCTGCACATCAACCCTGAATCATCCCTGAAAGCACCGGAGGAAACGTTGCATTCAAGGATGATTCAATGACACAAGGATGACGCAGGGATGATTCATTGTCAGTGGGATTGCAGGGCGGCAATCATGACGGTTTCCCTCGGATGCTGAAGTCTTATCGGATATCATTCATATCCGCATGCTTCGTCTGGGCCTGTTGGCGCTGCAGCAATTGGTCATCCACCGATCCGAGCGGCCGCAATTGCAACGGCGCCGGCGAGCTGCATGCTGTTCGTCGCTGAACCCGGTCTCCCGCAGCACCGTCAACAGTTCGCGCATGTGCGCCAGCGCGGCGCGTCCTCGTGCACCTATCGCGGTGAACAGTGCGGCGATCTGCATGCCATCAGGTGCCGGCGAACTGTTGAGCGCGGCGATTCCTTCAGCAGTCTGCGCGATCACCGACTCCAATGTGGCCAATACCTCGGCCTGCATGGCGGCGCCTATGCGCTCCCGTTCCAGATTCGCGGCCAACACCTTCTGACGTTCCTGCTCCGCGCGCAACGCTTCCTCGCGCTGCTGCAGCACCAGCGCGTTCGCACCCCTCGACCGCACCCAGCGGGCGGATGCGATGCAGGCGAACCCAGCGAGCATCACCATCCCGCCAGGAGCCAATCCGCCGAACACAATGGTCCAGATTTCGGACGAATACCGGTCGGGCATGACCATTTGCGCCAACACGCGCACCGTACTGGTGCCGCTGCGCCCTGCCATCAGTTTGATGCCGTACAGCCAGGAATCGGCCACGAGTGCAACGCTCACCCAACGCCATGCCTGCTCCCGCCCGTACAGTACAGCGGAATACACGGATACCAAGGCGAACACGTTCACCGCCAAAGCGGCATTCGACATGATGGATGGCGGCAACAGCAGCTGCATGCCTGACAGAAGAGCTACCACGAGAGCGCTGGTCTCGGGGAAACGCCGGCGGAACGCCAGCGGTGCCAGCAGCACGATGGTCAGCAGTGTCGCCAGAGTGTGTTCGGCCGGGTCCCATATGCCATCGTTGGCCAGCACCTGCAGATCGTAATATGTGGATGAATGGAACAGCACTACCAGAATCACGGTGCCGAGGATGTCCATCAGCAGATAATGCCGCTGCGTCCAACGTGCCAACCTGCCGATCCAATTGAGGTCGGAGACATCGCCCTGGTCGAACGAGCGGGAGCGCAATGACGCGGCTGTCCGCTTCAGCCATTGGATGAAGCGCCGTGACCATCGAGGCAGACGGCTGTCGATGTCTCGATCAAGGGAATCTGATGCCGTGTGCCGGGTATCGGTGCCGGCAAGACGATCCGATCCATCCGCACGGGCAGGAGAGCCTGAGCCGATGGGGGAATCCTCTCCGTTGGAGGAGTCCGTGCCGATGATTCCGGTCTGCAATGGGACAACGGCGTTCAGCGCGAAGCCGCCGTTCGGCCGTGGTCCTGCGGTGACATTGCCGCCCAACGCCTCGATGCGTTCGCGCATCCCCATGAGCCCGTAGCCCGGTGCATGTCCGTCCTCGGTCGCTTGAGCGCCGCGTCCATCATCGGTGATGGCGATGGTGACATCGGTCGGGGTCCATGACTCATCGATGCGGACATGGGCGCCTGCGCCGGCGTATTTGCGGGCATTGGTCAGTCCTTCCTGCACCACGCGGAACAACGCTTCGCCTGCGTGATCGGGGAGCCGTTCCTCCTGCACCGTGCCGGAGACGGTTCGTGACACGTGCATTGAAGCATTGAACGACTTATTGAGCAGTATCGGGATATCCGCGTATCCTTGCGGCGTTTCGGCGGTGCCGAATACGTCGAACAGCCGTCGCATATCATGCTGGGCACGTGTCGCCTCGCTCCGGATGGTCGCCATGGTGGTCCTGGCGACGGTGATGTCGTTCGCACCGGCATATCGACCGCCGTCAGCCTGAACGATGATCGTGGACAGGGTGTGCGCCACCACGTCATGCATGTCGCGTGCGATGCGCGCCCGCTCGGCCAGCGCGGCGATACGGGCCTCCTCGGCCTTTCGGGCCTCAAGGGCCTCGTTCCGCTGCCTCATGGCGTCAAGCGTGGTCCGGCGAGCCCGCTGCCAGAACGCCATGATGATCACGCTGACCATGCATACGCCGATCGCCGCGGCTCCGGTGCCGCCTTCGATGGCGACAGCGGCACCGCAGCCATATCTCATGGACTGCGCTGTGGAATCGTAGCCTGGACACGCCGGAAGAAACAGTGCGTGAGGCAGCCAGCTCTCCCAATCGACCTTAAGCGACCATGGAGCGGCGGGGAACATAGGCCCCAGCATGAACGCCACACCCCACACCAGGCCGGCGAATACGGTCGTCGCGCAAGCGGCCGTCACGAACCGTATCGTATGTGCTGCCTTGCCGTACAGCAGCACCGAATACAGCATGATGGGGGCGAAGAAGTCGCTGAAGACTATTGCCGGACCGAAAACCAGGTGCGCGAAGGTCAACGCCACATACATCCAGGCGGCATATTCCGGCCAGACACGGCGTAGAATAAGCGGCACCGCCGCAGGAAGGCTCCACAGCACGGTGATCGCCGTCGTGGAATTGAACAGCAGGCCGGGGCCGGAATCTATGCTGGTTGCCATCAGCGTGATCAAAGACATCAGGCCCACAGCCAGCATGACGTCGTATACGAGTGTGTGGCCGGTCGCCCGGCCCAATCCCGGCAAGGCGTCCCACCATCTGCGCAAGCGTGTGAACCATTCCATAATCCGCAAGCGTAACGCGTCCGAAAGCCTGCCGATATCAGCCATCGGACTGATTTGTGGGCTAGAGTCGTGAGCTATGACATTGCTTTGCAAATACTATGTGCCAGGTCTCGCCATGGAGGACCATTCCATTGATGTGCCGTTGGATTGGGCGGGGAAGACTCCCGGCGAATCCTTCGACGGCGAGACGATCAAACTGTTCTACCGTGTGGTCACCACACCCGAGCATGTGCATGACGATCTGCCGCTGCTGATCTTCCTGCAGGGCGGCCCGGGAGGTGCCGGTCCTCGTCTGAACAGCCCGGCCTCTGACGGCTGGATCGAGGAGGCCACCAAGCATTTCCGCGTAATCCTGCCCGACCAGCGCGGCACCGGGCGTTCCTCGCGCGTCGATACCCATGCCATGGCGCGCATCGCCGCCGCATATGAGGGTGATGCGGCCGGTACGGCCCGCGCCCAGGCCGATTTCCTCAAGAAGTTCCTCGCCGACTCGATCGTGCGTGACTTCGAACACCTTCGCCTGACCGAATTCGACGGACGCAAATGGGTCACCATGGGGCAAAGCTATGGCGGATTCCTGACCTTGACCTATCTCTCCCTGTTCCCGGCTGGAGTGATCGCCAGCTTCACGACCGGGGGCATCCCTCATGTTCCGGCAGACGCCACTGAGGTCTACGAGCACACGTTCCCGCGCATGGCCCGCAAGACGGCACAGTTCTACGAGCGCTATCCTCAGGACAGGGAGCGTGTGGAGACGTTGGCGGACAAACTGCCGACTGTGGCGGACGTCACCGAATTCACCAACACATTGCATGATTCGGTACTCGGCTCGATGGCCGAAACCGATATCGATCACCGGCTTGGACTGATCGCAGGCATGGCCGCCCACGGCTTCCCACTGCTACCCAACGGCGACCCGCTGACCGTGGAACGGCTGCAGTGCCTGGGCTCCGATTTCGGCATGAAGCCCAGCTTCGAACGGGTGCATTGGATTCTTGACGATGTCTTCCTGACCAGCGATGGCTCCTCATGCGCCGACGCCGACCTTTCCGACGAATTCCTCGCCAAGGTGATGAACGCCACCGCATCACGTCCGCTGTACTGGCCGTTGCAGGAGTTCATCTACGCCAACGGTGAGATGGACGAGCCCATCCGCTGGGCCGCGCAGCGCGTGCGCGACCGTCACCCTGAGTTCGGCACCGAGACCCGGCCGCTGAACTTCACCGGCGAAGCGATGTTCCCATGGATGTTCGAACAGGAGTCCACATTGCGCCCATTCAAACCGGCCATGGACGTACTCATGGAGGACACGCGGTTCGGCGTCATCTACGACGAGGATCAGCTGGCGCGCAACGAGGTGCCGTTGCAGGCTGCCGTCTACTTCGACGACATGTACGTCGATTCCGGCATGCAGCTCGACACCTTGAGCCGTGTGGGCAACAGCCATTACTGGACCACCAACGAGTTCGAACACGATGGTCTGCACGGCTCCGTGGTATTCAAGCATCTATGGGACGAGGCCCTGAACAGGGGCGATCTCGAGGAACTGTTCTGACCTCTCAGCAAGGTTTTCAGTTGGCTTCAATGTGATGACTCCCGTTCATGCGAGGGGAGTCGGGAGCGGAACGAAAGGAATCTTCATGACGAATAATCTCACCATCGGTTTCATCGGATACGGCAACATGGCACAGGCCATCGCCCAAGGCATGGTGGACGCCGGTGTGGTGCGCGGCCATCAGATCGTGGCCTGCGCCGCCCATTACGACAAGCTCGAGAAGAATGCGGCGAAGCTCGGCGTCCGTCCGCTGCACAGCGCCGTCGAAGTGGCCGTGGCCGCCGATGTGGTGGTCATCGCCATCAAGCCCTACCAGATCGAATCGGTCGTCAAACCGTTGTCCCGTGAACTTGGCAAGCCAGGCAAGCTCGTCGTATCCATCGCCGCCGGCTGGGACCTGAGGAAATATCAGGATCTGTTCGCCGCCGAAGACGGCGACTCCGCGGACTCTCCGGACATCCACCTCCAGTGCACTATTCCGAATACGCCGATGGCAGTGGGCAAGGGCGTGCTGGTCACCGAATCGGCGAATACGCTGACCGATGCCGAAACCGAGACCTTCGAGCAGCTGTTCGGCCCGATCAGCCTCATCGAGCGAGTCGACTCCGCACATATGAACATCGCCATGGTGGTCGCCGGCTGCGCGCCCGCCTTCACCGACATGTACATCGAGGCCCTGGCAGATGCCGGTGTGCAGTACGGACTGCAGCGTGCCACCGCCTACCGCCTGGCCGCCAAGATGGTCGAGGGCGTGGGTGCACTGTATATGGCCACGGGGACGCATCCAGGTGCCATGAAGGACGCCGTCTGCTCGCCTGGGGGTACCACCATCCGCGGTGTCGCCCAATTGGAGAAGGACGGCTTCCGCGGTTCCGTCATCGACGCGGTCGACGCCATCGTCGGCTGAACGGGTACCATCACAGCTAAGCTAGGGAACCATGTCTCTTACTATCGGAATCGTCGGACTGCCGAACGTCGGCAAGTCCACCATGTTCAATGCCCTGACCCGCAACAATGTGCTCGCTGAGAACTACCCGTTCGCCACCATCGAGCCGAACACCGGCATCGTGCCGTTGCCGGACAAGCGTCTGCCCGTGCTCGCCAAGCTGGTCAACACCGAGAAGATCGTGCCCGCCACGGTGACCTTCGTGGATATCGCCGGCATCGTCAAGGGCGCATCCGAGGGCGAGGGCCTGGGCAACAAGTTCCTGGCCAACATCCGTGAGGCCGACGCGATCTGCGAGGTCGTGCGCGCCTTCGTGGACGATGACATCGTGCACGTCAATGGCAAGGTCGACCCGGCCGACGACATCGACACCATCAACACCGAGCTGATTCTCGCCGACCTGCAGACCATCGAGAACGCGCTGCCGAAGCTCGAGAAGGATCTGCGCGGCAAGAAGATCGAGCCGGCATACATGGACGCTGTCAAGAAGGCCAAGGAGATCCTCGAGGCCGGCGAGACGCTGGACAAGGCCGCGCGCGAGGGCCGCTTCGACAAGGACTCCGTCTACGACCTGCATCTGATGACCGCCAAGCCATTCATCTACGTGTTCAACGTGGATGATGACGAGCTGCAGAACAAGGAGCTGCAGGCCAAGCTCGCCGCGTCCGTGGCGCCCGCACCGGCCGTGTTCCTCAACGCGCAGTTCGAGGCCGACCTCACCGAGCTCGATGAGGCGGACGCCCGCGAGATGCTGGCGGATGCCGGTTTGAGCGAGTCCGGCCTCGACCAGCTGGCTCGCGTGGGCTTCGACATCCTCGGACTGCAGACCTTCCTGACCGCAGGAGTCAAGGAGGTGCGCGCCTGGCAGATCCACAAGGGTTGGACTGCCCCGCAGGCAGCCGGCGTGATCCACACCGACTTCGAGAAGGGCTTCATCAAGGCCGACATCGTCTCCTATGACGATTTCGTGGCCGCCGAAGGCTCCATGGTCAAGATCAAGGAGGAGGGCAAGCTCCGTCAGGAGGGCCGCGACTACGTGATGCAGGACGGCGACATCGTCGAGTTCAAGTTCAACGTGTCGAAATAGGGGGTGACGCCCCTGCAAAACGGCGGAATTCCAACGTTTTCCGAGGTCTCGGGGCTTGGAATTCCGCCGTTTTTCGATTATTGGAAAATGGCCGATTATGGCCCGTATCTGGCCGTTTGTGGCCAGGATAGAGTGCCAATAGAGTGCCGATGGCGTGTACCTCACTTCCTTCATTTCGGAAACCCCGGAGGCGTGGTTCCAGCCCGACCTGTCTGATACCGTAGTCCCGAATCGTCAGGATACGTCACGTGTTATCAGGGAATGGGATTGTGAAAAAGAGCCTACTGTCCATTGCGGCGGGAGCCTTCGTGCTTGGTGCCGCGGAATTCGTCATGATGGGCATTCTGCCTGAAACAGCTGCGGCCATGCATGTCTCCATTCCGACCGCAGGGCATTTCATCTCCGCTTACGCTATCGGCGTGTGCATCGGCGTCACCATGCTTGTTTTCGGCCGCAAGAGCAGTCCGAAGCATCTGGTGATCCTATTCATGGTCCTCGCCCTGATCGGCAATGCGATGAGTGCTTTGGCTCCGAACGCCACCGTCCTTGTCATCGCGCGATTCATCGCCGGCCTGCCTCACGGCGCTTTCTTCGGCACCGGCACCGTCATCGCCAAGGCGCTTGCCGACAAGGGGAAGGAAGGCAAAGCGGTGTCCGTAATGGTCACCGGCCAGACCATCGCGAATATGTTCGGCGTTCCCGCCGGTACGTTGCTTGCCGAATATCTTGATTGGCGTCTGGCCTTCTCCATTCTGGCCATCGGTGCCGGATTGACCATAGTGCTTACGCTGGCATGGATGCCCCTTATCGCCGCCGTGCCCGATGCCGGGCTTGCCGGACAATTCCGTTTTCTCGCCAAACCCGGTCCCTGGCTGGTGCTTGGCGCCGTATTCGTCGGTAATTCCGGTGTGTTCTGCTGGTGGAGCTACGTCTCTCCGTGGCTTCAGAAAACCGGCGGATACGAATCGCGGTTTGTACCGCTGCTCATGATGCTTGCCGGTTTTGGCATGGTGGTCGGCGGGCTCGCCGGCGGACATTTGGCTGATCGATGGCTTCATTCGGTGACTGCCGCAGTGGGACAGTCGATTTCCGCCGCGGGCTTGCTGATGGTGTTCCTTGTTCCAGGCAATCTTGCGACATGCGCCTTGCTTACCTTCTGGATTGCGTTTGGCTTGTTCTTCATCAACGGTCCGCAGATGCTGCTCATGGCCGATGCCGGAAAGGGAGGCGGCGAGCTCATCGGCGGTGCCGCGGTGCAGATCGGATTCAACGGAGGCAATGCCGTCGGCTCGTTGGTAGGAGGCATGGCGTTGAACGCATCGGGCATGGATTATCACATTACTGGACTTGCCGGCCTGCCATTCACTGTGGCCGCGGTGCTGCTGCTGATCGCGTTCGCTGTGCGTTTCGAGAGCAAGGAGACGCTTCGAGTCGATGCATGACTCGCCAGTAGGTGCGGAATCAGGCCGGCTCGGTCGGGAACCACACTCGGATACCGTGTGGTGTTACGAGCGGCCGTTGCATAAGACACCGTGAATATGCTGGGGATGGCGGTTTTGAAGCAATTGTCAGGTGACACTGTTTCCGGATCCATATCCCAGTTCGAACTGACATAATCGGTCCTGACCGCATAGGTCGGATAATGAATACGGCCAAAGTCAAAGCAACGGACGAATCGAGTATGAATATGGATAGTATCGACTGGACGAACATCGACCTCAGCAATCTGGACTTGTCTGCGTTGGATCGGTTGGCGCTCTGGTACGGGCAGCTTCCAGGCGCAGTGCAGACCCTGCTGACAGTGGTGGTCGGGGTGATTGTGGCCGCGGTGGTGTTCAGGATCGTAGTCAGCATCATCAAAGGCGTATTGGTCTCCATCGTCGTCGCCGTGCTGGCGTTCCTGCTGACGACGGTGCCGGGCAATATGCTGCTCAACCAGGCCTATGACCGTGTCGAGCAGCAGATCTCCACGAGCCTCAATCAGTGACTGAACCTGTGGTGACGCCGATGACTTGCGATGATCATTGAACGGGGCATGTGCCTGATATGACGCCGGCAGTGGCATAATCGGGCGTATGCGTATTGTGATTCAACGGGTCAGCCACGCCAGCGTGGACGTCGTCAACGAACTGGGTACAATCGACCCCACATTCGAGCCGCAGCAGATCGGCCCGGGATACATGATCCTGGTTGGCGTCTCCGATGCCGACGGAGACGCCGAAATCGCCTGGCTCGCCCACAAGGTGCTCAACCTGCGTGTCTTCGAGGACGAACAAGGCAAAATGAACCGTTCCCTCCAGGACATCGGCGGAGAAATCCTGTCGATCTCACAATTCACCTTGTATGGTGACGTGCATAAGGGCAATCGGCCGAGTTTCGTCAAGGCCGGCAAGCCGGAACATGCGGACCTTGTATGGATCAAATTCAACGAGGCGTTGCGTTCCGGGGGAGTGTCGGTCAGGGAAGGCCGTTTCGGCGCGCATATGCGCGTGGGGCTGGTCAACGATGGTCCGGTGACCATCGTGGTCGATACCGATACTGACATGCCGCACAAACGCGAAAGCCGGTAGAGCGCAACAATGCGCGATAAGGCGAGAACACCGACGAACAACGAGCCGGCCGATACCGCGTAATCGCAGTATCGGCCGGCTCGTTGTCTTCAGCGGTCATCCAGTCTTCGGGAGTGCGCCATATGCCGCATCAATTGGGTGTCCCAATAGCAATCGATGGACATCGCCGAATGTCTCCCTCAGCGTTCGGTTCTCGCTAGGTCCTCAATCAGTCGTAGATCGGGGTGCGGCGCTCCCGGGTGATATGGCGATGCTTGACGATGCGCTTGCCTCCCACGCCCGGCTTGCCGTCCGGCCCCCACGGGCCACGCGCTTCGGCCTTGAGCTGGGTCAGATGGTGCTTCATCGCCAGCAGCATGATGTGCGTGTCCTCAAGGCCCAGATGGCGTTCTGCGTCATCTTCGCGCAACGCGCCTTGCCGCTTGGCATAGGCGTCGAGCGTGTTGTCTCCGTCCGGATGTCCTTCGCACGGAATCGAACCCTCATCCCACAGGCGGCTCATCGGTAGTGTGTCGATGATGGTCACATGGCCGTTACGGTAGGCCTCGGCATAGCCTGCAACGTTCAGCATGAAGAAACTGTGTTCGAAGGTGGCCATGTGCGCCACGAATGGCTGCGAGGTCAGGCGCTTCAACAGGTCTGCTTGGGCTTCGGGGTCCTCGTCGAACAACGGGTATTCGTCACCCACGCGTGTGCTGACATCGATGCCGGTGAGCTGGATGATGAACGGGTTGCCATGCCGTGCGGCCTCGGGGGTCACGCCGAACGAGAAGCGATGCTGGTCATAGGCGTCGCCGCCCTGATAGTAATCCTTGTCATACGTGTAATCGACAGGCGCGTCGGCCGGGCGCGGGGACTTCATATTCATGTATTCAAAGCCCACGTCGATGATGTACGTGCGGTACGGTTCGGTGCCGTTCGTCTCCAGATCGATGCCCATGACCTTGTCCACGTCGCGGCCCGGCAGGAATACGGCACGCCAATATTCCTTCTCCTCAGCCGACTGTCGTGCGGCGACATGCTCGGCGGCTGCGTGGCGGAAACGAGCGAAGCGGGGCTCCGAGACGGCGGTCTCGGCGGCTGCGATCTGACCGACGTCGGGAACCGCTGGATTGTCGTCGTTGATGACCGGCTGCGCCTCGACGAGATAATCCGGGCTGCCGGCATCGGAACTGGAGTCGGCGGGCGCGGACTCATCCGGACCGGCTTCCACCGATCCATATTTCACCTCATCGGCGTCGAACAGGGCCATCTGGCGATGATGGCGAGCGGCGTCACGGGCCGCGCGATCCGCCTTGCGCTGCTCGGCGCGTGCGTTGACGATCTCGGCGGTGCGATCCTGGATGTCGTCCACGACCACGCCATCCTTGGCCGCCGTCAGTACCGGAACGGTCACGCGTTCGCGTTCCTCGTCAGCCACGGTCCACAGACCTTCGACGACGCCACGGTCGCGCAGCAGTACGATCTGGTCGTTCAGACGCCGATTGGCGTACGCCAGCGCGCGCGGCAGCTCGTAGGTCTTGATATGACGGCTGAAGTCGCGCATGAACACCATGCTCATCTTCGCGAGAATCGCTTCAAGCCTGTCGCGGATCTCGAGATCCGCCTTCAGCATATCGTGCACATTCGAACCGGCTCCCGGTTCCAAATCCTCAGGCTCGGCCACGCCGATGCCATGTTCCAGATCGAGCGAACGCACCCAATCCCAATCGATATCCTTGTTATCTGCATCCTTCAACATGATGTATGACCACTGGCTGATGCTCTCCTTGGCGGAGCTGAGCCACGAACGGTCGATATGTGAGTTATTCCCCATGGTTTCCTATCGTAGTGCGTTTCCGTTTCGACGTCGGTCATCATGGTTGGTGCGCAATCAAGATGAGGCTGAACGCCAAGTGAATTCTTGGGTTCAGCTCGGAGAAGAACACTGTGCTTGCCCCGCGTTTCGGCTACGGTAATGGTCAATGTGTGTTGAGAAACGAGGGACAATCGTATGAGCATGCCGCTCGATTTGTATGTGATTCGGCATGGTGAGTCCGAAGCCAATGTCATCGTCCAGGCAGGTGATCGTGGCGACAACTCGCTGTATACGCAGGACAACGTCACTGTGCCTGACCGCTCCTGGCGACTGACCGCCATAGGACGTAAGCAGGCCGATTGCATCGGGCGCTGGATCGTTGCACAGCAGCAGCTGTTCGACCGTTACATGGTTTCGCCGTATGTGCGCACGCGTGAGACCGCCGCCACCATGGCCCTTCCGAAGGCCAAGTGGGAGGAGAACCGGGTGATTCGCGAACGCTCCTGGGGTGAGATCAACACCATCACCAAGGACGAGTTCAAAACCAATTACGCCCGCAATTGGATGTTCAAGAACACCGATCCGCTGTATTGGCGTCCGCCGGCGGGTGAGTCCATCGCCGATGTGGCCGAGGACCGCGTGCACAATGTGCTCAATTCCCTGAGCCGCAAATCCGATGCGGAGTCGGTGGTCATGGTCACGCACGGCGATTTCATGCTGGCGCTGATGCTCACCATCGAGGACCTCTCCGATGAGGAGTTCCTGCGTCGCGCCGACTCGGATGATTGGAAGATCACCAACTGCACATGCCTGCATTACACGCGACGCGACCCGGAGACCGGCCGCACCTCCAAGCGCGTGCGCTGGGAGCAGACCGCCCGCCCTGTACTGGATGAGGAATCCGGCCGTTGGGAGGTCAAGGTGGAGCCCTGGCGCGAATTCAAGCGTCCGTATCTTTCGAACGGCGATTTGGTGGACGTGGTGCGCTCCGTGGACCCGCATCTGCTCGAATACTACGGCAAGTGACATCTTTTCACGGCCGCCGGTCTCCTCGGCCGCCGGTAGATGTTGACGGTCAGGCCCGGAAACGTGCGTACAAGCTGTATGTTCGCGTCTCAACGTGGACGGCGCGCACATACAGCCTGTTGGCATGGCCGAAAAGACTGTATGTTCGCGCGAGGTTCGTCGGAACGCGAACATACGGTCTGTTTCCACTGGGGAGAGGGCAGGCGGCCCGTGGCCGGCGGACCAGAGTGCGACGAAACGTGTGGGAGTCGTGAACAGGTTACAATGGCTCACGATGCGCGGATGACGGTTGTGTTGTCGCCGCGAGGGAGAACCAAAGGAGTTCATGTATGAAAAATCTGTTCACTTGGTCGCTGCATGGCGACGGCAAGACGCTCCAGCCCGGCGAGGTCGTTGAACCCGACGAACGCCTGACTTGGGTGCGTACTGCAGGCATCGGCGCCCAGCACGTCATTGCCATGTTCGGTGCCACCTTCCTGGTGCCTATCCTCACAGGCTTCGACCCGTCCACCACGCTGTTCTTCACAGCCATGTCCACGGCGTTGTTCCTGCTGATCAACAGGAACGTGCTGCCCAGCTACCTTGGCTCCTCATTCGGATTCATCGCTCCGATCACGGCTGTCACCACCGCCAATAAGGGCATCGCCGTGGCCAGTTTCGGCATCATGGTCACCGGCATCCTGCTGGCGTTGGTGGGTGTGCTGGTGCATTACGCCGGCGCCAAGTGGATCGACATCATCATGCCTCCGGTGGTCAACGGCGCGATCGTGGCCATCATCGGCTTCAACTTGGCACCATCCGTCTGGTCGAACTTCCAGAAGGCGCCGGATACCGCTGTTGTGACCTTGCTCGCCGTATTGCTGGTGGCGGTGTTGTTCAAGGGGCTGCTGGGCCGACTCAATATCCTCGTCGGCGTGCTCATCGGCTACGTGTACGCCTGCTTCCGCGGTCAGGTGGATTTCTCGGCCATTGCCGACGCCGGATGGATCGGATTCCCCAAGTTCCACTTGCCGCAGGCTGATTTCTCCATCCTGCCGATGTTCATCCCGGTGGTGCTCGTGCTGGTGGCTGAAAACGTGGGCCACGTCAAATCCGTGGCGCAGATGACCGGCCGTGATTACGACAATCAGATCGGCACCGCTTTGATGGCGGACGGCCTCGGCACCACGCTCGCCGGTTTCGGCGGCGGCTCCGGCACCACCACCTACGGTGAAAACATCGGTGTGATGGCGGCCACCAAGGTGTACTCCACTGCGGCGTATTGGTGCGCGGCCGCCTTCGCACTGATCCTGTCCCTGTGCCCGAAGTTCGGTGCCGTGATCAACACGATCCCGGCCGGCGTGCTTGGCGGCGTGACGACGTTGCTCTACGGCATGATCGGCATGATCGGCATCCGCATCTGGGTGGAGAACAAGGTCAACTTCGACAAGCCGGTCAATATCATGGTGGCCGCCATCACGATGATCATCGCCATCGGACAGTTCGCCTTCACCGTCTCCGGCATCTCGTTCAATGGCATCGCCATCGGCACCATCGTGATCCTGGTGGCATACCATGGCCTCAAGGCCATTGGCAAGGCCACCGGAACCATCGACAAGGATGATCCGGACATCCTATAGCCGCAGTCGGCCACTGTGCAGCGGGGGTTTGCCTCACAGGAGGCAGACCCCCGCTGTCTGTAAAGTAGAGGCCTTGGGCTAGGCTCGCATGGTTTGCATATTTTACGCGCTACACCAATGCGTACCTATCCATGAAAGGCCACTGTGCCCTATAACGATTTTGATGATGATGCCGATTCTGCCATGAACGGCAATGATGATGCTCGTCCGATTCCGTTCGGAGAGCTCGGCGTACCTGGGCCGATCGTCCGTGAACTCGCCTCGGAAGGCAAGAAGACGGCGTTCCCCATCCAGGCGGATACGCTTCCCGATTCCCTTGACGGTCGGGATATCCTCGGCCGTGGCCGTACCGGTTCCGGCAAGACTCTCGCATTCTCCATTCCTCTGGTGTCCCGTCTGGGCGATTATGACTCCCTTGGGGAAATCGCCATGGAGGAGTTCCGCCGTGAGATCAGACGACGCAAGCAGGAGCGCCTGGAGGAACGGCGTTCCGATGACTTCCTTCCGCATCCGCGTGGTCTGGTGCTGGCTCCCACCCGTGAACTGGCCAATCAGATCAACGACGTGATCGCGCCCCTTGCCCAGATTTATGGCATGGGCACCACCACCGTCTATGGCGGTGTGAAGTACGCCCGGCAGATTCGCGATCTGCGCCAGGGTGCGGATATTGTGGTCGCATGCCCCGGACGGCTTGAGGATCTGCTTCGGCAGAAGGCGTTGACGTTGTCCGGCGTGGAAGTCGTGGTCATCGACGAGGCCGATGAAATGGCGGATATGGGCTTCCTTCCGCCGGTCAAACGACTGCTGGAGCAGGTGCGTCCCGACGCCCAGCACATGCTGTTCTCCGCCACGCTTGATCACGGCGTGGACGAGGTGGTCAACGAGTTCCTCAAGGATCCGAAGGTGCATAGCGTGGATGACGCCACAACCGAACCGGATCTCATGACCCATCATGTGTTCGAGACCACCCGTGCCGACAAACCCGAGCTCGTGCGCACGCTTGCATCCGGTACGGGCCAGCGCATCCTGTTCACCCGCACCAAGTTCCAGACCCAGAAGCTGGCGAAGAGCCTTACCCAGAAAGGCATACCCGCAGCGCAGCTGCACGGCAACCTGAGCCAGAACCAGCGCGACCGCAACCTTGCCGCATTCGAATCCGGCGATGTGCATGTCATGGTGGCCACGGATGTTGCCGCCCGAGGCATCGATGTGTCCGGCGTGGAGCTGGTGGTGCAGGTCGAGCCGCCCGAGGATCCGAAGGCCTTCCTGCATCGCTCCGGGCGTACCGCACGAGCCGGTCGCGCCGGTGACGTCGTGACTCTGGTATTACCGGAACAGCGCCGCAAGACCCGTCGTATGCTGCGCGAGGCCGGCATAGGCGTGAAGCCGCAGGAGGTCACCCACGATTCTCCGGAAGTGATGGAGCTGGTGGGGGAGCCCGCCGAGGTGGTCATGGGCTGGGATCTGGACAAGTCGCAGCCGGCAGGCGGGCGTCGCCGCAATCAAGGCCGTAAGGAATCGCCTCGCATCAGCAAAGAGGAGCGTGAGGCTCGGGCACGCGAGCTCGAGCAGGCGCGCAATGCCGCCAAGAAGGAGCGTAGACGCCGTCGCGCCGCCGAACGGATGGCCAATGTCGCTCCCGGTGAGTTCGCGCAGACGAATGGCCGGTCCTTGTCTCAGGAGTATCACCGCTCGCAGCGTGATGACTACGAATCGCGGGATTCCAAGGAGTCACAGGGCTTCAACGTGAAGCAAGACAGCAGATCGTTCCGCTCCGGCAACCATGCCGGCGGCCATGATGTGAATCCTCGTCGGATGAACCGGGCCGAACGGCGGGCCGGCATGAGCAATCCGGAAGCCGAGCGTCGCGATTATCTGTTCGAACATCCGCAGGAGCGTCCCACTGGCCGGAACGAATCCTCGAATCGTCGCGCAGCGACAAAGAGCAGGACGGGTCGGGGCGAGCACCGTCAATACGGGGATGAACGCCGTCAGAGCAGGAACCGTCGTGAGGCGGACCGGTTCGATTCACGACATGGCGGTGTAGGCGGCAAGCGCATTCATCGCAAGGATGAGAACCGCATCATCACCGACGAGCGCGGTGAGGCGGCGAAGCGTCATGATCGTCGCATGATGGCCAAATACGGTAACGCAGACGGTCCGCGTCGTCGTCATTCCAAGCAGAACAGGTCGAAACGCGCACCCTTCCGATTGGGCGGCACCCGTTCCGGCCGTCGTTGACTAGCGGAACGCATGGCATGAACGGCTGTGGGCGTCTCCTCAAGGGGGTGCCCACAGCCGTTCATGCCATGCTATCGGTCAGCGTTATTCGCTCCGATAACGGTACAGCGTCGTCCCGTCGGCATCGACGATGGTGAACGCCGGAGCACCTTCCACGTCGAGGGAGACGGTCAATGACCGTGTACCGTCGGCGCTGGCCGACCGGTAAGTGAAGCGCTTGTTCTCCAAAGCCAATGCTTCGGTGCGCGCATCCAGCAGCCACGGGTTTCGCCTGCGCAGTGCGATGAGTGACTGATGCAGCCGGTAGATCGGCTCGCCGAGCCGTGACAGTTGGTCGGGGGAGTCGGGGAATTTCGGACGGATGTCGTCATCACCGCCAAGACGTTGTTCCTTGACACCCACATATCCTTGTTCGTCTCCGTAGTAGATGCTCGGCACACCGCCGACCGTCATCAGCACGGCCAAGGCCAGTGCCGCCTTGTGCGGGCCGATCTGTGAGGCGATGCGTGTCACATCATGATTGCCGATGAACGTCTGCGGCACGAATGAGTCCAGGAACGCGTTGTGGCGCTTGAGATTCCAGTCGAGCTCGAAGAAATTGTCCGTTTCGAGCGCGTGCTGGATGGACTTCCAAAGCTCATACTGCGTCACGGAATCCATTGAGGAGTCCTTGACGATTCGTGGATAATCGCCATGAATCACTTCACCGAAGATCCATGCATACGGATGCGCGGCCCTGACCTGCGGCAGTGTCCCCGCCCAGAAGGCGGGCGGCACCGCGTATGCCGCATCAAGACGCCATCCGGCAGCGCCGCGGTCAAGCCAATGGTTCATCACCTGCGCCACATACGCCACCGTTTCCGGCGCATCGTGATCCAGCTCAACCAGATTCCCGTGTCCCTCGAACACATCCAAGACGGGTTCTCCGTCTGCGCCCGTATGGGTGCGAACCACGCCATGCCATGCATCATCCTGTGCTCGGAGACGTCCACGGGCCTCATCCAGAGCGGCTTGCACCGCCGGATGTGTGCGCGCCACGTGATTGAATACACCGTCCAGAATCAGCTGCAATCCCATATCGCGGCATGCTTCGGCCAACCGGTCGAAGGATGCGTTGCCGCCCAATCGCACATCCACATTCATATGGTCAAGCGTGTCATAGCCATGCGAAGCCGATTCGAATATCGGTCCGAGCAGCAGTCCGGAAACCCCCAGATCTCGGACGTAGCCCAGCCAGGGGAGCAGTGCATCAAGTCCTCGGCCATGGAATTCGCGCGGCCCTGACGGCCGGATGTCCGCACCGCAGAATCCCAGCGGATACACCTGCCAGAACACGCCATAGCGCACCCAATCCGGCAGCGTGCGTCCCTCATCAGTACTGATCGTCATCATCGCCTCCCATCGACGCTGTGTCCATTCTCGCATATCGGCCGTAAGTCGGTCGGGCGGGATGCCGAATCCCTTATGACGCCACGGTTCCTGTTACGTAGTCGGTCATCGATGCTCGTTGATCCATCGGATCGCCAGCTGTGTGCGGTTCGTCAGTCCCAGTTTGTCCAGTATGGCGCTGATGCGGTTGCGTACCGTCCCCTCGCTCAGATACAGCGTGGCGGCGATGTCCCGGTTGTCCAGTCCCTTGGCGACCAGCGCCGCGATATCTCGTTCGCGCTCGTTCAGCGCATCGTCAAGTGCGCCTTCGTCCCCGGATGGTGAATCCGCTGCGTATGGCGCGTGGACGCCGCCGGTGAGCTTTCCGAGCACATCCGATCCCATCACCACCTGCCCGGCCATGACGGCTTCGATCGCCGGTTTCACCGCGGACACATCCTGTTTGATGAGGTAGCCTTTGGCGCCGAGTCCCATGGCCTGGGCGATATAGTCCCGATCCGCGAATGTGGTGAGGAACAGGATACGGGCGGCGGGGTCCCTCGCCAGGATCCGCCGCGCGGCGGTGATGCCATCCGTCACTGGCATCTGGATGTCGATGAGCAGCACGTCCGGCCTGCTGGAGGGAGCCTTGAAGTATCCGGCCAGCGCGGCATCCCCGTCGTTGGCGGTCCACAGCACCTCGGCGGTGCCGGTGGCGGTGAGGATCGTCTGCAATGATTGGCAGACGATCGGGTCGTCGTCCACGATTGCGATGGTTGTCATGATTGCCCCGATTCCACATGTGTCCCTGATTGCCATGGGCCTTTCGGTATGGATACGAACACCCGCCAGCCGGTGCCATACGGGCCGCATAGGGAGGTCCCTCCCAAGGACCGGACCCGTGAGTCGATATCCGCCAGCCCCATGCCGCGATACGTTTCGGCATCATGCCGTGTCGCCATGACAGGGTCGGAGAAAGGAGCTGGGGCCTCGCCCGGCTTCGCGGGCCCGGGATCCTGCACGACCAGCTGCCATAACGCCGGCATGTCGCGCAGCGTCACGGTCGCCTCGCACGCCTCGCTGTGATGTACCACGTTGGCCAGCGCCTCGCGGATCACCGTGGCGAAGCAGCGTGTCACCGGAGCGGGGGCAGACTCGATGCCATTGACCAAGCCGACCGTGAATCCGGGGCTGATGCCGTCGAACGACCGGACCGCTGCACTGATCTGCGCAGCGAAATCGGTGCCGTCGTCCTCCAGGTCGTGCACTGATCTGCGAACCATCGTCATGGCCTCGTCCAAGGTTTCGGACAATGCCGTGAACCCTTGGGCCGATGCTTTCTCGCCCATCGCCTCGGCCACCGTGCGGCTTGCCTGTGTCTGCATGATCGCACGGGTGAGCAGATGTCCTACGTTGTCGTGTATCTCGCGTGCGATGCGCGTGCGTTCCCCAAGCGTGGCCATACGCACCGACTGGGCGCGTTCCTCTTCGATCTCCGCAAGACGCCGACGGTTCGCGCGCAAGGATTCGCGCGCATGATCCCGCAAATGCCTGATTCGGCGTGACGCATCCTCGGCGCGTCGGGAGTCGGAGCCTAGGGCGAAACCGGCGCATGTCACCAGTGCGAGGAACGCCGAAGCTGCGATTGTACTCGCTGAACCCGTGCTGGCGTCCGCCGCTACACAAACCAGCGGAACGACCCACGTCCATCGGACAAACGGCATCAGACGATGCGCCAAATCCTGTCTGATGCCGTCTGATCGGTTTCGTCCGGAATCGCCTGAATTGAACAAAACCGTCGGCATCACGGTCCGTCCGGCATCATAGGCGGCAAGCGGCAGGAATGAGCGCCATAGAGGAAGGAAGATGCAGGCCAGCGTGAACAACCCCATCGGCAGCCATTTCCATCGGCTTGCGGCAAGCCATTCGGTGATGCTGGTGATGCAGATTGCGGCAAGCATAGCGACGACCAGCATGGCGTCGGCATGCGGATGAAAGTTCAGAGCGAGCAGCATGCCCAATGCCGCCATCAATCCTTTCTCCGCCAATATCCGCATGAGACCTCCGCAGTAGATGCCGTAACTGCACTCAAGCCTACCCGCAACGGCCGCGTTCGTTGATGGACAGGATCGTCGTGCGTCGTGCATGCTGCATGCGTTGCAAGGCACTTGCGGCAAGACATGACAAATGTCATTGCGCGGGGCATGAATCGTGACGTTTGTGGATGGCGTCGACGGTCCGCGCTTGGGATGATGAAGACAACCCGAGAAGGGGATGATTCCAGGAAAGGAGCGGACATGGCGGACGACAGCGCAAACCTCACGGACTCTGTCCCGGCGGCATCGGCGCACTGCGGCGAGGAGACCGCATCTCAGGCCGTGCGGATCGCGGCCATACCGGACGAAGGCACGCCAGCTGCGAACGTGAACGATACCCCGGCCGTCAGCGTCTCGAAACTCGTCAAACACTATGGCGACATGGTGGCGCTCGACTATTTCGACCTCGACGTGCACCAAGGCGAGATCTTCGGTCTGCTCGGCCCGAACGGTTCCGGCAAGACCACGGCGATCAACTGCATCCTTGCGCTGCTCACTTACGATTCGGGCACCATACGCGTCTTTGGCCAGCCGATGACGCCGACCTCATACGACCTCAAACGACGCATCGGCATTGTGCCGCAGAATGTGGCCGTGTTCAACGAGCT
This sequence comes from Bifidobacterium reuteri DSM 23975, assembly GCF_000741695.1. Classification (GTDB taxonomy): domain Bacteria; phylum Actinomycetota; class Actinomycetes; order Actinomycetales; family Bifidobacteriaceae; genus Bifidobacterium; species Bifidobacterium reuteri. The sequence continues at coordinate 238,610 of NZ_JGZK01000003.1, read as the reverse complement.
GACGGTGGAGGAGAACATCGACTACTTCTGCTCCCTGTATGTGCCGAGGAAAGCCGAACGAGCGCCGCTGGTCGAGGAGGCGGTCGCGTTCGCCGGGCTGCAGGACTTCCGCAGGTTCCGTCCAGGCAAGCTCTCGGGAGGTCTGCTGCGGCGTCTCAACATCGCCTGCGGCATCGCGCACAAGCCCGACCTCATCTTCTTCGACGAGCCGACCGTGGCCGTGGACCCGCAGAGCCGCAACGCGATCCTCGAAGGCATCCAGCGACTCAACAGTGACGGTGCCACCGTAGTGTACACCAGCCACTACATGGAGGAGGTCGAGCGGATCTGCGACCGCATCCTCATCATGGACCACGGCAGGCATCTGGCGCTCGGCACCGCGGACGAACTGAAGGACATGATCGACACCGGCGAACGCATCACCATCGGAACGCTTGACCTCACCGAGGAGACGCTGGCGGCAGTACGCGCGCTTGGCTTCGTCATCGAAGCGGCCTACAACGGGCATGAACTGGACGTGCGATGCCGTCGTGGCGAGCATAACCTCATCGACCTGCTCGGCGTGCTTCGCGCCGCCGGCACGAACGTCGGCCACCTGACCAGCCAGCCGCCCACCCTGAACGACGTGTTCCTCGAACTGACAGGCAAGGCACTGAGGGACTAGGAGGATGCCATGTGGTCCACATTCGTCATGACATTGAAGACGAACCTGCGCGACAGGTCTGCGCTGTTCTGGCTCATCGTCTTCCCGCTTGTGCTTTCCACCCTGTTCGCCGGCATGTTCGGCAATCTCGCGGATAGCTATGAGATCAAGCCGATCGCGATGGCCGTGGTGGAGGATGCGAACTGGAAAGACGCATCCGTAGCGTCCTCGTTCGTCGATGCGCTCTCCGGCAAGACCCGCACGTCCGATGAATCCGAGACGCCAGGTGCTCACGCCGATCCGGGCATCCATCTCATAGACGCCACCGCCGTTGACTCCCTGACCCAGGCGCGCGCCGCGCTCGCAGACGGCACGGCAGACGGATACCTGACCGTGGACTCAGAAGGCGGACTGCGGTTGACGCTGGCTTCCACGGTGGCCGGCAGCGCGAAGGACGCCATGTCGTCCGGTTCATCGAAAGCCGTCGCCATCGCCGCACTCGGCAACGCCATCGGACTGTACAATCGGACCGACGCCGTCACCCGTGATCTCATCGCCGACAATCCGCAGGCGGCTGTGAGCCGCTCGTTCTGGACGTCCTTGGGCGACACCGCAGGCATGACCCGCGAGATCCAGTTGACGAACTTCAAGCCGGACGCAATGGCCCGATACTTCTACGCCTTGCTCGGCATGGCCTGCCTGATGGCCATGGGGTATTCGATCACCGCGGTGACCACGGCCCAGGCGAACCTGTCCGCATTGGGGCTGCGACGCACGGTCGCGCCATTGGGCCGTGGCCGGCAGCTCATGGCCGGATTCCTGGCCAGTTGGCTGTGCGCCGCGACGAGCCTGCTCATCGCCCTGTCCTACATCCGGTATGTCTGCGGCATCGCCCTCGGCGGGCGTGAGCCCGCAGCCGTCATCGCGGTCATCACGGCCTCGTTCATGGCCTGTGCGTTCGGCACGATGATAGGAGCGATCCCCGGGCTCACGCACAGCGTGAAAATGGGACTTACCAGTGCGATCCCATGCGCCCTGTCCCTGTTCTCCGGACTGTATGGCGCATTCGCGATGAGCCTGAGCGAATTGATTACTCGCGACGCGCCAGTGCTTGCACTCATCAACCCCGCCCAGCAGGTGACCAACCTGTTCTACGACATCCTCTATTTCGACAGCTACCGCCCGTTCCTCACCACCTGCGGCATCCTGCTCGCCATGAGCGCCGTCTTCCTCATCGCGGGCGTCATCATGCTCAAGGAGCAACGCTATGAACACCTGTAAGGCCACGATTCGCGTACTGATCGCGCACCGACTCTACATCATCATCTATCTGGTGCTTATCGGCATCATGATGTTCACCATCAGCGCCTTTCAACTGAAATCCGGCACGGAGGCCGGCGACACCTTCGTCCCGGACAAGCCTTCGGTCGCCGTCGTGGACCGCGACGCCGACCGAGGGTATATCGCAGGCTCGTTGCGCGCCTATCTGACACCTGACCATGAACTGGTCGATGTCGAAGACCAGCCGGAGACATTGCAGCGTGCCGTCGCGTCGAACTGGGTCGATCTCATCGTCATCATCCCGCAAGGCTACGCGGACGACATGCTTGCCTCGGTGAAATCCGGTGAAGACACGCCTGCCGTCGAAACGGTGACTAGCTACAGGTCCGGCGCCGGTTCAATGGCCTCCATGAGCGTCAGTGGGTTCCTCTCCATGCTGCGCACGACGCTGATCGGAGGGAATGTGACGGTGGATGCCGCCGACTGGGCCACGCTGTATGGCGCATATGCAGGATCGTCCGATTCCGGCAACGGACAGGCGACGACGTCAAACGGGTCGCTGGACATGCTGCCTGAAGGACGGATTGCTGACCTCGGCCTGAATGATGTATCCGAAGCTGCGGAACGGGTCGAAGCCGTCTCCCGTGACAAGGCCGCAAACCATGCGATTGCAGTCGATCACAGCGACGCCCCCGCCATGCAGCCCGACGCTGCGACAGAGGCCGCCAAAGGTCTCGGCGTCACGATGAAAACCATGCTGTACCCGCTGTTCGTCGCCATGACCGTATGCACGGCGCTGGTATTGGGCGTGTTCAATGCGGGTGAGACCAGACGCCGGCTCTTCGCATCCCCGCAACGCTCCTCGCTGATGGGCGTCGAACGCATGGCCACCATGTGCATGTTCGCGCTGATCGTGGTCGTCATCTACCTTCTGGCCACAGTGGGGCTGATGGCCGGAGCTGGTCTCGACCCGACCCGGATCGATCCCGCCGGGGCGGCGATGACGCTCCTGGCGGCCTGCATCTATGCACTGATGACCGTGGCCTGCGGCTTCCTGCTCGGCGAATGCGGAGGGACCGGCGAGACCATGGCCAACGGGTTCGCCAACGTATTCGGCCTGCTCATCCTGTTCACCTCCGGCGTTGCCTTCCCGCTCGACATGATGCCCGCACCGATGCTCGCCATCGGCCGTATGCTGCCCGGATGGTGGTATTGCGCGGCGATTGACGACGCGCTCGGCATCGGCACCGCTGCGGACAGTGGCGTGAGCGTGACGGGATGGGCTTCTTCGATTGGCATTGTGGCGCTGTTTGCAGTGACATTCGTCTGCATCGGGCTTGCCATCGGCCGTTGGCGGCGCACACGGCCCGTCCCGGTGGGGACGAGCACCACGCAACTCGCTAGATGAAGCCTTCGCCTCGTCAGTCTTACCGGAGCGACACCGCTCGGTGAACAATACGCCAATTCCGTGCAGACTACGTATCCGGTCACTTATCGTCTAAATCATGATGTTCGGAAAGGTCAGGCCGTCGAGGATGGCGCAGGTTGCTCTGTGTATGCTCGGCGGCTTGACCATCGCATGCGCCGATCAAGCCGCGACCCGGGCCGTCTTCGGACCTTATGATGGCCGGTTCTGGGCGAAGTCGCTCGTCTTGGCTGGCCTGCTGCTCATCGTGTTCATGGCGGGCGAGCGGCTCATTGCCCTGTCGCCGGTCCGAACAGCCAAGTCGGATTCCGTAGCATCGGGCAACGGATGCAGGCCGGCCGTGATACGGGCCATGCAATGCATCTCGCATGCGTCCGCTGCCAGTTGGCTCCGTGAGTTGTTCGAACGATTCGACCGGCTCGGTCTGATCCCACGACTGCTGATATACGGGGCGGTCATAGGTATCTGCTGGATGCCGGTCATCATCATGATGGCTCCCGGCACCATATGGTTCGACACGGGGGACCAGATTGCGCAGTTCTTCGGCATCAGCGCCTATGGACAACCGGCAGGCGCGATATCCTCGCATCATCCGGTGCTCGACACGCTTGTCTTCGGCGGCGCGGCATGGCTGGGCGATACGCTGACCGGAAACTACCAGAACGGTCTGATTGCCTATCTCGCCGTCCAAGTGGCCGCCACCATCCTCGGACTTGCAGCCGCATGCCTGTATGTACGGCATATCGGCTGCGGCCGCGCCTATGGCCTGATGATGCTGGTGTTCTTCTCCGTCTTCCCGGCCTTCCCGATCTTCACGATGTCCATCGTCAAGGACAGCCTGCACATGGTGTTCCTCATCCCATGGCTCATCATGATGGCTGAAACCGTGCGGACCGGGCTCGAGGCGCTGGCGTCGAGACGTTTCCTCGCCGGATTGTTCGTGCTGTCCCTCGGCTGCGCGCTCACCACGATGACCGGGCTGTACATCACCGTGCTCTCCCTGCTGGCACTGCCAGTGGTCGCAGCGACTCGCCGTCGGCGTCTGACGGCGCTTGCCGCTGCGCTGGGCGTGACGTTGCTCGCCGTCGTCATATTCCCCGCAGCCGTGGCCGGGCCGCTCAAGGTGGCCAAGGAGGATTCCAACCAGATTCTCGTCGTGCCGATGCAGATGACTGCACGGTATGCGCTTGACCATCCCCATGACATCACGCCAGACGAACGCAAAGCCGTCGACACGGTCAACCATGTGCCGTTCGATCACATGGCCTCGAGGTACAACCCTTATCTGGCCGACCCGATCATCCAATACTCGCTGCGCGACGCCAACGGCGTGCCCGACTATGCCACGGCTTGGGCGCAGATGGGCCTCAGGCATCCGGATTCCTATCTCATCGCGTTCGCCTCACTCGAATCCGGCTGGTTCTCTTTCCTGCGCACGCCACAGAATTCCACAGCACCGGCGGTGAGCCTCGCCTCGCTCGACCGGGTCGCCGACCAGGCCATCGGCAACCAGATGGACTTGCAGATCTTCAACGCCTACAGCAAGCCGTTCCGGCAGATGCCCGCGTATGCGGAAAACCGGGCCGGTCAGTCCGCCGCCCACGCGTGGTGGAACGCATGGCGCTCCCTCCCAATCATCCGCATACTGACGTTCACCTCCGTTTGGACATTCGTCCTGCCCCTGTTCCTTGTCTATTGCCGTCTCGGCCGTGCCGCCGCGTCCGCTGCGTCCGGCATGCGCGATGGTCGCGCTGTCAGACGGCATTCGTGGTTCCCGTTCGCAGTGCCTCTTGTCTGGTCACTGCTTTCCCTGCTGCCCAATGCAATTTCGATACCTCTCAAACCCACCGCCACCCGGTACATGCTGTGGTCGCTCATCATGGTTCCCCTGCTGATCGGCGTGTTGCGTGCAGATGCGGTACGCCCTGAACGGTTATGGCGGCAGAAGGGGGTCTGACGTCATGAACCGCGGTTTGGTATTCAATCTCATCAGCAATGTCGCCTTCTTCGTCGCCGGATACGCCATCCACTACTTCCTCGGCGGTTTCGCCTCGCCCGCCGATTATGGCGTGGTGGGCACCATCATCACCGTGCTGGACTTCGAGTACCTGTTCGTCAGCAATGGCGCACGCCAATCCCTGGCCCGCAGCATCGCTTCACGGCATTACGACGGGTGCCAGGTGATTGTGCGCACGCTGGTGGTCCAGTTCGCCGTCGTCGCACTGTTCTTCCTCATCGACTTCGCGGGCGCGCCTCTGTTCGGCGTGATGTTCGGCGATGATGCTTTGGCGCGCTATTTCCGCTATGCGGCGTTCCTCGTGCCAGCCAACGGCCTGTATGTCGTGATGCTCGGCATCAACGACGGATTGCAGCGGTTCGGACGCAGCGCGTTCCTTGCCACGTTCTATCCGATGATCAAGCTTGGCACCATTCCGTTGATCATCCTCGTGTTCCCCGATGATCCGGTCATCGGCCTTGAAGTCGGCTACTGTTCGGCGATGATCGTGACCATCGTCATCGGACTTGCCATGCTCGTTCCCGTCTGGCGGATGCTGCCCGCAGGGGAAGGCCGCGCCTTCACCTGGCGCGCCGCCGCTCACGGTACGCTCTCCTTCTCCTTGTTCTTCATCATGGCCTCATTGGTACTGAGCGCCGATACGCTCGTCGTCAAAGCCGAACTGCCTTCGCAGATGGCCGGCTATTACACCGGTGCGATGAACTTCGGGAAGACCACGTATTATCTGCTCCAGGCGTTCGCCGTCATCATACTGCCAGTCGTCTCGCGGTTGATCGCACAGGGGGAGCGCGATGCGGCTATCGACAAGGCCCGCGAGCTCCTGCTGCTCGCATTCGCGCTGATTATGCCGATGGCGGTGACGATTTCCGCCACCAGCGCGACGTTGCTGGCCGCCTTCTACTCGCCGCGGTACACGATTGCGGCGTCGGCTCTCTCCTTCCTCGCATTGTCGAGTTTCTTCATGGGTGTCACGGTGATGCTCAACATGCTGCTCAATGCCGAACGCGACGCGCGTTTTTCCGATTGGCTGTCGTTGATCTCGCTGATCGTCGTCGTCACGGCGTTCATCCTCAGCGCACGATGGGGCGGCATCACGGCCATCGCGGCCACCAGCATGACGTGCACATTCTTCCTCATGACGATTTCCTTTGCTGAGGTCAGACTCAGGCTGGGGGATGTGATGAGCTGCAGGACATGGACGGCGATCGGCTGCAATGCGGCGTTGTGGGCGGTTGCATACGGCGTAGGACGCTTGATGCCGACAAGCAACTTCCTGGTGCTCATGTGCCTTTATGCATTGATGTATGCGGCCTATCTCGCGGTCATCGCGCGGGCCGGCGTCATCGATATACGCATGATCCGAACGCTTGTGACAAACAGAAAAGAGTGATGACGATGCACGTGTTCGTACAGATCCCCTGCCTCAACGAGGCGAAGACACTGCCGATGGTCATGGAGCGGATGCCGAAGTCGATTCCCGGCGTCGACCGGCTCGATGTGATGATCGTCGACGACGGCTGCACGGATGACACCGTAGCCGTGGCGCGCGCCCTAGGCATACGGCATATCGTGCATCACAGCGGCACGATGGGACTGGCGCGCGCCTTCCGCGACGGCGTCGATTACGCGTTGAAGCATGGCGCGGACATCGTGGTCAATACGGACGGCGACAACCAGTATCCCAGCGAGCGCATCGGCGATCTGGTGCGTCCTATCATCGAGGGCAAAGCGGATATCGTGGTCGGCGACAGACAGACCGACACCATCAAGGAGTTCGGACCGTTCAAGAAGCTCATGCAACGATTCGGTTCCTGGGTGGTGAACGCCGCGGCCGGAGGAACGCATATCCCTGACGCGGCCAGCGGATTCCGAGCCTACTCCAAGCGGGCGCTCATACAGCTCAATATCCTGACCGAATTCAGCTACTGCATGGAGACGATCATCCAGGCCGGCTACAAGCGGATCGCCATCACCTCCATACCGATTGTCACCAATCCGAAAACCCGCAACTCACGCCTCTTCCACAATATCTTCGAGCATATGGGCAAATCGGCGGGCGCCATCGTCCGCAGCTTCCTTATGTTCCGGGCGCATACGGTGTTCACCTGGTCGGCTATCGTCCCCGGCCTGCTCGCGGCCATCATCTTCATCCGATATCTCACGTTCTTCTTTGCAGGGCAGGGCAGGGGACATATGCAGTCGCTGCTGCTCGGTGTCATGCTGTTCATCTGGATGGTGATATCGCTGCTGCTGCTCATCATCTCCGAAGTGATGCGCACGCAACGCAAACTCCAGGAGGACCAGCTCGAACGGGTCAAAGAGATCGAGTATTCGCCTGCGGCACGTGCGTTATGGGGCGGAACACTGCATCAGGATGCCGCCGATCCCCAACAATCATGCGCCGAGTGGAAGGCAACCCGATGAGCATGCTCAGCAGCGGCATGTCACGACGGCCCTCACGCCAGGAAGAAGCGCACATGGATGCCGCGGCGGCCGGAGCGCGGAGACCGGCTTCGCGCGTATGGCTCAAGCCTATCCTTGTCGCATTCGTCGTCATCACGGTGCTGGAGCTGTTCGTCTTCAATCTGCCGTTCTGGCAGACCATCGGCTCCACGCCGCAGCAGACCCATGATGACGGGGTAGGGTCGGGCCTGAACGTCGAGACGGGTGGGATCGCCGTCGTCACCGATCCGGAGCACGCCTGGCGTGACGTCTCCGCCAGCCAGCCCATCGAATACCTGTACATCGACCACGTGCCGTCTGAGCGGCCCTCCCAGAACGACTCGGTGAAGTGGCGGGTCTCCACCATGAAATCCACCGACAGCGGATGGTATGACGCTAACGCCGACGTCGGCTATTCGCCATCCTCCGAATCGTCACGGTATTCGCGGGTCGGAGACGGCTCCACCCATGTCAGACTCCGCTATCAGCAGATGGAGAAAGGTGCGGTGATCCCATACGGCCCCATTACGGCCAATCCGCGTGTGCCGATGCGCTTCAGCGCCCTTCGCCTCGCTCTCGAACTGGTGGCCGCATTGCTCATCATCCTGTTCCGTCCGAATTCGCCGCTCTATCGCATCCGGCTCGCGTTGCGCCGCAGCTCCAGTCTGATACCGGTCGGCATCTGTGCGGTGGCTACAAGCCTGTTGCCGGTCGCGCTGCTGGTTATGGCATCGCCGCAGGACAGCCCGGAACCCACCTATTGGAACTATTTCGCGTCCTATTCCGCAGTCAACCAATACCAGATGCTCGCCGACGCCATCCTTCACGGCCGAACGTGGCTCGACTACCCGGTGAACGATGTGCTCGCCGGCATGAGCAACCCCTACGATACGAAAGCGCGTATAGCCACGGCGCTCGCGCATCCCGACGTCCCCATCTTCTTCGATGTGGCGTTCCATGATGGGCGATACTACTCATACTTCGGCGTCCTGCCGGCGCTGCTGCTGTTCGCGCCATTCAAGGCGATTACCGGCATGGACATGGCCACAAACACCGCCATCATCATCACGGCCACTCTGGCTTCCGCCGCCGTCGCGCTGCTCACCATACAGCTGGCTCGTCTGATCGGTCGTCGCCGTGCCGTCTCCCTTGGCGCCGCGTTGTTCGGCATGGTCGCCTTCATGTTCGGTGACGGCATCGCGTTCGTCATCCAATTGGGACTGTTCTACCAGATACCTCAGGAGATGGCGGTCCTGTTCGCCGCTTTGGGATTGTCGCTATGGATCGAGGCCAAACTGCGCGGATTGAATCTGCCACTACTGGCGTCGGGGTCGTTGTGCATGGCATTGACCATCGCATGCAGACCTCAGGTCATCCTTGCCACGCTTATTGCCGTCCCGTTGTTCAGCGATGAGATCATCGGATTATGGAGGCAGGGTTTGCGCGGAGGGGCGGCGCTCGTCCGCGAGCTCAAGACCTGGTCGTGCGCTATAGCACCGTATTTGCTGGTCTTCCTGCTCCAGTTCGCCTACAATCAGGCCCGCTTCGGCAAATTCACCGATTTCGGCGCGACCTACAATCTGACCGGCTACGATATGACGCATATGCGTGCGCCGCTTACCCAGTATTTCTCGTTTGTCTTCACCTATCTGATACAGCCTCCCAACATCACCGCGCATTTCCCCTTCATCCAACCGGCGGGGTGCCGTTGACCACGTGGCGCTCCGAACATGCCATGTTCGGCGGATGGTTCCTCACTGCTGCGCCGTTCGCGTTGCTTCTGTTCACCATCGTCGTATGGAGGTTCGCGCTGCATGGCATCCGCGCCAGTGGACTTTTGGCTGGCGTATTCGTGTCCTGGCTGCTCGCCTTCATTGTCGATGCCCGGATCACCGGTCCGGATATCCGGTATGAAATCGATTTTGCGTTCATGCTGATGACTTCGTTCCTTGTGCTGCTGTATGCCGTCGATGGTGTCGTGAATCGACAGGATGCCGCGATGGCCGGAAGCGTGACGGATTCTCGCGGGGATAGCGTCCGGATGGAAGCGGCCCATTGGCGACTCGTAACCCAGAGGCTCACGTTCGGATGGCTGTGCGCGGGGCTTGTGGCGGCGCTGGTATTCCTCTTCTTCAAACAGTTCGCATCGGGGATGAACATGCCTGTGGCGAACTGGTGGGATACCGCATCCTGGTTCCTCTTCATGTAGGCAAGAGGAACCAGGATTCAATTGCTCTTCAGCCGATAGCGCTGGGTCGGATCGTCCTGCAACCTCACCTTGGCGACGCGCCTTTCCCGGATCAGCTCGCGCATCCCTGACGTGGCGGCCAGCGGAGTCAATTGCAGTTCGCGTATGATCTCCTTGATGCTCATCGCCGAATGACGCTCCAGCACGGTCATGATCGCCTTCGAGATGTCGCTGGGCGTGCTGTTCGCGGCCGTCCGATGCTTGGTGATGGTCATGGTGAACGTGTTGATGTCATTGCGTGTGGTCGCCGGTTCGACGCCGGCCTCGCGCAGGCTCGCCGCGATGCGCTGATAGCCATCGCCTCCCTCAGGATTGACGAACCCGCCGTCAGGATACGGAGTGGACTCCAGAAGCGTGAAAAGGAACTGGTTTCGTGTGGAGACGAACGGCACGCCCGTCACCGGATGCGGGTTGGCGAGCACGTCATGCGTTACCGTGCCGTACAGGCCACCCGGATTCGTGATTTCTATACGGTTCGTGAACACATTGATGCGCACCTGTGTGCCGCGGGCATCCGGGGAGTAGTCGCGGTGGGTCAGCGCGTTGGCGATTGCCTCACGCAGCACCACGGGCGGATAATCCGGTTTCTTGGCGCCGATCCAGCGCATCAACGATTCCACCGCATCATTGATCATCACCGGAATAGGGCCGACAATGGTCTTCGCGGCGACCAGTCGTTCGTCGCCGCGGAACACCTCATCACGGTCGATGCCCGGAAACACGGCGATGGAGATGGACAGACGCGGATAATACTTCTGAGGATACCGGCCAAGAGCCAATAGTCCGGCCAATGTGGGCCTCAGCACGCCTCCGACCGTGGCATCGTCGGAATCATCATGCCGGAGCACTTGCAGATCCAGCAGCATACGGGCGTCGTCGCTGCCGGAGAACACATGAGGATGCTGCTCGCGGACACGCGCCAACAGGCCCGATACCAATGCATGGTCAAGGTCGTCGATGGTGGCGCCCGGCACGATATCCAGATCGTAGGTGGGTTGCAGATGCTCTTCGATAAGCCGATCCACCTCATAGGAGGTCATACGCCGGTCGCCGTCACCTGTGCGGATGAACGAACCGCCATGGGGGCCGAGCGCCGTGGTGAAGCATGGCTTGTCACGTGGCAGCATCTCATCGATGCGTGCGAACACCAGATTCGCTCCCTCGAAAGGACAGGTGACAATCACCGGGCGCACCACCGGGGTCATCTTCTCGCATGCCTGGCTCAGCGCCTCCTGCATGGCGCGCGCATCGAAATGATCGACCGGCGCGAAACCCGACTTTTCGGAAAGCCCGAGGATGATCCAGCCGCCTGAGCCGTTCGAGAATGCGGACAGCGTATCCGTGATGGTCGAGGAGATGCGACGCTTGCATTCCTTGACCTCGCATTGCTGCGTGTCGTTGCCAATCATGCGCATCAGCTCGATGAGCTCGGTCATCTTCGCGGTGTAGTCATCGATGGAGTGACGCTCGGTGCCGGCGTCGTCACCGGATATGGCGAGAGATGAGGCGATCGGAGGAATAGCCGACTGGCTGACTGCGTCGGGGATCTGTGTGCGGGGAATCGGGCCATTCGGCATGCCCGTCGGATAGTCGGTCGGCTCTCCGGCCGCGGTGGGGCCGTCAATACGATGCATGTCGTCGGTCATGGCGCGCCTCCTTGGCATGGAAGAACCCGTATTGGCACTATTGTGCCGCAGCTGGCGAGGTGGATGCGAGCGGAGTATTGCCATGCGCCATGCAATTCATCGAGAATTCATACGAGACGTCCCCTATGGCGTGTCGATATAATGGAGGATACGGCGGCGCGGTGGCCGTCAGGAACAGTCAAATGCCATTGATAGGGGAGTGATCATGAGCGACACCAATGAAACCGATACGTTCACGTTCAATGAGAACGACGTCAACGATGTTACGGCGGACGGGCAGCCCGGTGTAACGGAGGATGGCTGTGCCAAGGCGGCCCATTGCCCACTGAAGCGCCACCCAGGCCTATGCGGCAAGGGAGGCAAGTGCCCGGTCAGGAACATCTCCAAGGATGACGCCATCGCCGGGGTCATCACGTTGGCGGGTGTGGCCATCCTGACAGTGGCGACCTACTACATTCAGTTCGTACTCACCAAGGCGGCCGTCAAATCCGCGCTGAAGGAGACCCGCCTGCGCTGAGATCCATATGTCGACCTTGAATCCTGAAGCGCCACGCAACAGGATGATGAGGTGTTATGAGTGATCCCCATTCCCTCGGACGGGAATGGGGATCACTCATCTGTCTACTGCTGCCTGTGCCCGCTGTCGAGAACGGTGTGTTCTGCGGCCATCACGGGTGATAACCGCGGAACGGTCCTGCGACTTGCGGGGAGTCGGTGCTTATGCTTTCTTGCTTCGGGCAGCGAGGCTGTGCCTACTGTTCCTCGCTGCGGGCAGCGAGGCTGTGCCTACTGTTCCTCGCTGCGAGCAGCGAGGAAATGCTCCTCGCTAGGAAGGACGGCGTTGAGGATCACGGCGACCACGAAGGCCACGGCGATGCAGTTCGAGGCGAAGATCTGCTGGAACAGGGCCGGGAAGTGGGCGAAGATGTCGCTCACCTGCGTGAAGCCGATGCCGATGGTCAGCGAAAGCGCAGCAATGGTGATATTGCGCTGGGTGAAGCCCGCCTCGGCGATCATCTGGAAGCCGGAGAGGATGATGTTGCCGAACATCATGATCGTGCAACCGCCGAGCACCGCCTGCGGCAGCGAGTTGAACATCTCCGCGATGGCCGGCACGAAGCTCGCCAGAATCAGAATCAGGCCACCGGAAAGAATGACCTTGCGGTTGACCACCTTGGTCATGGCCACCAGACCGATGTTCTGGGCGAACGAGGTGAGCGGCAGACATCCGAAAAGGCCTGAAACGGAGGAAATCAGACCATCGCCAGCGATGGCGCCGGCGGTCTCCTTCTCGGTGGGCAGACGGTTGAGACCCACCTTGGTCAGGGCGGCGGTGTCGCCGAGCACCTCTACCGAGGAGACGACATAGAGCAATGCAAGGGAGATGATCGCGCCTGGGTCGAACACCGGCTTGAACGGCATGAACTGCGGCACGGAGACGATGGCGAGATTCTGGAAGCCCGAGAAATAGACCTTGCCCATGCATACGGCCACCACGTAGCCGACCACGAGACCGAACAGCACGGACAGCTGCTTCAGCGTACCCTTCATCAGCAGCTGGAACGCCAGGCACGCCACCAGTGAGACCAGACCGAGCGTGAGGTTCTCCCACGAACCGAAGTCCTTCGCGCCGGAGCCGCCGCCGAAGCTGGTAGCACCCACGTTGAGCAGGGAGAAGCCGATGGACGTCACCACGATCGCCGAGACGATCGGCGGCACAAAACGACGCCAGTACTGTGCGGTCAGGCCCAGCACCAGCTCAAGCAGACCGCCGACCAGCACCGCGCCAACGACCGCACCATAGCCCTTGTCGGCGCAAATGGCCACCGCAGCCGCCACATAGGTGAAGGAGATGCCGGTGACCATCGGCAGGCGGGAGCCGATGCGCCACGCGCCATACAGCTGCAGGCATGTGCCGAGACCCGCCACCAGCAGGCCCGCCTGAATGACGGTGGCCGACTGAGCCGGCGTCATCTTCGCTGCCGAGGCCACGATGAAAATCGGGGCGAGATTCGCCACGAACATGGCCATGACGTGCTGCAGGCCGAATGGAATACCTTTCCAGAACGAAACCGGCGCATCCAGCGAAGTCAGCGCCTCCATCGAAATGCCTGCCGACTTGGCGGCATCCTTCTTCTCTTCCATATATCCTCTCTTGATTCTCTCGTATGTCAACGAACGCCGGTCCGCTGTCCGGCGAACCGGCGTGTGCCCTCAGTGGCGGAACTCAATCTTGCCGGTCTCGGGGTCCATGGACTCCACGATGGCCAGCGAGTCCACGTCATAACCGTCGGCGCGCAGCTGGTCGCCGCCGCCCTGGAAGCCTTTCTCCACTGCGATGCCGATGCCTTCGACGACCGCGCCGGCCTCCTCGCACAGCTCGATCAGGCCGCGCAGCGCCTTGCCGTTGGCCAGGAAATCATCGATAAGGAGAACATGGTCTCCAGGGTTCAGGTATTTCTTGGAGACGATGACCGGGAACTCCTTCTGCTTGGTGAAGGAGTACACGGTGGTGGTGTACTGGTCGCCATCCAGATTGATGGACTGGGCTTTCTTGGCGAACACCACGGGCACATCGCCGAAATGGCGTGCCGCGCAACAGGCGATGCCGATGCCCGAAGCCTCGATGGTGAGGATCTTGGTGATGGTTTTGCCGGCGAAGTGCCTGGCCCATTCAGCGCCCATGTGGTCGAACAGACGCACATCGCACTGATGGTTCAGAAACGCGTCCACTTTCAGCACATTGCCGGGTTTGACGGTGCCCTCGGCCTGGATTCGCTCCTCGAGTTCCTGCAATGGGTTTACCTCCTTGGCGTCAGATGGAAATAGCTGTTTTCAGATAACTGAAGGATATGGCAAACCAGCTTACGCTGACCGGCGCATATGGTAGATATGAATGTCGCACGAAAGGGGAGTACATGGTGTTCGAGGAACCGGAAGTCATAGCGCGAAGCGCCCAGGAACTCGTAGGGGACCTCAATCCTCAGCAGTCGGAGGCGGTGCAATATCGCGGTCAGGCGCTGCTCATCGGCGCCGGTGCAGGTTCCGGCAAGACCCGTGTGCTCACTCGCCGTATCGCATGGATTCTCAGTCAGTTCGGCGCATGGCCCAGCCAGGTGCTCGCCATCACCTTCACCAACAAGGCAGCCGCCGAGATGCGCGAGCGTCTCGCCACGCTCATCGGACCGGTGGCCCAACGCATGTGGGTGTCCACCTTCCACTCCGCATGCGTGCGGATTCTGAGACGCGACGGCAAATCCATAGGGCTCAAGTCCGGTTTCTCCATCTATGATTCCGCCGACTCCGAGCGGCTGATTAAGATCATCGCCACCGAATTCAATCTGGATATCAAGCGATACACCCCGCGTTCCATCCTCGGGCATATATCCGACCTCAAGAACAATCTGACTGGATGGAAGGAGTATCTGGCGCTGCACGCCCCGGACTTCACCCCCGGACAGCGCGGTTACCAATTCGGCACAGTGGGCGATCTCGAAGCCATCTATGCGGTGATCTATGCGGAATACGAGCACCGTCTGGCGCTCGCCAACGCCGTTGATTTCGATGATCTGATCGGCCGGACCGTGGAGCTGCTGCGCGCCGACCCGACCGTCGCCGAGTACTACCATCATCGGTTCCGCTACATTCTTGTGGATGAGTATCAGGACACCAATCATGCCCAGTATGTGCTCGTACGCGAGCTTGCGGGCGTGGACTCGGGGGATCGGCCGGTGCCGGGAGCGCCGAATGCGGGCAAAACCGGTCCTGCCTGGATTACGGTCGTAGGCGATTCCGATCAGTCGATCTACGCGTTCCGTGGTGCCGACATCCGCAACATACAGGACTTCGAACAGGATTTCCCCAACGCCAAGACCATCATGCTGGAGCAGAACTATCGCTCCACGCAAACCATTCTGGATGCCGCGAACGCGGTGATCAGCAACAACGAGGGACGCAAGCCGAAGAAGCTATGGACGGCGCTCGGCAAAGGCGAGCCCATCGTGGGGTATGCGGCGGATAACGCTCAACAGGAGGCCCAATGGGTGGCCGGGGAAATCGCGCGTCTGCATGCCGAGGAATCCATCGCATACTCGGACATGGCCATCATGTACCGCGCCAACGCGCAGTCCCGGTCGTTGGAGGAGGCGCTGATCAACGCGGGACTGCCGTACCAGCTGGTGGGCGGCACCAAGTTCTACGAACGTCGTGAGATCAAGGATGCCCTGGCCTATCTGCAAGCGTTGGTGAACCCGGACGACGATGTGAACCTGAGGCGTATCCTCAACGTGCCCAAGCGCGGCCTCGGAGACCGTGCGGAAGGCGTGCTGCTCTCCTATGCGCGCGAACACGGCACCAGTTTCTTCTACGCGTTGATGCATGTGGAGCAGATCGACGACGTACCCACCCGGACCGCCACCCTGCTCAAATCGTTCCGCGAATTGATGGGATCACTCTCGCAATTCACCCGTGCCCACGATTCCAAGCCGAGTGAAATCGTGGCTGAGGTCCTTGAACGCTCGGGGCTTCGCGCCGAACTGGAGAAATCCGTCGACCCGCAGGATGCCTCGCGACTGGAAAACCTGTCCCAGTTGCAGTCCACCGCCGCGGAATTCGAGCAGAACACGCCGGACGCCACGCTCTCCCAATTCCTCGAGACCACCGCGCTCGTAGCCGACTCCGACCAGCTGCCCGGTGAGCAGGAGGATTCAGGCAAGGTGACGCTGATGACGTTGCACACCGCCAAGGGTCTCGAATACCCGGTGGTGTTCCTGACCGGCATGGAACAAGGCACCTTCCCGCATTCGCGCTCGATGGAAGACACCACGGAACTGCAGGAGGAACGGCGACTGGCGTATGTGGGCATCACCCGGGCCAAGCGCCGCCTCTATGTGACGCGCGCCGCCGTGCGCTCGCAGTGGGGACAGGCCGCGGACATGATGCCAAGTCAGTTCCTCGACGAAATACCCCAGGAGCTCATTGACTGGAAGCGTAAGGAAGCCGGTGTGGAACGGATGCGTTCGAGCTGGGAATCCGACGGTTTCGCAGACGATTTCGGCGGATGGGATGACGACGATTTCGGTGGCACGACATTCGGTGGCTCCGCCACATTCGGCGGTCGAGGTTCGGTTTCCTCCTACGGGTCGCGGTATGGGTCCTCCTATGGCGGCTCGTCGTGGCATGGCTCCCGTGATGGCGGTTCCACGTATGGCTCTCGTTCCCGGTCTGGCTCATCGTCATACGGCTCCCGGTCAGGCTCATCGGATTCCTTTGGACGATCTCGTGGCGGGAAGGTCACCATACGTCGTGTCGCCCCCAAGTCCTCGGCGGCTGCTGGCGGCAGTGCCGGATCCAAGCTCGGCAAGGACAATGGCCTGTCTATCGCTGATTTTGCCGTGGGGGACATGATCAGCCATGACAAGTTCGGACTGGGGAAGGTCACCGCGCTCGAGGACAAGGGCATCAAATCCGTGATCACCGTCGATTTCGGCTCCGCCGGCGTCAAACGTCTGATGCTTCGTGTGGCGCCTATTGAGAAGCTCTAGCGACCTTCTCAATAGGCGCCCTTCGCGGCAGGCCGCTCACTTCGCCTACGGTCAGCCCGCTGGGCTGCCCGTTTGACGGCTCAGCCAGTGAGAAGCTCTAGCGCTCCGTCTTGCATGTGTCTGAGTGTTGTTGGCCCCCTCTGATGAGGGGGGCTGGCAGCGAAGCTGACTGGGGGAGAGATCTAGATGCAGTACTCAATTATCAGTGAGACAATCTACTAGCGACCTTCTCAATAGGCGCCCTTCGCGGCAGGCCGCATTGTCCATGGGCTGCGCGTAAAATCTTTTTCTTGGTGTCTGCCGAAAGGCGGATGCCGTCTGGAGTCATAGCCCATCAACGGGTCGGCGGCCGGCGTTCGTGAGAATGAAGGTCGCTCGTGAGCGATCACGACGAAGCGTTGGAGAGGCCCGACTCAGCGTCCGGCATCATGCTGAAGCCAGACGTTCCGTTCAAATAACGACAGAAGGAACAATCCAAATGACGAACGTTCAGCGTTCTCGCCGTCAGGTGCGCCTGTCCCGCGCCCTCGGCATCGCACTGACCCCGAAGGCTCAGCGCATTTTCGAAAAGCGTCCGTACGCTCCTGGCGAGCACGGCCGTGACCGCCGCCGCACCGAATCCGATTACGCGGTGCGTATGCGTGAGAAGCAGCGTCTGCGCGCCCAGTACGGCGTGTCCGAGAAGCAGCTTCGCCGCGCTTACGAAGAGGGCACCCGCGTCGCCGGCCAGACCGGTAACGCCATGCTGATCGACCTCGAGTCCCGTCTTGACAACCTGGTGCTGCGTGCCGGCTTCGCCCGCACCACCGCCCAGGCCCGTCAGTTCGTGGTCCACCGTCACATCCTCGTTGACGGCAACATCGTGGATCGCCCGTCCTACCGTGTCAAGCCCGGCCAGACCATTCAGGTCAAGGCCAAGAGCCAGACCATGGTTCCGTTCCAGATCGCTGCCGAAGGCGTGCACCGCGATGTGCTGCCTGCGGTCCCCGGTTACCTCGACGTGAACCTGGCATCCCTGAAGGCCACCCTGACCCGCAAGCCGGCCGTCGAAGAGATCCCGGTCCAGGTCAACATCCAGTACGTGGTCGAATACTACGCCCGCTGATCCGGGCCCCTCTGGTCAACAACAATCCAGGACATACCGCTCGAACCCCGCGCCGAACAGCGCGGGGTTCCTGCGTTTTCGGGCACCTATCCGCAACGATTCTGCCATAACGCGGGTGCAAAGGGCGCAACCGCGCCATCGGAGGTGACGACATGGCTGAATCGTTGCAGCCAAGCGGCACCGGCGCGTAGCATGGTCATCATGATTCTTCATCTGCATCTGGTCCGCCATGGGCAGACCTATTTCAACCGATACAATCGGCTTCAGGGCTGGTCCAACTCGCCGCTGACCGAATCCGGCATCGCCGATGCCGCAAGGGCCGGAGAACGGCTCAAGGGTCTGACCTTTGCCGCCGCATACTGCTCGGATACCACACGCGCGCAGCAGACCGCCGAGACGATTCTGGACATCAACGAGCAGGCTGGCAACGCGCGCCCCGAACTGATTGCGGACATGCATTTCCGTGAACAATTCTATGGCTATTACGAAGGCCTCGACATGTCCATGGCATGGTACGCCGCAGGCGCGCCTCATGGCGCCAAGACCTACAACGAGATCGTGAAGCGTTTCGGCCTTGCCGCGTCCCGTGATTTCCTCAAAGAGGCGGACCCCTTCCATGATGCCGAGTCGGATCAGGAATACTGGGAGCGAGTGGAAGGCGCCTTCCGCCTGATCGCAACGAATCCGCATCTTCGCGACGGCGACGACGTTCTGCAGATCTCTCATGGCAACACCCTGCTCAGTCTGGCGCATCGATTCGGCGGTCCCGATCTGGATCTGAGCGAACGGCCGGCCAACGGTTCGGTGACCGTGATCGAATATGACACCGACAAGCCATTCGCCGACGCCGTGACCATAATGTCGTATGGCAAATAGCCGGTGAAACAACCGGTGTAAACCCGGTGCCGATGTGGGGCTCGAGTGCGGCGGCGTGAAGAAATAGGCAATGAGTGCTACCCTTGTGCGAGTATATGTGACCTCAAGGAGGAAACAATGGGAGTCGGAGAGATCGCTGGCCTGATCGCGGCCATCGCGTTCGCAGTACTGGCCGGTTTCATGATCTATCCGCTGATCAGACTTGGCAAGATGTTTGATCAGATTGCGCAGACCGTCAAGGAGTCCGGTGAACACGCCATCCCCGCACTGGATGAAGGTGTGACCACCGTCAAGCAGGTCAACAAATCGTTGGAGGACGTGAATCGCATTTCCGCGGCCGCCTCCACCACGGCCAACAACGTCGGTGCGCTGACCGATCTGTATGGTTCGTTCCTCGGCAAGCCTGTCATCAAGATCGCATCTGCCGTGTATGCGCTCAAGTCCACCGCCCAGTCTTTCCTGGCCGGACACGCCGGTGCCCAAGCCGGTGATACCGGAAACACTCAGAAGGGGGAGTGATGTTCAAACGCATCTTCTGGGTCGGCGTCGGTGTGGCCATCGGCATCGTGGCAGTCACCAAAGCCCAGGCATATGTCAAGGCCAACACTCCTGATGCGGCCCGGCAGTTCCTGCTTGGCCCCGATCAGAGCAATGTTCCCATGCGGACGCTCGAAGGGCTGGTCAATGAATTCAACACTGCACGCCGGGCCCGTGAGGCTGAGTTGAACAGCCGATACAACGTGCAGGCCGACTGACCGGTCTCAAACGGCATCGCATCGTGAATCCTTCCGACGGTGCCGTTCCGCACAGGTCCGAATCCTTCACCTATCAAGCAAGGTCTTTCCATTTAACCCAAGGCGCACCTGCGTCAGCAACCAACAAGGAGTACATCCCGTCATGCGCACTGCGGAAATCGCAAAGCGATATCTCGATTACTTCGCCAAGCACGACCATCTCGTCGTACCTTCGGCGTCGCTGATCTCCCCGAATCCGACCACGCTGTTCACCATCGCCGGCATGGTGCCGTTCATCCCCTATCTGATGGGTGAGCAGACTCCGCCGAAGCATCGTATGGCATCCAATCAGAAGTGCGTGCGCACCCTCGACATCGACGAGGTGGGCAAGACCACCCGTCACGGCACCTTCTTCCAGATGCTGGGCAACTTCTCCTTCGGTGACTACTTCAAGGAGGAGGCCATCCACTATGCATGGGAGCTGCTGACCACGCCGCAGAGCGAGGGCGGCTACGGTTTCGACCCGGAAAAGCTGTGGATGACCACGTTCACCGACGATGACGAGGCCCGTTCCCTGTGGATCAACGAGGGCGTCGACCCCGAGCACATCCAGAAGATGGGCATGGAAGACAACTTCTGGACCACCGGCGGTCCCGGCCCCGGCGGCCCCTGCTCCGAGATCTACGTCGACCGTGGCCCCGAGTTCGGCAAGGAAGGCGGCCCGATCGCCGACGAGAACCGCTACATCGAGATCTGGGACTTGGTGTTCGAGAACTACGAGGTCGACAACGTCAAGTCCAAGACCGACCTGCATATCGTCGGCGAGCTTGAGAACAAGAACATCGATACCGGCGCAGGCCTGGAACGTCTGGCCTACCTGATGCAGGGCAAGAACAACATCTATGAGACCGATGAGGTCTTCCCGGTCATCGAGGCCGCCGAGCAGCTCTCCGGACTGAAGTACGGTGAGGATGCGGACGCCGACGTGCGCTTCCGCGTCGTGGCCGACCATGTGCGTTCCGCTCTGATGATCATGTCCGACGGCGTACGCCCGTCCAATGTGGGCCGTGGATACGTGCTGCGCCGCCTGCTGCGTCGTACTGTGCGTTCGATGCGCATGCTCGGCGTCACGCAGCCGGTGCTCCCCACCCTCTTCCCGACCTCCAAGACCGCAATGGAGGCCAGCTACCCCGAGCTCAACGACACCTTCCATGAGGTGTCCGAATCCGCATACGGTGAGGAAGACGCGTTCCGCCGCACGCTGGAAACCGGTACCACCATCCTCGACGTGGCCGTGAACAAGGCCAAGAGCGGTTCCTCCGAGCCTGAAGTGAGCGGTGAGGACGCCTTCAAGCTGCACGACACGTACGGTTTCCCGATTGAGCTGACCCTCGAAATGGCCGCCGAACAGGGCGTCAAGGTGGATGAGGGCAAGTTCCGCGAGCTCATGGCCGAGCAGAAGTCCCGCGCCCGCGCCGATGCTCTGAAGAAGCGCCACAACGTGGACCTGTCGGTCTACGACGACTTCAAGAAGACCCTGGCCAAGCCCATCGACTTCCTCGGCTACACCGACATGTCCGCACGGGCCAAGGTCATCGGCATCATGCAGGAGGGCAAGGGATCCGTGCCGGCAGTCACGGGCCCGGCCAACATCGAGGTCATCCTCGACCGCACCCCGTTCTATGCGGAGGCTGGTGGCCAGCTCGCCGATCAGGGTGAGATCCTGTCCGACGATGGTGCCGTGCTCGAGGTCGATGACGTGCAGAAGCCGATCAAGGACCTCATCGTCCACCAGTGCCGTCTGACCGAAGGCACTTTGGTCGTGGGCGCTGAAGTCAACGCCAACATCGATCTGAACCGTCGTGGCGCCATCGCCCGCTCCCACACCGCCACTCACATGGTGCACAAGGCGCTGCGCGAGGAACTTGGCCCGCAGGCCACCCAGCGCGGTTCCGAAGACGCTCCGAACCGTTTGCGCTTCGACTTCCAGTGGTCGAAGGCCCCGGCCAAGTCCGTGATCTCCGCAGTCGAGGAGCGTGTCAACGACAAGCTGCGCGACAACCTCGCCGTGACCACCAAGGAGATGAAGTTCGATGACGCCATCGCGCTCGGCGCGATGCACCTGTTCGGTGAGAAGTACGGCGACATCGTGCGCGTGGTCTCCATCGGCGAGGATGGATGGAGCCGCGAGCTGTGCGGCGGCACCCACGTCGACCATGTCGGCAAGATCGGCATGGTCAACATCCTCTCCGAGGCATCCATCGGTCAGGGCGTGCGTCGTGTCGACGCGGTCGTGGGCCAGGGGGCTTACGACTTCAACGCCCGCGAGCATGCGTTGGTCTCCCAGCTGTCCGACAAGCTGAATGCGCGTCCCGACGAGCTTGCCGAGCGTATCAACACGCTGCTCGCCAAGCTCAAGGAATCCGACCGCCGTCTGGCCGCCATGTATGAAGGGCAGCTTGCAGCAGCCGTACCGGCTCTGGTGGCCGAGGCCAAGGCCTCGAACGCTCCGGTGAAGGCCGCTGTCAAGAACGTCGGTCATTTCGGCACGTTCGACGCATTGCGCAAGACGGTGCTGGATATCCGCGCCCAGCTCGGTGATGACGCTCCTGCGATTGTGGCCCTCGCCGGTGTGAATGAGGATGACAAGCCGATGGTCGCTGTGGCCACCAACGATGCCGCCCGTAAGGCCGGCATCAAGGCCGGCGATCTGGTGCGCGGCGCATCCAAGATCCTCGGCGGTGGCGGCGGCGGCAAGCCGGACTTCGCCCAGGGTGGCGGTGCGGACCCGTCCAAGATCGATGAAGCGCTCGAGGCGTTGAAGCACGAGGCGCAGAAAGCCTGACGCCTGTGGTTTGGCTAGGCGTTGATTTGGGTAATGCCCGGGTCGGACTGGCACTGTCCGACCCGGAGCTGACCTTTGCACACCCGGCCGGCGATATTTACGTTGCCGGTGATTATTTCTATGCCATCGACGACGTGATCGATGTGATTGAGGACGAGCACGTCACCCATGTGGTCGTGGGATTGCCGTTGCAGATGGACGGTACCGAAGGGAAAAGCGCGAAAAAGGCCCGTCGCTGGGCTGCGAATCTGGAAAAGCGCTTGCAGACCTTGCATCCTGATGCGTCGGCGCGGTATCAGGTTCCTCAAGTACTATTCGTTGATGAACGATTGACTACGGTCAGTGCGCATCGCCAGTTATTCGAGGCGAACAAATCCTCGAAGAAGCACAGACCCTTGGTCGATCAGCAGTCGGCAGTGGTGATTTTGCAGACGGCACTCGACCGTGCCGGGAAACAATGAGGTACGGTTTCATGTCAGACAGCATTCATGATTTCTTTGATGAAAACACGCAGTGGGTTGAACATGGAACCGGAGCGGCGCCCGCGGGGGAACCGCCTCAGCCGCCGAAATCTCGCCGTGAGATGCGCAAGCGTCGGCGTCGGCGTCATAATCGGGCCATTGGAACAATCATCGCGGTCGTTGTCGTCATAGCGCTTGTGGCATGTGGCCTCTATTTCGGCATCGAGAAGCTGCATGAGATCCGTGACAGCAACAGTCAAGCCAATACCGCCATTGAGGATTATCCTGGTCCTGGATATGGGGAAGTGTCCTTTACCGTTGAAGAAGGTCAAGGAGCGGTGGAGATTGCCGATGGCCTGTTGAAGGCGGAAGTCATCAAATCCGCCGAAGCCTTCACCAGTTTGGTCAGCGCGAATGATTCCAAACTGTATCCCGGAACCTTCACGCTGAAGAAGCACATGGCCGCCTCGCAGGCGCTTTCCATCCTCACCGATGCCTCAAAGGCGGCGGGCTTCCTGGAAGTCAGGCCGGGCGAGCGGCTCAGCGCGGTCATCGCCGATGCCGTCACGTTGTCCGGCTTCGCGCAGAGCGATTTCGATGCCATTGTCAACGCCAAGGGAGAGGGTATTCTGCCGGCGGAGGCGAACGGCAGTTTTGAAGGGTGGCTTGAGCCCGGCACATACAACGTCAAGTCGATGGGCAGCGCATCGGACATCCTCAAGGCCATGGTCGATAAGCGCATCGCCAAACTCGATGAATTGGGTGTTCCTTCCGGAACCGACCGCGAACGTGTGATGATCATCGCATCCATTGCCGAGGCCGAGGTGAACAAGGCCGACTATTACGCCAAGGTGACGCGGGTCATCGAGAACCGTCTGGCGCAGGGAATGTCATTGGGCATGGATTCCACAGTGGCATACGGCAACAATGTCCAACCCGCGGATGTGACCACGACAATGCTCGAAGACGGGTCGAATCCGTATAACACCTACAAAATCGCCGGCTTGCCGCCTACTCCCATCAGCAATCCCGGCGACAACGCCATCCAGGCAGCATTGAAGCCGGAATCAGGTGACTGGCTGTACTTCTGCACGGTGAACCTTGACACCGGCGAGACCAAGTTCGCCGTCACCGCCGAGGAACATGACAAGAACGTCGCCGAACTGCGTCAGTGGCAAGCCGAAAACGGCCAATAACGTTGCATGTGGGTTAGAGGAGAATCCTTATGCTCTTTTCTATCCCGACGACTTCTATCCGATGACCATATGAGCGACAATCGCCAGAACGGCCCCGAGCGCGATCACCGGCACATACGGCACCTTGCCGGCATGATCCGATGCGGAGCGTCGAGAGTCGAAACGCAGCCACAGCATGATCCAGCCGATTCCCAACACTCCCATGGCGAGCCACCAGACCACCACTGGGAGCAGTCCGAGCATGCCTACGGCCAAGCCCGCGGGCACCAATGCAGTCACGTCACCGAATCCCAGTGATTTAGGCACGAGCAATGCCAGGGCGAGCTGGATCACGCAGCACAGGGCGGTGAACAGGACCGCCTGCAACAGGACGAACAGGTCGTTGGACATCACGCCATACACGAATACGGCAATCATCTGAAGCAGCGAGCCGGCACCCACCCAAGGCAACGGCACCCGTCTCGTGCGTATGTCCACAATGGACAACGCAAGCTCACATAGCAGACCGGGAAGAGTGAACAGGTACGGCATGGCTTACCATTATCCCCTAGTTATTGACCAATGAACGAGAGGGATTGCTATGTTGCGCTGGCAGACGGCGGGGGAGTCTCATGGAGAGGCTCTGGTGGCCATGATCGAAGGACTGCCCGCTGGCATCCGTATCAGCACCGATGATATCGTCTCAGCCTTGGCGCGTCGGCGTCTGGGATACGGGCGCGGCGCACGCATGAAATTCGAGCAGGACAAGGTGCGTCTCCTGACGGGTGTGCGCCATGGATTGACACTTGGCTCCCCGGTGGCCATCGAGATCGCCAACACCGAATGGCCGAAGTGGACCGAAGTGATGAGCGCCGACGCACTCGATCATGAATTGCCTCGGGAGGGACGCAACGCGCCTTTGAGCCGCCCGCGCCCTGGCCATGCCGATCTCACCGGTATGCGCAAGTACGGATTCGATGACGCGCGTCCGGTGCTGGAACGCTCCAGCGCGCGCGAAACCGCGTCTCGTGTGGCATTGGGTGAGGTGGCCAGCCAGTTCCTTGATCAGGCGTTCGGCATCCGCACGGTGTCGCATGTCGTGGCGCTCGGTGGCGTGCACGTCGATGCCGATGCACCGTTGCCCACTCCCGATGATGTCGCCGCTTTGGATGCGTCTCCGGTGCGTACCCTCGACAAGGACGCGGAAAGCCGTATCATCGAACGCATTGACGAGGCGAAGCGTGCTGCGGATACGCTCGGCGGTGTGGTGGAAGTGCTTGCCTACGGCGTGCCGGCAGGTATCGGCACCTATGTGGAATCCGATCGCAGGCTTGACGCGGCACTGGCCGGTGCGATCATGGGCATTCAGGCGTTCAAGGGCGTGGAGATTGGCGATGGCTTCCTCGAAGCCGAACGCCCCGGATCCCAGGCGCATGATGAGATCGTCGTCAACGCAGACGGGCGCATCGGCCGTCTGTCCAACCGTGCCGGCGGCATCGAAGGCGGCATGTCCAACGGACAGGTGATTCGTGTACGCGGTGCCATGAAGCCCATCCCCTCCATTCCGAAGGCCTTGCGTACTGTGGACGTGCTTACCGGCGAGGCCGCGAAGGCCATCAACCAGCGTTCCGACAGCACCGCGGTTCCTGCGGCGGCCGTTGTCGCAGAGGCGATGGTCCGTCTGACCATCGCCCAGTACGCACTAGATAAGTTCGGCGGCGACAGCGTCGAGGAGACACGTCGCAACATGGAGGCATACCTTGCCTCGTGGCCTGAGCATATGCGCTGATTCGTGGGAGAGCTGAATATGTCATCACGCCCCTACGCAGTGATCATCGGCATGATGGGTGCGGGCAAGACCCGTGTCGGCAAGGAAGTCGCCCATATGCTGCGGCTCCCGTTCATCGATGCCGATATCGAGATCGAGCACGAGGTCGGCATGAAGATCCCCGATTATTTCGACCGATACGGTGAACCGGCCTTTCGCGAGGTCGAAGCGGATGTCATCGCCGACGTGCTTGCGGATTTCGAAGGTGTGTTCTCCCTCGGAGGGGGAGCACCTATGACGCCATCCACCCAACGGGAACTCGCCTCGTACATCAGACATGGCGGCAAGGTCGTCTATTTGGACGCCGATCCGCGTGAGGCCATGGAACGCGCCAATCGCGGTGGCGGCAGGCCGATGCTCAACGGCGACGCCAACGCCCGTTGGAAGAAGCTCCACGCACAACGTGACCCGGTATTCCGCGAGGTATCCAACGTCCATGTGCATACCCATGGTCTGACGCCGCAAGGTGCCGCCAAGAAAGTGATAGATATGGTTTCCCAACGAGCAGTTCATGTTGAAGGTGCAGCTATCGATCCATACGATGTGGTCATCGGTGAAGGTGCGATGAACCGATTGGCGGATGTGCTGGGTCCAAAGCCGGCCAAGATCGCGCTCATCCACACGCAACCTGTGCAACGGCATTCCGATCGGGCGCGTACGCTGTTGCGTCAAGGCGGCTATGAGGTATCGGATATCGTGATTCCCGATGCGGAACCGGGCAAGACCATCACAGTGGCGAACGGCATATGGGAACGGCTGGGTGACGAAGGGTTCACTCGCTCCGATGCCGTGGTGGGCCTCGGGGGAGGTGCAGCCACTGATTTGGCGGGCTTCGTGGCAGCAACTTGGATGCGCGGCATCCGATACGTCAATTGCCCGACCTCGCTGCTGGCCATGGTCGATGCCTCCACGGGAGGCAAGACCGGCATCAATACGCAGCAGGGCAAGAATCTGGTAGGTTCCTTCTATACGCCGGCCGGCGTGCTGGCGGACACCACCACATTGTCCTCTCTGCCCAACGACATCTTCATTGAAGGACTCGGCGAGGTAGCGAAATCCGGTTTCATCCGCGATCCCGAGATTCTTCATATCTTGGAGCGGCATGCGGATGAACTCCGGCTTTTCGATGGACAGGCTTTTTTGGGCTCCCCGCTTGAAGAGACCGTGGCGGAGCTCATTGAACGTACTGTTCGGGTGAAGGCCTACCATGTCTCCTCCGATTTGAAGGAAAAGGGACTGCGCGAATTCCTCAACTATGGGCATACGCTGGGCCATGCCATCGAAAAGCTGGAGCACTTCCGCTGGCGTCATGGCAATGCCGTGGCCGTGGGCATGGTGTATGCCGCGGAGCTGGCTCATCTGCTGGGGTACATCGATCAGGATCTGGTCGATTACCATCGTGCGTTGCTCTCCGCGTTGGGATTGCCGATCTCGTGGAATGGCGGCTCGTTCGAGGACGTGCTTGCATTGATGCATCGCGACAAGAAGGCTCGCGGCAACAAGTTGCGCTTTGTGGTGCTTGATTCCATCGGCCATGTAGTGCATCTAGACAATCCGCCCGCCGATGCCGTAGAAGAAGCCTTCCGTCGCATCCAACACTGACGGTGTGGTGGTGCTGATGCGTCGATATCATGGTCGCATCAGCACCTCGCCCTCATTGTTTCGCATTATCGTTTCGTATCATTGATTGATGGCATCGGCGTCATTGGGATGTCATTGGTACTGTCTCCCTCTGCCGAGGGAGGTGCCCCGAAGGGGCGGAGGGAGAGAATAACATGTCCACTGAATTCACCAAGGTCATCGTCGTCAACGGTCCGAATCTCGGACGTCTCGGAGTGCGTCAGCCCGATGTCTATGGCCGTCAGGACCTCGAGGAACTGCGTCGCCTGTGCACGCAGTGGGGCGCTGAACTGGGTCTTGAAGTCGAGGTGCGCCAGACCGACAATGAGGCCGAGATGGTGCATTGGATGCATCAGGCCGCCGACGAGAAGACGCCGGTGGTGATGAATCCCGCGGCCTTCACACACTACTCGTACGCGCTCGCCGACGCAGCCCACATGGTCGGCGACGCGGGTCTGCCATTGATGGAGGTCCACATTTCCAACCCCTCGGCGCGCGACGAATTCCGCAAGCGTTCCGTGATTTCCCCAGTCGCCACCGGCACCATCACGGGAATGGGCTTCTACGGCTACAAACTGGCGCTCGAGGCTGTCGCTCACATCATCGGTCAGTGAGCGTGTCTGCTGAATCATGTGCATCGATTGTTCTTCCTTGGTGAGCTTGGACGATGGTTTGTGGATGGCGCATGTGTGTGTGGCTTGTGGGCGGCCAGGGGCGAACACGCCGGGTCACGTGCGGATGATACAGTGAAATTCCATGGTTAGAAGAACACATGGCAATTCCCAAGAGCACGTTACCAAGCATATTTTCGTTACCGGTGGCGTTGTTTCCTCCCTCGGCAAGGGCCTGACCGCATCTTCCCTCGGACGTCTGCTGCGCAGCCGTGGCATTCACGTGCTGCAGCAGAAGCTTGATCCGTACATCAATGTGGACCCCGGCACGATGAACCCGTTCCAGCACGGTGAGGTGTACGTGACAGAGGATGGTGCGGAGACCGATCTCGACATCGGCCACTACGAACGCTTCCTCGATGTGTTCCTGAGTCAGAAGGCGAACGTCACCACCGGCCAGATCTATCAGGAGGTGCTGCGCAAGGAGCGCGCCGGCGAATACCTCGGCCAGTGCGTGCAGGTCATCCCGCACATCACCAACGAAATCAAGTCCCGCATGCGCGCCCAGGCATCCGATGACGTCGATGTGATCATCACCGAGATCGGCGGCACTGTGGGCGACATCGAATCCCAGCCCTTCCTGGAGGCGGCCCGTGAGGTGCGCCGCGACCTCGGCCCGGAGAACTGCATGTTCGTGCACGTCTCCCTGGTGCCCTACATCTCCGCGGCGCATGAGCTCAAGACCAAGCCGACCCAGCACTCCGTGATGATGCTGCGTCAATTGGGCATCTCCCCGGACGCGCTGGTGCTGCGTTCCGACCGTCCGCTCAACAAGTCCATCAAGGACAAGATCTCCCTGATGTGCGACGTGGACGAGGAAGGTGTGGTCAACTGCGTGGACGCGCCGAGCATCTACGATGTGCCGAAGATCCTCTTCAACGAGGGGCTCGATGCGTATGTGGTGCGTGAGCTCGGTCTGCCGTTCCACGACGTCGACTGGGACGAATGGGCCGACCTGCTCGAGCGCGTCCATCACCCCAAGCATGAGGTGAATATCGCCATTGTCGGCAAGTATATCGACCTGCCGGACGCCTACCTGTCGGTCACCGAGGCCATCAAGGCCGGCGGCTTCGCCAACTGGGCCAAGGTCAACGTCAAGTGGGTCGCCGCAGACCGTTGCGAGACCACCGAAGGTGCGGCCGCAGCCCTCGACAACATCGATGGCATCGTGATTCCCGGTGGCTTCGGCATCCGTGGCATCGAAGGCAAGATCGGAGCGCTGAAGTTCGCCCGTGAGAACGGCCTTCCGGCACTCGGTCTGTGCCTTGGCCTGCAGTCCATGGTCATCGAATACGCCCGCCACGTGCTGGGCATCGAGGACGCCAACTCCACCGAGTTCGAGCCTGATTGCGCCAATCCGGTAATCGCCACCATGGAGGAGCAGAAGGACATTGTGGCCGGTAAGGGTGATATGGGCCACACCATGCGTCTGGGCTCCTATCCGGCTGAGCTGGAGGAGGGCTCCCTGGTCGCTGAGTTGTACGGTACAACGCACGTCACCGAACGCCATCGTCACCGTTACGAGGTCAACGTGGCCTACAAGGACCGGCTGCGCGAAGGCGGCCTGCGCATCTCCGGCCAAAGCCCGGACGGCGAGCTCACCGAGTTCGTCGAGCTTCCGCAGGATGTGCATCCGTTCTACGTGGCCACCCAGGCCCACCCGGAGTTCAAGTCCCGTCCGACCAAGCCGCATCCGTTGTTCGCCGGTCTGGTGAAGGCCGCGCTCGACCACAAGGAAGCTCGCAGCTGAACGGCTGAACACCATTGGCGTAACGCTATGTTGCAAAAACTCTCACTGGGTGCCACCAGCGAGAGTTTTTGCATATATGTGAGCAAGGTCATATGCGCTGAAGGTGGAGAAGAGGCCGATGCCTCTGCATGTTCACGGGGATAGGGCATAATGGCGTCAAGTGCATAAGCACGGGGAACAACCAACGAGAGAGTGTGTAATAGTCACATGACCGATAACTTTGGACAGCCGGTGGGCATATCGCAGCCCGGTATCGCCAAGTCTGTGAGCGATGGTGAGACGACGGCGGTCTTCGCGCCTTTTGACGTCGTGCAGCCACCGGTGAACGGCGTTGCGGAGCATGCCATCCGCGTCAAGCCGCGGAAGCGCCACGTCTGGCCGTGGATTGTGCTGGGTGTCGTGGCGGTGCTGGGCGCAGTATGCGGTGGTGGGTTCTGGTTCTTCCAATCGCACGCTCTTCCCGGCGCCACCCTGTGGGGCAATCCGGTCATGGGGCAGAGCAAGAGCCATATCGCCGCACAGATCGATGATGCGGTGAGCAACACCACGGTGACCGCTTCCTATGAAGGCAAGACCGCCAAAATCTCCCTCAAGGATCTCGGGCTGAGTGTTGATTCCGATGCGATAGCCTCCGATGTGGTCAACGCCAAGCGCGATAGTGCATGGTGGCAGCAGTATGCGTTTTGGGTCAAGAAGAACGTGGATGTAGCTCCTGCTAGCGTCTCGGCTGCGAATAGCACCACCTTGAACTCCAAGCTCGGCGTCGATGAGGTCAAGCCCATCGATGCTTCGGTGAATCTCAACGCGGATAAGAACGCCTTCGATGTGGTGCCTGGCCAGCCGGGCAAGGGCCTGGACGCCAAGCCTGTGGCTGAAGCCGCAGTGGCTTCGATCAAATCGCTCGGCAATGATTCCTCCCCAACCGTAGAGGTCTCATTGAAGAGCACGGATCCACAGATCACCGACACCGTCGCGAATGACGCCAAGTCCACACTTGACAATCTCATCAAGAACCCGGTGGCTATCAAGATCGGCGACCATCAGATTGCTTCCGTCGATGCACGGGCGTTGGCTGCATCCATGCGTGTCGATGCCAACAAGAACGGCAAGCTCGCTTCCGGGGAGACCCGCAACGGATACGTGGTGTTCGATGCGAACAAGATTCAGCAGTATTACGATCAGTCAATCAAGCCCACTTTCCAGACCAGCCGGGAAGACCGTGAGGTCATCGTCAACAATGACGGCGACGAACTGAAAGTCATCAAGGAAGGCCATGACGGTGTCACCATCACCACCGGTGCCGATGGCAGTGTCGGCAACGATGCGGTCGAGGCTCTTGCCAAGGGAAGCGGCTCTGTAAGCGTCGAGGGCACTGTGGATCCAATGCAGACCAAGAAGACCAAACGTCACGTTGTCGTTGATCTGTCCGACCGTCTCGTCCATGTATACGAAAACGACCAGGAGATCAAGACCTTCCATGCCTCCGTGGGCGAGGACAACAATCCGACCACGGGTGTGTGCGAAGGCGATCTGTGCACCCCTACCGGTGATTTCAAGGTCTGGCTCAAGTATCCGACCCAGGACATGAGCGGCAGCGTCAAGCTCTCCGACGGCAGCACCTCGACTTGGAGCGTCAAGGGCGTGGGCGATGTCAACTACTTCTCCAAGGACGGCTGCGCAATTCACCGTATCGCCAAGTCAAGCTTCACCAGCGACGCCACCATCGCCGGCATGAACAACATCTCCCACGGCTGCGTGGGCATCGGATGGGATGTGTCCGATTGGTTCTACGATTGGTGTCTGATGGGCACCAGCGTGCACGTGCAACTGTAATCCTCTGGACTATCATGTGCGGTGTATCCAGCGGGTATACCGTTAAGCCGGACAGGCTCGTTATGGCATTCCATAGCGGGCCTGTCATTATGTGTGGCATGCCATGTGCCGCACATCACGTCAGCGCACAGCCAATATGCAGTGTGGGCAGTGGTGTTTAGACACGGGTTCTGTTAGGTTTACGTAGGATATTGAGCAACAAGGAAGGCAGGATGGTGAGCGAAAACACAGCGCCAAACGCCGCCGCTGACGTGGAGATGAGCCAGTACGTGGCCGACCGTTCACGCGTCAACGAGGACAAGATCAAAAAGGATGACGAGATCATCAGCCAGTTCGGCGATTACAGCTATGGCTGGCATGATTCCGATGCGGCCGGTGAGGCCGCCAAACGAGGCATCGACGAGAATGTGGTCCGAGCCATCAGCGCCGACAAGGGAGAGCCGCAGTGGATGCTCGATATGCGACTGCGCGGCTTCAAGGCTTTTCTGGACAAGCCCATGCCCAAGTGGGGTGTGGATCTGTCCGGCTTCAACGCGGACGATTTCAAGTACTACGTCAAGCCCATTGACAAGCAGGCCAAGACCTGGGAGGAACTGCCCGACGACATCCGCAGCACCTATGACCGTCTCGGCATTCCCGAGGCAGAAAAGAAGCGTCTGGTCTCAGGCGTGGCTGCTCAGTACGAGTCCGAGGTGATCTACAATTCCATCCAGGAAGATCTGAAGAACAAAGGCGTGATCTTCGTCGACACCGATACCGCGGTGCGCGAATATCCCGACCTGGTGCGCAAGTATTTCGGTACCGTCGTACCTCCGGAGGACAACAAGTTCGGTGCGTTGAACACCGCCGCATGGTCTGGAGGCTCGTTTGTCTATGTGCCGAAGGGCGTGCATGTCGACATCCCGCTGCAGGCCTACTTCCGTATCAATACGCCGGCCATGGGCCAGTTCGAGCGTACGCTGATTATCGCCGATGAAGGCTCCTACGTGCATTACGTGGAAGGCTGCACCGCACCGATCTGGTCCGAGGATTCACTGCACGCCGCCATCGTCGAAATCATCGTCGAGAAGCACGCCCGCGTGCGGTACACCACCGTGCAGAACTGGTCCAACAACGTGTACAACCTCGTCACCCAGCGTGCCTATGTACGCGAGGGCGGCACGATGGAATGGGTGGATGGCAACATCGGTTCCAAGGCCACCATGAAATACCCGGCCTGCATACTCGCCGAGCCGTATGCGAAGGCCTCTACCATGTCGCTTGGTTTCGCCGGCAAGGGCCAATATCAGGACACCGGTGCGAAGATGATCCATCTCGCCCCGCACACCAGTTCCACCATCGTGGCGAAGTCCATCTCCCGCGGTGGAGGTCGTTCCGCCTATCGCGGTCTCGTCAAGATCGTCAAGGGCGCGGAGGGTTCGTCCAACTCCACGGTGTGTGACGCACTGCTCGTCGACGATTTCTCCCGCTCTGACACCTACCCGCATGTGGATGTGCGTGAGGACGACGTCTCCATGGCGCATGAGGCCACCGTTTCGAAGATCTCCGAAGACCAGCTCTTCTACCTGATGAGTCGAGGACTCACCGAAGAGGAGGCGCAGGGCATGATCGTGCGCGGCTTCGTGGAGCCGATTAGCCGCGAGCTGCCGATGGAATACGCGCTTGAACTCAACAGACTTGTGGAACTTCAGATGGAAGGATCGGTGGGCTGATAGCAATGGCCGATACAACAACACCCGTCAAGGAAATCAACATTCCGGTGGCGGATCCCAATGACCCGTATGCGGTTCCGGCGGCCATGCCGTCTTCGGTCGACCACGCCGTCCGCTCGTTCGACGCGAACGACTACCCTGAACCCGACCGCAAGCAGGATGAATGGCGATACACGCCCATCGAACGCATCAGTGAGTTCTTCAACGTGTTCAAGCCGTCAGGCGAAACACAGATCGAAGTTTCGATGATTGATGGATCGCCGCTGGTCGAAGGCGTCAAGCTTACGCAGACGAAGCTCGGTGAAGGCCTGTCCGGCACGGTGTCCAAGCCGAATGACCGAGTCTCCGCTGTGGAATGGGAGTCCGGTGCCACCGCCACCATTCTTGAATTGGAAGGTGAAATCGCTCAGCCGGTGCTGGTCAAGGTGCATGGCGCGGGGGAGGACCTCGACGCGTTCCATCTGGTGATCGCCGCAGCAGACCGTGCGCATGCCGATGTCGTCATCGAGCATGACGGCGATGCGCGTCTGGCCGAAGGCGTTGAAATCACCACGGGCAGGGATTCCCATGTTTCCACCACCTTCATTCAGGAATGGGCGAAAACCGCCAAGCATGTGGGCAACCATCGCATCCACGTAGGCGAGGGCGCGTCCCTGCGCCATTCCGTGGTGACACTGAGCGGCGACATCGTGCGCATCCGCATGGACCAGGATTTCGGTGGCGAGCAGGGCGACCTCAACATGCTCGGCATTTACTTCGTCGATCCCGGCGAGCATATCGAGCACCGCACGATGGTGGTTCACAACCATCCCGACTGCAAGTCACGCGTCGTGTACAAGGGTGCCTTGGATGGCAAGGGCGCGCACTCCACATGGGTGGGCAACGCGCTGATTCAGCCACAGCGCCCCGGCACCGATTCCTACGAGCTCAACCGCAACCTCGTGCTGACGCCGGGAGCCATCGCCGATTCCGAACCGAACCTCGAGATCGAGAACGGCAACATCATCGGTGCAGGCCACGCCTCCTCGGTCGGCCGTTTCGATGATGAGGAGCTGTTCTACCTCGAGTCCCGCGGCATTCCCGAAGCCGATGCCCGCAAGCTCGTGGTACGAGGCTTCTTCGGCGAACTCGTGGAGGAGATCGGCATCCCCGCCATCTCCGAACATCTGATGGATGTCATCGATCGCCGCCTCGCACGTGGCGAGAACAAAGCCGTGGCGCAGGTCCTCGAAGACAAGTAAGCCCCGGCTGCAAGTTACGAACACACGTTATTAGGAGCACAACATGTCAACACTCGAAATCAAGGATCTTCACGTTCATGTGGAGACCAAGGAAGGCACCAAGCAGATTCTCAAGGGTGCCACCCTGACCGTCCACTCCGGTGAGACGCATGCCATCATGGGACCGAACGGTTCCGGCAAGTCCACATTGGCGTACACGCTCGCCGGCCATCCCAAGTATGTGGTCGATTCCGGCGAAGCGCTGCTCGACGGACAGGACATCCTCAAGATGACCCCGGATGAGCGCGCCAAGGCAGGCCTGTTCCTGGCCATGCAGTATCCGGTGGAAGTGCCGGGCGTCTCCATGACCAACTTCCTGCGGACCGCGAAGACCGAGATCGATGGCGAGGCACCGGGCATCCGCCAGTGGGCCAAGGACCTGTCCGAAGCCATGAAGCGTCTCAAGATGGATCCGAAGTTCGCCACCCGTTCGGTCAATGAAGGCTTCTCCGGCGGTGAGAAGAAGCGCGCCGAAGTGCTGCAGCTCGAACTGCTCAAGCCGAAGTTCGCCATCCTTGACGAGACCGATTCGGGACTCGACGTCGACGCCCTGCGCATCGTATCCGAAGGTGTGAACCGTGCCAAGGAAGCCAACCAGTTCGGCATCCTCATGGTCACGCACTACACGCGAATCCTGAAGTACATCAAGCCGGACATCGTGCATGTGTTCGCTGATGGCCACTTCGTCAAGACCGGTGGTCCGGAGCTGGCCGACGAGCTTGAAGAGCACGGCTACGACGCCTACCTGCCTGAAGGTGCCGATTCCGAATCCGCGCTGGCCTAGCCTGATATTGCACTCTGACCGCGTGCGGACCGAATATGCTGTTGCCGGGACCGCTCCAGGCCGCTCGGGTCAAGCTTTACGCCCGGCAACAGCATATTCGGTCCGCACGCTCCCTATGGAAATATCGTTACGATGAGTGGGTTGGTAGGGGTGTGTTGCTCGACCGTAAGGACTTGGCCTGAGCGGCCTGGAGCGTGTCGAGCAACACACCCCTACCGACCCACGGTCAGTATAAACGGAACGGGAAAGCACAGCACAACGAAGGGGAATGATAATGGTTGATTTTGAGGCGATTCGGGGTGAGTTCCCGATTCTGGATCAGCGGATCCACGGGCACCCGCTGGTGTATCTGGATTCCGCGGCGACCTCGCAGAAGCCGAACGCGGTGATTGACGCCGAGGCCGATTTCTATCGCACCATCAACGCCGGCGTGCACCGCGGCGCACACGAGTTGGCAGCCCGCAGCACGATGGCCTTCGAGGAGGCCCGCGCCAAGGTCGCCAAGCTGGTCGGTGCGAACGCCGCCGAAGGCGAGGAGGAGATTGTGGTCACCGGTGGTGCCACCGCCGGCTTGAACCTATTGGCCACCGCGTTCGGCAATGCGTCCCTCGGGCGCGGGGGAGAGGCGGCCAAGCGCTTCGCTCTGAAGCCCGGTGATGAGATTGTCGTCTCCCGTGCGGAACATCATTCCGTGCTGCTCCCGTTCCAGGAACTGGCTTACCGCACCGGGGCCGCGTTCAAGTGGATCGATCTGACCGAGGACGGTCGCGTGCGCACCGACAATCTCGATGAGGTTATCACCGAGCGCACTAAGGTGGTCGCCGTCACCCATGTGGGCAATACGACCGGAGCCATCACCGATATTGCACCCATCATCAAGCGCGCGCACGCTGTGGGTGCCGTGTTCATTCTGGACGCATGCCAGTC
Organism: Bifidobacterium reuteri DSM 23975; assembly: GCF_000741695.1. Classification (GTDB taxonomy): domain Bacteria; phylum Actinomycetota; class Actinomycetes; order Actinomycetales; family Bifidobacteriaceae; genus Bifidobacterium; species Bifidobacterium reuteri. Next base: position 201,763 of record NZ_JGZK01000003.1, on the reverse strand, counting down.
CGTGCCTCATCTCAAAGTCGATTTCCATGCGCTGGATGTCGATTTTGCGGCATGGAGCGCGCACAAGATGTACGGCCCGACCGGCGTCGGCTTTCTGTACGGCAAGCGCGAACTGCTCGAGGCGCTGCCGCCGGCCAACTTTGGCGGTTCCATGGTGGAACTCGCCTACATGGACCATGAGGCGCAGTACATGGCCCCGCCGGCACGCTTCGAGGCCGGCACTCAGCCGGTGTCTCAGGTGGTCGCCGCAGGCGTGGCAGCCGAATGGATGATGAACATCGGCCTTGAGAACATCGAGGCACATGAGCGGACCATCGCCGCCGAACTGCTCAAGCTCGGCGACATCGATGGCATCCGTATCCTGGGCCCGCGTGAGAATGTGAACCGTATCGGCACTGTGGCGTTCGACGTCAAGGGCGTGCATCCGCATGATGTGGGCCAGTACATCGACGCACAGGGCATCGCCATCCGTGTCGGACACCACTGCGCTCAGCCGGTTCACCGTCATTTCGGCCTGTATGCGTCCAACCGAGCCTCGAGCGGCGTCTACAATTCCGTCGAGGACGCCCAGACATTGGTCGAGGCGGCACAAGGCATCCGTAAGTTCTTTGAAGTGGAGTAGTTGCATTTATGAGTGATTTCGGCATGAGCGGAGACGAACTCGAGCAGATGTATCAGGAGGTCATTCTTGAGGCTTCCAAGCATCCGCACGGCAAGGAGTCGTTCGCTCCTGATGCTGCAACGGAGCAATCCGGTGAGGCCGTTGCCAATACGACGGTTCGCGCCACCCACGAGTACTGCACTCCCGGTGAATCGCATCAGTTCAACCCCACATGCGGTGATGAGGCCACCGTCCACGTGGAGGTGTCCGATGACGAGTCCCACACCATCAAGCGTCTGGTATGGGACGGCCACGGCTGTTCGATTTCCCAGGCCAGTCTGTCCGTGATGGTGGATCTCGTGGACGGCAAAACCGTGGAAGAGGCCATGGGATTGGAGCAGGTGTTCCATAAGCTCATGGAATCACGCGGCGCCGGCCTGAACGATGAGGCTTTGGAAGACAAATTGGGCGATGCCGTTGTGTTCCAAGGCGTTTCCAAATACCCTATGCGTATCAAATGCGCTCTGCTAGGCTGGGAGGGGCTGAAGGATTCCATCGCCAAAGCCCTTGCCGCAAAGAACTGAGGTAGCTATGACCGACAACAATCTGGTTCCCGAACCGCAGCCGTCCATCTTCGACGCCGTCAATGACGTGCTGAAGGACGAGGAGGCCTCGCGCCGCGTGATGATGAACCCTGCATTGGCCAAGGGATTCCCGAACGGACATCCGGTTGAGCCTGCCGATCATGATGATGACACCTGCGCCTGTGGCAACCATCACGGTGCCTGCGGGTGCTCGGACGAGCCCGACAAGTCGGACGGCAATGACATTCCGTTGAAGGCCGTGGACGATATCGGGCGCGCCACCGCAGAGGATGTACGTGAGGCGTTGCATCAGGTCATCGACCCGGAGTTGGGCATCGACGTCATCGACCTCGGTCTGGTGTACGGCATTGAGATCGACGAACTCGGCCGTGCCATCATCACGATGACGCTGACCACGCCCGCGTGCCCGCTTACTGACCTCATCGAAGACGAATGCGCATCCACGCTGGCCGGTCTGGTCGAGGAATTCCGCATCGATTGGACGTGGGATCCCCGTTGGACCATGGATCGCATCACTCCTGAGGGGCGCGACCAACTCGCGGCCCTTGGATTCAACTTCGACAACATGCCGCAGTACTGATTGAATTCGGCTCAGCTGCCACAGAGCGATACCAGTTCAGTAAACTGAGATATGCAAAGGCCCCGCGAATCATATCGCGGGGCCTTTGCATACTATGATGCCGTCAATCAGTCATCGACGATGGTGTTCTTCGGCACTACGGTGATGCCATCCGGAGTGACCGTGAAGCCACGTGCCAGATCGTGCTCGGTATCGATGCCGACCGTGGAGTTCTCGGTGAGTACCACGTTCTTGTCGAGAATCGCTTTGTAGACGCGTGCGCGGCGGTTGATGATCACACCGTCGAACAGCACGGAGTCCACGATCTGGGCCCAGGAGTGGATGCGCACGTTGGGGGAGAGCACGGAGTGGTGCACCTCGCCACCGGAGACGATCACACCGGGGGAGACAATCGAATCCGTGGCGTGTCCGAGGCGGTCACGGCCGGCGTGCACGAACTTGGCCGGCGGCAGGTTGCCGGACATCGTGTAGATCGGCCAATCCTGGTTGTACAGGTTGAACTCAGGCACATAGGCGATCAGATCCATGTGCGCATCGTAGAACTGCTTGATGGTACCCACGTCACGCCAGTATGCGTGATCGGTGGCCGTGGCACCAGGAATCTCGTTGGAATTGAAGTCGTATACACCGGCTTCGTTGCGCGACGCGAAGTAGGGGGCGATGTCGCCGCCCATATCGTGCTTGGTGTCTGCGGCTTTCTCGTCGAGCGCCAGAGCCTCGAACAGCGCCTTGGTGTTGGCCACATAGTTGCCCATGGAAGCCAGGATCTGGCTCGGGTTGTCGGGCAGGCCGGTGGTGGAGGCGGGCTTCTCCTCGAAGTTCTTGATCATGTTCGGATGATCGGGATCCACTTGAATAACGCCGAATTGCTTCGATTCCTCAATGGGCTGGCGGATGCCGGCGACGGTGAATTCCGCGCCGGATTCGATATGCTGCTGCACCATCTGCTCGAAGTCCATGCGGTAGACGTGATCGGCACCGACGATGACCACGATGTCAGGCTGAACGTCCTCAATGATGTTGATGGTCTGGTAGATGGCATCCGCCGAACCGAGGTACCAGTGCTTGCCGAGTCGCTGCTGCGCCGGCACAGGGGAGACGTACGAACCCAGCAAGGGGGAGAATCGCCACACTTGGGAGATATGACGATCGAGCGAGTGGGACTTGTACTGCGTCAGCACCACCACCTGGCGATACCCTGAATTCACCAGATTGCTGAGCGGGAAATCAATCAGGCGGTATACGCCTCCGAAGGGGACAGCGGGCTTGGCCCGATCTCGGGTTAACGGCATCAGACGGGTCCCCTCACCGCCTGCAAGCACAATCGACAGAATCTTAGGATTCTTGGCCATCGTTTATCCTCTCTTGTCGGAGCGTCTTTCGACACCGCACTACTTGGCCAAACGCATCGTTGCATCTGGTTTACATAGTTAATAATTGCAGAAAAAAACGAACATGCAAGGATATCGCTTCCGCGTGCCGTGAACTTGTGATGAACTGTTGCACGGATTCGTACGCGATGCAGGACATTCGGTTGTGTGTGAAGGCTGTCTAGCGCATACAGGGATTGTGACGTGCACCACATCGCGTTGCAAGGTGCGGCATGTCAAGTTGCAAGGTGCAGTGATGCGAGACTCGGCGTCAGTCTGACGTCTGTCTGATGAGAGGATTGTGAAAAACGAAGATCAGTGCCTGGTGGCGTAGAAGGCGACCGCGCTGGAGGCGGCCACATTGAGGCTGTCGACGCCATGACTCATGGGGATTTTGACGGTCAGGTCGGCGCGTGCGATGGTGTGATGCGACAGCCCGTCGCCTTCGGTGCCGAAAATAAGCGCGAGCTTGCCGATATGTGTCGGATCGTCAGCCGGCGCATGCAGCCGACGTGTGAGCTCTTCCAATGAGATGGAGCGGTCCTCAAGAGCCATGGCCACAGTGGTGAATCCCAACGATTTCAACTCGTCGATACCCCGGAACGGCCAATAATGCTTGTCTTCCGTGCCATCCTCGTTAAAGCCTGTGATCCGGGTCCATGGCACCTGGAACACCGTACCCATCGAGACGCGGGCGGCACGGCGATACAGGGGATCCCCGCAGGATGGTGTGACCAGGACCGCGTCCACATCCAGCGCCGCTGCCGAACGCATCAAGGCTCCTACATTGGTGTGGTCGACGATGTTCTCCATCACCGCCACACGTGTGGCGGTCCGGCATACCTCTGCTACGGACGGCAACTGCCAGCGGCGCATGGCGCATAATGCGCCACGGTGCAGCCGGTATCCGGTCAGACGCTTGAGCTGTTCGGGGGAGGCCACATATACGGGAATCGAATCGCCCCACCTCGCATCGATGAAGTCGAAGGTCTGTCGCATGCCTTCGAGCCAAGGCTCCTCCACCAGCAGCGAAAGCGGTTCCCTGCCAGCTGCCAGGGCGCGGTCGATGACCTTGGGCGATTCGGCGATGAAGACGCCTTTTTCCGGTTCCAGACGGTTGCGCAGCTGCATTTCCGTAAGGCTCACATATGCCTCGACGCGCGGATCGTCGACGGACTGCAATGTGATGAATCGCATGGTGAGCCTTTCGAATAACGAAAAACCCCTTGCATTGCAAGGGGTTTATCTGTGCCCGAGACGGGACTTGAACCCGTACGCCTGTATAAAATAGGCACTAGCACCTCAAGCTAGCGCGTCTACCATTCCGCCACCCGGGCAGGTGTCGTTTGGACAACGAGTAGATACTTTAGCAGCAAATTACGAAGATGCAATTCGCGCGTGTGTTCGGCGTGTCGCGTGTAGCCTTGAAGGCATGACTGATGCTGTATTCCTCTTCGACCCACAGGTCGATAACGTGCCGGTGAATAGCGATGAGCTCCATGCGGGATGGAAGCTGACACTGCCCGCCCATGTCAGGCGTCATGCCGTGCAGGCCATGCGATTGAAGGCGGGTGACAGCCTGCAACTGTCCGATGGACATGGGCTCAGGATCCAGGCGGTGATGTCGGATCCGGAAGAAGGACTGGCGGAAGTCGTCGAAGTCGGTCGGGAACCGGAACCGCTGACGAGGTTGTCGCTCATCCAGGCATTGGCGAAGACCGGACACGATGAACAGGCCATCGATATGGCCACGCAGATCGGCGTCGACCAGGTGGTGCCGTGGCAGGCCGACCGATCCATCGCCAAATGGAAGGCCGGTCGCACTGACAGGAAATGGGGTTCCGTGCTTGACGCAGCCACGGAGCAATCGCGCAGAGTGTTCAGGCCACGGCTTGAACCATGCGTATCGAGCAAGGAGGTCACGGCGATTTGCCGCAGGGCCTGCGTGCATGGCGATCTGGTCATCGTACTGCACCAGGACGCCACGGATACCTGGTCAGGCGTTGAGTGCAAGGTCTCACAGTTGATGGAACGCACCCTGGAAGACGGCCGGCCAAGAACCATCAGCGTGGTCGTAGGACCGGAAGGCGGCATCAGCGAGGCGGAGATCTCGGAATTCACCAAAGCGGGCGCTCTGACCTGCGTATTGGGCCATACCATCATGCGCGCAGCCACGGCGGGGCCTGTGGCATTGTCGCTGCTGTCGCGCGTCTTGGGGCGATACGAGTGAATCGGTGTTGAACAGCGGTTTTCCGTCACATCGAGTAACGGCCTCGCGCTAAGCTGAAACAGGAATGCAACCACAGAAGAACGAGGAGCATGATGAGCGAATCCGATGAATGCCTGTTCTGCAAGATCATCGCAGGTCAGATTCCCAGCAGCAAGGTCTATGAAGACGACACCACGTACGCGTTCAAGGACATCAATCCCAAAGCGAAGATTCATGTTCTGGTAGTGCCCAAGAAGCACTACGCCAATGCCGCCGAACTTGCCGCAGCCGATCCTGCCGAACTGGCGCACATCGTATCCATCGCCCAGCATATCGCCGATGAATCCTTCCACGGGGCGTACCGGCTGGTGTTCAATACCGGCCTTGACGCCGGACAGACGGTATTCCACGTGCATGCGCATGTGCTGACCGGTGAAAAGCTCGACGAATAGGAATCCATTCTTCCCGTGGCAACAACAACACGCACCATCACCATTCCTTCCCAGCTTGACCCGGTAGCTGTGTTCGGTCCGGTCGACGAGGTCATTCGTGAGGTGGAGAGGGCCTTCTCCGACCTGACCATCATCGTGCGGGGCAATCGTGTGGCCATAGTCTCCCGATCCAAGCAGACCGAGTCGCAGGCGGCACAGGCCGAAGAGTTCATCAATACCATCATCCAGGCCGCGTATACCGCTCCGATGGATGCGGATACCGTGCGTCGCATGCTTGACCAGAACGTATTGAAGAACCACGTACGGCTCGAGCATCCCGGCCACGGGCCGGCGCATGACAGACTCGTGCGGTCGACGGTCGCCGAGCGTTCCCGTGCGCGTACGGCAGGAGCGCACGACCCTGTGTATCGCAAACCCATTGTCCCCGGCGTCATCACCTTTGCCGCAGGTGTGCCCGTACGGGCCAAGACGCCCGGCCAGATGGCATATGTGAACGCCATTGCGTCACATACCATCACCTTTGGCATCGGGCCTGCCGGCACCGGCAAGACCTATCTTGCGGTAGCCAAAGCCGTGCGGGCGTTCCAGGACAAGGAAATCCGTCGAATCATCCTCACCCGTCCTGCGGTGGAGGCCGGCGAAAACCTGGGCTTCCTGCCCGGCACGCTGAACGACAAGGTCGACCCCTATCTGCGCCCGCTGTATGACGCGCTCGGCGACATGCTGGGCGCCGATCAGCTCAAGAAGCTCATGGACGACAACACCATCGAGGTGGCGCCTCTCGCATACATGCGCGGGCGTACGCTCAATGACGCCTTCGTGATTCTCGACGAGGCTCAGAACACCACTGAACAGCAGATGAAGATGTTCCTCACCCGTCTCGGCTTCAATACGCGGATGGTGATCACCGGCGATATCACCCAGGTCGATCTGGCCGTTCCCCGTTCCGGCCTCGCCACCATCGAGGGGATTCTGGACGGCATCGACGACATCGCCTTCGTGCATCTGAATACCGAGGATGTGGTGCGTCACCAGCTGGTCGGCAGGATCGTGGCGGCGTACGACCGCCATGCGGCGATTGCAGGAGATCATCGCGGTATGAGAGGCCGACGGCATGCCGCAAAGCCCGTGGAAACGACGAACCCGAGCGAGGAGTCCAATGAGCGTTGACGTGACCAATGAAACCCAGTGGAACATCGACCCCAAGGTGTTCTCCGATCTGGGCATATGGGTGCTCGATCAGATGCGGGTCAGCACCCAGTCTGATCTGACCATCATGTTCGTGGACCCCGACCCCATCGCGGAACTCCACATGAGATGGATGAATCTCGAGGGGCCTACTGACGTCATGAGTTTTCCGATGGATGAGCTGCGTCCTGGAGACGGCAAAACCGTCATGGAGGGTGTACTCGGCGATATCGTCATCTGTCCCTGGGTCGCCGCACAGCAGGCCGCCGCAGCCGGACACAGCACAATGAGCGAGATGCTGCTGCTCACCATCCACGGCATTCTGCATCTGCTCGGATACGATCACACGACTCCCGAACAGGAGCGGCAGATGTTCGGTCTGCAGCGCCAATTGCTGCTCACGTTCTTCGCTTTGCGTCAGGACGCCAACGTGCAGGCCACGCTGCCGGAAGGCACGCCCGACGCATTGGCCATATACGATGCCTCGCATGGCACCGGACGAGATCTCAACGCCAAACAATAGATTCAAGGACGGCACATCATCACCATGGAGTATTCCAGTACCACCCTCATCTCAGTCACTGTCATTCTTGTACTGACCGCTGCCTTTTTCGTCTGGCTGTCCCTGACGATGGCGGCGGCCGAAGGCGCAGTCGCCCGCGTGACCCGCGCCAGCCTGAACAACATGATTCTTGAAGTGCAGACCGACTCTGAAATGAGTCAGTTCCTCAAGATGAAGAAAATCGACAAGATTCACCGGGTGCAGCGTCTGATTGCGAATCGGTATGCCACGGCAGGCAGTTGCGCTTTCTTCCGCATCACCTGCAATGTGCTTGATGGCGTCCTCGTATGCGCCATCACGTCATTATGGGGGCTTGAGCTATGGATTAGCCTGCTGGCGGGGTTCCTGTTCGCCATCGTGGTGGCCGTGGTCTCCGTGTTGGTGCGTCCGCGCACAACCGGTATGGCCAAGCCTGTGGAGATCATGCTGTCCAGTTCGACCATCGTCGCATTGGGATGCAAGATCACGCCGTTCGCCCGCATCGGTTCCGAAAAGAACGGCAAGGGGGCGGGGCGCAAGTCCAAGGATTCCGACCTGTCGGACGATGAGGAGCTGGAGAAAATACAGCTCGAGCAAGGCAAGGCCGCCATCGATCGCTTGGTCGAATCCAATGATTTCGATCCCGAAGTCTCCGAAATGCTGCGCAACGTGCTGACGTTGTCCGATACGCTGACCCGCGAGATCATGGTTCCTCGCACCGACATGATTTGCATGGAGCGCGGCACCACGTTGTCTTCGGCATTGAAACTGTTCTCCCGTTCCGGATTCTCCCGTGTGCCGGTCATTGGCGAGGATGTCGATGATCTGATCGGCGTGGCGTATCTCAAGGATGCCGTGCGTGCCACCGCCTTCAACCCGTCCGCTCTAAGCCGCGAGGTGGAGTCGATCGTCCGTCAGCCTCTGCTGGTGCCTGAGTCCAAGCCGGTGGATGACCTGTTCCATGAGATGCAGCGTTCCCGTCAGCATGTGGCTGTGGTCGTGGACGAATATGGCGGTATCGCCGGTATGGTGACCATCGAGGACACGCTTGAACAGATCGTCGGCGAACTCGAGGACGAACATGACCGCATCCAGCACAGTGAGCCGGAAAAGATAGGCGAGAACAAGTGGAAGATGCCCGCGCGTACGCCGATCGCCGAGCTCGAGGAGATCTTCGAGATCGACATCGACGAGGACGATGTGGATACCGTTTATGGTCTGCTGACCAAGCTGATCGGACGGGTTCCGATCGTCGGGGCCTCCGCAGTCACTCGTGGACTGCGTCTGACTGCGGTCGATTCCGCAGGACGCCGTAAGAAGGTCTCCACCATCGTCGTAGAACCGGCACACGTCGAGGGTGACGAGGAAGATGGCACAATCAGTGAGAATGACGGTGGCGCATCCGACGGGGATGGGCAGAACGCCGGCAACGCCGACAAGGAGTGATATGACCCAAAGCGATGATCAGAATGAAGCCGTGAACATGGCGGTTGCCGTGTCCGTACAGGATGCGGACCGCACCCATGAAGCGTCAGAGGTGCCATACCGCTCCGGATTCGTTGCCGTGGTGGGGCGTCCGAATGTGGGCAAGTCCACGCTGATCAACGCGCTTATCGGCAAGCAGATCGCCATCGCATCATCTCGACCGGAGACCACGCGTAAGGCCATCCGAGGCATTCTGACCACCGAGCATGCGCAGCTGGTGCTGGTGGACACACCCGGCATTCACAGGCCGCGCACATTGCTGGGGCAACGATTGAACGATGTGGTGGAGGAATCGCTGTCCGATGTGGACGAGGTGGCGTTCCTGCTTCCCGCAGATCAGGAGATCGGTCCCGGTGACAAGCGCATCCTGTCCCGTTTGCGTACCGATTTCGCCGTCAAGCGCGAAGACGGCACGTTTTCCTGGAAGATTCCGCTGATCGCCATCGTCACCAAGATCGATGAGCTGAACAGACAGGCTCTGATCAACAAGCTCATTGAAATCAATGGTTTCGCCGATTTCACCGACATCGTACCGGTGAGCGCGTTGGAATACGACAATCTCGACGAGGTCAAGAAGGTGCTCATCGAGCATATGCCCGAAGGCCCAAAGATGTATCCCACCGACATGATCAGTGAGGAGCGTCCGGAAGAGACCATCGCCGAACTCGTCCGTGGAACGTTCCTCGAAGCGTTGGATGATGAGTTGCCTCATTCGCTGGCGGTTGTGGTGGACTCCATCGATTATCCGCAGGACAACGAAACCGGTGCCGGCTATGACGGCAAGGCCGAAGTGCATGTGTCGATCTATGTGGAACGCGACTCGCAGAAGCCGATCATCATCGGCAAAGGCGCGTCGAACCTTACCTACGTGAAGAAGAAGCTGCGCACGCCGGTCAACCGCATTGTCGGGCAGAAGGCGAAACTCGACCTCCATGTCAAGGTGGCCAAAGGCTGGCAGTCCGATCCTAAGCAGCTAGAGCGCCTTGGCTTCTGACGGTATATCGGCTCCCCTTGTCAGGGGAGCTGTCCCGCGAAGCGGGGCTGAGGGGTAGTGCATTCATCAACGAAGGAGGGGCTTCCCAATCGGGAAGCCCCTCCTCATATCCGCATGCTGTTTTCGTTTACTTCTTCCTGGTGTACATCTGGGTGTTCAGCAAGGTGGAGTAGCGCTTGATGACCTTGGGGCGAATCACCTTCATCGATGCGGTCATCAGACCGTTCTCCTGGGTGAATTCCTCAGGCAGGATGATGAACTTGCGCACGGACTCGGCCCTGGAGACGCCTTCGTTGGCCTGATCGACCCACTTCTGCACTTCGGCGCGCACCGCGGCGTTCTGCGCGGCGTCCTCCATCGACATGTGCTCGTCCAGACCTTTTGCGGCCAGCCACGGGCGCAACGATTCCTCATCCAGCGTGATGAGCGCGGAGATGAACGGGCGCTTGTCGCCCAGCACCAGAGCTTGGGAGACGATCTCGCAACGTTGAATCACTTCTTCGATCGGGCCGGGGGAGACGTTCTTGCCGCCTGCGGTGATGATGAGGTCCTTCTTGCGGCCGGTGATGTACAGGAAGCCGTCGTTGTCGATGCGGCCCAAATCGCCGGTGGCGTACCATCCGTCCTCGGTGAACGACAATTCAGTCGCCTCGTCGTTCTTGTGATAACGCGGGAACACGGCACGACCCTTGACCTGGATTTCGCCATCTTCGGCAATGCGCAGGGAGAAACCGGGGAACGCGATGCCGACGGATCCGGCGTGGAACGGGGTCCCCAGCGGGTTAAAGGCGCACGGAGCGGTCGTTTCGGTCAGACCATAACCTTCATACACCGGCACGTTCGCGCCACGGAAGAAGGCCAGCAGTTCGGGATCGAGCGGAGCGCCACCGGCCACAAACCACTTGGCTCGTCCGCCAAGTACCTCGCGCAAGGACGAATAGACAATAGGATCGAATGCTGCACGACGGGCTCTGGTCAGGGCTCCGGCCTTCCCGTTTGCCGAGATTTCCTTCATGTAATCCTGAGCGGCTACCACGGCGGAAGCGAACACCACGCCTTTGGGGCCGTGCCCGGCCTTCTGCGATGCGGCGTTGTACACCTTCTCCAACACGCGCGGCACCACGATCATGATGGAAGGCTTGGCCACCTGCAAGTCGCCGATCAGCGTCTTGATGCCGGTGGCGATGTAGATGTGAATGTCCGAGGCAACGACGATGTAGTTGATGGCGCGGGCGAAGGAATGCGCCTGCGGCAGGAACAGCAGGATGGTGTTCCTCTTGTCGTGCAACAGCTCGGGCATGTAGTCCGGCAGATTCAGCGCGGTCTGGCAGTAGTGCTCATGGGTCATCTCCACGCCCTTGGGCGCAGCGGTGGAACCGGACGTGTAGACGATGGAGCACAGATCGGTCTTCTTCACCGAATCGATGCGCTCGTCCAGTTCCTCGTCCGACACGCCGGCGCCGTACGCCTTGATTTCGTCAAGCGCACCGGTTTCGATGGTGAGGATGTGCTCGAGAGACGGGCATTCCTCCACAGCGCCATCCGCCTTCTCGCGCATGTCGGCATCCTGCACGATCAGCAGACGTGCATCGGAATTGTTGACGATGTTGCGGATCTGCTCGGCGGAATCGGTGTCGTAGATGGTCGCCAGCACGCCGCCACAGGCCATGATCGCCGCGTCCGTCAGATCCCAGTCATATGACGTGCGGCACATGAACGCCACGGCATCGCCCTTTTTCAGACCGTAATGCAGTAGGCCCTTGGCCACCGCACGCACGTCGGCCAGGAACTCGTTGGCGGTCACGGTGACCCACTCGTTGCCTGACTTGTACGTATACAGAGGTTCGTTGCCCATGCGCTTGGCGCGGTCCGCATACAGGTCGTAGATGGACGTGCCCTCATCCAGCGGCGGGTTGCCTTCGGTGGAGGTGGTGAGCAGACCCGAAACCGGATCGATGTCGGTGACGGTCAGATGTCCGTCATCCCAGTCATCGCTATGCGGCAGTGCGATGTCGGCTTCGACCGGCACGTCGGCGTTGGACAGGTAATCGGGCTCGTCCGGAGTGTCGTCGTGCACTGGGTGGACGAAGTCGGACCCCAGCCTCAGCGCCTACGGGTGAGGTCGATGGTGTGTTGCGTGAAGGAATTGATAACCGACAATTCTTGCTCCTGCTATACGTGTCAATGCCGTCCGGGCATAGGCCAGTGGCGCCCGAACGCTTCTCAACAGACAAATTGTAATCGCGCGAACCGAACTCGTCACCTTACGCAACCGTAGGAAAACCTCGCGCAACGGTAAGAAATCAACCGATGCATCGGACATGTTGCGGTTACACTTGCATCTGGATAATCATTTCCATTCAAAGTTGAACAGAAAGGGGTCTCATGGCTGAAACCCAAGAACCCACCGTGGTGTTCGGCGTTGTGAACGAAACGTCCGAAACGGAGTCCCGCGTCGCGCTGACGCCGGATATCGTCACCCGGCTGCGCAGGAACGCAGTCTCCTGCATCATCGAATCCGGTGCCGGGACTGCCGCAGAATACACCGATGAGGATTATGAGAAAGCCGGAGCCGTGGTCTCCGACCGTGCAACCGTGCTGGGCAAGGCCGATGCACTCGGCTTCGTCGACAGGCCATCCGCAGGAACAGTCAGCAAGCTCACAGCCGGCCAGTGGGTTATCGGCATGCTCGGTTCCTTCACGGATGCCGAGTACATCGACGCGTTGGAGCAAGCCGGATTGGTCGGCATCGGCATCGAGAAGCTGCCGCGCAAGCTCTCCAGCGCCCAGTCTATGGACGAGATGACCTCACAGAACTCGGTCATGGGATACAAGGCTGCCATCACGGCAGCTGACGCCTATGGGTCGTTCCTGCCGATGATGACCACCGCAGCCGGCACCATCCGCCCGGCCAAGGCGCTGGTGCTCGGAGCCGGCATCGCCGGACTGCAGGCCATCGGCACGCTGCGTCGACTCGGTGCAGTGGTCACTGCCTACGATGTTCGTCCTGCGTCCAAGGGGGAGGTCGAGTCCCTTGGCGCCAAGTTCCTCGATTTGGGGCTCGATTTCTCCGCAGGTCAGGGTGAGGGCGGCTACGCCCGTGCGCTGAGTGCCGAAGAGCAGGCGCAACAGCAGGCTGCAGTGGACAAGAAGGCCGCCGAATTCGACATCATCATCACCACAGCCAAGGTTCCCGGCCGCAAGCCTCCGGTACTGCTCACCGCCGCCGGCGTCAAGGGACTGCACCGGGGTGCCGTGGTCGTCGACTGCGCGGCCTCCGAGCTCGGCGGCAATGTCGAGGGTTCGGCAGTGGGGGAGCAGGTGACCGAGGGCGGCGTCAAGCTGATCGGCGCCCCGTACCTCGCCTCCGGCGTGGCCACCACTGCATCCAACCTGCTGGCCCGCAACGTGGCCGACATTCTCGTGCACTTCATTCGCGACGGCAAGCTCAGTCAGGATCTGAGCGAAGAGCTGGACGACGCTTTGGTGGTCGCCGGCCGCGCCGAGGTCGTTCCGGCCGAAGAGCTTGCCACGAAATCCGAGTGAGTCAAGGAAGAAGGATTGATCATGCCTACACTCGTCGTATCCATCACCTTATTTGTGCTCGCGCTGCTCATCGGCATCGAGGTCATCGGCAAGGTGCCGGCGACCCTGCACACGCCGTTGATGTCCGGCGCGAACTCCATCCACGGCATCGTCATCGTCGGCGTGGTGATTGTGGCCGCCGAAGCCAATTCGCCATTGGCCTATGTGTTCATCTTCCTGGCCGCCGTGCTCGGCACGATGAACGTGGTCGGCGGCTATGTGGTCACCGACCACATGCTGGAGATGTTCAAATCCAATAAGAACGAGAAGAAGGGAGAGTCGAAGTAATGGCCTCCGCAACCGTGGGAACCATCGACATCGTCGCCTGGTTCGTATATCTGTTCTCGGCCGTCATGTTCGTGATCGGCCTGCACTTCATGAACTCCCCGAAGACCGCGCGCAAAGGCAACCAGATCTCCGCGTTCGGCATGGTTGTTGCCGTGCTCATGGCGTTCATCGTGCTCTTCGCCAAGGGATTCGTGAACACCGTGGCCGTGGTGGTGCTCGTCGTCGGCATTCTTCTGGGCGCGGTGGCAGGTGTGGTCTCCGCCAAGAAGGTCAAGATGACCGACATGCCGCAGCTGGTCTCCGTGTTCAACACGGTGGGCGGCGGCGCGGCCGCGTTGGTGGCGTTGAACGACATCCTCACCAAGGAAGGCACGCCGGACATCGTCGTGCTCATCACCGCTGGCCTCGGCATCCTCATCGGTTCTGTGACCTTCACCGGTTCGCTGATCGCCGCCGGCAAGCTGCAGGGCATCAAATGGGTCAAGAAACTCTCGCTGCCCGGCAAGGGCGTGTGGAATGTGCTGTTCGCCGTGCTGTCCATCGCCGCATTGGTCATGCTGTGCGTCCAGCCCGAGCAGCGTCTGCTCTGGTCGATTCTGACCACCGTGTTCGCCCTGTGCTACGGCTTGGTGTTCGTCATTCCGATCGGCGGCGCCGACATGCCCGTCGTCATCTCCGTACTCAACGCATGCACCGGTACGGCCGTGGCCATGTCCGGTCTGGCCATCGACAACGTGGCGTTGATCGTGGCCGGCGCGCTCGTCGGCTCGGCCGGCGTGACCCTGTCCATCCTCATGGCCCAAGCCATGAACCGTCCGCTGCTGTCCGTCCTCGCCGGCGGCTTCGGCGGTGGTTCCGGTGCAGCCGCTGCAGGCGAGGGCCCGGAGGGCACGATGAAGGAGACCACGCCCGACGATCTGGCAGTCCAGCTCGTCTACGCGCAGAAGGTCATCTTCGTGCCCGGCTTCGGTCTGGCTCAGGCTCAGGCCCAGCGCGAGCTCGCCGACCTCGGCGAGCTGCTGAAGAACCATGGCGTCGAAGTGTCCTACGCTATCCACCCGGTCGCCGGCCGTATGCCGGGCCACATGAACGTGCTGCTCGCCGAGGCCAACGTGCCCTATGAGGAGCTCGTGGATCTCGATGAGATCAATCCGCAGTTCCCGCAGGCCAACGTGGCCCTGGTCGTCGGCGCGAACGACGTGACCAACCCGGCCGCACGCCGCCCCGGCACCCCAGTCTCCGGCATGCCGATTCTCGACGTGGACAAGGCGCAGAACGTGGTCGTCATGAAGCGCGGCCGCGGCATGGGCTACGCAGGCATCCAGAACGAGCTCTACTTCGAGGACAACACGCAGATGCTGTTCGGTGACGCGAAGAAGAGCCTGCAGGCCGTCATCGCCGCCGTCAAGGAATTGCTGGCCTGATTGCCGCAATCCATAATCCATAGAACAGGGGCTCCCCAAAGCACGCATGCAGTGCGATGGGAAGCCCCCTTTCGTTTTTGGCAATCGTAGCGATCGTGTCGGCGGATTATAGGCGATGCGCCGTGCCGGGTTCAAGTTGGCGCTACGGCGCCATCCTGGCTGTTCAGACCCGCGACTGGAATGGCGCGGACGGCAGGCCATCCCCATTGAACAACGGTGCCGGCCCCCAGCTGTACCAGCCGTAACGCACCGCCACGGGTTCGGCGACGGCATCGGATTCAACGATTACCGAATCGCCGTCAATCCGTGCGTCAGCGGGATGATAGACACCATCCATCCCCGCCACCTCAAACCCGGACAAACCAGCCGGCATCCGGTCGTACGGCAACGAGGCCGGCATTTGAGGCATCACGCCTGTGATGTTTGAGGTGACGGCCATGCGATGAACGTCGTCATCCCAGCCGTTCCACCGGTCGAATCGCAGTGCTCGTGCATGGGCGAACTGCACGCGCAGCTTCTGTGGCTGCTCCTGTGCGGGAAGGCCGCCAAGGTCGCGGGAGACCTCAGTAACCGTCGGTCCGTCAGCGGCAACATCCATGCCATAGACGTGCTCCTCGGCCACCATCGCCGCCCGCTCGCCGACTGGACGTTTGTCCGTCGGATGGATGTTGTTGAATTCGCCGGTATCGAATGTGATCACCGGGTAGGAGCCTTCGGTGTCGTGTGCCACGTCGACCTGCGCCTGACGGATATGCGGCCAGAACATCGGATCGATCCCGGACTCATATACGCTCTTATCGATCCAGCGCGGCAGCTGCACGATAAGGAACGACAGATTCCGGTCCTTCCATAGACCTCGCCATTCGCCGATCATGAGCTTGAGCAGGTCCCGATAGCTCTCATGATGTTGCTCGTCCTCTTCCCCCTGATACCACAGCACGCCGCGTGCTCCGAATGGTGCCAGGCGCGAGACCATGGCATTGAACGCCCCGGTGACATGGTATTGGGAGAACGGTGTGACCGGCGGAGGCCATGGGCACTGACCATACCGCTCGTTGAGCGTGTCCCAGGTGATGTCCGGTTCAGCGGCTTGTGCGGCACTGATTTCTACGTTCCACTTGTCGAACCGTTGTTGCCAATCCTCGGTCTCTGCGTGGAATTCAGCGTCGGTCTTACCATCGACCTGTGCATGGTACCGTTCGAGATACCCGCGTCCGGCCGCATGCGACGCCAACGTACGCTCGCTCATCCACGCCGAGACGACGTGCCTCCGACATAACAGTCGATGATTCCCACAGGCACGTCGGAGGCGAGGTCGCGGCGTAGCCGATGCGCGAAGTGATACGCTATCGCGGACATCGTGCCGCAGCTATCAGGGCAGCACGCGCGCCACGACGAGGAATCCTCCGCTGTGATGAGGTCGTCGTCCACGAACCCTGACTTCGGGACATTGAAGAACCTCAGCAACGAGTCGGACGACTCTGCCATGGTGCTGCGCGCGTGCAGGTCGTTGCGCAGCTCGAATTCGATGTTGCTCTGTCCTGTGGCAATCCATACCTCGCCCACCATTACGTTGAGATAGGTAAGGCTGATGTCTGCGCGGTCGCTGATGGTGAGCGTGTACGGTCCGCCGGCTTCCAGCGCTGGCAGGAAGATGAGCCAGTCGCCATCGGCATCTATGGTTCCCATGCCGGTGACGCTGTCCGTATCGGACATGGATGATGTGTGTATAGGCGTCTGCTCAGCGTCCGAGGTAAGGGTGACCACGACGGTCCTACCCGGCTGTCCCGTGCCAAACAGGGGAATCGGTTGGCGCCGTTGCAAGACCATATCGTGGGAGAAGATCGCCGCCGGTCTCAGTTCGGCGGCACCGGTGGGCTTGTCCGCCGCGGCTTGGATGCCGCTGGCGTCGACCCCGCTGGCATTGGCCCCCGGTGCCGGTCCTGTAGCCGTCTGTCCGTTGCCTGTCATGATCTCACGCCCTTTCGTCTCATCGGCCCAGATACCGTCACCGAGCGAGCCGATGAATTCGACGAGTTCCCTCGCCATCTCCTCATGCTCCGGCACTCGTGGATGCCCGGGAGTCGCCGACCCGTTGCGCGAATACAGGAAGTGGTGGGCGATGGCACCTGCCTTCATCGGGGGGACATTGTTTACGGTCGTGTGGCCGAATGATACGACGGAGTCATTGCCTATTGACTCATTGAACGTGCGTACGGCCTCATCGATCGCGCGGTCCCATGACGGATCATGGTATAGCACGGTGGTGGTGCATATCAGCGTCGCTTGGGGATACACTCCGTGGATGGCACGCAGGAAATCGACGTACCGGGTTCGCCAATGCCGGGCCTCGACGCCGTCATAGTCGTCGGCCATGAAGTCATGAGGATGAGAGTCGTTCTGTCCGACGGCTACGACGACCACGTGCGGCGAGTACCGGGAGAAATCCCACGGTTTGGCCGCGCCAAGCACGGGGTTGTACTCGATGCGGTCCCCAATGCCTTCCATGCCTATGTAGTCAGGCCCGTTGAACCAGCCTATGCCATCCAGCAGGGACGCGCCGCCCTGAGCGGTGACATGGACCTGAGCCCCCAGTGCACGCGCCGTAATCGCCGCGTACGAACGCCATGAATCGCTGTAGGAGCTCAGATCGACGTCCGGATCGCCCTTGCCGGCGTACAGGATGGCCTCGTTCCGTTCGCCGCAGGACACGGAGTCGCCGAATACCTCGATACGGCGTGACGGTTCCGTGGCAGTCGGCGGCATGACCTGCGCGCCGGCGTCCACGCCGAATCCCAGCAGTTCGAGGTAATGCTGTCCGTCCTGACGCTTGAACACCACGGCCTCATGCACGATGTCGGGGAGATGCTCGGCCAGTGCGAGTGTGACAGGCCCGTAGGATGCCCCATGTGCGCCATCGGCGCCGGAGGGAATACGAACCTTGGTTTCCGCTCCGTCGATGATGACACCGATATGGCTATCGCCATAACACCAATGGTTGATGAGCGTCACGGTCAGCGATGTCCCGGTGAACCGGAACGCCGCCTGAGTGTAGGGATATACCCATACCGGCCGCTCCGGATTGTCGTCATCGATGCGTCCCATGGTTCGGATGGCCGGGTTGTTGGGGAAGATGGTGATGGGCTTCTTCGCCTCCGGTAATGCGGAATTCTTGTCCGCGCACGACATTGTCATCGAATGCTCCTCATTGATGGTGTTCAGTCCGTCGATGCAGTGGTTCGGATCGATATTGCGACTTAGTTTATAATCCAAGACTCGCAACACCTTAACCGCTTCATGTGAATATGATACACTCATTGCGGACGAAACGAATCATCGGTTGATTCGGTCGCCAACGAAGGCAATGGACGCGTAGCAACGCTTCCGTCACGAACACATCATCATGAAAGGACCGTCCACATGACGCTTTCAGCAAATTTCATGTTCGGCACCGCCACGGCGTCGTACCAAATCGAGGGTGCGGTGCATGAGGGAGGACGCTGCCCCTCCATCTGGGACACGTTCTCCCACACCGGTCACACTGTCAACGGTGACACCGGCGACGTGGCCACGGACTCCTACCACCGGTACAAGGAGGACATCGCCCTGCTCAAGGACCTCGGCGTCGACGCCTACCGGTTCTCCATCGCGATGCCCCGCATCGTGCCGACCGAAGGCGGACCGACCAACGAACAGGGTCTCGATTTCTACGAGCGCGTGGTCGACGAGCTGCTCGACAACGGCATCAAGCCCGTCGCCACGCTCTACCACTGGGATCTGCCCCAGTACCTTGGGGACAAGGGCGGATGGCTGAACCGTGACACCCCCTATCGTGTCGCCGACTATACCCGCCGCGTGGCGGAACGACTCGGCGACCGAGTCGACACGTGGATCACGCTCAATGAGCCCTGGTGCTCCTCTTACCTGAGCTACGGCGGCACCGAGCACGCGCCAGGAATGGGCGGTGGCCCCGTCGCGTTCGAGGCCGTGCACCATCTCAACCTCGCCCACGGCCTGATGACCGAGACTCTTCGCGACGAGCTCGGTGAACGGGCACAGATCGCCGTTACCCTCAACCTGCAGATCAACCGTGGCGATGCCGATGCCGTGCATCGCACCGACCTGATCGGCAACCGCGTGTTCCTCGATCCGATGCTGCGTGGCTACTATCCGGACGAGCTGTTCGCCGTCACCAAGGGCATTTGCGACTGGTCGTTCATCAAGGACGGCGATCTCGAGCAGATTCATCAGCCGATCGATATGCTCGGCATCAACTACTATTCGACCGGACTCGTCGCCATGAGCGACCGTCCGCAGTTCCCCCAGTCCACCGCGGCGAGCACATTCCCCGGCTGCAGCGACATCGACTGGCTGCCGACCCCCGGCGAACACACCGAAATGGGCTGGAACATCGACCCGGACGGCATGTACGACATGCTCGTGCGTGTACACGACAACTATCCGGAGATGCCGCTGTTCATCACCGAGAACGGCATCGCCTGCGCAGACGAGATGGTCACCGAAGCCGACGGCACCAAGGCCGTGCACGACGACAAGCGCATCGACTACCTGACTCGGCACTTCGACGCGGCCCGCCGCGCGATGGAGGTCGGCGTCGACCTGCGCGGCTACTTCGTCTGGTCGCTGCTCGACAACTTCGAATGGGCGTTCGGCTACACCAAGCGCTTTGGCATCACCTATGTGGACTATGAGACGCAGGAACGTGTCCCGAAGGACAGCTTCAAGTGGTACAGGAAGCTCATCGCAACCCGTGAGCTGCCTAAGCTGTGACAATGCCGTGATGGTATTGAAGCGGCTATCTTTTTCTATGTTCCTTTGATGTGAGTGGCGGAACTCGCTCGCTCAGCACACGCTGAACGAGCGAGTTCCGCCACTCATGCAGTGCACGGGCGTTTCTGCCCGTGCACTGCATGATCCATACGCCACATTCTTCGGTTCGATGACGTCCTGCACATCGAGCCATCCCTACGAAAGGACTTCGATATGACAATGGTGTCAGCAGTCGACGGGCGTATGCTGTACGGCGGCGACTACAACCCGGAACAATGGCCCGAGGAGATCTGGGCCAAGGACATGGAACTGTTCCATGAGGCCGGCATCAATGAGGTCACGCTTAACGTGTTCTCCTGGTCCAGCCTGCAACCCGACGAGGAAACCTACGATTTCAGCCGGCTCGACCGCATCGTGGACACGGTCACCGAGGCCGGCATGAGCATCATCATGGCGACCTCCACCGGAGCGTTGCCCTCATGGCTGTCGCTCAGGTACCCCGAAGTCGAGCGCGTCGACTTCTACGGGCGCAAACACCGGCAGGGGGAGCGTCACGACGCGTGTCCGAACAGTCCCGTCTATCGCAGGCTGTCGGCGGCGCTCGCCGGCAAACTCGCCGAACGATACGGCCATCTTGAGAACCTGGTCGGCTGGCATGTGAGCAACGAGTATGGCGGGTACTGCTACTGCGAACGTTGTACTGAAGCGTTCAGGCAGTGGCTGCGCGCACACTATGCGACGATCGATGAGCTGAATGGAGCATGGAACACGGCATTCTGGAGCGGCACCTTCCATTCGTTTGATGAAATCGGCCTTCCTGATTTCGCCGGAGACGGCATCGACGGGAACCGTGCCGTGCTTCCCGGCTACACGATTGATTATCGGCGGTTTTTCAGCGATTCGATTCGCGAAGCATATCATCTTGAGAAGTTGGCGATTCGTGAGTTTGATCCGACCACGCCGGCTACCACGAACTTTATGTGGCGTTTCGACAACTACGACTATCAAGCGTGGGGAGGCGATCTCGACATCGCCTCGTGGGACTGCTATCCGCAGCGTGATACGAAGCCGTCGAGTACGGCATTCTGGCACGAGGTGATCCGCGGCATCAGACATGGCGAAACGTTCTTGCTGATGGAACAGACGCCAAGCCGCCAAAACTGGCAAGAATACTGCTATCTCAAAGCACCGGGCCAAATGCGCGAAATGAGTTGGCATGCGGTTGCACACGGTGCTGATTCGGTTCAGTTCTTCCAATTGCGCCGGTCGCGTGGCGGTTGCGAAAAGTTCCATGGTGCGGTGATTGATATCGATGGGTCGAATCGCACGCGTGTGTTCCGTGAGGTTGCACAGCTTGGTGGGGAACTGAAGGCGGTTGGTTCGCGGCTGCTTGGTTCACGTAGTACGGCGCGAGTTGCTGTGCTGTTCGACTTCCAGAATTGGTGGGGTCTTGAAGCATGCGTCGGACCGACCCGTGGACTTGATTATGTGGATGAGTGCGAACGGTATTTTGCCGAATTTGCACGACGCAACATTGCGGTTGATGTGGTGCCATTGAACGCTGACTTAAGCGATTACGATGTTGTGCTGGCGCCGTGTCTGTATATGATGCGAAACGACACAATTGCCGCGTTGCGCGAGTATGTGGACGGCGGCGGGCGCCTGCTCCTGACTACGATGTCGGCGTTGGTGGACGAACATGACAACCTGTTCCAAGGCGAATGCCCGGTGCCGCTACGCGATGTGGCCGGCGTATGGGCTGAGGAAACCGACGCGCTGCCTCCGGATATGGCTGTGCCACTGGTCGTGGGAGACTGCGCAGATGCCAAGCTGACCGACGATGCGCAGGAAATCGGCACATGCGGACTTCTGTGTGACATTCTGCATCAGGATGATGGCACGCGCGTACTGGCCCGCTATGGCGGTGACGCATTTTATGCGGGTACGCCGGCGATTACTGCGCATGGTTTTGGGGACGGTCGTTGCTGGTACGTTGGTACGATGCCTGATGCCGATGGTACGCGCATGATTGTGGATGATGTGCTGGCCGGTACAGGTATTCAAGCGACGCCTAGCCCGGATGGTACGGAGATTGTTACGCGAGTTGCTGCCGATGGTACGCGGTTCACGTTCATGCTGAACACTACTGCGCATGTACAAACGGTTGTTGCCCCGTGTGATGGCATTGACCTGCTCGCAGGCGTTGAGACTGCTGGTGCTGGCAGGACGAGCGGCGAGGCGAAGGATGGCACCGAAGGCGTGAATAAAGCCGGATGCGATGCGGCTCCTACGGTTGCTTCAGGTTCCGTTATTACGCTCGAACCTTACGGTGTGGTACTTATCGAATCCCATGCCTGATGGTTCTCGCCTGACTATTCGATCATTCTCCGTGCCGAGCATCGGCTGAGGGCGATTGCAGAATGGGGGGTGCTATCCAACACCGTGGATAGCACCCCCCCATCGTGTAGTGGCCCTCACATGGTGCGATTAAGCAAAATGGCTTAATGACGTTGCTGCTGGATGGGCGCTGAGCGATTCCATGGACGTGTAGTTATGCCTGAGAATGGCAGTATAGACCAGCAATACATAAACGCTTAAGTACGAGCTTGCATAAAAATCCATATACACCAGCCAATAACAGTGCAACACGCCGGATTCATGACGGTTTTCACTGAATATTTCAGCTGTGATGTGCCTGGCATGAAGCTACGAGTAGATACTGAAAAGTCAATAATTGCAACGATTCCAAGATGCGCAGTAAGGTGCTTGCAGATGACTTGGTCCTGTTGTGGCGGAATTGTGTTAACCCGAATACTTAACCGGTTGACAAACGCATAGGTGCGGTGTTATTCTATTCACCAACAGCGCAAAAGAGCTTTAATGCTAAGCGGCAGTAAGGTTCCTGGTGCTGTACATCGCGGCGCTTCATTGCTGAACGCTTGCGTAAACAAGGAAAAGGGACTAATCATCTCTTCACCGCTTCAGCTGTGAAGCTGACAAAGGAGACAGGTAATGAAAGCATTCAAGAAGATTGTGGCTGCAGCTACCGCCGGCTTGTGCATGGTAAGCATGGCGGCTTGCGGCGCCGGTGGTGGATCTGCAGATGGCACCGACCTGACTTACGACAAGATCGAGCTCGGCACCACTGGCAAGGACATCAAGACCACTGTCAACCTGTACAGCCAGCGTACCGATATGCTGCAGGACACCTACAACGGTACGACGTGGAAGCAGTACATTGAAGAATTCAACAAGTTGTATCCAAACATCACGGTTAAGGTCGAAGGCGGCACCAATTACGCCGATTCCGCACTGACCCGTCTGCAGGGAGGCGACTGGGGCGACATGATGATGATTCCAACTGTCGATGCCTCCGAGCTGCAGAACTACTTCCTGCCCTTCGGCACTGTCGATAATCTGAAAGATAAAATCCACTACGTGTATGCCCAGCATTACGACGGCAACGTCTACGGCATCTCCTCGACCGGTAACGCGGTCGGTATCGTCTATAACAAGGCTGTATTCAAGGCCGCCGGCATCACTGAGAATCCGAAGACTCCAGAAGAGTTCATCAACGACCTCAAGCTCATCAAGGAAAAGACTGACGCCATCCCGCTGTACACCAACTACGCGGCCGGCTGGACGATGGGCGCATGGGATGCCTACATCGGTGGTAACGCTACTGGCGACGCCAAGTACATGAATCAGGAGCTGCTGCACACGCAGGACCCGTTCTCTGACCCGGG
The DNA here is from genome assembly GCF_000741695.1 of Bifidobacterium reuteri DSM 23975. GTDB lineage: Bacteria > Actinomycetota > Actinomycetes > Actinomycetales > Bifidobacteriaceae > Bifidobacterium > Bifidobacterium reuteri. The sequence continues at coordinate 177,904 of NZ_JGZK01000003.1, read as the reverse complement.
CGACGGCACTCACGCGTACAACGTGTACAAGATTCTGTACGATGCCGTGGCTGATGGTCTGATTGAAGACGACTTCTCCACCACTGATTGGGAAGGCTCCAAGACTCAGATGAACTCCGGCAAGATCGGCACCATGGTGCTCGGCTCTTGGGCCGTCTCTCAGATCAAGTCGGTCGGCGAAAACGCTGATGACATTGGCTACATGCCGTTCCCGATCACTGTTGACGGCAAGCAGTACACTTCCTCTGCTGCTGACTATGCGTACGGTATCAACAAGGATGCTTCCAAGGAGAATCAGGAAGCCTCAATGATCTTCATCAAGTGGATGACTGAAAAGTCCCACTTCGCGACCAACGAAGGCGGTCTGCCGGTCGATAAGTCCGACTCCACGCTGCCGGATGTCTATTCCGAGTTCAAAGACGTGACCTTCGTCGAAGATGAACCGGCTGTCGAAGGCGAGGAAGATCTGTTCAACGATCTCAACTCCGATTCCGAGCTCAACATCAACGCTGCCGGCGACGCTCGCATCCAGTCCATCGTCGAAAACGCGGCCAACAAGACCAAGTCTTACGATGATCTGGTCAAGGAGTGGAACGAAAAGTGGAACGGTGCGCTGAAAACTGAGAACGTGGACGTCAAGTACACCACGGTCGTCAAGTAAGCGCGCATCCTAACCACGTAACTTCCTGACACATACTCCTCATCCATTGTTCGGGCAGTCGTCAGCAACCACGCCGAGGCTGCCCGAATCCATCCCATACCAGACTTTCCCCAATATCAGCCAAACTCCCCGCCCAGTCGTATCGCACAGGTCAGGCGAGGAATACATCGAAGAGAGGGACCTATGGCCTCGTCAGCAGCGGGAACGACGGCAGCCGTCGATATTCCCGACAATATCCAGCCAAAAGATTGGCGTAAAACCGGAATCATCGTTGCATTCTCCGCGATTCCGCTCGCTCTGCTCGTCTTCTTCACCTACCTGCCGTTCTTCAACATGGTGGGCTACAGCTTCTACAAGATGAAGTACATCGGCACTCCGAAATGGATCGGACTTCAGAACTACATTGAAGTGTTCACCCGCCCGGATACGCTGTCTTCGCTCAAACTCAGCCTGTACTACATGGCCGGAGCGCTTATCCAGGTCGCAATCGCCCTGTACCTGTCCACCATGCTGGCGTTCAAGGTGCGCGGTGGCGGTATCTTCAAGGCTGTCTACTTCTTCCCGTATCTGATTAACGGCATCGCGGTCGGCTTCATCTTCAAGTTCTTCTACACTCGCGGATACGTGTTCGATACCGTGCTCCAATGGTGCGGCTTCCAACTCGACGCTCTGCCTTACTGGCTGAAAGATCAGAGCATCAACAACTGGTCGCTGGTGGGCGCATCCATCTGGCGATACCTTGGCCAGAACGTCATCCTGTTCATCGGCGCGATCATGTCGGTCGATAAGACGCTGTATGAGGCGGCTGAAATCGACGGTGCGAACAAGTGGCAGCAATTCAAGCACATCATCCTGCCGGGCATCCAGACGATCCTCGTGCTCAACATCATCCTGTCGATCACCGGTTCGCTCTCCGCCTTCGAAGGCCCGTACGTGATCACCACCGGTGCAAACGGTACCGCGACGTACTTCGTGCTTATGGATCAGCTCGCGCATGGTAGCCAGAAGGTCGGCCTTGCATCCGCCATGGCTGTGGTGTTGCTGATGATCATCCTCATCTGCGCGTTGCTCCAGCAGATGTTCTTCAAATACGTATTCCGCGATGCCGACGATGGCGTCGCCAAGGCGAAGAAGAAAGCCGCGAAAATCGAAAGGCAGCGTCGCAAGATGGTGCTGAAGAACGCTCCGATTGTCCGCAACGGCTCCCGTAACTCCAAAGAAAAGGCGGTGGCATGATGACTGACGTTGTCGCACAGGCCAAGGCGCGCAGCCTGGCGCGCAGCAACTCCTTCTGGTACAAGGCCAAGCAAGGCGTGTTGGTGTTCTTCAAGTACTTCTCGCTGATCTTCGTGGCTTTCTGGATGGTTGTTCCGCTGGTGAGCTGCTTTGTGACTGCGGCGAAAACCACCAAGGAATACCAGTCCACGTCCGTGATGACCATGCCGTCGAACTGGTTCAATTTCGGCAACTATGTGCAGGCGTTCAAGGCCTCGAACATGGCAATCGCCTTCCGCAACTCGTTCACTGTGCTTGTGGTCGTGCTGATTATCACCACGCTTATCGGCACCATGCTCGCCTATGTGCTCTCCCGCTTCACTTTCCCCGGTAACGCGGTGATTCGCGGCCTGTTCACTGTGGCTGCTTTGCTTCCGGGCATCGCGATGCAGGTCCCGATGTACAAGATGATGGTTCAGATGCACGCCGTCAACACCATGTGGGGCTACATCCTCATGATGTGCGGCACTGATGTGATCTCCATCTACGTGTTCATCCAGTACTTCGAGAACATCTCCACCTCGCTTGACGAGGCTGCCATTATGGATGGCGCCTCCTACTGGACGATTTACTCGCGTGTCCTGCTGCCGTTGCTCAAGCCGGCTATCGTCACCTGCATGATTTTGAAGGGCGTAGGTGTGTACAACGAGTACTATGCCTCGAACTTGTACCTGCAGAAGGAAAGCCTGAAGACCGTCGCGATCGCGCTATACTCGTTCACTGGCCCGATGGGCAGCCAGTACAACCTGATCTGCGCCGGCGTGGTCATCACGTTGCTGCCGATGCTGGTTCTGTTCCTGATCTTCCAGAAGCAGATTTACAACGGCATTGCCGCCGGTGCTGTTAAGGAGTGATTCCGTTGGCTTCCGTCGGTGTGCGCCGACGGAAGCCTCACGCATATCATCGGCAAGTCTCACGATTTGCATAGCTCATGATGAAGAATCGGCTTACATAGCTGAACGACAAACGACTCATATCACAAGGATGTTTCCCATGACCCATACTCCTAACACCTTCCGCTCGCTCACCGAAGGCTGGACTGTTCGCGCGCTTAACCCGCAGGTTGCTCCTGAAGAACTGCGCGCTGCAATCACCGCTGGCATTCCGGCCACAGTCCCTGGCGAGGTTACGCTCGACCTGCTCGCAGCTGGTCTGATCGACGAACCGTTCGACGGCGACAACGAAAACCATCAGCAGTGGATTGGCGATGTTGACTGGCAGTTTGAAACCGAATTTGAATGGCACGCAAATGGGCAGACCCGCCACGATCTGGTTGCGTACGGTCTTGACACGGTTGCCACAGTGATGATCAACGGCCAGTTGGTCGGCTTCTCGCAGAACTATCATCGTTCGTATCGTTGGGATGCGCGCGGTCAGCTGCGCGACGGCATCAATACGCTTACGGTAACGTTCGCATCGTCCGTGCGTGAGTCTGATCGTCGTGAGCAGGAACTTGGCTACTATCCGCACACCGAGCATCATGCGTTCAACCAGCTGCGTAAGCCAAGCTACCAGTTCGGATGGGACTGGGGTATTGACGTTGCCAACGCTGGCATGTGGCGTGAGATCGGCATCGACTCGTGGTCTGGCGTGCGTTTTGCTGCGGTGCGTCCGCTGGTTGACGTGCTTTCGGATGGTACTGGTGTACTCAAAACCACGGTTGAGATTGAGCGCGAAGGCGAAGGTCGCGTGATGACTTCGGCCGATGCTCACACGCAGCAGAAGCCGGTTCAGGTGAGTGTGACAATCGCTGGATTCGGTGCGAACGTTACTGTAAACGGTGAGGTTGAATACGGTCGCAATACGACGACGCTGACTGCCGTTGTGCCGAATGCGCAACTGTGGTGGCCGATCGGCTACGGCGAGCAGCCGCTGTACGACGTAACTGTAACAGCTGGCGAGAATGCGGCCGAATGGACCGGTCGTGTCGGCTTCCGTACGGTGCACGTTGATACTCGCGCCGACGAAATCGGTCGACCGTTCCAGATCTACGTCAATAACGTGCCCGTGCATGCACGTGGCTACAACTGGGTGCCGGTCGATGCCTTCCTGTCTCGCGCCGACCGCGCTTTCTACGCGAAGTGTTTCAATGACCTAGTCGAATCCAACTCGAATATGGTGCGTGCGTGGGGCGGTAGCATCTACGAATCCGACGAATTCTACGATCTGGCCGACGAACTTGGCATCATGGTCTGGCAAGACTTCATGCTCGCCTGCGCCGCTTATCCGGAAGATGCCGGCACTCGCGCCGAAATCGAAGCCGAAGCGCGCGAACACATCAACCGCTTGAGCTCGCACCCGAGCTTGACCGTCTGGAACGGCTCTAACGAAAACTATGTCGCCTACTCCGAGTGGGGTGGTTTCAAGCAGGCTCTGCGTGACGACGACAAGCCCGCGAACGCGTATGGCTATGGCGAAAAAGGCTGGGGCGACTACTATTACGCCGACCTGTTCCCGAAGTTGCTCGCCGAGCTCGACCCGACGCACGTCTACCTGCCGAGCTCCCCGATGAGTTTCACGCCATTCGTTGACGCGAACAAGGACGTGGACGGGACTATGCACATCTGGGATGTGTGGAACCGCGTCGACTACCGCAAGTACGCCGACTACACGCCGCGCTTCGCCGACGAATTCGGCTATCAGGCACCGCCGGCATTCAGCACGCTCACCCGCGTGGTGCACGACGAGAAGCTTGAACCGTTCGGCAAGCAGATGCTCGTGCATCAGAAGGCAATGGGCGGCAACTACAAGCTGGCGCGCGGCATGCGCTCGCATCTGACCCCGGGCAACATCAACGATGTGAGCTACAACGCAGACGGTACACGAAACTGGCTTATCCCGACCGACGACTGGAGCAATATCGAAGACTGGCATTGGGCATGCCAGCTGCAGCAGGCGCAGGCGATCCGCTTCGGCGTTGAGCATATGCGTTCGCTTGAACCGGTCAATGCAGGTGCCTTGATCTGGCAGCTCAACGACGACTGGCCGGTCGTGTCGTGGGCCGCCGTGGATTATTACGGTCATCGCAAGCCGTTGTGGTACGCTTCGCGTGACTTCTTCGCGCCGCGTTTTGCCACGATCCAGCCGCGCGTTTCCGACAAGGCGCGCGAAGACAAGAGCTGGGAAGGTGTGCCGGTTGCGCCGGACCATCTGGAGCTGCTGGTCGCGAACGATACGCGTGACTCCTGGACCGGTACGTGGACAGTTGAACGTCGCGATTTTGCAGGCGAAGTGCTTGCCTCGCAAACGTTTGCCGATGTGACCGTAGAGGCCACGGGTCATGTTGCGCTCGCACTTGATGAAGCGGTAGCTGGATTCGGTGACGTGAACGGTGAGATTCTGGTCGCGACGCCGGTTGCGGCCGATGGCGTTGCCGGTGCGCAGTTCGCTCGCGTGATCTGCAACCCTGCCGATGTGATCGATCAGCGGCTCGACCGCAATCCATTCGAGCGACCGTTGCCGTTATGGATGATGGCCTATGATTTGACCGTAACCGCGAAGGCATACGCGCGCGACGTGTTCTGCATGGTCGATAAGGTCGATCAGGATGCGCGTATCGACGGTGGCATGGTGACGTTGCTGCCGGGCGAATCGGTGACGTGGCATATCATGGCGGCCGCCGGACTTGATCCGGCCGCGTTCATCGCTTCGAATGTGCTGCGATGCGCAAACGATCTCAAGATTTTCGTCTGAGAGCGCAGACCATTCTGACGTGAATAGGGAACAATCATGAAAAGCAGGGTGACCATCAGCGACGTGGCGCGGGCCGTGGGCGTATCCAATAGCGCGGTATCATATGCGCTGAACGGACGGCCGGGTATTTCGGAACGCACCAGGAGCAGGGTGCTACATGCCGCGCAGGAACTCGGCTGGAAGCCGAACAGCGCTGCGAGAGCCTTGTCGAAGGCGCGCGCCCATGCCATCGGACTGATTGTGACCTATTCCGCGGATGTCCTGTCTGTGGAATCGTATGCATTGGAGCTCATCGCCGGTCTGGAGACGGTTTTCGAACAGGAGGGGTATTCGCTCCTGCTGAGGTCGGCAAAAAGCCGTCTCCATGAGCTTGCCATCATGCAAGAGTGGATCGCCGATGCCACCGTGGACGCACTATTGGTGATGAACGTTGAGCTCGGTGACCCTCGCATCGCCGAGCTCAGGAAGCATACGGAATTCCCTGCGTTGCTGCTGTGCGACGCCTCGATGGCGGGCGGGCTGACCACGTTGTCCGACGACGAGGAGGAGGCTGCGCGTCTCGTTGTCGACTATTGCCATGCTCTCGGGCATCGCAGCATGGCTCGTGTGGCCGGTCCCGAAATGATGGGGCATACGCTCGTCAGGGACAAGGCGTTCGTGTCGCTGACGATGAACGCTGGGATACGGTACCGCTGTCTGCATACCGATTATTCTCCGGCGCAGGGCCGCATGAGCATCGAGCAGCTGCTGTCGTTGCCGGATCCGCCGACCGTCATTGTATGCGACAGCGGTGCGGCGGCGGTTACGGCCATTGATGTGGGACGTCGTCGCGGTATGCGCGTTCCGGAGGACTTGTCGGTGATTTCGTGGGACGATACCTTCATGTGCGAGATGGCCGATCCGAGCGTCACCTCGCTGAATCGTAATGTGTTCGGACGTGGGCGCAAGGCGGCCCGCGCGATCATCGACATGGTTGAGGGGCGGCAGGTGAAATCCGTCACCGCCTCCGACGATACGATGATTGTCCGTGACTCGACTGGGCGTCCGAAGCGGACAATCGTCCACAATGCGGTGATTGGGGATGGTGAACCGGTAAAGAACTTGTTATTGTCTAAATAAGTAGTAAGTAGTGAGTAGCGTTTTGTTCGCAGCTGGGAGATCTTTGATCTGTCAGAGGCCAGTGATGACGTCGTAAGAACGTGACGGAATTGCAGGAGGATTGTCGTGTCGAAGGCGAAAGTGACCATTACCGACGTCGCCAAGGCGTCGGGTGTCTCCAACAGTGCGGTGTCCTATGCGTTGAACGGCAAACCCGGCGTTTCGCAGGAAACGCGTGAGAAGGTGCTGAAGGTCGCAGACCAGTTGGGATGGCGCCCCAATAAGGCCGCCAAGTCACTTTCCGACGCGCGCACGAATTCCGTCGGCCTGGTGCTCACCTACGATCCCGCCGTACTGTCTGTCGAGGCGTTCGGCATGGAGCTCATCACCGGCTTAACAGCGAGGCTTGAGGAGGCCGGCTATTCGTTGCTTATTCGTTCGTCTCGCAACATGCGTGCGGAGCTCGACATCCTTGATGATTGGATCGCCTCGGGGGCGGTGGACGGTGTATTCCTGCAGAACGTCGAGCTCGGCGATCCCCGCATCGAACTGATGTCCCACCATCTCGAGATGCCGACGGTGGTCATGGGAGATGAATCATTGGCCGGCGGCCTGATCTCACTGAGCACGAACGAGCGAGATGGTGTGCGGGTGATCGCGGAGTATTGCGCCGATCAGGGGCATCGGCGGATTGCCCGCGTGGCCGGCCCGGAGAATCTCGGTCATACCTTCATACGGGACAATGCGTTCATGGAGGTCGCCGCGCGTCTGGGACTGCAGTACACCTGTCTGCATGCCGATTACACGCCCGAGGGCGGCAGGAAGTGCACGGAGCGTCTGTTGTCATTGCCGAACGCGCCGACTGCGATCATCTACGACAACGATGTCATGGCGTTGACCGGGGCGCAGGTCGCCGCGGTCCGCGGCCTCAACGTACCGCAGGATCTGTCCGTGATCTCGTGGGACGATTCCTTCCTGTGCGAGGTGAATGCGCTGGGCATCACCGCACTGGGGCACAACATCATCGAACGTGGACGCACCGCGGCGGGCTTGTTGCTCGACCTCATCGACGGCAAGCCAGTGGAATCCGTCTGGGAGCCGCAGGAGAAGCTCGTCGTGCGCGCATCCAGCGGACCCCTTGCCTGATCGTCATGATTGTCCGGCCGGCGTCTTGCGCCGGCTTTTTGCTATCTGCGGTGTGGTGAATTTGTTGACGAATCAGTGACGCGGGATGATAAGTCGTGCTGCATCACAATGAAATGCGGTGCATGAGGATTCGCTAGCCGCGTGTCGCTTAACCGATTAAGGTATAGTGATTGCTGGCATTTGAGATTGCTGCTGTAGCGCTGCGGTGGCTTTCTGCATTGGATGCGGGCTGATATGCGGGCTCGAGACCCCGATGGCGCACGGCGTTGGGCGTTGGAACATTCATCTGCGCTTAAGTGACCGACAAGCATATCTAGTCTCGTGTCCGTGCGGCGAGATGGAGGGACGCGAGCAGCCGCTGTTCGCGTCAATGCGCGGCGGCGTGGAATCCGGATCGATGGCGAGAGCCGACAAAGGAGATTCATGATGTTTGACCAAGGGCCTCATACGGTGTTGCGTGGTGGCGGCGTGTGCGTGGTACTGAAAACGCCGGCGGACGACATGCCGCAGGTGGAGTACTGGGGGCGCGATATCGTCGGTCCGACGGGTGACTGCGGTTGCGCGATCGGCAATGATACCTGCGCGGGATGCGCAACAGCCGGCTCATCGGCATGCCCGCTGAACGAGTCCGTTCTCGCTGCGCTTGACGCGATGACCCTCAAGGACACCCCGCCGAACAAGCCGGATGCGGCATGGCGCCCATCGTTGCTGCCGCAAGGCGCGGAAGGCTGGGCCGGCCGCGCCGGACTGGAATGCGCGCGCGGCGGTCGGCCGGTGTACGCGCGTTGGACGCACGTAGAGACCACTGCTGGACCATCGTCGCTCGCCGTCGCCGCCGAAGATGCAGTCAACGGACTGAAGCTCGATGCGACGTTACGTATCACCGCATCCGGCCTTGTCGTCGCGCGGCATACGATTACCAACACCGCAAGTCCGACAGGCGATTCAGCCGCCGGCCCGGCCTCCACGCAGCTAGCCGCCAACACGGGCGAACCGCTCACCGTCAGCTGGCTCGACGCCACCTTGCCCATGCCGAAACGCGCCGATACGCTCACCCAATTCACCGGACGTTGGCCGCTCGAAAAGCAGCCCGCCACGGGTCCGCTGCCGGTCGGTTCAATCACGCGCGACTGCCGACGTGGCAAAACCGGACATGACAGCCCGTGGATGTTCATCGCATCCATCGGTGCGCCGCGCAACCAGACCGGGGACATCTGGGCCTGCCATCTCGCATGGAGCGGCAACCAGACATACCGCATCGACAATCTGCCCGCACACGAGCCGGTCATCGGTGCCGGCGAGCTACTCGGCCCGGGCGAGATACGGTTGAATCCCGGCGACAGTTACACCACTCCGGAAGTGTGCTTCTCCTATTCCGACCGTGGCCTTGACGGCATCGCCGACCGATTCCACGGCTGGCTGCGCTCGCTGCCCGGACATGTGGACTTCGCCGCAAAGCCGCGCCCGTTCACGCTCAACACATGGGAGGCCGTCTACTTCAATCATGACGAGGCCACACTGAAACGGTTGGCCGACCATGCGGCGCAAGTCGGCGTGGAACGGTTCGTGCTCGATGACGGCTGGTTCCACGAACGACGCGACGACACCCGCGGGCTCGGCGATTGGGTCGTTGATCCGGCCGTCTGGTCCAACGGATTGGACGGTCTGGCCACGCATGTGCACGATCTGGGCATGGAATTCGGCCTGTGGTTCGAGCCGGAGATGGTCAATCTCGATTCCGACTTGGCTCGCGAACATCCTGATTGGATACTCGCCGCGCCGGAAGCGGTGCCAGGACGCGCGGACCTGTCATACCGCACGCAATACGTGCTTGACCTCGCCAATCCGGACGCATACGCGCATGTGCGCGACCAGATGGCCGCACTCGTCGAGCAGCTTGGCGTGAACTACATCAAATGGGACCACAACCGCGAGGTCACCGAGCCGATGCATGACGGTCGTTTCGGACTGCACGAGCAGACCGAAGCCTGCTACCGGCTGTTCGACGAGCTGAAGGCCCGTTTCCCCGGCCTTGAAATCGAAAGCTGCTCGTCGGGCGGCGCACGCACCGACGCGGGCATCCTGCAGCACGCCGACCGCATCTGGGCATCCGACTCCAACGATCCGCGCGACCGAGTGGATATCCAACGCTGGACCGAACTCATTGTGCCTCCCGAGATGATCGGTGCCCATGTTGGCCCGTCTCCCGCGCATTCCACCGCCCGCGCCACCGATTTGAGCTATCGTGCGGCGATCTCCCTCACCGGATGCTCCGGATTCGAATGGAACATCCTTGAATGCACAGACGAGCAGATCGCCGTGCTGCGATCATTCGTCGCGTTGTACAAAGAGCTGCGCGGACTGCTCCACACCGGCCGCGTCATGCATGCCGATTGCAAGGACCAGGCGCTGCGGGCGCGCGGTGTCGTGAACGCGGACCGTACACATGCCGTATGGGTCATCGCCACCACGGACAACATCCGTGACTGGCTGGCCGAACGGCTGCAGGTGACCGGACTCGACCCAACCCGTTCCTACCGTGTGCGGATGCGCCGCGAAATCGGCGAATCGCACTGGGGCTGGGTGACGCCGCAGTGGCTCACCGCAGCGCAGGACGATGACGGCAACGGCGGCTTCACCGCGCCTGGGCGGTTTCTGTCCGAAGTCGGACTGCAACTGCCGAACCTGTGGCCCATGCAGGCGATCGTGCTTGAATTCACGGCAATCTGAGCATCACTCATCAATCGGAAACCATCGAATACCAAGGAGCATCCACCATGACCTCTGCCACCCCCGTCGATCAGCAGCTCACCAAACGAGCCAGCGCGTTGTTTGACGCATTGCACCGCCATACCGGCGAATTCGCCATGTTCGGTCACCAAGGCGACACCTCAACCCACCACAGCGCCGACGCGGATTCCGACACGCTCGCCGTGACCGGCTCATACCCGGCCGTGTGGGGCGCCGACCTCGGACGCATCGAACTTGGCTGGGACGAGAACATCGATCACGTCCCCTTCGTCGACATCCGCAATGATGCCCGCCGCGCATCCCGCATGGGTGCCATCGTCACCTTCAGCTGGCATTCGGTCAACCCGATCACCGAAGGCGGGTACGGCGACAACCTCGCCCCCGGATCGGTTGCCGCCGTATTGCCTGGCGGCGAGCTGCACGGCAAATACCTCACCTGGCTCGATCGGCTCGCCGACTTCCTGCTGTCGGTGCGTGACGACGACGGCACCCCGATTCCGCTGATCTTCCGCCCGTTCCACGAACACACCGGCGACTGGTTCTGGTGGTGCCCGGGCTCGTTCGCGCGACCGACCGACACCACGCCGGAACAGTTCGCCGAGCTCTGGCGCATGACCGTCGAATACCTACGCGACGAACGAGACGTGCATCAAGTGCTGTATGCGTACTCGCCCGACCGTAGCCGCATCGACATGACCGACGACACCACACTGGAATCCGGCTACCTGCGCGGATATCCGGGGGACGGCTATGTCGATGTGCTCGGACTCGATGACTACTGGGACATCGACCAGCCGCTCGACGGGCCGGACGCCGCCGATCCGGCCGAACGCCATGACAAGTTCGTGCGCATCCTCACGCTTATCGGACGGCTCGGTATGGAGCGAGGCAAACTCGCCGCGGTCACTGAAGTCGGCTCCCCGCGCGAGTTCGCGGCGGCGTTCGGCGATGACCCGAACGCGCCGTGGACGACGTTCATGCTGAGTGCCGCAAAGGCCAACGAATACACGCGTCGCGCGTTGTGGTATCTGCCGTGGTGCAACTTCGACGGCGCGGAGCACACCGGTGCGTACGGCACGCCGACCGTTGACTCGCCATACGCCGAGGACTTCCGCCGGTTCGTGCGGGACGATTTCATGCGGATGGCCGACACCCTGCCGGACATGTATGCCTGATGTGCGGTACGGCGCAACGGACGTGACCCGGCATGCGCGGCAAAGCAATGTGGAACAAAGGCATATAAGGCATATAAGACTAGGACATATGGGACAAGGAGCATGATGATGAGGGATGTGCGGCAGCTCATTCAGGATGCGATGGACCGCGCGGTCGACCATGGTGAGATCGCGGGTGCGACCATGCTGGCCGTACGACATGGCCGGGAACTCTGGCAGGCGACTGCCGGCATGCGCAACATCGAACGCGGCGAGGCCATGACCCGTGACACGATCTTCCGCCTGTATTCACAGACCAAACCGGTCACGGGCTCGGCGGCGATGATGCTCGTCGAACGGGGACTGCTCGACCTCGCCGCCCCCGTCAGCACATACCTGCCCGGATTCAAGGGGCAGCGTGTCACCACGGAGTTCGAACCCGATGCCGGCGGCGCATCCTCTTCGAACGAGCGGCTGGCCAACGATATCCCCACCGATATGGCCGGTGCCATCGCCAGCGTCGCGCATGACGGCGAGCGCACGGTGCCGGCCTCGCGTGAGGTGACCGTCAAGGATCTGCTGACGATGACCTCCGGCATCCCGTATGGGGATTCGAATTTCGAGGCCGGCCGCATCGTCGGCAAGGTGTTCGACGACCTCGCCGCGCGTCTGCATGGCCCGAATCCGATGGGCACGGTTGAGCTGGCGAACCGGCTGGGGCAGTGTCCGCTGCGGTTCCAACCCGGTTCGCGTTGGATGTACGGCACCAGCGCGGACGTGATCGGCGCGATCATCGAGGTCGTGACAGGCAGACGCTTCGGCGACTTCCTGCATGACGAACTGTTCGAGCCGCTCGGCATGCGCGATACGGCGTTCTACGTCCCCGCCGACAAGCTCGACCGGCTGGCCGCGGTATACGACAATCCGTGTTTGCCTATAGACCCGGCGAATGCGGGCGGACCATTGCGGGAGATTGTCACCGACCATCTCGGCGTGCCGTACGCGGCGACCGAAGACCCGGCGTATCAGGCCGGAGGCGCGGGACTGCGGTCCACGGTCGACGATTTCGTGAAGTTCGGCCAGATGCTCATCGGCGAGGGCGAGTTGGACGGTGTGCGCATTATGCAGCCGGCGACCGTGCGCATGATGACCTCGGGTGCGATGTACGCCCGGCACTATCCGGATTTCGAGGAGTGGCAGCCGGGGTGCAACTACAACACGTTCATGCGCATCGTGGAGGAACCGGGCAAATCGACCATGATCTGCCGCGCCGGCGAGTACGGCTGGGACGGATGGCTCGGCACCTATTTCTGCAATGACCCTGCGACCGGGACCACATTCCTGTTCATGATCCAGCTCGCCAATGCCGGGACCATCCCCGTGACGCGCAAGGTGAAGAACATCGTCAATGCGCATCTCGACAGCTGATGCGGCTGACACTTCCGAGGCGTCGCCGTGCGCAGTGGCGATGCGTACCCATACCGTCAATATCCACGTACGACAAGGAGACATTATGGTCTATCAACGAGATGGCATGACAGCCGTGGCACCTGCCACAGATGGACGATTCACTTGGGGCAATGGCGTGGTATCTATGGCGTTTGCCACAGCCGCAGATGAGCCGGTACGTCTCGTCGGTGTGACGGGACGAGGTATGGCGGCATCCGGTGAGTCCGGTGCGGCCGGGGCTGCCGACGAAATCGACGCGGTCGGGGCCGCGCAGCGTGACCCACGGCCGATTGTGGAAGTGCACGCCGCCAATACCGGATCGAACGATAACCGTCTCGCGTTGATCGCCACGGTGGCCGGTGCGAGACTGCGCTTCGTTGAAGCGTGGGAGAGTCGGTCCGCTGATGGCAGCGTCGAACCGTACCGGCTGCATATCACGCAATATGCGCCGTATGATCGATTGCGGCCTGCAGGACGTCCGATGGGCGACGTTGATTCCCCAGTGGTTGATTGCTCCGATGCTGATACTGACTTCGATGCTGCTGTGCGCGACAGGCATACGGATGGGGAAGCGGTCCTCCGCGATACCGATGGCGGGCTGGTTGTCACTTCCGTATTCGAGGCGTATCCGGGGCTGTCCGCCGTGCGCACTTACACGATGGTGCACTCCGCGCAGCCGTTCACCATCGAAGCGGTGTCGTCGCTGAACCTTACATTGCCGATGGACGCCGGCAAGGCCACGGTCGACGCATCACGCCTGTACTGGGGCGACAGCGCATGGGCCGTGGAAAACGACTGGCATTGCGCGCCGTTGCGCAGTACCGCGGTGCGCGACCGCAACCAGACCATCAATCCGGGGGAGTCGAGCTCCCGATTCGCGTTGAGTTCGGCCTCGACCTGGTCCACTGGCGTGCACCAGCCCGCCGGCATCGTCGAAGCGTTGTCTCAGGCGGATGCCGAGCCATCCTTCTCCGTGATGTGGCAGATCGAACACAACGGCGCATGGGAATGGGAGGTCGGCGAGAACGACCCCGGTCTGCACGTCACCGCCTTCGGCCCTGAATACCAGGATCACCACTGGGAGACAGCGTTGGGTGAGGGCAACGATTTCACCAGCGTCCCGGTCTCGTTCGCGCTTGCCGCAGGGGATTGGCAGCAGGCCGTTGCCGAAATGACGCTCCAACGCCGCGCGTTGCGTCGTGCGAAGGCCGCCGAGCTTGGGCGCGAGTCCGCCTTCACGCATACCCAGGGACTGGTGGTGTACAACGACTACATGAACACCTTGTTCGGTGATCCGCGGTTGGACAAGGAACTGCCGCTGATCGAGGGGGCGGCCAAGACCGGTGCGGATGTGTTCTGCATCGACGCCGGCTGGTATGACAGCACCGAAGGTGGTTGGTGGGACATGGTCGGCGAATGGGAGCCATCCACAAATCGTTTCGGAAGCGTAGGTCTGGCGGGGCTCGCGCAGACGATACGCGATCATGGCATGGGGCTGGGTCTATGGCTCGAACCCGAGGTGATCGGCGTCAAGTCGCCGCTCGCGCATACGCTCCCGGATGAGGCGTTCTTCACCCGCCACGGTGTGCGCGTGTGCGATTCCGGCAGATACCTGCTCGATTTCCGTTCCCCGGTCGCCCGTGACCATGTGAGTCGCACCGTCGACCGGCTGATCGACGAGTTCGGTGCCGTGTTCTTCAAGTTCGACTACAACACCGTACCCGGCACCGGCACCGACCGTGACGCCGAATCGGTAGGTGGTGGATTGCTTGCGCATTGCCGTGCCTATCTTGATTGGCTTGACGATCTGCGCCGCCGCCATCCGGACGTGATGATCGAAAACTGCGGATCGGGTGCGATGCGCGCCGACTACGCCCAGCTATCCCGATTGGATCTGCAATCCACGTCGGACCAGTGTGATCCGTTGATCTATGCCGCAATTGCCGCCGGTGCGGGCCTGACGATCCTGCCCGAACAGCAGGGCAATTGGGGCTATGCGCAACAGGAGATGGACGATGAGACCGCCGTGCTCACCCTGGCGGCCGGCGTGCTGGGCAGACTGTACCTGTCCGGTTTCATCAATCGCATGGACGAGTCGAGGCTCGGCTTGGTGCGTGATGCGGTCGCGTTGCATCGCCGCGTGCTTGACGAGCAGCAGCGACTGGTGCCATGGTGGCCTGCGGGGCTGCCCGCCTTCGACGGCGACTGGCTGGTTTCCGGATTGCTGGCTGCGCCGAATGAGCGCAGGGATGCGGCTGATGATATCGCTTCATATCTGACGGTATGGAGGCGCGGAGGCGAGCCCTTTGTGGACATCGCATTACCGCAAGGGAGAGTGGTTCGGCAGATCTTCCCCAATCCGGAGCGTCCGGAGCATGCGCCGGATGCGGCTCCATGGACCGTCGAACGTCTCGACGCCCATGTCGTGCGCATCCATGCCAGTGATATCGCTCGCCCTTCCGCGCGTATCTTCGCGGTTATGCCCAAATACCCCAAATACTGTGCCATATAAATACAAGAAAGGTATCAACAATGGAAAATGAAGCCCGATATGAGCTCGGTACTCCGGAAAACAAGACGTGGCTCAATGAGCAGCGTGACTCCCTGATGGCCTTCGGCCATGCCTTCCCTTCGCCGGACGGAGGCTCGTACTGGCTGGGCGACGATGGCACCCCGTGGAAGGACCGCAATCGCGAGACTTGGATCACCTGCCGTATGACCCACGTCTATTCGCTCGCCGCGTTCACCGGCCATGCCGGCGCCGAGGCGCTTGTCGATGCCGGACTGAAGGGCCTGACCGGTGAGCTCCATGACGACGCCAACGGCGGCTGGTATGCGGCCGTCACCCCGGACGGCGACCACATCGGTATAAAACAGTGCTATGCGCACGCCTTTGTGTTGCTCGCCGCATCCTCCGCCACGCTGCTCGGCCGCCCCGGCGCCGCCGAACTGCTCGCCGATGCCCAGCAGGTCTTCCTCAAGCGATTCTGGGATGACGAGATCGGCCTGTCCGTCGATACGTGGAACGAGGATTTCACCGAGCTCGACGCATACCGCGGCCTCAACGCCAACATGCACTCGGTCGAGGCGTTCCTCGCCGTGGCCGACGTCACCGGCGATGAAACATGGCGTACACGCGCCGGTCGCATCATCGACCACGTCGTCGGCTGGGCGGAAGCCAACAACTGGCGCATCCCCGAGCACTTCCACGAGGACTGGTCGGTGGACCTCGAATGCAACGCCGACAAGAAGGACGACCAGTTCAAGCCGTACGGCGCCACCCCTGGCCACGGCATCGAATGGGCCAGACTCATCACCCAGTACGCGCTGAGCGCCCCCGGCCTTGCCGAAAGCCGTAAGGCGCAGCTGGTCGACGTGGCCGAAAATCTGTTCCACCGTGCTGTGTCCGATGGTTGGAACGCCGATGGCGCGCCCGGCATTGTCTACACCACCGACTGGAACGGCGTGCCCGTCGTGCATGACCGCATGCACTGGACGCTCGCCGAAGCGATCAACACCTCGTCCGTGCTGGCCCATGTGACCGGCAAGGCGGAATACGCCGACCTGTACTCGACCTTCCTCAAGTATGCCGACGAGTACGTCATCGACCATGTCAATGGTTCCTGGTTCCACCAGCTCGACCGCACCAACCAGCCAATCGGCACTGTTTGGCCGGGCAAGTCTGACCTGTACCACGCCACCCAGTCGATGATGATCCCGCTGGGCGACCCGTCGATGTCCATCGCGGTTGCCTCCCAGCGGTCAGGCGACTGAATCAACCGAGCCCACTCGGTCCGGATATAGTCATGATTCTTGCCCGCCCATGCGATGTGGAATGCGTATTTCCCCTCTTTCTGCGCAATCCGTATCGTATGGGCGGGTTTTCCATTGTGGTTATGCCTAATACGTAGTCGTCGATGTCTGCGGCCCGTGTATACTAGATTGCTGTTGCTTTGGCAGGCCGAGCCGTGAAGCAGACAATCCGGTGGATTGTCTGTAGGCGAGGGGAGCGCGGTTTACCGCGTGACCTTGTACCGAGCCAAAGCGTGTTGCTTTGGCGAGGGAAGATAAAGTCCCGCAAGGGTCCGCGTCTTCCGTAATCGACTCGGCGTAAGATTCACCTCCTTGGGTGCGTTCTGCGACGCGTCGTGGCGTCAAACAGGACAATACGATAAGTAACACCGAAAACAAGGAGTATCCATTATGGCTACCACTATCAAGCTTGAAGGCGAAGCCCGTACCGAGTTCGGCAAGGGCGTTGCCCGTCGTCTGCGCGTTGCCAAGAAGATTCCGGCCACCATCTACGCCGGTGGCACCGAGCCTGTCTTCGTGACCCTGCCGATGCGCGAGACCACTCTGGCCATGCGCCACACCAACGCCCTGTTCACCATCGCTTTCGGTGACGAGTCCAAGATGGCCGTCGTCAAGGACATCCAGCGCAACCCTGTCAAGCGCATCATCGAGCACATCGATTTCCTCGAGGTCAAGGCCGGCGAGAAGATCGACGTCGAGGTGCCGGTGTTCGTCGAAGGCACCCCGAAGGGCGCTGCCGTGGCGTTCGTCGACATCCAGGAGCTCAAGGTGCGCGCTGATGTCGCCAACCTGCCTGAGAAGATCGTCGTGAACGTGGACGGCCTGACCGACGGCACCAAGGTCTTCGCCAAGGACGTCGTGCTGCCCGAAGGCGTCGAGCTCGACATCGACGATCCGGAAGAGTCCGTCGTCACCGTTGAGGTGCCTGAGGACGCCACCGAGTCCACCGCCACTACGGAGACCGCCGCTGCTCCGGCTGCTGACGCCGCCGCTGCTCCGGCTGCTGACGCCGCTGCCGCCAAGTGATTCGAGCGGGATACGTTACCGCGTTACGCTAGCGCTGAATACCGCGCATAGTGCATAATCGACGAGCCCATGCATGAGAGCTTCTCAGAGCGTGGGCTCTTCGTTTTTCACCATGTGAACGCCCTTGCGCGCGCGGTACTCAGGTGTGCGAAAGTATCCACAAGAGCATGCGCCACAAGCGCAAGACTAACCCCATCCGGCGGGGTCGCCCGCCAATCAAGAAGAAGTAACGAGTAATGACTGAAAACACGCACCACGATCCGGCTGCGCTCGATAAGCTCACCGAACCGTTCACCGTACTGCCGAACGATAATCCTGCCTCCGATGAGAAGCGTCAATCCCTCATCGACAAGCCGGCTTTCGGTCAGGTCTTTTCCGACAATATGACCCATATGACCTGGACCAAGGGAGAAGGCTGGTCCGATCGCCGCGTCGAGCCATACGCCCCGCTCAAGATGGACCCGGGCGCATCCGTGCTGCACTACGCACAGGAATGCTTCGAGGGTCTGAAGGCCTACCGTCACGCCGACGGATCCACGTGGCTGTTCCGCCCGGATGCCAATGCCGAGCGTTTCCAGAACTCCGCCAAGCGTCTGTACCTGCCTGAGCTCCCGGTCGACGACTTCCTTGGCTCCGTGGCCGCACTGGTCAAGCGCGATGCCGCTTGGGTGCCGTCCCGCCGCGAGTATACGCTGTACATGCGTCCGTTCATGTTCGCTTCCGAGCCGTTCCTCGGTGTGCGCGCACCGCAGGAGGTCGATTACTGCGTGATCGCCTCCCCGTCCGGTCCGTACTTCCCGGGCGGCGTCAAGCCGGTGAGCATCTGGGTCGAGGACAAGTGGTTCCGCACCGGCCCTGGCGGCACTGGTTTCGCCAAGTGCGGCGGCAACTACGCAGCTTCCTTGCTCGGCGAATACACCGGTATCGCCAACGGTTGCCAGCAGGTCTGCTTCGTCGATGCCGCTACCAAGACCTATCTTGAGGAGCTCGGCGGCATGAACATGATGGTCGTCCACAAGGATGGCCACGTCGAGACGCCGTCCCTGACCGGCAATATCCTGCCGGGCGTCACCCGTCGTTCCCTGATTCAGTTGCTGCAGGACAAGGGTCGTGACGTGGTCGAGACCATGATCCCGCTCGAACAGCTGCTTGAGGACATCAAGTCCGGCGAGGTCACCGAAGTGTTCGCCTGCGGCACCGCCGCCATCATCACCCCGATCGGCCGCTTCAAGTCCGAGAAGTTCGACGTGACCGTCGCCGACGGCGGCTCCGGAGAGCTGACTGTCGCCCTGCGCAACGAACTGCTCGGCATCCAGCTCGGCGAGGTCGAAGACCCGCACAATTGGATGTGGAAGGTATGCTAGCATAGCGTAGAACATCCGTTCTAAGACCCCTTGGAATCCCAATGGTTCCAAGGGGTCTCGCATATGCGGACAAGTGTTCAGAACCTGTTTTTGCGGCGAAGTGTCAACAAGGGGCAACAAACTGACGCCTCCGCACCTCCTGTTCGGCCATGTCGGGGCGTCAAATAACATTGTGTCCGAGCGATATTAGCAATTGTTAGCAACAAACTTGCTAACCGACATCGGAATCGGATACGAGAAAACCGCCAGACCCTCCCTCGAGGAAAGCGGAGGGACTGGGATTAAGCCCCACGTTGCGACTAGTAGAATCGGGCTCACATTGCCGGTTTGGATCGACGTCCATCATGGCGTGGCTGTTATGGCCATGTGCACATGCTACTTGTCACATTACGCTGGTCCGTCATGTGATGTCGTCGTCGCGGATTTGACTGCTGCGGTGCTTGTGCCCTATGGTGGGCATCGTTATGAATCACACTGATATGTTTGCATTCGCGACTGGGCTTGGTCGCATGTGGCGCCGACAGAATGTGCTGGCGACGCCGCTCAGGCATATCGAAAAACAGCTGTATCCGGTTCAGCAGAATCTGCGGCTGCGCCAATCGACTGCCTTGCATACTGCAGCATTGCGATCTTCAAGCGCTTTCGCCTGCTGACCGTAGCCAATCTGCCAAATCGTGGCATGAGCTATGCATCATAGGCTTCCGGCGTAGGTGATTGCAGGCAGCGGCTGGGAATCCAGCGCATCATCGAATGCGCAAAAGGATGACGCAGCATAGTCACACACTGCAGTCGCACTATAGTCACGTAACAGCCGATGAGAATCCGCAGCCCGATGTCTCAGCCTACCCCGCGATACACATAGCGACACCGATCAGGATCAGCGAATCGGCACACAGCGTTACGTGCGTCCGGCATAGGAACCAACGCCATCAAGGAAACATAACAGAGAGCCAACACGACAGAGCACAACACAAGGGAGCACAACATGAAGTATTTCACCACGGACACGCATTTCGGACACCCGCTTGTCACCGTATTGCGCGGATTCACCACGTTCGATCCGGGGCGCGAACAGTACGCGCGAATCCTTCGTGAGCAGGGACGCAAGGCCGCAGAGGGCTGGGCAAAGCAGATCGTCCTGGAGGATTCGCGGCTCAATTTCCGCAAGGCCGCTGATACGGATGCGCATGATGCTGCGGTCATCGCCAACATCAACGCGCTTGTCGGCGAGGATGACGAACTGTGGATCCTCGGCGACATCGGCTACCGCACATCCCTCAATCATCTCAAGGAATGCCTCCGCGTACTGCGATGCCGTCACCTGCATGCAATCATCGGTAATCACGACGACTGGTGGATGGGGGACAAGCCCGCGCTCAACCTGTTCGAAAGCATTGATCCGAACGGTGTGGTGAAGCTGGAGGGATTCGACGAGTCGCATCCGGACAACATGGAGACGGTCAACTTGTCGCATTTCCCGTACAGGGAGGACCTCGCATACGGCTGGCCCGACGATGAGGCGCGATTCCATGATCAGGCTCTGCCGTTCGATGGTCGGAAGCTGTTGTATGGGCACACGCATCAGCTTTCGCCTACGGGAGCCCGCCCGGAATCTGTGAACGTCGGGCTTGACGCATGGGATCTGTTTCCGGTTTCGCAGACGAAGGTCGTCGACTGGTTCCGCGAACCGCTGCGGAACACAGTGCCAGAGGACACTGTGCCGCAGAACACAGTATCAGCGTCAGCATCGGTAGATAGGGAGGGCTTATGACGAAGTTGATTATTCTGCGCGGGCTTCCGGCCTCCGGCAAGTCGACGTGGGCGCGGCAATGGGCGGAAGACCCGGCCAATACGTGGCCGCATTGTGTGGTTTCGCTCGATGCGATTCGACTGATGATCGCCGGGGCGGCCCAGAACCGTGAACGCATGCGCAGCAAGTATGGCAGGCGTTTCGAGGATCTGGTGGTGTCGATGGGCCGGCACATGATCGCCGATGCATTGGATGCCGGCTGGGATGTGGTGGCTGACGCCCAGCATGCGAATCCCGCATACGCGAACGAGCTGGCGCGCCTCGCGGTGCTGCACGGCGCTTTGTGGGAGACCCGGGACTTCGACGTGCCGCTGGAGGAGCTGTTACGGCGCAATGCCGAAAGGGACGAAGAGAACCGCGTGCCGGAGGATTATATTCGCGAGTCATGGAAGCGATTCCATGTGGTTATGTTCCGTCCTCTTACGCCTGGTGACCCGAATGGCAACCTGTTGGAGCGCATGCATGCCGACCCGTATGTTCGGGTCATGCATGTGCGTGGCGAGAGGGACGTGTTCGCCTGCAACTTCACGTCGGAAGCCTTCCGCAAGGGGCGGTGGAACGAGCGCACGATCAATGCGCGCGGCCTGTTCGTCGACGATGAGGGCCGCGTGGTGCAGCGCGGTTTCGAGAAGTTCTTCGCCGTGGACGAGACCGAGCAGACCGCGTTCGACAAGGTGGTCGCCTATGGTGACGAGCATCCCGGCGCTTTCCCGGTTCGGGTGGAGCGTAAGGAGAACGGTTTCCTTGGTCTGGTGGGCGCCGCAGGGGAGCGGGGACGGTTCCGGTTCTGGTCGAAGTCCGGTCAGACCGATTATTCGGCGCTGATCGAACGCCTGTTCCCGTCCGATCCGACTGTGCGCGAACGGCTGTGGCAACTGCTTCATGAGTGGAACGTCACCGCCGCTTTCGAGGTGATCGATGTGGAATCGGATCGTCATATCGTCGGATATGAGCGTTCGGGACTGCGGATGCTGCATCTGATTCGCAATCAGGAAACGTTCTCCATCGATTACGGCCATGAACCGGAGTTCGCCTCTGCTGGCGGCTTTGCGAAGCCTGAAGTGGTGGCGGTATGCAATACTTCGCAGGAGGTGGCGCAGGCGATCGATGATGCGCGACGAACCGACCGTGAGGGAGTCGTACTGTATTTCGCCGATGGTTGGATGGTCAAGGTGAAGTCCGAACGTTACCGGTTGGTCAAGTCGCTGCGTCCGCTGCTGCAGCGCGTCGTGCTGCGGGGCCGGCCGATCAACAAGAGCGGTGAGACCGCTGATCTGGTGCGAGCCGTAATCGACTATGCGCATGACCACGACATGGATCTGACCTATCGGCGCCAGATATTCGGCGAACGTGACGTCGACATGACCAAGGTCGGCGACATCCTGCGCCTGCTCGGACGAGGCTGACGGGGCGGAATCATTGCCCATGGCCCGGCAGGTGCGCGACGGGCCAATAATCATCGGCGCGCGCCCACCGTGATGCTCGCGACGTGGCGTTGACACTGTGGCATTCGCGACGCGGTGTTGCCTCCGGGGTGTTGCCTGTGCGGCCTCGCGCACTGCTGGGTGTACGCTCGTTACGGCCCTAGGCCGATGCGAGCGGTGGGGTATTCGGGCTATTCGCCCGGCTCGAAGCGGATGAGAAGGAGTGAGGCATGCACGTGGCATTGGAATCCAACATGGTGTTCGTCGGCATCGAGTACCTCGCCATCATGTGTTGGGGGCTATCCGGAGGCTTGTCCGCTATCCAGAAGGGCTATGACATCTTCTCCATCATGCTGTGCGGCTGGCTTACCGCGCTCGGCGGCGGTCTGTTCCGTGATGTGATGCTCGGCGCGTTGCCGCCTGTGGGCATCACCGATAAAGGCTATGTGCTGACTACGCTGTTCTCCGGCGTCATAGTGGTGTTCGCCCATCCGGAAGTCAAGAAATTCAAATGGACCATGACCGTCATCGACGCGTTGGGACTTGGGCTTTTCGCGGTCAATGGCACTGCGAAAGCCCTCGCATACGGCATGTCCGGCATGACCGCCGTGTTTCTCGGCATGTTCACCGCGCTTGCCGGCGGCCTTATTCGTGACATTTTCATCGGCGACGTGCCCATGATCATCCGTGACAAGCATCTGTATGCGGTGCCGTCCTTCATCGGCTGCCTCCTCACCGTGCTGGTGTGGAGGGGAGTGCGGTATGGCTGGTTCGACATGCGTTCGGAGATGATTCTCGATGTGCTCATCGTCATCATCGTGGTCACGATACGTCTGCTCTCCGTGGCATTCAATGTCACTATGCCGGGTGCGATGCCTCGGCAGCACGTCTATCTGCCGGGGGAGGACAAGTATCTGAAGCGCCCGGTGATTCACCCGCATGCCAGCGGCGACGATGAGCACGGCGAATCAGTCAAGTAATCACTATCCTTGTGCGGTGCAGTGTAGGTGCCGGCGCAGGTTGTGGCGTACGTTTTCTGAGGGTTGATGGCCCCTTATCTCATCATGCGTGCGCTGACAGCCAGTCAGCGCACGCATGATGAGGTTTTATCAGCAGGCTTGGTTGTGCCTTTCGCTCGGCGAAGCGGGACAGGCAAGGACAGGGCAATGGATATGCAACAGCCCTGCAATCCGATGGACTACAGGGCTGTCGATGAACCTTAATACAGGTTTATGCTCACAGGGCGTTAATCGCGACGGCGAGGCCGGACTTGCGGTTGGCGGCCTGGTTCTTGTGGATCACGCCAGCGCCAGCAGCCTTGTCGAGCTTCTGGGCAGCGACCTTGTAGGCGGCCTCGGCGGCAGCCTTGTCACCGGCGGCGATGGCTTCGCGAGTGGCGCGGATAGCGGTCTTCAGGCCGGACTTCACAGCCACGTTGCGAAGGTGACGCTTCTCATTGGTGAGCACGCGCTTCTTCTGCGACTTAATGTTTGCCACGTTTACTCCAAACGATGTGTTTTACAAGGACATACAAAAGTATGAGGATAGCATAGGCCCCGGAAAAACTTGCACAATGCCACGCCGAATACAGTCCTTCGGCTACACTAGGTGAAGTTTGAGTATATGCCAAGAGGAGGAATGCGTTGGTCGTCCAACACAATCAGCCGGGTTCCACCGATCAGTCCTTAATTCGTAACTTCTGCATCATTGCGCACATCGATCACGGCAAATCCACTGTGGCCGATCGTATCCTGCAGTTGAGCGGCATCGTGCCCGAACGTGAGATGCGCGACCGATTCCTCGACCGCATGGACATCGAGCAGGAGCGTGGCATCACCATCAAGTCCCAGGCTGTGCGTGTCCCTTGGACGTTCGACGGTACTGAATACACGCTCGGCATGATCGACACCCCAGGGCATGTGGACTTCACCTACGAGGTTTCCCGAGCGCTGGCCGCCTGCGAAGGCGCCGTGCTGCTCGTGGATGCCACCCAGGGCATCGAGGCACAGACCCTATCCAACCTGTATATGGCACTCGACCATGACCTGGCCATCATTCCGGTGCTGAACAAGATCGATCTGCCGTCCGCCGAACCGGACAAACACGCAGAGGAGATCGCCGGTCTGATCGGTTGTGAGCCGAGCGATGTGCTTCGCGTCTCCGGCAAGACCGGTGAAGGCGTGGCCGATCTGCTCGACCATATCGTCATGGAGATCCCCGCCCGCCACGGTGACCCGGGTGCGCCCGCCCGTGCGCTGATCTTCGATTCCGTGTACGACTCCTACCGTGGCATCGTCACCTACATCCGCATGGAGGATGGCGAACTGCACGACCGCGAGAAGGTGCACATGATGGGTATCGGCATGACCCACGATCCCATCGAAATCGGTGTGATCAGCCCCGACATGACGCGCACCAAGGCGCTGGGTGCGGGCGAGGTCGGCTACATCATCACCGGAGCGAAGGATGTGAGCCAATCCAAAGTCGGCGATACCCTGACCTCCGCAGTCCGCCCGGCGACAGAACCACTGCCCGGCTACCGCGACCCCAAGCCGATGGTGTATGCCGGTCTGTTCCCTATAGATAATGCCCAGTTCCCGGAGCTGCGCGACGCGCTTGACAAGCTCAAGCTCAACGATGCCGCCTTGGTGTACACCCCGGAAACCTCGGTGGCGCTGGGCTTCGGCTTCCGCTGCGGATTCCTGGGACTGCTGCACATGGAGATCGTCAACGAACGCCTGTCGCGCGAGTTCGGTTTGGATCTGATTCAGACCGCTCCCAACGTCACCTATGATGTGACCGCCGAAGACGGCAGCGAACACCATGTGACCAATCCGAGCGAGTTCCCGGACGGCAAGATCAAGAAGATCGTCGAGCCGATGGTGGCCGCCGACATCATCACGCCCAAGGAGTTCATCGGCTCGGTGATGGACCTGTGTCAGGACCACCGCGGCATCATGGGCACCATGGAATACCTCTCCACCGACCGCGTGGAGATGCACTACCGCATCCCGTTGGCCGAGATCGTGTTCGATTTCTTCGACCAGCTCAAGTCCCGCACCAAGGGATACGCTTCGCTTGACTACCACGAGGACGGCGAGCAGTCCGCCGATCTGGTCAAGGTGGACATCCTTATCCAGGGTGAGAAGGTGGACGCGTTCAGCGCCATCGTGCATCGCGACAAGGCATACAGCTATGGCGTGATGATGACCAAGAAGCTGCGTGGCCTGATTCCCCGCCAGCAGTTCGAGATTCCGATTCAGGCGGCCATCGGTTCGCGCATCATCGCCCGTGAGAACATCCGCGCTCTGCGCAAGGACGTGCTCGCCAAGTGCTACGGCGGCGACATCACCCGTAAGCGCAAGCTGCTCGAGAAGCAGAAGGCCGGCAAGAAGCGTATGAAGATGCTCGGCCATGTGGAGGTGCCACAGGAGGCGTTCATCGCCGCGCTGTCCACCGATGAGGACGCCAACGACCGCGACACCAAAGACAAGATCCGCGCCGCCCAGAAGACGGAAGGCTGATTGTGAGGAGCCCCCTCTGACGAGGGGACTCCCGGCGAAGCCTGAGTGAGGTGGTAGCCGAGCATTATTTCCTGGCTCTCCTCTCTGAGGGGAGCTGTCAGCGGAGCTGACTGAGGGGAGTAACACGTATATGACCTACGAAATATACATCCACGTGCCGTTCTGTCTGCGTCGTTGTGGGTATTGCGATTTCAACACGTACACGGCTGTGGATCTCGGCGCAGGTGCCTCGCGCGGCAACTATGCCAACATGGTCATCCGCGAGATGGAGCTGACGCGCGCATGGCAGCTCGAGCACGGCATTGACGAACCGTCGGCGTCGACCGTGTTCTTCGGAGGCGGCACGCCCACCATCCTCTCCGCAGATGATCTGGTGGCCATGCTCGAGGCGATTCGGCGCATCTGGGGTCTTGAGCCCGATGCCGAAATCACCACCGAAGCCAATCCGGACACCGTCAACGAGTACTACATCGGCAAGCTCGCCGAGGGCGGCTTCACCCGCATCTCCTTCGGCATGCAGTCGGCGGTGCCGCATGTGCTCAAGACTCTTGACCGCACGCACACGCCCGCCAGCGTGGAGGCCGGCGTGCGCGCCGCGAACAGGTTCGGTCTGCGCTCCAGCGTGGACCTCATCTACGGCGCGCCGGGGGAGAGCCTCGACGATTGGCGCACGTCGGTCAACACCGCCATCGACCTTGGCGTGAACCACATCTCCGCATACGCGCTTACTGTAGAACCCACCACCAAGATGGGGCGTCGCATCGCCGCCGGCGCGCTGTCGAAACCGGATGACGACGACGAGGCCGCCAAATACGAGATCGCTGACGACCTGTTCTCCGCAGCCGGTCTCGGATGGTACGAGGTCTCGAACTGGGCACGCCCCGGCTACGAAAGCCGCCATAATCTTGGTTACTGGCGCAACGTCGACTGGGCGGGCCTCGGGCCCGGCGCGCATTCGCACTACAATGCGCGCGCCGATGTGTCCGGTCGGCCTCCTCTGACAAGGGGGCTGTCAGCGAAGCTGACTGGGAGAGAGATGGAGTTCCCGACCGCCCAACCGAGGGAACAGACCGTGGTCATGAACGCCCTGCGGGCCTGGGACATTGCCCATCCACGACTGTGGGGCACCGCGCTCAACGAGGGTCACATACCATGGGGCGGCAGTGAGGCAATCACTCCCGAGGAAAACCTCGAAGAGCTCATCATGTTGGGACTGCGCATCCGTGACGGCCTCGACCTCGGCCGTATCAACCACGAAATCGAGGAATTCAACGCCACGAAACCGGTGGGGAAGACGTCGTCGATACTGCGATCCATAGTCGTGGACCAGTTGCATCCGTTGATTGACGAAGGGCTGATTGTCTGTGAGGGGCATAGGGTGATACCCACACGCAAAGGACGATTGCTCAACGATATGCTCATAGAGCGGTTCTTCGATCTGGCGGGTATGTGATCGATCAGCATGCAAAAAAGAAAAAGCGGACGCCTTTGTCCGATATTTCAATTATTCCGGTTCATAGCCGGATGTTGAATTATCGAGTCTTCTATTCGTATTGTCTTGTGCCCAGCTGAAGAATAGGTTTGTAGCTTATTCGCCAGCATGGGGGTTGACGTTCAGCGGGCGTTCTTCTCGACGTCCTTGAGCACGTCGGCCATGATCTTGCCATTGGCCATGCCGGACTGGGCCATGGAGCTGATGCCGTACAGAGCGAGACCACGCATCACGGAATCCTTGAAAGACATAATCGTTTCCTTTCGTCGGTCAAAGCCACAGGGCTTTGATGATTGTTGGCTTCTTTTGAAACCGGTTTCAGAATAGCGTAATAGCGGGCGCAAGGCAAGTGATGCATGACGCTACGGCGTTTCGCGCAGAATCCCGCTGTTCCTACTGCCGCCTCAATCTAACCGGTTCGATATTGATTTCAATTGTGCTGCTAAGAATGCGAACAAAAGCTGGGCTGTCATTGTGTCGATGACATTGTACTGTTGAACCAGTTGGCCATATGCAACAGTGCTAGAGAGAGGTGCAGTAGGAGATGGCGAGAAGTGCTGGGCGCAAACGGCCGGTGATCAAGGATGTCGCCAAGCTTGCCGGGGTCTCCGCCCCGACGGTGTCTCGTTTCCTCAACGGCACGGCGGGCATCACGGAGGAGAAGCGCAGGCGCATCGCCCGAGCCATCGAAGAGCTTGGCTATGAGCCGAGTGTCGCCGCCAGAGCTTTGTCGAACCGCGAGATGGATATCGTGACGGTGTTCGCGTCAAAGCCTGACGAGGTATCGACTTCGGCCACCAATCATGGTGTGGAGTCTGCCGCCCGCATGCAACGGTTCCTGCTCAACATCGTGTCCCTGGACGAGTCGGACATGGGGTCGGTCGAGGCTCGAGTGCGTATGGGCTTGTCAGTGCGGCCGGCGGGCGTCATCGTCTACGAGTATGGCTGGGCCGGTGTTGAGGCGCTGAAGCGGCTGCCGAAGGACATTCCCGCGGTGGTCGTCGGCG
Organism: Bifidobacterium reuteri DSM 23975; assembly: GCF_000741695.1. Lineage (GTDB taxonomy): Bacteria > Actinomycetota > Actinomycetes > Actinomycetales > Bifidobacteriaceae > Bifidobacterium > Bifidobacterium reuteri. Next base: position 149,217 of record NZ_JGZK01000003.1, on the reverse strand, counting down.
GAGGCTTCGGCGATGGCGACTATCAGGTGATTAACGCCGAGCGTGATGGTGGGCGATGGATGACCATGCATTTGCTCGACTTGGGGCATAAGACCGTATTCCATGTGGCCTGGGATCAGGATGCCGGTGACAATTCACGCTCGAACGGCTGGCGCGACGCGCTCGCCGAACGTGGTGTCGAGGTGCCTGATCCGGTACTGGTGCCATTCGCCGATCTTGACGCCGCCTTTACGGCCGGCAAGACATTGGGTTCCCGGGGAAGCGTGACTGCCGTCTTCGCCGCAACCGATGAAATCGCCATCGCAGTGATGAAGGGACTGCGCGAGGCGGGACGGAAGGTCCCCGATGATGTGAGCGTGGTCGGGTTCGATGATATGCGTTTCGATGCCATGTGGGAACCGGCGCTCACCAGCTACACCCAGAATTTCCATGAGATGGGGGAGCGGGCCTTCCGCATGCTGTATGGGCAGATCGAGGCGCAGCGCAACGGCCAGGAGCCGCCGCCCGCTCAGATCGAGGTGGTGCAGGGCCGTCCGTGCCTGCGTGCCTCCGAGCGCACGCCGTTGAATCCGTCGAAGAATACGAGCCATGGGTCACGGTGAGCGGGGGTCCCACATGGCACCACCATGACAGCGCGATGTGCCAGACCTGGGCGCGAGTGCAGTCACCACAGAATGTCCGCCGGCGCAGTGGTTTTGTTGCGTTCGATGATGAGACATATTTCCTCAGGGGATTCTTTGCATCCCCGTCGAATCCACAGCCAGACGATAGAGGCGACGGCGGAGACGAGAATTTCCATCGCATAGTCGGCCGGAATGCCGTTGTAGATGGTTTGTGGTTCGGCATCCCGGTGTTTCGCCTGCGTGATGATGAGTCGCTTGAGCACGTCCTTGAAACGCTCGTAGAGAGACATGTCGTTGCCGGATTGTGATATCGCGTCGAAGAATGTATAGTCGTTTTTCACATATTGCAGTGCTTTGGCGATGGATTGAGATTGAAATACGTCAACGACTGATTTGCCGGCTTGACTGATAGTTGGTTCGGTTGGATTGACGCGTTCGACGAGAATGCGCGTCAAATCGTCAATGGTGTCGTTGATGAGTTGTTGGCGCAGGTTGAACTTGTCGACATAATGCATATAGAACGTGCCGCGATTGATGTCTGCGGTTCGAGCGATATCGCTGACGGTCATCGCTTCGAAGCCTTTCGACTTAACCAGCGTGGTGAATGCGGACTTGATTTTGGCCTCGGTTTTCGTATTGCGTTTGCCTGTTGCGGATGCCATGGGCTTCTCCTCAAGTATGAGTTGAGTTGTGTGATCGGCTATTGCTGAATCATAGCAATCTACAACAGATTCTATCAACATGTTGTTCATTTAATGCCATAATGAACGGATTTTATAAGACTGTTCAATTTGAACAGAATGGCAGAAATCGTTCGTTGACATGGCTTTTGTGCCGTCCTTATCATCATGGCAGTAAATCAACATGTTGTTTATTCAAAGGAAGGTGGTATCGATGGCCTACATTGAAATGATGCATAGTTTCAAGCGTTACCATATGGGCGACGCCACTATCGTCGCCAACAACGACGTGAACTTCAGCATCGAGAAAGGCGAGCTGGCGATCATCCTCGGTGCATCCGGCGCCGGCAAATCGACTGTGCTCAACATTCTCGGCGGCATGGACACCAACAGCGAGGGGCAGGTGATCATCGACGGCAAAGACATCTCGAACTACACTGCACGGCAGTTGACAGACTACCGCCGCACCGATATCGGGTTCGTATTCCAGTTCTACAACCTCGTCTCGAATCTCACCGCGAAGGAGAACGTCGAACTCGCTTCCGAAATCGTGCGCGATGCGCAGGATCCGGTTCAGGCGCTCGTGGATGTGGGGCTGAAGGACCGCATCGACAACTTCCCGGCGCAGCTCTCCGGCGGTGAGCAGCAGCGCGTCGCCATCGCCCGCGCTGTGGCCAAGAACCCCAAGATTCTCCTGTGCGACGAGCCGACCGGTGCGCTCGACTACAACACCGGCAAGCAGGTGCTGCGCATCCTGCAGGACCAGAGCCGCGTCAAGGGCGCCACCGTGGTGATCGTCACCCACAACTCCGCCATCGCGCCCATCGCCGATCGCGTGATCCACATGCATGACGCGCGAGTTAAATCCATCGAGGTCAACGAGCACCCCATGGACATCGAGGACTTGGAATGGTGAGCGCTATGACGTCTCGCAGGCTTCGCAGACCTCGCAAACGCATGCTGTGGCGCGACATCCGTGCCACCCTCGCCAAATCCAAGGGGAGGTTCGCCTCCATCGTGAGCCTCATGGCCCTAGGATCGTTCGCCCTCGTGGGTCTGTTCGCCACCGCGCCTGACATGCGGGCCACAGGCCGCGCGTTCTACGACGAGCACAATCTTGCGGATGTGACCGTGATCAGCGACTACGGCCTAACCGCCGACGACGAGGCGATCATTCGTGGAACAGCCGGTGTGAAGGACGCCGAATTCGGTTACTTCAAGGATGTGACGATCGCGGACAGCGATTACAGTCTTCGTATCCACTCGCTGCCCGAGACCGTCTCCACCTATGCGGTCGTGGAGGGCCGGCTGCCGCAAGCGGCCGGGGAGATCGCGCTTGACTCGGGGGAGCGTGATCGGTTCGCCGTGGGCAGCTCCATCCGCGTGACCGAACTGCCGGACATCGCCGGCGATACCGTGCTCAGACGTACCGACTTCACCGTGGTCGGCTTCGTAGAGGCCAGCGACATCGTCTCCAACCTCAACATGGGGCAGTCCACCGCTGGATCCGGCGAACTCGACGGATACGCCGTGGTCACCGCGGGCACGTTCGACTCATCCGTGGCGATGATCGGCCGCGTCACCTTCGAGGACACAGCCGGACTGAACTACTGGGATGACGCCTACCGCGACCGCGTGCAAGATCACAAGACCATGCTCTCCCGGCGTCTCGCCAACCAGCCCGCCGCCCGCCGTGACTCCATCCGTTCCGAACGCCGCGAGCAGATCGCCAAGGCGCAGGAGCAGGTGGACGACGCCAAACAGCAGCTCACGGACGCCCAAACTCAGCTCGATGACGCCAAGGCGCAGATTGAATCCGGCAAGGACCAGCTTACCCAGGGCCAGCTCGACGCCGTCGACCAGGCATCCTCCGCGGCCGCCGAACTCGCCGGTGCCACCGCGCAGATCGCTTCCGCCAACTCCACGCTCTCCGCCGCCCAAACCCAGCTCGCCGCCGGCGCCCAGCAACTCAATCAGGGCCAGGGCAGTCTCGAACTCGCCTGGCTGCAGCTCAATCAGGCCGGCAAGCAGCTCACCGTGGCCCGCGTGGCGCTCGACGCATCCAAGACAGCGCTCGACGCCACTGGCCGTCTCCTCGCTTCATGGGAGAAAACCGGAATAACCGGCAATGCATACCAAAGTCTCAAGGGGCGGTACGATCAGGCGCTCGCCGACTGGAACACGGCTGCGGACACATACAACGCCATGCTGAACCAATACAACAGCGGCCTTGAACAGTTCAACGAAGGGGCCGCCAAGCTCGATCAGGGATCCGAGGAGTACCAAAAGAACGCGGCCGCGATCGCGGAAGCCCAAAAACTGCTTGCATCCAAGCAGACCGAACTCGGGCACGCCGTCTCCACGGCCGCATCCGGATCGGCGTCCGACGGCGCCGCACAGATGATTCAAGGCCAGCGCGACCTCGAGAAAGCCGAGGACGAATACGACCAGAAGCTCAAGGAATTCAATGACGCCAAGCCCGAGGCCGAGAAGCAGATCGCTGACGCGGAACGTCAGATCAAACTGGCGAGCGAAAAGGTTGACACCCTCGAAGTGCCCGCATACTCGATCGACGGCCGGCGCGAGGGACTCACCTCCGAGGGATACCGCGTGTACGAGATCATCGCGGACATCGTCATGAAGCTCGCGCGCATCTTCCCGATCTTCCTGTACTTCGTGGCCGCGCTGGTCACCTTCACCACCATGGGCCGCATGGTGGACGAGGAACGCACCAATTCCGGGACCCTTAAGGCGTTGGGATATGGGAACGCGGACATCATGAAGAAATTCCTCTTCTACGGCTTCTCCGCCTCCACGGCCGGCACGATTCTGGGCGTGGCGGCCGGGCACACCATCCTGCCGCTCATCGTCTACCACGCCTACGATTCCGGATTCACCATGCCGCGCATCGAGCTGCACTTCCACCTGGGCGTGACCGCCGCCGCGTTCCTACTCGCATGGGCGAGCGCCGTGGCACCCGCGTGGATCGCCGCGTCCCGCGAGCTCAAGGAGAGGCCCGCCGCGCTGCTCCTGCCCAAACCGCCCGCCAAGGGCTCGAAGATCTTCCTCGAGCGGATCACGCCCGTGTGGGACCGCCTGAACTTCACCCGTAAGGTCACGGCCCGCAACCTATTCCGTTACAAGTCTCGCGGCTTCATGACCATCTTCGGCGTGGCCGGCGCAGTGTCGCTGCTCACCGCGGGACTGGGCGTACAGGCGTCGATCGGCCAGATCGGCGAGCACCAGTTCGGCGGCATAATTCATTATGACCTGATCGTGGCGGAGAAATCAGACAACAACGCGGACCAGCGCGACGCCGTATCCAAGGCCGTCGCCCCGGCGGACGGGGATGACGGCAACAGGGCGATCGACCAATCCGCGCCAATCCGCTACGAGGAGCTCACCACCACCGCCGGCAAACAGGGCGACAAGCAGACGATCACGCTCATCGTCACCGACGACGCCTACAACTTCGGAGACTACATCACCCTGCGCGACCGTGTCTCGCACGACCCGCAGGTCCTGACCGACCGAGGCGCGATCATCTCTGAACGCATGGCGGACATGCTCGGTGCCAAGGCCGGGGACACCATATCCGTGACGGATCCCGACGGCACGGAGCGCAAGGTGCGCGTGGACGGCGTGACCGAAATGTACATCGGCCACTTCATGTTCATGTCCTCCGGCGGCTTCGGTCGCGCGTTCCACGCCGACTACCAGTCCAACGCCTACATGGTCCGTCTCAAGGATTCGTCCGTGGGCAACGCCAACAGGCAGGGAGCTGACCTTATGACTGTGGACGGGGTCAAGGGCGTGGTGCAGAACATCACCATGAGGAACCAGGTGGCCACGATCGTCGACTCGCTAGACCAGATCATGGAGGTGCTCATCTTGGTGGCCGCGCTGCTTGCGGTGGTGATTCTCTACAACCTCACCAACCTCAACGTGTCCGAACGCATTCGCGAACTGTCCACCATCAAGGTGCTCGGCTTCCATACCGGGGAAACGACCATGTATATCTATCGTGAAACGATCATCCTGTCCGTGCTCGGCGTGTTGGCGGGATACGGGTTCGGGGCCATCCTGCACCGTTACATCATCACCGAGGTGCCGCCCGACGAGGTCATGTTCGACCCGGCCCTCGCCTGGTCTGCGTTCGCCGTGCCGCTTGCCGTGGTGGTCGTGGTGCTCGCCATGCTCGGCTGGGTGGTCTGGCGCCGCCTCAAGGACGTGGATATGCTCGGTGCGTTGAAGAGCGTGGAATGAGCCGGAAATAGAGGAAGAAAGGAAAACCTATGAACCATCCGGTCGAATCGAATGATGCCGCTCCGCTGTGCTTCTGCGGCAAGGTCGACTTCCAGTCGCACTACCTGCCGCCTGCGTACCTGGAATTCCTGCGTGCGCATTATCCCGGCAACCCGGACGGCTATCCCACGCCCGACTACTGGACTCCCGACTGGCAGCGCGACAAGATGGACCTGCTCGGTATCGCCTACGCGCATTTGGAGCTTTCCTCGCCGAACGTCTTCCTGCCGCAGGTGGACGACTGTCTGCGGCTGGCCCGGAAGATCAACGACCAGGGAGCGGCGATCGCCGCCGAGGACCCAACCCGGTTCGGTCTGATTGCCACGTTACCACTGCCGTGGGCCGAGGCATCCGCGGCGGAAGCCCGGCGCGCGCTCGACGAGCTCAAGGCTGACGGCGTGGGACTGACGACCAACCATCACGGCGTGTACCTCGGCGACCCCCGGCTCGACCCGGTGATGAGCGAACTGGACGATCGTGGCGCTATGGTGATCGTCCACCCCACCGCGCCGCCCGTGTCCGTGCCTGGCGCATGCGAGGGCCTGTCCCTTCCTGCTTTCGAGTACTTCGTGGAAACCACGCGGGCCTTCACCAACATGGTGCTGGAGGACACGTTCGTCAAGTTCCCGAGCATCCGTTGGGTGATACCGCACGCCGGCGCGTTCGTTTCCATTCTCGCCGACCGGTTCGAAAGCTTTGCGTTCATGCTGCGCTTCGCTGACCCGGACCGCCGTGTCGACTATATGGACGCCATGTCCCACGTGTATTACGACCTCGCCGGATTCAGTGAGCCCAAGCAGCTAGCCGACCTTTTACGCAATGTGCCAGACACCCACCTGCTGTACGGGTCGGACACCCCCTACACGCCCATCGAGGCCGTGCTCGGCCAGGCCCGGGCGCTGGAGGGAACCGACAGGCTCACCGAGGAGCAGAAGCGCATGGCGTTCACCGGCAACGCGCTCGCCATCAACCCGAAGCTTGCGAGGATTCCGGCCTTGGTCCGGGCGGCCTCCGAACCCGCGGGGGATGTTGCGGTGAAGCGGGACGGACGGTGGCATGTGCGACTCCTGCACGATCTCTTCCCGCGCAGACATGTGGCCATGCGCGTGCCCGTTCCGCCGCACGAGGTGGCCCCGAAGATAGCCGGAGCCGTCCATGATGCCGCCGCCGCGCGTCTTGCGCCTGACCCCGGCGACGACCCGGCACTCACCGCCCGCTACGACGTGCGGCTCAACTCGCCGGTGGGCGTAATTGCGATTCCCGTGATCGTCTCCTACGACGACGCGACCCGAACCTCGTTCCACGGCAAGGCGAAGGTCATGGGAATCGTGGCATCCTACCGGGATGGCGTGCGCGACGGGACGCGGCATTCGTTCGACATTCGCGTGCGCCTGCCATTCGGCCCGCTCACCGTCCACCTCGATGCCGACGTGTCCGAACCCGACGGCTCGGTCACGGGCACGGCCGTCGCGCCCCATCGCAGGCCCATGGCCTTCACCGGCCGGCGGTTGTAGGCTGTAGGCTGTAGGCAGTCGCCGGCCGGATCAGTCCTCGATGCTGGTGACTTTAACGGCGAGCGCGCTCGGCATGAGTTTCGTGAATATGCGGTAGAGCTTGTAGAACAGCATCGGCGTGTAGGTGGCATGCCCGCGTTCGGCCATCATGAATGTGCGTGCGGTCTCTCGTTTGAGATTCAGATAGGGATGCCGCCCGAGCTTTCCGGTCGAGGTGCCCTGCATGTTCATTTCGGTGTTCATGTTTCCGGGGCTCATCAGCAGCACGTTCACGCCGCGCTTGCGTTCCTCCTCGTGCAACGCCCGTGCGAGGAAGCGCGTATGCGCCTTACTTGCCGCATATACCGCCTGCCAGGGTTCGGCGCGAACGAGGCGACCGGGCCTGTGATCACCTCGAACGAGCCCGCGCGCCAGAGGATATGTCGGCTCGATGAAAGGTGCTGGACGTCTCATCCCGCCGCCTTTGCCGGGTCTTTGCACGCGAGCTGCATTGTTTTTGCGACCTCGGTAGCGGTGAATCAGCGGTGAATCAGCTAACTTTGGATTGCCGGGGTGGGGATATGGCGATGTGATAGATAAGCTGGTGCCATGACCCGAAACACCCGATACGTATGCGCCCCCGACTCGTTCAAGGAAAGCCTCACTGCATCTGAAGCGGCGCAGGCCATGGCGGCAGGCATCCGAAAGGCCGACCCCGATGCCGAAATCCGCCTGCTGCCCATGGCCGATGGCGGCGAGGGCACGACCCGCGCGCTGGTCGATGCCACGGGCGGTTCGATGCGGACGACAGCGGCTCACGATCCGTTGGGTCGGGGCATCACGGCGGAATACGGCCTGCTCGGCGACGGTGCGACCGCAGTCGTGGAGGTCGCTGCGGCGAGTGGCTTGGCATTGCTGGCGCCGTCCGAACGCAATCCGTTGATCACCTCGTCATATGGCACCGGCGAGCTCATCCGCGCGGCATTGGATGACGGCGCGACCAAGATCATCGTCGGACTCGGCGGCAGCGCGACCAACGACGCGGGTGCCGGCATGCTTCAGGCGCTCGGCGTGCGGCTGCTCAATGATGAAGGCCGCGAGCTGCCGGCCGGGGGAGCGGCGCTCGCCCGACTGGCCGACATCGATATCTCGGGACTCGATGCGAGGCTGCATGACGTCGAGGTGATCGCCGCGTGCGACGTCACCAATCCTCTGGTCGGCCCGCAGGGTGCCAGTGCCGTGTTCGGCCCGCAGAAGGGCGCGACCGCCGACGATGTCGCGCTGCTGGACCGCGCGCTCGCCCACTTCGCCGGGGTCGTCGAACGGCGGCTGTCCGTGGACGTGGTCGATGTTCCCGGTGCCGGGGCGGCTGGCGGCATCGGTGCGGCGTTGAAAGGCTTCCTCGATGCCGGGTTCCGTCATGGCGTGGACGTCGTCATCGAGACCGTGGGATTGCCCGATGCGGTCCGGTGGGCGGATGTGGTGTTCACCGGGGAGGGGGCGATCGACGCCCAGACGCGATATGGCAAGACCCCAGCCGGGGTGGCCGAGACCGCCAAGCGCTATGGCAAACCTGTCGTCGCCATCGCCGGTCATGTGGGCGAGGGCATCGACGAGCTGCATGCCGTCGGCATCGACGCCATCTTCGGCATCGCCCCCGGTGCGGCCACCTTGCAGGATCTGCTTGAGGATGCGTCGGCGAATGTGGAACGTACAGCGGAGCAGGTCACGCGACTGCTCATGCTGGGCGGGGAATGATCCAAGGCGATTGCGCCGGCCGGCATCGATCGCCGATGGAGGATGTGCGGCAATCGGTGTCGGTATGGTTTTCCGTGCTCATGAATTGGTGCCGAAGGCTGGACTCGCGTGCGCTCAGACTGAAGCCCACCATGCCATCTATGCAGGTGCCCGCATACGTCGCCGGCGACGTTGTGCGTTAGGACCATCACGATTCCGTAACGGCTTTCGCGCACCGGCGCGGTTTATCAGGAAAGTCGGCTAAAATCAAGCCTTGACTTTTTCTGCAATTCGGTATATGGACAGCGAAACGCAATCGACATACCGCAACGCTACTCTGTCAACAGCAACTTAGGAAGTGGCACGTTTGTGAGCGCGCCCATAAGCAATTGAGGTGATTTCGGTGACATTCAAAGCCCCGCTTGATCTCACGGTCCATGCTCCGGATGGCATGTACGACCCCTCCAGCGAGCATGACGCCTGTGGTGTGGGTATGGTCACCACCTTGAACAAGCGTCCGGAACGCAAGATCGTCACCGACGCCATCGAGGTGCTGGTCAATCTGGATCACCGCGGTGCCGTGGGTGCCGAGGAGAACACGGGTGACGGCGCCGGCATCCTGATGAGCATGCCGGATGAGTTCATGCGTGCCGTCATCCCCGCCGACCTGCCCGAGGAGGGTCATTACGCGGCCGGCATCGCGTTCCTTGACCGCGACATCGAGACCTCCGGCCAGCAGGAGCAGGCCATCGCCAGGATCGTGCGCGAGGAGGGCCTCGAAGTGCTCGCCTGGCGCGTGGTGCCCACCAACCCGGACGGCCTCGGCCTGCAGGCGCTCGCCGCAATGCCGGGCTTCAAGACCCTTGTGGTCGCATCCCCGGATGGTTCCCTCGCCGGCATCGACCTTGACCGCAAGACCTTCCGCATTCGCAAGCGTGTGGAGCATGAGGTGGGCGTGTACTTCGCCTCCCTCTCGGCCCGTACCATCACGTACAAGGGCATGCTCACCACCATGCAGCTCACCAAGTTCTTCCCGGACCTGAACGACGAGCGCATGAAGGCCGTCGTCGCCATCGTCCACTCCCGTTTCTCCACCAACACGTTCCCGAGCTGGCCGCTGGCCCAGCCGTTCCGCCTGCTGGCCCACAACGGCGAGATCAACACCATTCAGGGCAACCGCAATTGGCTGTCCGCCCGCGAGGGTCGTCTGAGCTCCGAACTGCTCGGCGAGTTCAAGCCGCTGCTGCCGATCACCACGCCCGGCTACTCCGATTCCGGCACCTTCGACGAATGCCTCGAGCTGCTGCACCTCGCCGGCCGCTCCCTGCCGCACGCCATCTGCATGATGCTGCCGCCGGCATGGGAGAAGAACCCGGATCTCGACCCGGACGTGCGCGCCTTCTACGAGTACAACAACACGCTTATCGAACCGTGGGATGGTCCGGCCGACATCGTCTTCACCGACGGCACTCAGGTCGGTGCACTACTTGACCGTAACGGTTTCCGCCCCGGCCGCTGGCAACTCACCGATGACGGCTATCTGGTGCTCGCATCCGAAGCCGGTGTGATTCCGGAGAACGATCCGAAGCACGTGGTGGCCAACGGACGCCTCGAGCCGGGCAAGATGTTCCTCGTGGACACCGCCGAGGGTCGCATCATCCCGGACGAGGAGATCAAGAAGAACCTCGCTTCCCAGCACCCGTACCGCAAGTGGGTCGAGGGCAACTCCGTGGAGCTTTCCGACCTGCCCAAGCGCGAGCATGTGAACCACTCCGGCCAGTCCGTCCAGCGCCGTCAGCGCGCCTTCGGCTACACCGAGGAGGACCTGAAGCTCCTGCTCACCCCGATGGCCAACACCGGCAAGGAGCCGCTGGGCTCCATGGGCAACGACACCCCGCTGCCGGCCCTGTCGAACCGCAGCCGCATGCTCTTCGACTACTTCCACCAGAAGTTCGCGCAGGTGACCAACCCGCCGCTCGACTGGGAGCGCGAGGAGATCGTCACTTCCCTTGAATCCGCCATCGGCCCCGAGCCGAACCTGCTGGCCGATTCCGAGCTGCACGCCAAGAAGATCCTCATCCCGCTGCCCGTGGTCAACTCCGACGAGATGGCCCAGCTGAAGCGCCTCGACAAGGCCCGCGTGCTCGGCGGCTATTACCGCCCGTACGTGGTCAAGGGCCTGTATCAGGTGGCCGGCGGCGGCAAGGCGCTTGAAGAGCGTCTTGAAGAGATTTTCTCCGAAATCGATGAGGCCATCGAGAACGGCAAGAACTTCATTGTGCTCTCCGACCGTGAATCCAACCATACGTGGGGTCCGATCCCGTCGCTGCTGCTCACCTCCGCCGTGCAGCATCACCTGCTGCGCCGCCACACACGCACGCAGATCTCCATGGCCGTGGAGGCCGGAGACGTGCGCGAGGTGCACCATGTGGCCCTGCTCATCGCCTACGGTGCCGCCTGCGTGAACCCGTATCTGGCGTTTGAATCCGTGGAGAATCTGGCGCGCACTGGCTACCTCAAGGTGGATGCGGAAACCGCCGTGAAGAACCTCACCAAGGCTCTCTCCACCGGCGTACTCAAGATCATGTCCAAGATGGGTGTCTCCACCATCATGAGCTACCGCGGTGCCCAGCTGTTCGAAGCCGTGGGTCTCAACCAGGAGGTCGTGGACGAGTACTTCACCGGCACCACCTCCCGCGTGGGCGGCGTGGGCCTCGACGAGCTCGCCGAGGAGGTGGCCGTCCGCCACCGCGTGGCCTACCCGAACCAGTGGACCGCGGCCCCGCACCGCAACCTGCGCACCGGCGGCCTGTACAAGTGGCGCCGTACCGGCGAGGACCACCTGAACGACCCGGAGGCCATCTTCCTGCTCCAGCAGTCGACCCAGCGCGGCGACTATCAGATGTTCAAGAAGTACTCGCACCACATCAACGACACGTCGAACCGCATCATGACCCTGCGTGGCCTGATGAAGTTCAACGAGACCCGCAAGCCCATCGACATCTCCGAGGTCGAGCCGGCCAGCGAGATCGTCAAGCGCTTCTCCACCGGCGCCATGAGCTACGGCTCCATCAGCCAGGAGGCCCATGAGACGCTCGCCATCGCGATGAACTCGATCGGCGCGCGCTCCAACTCCGGTGAGGGCGGCGAATCCGACGACCGCATCGAGGATCCGCTGCGCTACAGCCGTATCAAGCAGATCGCCTCCGCGCGCTTCGGCGTCACCTCGGACTACCTCGTGCACGCCACCGACCTGCAGATCAAGCTCGCCCAGGGCGCCAAGCCCGGCGAGGGCGGCCACCTGCCGGGCGCCAAGGTTCCGCCGTGGATCGCCACGGTGCGTCACGCCACCCCGGGCGTGGAGCTCATCTCCCCGCCGCCGCACCACGACATCTACTCCATCGAAGATCTGAAGCAGCTGATCTATGATGCGAAGCTCGCCAACCCGAAGGCCCGTATCCACGTCAAGCTCGTCTCCGAGTTCGGTGTGGGCACCATTGCGGCCGGCGTGGCCAAGTGCCATGCCGACGTGGTGCTAATCTCCGGCTACGACGGCGGCACGGGCGCGGCCCCGCTCAACGCCATCCGCCACGCCGGCACGCCATGGGAGATCGGCCTGTCCGAGACCCAGCAGACGCTGATCCTGAACGGTCTGCGCTCCCGCATCGTCGTCCAGTGCGACGGCGAGCTCAAGACCGGCCGCGACGTGGTCATCGCCGCCCTGCTGGGTGCCGAGGAATTCGGCTTCGCCACCGCCGCGCTGATCGTCGAGGGCTGCGTCATGATGCGCGCCTGCCAGAAGAACACCTGCCCGCAGGGCATCGCCACGCAGGACCCGGAGCTTCGCGCCCGCTTCCGCGGCAAGCCTGAAAGCGTGGTCAACTTCTTCATGTTCATCGCCGAGGAAGTCCGCGAGATTCTTGCCCAGCTTGGCTTCAGGACGCTCGAGGAGGCCGTCGGCCACGTCGAATGCCTGGATCAGAACGAGGCCATCAAGCGCTGGAAGTCCAACGGCATCGACCTGTCGAACGTGCTCAAGCAGGCCGGCCCGGTGCCGGGTACGATCCTGCACCAGACCATCGAGCAGAACCACGAGCTCGAGAAGTCGCTCGACAACGAGCTCATCAAGCTCGCCGAGCCGGCGCTGGAGCGCAAGGAGCCGGTGCGTATCGAGATGCCGATCCGCAACGTCAACCGTACGGTTGGCACGATGGTCGGCTACGAGATCACCCGCCGCTACGGCGAGCCGGGCCTGCCTGACGACACCATCGACATGACCCTGCACGGCTCCGGCGGCCAGTCCATCGGCGCGTTCATCCCACGCGGCGAGACCCTGCGCATCTACGGCGAAGTCAACGACTATGCCGGCAAGGGCTTGTCCGGCGGCCGTATGATCGTGCGTCCGGAGACCAACGTCACCTTCGATTGCCATGAGAACGTCATCGCCGGCAACGTGACCGGCTTCGGCGCCACCTCCGGCCAGATGTTCGTGGCCGGCCGCGCAGGCGAGCGATTCGCCGTGCGCAACTCTGGCGCCACGTTCGTCGTCGAAGGCTTGGGCGACCACGGCTGCGAGTACATGACCGGCGGCACCGTGGTGGTGCTCGGCTCCACCGGCCGCAACTTCGGTGCCGGCTTCTCCGGCGGCAACACTTACGTGCTCGACCTCGACATGAAGCAGGTCAACCCGGGCGCCATCAAGTCCGGAGCTCTGCTCTTCGAGCCACTGAACGAGGAGTCCGGCAAGCTGGTGCACGACCTGGTCAAGCAGCATGCCGAAGAGACCGGTTCCCAATTCGCCGCCGCACTTTTGGAAGACTGGGACGAAACCGTCAAGCGGTTCACCCATGTAGTGCCCAAGCAGTATCTGGCCATGACCCGAGCCATGGAAGAGGCCAAGGCCAACAACGTCGATTTCAATTCGCCCGGTGCCTGGGATCAGGTATACGAGCACGTCATGGAAGGAGTGCGCTGACATGGGCGACCCGAGAGGATTCCTGAAGGTCCGTACACGCCGTGAACTGGCCGAACGCCCCATCGAGGAGCGTATCAAGGACTGGTTCGACGTCCACGCCGAATCCGGATTGCAGCCGTGGACACGCGAGCAGGCCGCACGCTGCATGGACTGCGGCACCCCGTTCTGCATGACCGGCTGCCCGCTGGGCAACATCATCCCGGAGTTCAACGACTTGGTACGTCAGGCCAAGTGGGAGGACGCCTACAACCGCCTGTCCCAGACCAACAACTTCCCCGAGGTCACCGGCCGCATCTGCCCGGCCCTGTGCGAGCAGGCCTGCGTTCTCGGCATCCACCAGCCACCGACGATGATCAAGAACGACGAGTGCACGATCATCGACCAGGCTTGGGATCTGGATTACGTCAAGCCGCTGCCGCCGCAGCGCCTGACCGACCAGACCGTCGCCATCGTCGGCTCCGGCCCCGCAGGACTTGCAGCCGCCCAGCAGCTCACCCGAGCCGGCCACACCGTGGTCGTCTATGAGAAGGACGACGCCATCGGCGGTCTCATGCGATACGGCATCCCGAACTTCAAGCTCGAGAAGGGTCTGCTCGACCGTCGTGTGGAGCAGATGGAGGCCGAAGGCACTCGATTCCGCACCAACGTGGAGATCGGCAAGGACATCTCCTGGGATGAGTTGCGCGACCGGTATGACGCCGTTGTTGTGGCCATTGGCTCTCGCGTGCCGCGTGACATGAAGATTCCCGGCCGCGAGCTCGACGGCATCCACTTCGCCCTCGACTTCCTGCCGGACGCCACCCGCCGCGTCTTCGGCGTCAAGCCCGTCAACGACATCACCGCCAAGGACAAGCACGTCATCGTCATCGGCGGCGGCGACACCGGTTCCGACTGCCTCGGCACCTCGATCCGTCAGGGCGCCAAGGACGTGACCGTGCTGCAGATCATGCCGAAGGAACCGGAAAGTCGTCCCGCCAACCAGCCGTGGCCGACCTTCGCCCGCACCTACCAGAAGACCACGTCCATGGCCGAGGGCGGCACCTACCTGTACAGCACCGACTCCGTGAACTTCATCGGTTCCGAGGAGGAGCAGGCCAAGGTGAAGATCGAGAACTCCACCACCGCCGAAGGCTTCGTGGCAGACGAGCATGGCCATGTGACCGGCCTCAAAGTGGTCTCCGTGGCACCGGGGGAGAACGGCCCGTTCACCCGCCAGCCCGGCACTGAGCGCGTGCTGCCCGCCGATTTGGTGCTCATCTCCGTGGGCTTCCTTCACCCGGACACCACCACGCTACTCGACCAGCTGCCAGTGGAGTTGGATAAGCGCGGCAACATCGCCCGCAACGACAAGTTCGCCACCAGCCAGGATGGCGTGTTCGTGTGCGGCGATGCCGGCCGTGGCCAGAGCCTCGTGGTCTGGGCCATTGCGGAGGGACGATCCTGCGCTGCCGCCGTGGATGAGTACCTCTCCAGTGAGAAGACCAGTGAGCTGCCAGCACCGATCAAGGCCAGTGACCGCCCGATGATGCTGCCTCGCTGACATTCTGCCCGTATAGCCGGTTCTTGCATAGCTACGTTAAGTAGGTATGCAAGAACCGGCTATTTTTATTTTATTATCAATACTCTTTTATTCTTGATTGCACATTTATGTTATGGTCAAAAGACTGACTAGTATATAATATATATTAATAATAAAGCAAATATTTATATATATCTTACAATCTTTTTTGTGAATGGAATAAATGCATAAACAGGCTGATATCATAGATATTAACAAGATTATTAGCCATATAATATTTTCGTGAATATTGGCGATGTTGGCTAGTATAGAAATTAAGTTTCCAGACTTGCTGTTGATACACGTAGAGCAGAGTGCAACAATTGTGAGTATGCATGGGAGAATATGGTAGATTTTTCCTTTGCGTACAACATGATTATTGGTGCTTTTGCTCATTGGTGTCTCCTTTGACGGTAGCTATTAATAGCTACATATATTATAATGACCTTTCACCAGTATCCCGCGTCATTAATTCGTTGAATATATTGGAGGCTCCCCTTGTCAGGGGAGCTGGCCCGCGAAGCGGGACTGAGGGGTAGTGATTAATCAACGAACTTACGGCGAGGCAGACTAGGTACTTCGTCGCCCGGTCGCCATAACAAACAATTAGTCGTCCTAGACATTGGCGGGCCTAGCGGCATCCCAATACGTTTCTTTATCGTGTATGTTTGCTGAAAGGGAAGTGGACTGTTATAGGCTCGTCGAACAAGCAATGAAGCAGAACAAGCTGGGGTCCGGACTACCCGTCCGTCGGGATTGTGTACGCGCGGCGCGGCCAAGCGAGTAATATAGCCAACAGTGTCATCGCTGAGACAGGAGTATTGATATGCCGAACCGTGCAGAACGTCGAGCCCAGGCCAAAGCCAATCGCAAGGGAATACCGCAGCAATATGATTCCACGCGCGGTCGCGGCCGTTCGGGGATGATCGACGAATACCAGCTGCAGCAGAAGTCCATTCGTCTGCAGGACGGTACCGACGGCAAGGAATGGAAGCCCAGCGGCGGCAAGGTGGAAGAACCTGAAACCGTGCTGAACACCAATCCGAACTATTCCGATCCGAAGATGTTCAAGGCGCCGCATTCGGTACGCCAATGGTTCCGCGTCGGCAGCTGGACGCTGATTGCGCTTGCCATCATCGGTTTCTTCGTGGTGATGTGGCTGCCTAGCCATCCGTTCTGGTTGATCGCCACCGTATCCGGCGTGTTCATCGTGGGCGTGGTGAGCCTGTTCTTCACTGCGGGGAATTCCAAGGACAATCCGAACCTCGATCAGAACGGCACCGCAGTCTGAACCGTGTGCTGACGGTCGGATTCGGTTGAAGTCGTTCGGATCCGGTCGAAGTACAGCCAGACGCAGTCGGTTGGTGCCGATTCGTTGCCGGTGACGGCTGTATGTTCGCGTGTGAACGACCATGCCGCGTACATACAGCCGATTCAGACGCCAGAACGGGCTGTATGTACGCGGTACCTTGGTTGGTACGCAAACATACAGCCCGTTCGCTGGTGTTTACGATGGTTCCAGTGCTGTTTCAGCTGATTCTCTGCCGTCCGCCTTACTGAATCGCCTCGCATTCGCCCCGATGAATCGCCTCGGCGGCCTTATCCGTGAAATCGTCCATCAGGTACTGCCGGTGATTGTTGGCGGCCGCCTGCTGGGCGCTTTGGCTGAGCAGATTGGCATCCGCTCCCAGATACTTGACTGCGTAGCTGTTGGTCACGCCCTCGAAGCGGTTCACGCCGTTCTGTATGACGACCGGAGGCTGGATGGTGCCGCAGTACATGTGGATGGCATGGTGGGCTATCTCGTGACGTATTCCGGCGGAGGGGGCGTATATGGAATCCCAGCCGTTGACCTGCTGATTCGCGTAGATCACGTTCGGCGTCACCGGGCAATAGAAGCCAAATGTCTCATTGTCGTTGAGCGTCTTCATGTCGGGGCTATTCTCCGCTGATTTGGTGCAGTACTGGTAGGCCGATTCAAGATTCCAGTTGATCTGCAATCCGGCGAGCTCCACGATTTTCTGGGCGCTTTCCGCGTAATTCGATCCCATATCGTTCGAGGCGGCAGCGACCTTCGGCTCCAGATCGGCCCACAGCGGCTTGAGATCCACCGAATTCTGGCCGTCCACGGTGTAGGTCTCCCCGTTACTTCCCTGCAAGGTCACCTGTACATCAAGAGGCTCGCCTTTGAGGAAGTGCCCCTCCACGGTATCCGTATTGGTACGATAGGATGCGATGACATCGTCCATCTCGCTGGCGTTGACGCCGACGGTGTCTCCCATCTTCTTCAGATCGGTTGCGTACTTGCCCAATACCGCGATGAAATCGGTGACGTATTTGTTGCCGTCATCGGTGACGGGGATGCGGTATTTGTCCATGAACCCCTGAGTGTCGGCCAACGCTTCCTGACTGTATTGCTCGTATTTGCCGTTCACATAATCGTACGTTCCCTTATAGGAGGGACGGTCCTTCATCGTGATGTACTCGATTTCAGGCTGAGACTGAGTCTGGGACTGGGATTCGTCCTTTTCAGGCGTTTCCACCTCGTTTTGCGCCTGCTGCATCGCGTCATTGACGGCCTTGTTCGCCATTGCGGCAAAACCAGCCATAATGGCGGCGAATAGCAGGATCGGCACCAGAATCACCGCAATCACAATGGCCGCGACGCCTCCGCCGCTCAGGCCGCGCTTCTTCGTCTTCGGCGGCATGGAATAATACGGGATTTGCTGACCTGCACCAGGGGAGGCGTATGGCTTTGCCTGAGCCGGCGCGGCAGGTTGGGAGTAAGGATTGGGCCGTTGAACATAGGGCTGCTGCGGTGCAAAAGGAGCCTGCCCGGGTACTGCAGGTCGGGGTTGTTGCGGATTGTTGCTCCCAAGATATGCCTGATTGTCGAGCTGGCTGGGCTGAGTCGGCTGGCCCGGCTGAGGCTGAGGCTGAGGCTGAGGCTTATATGGTTGATTCGGCAGATATTGGCTGCCTTGCGTGGGTATATGCGCCTGAGGCGCCTGACCGTATGGGATACTGCGCGGCCGATTCGATTGTGGATTGCGGTTGGTTTGGTTGTACGGTTCCTGAGGCTGTTGTCCGGTCATCGATTCTCCCCTCCTCATTGAGCATTGCCATGCACAACTCCAGTCTAGACAGCGTTAGTGTGCAACGTCCAGTATCGCGTTGGTAAACATGCGTGGCGGCCTGCGCATTTTCAGCGTCAAGGTGCCTTAAAGTAGAACTTGCTTCCAGTGTTCTGATGACAAGAAGGAGAGGCATCCAATGAAGGTCGACATTCTTACCCGTGAGTACCCGCCGCACGTCTATGGCGGCGCAGGCGTACACGCTGAGGAGCTTTCGAAGGCGCTGGCCGAGCGCATCGATGTGACCGTACGTGCGTTCGATGGCAAGCGCACTGAGGCTGATGTTCCTGCGATCCCCAACGCCGACGCAGCCAAGGGCAGCCTTAAGGTCGTCGGATACGACGTGCCTGAACAACTGTCCGAAGCCAATCCCGCTCTGAAGACCTTCGGTGTGGATCTGCAGATCGCCAACGATGTGGACGCGGACATCATCCACGCCCACACCTGGTACGCATGCCTCGCCGGATACCTTGCCAAGATGCTGCACGGCACGCCGCTGGTCATCACCGCGCATTCGCTTGAGCCGTTCCGCCCGTGGAAACGCGAGCAGCTCGGTGGCGGCTACAACCTGAGCTCCTGGGCCGAGAAGGACGCCTACGAGCATGCCGACCGCGTGATCGCCGTCTCCGGCGGCATGCGCAAGGACATCCTCGCCGCTTACCCGAACCTCGACCCCGACAAGGTGGTCGTGGTGTACAACGGCATCACGATGTCCGAATTCGCCACTCCGGCCGAGGATGACCCGGCATGGGGCGTGTTCGACCGCTACCACATCGACCGCAGCAAGCCGACGCTCCTGTTCGTGGGCCGCATCACCCGCCAGAAGGGCCTGCCGTACCTGCTGAAGGCGCTGCACTTCGTCAACAAGGATGTACAGGTGGTGCTGTGCGCCGGTGCGCCCGACACCCCGGAGATCATGGAGGAGGTCAAGAACTCCTTCGCCCAGCTCGACAAGGAGCGCGGCAACATCATCTGGATCGAGGAGATGCTGCCGAAGAAGGAGCTGAGCGCCCTGGAGCACGGCTGCGACGCCTTCATCTGCCCGTCCATCTATGAGCCGCTCGGCATCGTGAACCTCGAGGCCATGGCCTGCGGCCTGCCTGTGGTCGCCTCCGCCACCGGCGGCATCCCCGAGGTCGTCGTGGACGGCGAGACCGGCTTCCTGGTGCCGATCGACCAGCTGCACGACGGCACCGGCACCCCCACCGACCCGGACAAGTTCGTGCACGACATGGCCGACGCTATCAACAGAATCATGGCCGACCCCGAACTGCGCGAGAAGATGGGCAAGGCCGGCTACGAGCGCGCCCGTGACGTGTTCAGCTGGGAGTCCGTCGCCGACGAGACCGTCAAGGTCTACCAGTCCGTGCTCGACGAACGCAAGTAGTTTCCCGCACCCCGCGCCAGCCTCCCTCTGATGAGGGAGGTGTCACGCGAAGCGTGACGGAGGGAGAGACCAACAAGACGAATCCTCTCATGGTCTCTCCCTTTCGCATGCGAACCAGGCCATGCGCAGCCAGTCATGCGCTACTATAATCGCCCATCATCAATAGCCACCATCGAACAGCAAAGGCATCACCGTGAGCTCAGCCGAAGTCCTCAGACTGGAGAATGTCGAATTCCGTCGCAACCGCCGTGTCATCATCACCGACGTGAACCTCACCATCCATGCGGGGGAGCGATGGGTGCTGTTCGGCCCGAATGGCATCGGCAAATCCACGGCGGTCGGCATGCTCGCCACCCGCACGTTCCCATCCGAAGGCCGCGTGTTCATCCTTGGCCACCAGCTCGGCAAATACGACGTGTTCAAGTTGCGCACGCGCATCGGCCTCGCATCCGCCGACTTGGGGCGTCAGTTCCCTGATTTCGAGGATCCATTGGACGCCGTGGTTACCGGGCTCACCGCAGTGACCGGACGCTGGCAGGACACATACACGGATTCGGAATACGAACGTGCGCGTCAACTGCTGCGTGATTTCCGCGTGAGCTATCTCGAAGGCAAGCAGATGTGGCGCCTTTCGGAAGGCGAGCGCACCCGCGTGCTTATCGCCCGAGCGCTGATGGGCGACCCGGAACTGCTCATCATGGACGAACCGACCACCGGACTCGATCTGGGTGGCCGTGAGCAGGTGATGCGCACCCTGAGCCGCATCGGCGAGGAGAGTTCCGACCGCGCGGTGGTGCTCGTGACCCATCGGCTCGAGGAGATTCCGGCCGGATTCGACCACATCGCCATCATGGGGCGCAAACCGGTCTCCGCCGAGGACGCCACCGCCGATGGCATCGACGCGATGGGCAACCCCGGTGCCGGCACCATCGTCTACTCCGGCGTGCTCGAGGATGGCCTGACCGACGAGCGCCTTTCGGACCTGTTCGGCATGCCGATCGAGGTCGAGCACAGCCACGGCCGCTGGTCCGCGTATGCAGTGTGAAGGAAGTAACTGATGAAGACAGGCAAACTGGTTTTTCTCGATATCGACGGCACATTGGCGGATGAGAACCATGTGGTGCCCGACTCGGCGCGTGAGGCGTGTGCCGAAGCCCAGCGAAACGGGCATAAGCTGTTCATCTGCACCGGGCGGTCCATGCCGAAAATCGAACGCAGCATCCTCGACCTCGGTTTCGACGGCGTGGTCTCCGTGGCCGGCGCGCAGGCGAACGTGGGGGACCGGCTGCTGTTCCAGCATCTCGTGCCGGCAGCCGCTGTGGACGCCGCCATGGAATACTTCAGACTGCATCACATCGAAAGCTACCAGTGGCAGGGCGCGGACGGCATGTACATCTCCGAAGGCTATCGCCGTCACTTGGAGTCGAAAGGCAAGGCGTTCAACCGGGGCGAGTTCGCCCGGTTCTGGCATCTCATCGACGAAGTGGAGGTGCCGTTCGGCTCGACGCTGGGCGAGACCATCAAAGTCAGCAAAGGCTCCTACTTCACCGGCCCGAATCCGGACGTGACGTTTGAACAGACCAAGCGTGACCTGTCCCCATGGTTCGAGACCGTGCACGGCTCGTACGACAAGATCTCGCCCAACAACGGCGAGTTGCTGATCAACGGCATCGACAAAGGTACCGCTCTGCGCGACGTGGCGGAGGCGCTCGGCTACGCGATCGCAGACACGATTGCCGTTGGCGACTCGGACAACGACACGGCCATGCTCAAGGCCGCCGGCACGTCCGTGGCCATGGGCAACGCCATCCACGGCATCGAGAAATTCTGCACCATCCAGACCACCGACATCCACGACAACGGCATCGCCAACGCGTTTCGGGTGCTTGGATTGGTTTGAGAACGATTGTCGGGAGTGGAGTCGTCGTGAGACTGGCGGGACGCGAGTATGGGCATGATTTACGCATCGTACGATGACCGGTTGAAGGTGGCAGTCGCACAGTTTACTGTTGCGCGGGAGCCGGAACGCAATCTGAAATTGATCGATGCGTTCGCGCGGGATGCGGCGCAGGACGCCGCGAAACTGCTGGTGCTGCCCGAGGGCCTTATCGCGCGTGACGGTGATGATGATGCGTTCGCCGCCGCCCATGCGCAGTCCATCGCCGGCCCGTTCGTCACGGGGTTGCGGCGGATCAGCGCCAATCGCCACATCACGTTGATGGGGACGGTCCACGTCGTGCCGGATGCGCGAAATATGCGAGGAGATGAGGATCGCCCCGACGATCATCGGGATAGTCAGCCGGACAATCGCGTTTCCAACGCCTTTCTGGTGGTTCGCGAAGGCGACATTATCGCGGACTACCGGAAACTCCACTTGTATGATGCGTTTGCCGCGAAGGAATCCGACGTGGTTAGTCCCGGTACACAATTGCCTCCCATCGTGGATATTGATGGGTGGAAGATCGGTGTGATGACCTGCTACGATGTGCGGTTCCCGGAGGTTGCTCGATCATTGGCAGTGCGTGGTGCCGATGCGATAGTGGTGAGCGCGGCGTGGGTACGGGGCGATTCCAAAGAACGGCACTGGCGACTGCTGACGGCGGCCCGAGCCGTGGAAAACACCTGTTATGTGCTGGCGTGCAGTGAGGTCAGCAAGCGCAACATCGGATGCAGTCGCATCATCGATCCCATGGGCGAGACCATGGCTGAAGCGGACGATACACAATCTGGCCTGATCAACGCTGTTTTGGACCGGAATCGACTTGAACGAGTACGCGAGATATTGCCGGTACTGAAGAATCGGCGGTTCGCCGACCCGAAGCTGAGATGAGGATGCTCATGAATGACAATAGAAGACACGCTATGGATGAGCGGTGGCTGAAGGCTCTGCGGGCCAAGAACATTTCGGTCAAAGGCGTGCATAGCGGGGAGAGCCATATTTTGGGCGAGCAGACAACAGTGGGCAAAGCAACTGTGCGTGGCGCTTCGCAACCATCAAAGCGCCACGCACAGCCATTCAAGGCCACGGGGCACAAGGGCGGCATCAGCCGACAGGGGGCTTGACGGCTCCGGCATGGAACATAGCATGTTTCTTAGGTACTGGTACTTCCGACGATGTGACCCATATTCGTCGGACGCCGGCCGGTCAGTGACGGGGCAGTCAGTGACGGGACAGTATCTTGCGCCAGAAGTTCGTTGATTAATTCACTACCCCTCAGTCCCGCTTCGCGGGCCAGCTCCCCTGACAAGGGGAGCCAGAATTATAAACAGCGAATTAATGACGCGGGATACTGGCGTCTGATTCCATTGCGAGCCGACCACACCGAACCGCTGCCTTAGTCCTCCTCGTGCCAGTGAGGGTCCTGGCCGAAGGTGTAGCCCTCCGGGTTATCCATGGCGGCGATGTCCCGCATATCTTGCTCATCGAGCGCGAAACCGGTCAGGTCGAGGTTGGCGCGCTGGCGCTCGCGGTGCATGGACTTCGGAATCGCCACGTCGCCCAGTTGCAGATGCCAGCGCAGGATGGCGGCCACGGGGGAGACGCCGTGCTTCTCGGCGATGCGCACGATGGTCGGGTCCTTGAGCATCTGGTTGGCGCGTCCGAGCGGGCTCCACGCCTCGGTGATGATGCCGTGCGCGTCATCATAGGCACGTTGCTCGTTCTGCTGGAAGAACGGATGCAGCTCCACTTGGTTCACGGCCGGCGTCACTCCGGTGGCGCGGATGAGCAGGTCGATGTGGCCGGGCAGGAAGTTGCTCACGCCGATATGCTTCACGATGCCCTGCTGTTGCGCGTCGACCAGCGCCTGCCACGCCTCCACGAACTGACCTTGCGAGGGGTTCGGCCAATGAATCAGATACAGGTCGATGTAGTCGAGACCCATGCGGGCCACCGACTCTTCGATGGTGGCGCGTGCCTGATCGTATTGGTGATGGCGGCCCGGCAGTTTCGAGGCCACGATGATGTCCTCGCGAGGCACCTCCGACTCGCGGATCGCCTTGCCGACCACGCCTTCGTTCTCGTAGTTGAATGCGGAATCAATGAGCCTGTAGCCCACTTCCAGCGCCGACTTGATGGCCTCGACGCCCGCGAAGCCGTTCACCTTGTATGTGCCGAATCCTATGGACGGCAGCTCCAGCCCGTCATGCGCCTTGCGCGTGGGGATTGCCGGCGGTTCCATCAGCGTCATCATCGCTCCTTTGCTGTTCTGCCCTATGCCATGAGGCCATTGGGCTCTTATTTCTTTCCATGCTTACTGTACCCTCTCGCTATAGGGTTTCGTCTCTCCGAAAGAGGTGACGGGCGTGTGAGTAAAACCACCGAGCCAGAGTTGAGTGCCGGCCGTGATCGAAGTGCTGAAAATGGATTATCTTGGGGGCTATCTCGCTTGAATGAGGTACTTACGGCAAAACCGGAAATGTACCTCACTCAAGCGAGATAGGCGTTCAGAGAACATCAATACGGTCAGAGGACGTTCAAAAACCCGCGGATGTCGCTGATTTCCTCATCGCAGATGGCATGCCCCATGCCGGGATATGTCCGAGAGGTCAGATGACCGGCATTCTCCAGCACGGCACGCGCATTGCGCTGATCGTCCGAGGGAATCGTATGATCGTTGGCCCCGTATGCAAGGAAGAATCGCGTTGACGATTCAAGTGTCGACCCCTCTTCGCCTTTGAACGACGGGCTGAGCAGAATGGCCGTGTTGAACAGTCGCGGATACGCCTTGACCAGTCGGTATGAGAGGTACCCGCCCTGCGAGAATCCCACAAGAATGATGCGCCGGTGCTGGAACAGGGGAGCGCTGAGCAGTTGCGTCACTGCCTCGCCTACGGCCGCGCATTCGCGCTGACGCTCCTCGACGCCGCAACCATCCGGATACCAGTAATTCCCGCCCATATAGGGTCTGGAGTAGGTGCCGCGGAACGAGAGATAACTCGGCTCGGTGCCAAGCGGCATAGAGACCGATTCTGGTGCCACTCCAGCTGTGAGCGGCTGCGACGCAATGGATGCGATTCCATGCGCTTCCGCACAGGAACGCGCGCCTTGCGCACCGTGTGCATCCTGTGCATCTTGTGCATCATGCGCATACACCGCATCGAGGATGCGGACCATTTCACTTTCGTCGTTCCCGTATCCGTGGAACATCACGAACAGCCGGTTGTCCTCCGCCGGGGAAGCCGCGAGATTGCTAGTGAACCGAAGACGCATTGTCTCACCTCATGTCATGGACGTATTACGGCCGCAGGGGTAAAGCTGGCGAGTCGGATGTGCCGGTTCACCAGCTTTGTGCGCCACAATTGCATTTTCAGTCTAGTCTTCCACGTCAGAAGTTCGTTGATTAACTGTCTCTCAGTCCCGCTTCGCGGGCCAGCTCGTTCTGACAAGGGGAGTCAGGATGCAATCAATGACTGTATGCCGCCGTGTACTGACGTCGATAGGCGGAATTGGTCGATGCTGAGATTCTGCGTGGTGCAAGCTCATGATTGGGCCGCGTGTATATCGCGTGTATATCGCTGCCCGGGGGTAGTCTGAAATATTCTTGCAACCGTAGTCCATAGTCCTCAAGGACCACAAGGAGATGCGATGGCGGGTTCATATGGTTCCGAAACTCTGCACAATGGACGCTACCGTCTGTCGTTCACGGTCGGCGGGCTTCTGGCCCCGCAGGGCCGGATCATCGCCTCGTTGTTTGTGAAGAACGGCTGTCCAGCGGAAGACGCGGTGTCAGGGGCGGATTCGTCACCCTTGGCCGGCGAAGTTGTCGGTGAAGGTGAACTGGGGGAGCGTATACTGCGGGTCCGCCGACAGGCCATCGATGACAATGTGCTGTCCATCCGAACGCAGTCGGCGAACGCCCGCGTAGTCAGTGAGGTGCTCAAACGTCTCAGTACGCTCACCGAGGAGGAAACACGTTTCCTGGCGGATGTCGATACCTCGGCCAATGACTGCCAGGCGCTGATGTGGGTGGCGATGTGCCGCTACTATGCGCTTATCGGGGAGTTCGCCACCGAAGTGGTCCGCGATCATTACCTTATGGGCCTGCCGACAGTGACCCGTGAGGACTACGACCGGTTCATCCAAGGCAAGGCCATGTGGCATGAGGAGCTTGAGGAGCTCAGCCCGGCCACGTCGAACAAGTTGCGCTCGAACGTGTTCAAGGCGATGTCGGAGGCTGGTTTGGTGGAAAGACGAAGTGACACGCTGCTGCCCTCACTGCTTGGAGGGTCGGTGGCCGGTATCCTTGAGGACAGGCCGGAATCGTTCCGGTTCTTCCCCATGAGCGAGGGCTGAGGGCAAGTAGGGTTGAAACCGTCAGGTGAATCGGGCGGATATGGCCGCGAGGGGCGCAACTGCCACGAGGGCCGTGCGCGCCGGGACAGTCGTAAAGGTCGTGAGAGGAGGCAGAGGCGTGATGGATTTCAATGATGTGCATGGTACGCGGAATGTGCATGATGTGCACAGCGCGTCTGGCTTGCACAGCACATCTGGCTCGCACAGTGCGGTAGGTTCGGTCCGGCAATCCCGCAGCATCGAACAGGATTTCGACAGACTGTTCCGGTACATGAGCTCCAAGCGGTTCCGCAACGGCGAGGACACCGGCGGTGAGCCGGCGAATTTCATCTACGCCTATCCGCCGGAAAGGGAGCTGGAGGTGAGGCGCCGCATTCCGATGCTGGTCAATCGCCTGCAGGGCATGGACCCCGTGGACGCCGATGATGTCGCGCCCGCCGTGCTGGTCATCGACCTGTACGAGATGGCCATAGGAATCATGAAGGACAATGACGTTTTCGACTCGGCCATCGAACAGGAGCCCGAGATGCACGGCGACGGTGACGGCCACGACACTGATGGCATCGATGCCGACATTAATGGTGCCGATGGAACAATCGACAAGTTGCCGCCGCTGCAGGAGGACGACTTCTATCAGGCGCTCGCAGGTATGCTCGGCCCTGACAACGACGACTTGAAAGAGGCATTGAGGAAGTGCTACCAGCAGGCCGCGGCGAGCAGCGAGGCCGATATGGTGTTCCTCACCGGCATGGGACAGGTATATCCGTACATCCGCACCCATGCGTTGCTCAACTGCATCCAGGACGTTGTTCCCTCCAATACCCCCGTGGTGGTGTTCTTCCCGGGAACCTACGAGAAGACGGCCACGACCGTGTCGGTCATGCGCCTGTTCGATCGGCTTGACGCAGACAATTACTATCGGGCATTCAGCCTCAACACCGCGATTATGGAAGGAGCCGGCGCATGAGCGAGGACATGAGCGAGAGCATGGACGTCATCATGGGTGATGGTGGAGTCGACGGAAGCGACGGCACTGCACACGCATGCGCGGGTGCAGTGCAGCTCAGGGACATCTTCGTCAAGAACATCGACGACAAGATCGACGGTGTGATTAAGGCCAGCGACGACAGCAACCTTGCCGACGAGGTGCGCGAATACGTGCTGACCAACGAGATCCAGACCAATCTCGAACTATTCCTCGACACGTACAACGACCCGTCCGCCGACTATACGAACGGTGTCTGGATCTCGGGCTTCTTCGGCTCCGGTAAATCCCACCTCTTGAAGATTCTCTCCCACATTCTGGGCGACATCCCGGCCGGCGCGCGCGCTGGGGTCACCGAGCCGCTGGACCGCACGCAGGTCATCGACATCATGAAGTCCAAGGCGCGGGATGCCGAGAACCACGAGCTCGAAGGCCTGTTGGACGCCAATCTGCGCATCCCCGCCACGTCCCTGCTGTTCAACATCGACAGCAAGGCGCAGAAGGGCAGCAAGACCGTGCTCATGGACGCCTTCATCCGTGTGTTCGACGAGGCGCGCGGCTACTACGGCGCCAACAAGTACGTGGCGAAGATGGAGCGCGACCTCGACGCCAACGGCTGCCTTGACGAGTTCATACGCCAGTTCGAACTGATCGCCGGCAAGCCATGGTCCAAGGGACGCGCTCAGGCAGCGTTCTCCGGCCCCAAGATCGACAGGGCGTTTTCCGCCGCGACCGGCGACGAGGTGCGCGACATCCTCAAGGACTATCAGAAACAGTACAACCCGACAATCGCCGATTTCGCCGATGATGTGAACGCCTGGCTGCAGCTTCAGCCCGCCAAACAGCGTCTGATCTTCCTCGTGGACGAGGTCGGCCAGTTCATCGGCGACGACGCCAATCTCATGCTCAACCTGCAGACCGTGACCGAAGAGCTGTTCTCCCGCACCAACGGTCGCGTGTGGGTGATCGTCACCTCCCAGGAGGACATCGACGCCGTCATAGGCGACCGCACGGTAAGGCAGGGGCTTGATTTCACGAAGATCAAAGGCCGGTTCGCAGTAAACCTGAAACTCTTCAGCGCCGATGCCATCGAGGTCATCCAGAAACGACTGCTCACCAAGAACGAACGGGGTGAGGCGTCGGTCGACGAACTGTGGCGCATGCATCGTGACGAGCTCGACGCCCTGTTCACCTTCCAAGGCGAAGGCGGCGCGCGCCAGTTCAAGAATCTCCGGTTCGGCACTCAGGAGGATTTCGCCGCCACCTATCCGTTCGTCAACTATGAGTTCGCCCTGTTCCAGGATGCGATGCGCGGCATGAGCGACGCCGGTTTCTTCGAGGGCCAGCATCGATCGGTTGGCGAACGTTCACTGTTGTCCACCATAAGCATCGCGCTGGTGGAGCACAAGAACGACGCTCTTGGCGCTCTGGTGCCGTTCAGCGCCCTGTATGACGGCATCGCCGGTACCATCCAGAGTTCGGTGAACCATCGCATCAACGAGGCCGAACGCGAACTCGACCCGCAGATCCGCGAGCTGGCGCTGCCTTTGCTCAAGGCGCTGCTGCTGGTCAAGCACGTCAAGGGGTTCAAGGCCAACGTGCGCAATCTGCGCATTCTCGTGCTCGCCGGGTTCGGCGAGAATCTGCCCGAGCTGGAACACCGTATCCAGGAGACGCTTGATGTTCTGGAACGACAGAACTATGTGCACCGTACAGGTGACGAGTACGAGTATCTGACCAACGACGAGCAGGCCGTCGAAAGCGAGATCAAGAACCTCGACATCGAGGATGGGCGCATTCGCGATCGGCTCGGCAGGATTCTCGGCGAGATCCTTGGCCAGCCATTGCGTGTGGAGTACGGCCAAGGCAGGCAGAAAGCTTATTTCCGCTATGGTCTGATGATTGACGGCATTGCGCAGGGGCACTCCTATCCGATTACACTGCATGTTGTCACCCCGCTGGACGACGCGTCCTTGGACGCCAAGATACTGCGTTCGTCCGGCGAGCGCGAGCAGGTGCGGGTGATTCTCGGCGACGATGGCAAGACTCTGCTGCGCGATCTGGCCATGGTCGAACGCACCGAGAAGTATCTGCGTCTCCATTCCAATGAGCAGGGGCCGCGCAAGCGCATCATCGACGACAAACGCGGCGACCTCGACATCATGCAGCGCGAGTTGCGCGCGGCGGTCGCCAAATCGGTGTGTTCCGCGGTCATCGCCTATAACGGCTCGCAGCTGGCAACGAAGGCCAGTCAGGATGCGGTCGTCATCATCACGGAGGCGATACAGACGCTGATCGGCCGCCTGTACACCAACTTCAGCATGGTGGAAGGGCTCACGTACACCGAGAAAGACCTGCCCGTGGTTCTCGCTGACGCATCTGATCCCACGCCTTCGCTGGACGGCACCAATGCGACGAGGACGCTTCTGGACCTGCCGGCGCAGGATATCTACGACTATGTGGCCGGCCAGATCAGGCGCAGTCTCATACCGACAGTGCGTGACGTGATCCAGCATTACGAGGATGTACCGTACGGTTGGCCGCTGCCTGATACGCTGGCATGCCTGTGCTACCTGTACGGCACCGAGCGCATCCGGCTCATGATCGACAGCAATCGGGTATCGCACACCGATGTGGTCAAGTATCTGACCAACCAGAAGAAGACCGAAAACGTGCGCGTGGTGATTCCGAAGCGCTACGACGCCTCCAAGCTCCGTGAGCTGCGCGATTTCGCCAACGAGTATCTGGGGCTGACCGCCGACAAGCTGCCCGGCGACTCCGAGGACATGGCCCGGGCCATCAGGGATGGGCTCGCGACCCAGGCGCAAAGCCTCGAGAATCTCAAGGCCGCCAACGGGCGGTTCGTGTTCGTCGGCCAGCTTGACAAGCCGTTGGAGCGGATGAAGGCCGTGGCTGCGATGGGCGAGGAGTGGATTCTGGGATTCTTCCCGAGCGGGGATGAAGGCAACAACACCGATCAGCTGCTCGACGACAAGGAGGAGGTGATCGATCCGATTCGCAAGGTGCTCAACGGCGCGCAGCGCGACGTGCTCGCCGACGGGCTGGAGTGGATCAAGACCAACGACTCCAACTTCTCGCTTGCCGCCCCCGACCTGCAGCGGGAACGCGACGGGGTACGCGCCATCGCGGACGATCCGCTCCTGTTCCGCGGCAACAAGGTCAATCTGTTCAAGACCCGTCTGGCCGAGTTGCAGCGGCATCTTGGCGAACTGGTGGGCGAGGAGCGCGAACGTGCCCGTGGCGTAGTCTCCGACGTGCGTGAATCCATCACAGGCATCGACTCCTACCGCAACGCCAGTGAGGATGCCCAGCGGAGCGCCCTGCGCTCGCTTCAGGATGCGGAGGCCAGAATCAGCGGAGCGAAGTACATCGCCGACATCCGCCAGACCGCCGACACCGTGCGCGGCAGCCTGTATCTGACGCTGGTCAACCAGCTGGATGCCGCGAAGGCCCGACCCGAGCAGCCGGTTCGGCCGGAAGAGACCGAACCGAGCGTGACGA
Organism: Bifidobacterium reuteri DSM 23975; assembly: GCF_000741695.1. Classification (GTDB taxonomy): domain Bacteria; phylum Actinomycetota; class Actinomycetes; order Actinomycetales; family Bifidobacteriaceae; genus Bifidobacterium; species Bifidobacterium reuteri. The sequence goes on along the minus strand of NZ_JGZK01000003.1, from coordinate 118,523 downwards.
TTACGTCGACGCCGGGCGGCTCTCATGGGACGGAGTCGGACGATACGGATGATGCGCCTGCCACGCCGGCCCCCAAACACATGCCGAAGCCCGTTCCGGCAGCCGCTGAGCCTGCCGCTCGCACGATTCGCGTCAGGCCGCCCCATCCCAAGCCGATGCTGCGCACGGAGGACGACGTGGACGAATTCCTCGACGCCTACCGCCGTGAGCTCATCGCCGCCATCCAAGAAGGAAAACGCATTTTACTTTGAGCCGGTTTTCGCGCGGATTTAAAATACATTTTAAATCTGCTGATATACTGGCAATATTGCAAATCTGTTTTATTCTTCTGAAAGGGCGCGCCGATGATCGACAGGCCGCAGTATCTGCGCAAACTTGACGCGTGGAAAGACCGTGACGTGGTCAAGGTGATCACCGGCGTACGTCGATGTGGCAAATCCACGCTGATGACGCTCTGGAAGCAGCGGCTGATCGCACGGTATGGCATTGCCCCCGAAGCCGTCATCCACATCAACCTTGAGCTACTGGAGAACGAGCAATTCCTCGAATATCACAAGCTTCACGAGGAAATTCTTCGCCGATGCGCGCTCGCGGACACGGCAACAGATGGTCGCCGCTATGTGCTGATCGATGAGATCCAGAACGTGCCAGACTTTCAGAAGGCTCTCGATAGTTTGCAGGCCAGGGGCGATCTTGACCTGTATATCACCGGCTCGAATGCCATGTTGCTTTCTGGCACGCTGGCGACCCTGATATCCGGTCGGTATGTGGAGATCTCCATGACGCCGCTCTCCTTCGCGGAGTATTGGAGCGCTCGTTCCAATGAGGGATTGACCTTGCAGCGTGCATGGTCGGAGTATCTGCACGACGGCGCGCTTCCTGCAACGGTGGGATTTCCCGGCGATGAGACCATGTTGCACGATTACCTTGACGGCATTCTCAGCACGGTTCTGTTCAAGGATGTGGCGGCGCGTCTTGGCATATCCAACATCGCCGCGCTGGAGACGGTGACCCGATACCTGTTCGACAACATCGGTAACCTCGTCAACCCCAAGTCCATCGCGGATGCCATGACCTCAATGGGTACGAAGATATCGCCGCCCACAGTATCCAATTATGTGGAAGGTCTTGCGGCTGCGTTCATCTTCTACCCGGTGCAGCGATTCGACATCAAAGGCAAGCGTGCGCTACGTCAGGAGCGCAAGTATTACGCCGTGGACCTCGGCATCCGCCGCATCCTATGCTCCAACAACGTACGCGACACGGGGCGTCTCTTGGAGAACGTGGTGTTTTTGGAGCTTATGCGCCGAGAAGGCGACGTATACGTCGGACAAGGCTCGGGCGGTGAGATCGACTTCATCACCAATGGTGCCAGCGGACGCCGATATTACCAAGTGAGTGAATCTGTTCGCGATCCGAATACGTTGGAACGTGAATTGTCGTCATTGCGTGCGGTCAGGGACAATTATCCGAAGATCTTGATCACGCTTGATGACGAACGCCCGACCTCGCACGAGGGCATCGAACAAGTGTATGCATTGGATTGGCTTCTCAACGAGGAGAATATATGACCGATACAATGACGAGCGATAATTACGACGAGACCGCAGATATCGTATTCGGTGGTGACATTTCGCTGGACATCGGCGCGGCGAACTATGACGCCGCCATGCGCGAGAAGGATCCCGGTGAGAGGGCCCGTTTGTTCCAACAGGCGGCACGATGGTATGAGCGTAGCGCGAACATAGGCAATGCGCAGGCGGCCACGAACCTCGGTTACGTGTATTTGTACGGCCGTATCGGCTCAGTGGATGACGCGCAGGCTTTCCACTGGTTTACTCTCGGTGCTGAGATGGATAATCCGGAAAGCTGCTACAAGCTCGGCGATCTGTATCGGTCCGGACGCGGATGCGCACGCGACCCCAAAAAGGCCGTCGAACTGTATTGCAGGGCGGGGTATTTCGCGGGCAACGAATGCGATCCCGATAATCCACAGGGCGCCGCCGTGCTGGCCAGCATTGAGCTGCGTCTTGCCGAATGCTGCGAGCGGGGCGAAGGAGATCACGAGAACAGGAAACTCGCCCACTGGTATTACCGTCATGCGGTCGCCCATTTCGAAGTCGCGCTGTCGGGCGGGCTTAATTGGTATGGCAAGGCGCTGCAAAGTGCCCGGGCGGGATACGCTCGTACGAATGATTGATTGATTGATGTGGGGCCGAAAAGATCCCCACATCAAAAATCCTCAAGCGAGGGGACGGACAATGCCGATGGCCATGCTATAGCTGTCCTCACCGCTTGGAATTGCTCGTCGTGGGTCCTCATCGCTGCACTTGCTCAAGTTCCGCAGGTGAGGGACGCCATACGATGAGCCGGTAGACCTCAGATCGGTCTTTCAGCATGGACTTGATTGCATCGTCAAGCGTTTCGCCGAGATGAAACTTTTTGCTCTCCTCTGGATGGGCGTAAGAAAGGTTATAAATACAAATATGTTGGCCGTGATTACATCGTTCTAGCTGACATGATTGCTGGGTACTTGCGCATAATTGACCGCCATTCAAGTGAGTTTGTCAAACTTGATGGAACTCCTGGAACAGATCCGGAAACTCATTTCAAGATTCTCAAGCGAAAGGACATGTAGTTATGATGTTCGCTTTGTTCCATAACTTCAACGATGTTGAATTTTGGCATAGAATACCGCAGCGGATGGGAAGACCGGCTTCGCAGGTCGAGATTTTTCGTATGACAGCAGATTCTGATCGATATTTGCTTGATGAGGATTTTGTCGATCCCGTCAATACGTTATGTGCCTCGTTGATTGGTCCTTATGATGTGGATTTTCTCGACGCGCGCCAGTGTCGTCTACTAGCTGGGTGGCTTGAGGCTCGTCTTGAGCAGCCGATTACGCCTCGATTGGCTGAGATTTACCGCAAGTTGGATGATTTCGCCCGTCGCGCGGTCGACTACAACACTGGTGTGGTTATCGAACTGTAGAGAAGGGGCAAAATGAAAAAACATATCAACTAATTGGCGTGTTTTGGGATCATCGGCCGGAATCTACTGTTTCTCTTGAACCGAAAGCCTATGATTCGTTCTACCTGGAAGCGGGTCATCCGGATTGCCTTTTCGATGGTAATGGAAAGCATCGGTACGTCACGCTCACTGAGCTTCTGTCGTTGAATTCACAGAAGGATGCTGACGTGCTTGTCGCTCGCTTGGCGGGTAGTGCCGATATCGCTGTGATTTGTGATTTTGTGGTGCAATCTCGTGGCAGTGTAGTGCAGATGTTTCTTCGACATCGTGTATTGCAAGCGGTGCGCTTGCTGGAAGACATGATGCCCGAGTCTTCGGTGACGTTGATGAACCCGCCGGAACTGGGGATGGCTGCATGATCAGTGCTTTGACGGATATATTGGCTTTGATTGATGAGTATTCTCGATATCTTGAGGAACACGGCGTTCGCTGTGATGATCAAGGATTTCCATTGATGCAGCCTGAATGGTATTTGAATGAGTGGCCGGATTTGGTGGTGACGTACCGGGAACGAGGGTCCCAACTCGTTTCCGATCCGGCTCATACCGTACTCTGTTTTTACTGTTCGGATGACCGTATCTATCCACGTCTAGAGCAAGTATTGGAAGAACTGGACGAGTATAGGCCGTTTATGGGCGTGATTGGATCGGATGTAACCGTCACTGCGGATATGGATATCGAATGGCAGCGGTTGATTATCCTGCTCAATCAGTTGTTCGATGCGGTGCTTGCGGTTAATGGGATCAAACTTGTCCAGAATCTGCGCATAGGGCTGCCGTCAACGTTGGTGTGTCTGCTCAATGTGACGGAGGGTGTCATGGCGGCTTCCGGAACGCTCGGATGCGAGCCGACCGCAGAGGGTGATTTCTCTTATGCGGTCAAAGTTCATACGCTCATGCCATCCAAGGTCATACTGTATGGACGAAGAGACCCTGTTATGGAGAGTCAGTTGGATGCTGCCCGCATTCCCTATAGGCATTATGACGATGTTCATACGCTGTACAGGCGGAGACTTACCTGACTTTGCTATCGCATGATGCTGCCGACCGTATGTGATTGCCGCGATATTGAGTGGCCGCCGCTATGATGGTGCTTTGTATGTGCAGTCTGTAGGGCCGTGCATCGGTTCGCGATGATGAGGGCTTGACGAGGAGAGTAGAGCGGATGAACACGAGTAAGTTGCAGGCGTTTGCGGCCGGGGCGCGTGTGGAGCTCATCAAGGCGGTGCGTGCGAAGCTGGATGCGGCGATGGAGCCGGCGTCTGCGGCGCGCGTGGACAATCCTCGCGCATTCGCCAAACTGGAGGAGGAGATCCGCGCCAACGGCGGCGGCGAGGAAGGTCGTGCGAAAACCGCCGAGCGGCATGCGTACCGCTGGTTCAACCGGATCATCGCCCTGCGGTACATGGATGCGAACGAGTTCACCATGCCGCATGTGGTGTCCGGCGATGACGCGGACAATCCGAATGCGCTGCCGGGCGTGCTGTCGGCCGCCAAACGCGGGGAGTTCGACGAGAGCGTGTTCGGCAACGTCGGCGCGAAAGCCAAGGTGATGCCGACCATCCAGGCGCTGCTGGACGGCACCAAGACGAGCAACGACCCGCAGGGCGACGCCTACGGTCTTCTGCTGCGCGCCTACTGCGACTACTGGCACCGGTTCATGCCATTCATGTTCGACGAATCCGGCGCGGCCGACGAACTGTTGCTGCCCGCCGATCTGCTCGCCTCCGATTCCGTGCTGCGCCGCGCCGTAGAGGCGATGTCCGTCGCCGACTGCGTGGGTGATGAGGGCCAAGGAACCGTGGAGATCATCGGCTGGCTCTACCAGTTCTACATCGCCGAACGCAAGGACGAGGTGATGGCCGGCTTCAAGAAGTCGAAGAAGGCCGGTGCCGCCGAAATTCCCGCCGCCACCCAGCTGTTCACGCCCGACTGGATCGTACGATACCTCGTACAGAACACGGTCGGCCGCCTGTGGACCCAGAACCATCCCGAATCCCGTCTGCACGAATCGTGGGAATACTACATCGACTCATCCTCGGCCCCCTCGGCTGAGGGGGCTCCCGGCGTAGCCGGGTGGGGGAGAGACCCCCAGCAGTCCATTATGCCTCCCTCTGATGAGGGAGGTGTCAGCGAAGCTGACGGAGGGAGAGAAACATCCCAGCAAGCAATCCTCAAGATCGCCACCCCCGAAGACCTCACCGTCTGTGACCCCGCATGCGGTTCCGGCCACATGCTCACCTATGCGTTCGACCTGCTCTACGACATCTACGACGAGGCCGGCTACTCCGCCAACGAGATTCCCGGGCTCATATTGCAGCACAACCTGTTCGGCATGGAAATCGACGAGCGCGCAGCCAACCTCGCCGCCTTCGCCCTGACCATGAAGGCGCGCGGCCGCTATCGTCGCTTCTTCCGCAAGCAGGTGCAGCCGAACATCCAGCGCATCACGCCCGAGTACTTCACCGACACGGAAGTGCAGGAGCTCAACGATCTGTACGACGTGACCTTCGACGCCGACACCTGGAACACCTACCAGCACGCCGACATCTACGGCTCCCTCATCCAGCCCTCAACTGATTTGACCTATTTGGTTGCTGCGTTCTCGGCCCCCTCTGATGAAGCAGACGAAGATTCGTCTTCTTGGCCCCCTCTGATGAGGGGGCTGTCAGCGGAGCTGACTGGGGGAGAGACCTCCCTCTTCTCCGACCCCCTCGCCGACCGCGCCCACACCGTCCTCGCCCAAACTGCCTACCTCGCTCGTAAGTACGCCGCGGTCGTCGCCAACCCGCCGTATATGGGTTCAAGCAACATGGGCGGTGAACTCAAGGAGTATGTGAACGAGCATTACCCGGACGGCAACAAGGATCTGTTCGCCGCGTTCATCCTGCGCAACCTGCAACTCATCAAACCGAACGCCCTGCTCGGCATGATCACGATGCAAAGCTGGATGTTCCTCTCCTCGTTCGAGAACCTGCGCAAGGGACTGCTCGCAAAGCACTCCATCGAAACGATGGCACATCTCGGTGCCGGAGCGTTCGACAGCATTGGCGGCGAAGTCGTCTCCACCACGGCATTCACCATTCGCAATGGTGCTTCTAAAGGCAAGGGTACGTATCTGCGATTGGTTGACGTGCATGGAGATGAAGACCAAGCGCGTACCTGTGCCGGTGCCGTCAAGGGGGCGAATAACGGTCTGCTTTTCACTGTTAACCAGCATGATTTTGCACAGATTCCTGAATCTCCATTAGCTTATTGGTTGTCGAAATCAATGAGAGATGCTTTTGGATATGGGACTCGTCTTGTAAATTATGTGAAGCCACGACAGGGATTGGCAACCGCTGATAATCCGAGATTCTTACGTGAATGGTGGGAAGTTAGTCAATCACGTAATTTATTCGGTTGCTTGTCGGGCAAAGAATCTGTTGTGAGTCGCAAACGGTGGTTCTCCTACAACAAAGGTGGTGAATTTCGGAAGTGGTACGGGAATCGTGAATATGTTGTCAATTGGGAGAACGACGGCTCTGAAATTAGATTTTTTGGTACCGGAAATGGTGGGAAACCGCGTTCGAGAGCGCAAAATACCGAATTATATTTTTTGCCGTCTGTTTCGTGGTCTACGGTAACTTCCGGAGATCCCTCGTTTCGTTTTGATGGAGCTGGATTCATATGTGATCAGACTAGTGGCTTCCTCTCTTATTCAGAGAGTGGTAATCCAGATGTGCTTTTGTCTATTATGAATAGTTCTTTTGCTGTTCAGATATTGAATATACTGGGATCGTCTACACACTATATGCAGGGACCGGTTGGCTATACTCCTATCTGTGATCAAGTTGATTGTTCAGAAGTTGATGCTTTAGTCGAGATTTCTCGTCATGATTGGGACTCCTACGAAACTTCGTGGGATTTCAAGAACTTGAATGTGTTGAATGGCCTCTCCCTCAGTCAGCCGCAGGCTGACAGCTCCCTCGTCAGAGGGAGCCGAGATGTTGTGCTGGCTGAGGCGATTCCCGCCTATATCGCACATTGCAAGCAGATTGCTGAATCGCAGCGCCAGCGCGAGATCCGCAACAACGAGTTGGTGGCGGATGCGTATGGCGCGCGTGACGAGGTGCCGTGCGACGTGCCGATCGAGCGCGTCTCGCTGAAGCGCAATCCGGCGTTCGCCTATCCGAAGGACACGCCCGCCGAGCGTGATGCGAAGATGGCCGTCGACGTCGTCAAGGAGATCATCTCCTACGCGGTCGGCTGCATGTTCGGGCGCTATAGTCTCGACAAGCCGGGCCTGATCCTCGCCTCCCAAGACGAAACCATCGATGATTATCACGCGCAGATCCCGAACCCCACGTTCGAGCCGGATGCGGACAACGTCATTCCCATCACCGACGACGAATGGTTCGAGGACGATCTCGCCGCCCGCTTCCGCACGTTCCTTGCCGCATCGCTCGGCGAGCAGCATGTGAACGAGAACATCGCCTATATCGAACAGGTGCTCGGCAAGCCGTTGCGGAAGTATTTCGCCACGGATTTCTACGACGATCATGTCAAGATGTACAAGAACCGGCCGATCTACTGGATGTACTCCAGCCGTACCGACAACAAGGGCACGTTCAAGGCGCTCGTCTACCTGCACCGGTACACGCCCGCCACCACGAACACCGTGCTGAAATACCTGCGCGAGTTCACTGGCAAGCTCAACGCCCAGTCCGAAGCCCTGCTCGCCTCCGGCAAGCCGGCCGAAGTCCGCAAGGGCGAAAAGCTGCGCACCGCCATCACCGAATGCACCAGTTACGAGCGCGACATCCTCTACCCGCTCGCCACCGCCAATCTCCCCATCGACCTCGATGACGGCGTGCTGGTCAACTACCTGCGTATGGGTGCCGCCGTCCGCACCATCAAGCCCATCGAAGCCAAGCGCAAAACCGTCCAATCCTGGACCTGGCCCACCAACCCGTTGGGAAAGGAATGACTTCTAAAGATGTTGATGTATCTTTGCCTTTCTGACACTCCGATGTGGACAGATGTTGCCCAGGGCGTCTCGGCTATCATTGGGGCAGTTGGTGTTGTGCTTACATTAATTTTTACGGCTTGCCAAATTCATCAAGCATCTGTTCAGGTGCGTGAATCTTCCAAACAATCTCAAAGGGAAAGTGAAGACAGAAATCGTCCTTATATCTCGATGGATGTTATCCCGAGTATTGGTGGTTCCGGTGCTTGGGATTTGAAGTTAAAAAACACAGGTGGTACTGCAGCAAGGTCAATAACTATTCGACTTGTTAATCAAGATTTCATTATGATTGACGATAATCATTACATCTCGGATCATCTTCGTTGGTTTATGGAAACTCCATTTGACCTTATGCCGGAAGCTAGCAAACGTGTGTATTGGATTATTACGGACGGACAAGGTGACGTCGTCGATGGCGCTCCATTGCAAGGGAAGATAGAGGTCCACTATTCTTGGCGGAGAGAAGCCGATAGGAAAGATTATTGTGACTCTCTTACATATGATTGCATAAAAGCGCCTATTCCTGCTGCCGCCACAGGTCCAACTCATTCTGGAGGGGATAATCCGGAATTGAAAAATATTGAACATGCAATACGTGGTATTTCTAGACAGCTGGGAGAAATATCAAGATAATTATATATATAGGATTGAGTGCGTTGGGTATGAATAATGTTGCGAGAGATGAAGCGTTCTATCAGGATGCGGTAGCGTATCGTCTGCTGTTGCATTCGCATAGTTTTCGAACCTCGAAAGGGTTCCGCCAGTTTCGGGTAGCTGGATCCATAGCGGATACGGTGATTATCAACGGACGTGGAACGGTGTACGAGATTAAGTCCGATCTCGACACGTTCGAGCGTCTCGAAGGGCAGCTTCGGGATTATTACACGGTGTTCTCATATGTGAACGTGGTGATTCCCGAGGAGAAGCTAGCATGTTTGCGCGAGTGCCTCGCTGCCATGCCCGAATTCGGTAAGCATGTCGGCATCTATGTTATGACGCGTCGCAATGCTCTCAAATGCGTGCTGAAGCCGAGCGAACACAACGATGCTCTGAGCCTGATCGAACTGCTGAAGGTGCTGCGTAAGCCCGAGTATACGAAGATCTTGCAAACTGAGTTCGGCGCCGTGCCTGACGTGTCTCCAGCTATGTTCTATGGTGCTTGCCGTGAAATGTTCCTGACCATTCCTGTGTTGAAGGCGCAATCATTGGTTATGAACGCAGTCAAACAGCGGAATGCGTGGACTCGCGAAGATTTGGAACGGTTCCCCGAGGAATCACGTATCTCCTTATACTTTGCTTACGATAAGATGAGGAGCGTGCCGGAGATAGGGGCTCTTCGAGCATAGGTGATGTAGCAACAAGGGGGTTGAAGAATGCCTTATTATCCCTATCTTAGAGCGCGACAGTATGAATTGCTTGCGCTTCGGGAACTGCTGATGGCGGGAAAACTTCCCTTACAGGTGGTGCCTGTCATCGAGCCGATACGAGATATGCCTCAACTTCGGCAGACGTTGCGTATGTTCCGTGAGTGTGAAGGCGGTGCCTTAGGCGTTGTTCTGAATCCAGACGTGGGAGATCTGACCGCTGCCACTGATCTCGACAGCCTATTTGACATATATGGTCATAATGAGCCGGATCCGCTGATAGGGGAACGGGGAACTATCTTTCCGGCAGTACTGCTGAACAATGACGCTACGACAGTCGCACAGCAGGTTCAAAATGCCGATTCCGCTTTGATGAAAGACAGGGGCATCGTCTTTGTCTCCGAAAATGATCGCGGTCGTATCAAGGAACTACGCAATTTCGTTTTTCATGCTGTCGCGGCTTCGGATAGTGAACGACTTACCCGTGATCTGAAACGTAATGGAATTGTCGCGAAGAGAATTCTGTTCTCCGACCCATTCATCAAGCGTGAGAATAACGCCGCGTACGGGGAAGAAGAATATCAAGACGAGTTCTTCTCTGATGACCATCTGTGGTATACCGACAAGTACGAGGGATTCGGCGATTATTCAATAGTTGGCGATAACTATGACGAACGCGGGGGAATGCCCAAGGCTGTCGCGCTTCATATCGTGTATTTCGACGATGAATGGAATCTTCGCGTTCATCACTTTGTGTCCGATGTAAGCGACGATGCCCATGAGACGCCGGAGAAATTCGTGCAGACAGTGCGGATGCTGGATGCATGGCATATACAGCGCAACGATATGAAGCAGGCGCACCAGACAATAGGCTTGCAGAAGCTCATCGGTCACGCGAAGACCGGTACATACCCAGGATTGCCGACCATCAAGAAACTGTGCATCATGCACCATCTCGAGCTCATGGGATGGTTCCTCTCTGAAAGGCCGGACCGATGACAAACTGCTGTGTGAATTGTTTCCGGGACCATGTGCTGCGTGGCACAGTAGAAGGGCTCGGAGTACAAGGCGATTGTGATTTTTGCGGGAGTGAAGGCGTCGCCATATATGATTTCAGGACATGCGCCGATATTCAGAATTCGCTGTTAACAATCATCGAGCTTTACGAATCGTGCGGTGTTCGTACCGAGGCGTGCTCATGCACGTTGGCCCATGAGTTGTCAAGCAGATGGCGGTTGTTCACTATTCCAGAAGAATCCGTGCAAGAACTACTGAATGCCATGTATGCGGAGTCAACCAAGGGCGTGTTCGACGGGTATGCGATGAATTCCCTTCTCCAAGGCACGGTTCGGCTGAGTGATTCCGGCCGCATTAGTGAACACGATTGGAACAAATTCGCTGATCATCTGAAATATCAAAATCGATTCTTTGTCTCTTTCGTTGACGTTGATGAATTGGCTCGCTTGATTAGCTATACGCGAGATACATGTGAACAAGGCACAGTGTTGACACGGGCGAGAATCGCTAAGGACATGAAAGGCTATGCTGCTGGGAATGAGATGGGTGCTCCGCCTCAAGGTGTTGCTGGTAATGGTCGAATCAATCCCGTAGGAATCAGTGAGCTGTATACGACTCTGGGTAACGATATCGAGGCGGATGACACGGCTTTGCACGAAATCCGTGCTGGAGTGCATGATTATGTGACGTTCGGTAAGTTCACGCTCGAACGGCCCATCAGAATTGCTGACCTGTCGAAATTGTCCGAAATCAGCCCATTCGATATCGACGGTGAGGATTTGCCCATGTTCGCGGCGAATCTTGAAATCCTGCGCGGCATGGTCCAAGAGATTTCCAAACCGATGCGCAGGGGAGACAATCCTCTTGAATATGTTCCGTCGCAATACATTTCCGAGCTCATCAAGAGTTTGGGGGAAAATCAGGGTGGTCCATACGACGGGGTGAAGTATGCCAGCACATTACGAAGCGGTGGTATGAACCTTTGCCTGTTTAATCCAGAAGCCTATACGTGCGATAAAACCTACACCAAGCGGGTTAGCGAAGTGACCTATTCAATCGTGGATTAGATAATAGTGAAAGTCATAATGGCTTGCGGGAAATCCGACCTAAATGTCGGACTATGGTAGTCATCTGTTGGTGTGTCATCTGTTGGGCAGAAGGCCAAATATGTGATGAGTGTAATTGAGGAGGTGCAATCATGACTCTGCAGGAACTTCAAGCCGTATTGGCGCAGGGTGAGGATGCATCGGTGGAATTCAAGCGGTGCGGGGCTCAGCCTGAGCGTGTTTGTAGCTCAAGTTCCGGTCCCGCGGAACACGCAGATTGATGACGGGAAAGTGCCGGATACTTCATTGGGAGTGCGGGATACTGTCAAGAAAGTGCGCGATGCTCTGAATGGGGTGCCGGATACTGCTGCAAAGGTGCCGGATACTATGTTTGAAATGCCGGATACTGCCGGAAATTGCCGGATACCGAATCCGGAGTGCGCGATACTGCCGGATAAGTTCGCGATTAGTTCGCGATTAGTTCGCGATACCGCTGACCTTGACGAACAGGAGCGTCAGGTCTACGCATTTATTCAACAACGGCGAGGTGCGCAGTCTGATGATGTTGCGGGTCTTCTCAAAGTCGGCAAACGTCAGACTCAGAAAATCCTTGCCAGACTTGTCGATTGCGGACTGTTGCGCCGTGTGGGTGCTGGGCGTTCGACACGATATGTGCTTGTCGGGGAGGTCTCGAAATGAGCGGCAGTACACAGATTGATAGCGATCTGGGTGTTCATTCTCAATCATCCGTGTGCAGCAATGTCGATGCTCCTGGGGAAGGGTGCCGGAACAATGACGCATTGACACCGGAAGTGTGTTCCGGTGATTTGGATCGGTTATTTGATGGGTATGACGGTGCATACAGGGGAGTTGAGCTTGATTCTGGCGCTCCGGTTGGTGAGGAGCTGATTTGATGCGTGATATGGAGTCATCGGTTATGCGCTGATAATGGGCGTCGTCATATCGGGGTAGTGCAGCAATTGTAAAGTGTCGACTATACTCGATGCCTTCAGTGCAGCAGTGGTGCAGTTTTATCCATGTTGGATACCACAGAAAGAGAAGGACTCGCATGAGCACAGCTGAGCAGATCGGACGGTTGCTGGCGGCGCGGTTCGCCGGTTACGACGGCACCGCATATGGCGAGGGGCGCGTGGTGTTCTGGCATGACGAGCACGGCGAATTCGCCGATCTGCTGGATGAAATCGCAGGTCAGCAGGCCGCCGACGAGGCATTGCGCGACGTGGAGGTCGTGCGGTTGGAACGCAACCCGTTCGCCGTCAAATACCGTATCCTCCTTGAACGGCCGACCACGAAGTTCCTCGTATACCTCACCGGCAAACTGCCGGCGGACGAGGATAATTGGCTGCTTGACCTCGAACTGGCGTACGGTCCTATGTTCACCGCCGACCGCCTGTCGATGATCGTCAACGAGCTGTTCCCGCGCGAGGCATCCGCCGCGACGCGAGACACTTGGCTCGCCATCATGCAACGCACCAAGCCGTTCTTCGACGACGACGATCTGGTGGCCGGGCTGGGCGGGCGGCTGCGCGCGGACGACGACGAGCGGGACTTCCAGGCGAAGATGATCGCCGTACTGCTCGGCCTGCCGGCGGGGGAACACAGTCTGCAGGCGATCTGGCGCGCGTTGCTCGCCCAATACTCGCAGGACGAAACTGACGGCATCGAGCGCATCGCGGACATGAGCTTGGCCGACTATCACTGGGCCGGCACACGCGGCATCTACCGGTTCGACGCGGCCTGTGAACTGGAACACCCTACGGTGAAGGATTTTGCGCTGTGGCTGTTCCGTTTGGCGTGGAACGGGTTCGCCGACGCCGAACACGGTCTGGATTATTACGCGAACATCCGCCGCGACTTTGACATGTGGCGCAACGACCCTCGTTTTGCCCCGGTGGTCCGCACTTTGGCGGAGGATACGTTCGCGGACCTCTCGCTTACCGACGACATTACCGGCTTGGGTCTTGACGAACTGGCGTCGCACGACCTGTTCCGTGAGGTCGATGAACAGCTCGTGGAACTGCTGTATGCGGGTCTTGGCAACGAGAGTGTGACAGACGACGACGTACAGCGCCTAGTCGCCTCACGACGATACTGTCTGTGGCACGACGAATTCGCCAAGGACTACGCCATCATCGCCTCGGCCAGCGCCCTGCGCGCCCGATTGCGTGCGGCCCGGCCCATCATGGAATCCATATCGTCCGCGCAGGAGGGCTTCCGTCTGTATGCGAACGACCTGTACCGGGTCGATGCATGCTACCGCCGATTCATCGCCTCATGGAAGGCCGGAGGCCGGTTCAGCGGCAACATGGTCGCCGAAAGCCTGGAACAGGAATACGCCCGCTATCAAGCCGATCTGAGCGTGCAGTGGCAGGCGCAGGTCAACAAGCTCGACGAGTGGTCGATTGACGGCGTTCCCGCCCAGAACGACTTCTACGCGCGCAATGTGAAGAAAATCACCGATGCCGGCAGAAAGATCGCGGTCATCATCTCCGACGCGCTGCGCTACGAGGTGGCCGAGGAATTGCGCGAACGGCTGGATGCGCAGAGCCGTTGGAACGCCACGCTCGAAGCCCAATTGTGCGTACTGCCATCCTACACGCAGCTCGGCATGGCCGCTCTGCTGCCACACACGAGTCTGGCGCTGACTCCCTCCGACCATTACGGGGTGCTGGCGGACGGCAACTCCACTGTGGGATTGGCTGCACGGCAGTCGGTTCTTGGTTCTGTGGGCGGCGCTGCAGTGACGGCGAAGACGCTACTCAAGATGAAGCGCGACGAATACCGCGAGCTGGTGAAATCCTGCAGCGTGCTCTACGTCTACCACAACGTCATCGACTCCATCGGAGACGATGCAGCCAGCGAATCGGGGGTCTTCGATGCCTGTGCGAAGACGATCGACGAGCTTGACACCATCGTCAAGCGTCTGGCCAACGCGAACGTGACCAATATGATCGTCACCGCCGACCACGGATTCCTCTATCAGGACCATGATGTGACGGACGCCGAATGGCTTAGCGTCGGACCTTCCGGAGATGCGGTCTGGGTGAAGAAACGCCGGTTCGTCATCGGCTCGAATCTCGTCCCCAAGCCTGCGTTCACCACATTCCCCGCCGCCCGCGTCGGTCTGGACGATCCGGAAAACAAGGGCGTGACCATTCAGGTGCCCAACGGCATCCATCGACTGCGTATCTCGGGTGATGGCGTACGGTATGTGCATGGCGGTGCTTCGCTGCCCGAGATCGTAGTGCCGGTCATGCACATCAACAAGGGGCGTTCGGCCTCCGGAGACGCGCGATTGGTGGAATTCCGCATCCTGCAGAACACCGATCGCATCACCACCGGGCAAATCACGGTCGATTTCCTGCAAACCGAACCCGTGGGCGGCAAGATATCCGAGCGAACCGTACTCGCCGGCCTGTGGGGCGTGGAGCCCGGCGGCAAGGCTACGCTCATCTCCAACGAGGTGCCTTTGGCGTTCACGTCCACATCCAACGACGCTGCCGACAGACATGTTCCGGCCACGTTCCTGCTCGCCGGCGAGGCAGGCCGGTTCAACAACACCGTGGTCGAGCTGCGACTGGCTGAGCGAATCCCCGGCTCCAGCCAGATGCGCCGGCTGGATATCAAGGCCGAGTACCGGTTGCAGCGCGGGCTTATGTTCGATGACGGATTCGACTTCTAACGTAGCCGGGTGGAACGCGGAACCGTCCGGCTTTGATTGGTGGGACTACCCCTCAGTCAGCACGCTGACAGCTCCCCTGACAAGGGAGCCACGAGGGATGGGCATACAGGTAAGGTGGGAACATGGCAGACGAAGAGCATATGGAAAAGACAATGGATAAGGATTCGGGCGAGCCTGAGGAGACTGCGGCGAACGAAATTCCCGTGATGAACGACCTCGACCGCAAGGTGACTGCTGAATTCGCCGATTACACGGTGCGCAAGGACCTGGTCAGCAAGGTCAAGGGCAACGCCCTCGTGCCCTCATATGTGCTGGAATACCTGCTTGGAAAACACGTGACCACCACCGACGAGATCAGCGTGCAGGCCGGTGTGGACCGTGTCCGGGCCACTCTCGCGGACAACTATGTGCACCGCGAGGAAGCCAACCTCATCCAGTCGAAGATCCGTGAAAAGGGACGGTACAACGTCATCGACAAGGTGCAGGTGGCGCTCAACGAGAGGCTTGACCAGTATGAGGCCACGTTCGAGAACCTCGGCATCAGCCGCGTTGTAGTCGACTCGCAGACCGTCAAAAACAACCCGAAGCTCATGGTCACCGGCATCTGGTGCATGTGCGCGCTGGTCTATGCCTACTCCGGCGACTCGAAGGACGTGCCTTGGCGTCTGCAGCGGCTCATGCCTGTGCAGATGTCCCACGACGACAGGGAGAACTACCTCGCCATGCGTGAGAAATTCACCGCCGACGAGTGGATCGACCTGCTTATGCAGTCGGTCGGATTCAATCCTGACCTGTTCGGCAAACGGGCGAAGCTGCTGCATCTCGTGCGCATGATTCCCTTCGTGGAGCGCAACTACAATCTCATCGAGCTCGGCCCTAAGGGCACAGGTAAATCGCATATCTATTCGGAATTCTCCCCGCATGGCATGCTCATCTCCGGCGGTGAGGTGACGGCCGCGAAGCTGTTCGTCAACAATACGAGCGGGCAGATCGGTCTGGTCGGCTACTGGGACACCGTGGCGTTCGACGAGTTCGCCGGGAAGACCAAAAAGGCCGACCGGGCGCTCGTGGACATCATGAAGAACTACATGGCCAACAAATCGTTCTCACGCGGACGCAACACTATGCAGGCCGAAGCGTCCATGGTGTTCGTCGGCAACACCTCCCACAACGTGCCGTACATGCTCAAGAACTCCGATCTGTTCGAGGAGCTGCCGGCACAATACCACGATCCGGCGTTCCTCGACCGCATCCACTACTACCTGCCCGGCTGGGAGTTCGAGCAGATCCGCTCCGAGATGTTCACACGCGGTTACGGCTTCGTGGTGGACTATCTGGCCGAGATCCTGCACAACCTGCGCAACGTGGACTACGGTTCGGCGTTCGAGCGGTATTTCACACTGTCGCCCACGCTTTCCACACGCGACAAGGACGGCGTGCGCAAGACCTTCTCCGGCCTGATGAAGCTCATCTACCCGTCCGGCGAGGCGACGATGGACGAGATGGAGCCGCTGTTGCGTTGCGCCATCGAAGGACGCAAGCGGGTCAAGGACCAACTGTGCCGCATCGACTCCACCATGGCCGAGGTCGACTTCAGCTACACGCGTGTAGGGGCCGCGGAGCCAACTGCGGTACAGACGTTGGAGGAGATCGAGTATCCGGAACTGTATTGGAGGGACGGGCATCACCGGTCGGATGATGCCGAAGAGCCGTCGTCAGCTGCCGGTGAGCCGGCCGAGCGAATCGGCGAGCCTGCCGGCAAGTCCACGGATGCCGAACGATCCGGGCGATCTACCCAGACCGTGGCGGTAGAAGCGGCGTCTGTCACAACGCAGCAGTCACCCGAACCGGCCACGCAGCCGAAGCTCAACCGAATCGAACGTGCCGCTGCGGCCGCCCGGGAAGGCCGCCTCTCGTATGCCGAAGATCAGCGCGGAGTCACTTATGACAAACTCTTTGGCGCATTCGTTGCCGGTGCGCGCAACATCACCATCGTGGACCCGTACATCCGACTGTTTTATCAGATTCGCAATTACGCAGAATTCCTTGAAACAGTGTTCAACTACACCGAGCGGACCGAAGAGGTGCACGTTCATCTCGTAACCAAGCACGCGGATGACCAGCATATCGACAATCAGATAGCGTCCCTGAACCAGGTGCGGGATGCTTTCGGACAGCTGGGCATCATCGTTACCTACGAGTTCAGCGACACCGCTCACGACCGTTACATCGAGAGTGATACAGGGTGGATCGTCACGCTCGGACGCGGTCTTGACATTTTCCAGCAATACGACGCCTCCTGGCTGAGTCCTATGGCACGCAAGCAGCAGCTGCGCAAGGTCAAGGAATTCAACGTCATCTATCAGCGTGACCGATCCGCGGAACCTCATGCATTACACTGATACGGTTTGAGCTGTTGAGTATGCCGGGCGGGTGGACTTGTGTCATCATGGCGTCCGACACGTACGAGTGAAGGAGACCCATGAATCCGAGGCGGGGACCGTTCCAGGCGGGCGAGAAGGTGCAGTTCACCGATCGCAAGGGCAAGAAGATCACCGACCAGCTGGTGCCGGGAGGCTCCACGCAGACCGAGCATGGGCTTATCCTGCATGATGACGTGATCGGCAACACCGAGGGCGCGGTGATTACCACGGTGCATGCCAAGCGCGAGGCGCAGGTCAATCAGGTCTATCCGGAGAAGGACAGGAACAAGCCGTGGAAGTCGTCGCGCGCAATCGGCGGATGGGACTATGCGGCCATGCGCCCGCGCCTCGCCGATTATGTGCTCTCCATGCCACGCGGCGCGCAGATCATGTACCCGAAGGACATCGCCCAGGTGATTCAGCTCGGCGACATCCGGTCCGGCATGCGTGTGCTGGAATCGGGCGCCGGTTCGGGTGCCATGAGCGTGAACCTGCTGGACGCCGTGGGGGAGGGCGGCCATGTGACCACCATCGAGCTGCGGCCTGAGTTCGCGCGCGTGGCCAAGGCCAACGCCACGCTCTACTACGGCGAAGAGCCGGCATGGTGGGACCTGAAGACCGGCGACTTCGACACCGTGGCAGCCTCGCTGCCCGAACACTGGTTCGACCGTGTCATGCTCGACATGCTCGACCCGTGGAACCGACTGGAGCAGGCGTACCGTGCGATCGCGCCCGGCGGCGTGCTGGTGTGCTACATCACCACCACCACGCAGATGAGCCGACTGGCCGAGACCCTGCGTGACGCGGGCTGCTGGACCGAGCCGCAGATCGAGGAGACCCTCGAGCGCACGTGGAAGGCGCAGGGTCTGGCCGTCCGCCCGGATCATCAGATGATCGGACACACCGGTTTCCTGGTGGTCTCGCGTGCCATGGCACCCGGATTCGCCGCGTTGAAGAAACGCGAGCGGTACTCCAAGGACACGGTTACCGACATCGACGCCATGACGGACGAGCAGCGCGAAGCGCAGATCGAGGAGCTGGAGCTGCGCGACATCTCCGACCACAAGCTGCGCAAGGTGCTGCGCGACTTGGATCGTCAGGTGAACGAATTGCACAAGCTTGGTGACGAGGCTGCCTGAACGATTATGTGAACGCTCACATCAAGCGTATAATAGTTTTTCTCAATGTTTGTTGTGAGCTACGCATATCCGGAAGGGGAGCATAACAATGGGCATCAAGCTGAGCAAGGTGGCCAAGGCAGCCAAGAAATACAAGCACATCCTCATCGTCATGAGGCATGCCAAGGCCGAGCCGTTCGGAGGTAGTGACGACGCCGAACGCGAACTGACCGAAAAAGGCCTCAAGCAGGCGAAGGCGGTCGCCAAAGGCATCGAGGAGCTCGGCCTGAGACCCGATCAGATCTCCTGCTCGGCGGTGACCCGCGCCCGTCAGACCTTGGACCGTATGCTGAAGGTCTTCGGCGACGGGCCCATCGTGGATTACCGCATCAATCTGTATGAAGGCGGGGTTCAGGCCATATTCGACGAGCTTGCGCACGTCAAGCCCAAGCAGCGCGTGTTCATGATCGTAGGCCACGAGCCCACCGTGTCCATCGCCTCGCAATGGCTGTCGTCCTCGGATTCGGATGCGGAGCGCCTCGACCTGCTCAACCTTGGTCTCGCCCCGGCCGCGATTGTGGTTCTCGGCTCAGACAAGCCGTTCGATGAATGGCAGGTGCACAGCGGAGACCTGCTTGCCGTAATCAACGTGAAGGACTTCGACTGATTCCTCTTCCCAGTATTCTGCGTCACTAATTATCGCGTATTGCAGATGTCTCTCCTCCAGTCGACTTCGCAGCCAGCCCGTTCTGCAATCATGGACGCGCTCTGCGCGCAGCCTGCTGGCTCGCCTGTCGGCTCGCACGTTGCCTACAAACAGCTCCGCTGTTTGCTTCACGGCAACGTCCCATCAGAGGCCAATACCGCTTAGACGATTGCGATACGAGCCACCAGCTTCTTGCCCTCGTAGTATGTGGGGATACCCTTATGGGGTATATCCTTAGCGCCTATAAATTTCAGCTATAACGACACTCAAAACGTTCTTATGGGTCCTCATGGCCGATGGTTTGATAGCCTGAGTCGGGTTACGAACGCAACTATTGGAGGATTCATGTCCACTCTCACTTCCGTCTCCGGATTCCCCCGCATCGGGCAGAACCGCGAACTGAAGAAGATCATCGAAGGCTATTGGAAGGGCGCCAACGACCTGGCGGCGGTAAAGGCCACGGCGGCCGAACTGCGCGCCAAGCACTGGAAGCTCCAGCAGAACGCCGGAATCGATCTGATTCCAAGCAATGATTTCAGCTACTTCGACCAGCTGCTGGACACCGCCATCCTCCTCAACGTCATCCCGAAGCGTTACGAGCGTCTGGCCTTCGAGAACCAGGAGGACACGCTGTTCTCCATGGCGCGCGGCTATCAGGGCGACAAGGGCGACGTCACCGCACTGCCGATGAAGAAGTGGTTCACCACCAACTATCACTACATCGTTCCCGAACTGGAATCGAGCGAGGGGATCAAGCTCAACTCCACCAAGCCGTTCGATGAGTTCAACGAGGCCAAGGCGCTCGGCGTCCTCACCAAGCCGGTGCTCATCGGCCCGTACACCTTCCTCAAGCTCGCCCGTGGCGCCAACGCGCAGAAGCTCGAGTACGACAAGGGCCTGGTCAACGCCGTGGCCGCCGTCTACGCCGAGGTGCTTGGCAAGTTCAACGAGCTGGGCGCCCAGTGGCTGCAGCTTGACGAGCCGTATCTCGTGCTCGACAAGGAACCCGGCGACGTGGAGCTCTTCAAGAGCCTCTACACCAAGATCCTGGCCGCCAAGGCCGGCGTCAAGGTGCTCCTCAACACCTACTTCGGCCATATCGCCGACATCTACGAGACCGTGAACCTCCTCGGCTTCGACGGCATCGGCCTCGACCTCAACGAGGGCCGCGAGGAGAATCTCGAAGCCGTGTCCAAGTACGGCGTCGCTTCCGAGACCACCATCTTCGCCGGCGTGATCAACGGCCGCAACATCTGGCGCAACAATTACGCCACCTCGCTCGGCCTGGTGGACGCCATCAAGCAGGTCACCGCCAATGTGGCCGTCTCCACCGCATCCTCGCTGCTGCACGTGCCGTTCAGCACCGAAGGCGAGACCGGCATCCCCGCCGAGGATCTCAAGCACTTCGCTTTCGCCGTCGAGAAGCTCGATGAGCTCAAGGAGGTGGCCGTCCTCGCCGATGCTACCGAGGACGAGAAGAAGGCGTCCGCCGCCCTCGCTGCCAACCAGGCCCTGTTCGACGGCACCCGCGTGGCCGCCGATCCCGCCGTCGCCGAGCGCGTGGCCGGGCTCACCGCAGACGATTTCGTGCGCCAGCCGGCCCGCGAGGAGCGTCAGAAGCTGCAGCGTGAGGCCCTTGGCCTGCCGCTGCTGCCCACCACCACCATCGGTTCCTTCCCCCAGTCCAAGGAAGTTCGCGCCGAGCGCGCCAAGCTGCGCAAGGGTGAGATCACCAAGGAAGCCTACGACGAGTTCATCAAGGCCCAGATCGACGCCTGCATCAAGCATCAGGAGGAGATCGGCCTGGACGTGCTGGTCCACGGCGAATTCGAACGCAACGACATGGTCGAATACTTCGGCCAGAACCTCAACGGCTTCCTGTTCACTAAGAACGCCTGGGTGCAGTCCTACGGCACCCGTTGCGTCAAGCCTCCGATCGTCTGGGGTGACGTCTCCCGCGCCAAGCCGATCACCGTCGAATGGTCCGCATACGCACAGTCCCGCACCGAGCACGTGATGAAGGGCATGCTCACCGGCCCGGTGACCATCCTCAACTGGTCCTGGCCGCGCGAGGACATCACCCATGAGGAGCAGACCAAGCAGCTGGCTCTCGCCATCCGTGACGAGGTGCTCGACCTCGAGGCAGCCGGCATCAAGGTCATCCAGATCGACGAGGCAGCACTGCGCGAGAAGCTGCCGCTGAGGAAGTCCGACTGGCATGTGAAGTACCTCGACTGGGCAGTGCCCGCCTTCCGTCTGGTGCACTCCGCCGTCAAGCCCACCACGCAGATTCACACGCACATGTGCTACTCCGAGTTCAACGACATCATCCGCGACATCGACGCGATGGACGCCGACGTGATCTCCTTCGAAGCCTCCCGCGGCGATCTGGTGGTGCTCGACGCCATCCACGATGCCCACTTCGAGACCGAAGCCGGTCCGGGCGTCTACGACATCCACTCGCCGCGCATCCCCTCCGAGCAGGAGATTGAGGACCGCATCTACGAAATCCTCAAGAAGATGAACGTCGAGAAGGTGTGGATCAACCCGGACTGCGGTCTGAAGACCCGCGGCAACGCCGAGACCTGGCCGAGCCTCGAGCACTTGGTCGCCGCAGCCAAGGCCGTGCGCGCCAAGCTGGAGAAGTAGTCCTTATTCGGCTCTCTCATCAGAGGGAGCCGATAGCCAGCGCTTGCGGTTGTTGATTCGTTGTGATGGTTCCCCTCAGTGAGGGGAACCATAATGCGTGTAAGGAAGCTAATATGCATACGCCCATGTTTTCATTGGAAGTGTTCCCGCCGAAAAGGAACGCGCCTGTGGGAACGATCTATGACACGCTTGACGGCCTCGAGGGGCTGGAGCCGGACTTCATCTCAGTGACCTACGGGCACGGCACCCACACGGACCGAACCGCCACCGCCCGCATCGCCAACACCATCCGCAACGAATACGGCATCCCGGCAGTGGCCCATCTGACAGCGCTCTATTCCGATCGGAACAAGGTGGACGAAGCGCTCGACATGTTTGAACAGGCAGGCGTCCAGGCCGTGCTCGCCCTGCGCGGCGACTACATCGAGGGGGAGGAGCCGGTCGGCGTCTTCGAACACGCCAGCGACCTCGTCGCCTACATCCGCGAACGCAAGCCCGAGATCAAGGTGTTCGGCGCGTGCTATCCGGAAGGCCACTATCAGTCCTCCTCGCTCGACGAGGACATCGTCAACCTGAAGACCAAGGTGGATGCTGGCGTCACCCACCTGATCTCCCAGCTCTTCTACGACAACGACGACTTCTACCGGTTCCTCGACAAGGCCCATGCGGCCGGCATCGACGTGCCCATCGAGGCGGGCATCATGCCGGTTCGCGGCGCCAAGTCCGTCCGCCGCATGGCCGAACGCAACGCTTCTCGCATCCCCGACCATCTGGCCGTGATGCTGGACCGTTGGGAGGGCGACGCCGAAGCCATGCGCGCGGCCGGCATCGCCTACGCCTCCGAACAGATCACCGACCTCGTGGCACACGGCGTGGACGGCATCCACCTGTATTCGATGAACCACCCCGCGACCACCCGCCGCATCTGGCGAAACGTGCAGCCGCTCTTCAGCGAATAGTTCTGCGCCGTCTTCGCTGCGGCCATGAAGGTGCCGGTCTGCGGGAACCAAGACAATAACGGGCGGACCGTCGCCCACGGTATATAGTGGTGCCTTATGGATGCAGTGACGACGTTTACGCTCAGCTCGATGGCGCTTATCCGTGCCGGCATACAGGACCTGGACAAAGCCCGCGACCTGTTCCATCAGCTCAAGGTGGACGGCATTGACGATGCCCAGTGCTCCGAGCTGCTCGGATATCTATCCCATGCATGCGATCCCGATGTGGCTTTGAGCAATTTTGTGGACATCGTCAACGCCATGCAATCCTCGGGCCGAGACCTCGAACAGGTGATTCCCGACGGTGCGGCCCTCAAACGCCTCGTCACCGTGCTGGGCGTGTCCGACGCCATGGGCAAATTCATGCGTTTCAGGCCCGATCTCGTTGCTGCGGCAGCCACCGACGAATGCAACAG
Source organism: Bifidobacterium reuteri DSM 23975 (assembly GCF_000741695.1). GTDB lineage: Bacteria > Actinomycetota > Actinomycetes > Actinomycetales > Bifidobacteriaceae > Bifidobacterium > Bifidobacterium reuteri. Next base: position 95,046 of record NZ_JGZK01000003.1, on the reverse strand, counting down.
CCACCTGTTCAACCATGCACAGCGGCGCATGCGACTGCTCAAGGCGGTGGGCGCCGATCCCGACGATGCCGCACATCCAACGGCCTCCAAGGACTTGGCCGAGGCGGCGACTGCCCTGCGTGCCGCCTACCGTCGCCAGCTCGCCGCCATCATCGCCCAAGATGCGGTTGCGGAGAATCCCACGGCCATCCAGCCCATCATCAGCCATGAGCTGTCCGATCTTGCCGACGCGGCGTTGGAAGGGGCGTTGGCCATCGCCCGACACGAAGTGGAAGGCAGCGATCAGGTTCGCTTCACCATCATCGGTATGGGAAAGCTTGGAGCGCAGGAACTGAACTACGTATCCGATGTGGATCTTATCTATGTGGTGGAGCCGGCGGGCAAAGACGTCGACCATCAGACGCTGATTCGCGTCGGCACCAAAATGGGCACTATGCTGCAACGCGTATGCCAGTCCACGATCATGGGAGTCGCAGAGCAGCCATTGTGGCAGATCGATGGGGGTCTGCGACCCGAAGGCAAGGACGGCCAGCTGGTGCGAGTGCTCGAATCGCACAAGAACTATTACGAGCAATGGGCCGAGAACTGGGAGTTCCAGGCGCTGCTGAAGGCCCGTCCTGTGGCCGGTGACCCGGAACTCGGCCAGGCGTACATGGCCATGACCCGTCCGTTCGTCTGGAGCGCGTCCAAGCGCAAGAACTTCGTCTACGATTGCCAGAAGATGCGCAAGCGAGTCGAGGACCTGATTCCGGCGCCGTTGAAGGACCGGGAGATCAAGTTGGGCCGCGGTGGCCTGCGCGATGTCGAATTCACTGTGCAGATGCTCCAGCTGGTGCATGGACGCACCGATGAAACGCTGCGCACCAGCAACACTCTCGACTCGCTGCAACGACTGTCCGAAGGTGGATATATTTCCCGCAAACAAGCCGCGCGCATGTCCCAGGATTACCGATTCGAGCGTGTGATGGAGCATCGCCAGCAGATATGGTCACTCAAGCGCACGCATCTGTTCCCCGACCTCGGCCGCGCCTCGGTGGGCGGACTGGAGAAGAAGCGGGACATCGACGTCGACGAGCTCAACCGGAACCAGGAGCTGCGCCGCCTCGCCCGTGCATTCGGGCTGCATCCCGAACAGCTTGTGGACAAGTACGACGATACGCGACGCGAGGTGCGTCACCTGCATCTGGACATCTATTACCGTCCGATGCTGCCGGTCAATGCACAACTCGAGGATGACCAGATCACGCTGAGCGTGGCGGCGGCACAGGAGCGTTTCGCCTCCATTGGCTTCGGAGACCCGGATGCCGCCATCCGCCACGTGCAGGCGCTTACCGCAGGCGTGGGCCGGGCGGCGAAAATCAACCGCATCATTCTGCCTGCCGTGCTGCAATGGCTCGGTGACGGCCAGAATCCCGACATGGGTTTGCTGAACTGGCGCAAGCTGGAAGAGAACTTCGGCACTGAATCCGGCTATCTTGGATTCCTGCGCGATTCCACCTCCGCCGCACAGCGCCTCTGCCACGTGCTGTCGAATTCGCGATTCCTTGGTGATGCGCTCAACAAATCCGTGGAGTCCATCAGCTGGCTCGGCGATGACGGCAATCTTCAGGCGCGCACCCGCGAGGCGCTGGACGTGCAGACCAACTCCGCGCTCGAACGGTTCAGCGCCAGCATGAACGAGTTCGCCAATTCGGTGCGAGCCATGCGCCGCCATGAGATCGAGCGCATCGGATTGGCGTGGATGAGCGGCGTCATGGATGACGGGACAAGCCTGAAGGCGATGACCGACGTGTACGACGCCATTATCGACGCATCGCTGAATTGGTCGATACGCCATCAGACCGAAGTGTTCGGCTTGGACCATGCGCCGGCGGATATCACGGTGATCGCAATGGGCCGCTACGGCGGGTGTGAAGTGAACTTCAGCTCCGATGCCGACGCGATTCTGATCTACCGTCCGACCGATGGAGCCGAAGACACCCAGGCCAACACCTTCGCCAAGAAGGTCGTGGAGGATCTGCGCAACATTCTTCAGGGCCCCACCACATTCGAGCCGAAGATCGAACTCGATCTGGACCTGCGGCCGGAAGGCAAGAACGGGCCGATCATCCGCTCCTACGCCTCATGCGAGGAGTATTACGGGTCCTGGGCATCCACATGGGAGCATCAGGCATTGCTGCGTGCCCGCTATGCGGCGGGGGACGCCGAACTGGCGCGTGATTTTCTCATCAACATCGCAGACCCGCTGCGTTACCCGACGCAGGAGCTGAGTGACGCCGAACTGCAGAGCATACGCAAGCTCAAAGCCCGTATGGAAGCCGAACGATTGCCGCGCGGCGTACGTCGTGAGCGTCATCTGAAACTCGGCAAAGGCGGACTTTCCGACGTGGAATGGACCGTGCAACTGCTGCAGCTCCAACATGCCGGAACCATCAAGGACCTGCGGGTCAATGGCACGCTCGAGGCTCTGGACGTGCTGGAGACCAAGAAGCTGGTCAGCCCGATGGACGCCATGCAGCTTCGCAAGGCATGGACGACATGCACCGCGGCGCGCAACGGCAACTACCTGTGGTCCGGGCGCGCCAACCAGGCGGATATCCTTCCGGACGACATCTATTCGCTTGGAGGCATCGCCGTATATCTGGGCTATGGAGCACACCGTGGCCAGCATTTCGAAAACGATCTGCTCGCCGTGATGCGCAAATGCCGTGACGTGTGCCAGCGCCTGTTCTACGGGCAGGTCGAGGATGATTATTCCTCGGGGTCCGGTTCGATGGTCGGTGGTCGCTCAGGAGCAGCGGGCGGTACGACCGGTTCCGCCGGTGCGCAGAAGCCGGCGAAGCCTCGCATGCACGTCATAGCGCCGAGATTGGAGGCTAACCGCCGCCGCGCCCAGCGTTGACGCAATATGAACGTGGGGTGGACGCGCGGGTGACGGCAGGGTCCTGCGGGCGTCCTGAAAATGGTCTATAGTCGGAGAGGTCACATTAGTGGCCACCTTATCCGCTTCTCGCACGAAAGGTGAGCCGTGTCAACTCCACAAGAGCCGGCGGAGACGCCGATGATCGGTAAAAGCGTCATCTCGCTTGATGATCTCTCCATCGCACAGATTCGGGATTTGCTGCACAAGGCGCAGTACATCGATGCGCATCGCAAGGAGGTGTCACACACCTGCGAGGGTAGGGTATTGGCCACATTGTTCTATGAGCCGTCCACCCGCACACGTCTGAGCTTCGAGACCGCGATGCTCCGCCTCGGTGGCAAGGTCATCGGTTTCGCCGGCGCGCAGCTTGCTTCGGTGACCAAGGGCGAGTCCATCGCCGATACGTTGAAGACCGTCTCCAACTATGTCGATGTGGTCGCCATCCGTCATCCTAAGGAAGGCGCTGCGCTCGTCGCGTCCCGTGCCGCCTCCGTGCCAGTCATCAATGCCGGCGACGGCGGCCACATGCACCCCACGCAGACGCTGGCCGACCTTGCCACGCTGCAGTCGCGCTTCGGTCGTGTCAACGACCTGACCGTGGGCCTATGCGGTGACCTCATGTTCGGCCGTACTGTGCACTCCCTGATCGAGACCCTGTGCCGTTTCGGCAACGTGCGTTTCATTCTCATCAGTCCTGATGAGCTGAAGACCCCGCAATATGTCATAGACCGCATCAACGCCACGCCGACCTGCTCCTATGTGGAGGTGCGCGACCTGGCGTCCGTGATCGGCGACCTCGATGTGCTGTACATGACCCGCGTGCAGAAGGAGCGCTTCTTCAACGAAGACGACTATCTGCGCCTACGTGACACCTACATCCTCGACGAGGACAAGCTCTCCCATGCCAAGCCCGACATGGCAGTGCTGCACCCGCTGCCGCGCGTCAACGAGATTGCCGTCGAAGTGGACGACGATCCCCGTGCCGCTTACTTCGAACAGGTCAAGAACGGCATGCTCATGCGCATGGCCCTCGAAAGCACCGTGGTGGGCGACGACCTGCCCGGTTACGAACCGCTCAGCTCCAAGGAGGTGCAAGCCTGATGGAAGTCACCAGCATCCAAAACGGCATCATCATCGATCACGTGCCTGCCGGTACCTCGCTGAAGGTGCTGGAATACCTGAAGATCGATCCGTCCAAGACCAAGCTTGCGCTGATCATGAACACCACATCGCATCGGTTCGGCACCAAGGACATCATCAAGATCGAGGATGACAAGGACATCGATCTCGATGTGCTCGGCTTCGTCGCCCGTCAAGCCACCGTGGACGTGGTCCGTGGCGGACACATCGTCGAAAAGAAGCAGCCTCGCCTGCCCGAACACATCGTGGGCGTCATCAAGTGCGTCAACCCACGTTGCGTGACCACCACCGAACCGGGCATCAAACAGATGTTCCATCTGGTGCATTCCGAACGTCTCGAATACCGCTGCGACTACTGCGACGAGGAAGCAAAACTGTGAGCATCACCCTACGCAACATCAAGGTCTGGAACACCGGGGAGATCATCGATCTGACGGTTCCCGGCCTTGCGGACGCCTACTTCGCCGATACCGATACCGTCCGTGACGGTGCCGATATCGACGCCACCGGTCTGACGGTGGCCCCCGGCTTCGCCGATCCTCATGTGCATTTCCGCGATCCCGGGCAGACCTACAAGGAGTCCATGGTCTCCGGATGCCGCGCATCGGCTTCGGGCGGGTATACGAATGTGCTCATCATGCCGAACACCTTGCCGGCAATTGACGGGCAGGCCGTCACCACGGCGGACGCCGAGGCTGGCAAGCCGGGCGCGCGCGAAGTGGTTGACGCCGGCTTCGCCAATGTCATCGATTTCCTGCAGAACTACGATGCCGCGCATGACGTCAAACTGCCGGTCCGTTACGACCTGTGCGTGTGCGCGTCCAAGGACCGTGCAGGAGCGGAGGCCAGCGATATCGCCGATTGGCTGCGCTATGTGCCCGGATTCCAGGATGACGCCAAGACGCCGGCGATGAACGAACACCCTGTCACCGCGATCAGTGACGACGGCGCCGCGGTGCCTGAACTGATCCTCGACCAGGTGCTCGCCAATGCCAAGGCATCCGACCTGTACCTCATCGAGCATTGCGAGCATCATGACACCGGTGCGGTCAACGAGGGGCCGGTGTCCCGCGCGCTTGGCGTGCCAGGCATCCCCGAAGACACCGAACTGAAGATCGTGGCGAGGGACATCGAAGCCGCACGACGCACCGGCATCCATGTGCATTTCCAGCATGTGAGCACGGCGATCTCGTTCGAGGCCATACGCGAGGCCAAAGCCGAAGGGCTGCCGGTCACCTGCGAGACCGCGCCGCACTATCTCGCATTGAGCGACGAAGCGCTGCTCGAATACGGCACACTCGCCAAGATGAACCCGCCGCTGCGTTCCGAAGCCGACCGTCAGGCCACCATCGCAGCCATCGCAGACGGCACTGTGGACCTGCTCGCCACAGATCATGCGCCACACACCATGGATGAAAAGGCGAAGGGCTTCCTCGAGGCTCCCAACGGCATCATCGGACTGGAATGCGCGTACGGCGTATGCCACAAGGTGCTGGTGGACGGCGGACACATCTCGGACGAACGGCTGATCGAACTCATGTCCGTTGCGCCTCAGGCCCTGATGGGCCATGATGCCACGGATATTGCGGCGCTGGTTGAAGATTGGGCCGAGCCTGCACCCACCGGCGATGACCCGGATGGCGTGATCGCAGAGGAGAAGGCCGACTCGTCGCAGACCGTCCGTGAGGGCGTGAACCGTCTGCTCGACCTGAGCCGCATCGACGATGCCTCTGCCGTGGATCTCGTGGTACTTGCCACCGACCAGCAATGGACCGTGGACCCCGAACGGTTCCATTCCAAGGCCCGCAACACTCCGTTCGGCGGGTGGCAGGTCACAGGACGTCCGCTCGCCACCATCATCGGCTCGAAGTTCATGTTCAGCCGCCTGTAGTAGACAACGGCAAGTCCAGCTCACAGCAGGAGACTTACGAAAAGCGCAAAAGGAACAGCATGGATCGTCTGATCGAAGCAATCACCAACGTACAGAATCCATCCGTCGTCGGACTCGACCCCACTGAGGCTCTGGTACCACCGCAGGTGGTGGCGAGTTTCGCGGAAGAGGTCCGTGATTCGGTGGACAGCCCGGAAGAGCTTCCGGCCGCCCAACTGGCCGTGGCGTATTTCGAGTTCAACCGCACCATCATCGATGCGGTCGCGGATATCGTGCCCGCTGTCAAGCCGCAGATCGCCATGTATGAGGCGCTCGGCCCCGCAGGCGTGGACGTGTATACGATGACTTGCGAATACGCCGCCCAGCAAGGCCTGTACGTGCTGGGGGACATCAAGCGCGGCGACATCGGCTCCACCGCCGCCGCCTATGCGCATCATCTGAGCGGCGTGGGAGCGGATGCTGCGGCAGGCGACGATGCCGCCGATAACGGCGAATCCATCATCTTCGACCCGTGGCATGAGGACGCCGTCACCGTCAATCCCTATCTCGGCACGGACGGCATCACCCCGTTCGTGGATGCTGCCGTCGCTTCCGACAAGGACATCTTCGTGCTCGTGCGTACCTCCAACCCGTCCTCCAGCGAACTGCAGATGCTAGATCTGGCCGACGGCACGAAGGTCTATGAACATGTGGCCGACCTCGTGGAGGGCTGGGGTGCCGAAACCCGCGGCCAGCACGGCTATTCCCGGGTGGGTGCCGTTGTGGGAGCCACGCATCCGGAGGAGGGCCGGGCCCTGCGCAAGCGTATGCCCCACACGTTCTTCCTGGTGCCAGGCTATGGCGCCCAGGGAGGCACCGCACAGGACGTGGCCGGCATGTTCGACGAGACAGGCAGCGGCGCAATAGTCAACTCCTCGCGCGGTATCATCGGCGCATGGAAGAAGAGCGGCAGGTATTCCGAATCCATGAGCGCCGACCAGGCGCTCGAGCTCGTCGCGGAAAGCGCCCGTCAAGCCGCCATCGACATGCGTGACGCCCTTCGTTTCGCCGTGTACCGTTGACCGATCGGAGCAGGAATCAATAATGACAACATTCACACCAACGTATGATGTGGTGGCGGAAGCACAGGCCGCAGGCTATTTTCCTCCTCGCCACAGCGTCGAGATCACCGGCGTGCGTGAACTGACCGATAGGGTCATGCGCCTGACCTTCCGGGACCCGTTCATCGCCTCCCACGCCAAGCCAGCACAGTTCGTGAACCTGTTCACCCACGACGATTTCATGTTGATGCCGCGCCCGTTCGGCGTCAGCGAGGTCGAAGGCGACGAGGTCAGCGTCATATTCGCGGTCATCGGCCACGGCACCGAACAGCTTGCACGACTTGAACCCGGCGACACCGTGGATGTGCTCGGGCCCTTGGGGCGAGGATTCAATCTCAAGGAGGACGCCAACTACATCCTGGTAGGCGGCGGGCTCGGCGTGCCCCCGCTGATCTATGCCGCGCAGAAGCTAGCCGAGAACGACGCCTCGTTCGCCACTGCGGTATTCGGCTACCGCAACGACCATTTCGCCGAGGAATACGTCTCCCGGTATGCGGACTGGTCCTGGAGCATCGACGACGCCGAGGGCAATGTGGTCGATCTGCTCAACAAACTCGAACAGGGTGATGACCTCAAGGCCTACGACCGCAAGCCCGTCATCCTCTCCTGCGGACCATTGCCGATGATGAAGGCGGTGGCCGCTTGGTCCGCCGAACGCGATATCCCGGCCCAGCTCAGCATGGAACAGCGCATGGGATGCGGCTACGGCACATGCGTGCTGTGCACCGTGGACACCGTGGACGGGCGGCTCAAGGTCTGCTCCGGCGGACCTGTGTTCACCCGCGAACAACTGGGATGGGGGGAGTGACGATGATCGACAGCAATCAGAACGACAACCACATCAACATCTACGAACCGCACGAGTGGAAGCACTCCACCAAAGTGGCCGGCGTGGAATGGAAGAATCCCGTCGGAACCGCATCCGGAACCTTCCAGTATGCCGCGGTCCGTTGGTTCTATGATGTCAGTCAGCTCGGCGCGGTAAGCACCAAGGGCTGCTCGCCTGTGCCGTGGGAAGGCAACCCGAGCCCACGCACCGCTGAAGGCCCCGCCTCGAACCTCAATGCCGTAGGCTTGCAGAACCCCGGCGTCGACCATTATCTCGAGGACGATCTGCCGAAGCTAAAGAAGGCAGGCGCGCTGGTTGTGGCCAACGTGGCCGGTCACTGCGATGACGATTATATGCAGGTGGTGGCCAAGCTCGCCGACTCCGACGCGGATATGCTCGAAATCAACGTGAGCTGCCCGAACGTGACCCATGGAGGCATGAGCGTCGGCACCGACCCGGTGGCACTTTCCTCACTGATGGATAAACTTCGCCCGATGACCGACAAGCCGATCATCGTCAAACTCACACCGAATGTCACCGACATCACCGTTCCTGCGCGCGCCGCAGTCGAACACGGTGCGGACGCCCTGAGCATGATCAACACCGTGCTCGGCATGCGCCTGAACATCCGCACGGGTGAGCCGATCATCGCCAACAAGACCGGCGGCGTGTCCGGTCCTGCAGTCCTGCCCATCGGCATCGCCGCGGTCTACCGTACGCGCACCGTACTGCCGGACATCCCGATCATCGGCATCGGCGGCATCGACTCCGGCGAGAAGGCGCTTGAATACCTGTACGCCGGCGCCAATGCGGTGGAAGTCGGGGCTGCCGCCCTATTCGACCCGGTGGCCCCATTGCGCATTGCCCGCGAATTGGATGATCTGCTGGACTCCCGTCCCGAGCTCGCTGCTAAACTTGCCGCAGGCAACACATGGAGGTAACACGGTCCGACCGCCGATTCCCCTCGTCGAGGCGAACGCTGAGGCAAATCGGCGGTCGGACCGTCTGGGCGTCCTATACAAGACCTGGAGGTAGCTACAATGGCAGAAACGCTCGCACATCGCTTCACCGAATTCCTACTGGAATCCAACGCGCTGAAATTCGGTGACTTCACGCTGAAGTCCGGCCGACAGAGCCCGTACTTCATCAACGCCGGCGCTTTCGACGATGGCCGTAAGATCGCCACTCTCGGTGCCTTCTACGCCGAGAAGATCAGCCAGGCGATCGTGCACAACACCATCCCGCGTGATGTCGACACCGTGTTCGGGCCGGCCTACAAAGGCATTCCTCTGGCCGTCTCCACCGCCATCGCGCTGACCGCACGCCACAACATGACCGTGGGCTACACCTTCGACCGCAAGGAGAAGAAGGACCACGGCGATGGCGGCTGGATGGTCGGCACGCCGCTCAAGGACGGCATGAAGGTGCTACTCGTCGATGATGTGATGACCGCCGGCACCGCTGTACGCGAAGTGATTCCGAAGCTCAAGGCGGAGGCCGATGTGGAGGTCGTGGGTCTCGTGCTCTCCGTGGATCGCATGGAGAAGACCAAGGACTCCGACCTGTCCGCCGTCAAGGCGGTAGAGGCCGAGTTCGGCTTCCCGGTGCTCGCTATCGCCAACGTGCGCGAGATCTTCGACGCCGCAGCCAAGATGAAGAACGCCGATGGCACCCCGCTGCTCGGCCATGAGCTCAGGCAGCGTGCCGAATCCTACCTCGAGCAGTACGGTGCCTGATCCTTCCGGGCTTCCATGCTTTCAGGGACTGATTGAAAAAAACGCTTCTCGTATTCGAGAAGCGTTTTTTATACCCATACTTACCAAAGGGGAGCGAGGCTTGAGATCACGTTGAGATTGCGCGGAGATTATGGATGATCATATCTTCCAGACACGCTGTCCGGACACGCTGCATGTGTCGGGAATCGGAAGAGATGAACTTTAGGTGACAAAGCCCGTATCCAATACCCAGCCTCACTAGAGTAGAGGTATGAGGGAAGGTTCCAAATCTCGAAAGCCGATCATTCTGATGGTCGGATTCATAGTCATCGCCGCAGTGGTGTTTGCCGGCGCATTCGCGGTGGGACGGGTCACTAAGGATCCCACCACTGACCAAAGCTACAAGGAAGTGACATCACAGGTCACCAAGACCGAGAATCAGATCAAAGCCAACCGCAGCACGACAAAGGAGCTCACCAAGAAACGGGATGAGCTGCGCGAGGATTTGGCCGAAGAGAAGAAGCAGGCGGAAGCAGACAGGAAGGTGTTCGAACAATACGGCGGCGATGCCCAGGCAGGGAAGCCAGCCCTGATTGTCGAATCCATCAGCCCGGATGAGGACCCGCTGTATGCCGCTACCGGGGGCAGTATCGATTTGTATTATTACCCGAAATTCACTGTGCGCAACAACACCGGTCATGTCTTGCTCGGGGCAGTCGTCAAATACACCATTATCGGATCGAACGGAAACGTATTGGATGGGGAGGGCAATGCCTACGTATCCAATGTGGTCGTATATCCCGGTAAGACCGTGGTTGCGGAGGACATGGTGAAGGATGCCGGGTTCTCCGGTGCCACAATCAAGCCGGTCAGTTTCAACGCGACGGTCGCCGACAGTAAGGACTCCGATTCCACGAAAACCATCGACGCACAATACGCCGATGACGTCAAGACGGTGACAATACCATGAGCCAGGACAACAAGAAGAACGAGCACAAGGCGGAAGAATCCAAAGAACCCGGATGGCTGAACCATGATGATTCGACAGGGGGCCACAACGCGGCGGACACTATGTTCGAGGCGTTGGACTCCTGGCTCACTGCCGTAAAGCACATTGCGCGCGGGATTATCCGGCATCATGGCGCCGACACGGACGAAGATAGCGCAGAGAAGGCGGGGAAGGGCGCGGCATCGGCACATATCGATGCACATCATATGGCCTCACCGGCCAAGCTGGCGGTGAGTCTTGTCGCATTAATCGTGGTTGTGTGGCTCGGCGGGGTCGCCTATGGTTTGGGAGGCAAGTCCGTCGTCGTGCAGCAGAGCCCCGACTACATCCGGGAATCGCAACGGCTCACCTGGGCGAACAGCGATTTGGAGGAGTCGAAGCAGGACATAGCGAACCGTGAGCGGCAGATCAAGGATGTCGGCACTCAGATAGAGGAGCTCAAATCAGAGCGCGAACGCTATGGCAATCTACTTGAAGAGATCAAACAAGTCCAGCGGCAGGACAAAACTCCGGAGCTGTCCGTCGCCGCCATCGGTGATGTCTCGCAGTCATCGTCTTCGTATTTCGCCATTACCGCCACTGTGCACAATCAGACGCAGTATACGTTGACGAGTTTCTCCGTCTATTATCAGGTTGAGGATGCTCAGGGGAATGTGGTGGGTACCGGCTTCGCCATGGGGGAGACCGGCGCCACTTGCGCTCCGAACGCGGATTGCCCTATCAGGTCACTCACCATGAACAATCCTACGGGCACGAAATTCGTACCCGTGAAATGGGGTGCCACCGCGTCGGACGGCAACAGCGAATACGGCCGGTATGGCACCGACGTCATGACCAAGCAGTTTTGATTCGTCTATATTGCACGTCCGTATCGCATGTCCATATTGCAAATGCCCCGAAGCGGCTGTATGTTCGCGCCTCAACGAATACGCCGCAAACATACGGTCGTTTTGAATGGTCTTGGCGGCTGTATGTTCGCGCCTCAACGAATACGCCGCAAACATACAGCCGCTTTGATGGTCATAACAGACCGTATGTTCGCGGCACCTGCGTTTGAACGCGAACATACGGTCGTTTGGCGTTATATCAGTGGCTCTTCCGCCTAGATGTTGGTGGTATGTATGCCGGTCGTATACCTACATACGGAAAAGGTGCTTCCTTCCTCAGTCAGGAGGGAAGCACCTTTTCCGCCGAAAGCGGCTGGTCAATGACACCTGACAGGTATGTCAGTCGATGAGCTTGTAGCCGTGGGACGCCACGACCGACTTGAGTTTCTCAAGATAGGTTTCGGCGGCCTTGGACAGCTTGGCGCGTTCGTTGGTGATCCAGCCGAGCAGCATCGTCTCATCGGATTCCAGCGGGACCGTGACAATCTTCTCGTTGTTGAGGTCGCCGTTGTCGATGCCGGTGCACACCGTGTAGCCGTTCAGGCCGATGATGAAGTTGAGGATCGTGGCGCGGTCGGTCACGTTGATCTGCTTGGGGGAGTACTCCGGCCAGACAGCCTCCTCGTAGAAGTAGAACGAACCTTCCTCACCCTGCTCGTACTGCAGGAACGGGTAGGGCTTCAGATCCTCCATAGTGATGACCTTCTTGGCGGCCAGTGGGTTGTTGCGCGAGATGAACACATGCAGCGGGGCGCGGAACAGCGGATGGAACTCGAGATGCTTCTCGCGCAGCAGCTTGCCGAGCACGTCCTTGTTGAAGTCGGACAGGTAGATGATGCCGATTTCGGACTGCATGTTGGCGACCTGGTTGATGATGTCGCGCGTGCGGGTCTCGCGGATGGTGAACTCGTATTCATCGGACTTGATGGAGTTGATCATCTCCACGAACGCCTCGACGGCGAACATATAGTGCTGCGTGGAGACCTGGCACAGCTGCTTGCGCGGCTTGGCGTGCTTGTAGCGCTCCTCAAGCAGGTCTGCCTGGTCAAGCACCTGGCGCGCGTAGGTGAGGAACTCCGCGCCGTCCACGGTCAGGGCGATGCCCTGCGAGGAGCGGGTGAAGATCTCGATGCCGAGCTCGTTCTCCAATTCCTTCACGGAGGAGCTCAGGGCGGGCTGGGAGACGTACAGGGCGTGCGAGGCCTCGTTCATCGAACCGCATTCGACGATTTTGACGATGTATTTGAGCTGAAGCAGAGTCATAAATGTCAGTTATAGCGCTAGGTCTGGTCGTGGAATGGGGTTATACCCCTGCACAATCGACGGTGAACGATGCCTACAACGCCTACAACCGCACGCCAAGGCTGGCGAGGGAGTCGCGCGCAGCGATGGCCCCGGAGAAGAGAATGCCGTGAATGCCCACCTCGTTGGCTCCCACGATGTTCTTGGCGGTGTCGTCGAAGAAGACGCAGCGTTCGGGCGTGAGGCCGAAGCGTTCCATGGTCAGGTTGTAGATGTCGGCGTTCGGCTTGTGCATCTTCTCCATGCCGGAGACCACCGTGCCGTCCAGCAGCTGTTCGAGGCGAGGGAACTTCTCGAAGGCCAGATGGAAGGTCTCGTGCGACCAATTGGTCAGACCCCACACGCCGTAGCCGTGGCGCTTGAGGTCGGCGAGCAGCTCGGTCATGCCCGGCAGCGTGCGCGGCAACGCATCCGCGTAATGCTCGATGTAATAGCGGAAGATCGACGCGATGTCCTCGCCCTGCTCGCGCACCACATCCGGGTAGATGCTGTCGAAGTCCTCGCCGGCGTCCATACGGTCCTCATAGCGGAAAAAACCATGCGGATCGTCGGGCGCGCAGATCGCGGACACCACGTCATCCGCGAATCGTCCGGTCAGGCAGGCACGGGTGTCCCAATCGATCAGTACGCCGCAGAAATCGAAGATTACATCAGTGATGGTGGCGGGGGAGTCAGCCATACAAAAGCTCCTTGCATATCCCAAGAAAGGTTCCGGGAACCAGTGTACGGGAGCGACGGATATCGGGGGAGCGGCGGACGGCGTCGCGAGCCTTGCTCACAGTATCCATGGCGGAAAGGATAACTGAGTAGCCTGGTTTGGCCAGCGTCCTCGCCACACTGCATTCCCTCAATGACGCATCGTTCGACTGTTCGCGAACGTCCAGCCAAACGTCCAGCCAAACGTCCTGGCGAACATGAAAACAGTCATCGAATGCTCATCTGACCAAGATAGAAATGAAGGTGTTAGCGATGTGTTAGGAAATCGCCGCAGTGCGATAACGGGCATGTATGTAAGCCGTAAAAACCGTCACAAAACCATCACCGAATTCATAAGCTTGAGAATCGCAATGACCCGATGGTGTAGTCTGGGCTGCCCTGAACGGGGAAGCCGGAATGCTCTATCGGGTTTGTTCGATAATGAAGGAGAAAGCATGCCCTGGTGGGTTGATGTTGCCTATGTTGTCGGCACGGTAGTGTTCTTCGTTCTCGTTGATCTGTTCGGAAAGTGGGTTGACAGACTATGATGACGTTCTTCACTGTGCTGGGTGTCGTACTGGGGATCGTGGGCATCGGCTACATGATCTACTCCCTGTGCCGTCCTGAGAAATTCTGACGACCGAGCCAAAGCAATACAGAAATCCCGATGGATCCAGCCGCAGACAGCCGCAGACAGCCGGAGAGAAGAGCCTGCAATACAGGACGAAGGCTGCACAACAGTCTTGCTGCCTGACATCGGGAAAAGGAAACAAAGGTTCATCGCATGGTATATGTGTTTGCTGTTATGGCGTTCGCGCTGATCGCCATAATCCTCGCGGCCATCTACAAGCCGCTGGGTGATTACATGTTCAATGTGTTCACGTCCGACAAGGATCTCTTCTTCGAGAAGTGGATCTACAAGATCATCGGCGTGGACTCCAAGAAGGGACAGACCTGGAAGGCATACCTGCGCGGCGTGCTCGGCTTCTCCCTCATGAGCGTCTTGGTGCTCTACCTGCTCCAGCGCGTGCAGCAGTGGCTGCCGTTCTCGCTGGGCTTCCCGAACGTCGAAGGCCCGTTGGCGTTCAACACCGCCGCTTCCTTCGTGACGAACACCAACTGGCAGTCCTATTCGCCTGACGTCACGCTCGGCTACACCGTTCAGTTCGCCGGCCTCGCCGTGCAGAACTTCGTGTCCGCGGCCGTCGGCATCGCCGTGGCGATCGCGCTGGTGCGCGGCTTCGCATGGCGCAAGTCCGAGACCATCGGCAACTTCTGGGTCGATCTGACCCGCTGCACGCTGCGCATCCTCATGCCGATCTCCATCGTCATGGGCATCATCCTCATTGCGCTCGGCGTGGCCCAGAACTTCGCCGGCTTCGTCAACGTGACCACCGTCGCAGGTGGCCAGCAGACCATCATGCAGGGCCCAGTGGCCTCCCAGGAGGTCATCAAGGAGCTCGGCACCAACGGTGGTGGCTTCTTCAACGCCAACTCCTCGCACCCGTACGAGAACCCGAACATGTGGACCAACCTCATCGAGATCCTGCTCATGCTGTGCATCCCGGTGGCCCTGACCCGCACCTTCGGCCGCATGGTCGGCGACATTCGCCAGGGTTACGCGCTGCTCGGCGCGATGGTGATCCTCTTCGGCATCAGCTTCCTGTGCGTCGTCACCGCCGAATCCTTCTCCAACGACCCGATCACCTCCCTGACCGGCGGTTCGATGGAAGGCAAGGAGACCCGCTTCGGCATCGTATGGTCCGGCCTGTTCGGCACGACCTCCACCTCCACCTCCACCGGTGCCGTGAACTCCATGCATGACTCCTACACCGCGCTTGGCGGCATGATGTATATGCTCAACATGATGCTCGGCGAGGTCAGCCCGGGTGGTGTGGGCGCCGGCCTGTACGGCATTCTGGTGATGGCCGTCGTGGCAGTGTTCATCGCAGGCCTCATGGTGGGCCGTACCCCTGAATACCTCGGCAAGAAGATCGGTCCTCGCGAGATGAAGATGGCTTCGCTGTACTTCCTCGTCATGCCGATCACCGTGGTCGTGGGCGTCTCCCTGAGCTTCGCGCTGCCGTTTGCCCGCCAGTCGATCTTCGACACGTCGCTCAACAACAGTGGCAACCACGGCTTCTCCGAAGTCGTCTACGCGTTCACCTCCGCTGCGAACAACAACGGTTCCGCGTTCGCCGGCATCACCGCAGACACTCCGTGGCTTGATACCGCGCTGGGTCTCGCCGTGCTGCTCGGCCGCTTCCTGCCGATTGCTCTGGTGATCGCTCTCGCTGGCTCGCTTGCCAAGCAGGACAAGGTGCCGGTGACCGCAGGCACGATGAAGACCGACAATGGTCTGTTCGTGGTCCTTCTGGTGTTCGTTATCTTCCTTATTTCCGCGCTGACGTTCTTCCCGACACTTGCTCTGGGACCGTTGGCAGAAGGTTTGGTGGCCTGATATGACTTCCGCATTTGCGAATGACGTTGCGAACAACGCGGCTTCCATCGCGGACGACGTCAAGAAATCCAATAACAAGTCGCTGGGTGCCATGCTTGGCAAGAGCCTGCCGGATGCGTTCCGCAAGTTCGACCCGCGCAACATGTGGCACAACCCGGTCATGTTCATCGTGTGGGTTGGCGCTGCATTCCTGACACTGCTGGGCATCTTCCAGCTGTTCGACGCCTCGCTGGCCAACGGCGAGCCGGTCTACTTCACCTGGATCGTGGCCATCGTGCTGTGGGCCACCGTGCTCTTTGCCAACCTCGCCGAGGCTGTGGCCGAAGGCCGTGGCAAGGCGCAGGCCGACGCATTGCGCAAGACCCGCACCACCACGCCCGCCCACATCGTCAAGGGTTATGACGAGAAGAACGACCCGGATGCCCGTGGCCCGGAAAAGGGCGAAGGCCCCGCCTACATCGAGGAAATCCCGAGCTCTGATCTGAAGCTCGGCGATGTGGTGGTCGTCTCCGCCGGCGAGCTGATCCCGGGTGATGGCGACATCATCTCCGGCATCGCCTCCGTGGACGAATCCGCCATCACCGGTGAATCCGCCCCGGTGATTCGTGAGTCCGGCGGCGACCGTTCCTCCGTGACCGGCGGCACCCGTGTGCTCTCCGACCGCATCGTGGTCCGCATCACCCAGAAGCCCGGTGAGAGCTTCGTCGACAAGATGATCGCCCTGGTCGAAGGCGCGAACCGCCAGAAGACCCCGAACGAGATCGCCTTGGACGTGCTCCTGAGCTCCCTGACCATCATCTTCCTCGTCGTGGTGCTGTGCATCAACCCGCAGGCATCGTCCGTCGGCGCCTCCGTGAGCCTCACGGTCCTGATCGCCCTGCTGGTCTGCCTGATTCCTACCACCATCGGCGCCCTCCTCTCCGCCATCGGCATCGCCGGCATGGACCGTCTGGTGCAGCACAACGTGCTCGCCACCTCCGGTCGCGCCATCGAGGCCGCCGGCGACGTGACCACCCTGCTGCTCGACAAGACCGGCACCATCACCTACGGCAACCGTCAGGCCTCCGAATTCCATGCCCTGCCCGGCGTGGACCATGACGAGATGGCCAAGGCAGCAGCGCTGAGCTCTCTTGCCGACGCCACTCCGGAAGGCCAGTCCATCGTGGCCCTCGCCAAGTCCGAAGGCTTCGAACTTGATGAAGTTCCGGGAGCCGTGGACGTGCCGTTCACCGCCGAGACCCGCATGTCCGGCCTTGACCTGCCGAACGGCGACCGCATCCGCAAGGGTGCCACCTCCGCCGTCGAGGCATGGATCGACAAGGAAGGCGGCGTCATGCCCGTCGAGGTCCGTGACGCCCTGCACGAGAAGGTCAACGCCATCTCCGGCCAGGGCGGAACGCCGCTGGTCGTCGCCGAGCAGTACGCCAACGGCGAGGTCAAGGTCCTGGGCGTCGTCCAGCTCAAGGATGTCGTCAAGAAGGGTCTGAAGGAACGCTTCGCCGACCTGCGCAAGATGGGCATCCGCACCGTCATGGTCACCGGCGACAACCCGCTGACCGCCAAGGCCATCGCACAGGAGGCCGGTGTCGACGACTTCATCGCCGAGGCCAAGCCTGAAGACAAGCTCGCCTACATCAAGAAGGAGCAGGCTAAGGGCCAGCTCGTCGCCATGACCGGTGACGGCACCAACGACGCCCCTGCCCTTGCCCAGTCCGATGTCGGTGTCGCCATGAACTCCGGCACCTCCGCAGCCAAGGAAGCCGGCAACATGGTCGACCTTGACTCCGACCCGACCAAGCTGATCGATATCGTGGCCATCGGCAAGCAGCTGCTCATCACCCGTGGCGCCCTGACCACCTTCTCCATCGCCAACGATGTGGCCAAGTACTTCGCCATCATCCCGGCCATGTTCATGGAGAAGTTCCCAGGCCTTGGTGTGCTCAACATCATGGGTCTGCACAGCTCGCTGTCCGCCGTGCTGTCCGCGATTATCTTCAACGCGATCATCATCGTGCTGCTGATTCCGCTGGCCCTCAAGGGCGTCAAGTACCGTGCCGAAGCCAGTGAGAAGATCCTGGGCCGCAACCTCAAGGTCTACGGTCTGGGCGGCATCATCGCCCCGTTCATCGGCATCTGGATCATCGATCTGTTCGTCCGCCTGATTCCGGGCTTCTGATCGAATCCGCTGAAATAAAGGAAAGATGTCATTATGAAATCATCAATGTCATTGAATCTGCGCAGCTACTGGGCCGGTTTCAAGGCTGTGATCGTCTTCACCGTCATCGTTGTCGTCTACACGTTCGTGTTGGCCGGCATCGGTCAGCTCGGCATGCCGGACAAGGCCAACGGCTCGATGATCACCAACGCTCAGGGTGAAGTCGTCGGATCCTCGCTGATCGGCCAGTCCTTCACCGATGAGAATGGCGATGCTCTGCCGCAGTACTTCCAGTCCCGTCCGTCCGCGGCCTCCGACCCCGAACAAGGAGGAGGACAACCAGGCTATTACGGCGGCGCTTCCTCCGGCACCAACAAGGGTCACGCTGACGAGGACCTCATCAAGAGCACCACGGAACTGCGCAAGGCCATTGCCGAGCGTGAAGGCGTGAGCGTCAAGGATGTTCCCGCCGACGCCGTGTCCGCTTCCTCCTCCGGTCTGGATCCTGAGATCAGCCCTGAGTACGCGGCCATTCAGGTCAAGCGTGTCGCCAAGGAGCGCGGTCTGAGCGAAGAGCAGGTCGAGAAGCTGGTCAAGGAGAACACCACCGGACGTGGTCTCGGCTTCATCGGCGAGTCCACGGTCAATGTGGTCAAGCTGAACCTCGCGCTCGACGAGCTCGAGTAACGGTTCGACTGTTCGCAAAACAACAAGTTGCAACCGATCATCAGGGGTGATGGTGTGCATTGCGTGCGCCATCACCCTGATGGTGTTTATCGTATACAGTCATAGATAAGGGATTCCATCATCCATCGGGGGAAGGCAAGGTATGGCAGAGGCAAGGGGTACATTCAGGGTGCTGCTGGGTGCCGCGCCCGGTGTGGGCAAGACGTGCGCGATGCTCAAGGAGGGGCATCGTCTTCAGGAGGACGGCAAGGACGTCGTCATAGCGTTGCTGGAAACCCACGGACGCACCGCCACGGCGAAGGCGGCCCTCGGACTCGAACAGGTCCCGCGCAGGCGCGTCCGGTATCGTGGCATGTGGCTTGAGGAGATGGATCTCTTCAAGATCATCGAACGTCACCCGCAGGTGGCGCTGGTCGATGAGCTGGCGCATACCAACGCGCCCGGCTCGGTGCATGAGAAACGTTGGCAGGATGTCGAGGATCTGCTTGATGCGGGCATCGATGTGATCACCACCATCAATGTGCAGCATATCGAATCGTTGAACGACGTAGTCCGTGAGATCACCGGCAGTACGCAGAAGGAGACCGTGCCCGACAAGGTCCTGCGCTCCGCGACCCAGGTCGAACTTGTCGATCTGCCACCGGAAGGCCTGCGCGAACGTCTTTCTGCGGGCCTTGTCTATAAGCCGGATCGTGTTGATGCCGCGCTCAGCAACTACTTCCGTGTCGGCAACCTCACCGCGTTGCGCGAGCTTGCCTTGCTGTGGCTTGCCGGACGCGTGGATGAAGCGCTGAAGGAATACCGCGACGAGCATCACATCAACGCCAAATGGGAGACGCGCGAACGCGTGATCGTGGCACTGTCCGGCGGACCCGAAGGCGAGCAGCTGCTTCGACGCGGCGCCCGTGTGGCCCGCGCTTCCGGCGGCGGCGACCTCATCGCCGTGCATGTGACGCCGGAAGACGGTCTGGCCGGCTCGAACCCTGCGCTGCTGATCAAACAACGTCAGCTGGTGGAGGAATTGGGAGGCACCTACCATCAGATCGTGGGCGAGGACATTTCCGATGCTCTGCTGGACTATGCGCGGGCGAACAACGCCACGCAGGTGATCGTTGGCGTATCGCGGCGGGGCATGTTCGCCAGATGGTTCGGTCGCCCCTCCACACCGAACGGCATCATTGAGAAATCCGGCGATATCGACGTGCATATCGTCACGCATTCCTTCGTGAGCAAGGGCATCTCCATGCCCTCCACGAATCGTCAGCCCATCGCGTTGAAACGTCAGGCAGCCGGTTTCGCATTCGCCATACTGTCGGTGATGTTGACGGCATTGGCGTTGTACGAGTTCAGCGAACCGTATTTCGCGCAACGAGACGCACTGATCCTGCAGCTGATGGTGGTGCTGTCGGCGGTCATAGGCGGGTTGGTTCCGGCCATGGTGTGCGCAGTGCTTTCGGGATTGGTGCTTGATTTTCTGTACACTGTGCCCATCGGGACGTTGCACGTCGTGCATGCCTCGGATGTGATGACCATCATCCTCTATGTCATCGTGGGCATCATCGTCTCCGCTGTGGTCGATCGGGCCGGCACCATCGCGCGTCAGGCCCAGCGCGCCAGCGCCGAGTCGGAGACCCTGGCCAGCGTGGCCGGAGCGGTGCTGCGCAGCGATGACCCGTTGCAGGCCATCGTCCATCGCACGCGGGAGGCGTTCGGTTTCAGCTGCGTGCGCGTCGTGCAGGACAAGCGCGTCATCATTTCGGATGGCGAACCCGGCACGAGAATGGATAACGAGGACGGCTCGGATGTCTCCTCGCCCATCGAGGAACCCGAGACTGTGTCGCTATCGGATCATGGGCCGAAGCTCAAGTTGTATGGCAAATCCATCGAGGCATCGGACCAGCGCATGCTGCTGGCGATCCTCTCGCAAATCCAGACCGTGCTCGAACATAAGGATCTGGAGCGCAAAGCCAGCGAAATCGGGCCGTTGGCCGCCGCCGAAAAGGTTCGTACCGGCCTGCTGAACGCGGTGAGCCACGATCTGCGCAGGCCGCTCGCCTCGGCCACTGCTGCGGTGTCGGGATTGCAGCGCATGGGCGACACCATGAGCGACCATGACCGCAAGGAACTGCTCAATGTGGCGTCCAACGGGTTGAAGCAGCTCACCAAGCTCGTCACTGACCTGCTGGATGTCTCGCGCATACGCGAAGGTGCACTGCCCCTGTCTTTGGTCGCCACCGACGTGGGGGAGGAGATCATCCCCCTGTTCGACGAGCTTGGCATCGGACCATGGTCCATAGATCTGGACATCGCGCCGGATCTGCCGCTGGTCGTGGCCGACCCCGCGTTGCTACGCAGGGCGCTGTCGAACGTGGTGGTCAATGCAATGCGATTCACGCCCGCAGGAAAGCGTGTGCGCTTGTCCGCTTCCGCGTTCAACGGTTTGGTGGAGGTCCGTGTGGCCGATCAGGGGCCGGGCGTTCCCGATGCGCGCAAGAACGACATATTCCTGCCGTTCCATCGTCTGGGCGACACCGACAACACGACCGGACTGGGGCTCGGCATGGCGCTTTCCAAGGGATTCGTCGAATCGATGGGCGGGTCCATCAGTCCTGAGGACACTCCGGGAGGCGGATTGACCATCGTGATCACGCTGAGGGAGGCCGACCATGCCCTGCGCGTGGGCCAGATGATTCCGGCGAACGAGCGCCCGAATCCCGCCGAGATTCTCGAACGGGATACATTGAACGTCTCTGGTGCGGTCTCGGATGTGATTCTGCCGTTGCCTGGACACGGCAATTCCGACGAACGCGGTCTTGATCGGTTCATCACCTATGGCATCATGCGCGGCGGCAAAGAAAAACAAGCCAACGGTACTGCAGCCGCCGCTGCGAAGAAGACAAGCACCACGCAGGTGCAACAGGGCGACGGGGAAGCAGCCGACTCGACTCATGCTCCCGTCCCCGTACCGGCAGTTTCGGACGACAAGGGACATGATGATGCAGATTCATCTGCCGGTCATGCACACAACAGCGAAAAGAAGGAGGCCTGACGATGAAGATTCTCGTGGCTGACGACGATCCGCAGTTCCTGAAGGCGCTGAAGATCACCCTGCATTCGCAGGGATACGACATCGTTACCGCACGCGATGGAGTCGAATGCATCACCGTGGCGGTCGAAGAGCATCCAGATCTGTTCGTGCTTGATCTGGGCATGCCGCGCATGGACGGCATGGGGGTGATCCAAGGAGTGCGAGGATGGACGGATGCTCCGATTCTCGTGGTATCCGGCCGTACCGACGCGCGTGAGAAAGTGGCCGCATTGGACGCAGGTGCGGACGACTATGTGACCAAACCCGTATCCATCGATGAACTGCTGGCGCGTATCCGCGCGTTGTTGCGAAGGGTCGCGCAAGAGAACCCTTCGGACAGCGAAACCCCACTGATCCAGTTCGGGGATATCACGGTGGACCTGAACGCCCATGCCGTGTTCCGTGGTCATAAAGGACGCGAAGTGCGTGTCAGGCTCACCCCTACGGAGTGGAAAGTGCTCGAGGTGCTGGCACGCAACACCGGCAAGCTGGTGACCCGTCAGGATCTGCTCACATCCATTTGGGGTTCCCAGCATGTCAAGGACACCGGATATCTGCGCCTGTATATTTCGCAGCTCCGCAAGAAGATCGAGCCGGATCCCGCGCATCCCAAATACCTGAAAACGGAGACGGGCATGGGGTATCGGCTTGACATCGACGGCGAACCCGAGGTGTAGACGGCCGAATCATCGGAACCGGTGTCGGGTTGTATTGGCGACTATCTCTTGCTTGTGGTCACCTATACAACCCGACACGCTAGGTGGATGCCTAAGCCTGGGCATTCACGCGATGATGTCGGCTATTGCCTCGGGAATCGCCTGAATGACATCACTGGCTACAATGGGGTGGCCCAGAGTCATGAATCGCTGGCGATGTGTGCGGCCGATCAGATCAGGTTCCTGCCACCCCTGTTGCTCGGATTCAGACGCGATGGCCGCCGCCTGCCCATGCAGATACGCTCCGGCGGCCGCGGTTTCTGCTGTCGTGATGGCCTCACCCTGCTGGGCGAGCAGAGCGCCGACCATGCCGGCCAGCACATCACCTGACCCTGCAGTGGCCAACCAGGCGGGAGCGCTGCCGGAGACATAGGTGTGGTCCTCGTCCACCACAATGGTTACCGCGCCTTTAAGCAACACCGTGGCACCGGTCAGCTCATGCGCCCTGCGCGCGCAAGCCAACGGATCCGATTGCACATCCTGTGCGGTAAGACGGGAAGCACCACTGGCGGACGCATGTTGCGGACGTCCTGCATGTGAACCGACACCATGCGCAGCATGGGCGCCGTCAGGCGTCGTGCTCCCGGTCCGTATCGACAACGATGACGGTTCGTCAAGAGGTTCGTCCGGTTGTTCATGAGGGAGCACATCCTCATCTGACGGGATATCGCGAGAGATGCTGTTATTGCGAGCAGCATCGGAGGATGCCTCATCCTCCAGTCTGTTCAGCAATGATGCCATCTCGCCGGCGTGCGGCGTGATCACCACCTGCCCCGGCACGCGGGCGGGAAGCAGATCCAACGCACCGGCATCGACCACGACGGGAGGCATATCGTAGACGATATCATCCGTCGCGGCATCACCGTTCAATGCATAATGCTTCAGCAGCGCCGCAATCGTCTCGCGTTGCGCATCGGCATCCGCCCCGGCAGCGCCTGCGGACGGCACTCCGGAACCGATCACCCAGGATTGCACGTGCCCTTTGCCAATCACCACCTCAGGCATGGCGGACAGCACCATGTTCTGTGCACGCTCCGGTCCCAGATACCGGACCATCCCCGTATTCGTACGGGCAGCCGCGCGGGCCGTCAGCACGGCGGCACCGGGATAACGCTGAGAACCGGTCACCAATCCCACAACACCGCGCGAATACTTGCCATCATCGACATGCGGAAGACGGATGGCGTCAGAGGCGAATGCGCCATCCACCACCTCCACGGCAGGTTCGACCTCATCGATGTCGAATCCGAAATCGACCAGGTCGATACGCCCGCATCCGAATGTTGCCGGCGGCAGTACCGCACAAGGTTTCATCGCGCCGAACGTCACCGTCACCGTGGCGGGGATATAGGGACCGGGCAACGCACCATCGTCCACGCCCACTCCAGACGGAGTATCCACAGCCACGATCAGAGGGAAGTCACCGGACGATTCACGCCCGGGCAACGCCGGTTCGTCAGGAATCGCGCCATCTCGGCCCAACGCCTCCGCCAGCGCAGCAGGGATGCCCCGCAATGCGCCATGCACGCCGATGCCGGTCATCGCATCGATGACCAGATGGGCCCGCGAAGCGACTGAGATGGCGGTCTGCAGCCGTTCTCCGGCCTCGCCGGCGGAGAACCCCGAAGCACAGCCGGGGATGTCGGCAGCCGGATCCAGCACTAGGATCTTGCCGCCTGACCGCACGAATTCGGCGAATCCCGACTCATGCAGAGAACGGCCCACGGCAATGGCCGTGACGGAAGCGCCCTCCTGAGCCAACATGGCGGCGCCGAAGAGGCCGTCGCCACCATTGTCGCCGGCTCCGGCCAGCAGAACGATTGACGCATCTTCCAGAGCAAGATCCTCGTCATCGAGCAATCCGGCAGCCACATGCGCCACAGCTTGCGCCGCCATGCGCATCAGAGGCACGCCCCTGTCCAGCAGAGGGCGCTCCATATCCCGTACGGTCTGCGTATCGTAGGCACTGTGCAGCAACAGTGCACGGCGTTCCGCATCATCGGTGTATTCCATGGCAATCCCCCTTGTGAGAACGGCATGACCATGAATCATTCTAGCCGTCACGCCACCATTCTTCACGCCTTCCGCTACCATGGTCTGTTGGTTTATTCGCAATAGTTCAGGATTCGAAGGAAAGCGGCAGGTGAGGCATGGCGATTGATGCACAGGGTCTGGAGATTCAGATCGGCGCGCGGACACTGCTTCACCCCACGGATTTCCACGTGGCCAAAGGGGACAAGATCGGTCTCGTAGGCCGCAACGGCGCCGGCAAGACGACGCTGACGCGCGTCATCACCGGGGATATGCTGCCCACATCTGGCAAGGTGCGCGTATCCGGCAAGCTCGGTTATCTTCCTCAGGACACGCATGCCGCCGACCCTACGCAGACCGCGCTCGACCGTATGATGAGCGCAAGGGACATCGCCACCATCATCAGCCGGATCCGCAAGGCCGAGAAGGAGATGACCGACCCCGACCCGGATGTGATGAGCAAGGCCATGACCCGGTACGACAAGGCCATGCAGGACTTCGAAAAGGCCGGGGGATATGCGGCCCAATCCGAAGCCACTGCGATGGCCGCATCACTGGGTCTGCCGCAGGATGTCATGGAGCAGCAGCTCGGCACCCTCTCCGGTGGCCAGCGCCGGCGTATCGAACTGGCGCGCATCCTCTACTCCGACGCGGACACGCTCATCCTCGACGAGCCGACCAACCATCTGGACGCGGATTCCATCGAATGGCTGCGTGGCTTCCTGAAGAAATACGAGGGCGGTTTCCTGGTGATCTCCCACTCCACCGAACTGCTCGACGAAACCGTGAACAAGGTGTGGCATCTCGATGCCCAGCTCGGACAGATCGACATGTATTCGCTCGGCTGGAAGGCGTATCTGCACCAGCGCGTCGTGGATGAGGAGCGTCGTCGCCGTGAGCGCGAGGTGGCCGAGAAGAAGGCCGAACGCCTGATGAAGCAGGGCATCCGACTGCACGCGAAGGCCACGAAGGCCGTGGCGGCGCAGAACATGATGCGGCGCGCGGAGAAACTGCTGGAGAACACCTCGGAGGCGCAGAAGAAGGAGAAGGTCGCCGACATCCGCTTCCCGGAGCCGGCCGCCTGCGGCAAGACGCCGATCATGGCCAAGGACATCTCCAAGGCGTATGGCTCCAACATCGTGTTCGCCGGTGTGAACCTCGCAATCGACAAGGGCTCGCGTGTGGTGATCCTGGGATACAACGGCGCCGGCAAGACCACCACGCTGCGTCTGCTGGCTCATCTGGAGCAGCCTGACACCGGATCCGTGGACTACGGCCACGGATGCAAGATCGGCTATTTCGCCCAGGAGCACGACACACTGGACCTCAACGCCACCGTGCTGGAGAACCTCACGCATGTGGCTCCGGAGCTCAACGACACACAGGCCCGCTCCATCCTCGGCTCGTTCCTGTTTTCCGGGGATGACGCGATGAAGCCGGCACGTGTGCTTTCCGGTGGCGAGAAGACGCGTCTGGCGCTGGCTACGCTGGTGACCTCGCGCGCCAACGTGTTGCTGCTCGACGAGCCCACGAACAACCTCGATCCGGCCTCCCGCGAGGAGATCCTCAAGGCCATCGCCAAATACGAGGGCGCGATCGTGCTCGTCACCCACGATGAGGGCGCGGTCGAGGCGCTCAACCCCGAGCGCGTGCTGCTCATGCCCGACGGCGACGAGGACCTGTGGAACGACAGCTATCTGGAACTCGTGGCGGAGGAGTAGCTGGCATATCAAGGCTCCCGCGCCAAGCGGAGCCGTGGCGGAGGTTTGCCGAGGAGGAAAACTCCGCCACAACGGACAATCGACAATCCCATTGAAAAACCAAAGGACCAACGGAGCAAAGGAGCCGATCATGGCAACCCCGACAGGACAGAAGATCGCCATCGTCACCGGTAGTGCCATGGGACTCGGTTACGAGTTCGCCAGCCAGCTCATCGCCAAGGGCTGGCTCGTGGCGGGCATCGACTTCAACGCCGAGCGGCAGGAGGAGCTGTCCGCGCAATGGCCGGCCGAATCGTACCGGGCTTATGTGGGTGACATCACCGACGAGGCGTTCGTGCGCGCTTCCGTAGCCGACATCGCCGCGCTTGGCCACATTGACCTGCTCATCAACAACGCAGGCCAGCCGTCGTTCAAAGTGCCCACCGCCTATGAGGCCTCCGACGTGGACAAGTGCCTCAAGGGTCTCAAGGGAATGATCCTGTGGACCGTGGAGACGTTGAAGGCCTGCGATGAGCAGAACGTGAAAATCGCGCAGATCATGAGCACCGCGGCCACCCGCGGCAATGCGAACGAAAGCGTGTACTGCGCCACCAAGTGGGGCGAGAAGGGCTACACCAAGAGCCTGCAGGCCGCGTACAAGGGCACCAGCGTCAAGGTGGTGGCCGTCTACCCGGGCGGCATCGACACCGCCTTCTACCGCGACAGCCATGACTACGTGTCCGAGGCCAAGCAGCATACATTCATGCAGCCCGGGCCCCTGGCCGAGGTCATCCTGTTCAACCTCGTCAACGAGGCGAACCTCACCGTCACCGACATCGAGATCAATCGCAACAGCTGAAGCCACTTCCTGGCCACCCGACAGGCGAGTCGGCATGCCGCGCACGCAGTGCGTTCCCAATTGCAGGACACGGACAATGTCGCGTCTCAACGCGAGCTAGTGGATTGCCTCGCCAATAACTACGGATTCCAGCTTGTATCTCTCTCCCAAGTCATTCGCTGCCGGCTCGTCCTGCAAACAGCTCCGCTGTATGCTTCGCGGTGAGCTCGACTACTGCAGGTGGTGCAACGCGCGGATGATTGCGCAACGGTCCTGGACGGTGCCCTCATCGGCGCACATGGTGGCATACCATCGCGGATTGTGTAGGGTCTCCGTGGCTGAGCCGGACGCGGTGCCTTCTGCATGAATGTCGGCATCCGGTTCTCCGCTGACGACCAGCGTGGCGAGGTCATTGGCGTACTGGAAATGCAGATGACTCAGCAGTCCGCCTTTGGTGAACGCCCTGCGCGAGGGCAATGGCGCGATGACCAGCAGCCAGCGGAACGGACTGTCCTCGGCATTGGGGTCGTCGGTCGTGAACACGAAAGTCGGGGAGCCTTCCAGGCCATGTTCGATCACATGGTCGATGCGGTAGTCGTAGATGTCGAGGCTGGTGTTGTCCTCGGCGAACCATTCGATGCGAATCACAGCGCTGGCGGCGGCACCGGCTCCGCCCGGCTCGCTCACCCGCCACCATCCGATATGGATGATGTTCTCTGGACTTGTGGTGGCGCACGCCATTGACCAGAATGTGCGGATGCCATGGGCGGCCATCGGCGCCATCCGGGGATCTGCGAGCACCGCCTGCTCGGCGGCCTCCCAGGTTTGCTGGATGGTGGGGTCGTCCGAATCAATGTAATGCTCGAAGCTTTCCCAGTCCCCAAGCCAGTCGGCGATGTCGAACGCCGGTGCGCCCGCTGTGCCTGACATGTTTGTCGCATTCATGATTGGTTCCTTTTCCAGATTGATGATACGGTCGCACCAGCCGGCGGCCAGCTCCTCGTCGTGCGTAACCACGAGGATCGCCTTGCCGCGGGCGGCCAATTGACGCAGTAGTCCGCCCACCTGCTCCATGTGGTAACGGTCGAGTCCGCTCGTCGGCTCGTCGAGGATGATGAGGTCCTTGCCGCACATCAGCGCGGAGCCTATGGCGACGCGCTGCTTCTGCCCGTCCGATAGGCTCATCGGATGCCGGTCGGCGAACGCGGTGAGATCGAGGTCGTCCATCACCCGGTCAGCCTGCGCGATTACGGCCGGGTCGGTCTCGTCCAACCCGATCATGAGCTCCTCGCGCACGCTGTCGGAGAACAGCTGATAGTTGACGTCCTGCATCACCATGAATCCGGCGCGCGTGAGGTCACGCGGACGGGCCTTCCGACCGTTGAGCATGATGGTGCCGCCGGCCGGCTTGACGAGCCCGGTCAGTGTCTTCACCAACGTGGTCTTCCCACAGCCGTTGTGCCCCATCAGCCCGGTGATTTCACCGGCGCGGAAGGCCATGTCCGGCACATGCCGCATGAAGCCGTCGCGTCCTCGGTAGCCGATGGCGAGGTCGCGTGTGGCGAGCAGAGGCGTCGCCCCGCTGGAAGAGGAGGGGAATGCTCGCCGCCTCTCCAACTCCGCGATCTGCTTGCGGTACGGTTCGAGGTTGAGCGCGCGCAGACCCATCGCGGCGATGCAGCCGGGGGAGAGAGCGAGGAATTCGCTGGCCTCGTACTCCCTGACGATACGGCCGCCGTCGAAAACCACGTACCGGTCGGCCACACCGTTGAGCCATGCTAGCCGGTGTTCGGCGATGATGATGGTGAGCCCGTCGGCCTTCATCCGCTCGATCATGGTACGCATGTCCGCGATGGCGTGAGCGTCGAGATTGCTGGTCGGCTCGTCCAGCACCATCAGCCTCGGATTCAGCACGCTTGCCGCCGCCATGGCGATGCGCTGCTTCTGTCCGCCGGATAGGTGGAAGATGCTGCGTCCAAGCAGCGGTCCGATGCCGAACCGGTCGGACACCGACGCGATGCGCCGGTTGATGTCGTCCGCAGGCAATCCCATGTTCTCGGCGGCGAATGCCAGTTCGTCGGTGACGTTCGCGTTGAAGTACTGGGTCTTTGGATTCTGGAACACGCTGCCGACCAACGGTGTGAGCCGGTCAATCGGCACGGTCGACGCGTCGAGGCCGCAGGTGATCTGTCGGCCGGTGAACTCGCCGTGGAAGAACTGCGGCACAAGCCCGTTGACTATGCGGGAGTAAGTGGTTTTGCCACAGCCGCTTGCGCCGCACAATACGATGCATCGGCTTTGATGGACGTCCAATGAGACATCGTGCAAGGCTGTTTCCTGTGCATGCTCATATCTGAACGACACGTGGTCTGTTATGGATTCCCGGTTCCGCACGCTCATCTCAATACCCCAGCCATGTCAAGGATGATCGGCACGCTCACCACAACCATCGCCAGCCAGTCGAGGACCCCCATGCGAATCCGTGTGCGTGAGGTATGCGCTCCCTCACGACCCAACCCCTTGGTCAGGGCCGCCACGGACAGGTCCTGCGCCACGGTCGTGGCATTCATGAGCAGCGGTATGAGGATGTATTCCAGCGACTGCGCCGGATGCCTCAGCAGTCCCCAGCCGCCAGCCGCGATGCCTCGCAAAGCCATCGCGTTGCGGATCTGACGGTAATCCTCGGCGATGGTGGGGAAGAACCTGATCACCACCACACAGGGAATCACCACTGCCTCCGGCGCATGCATGCGCCGCATCGAACAGATGAACTCGCTGGCCGACGTGGTGGTGAACGCGTAGGCGCCTGTGATGAAGCAGGGCAACATCATCGCCAGCCCTACCGCCAGCGCCGAAACCACATGCAGCCACGGCAGTCCGAGCGCGTCCGGGTCAAGCAGGCCCAGCGCCGTGAACGCGGCATAGGTGATGGCGAAATTGAGCGTGGTTTTCCATCGTCCGGCCGCCGCCAGTGGGATGAGGAACAGGACGACCATGACGATCTGCGTGGTCAGCGCCACATGGAAGAACAGCATGAGATTGGCCGCGAGCAGCAGGAACAGCTTTGTACGCGGGTCGAGCGTGGGCCGGACGGCATATGCGAACGCCCCCGTCGCCGGTGTAGCCGACGGACGTGAGGCGTTCACTGAAGAATCATTCAGGTTGGCCCGCATCAGACGATGCCGGCCTTGACGAAATGCTTCTTGAGCATCTTCTGTCCGAACCAGCCGCCGAGGGCCGCGCAGACCAGGATCGCGCCCATCGCGAGGAAGAACGAGCCGGTGTTGATATTGGCGAAGACGCCATCGATGTACGCCGCGTCCTTGCCGCGGGCCTGCAGGCTCGCCACATAGGCGTCCTTCATGAACCACAATGGCAGGATCGGGCCGGTCAGGCCGTAGGAGAAGACCATGTAGCTGACGAGCAGCAACACCTTGCTCTTGTACTTGCCGGCGCGCGCGATGAGGTCGGCGGCCACGGGGAAGACGATGCTGGCGATGAACGAGAGCACGAAGTGGCCGGAGACGAACAGGAACAGGCCGATCACCACGCCCATGACGGTGATGCCGCCGAACTTGCCAAGACGTGCTGCGAGCAGCATGTACACGCAGCCGGAGATCAACGCGGCCACGGCAGGAAGGAAGATCGAGCCGAAGCCGCCCATGGCGATGGTGCTCACCAGCGTGGCGATGCACACCATCACGAAGTACAGCGCCGCGAAGACGCCGATGGTGATGAGGTCGGCGACCTGGAGCTTGCCGGGCTTCCTGGCTTCCGGTGCGGACTGAGACACGGACTGCGCGGGCTGGTTCGGGGTTTCTGCGGGTGTATTCGGTGAGGTCACAATGATTCCGTTTCGTATGAGTTCGCGTGAATGTTCGTATGAATGGATAATGGTCCTCTCGCCAATGTATCGGTGATTCGGGGGAAAGGCAATACCTGTTTTACCAAGGGCACTATCCGGCCTGTCGCGCCGGATAGTGCCGTTGTCTCGGCTCAGAACAGAATCGCAGCGTGGAATCTATTATCCTCAGTTCGCCCCAGTTCCAATGTGGCGCCCATCGCCTTGCACGCGGCATCCGCGATGGACAGGCCCAGCCCCACGCCGGGCACGGCGCTGATACGCGAATTGGTGCCGCGATGGAACGGCTGCATCAGGTCGTCCAAGTCCTCCGGCAAGGTCTCGTCGGTGGTGTTCGTCACGGTCAGGGCGACGGATCTTCCGCCGGCCGTCATCCCAGGGGTGGCGTTGTCGTCTGCTGTCTCGGCGCCGCCCGGCACCTTCCCGTTTCCGTCGCTATCCGCGCCATGATCAACATCGATGGCGACCTCGATAGAGCCGTCCTGCACGTTGTGCACCGCGGCGTTGCGGATCAGATTGCCCACTGCAAGCGCCAGCAGCGACGGATTGACGGGCACTGTGACTGGATCGGCGGATTCGTCTGGACGGTCGACCCGTACAGTGAGGCTTTGCGCCCGGATGTCCGCGCCGATATCCTCGAGCGCGGCGCCCACGCAATCGTTCAGATTCGCGACGGTGCCGTCCGCCACGGTGCGGTCTGTCAGGGTGTCGTCCGTTATGGTGCGGTCGCCGATGACGCTGAGGCTGCTGCCACGATTGCCGCCATTACCGGTGCCATCTCCTGTGCCATCGAACGCCCCGCTCTGGATGCGCGACAGCGTCAATAACGCCTGCACCAAGGCCGCGCCGCGCCGGTTCGCGGCGAGCGCACGGCGCACGGACGGCTCCACGTCCTTGGGGAACCGGCCTTGGGCGAGCGGTGCGTCGAGGTTAGTTTCCACGGCGGCGATCGGCGTGCGCAGCTCATGCGAGGCGTTGGACACGAACCGTCGTTCGGCCTCGGAGGATGTCTGCACGCGGTCGAGCATGCCGTTGATCGAATCCACGAGCCGGTCGATGTCGTCATGGCCGGGCTTCACGTCGAGCCGCGCGCTCAGGTCGTCCGGCTGCAGCGCCGCCACCTGACGGTCCACGGCGGTCACGCGCCGGGAGAGCACCGTGCCGATGAACCATGCCGCCCCGACCGCGAGCAGACCGAACAGGGCGAGCATCACGATGGACACCGTACGCATCATGCCGGTCAGGGAGTCGGTGACGGCGTTCGCAGTGCCGATGATCACGCCGTTGCTCCGATCGAGGATGAGCGGCTTGTCCTGGGATGCGCTGGATTCGACGTCGTCCCATTCCTGCGTGTTCGCCGGGGAGTACAGTGTCGCCCCCTCAAGGTTGCCGCGCGTGCCCGAGTAGCAGGCCATGGGGATGTCGCCCGTCGGGGCGGCGTCCGAATACTCCTTGCGCGTGGAGACGGAGACGCTGCCGTCGGAGTTCATGCACAGCGACATCATCTCATTCTGTCTTGCGGCGGTGCGGGTCACGATGATGTTCTGTGCGACGATCAACGCCGTCATCATCGCGATGATCGTCAGCGCGACGGCCAAGGTCACCTTCGCGCGGAACGATGAGGGACGCAGCCGGCGGGCCAGGGCGGCGAGACGGTTGAGCAAGGGACGGAGTCCTTGCATGCGGCCGCCCGCAGGGGAGGTCGGGGAGAGAGTTGTCATGACAGCCGGTATCCTTCCCCTCGCGTGGATTCGATGGCGTCGCGGTCGCCCAGCTTGCGGCGCAGCGAATAGATGGTGGTCTTGATCACGTCCGCCGGTTCGGCGGCGGACGCATCATCCCAGACCGTCTCATACAGTTCCTGCACGCTCACATACCCGCCGTCCGCACGCATCAGTTCGAGCAGTACGCCGTACTCCTTGGGCGTGAGTTTGACAAGCGTGCGGCCATGGTCGCGGAAGACCAGCCGGCGCGTGGTGTCGAGCGTCAGATCCCCATGCGTCAAGACCACGGCCGTGGCGTCGGCCCGGCCGGCGCGACGCTGCAATGCCCGGAGGCGCGCCAGCAGTTCCGGATAGGCGAACGGCTTGGTCAGATAATCGTCCGCACCGAGATCGAGCCCGCTCACCCGGTCGCTCACCTCGGCGGCGGCTGTGAGCATGATCACCGCCACAGGCAGACGGTTCGCGGCGATCGTGGCCATCACCGCGTCGCCCGACAGCACCGGCAGGTCGCGATCCAGCAGCACGATGTCGATGGTTTGCTCGGAGATGGCCTGCAACGCCTCGGTGCCGGTCGTGGCCATGCTCGTCGCATACCCCTCGTATCGCAGCGCGTCATCCAACGCGTCCGCCAGCTCACGGTCGTCCTCGACGATGAGAATCCTCATGATTCCGCCCCTTCCGCATGGTTCCGCTGGTCGGGTCTGGCCGGAACCATGTACGTCAATTATCCATCCGCCGTTACTCATCCATCGTTGCGGCACCACGGTAAGGCGAAGGTAAGGGATTCTCCCACCATCGCGCCACCGGTCCGGAGGTGTCATGGAAGCGACGCCGCGATGATGCCGTATGTCACGAAGGATGCGATATCCGCTACCGGCGTGGAACAGGAAGCGAGGGAGCAGCCGATGAACACGGGAAACAGGTTTGCAGGCAATAACGCGACGGCCGATGAGTCGCTGGCTTTGACAGCCGACCGCTACTGCCGGGACGCCCGGCCTTTCAGAACACTGCTGGCGGCCGTTGCCGTCATGACCTGTCTGATCGGGCTTGCCGCTTGTTCGTCCTCAAGCGCCGGAGACGGTACAACGGATGCTGCGCGGGACTCCGATCCGGCATCAGAGACCGGTCCTCAGGCTCAATCGGGCATGTCGTCGGACGGCATGGATGCCGACCCTGTCGCGAACCTCACCACGGCCGAACTGGAGACGATCGCCAAACGATTCACGGCCTGCCTGGTGGAGAAGGGCTTCGACGCGAAGGTGGTTGAAAGCAGCGCGCTGGCATCCATCGGCTCTTCGGAGCCGGCCCCCAAGACCACCGTAGTGGTGCGACGGCTCGACGCGGACGGCACCCCCATCATCCCCGGGCCCGGCACGCAGATCTCCGGCGACTCCGACCCGCTCTACCCGGACGTGATGTACACCATCGTATCCGCGGAAGAGGGAGCATGGGTGGGGTTCCAGAATTCCAAGGCGCTCTCCGGCTCGATCTACGCGGACAAGCAGGCCGACTATGCCGCCTGTGAACAGACGAACCCGGACTTCGCGCAGCCTAACTATGCGACGACCGTCGGATCATCCGATGGTACGGCGGACTCCGAGGCGCAACAGATCCTGATCGATTTCGCCCGTCAGGCCCGCGCGGACGGATTCGACTGGATGCCCGACCCCGCGCCGGGCGAGGACAAGATCGTGGAGATCCCCTCGGACGTCTCTTATCAGGAGCTGCGGCGCTTCTTCGACACCTATTCGGGCGACAAATGGCCCACCCATGACGGCATTCCATTCGGCGTCGGCTGCACCGGCGAATGCGAGGCCTACAACCGCATCCTTGCCGAACAGCCGTAAGGCGAAGGTAAGGCGATCGCTCACCGACACGCCACCAGTCGGGCTATTGAATGGACAGCGATGACAACGGGCCGGACAACAGCCCGTACACACAACCCGAGAAGGAACCCATTATGCGCACTGCAATCGTTGTGCCGACAAGCCTGAACGACAACTGCAAGAACAATTCATCAGGTGGCCGCCCGACCCAGTCCGCCGGACGTCCAAACGCCCGCGCAATCCGCCGTACGCTGGCCCTGACACTCGCGTCCGGCCTGTGCATGGCCGCGCTCGCCGGTTGCTCCTCGCCGTTCGCCGCGAACGGCGGCGACGATACGGGCGTCACCGGTATCGATACGTCCACGAACGGCGGCGGCAATGCAGCCGATGCCCTTCCCACAGATGCGACCGCCAAGCGGTTCCTCTCCTGTCTCACCGGCAAGGGTTTCGATGCGCAGGCGAGCGCGGCCCCCGGCATACCGGATGCGGAAGGCAAGGCGAAGGCGGCGACCTCCAAGAACATGGTCATGCTGCGCATGATCGACGCAAGCGGGCAGCCGGTCGCGTCCGGTGACGGCGGCACGAGCGTGAGCGCCGGCGCCGACACCCAGTCGTTGTACGCGAACGCCATGCTCACCTCCATCGACTATGGCACCGTATGGGTGGCGTTCAAGGACGCCACGGCGCTCGCCGGCTCGCCCTACGAATCGAAACAGCAGGAATACGCTGATTGCGAGGCGAAGAACCCGGACTTCACACAGCCGGCTCAGGATTTCACCGCAGGCGCGCCCACCTATTCCGAGGAAGAGCGGCAGGCGGCGCTCGACTACGCCAAGAGGGCGCGCGCCAAGGGCTTCGGCTGGGTCGCCGACCCGGCCGGTGACGAGCCGACGACGATCCTTATCCCCAAGACGGTCGGCGAGGAGGAGCTGCGGCGCTTCCTCAAGGAATGCCCCGTCGGCGACGCACGCATCGCCTTCGGCTTCGATGGCACGGCCGAGGAATTCGGCTACGACTACATGAAGGTGCTGGACGAGGCGACGGGTGCGGTCTCGTGACGGCACAGTGTTGCGACGGCACGATTTCGCGACAGCACAGGCTTGTGACAACACAGTGGCGTGGCGGCATGATTTCGATGCGATACGCGTCTCATGTGTGCGAGTCCCATCAAATCCTGTTTGACCCAGATTCCGACGCAATGACAGTGAAGGAGCCATAACCATGACACGGACGGAAGCCAGACGGTTTTCGAGTAGTCGGCGGATAGCCACGGTCGTCATCGCGCTCGTCGCAGTGACCGCACTGGCCGTGACCTGCGCCGTCATGAAGCCATGGACGCTCATCGGCCACATGACGGCGGATAGCCAGCAGACGACGCAATCATCCGCACCACGGAAGGTCGATGTGACCACGCTGCGCGCCCAGCCGGTCACTAAAGGCGTGCTCAACGCCGAAACCCGGCTGGGCGCCACCCTGACATATGACACGGCATCCGACTTCGCCGAGGCGACCGGCGTCATCACCCAGTTGCCTGTGGCCGGCAAGCAAATCGGCACCGGCGAACAGGTGTACGAGATGGACGGCATACCCGTGGTGCTCTTCCACGGCGAGCGCCCGTTCTGGCGCACGCTCGACACTGGCACCACGGACGGGCCGGACGTGGCCCAATTGGAGCAGAACCTCGCCGAACTCGGCTACTTCTGGGGCGCGCCGGACAACCATTTCGACGGATACACCAAGGAGGCGGTCCGCCAATGGCAGCGGTGGTCGCTCGGCCTCGACGGGGACGTCGCCAACGGCGTCTTCCAGCCGTCCAGTGTGGCCGTGGCCCCTGCGGCGCCGATCCGCATCAAGACCGTGGTCGCCAAACTGGGGCAGACCAATGTGAGTCCGGCCAGCTATACGGGCGTCACCCTGCACGCGCAGGCCACGATCACCGCCGGACAGGCCGCCACGTTCAAGGCCGGCGACAAGGCGAAGGTCGTCCTGCCGGACAACACCACCCTCGACACCACGCTCACCGCGGTCGATCAAGGTGGTCAGTCCTCCGGCGCGTCCACCGGACAATCCTCCGGCCAGTCCAATGGCAAGGACGGGCAGGTCACCCAGCCTTCGGTGCGCATCGACTTTCCCGATCAGACACAGGTGGCGGAATTCGGGGCCACGGCCATCCAGATCATCGTGCCGAACGCGGACGCCGCGACCGAGGAGACGCTTATCGTACCGGTCACCGCGCTCATCGCATCCGCCGGCGACCAGTACGCGGTCGAGGTGATCAGGGGGGAGTCGCTCGAACGGGTGCCGGTCGAGATCGGGCTCGTGGCCAATGCGCAGGTGCAGGTCCTCAAGGCCGACGGCCTGAAGGTCGGGGACAGGGTGGTGGTCTCATGATGCAGGGAGGTCTCATGAGGCGCGATGATGCGGCGATGGGTGTGACGTGGGGTGGCCTCGCGGCGTGCGACGATCCTGTGGCGTATGACAATCCTGTGACGCGCGAGGATTCCGCAATGCACGCCGATCCCGATTCCGACCGGGGCGGGGACGCGGGGCATCCGCCGTTGCTGACGTTGCGGCATGTGACCAAGGCGTTCGTCGGCAAGGACGGCTCTCCGTTGGAGATCCTGCACGACACGTCGCTGGCGATCGGCCGCGACGAACGGATCGCCATCGTGGGCCCGTCCGGCTCGGGCAAATCGACGCTGCTGTCACTGCTCGGCACGCTCGACATGCCCACCTCCGGCATGGTCGCCTACGACGGTGCGGACGTGGCCTCCATGGGGGAGCGGCGTCGCAGCGCGTTGCGCGCCGAACGCATCGGCTTCGTGTTCCAGCAGTTCCACCTCATCGCCACCGTCTCCGCGCTGGAGAACGTGATGACCGGCCTGCAGTACACCACGTTGCCGCGCAGGGAGCGGCGCCGTCTGGCCGTCGAAGCGCTGGAGCGCGTGGGACTCGGCGAGCGCATGCATCACAGGCCCTCGCAACTGTCCGGCGGCGAACAGCAGCGCGTGGCCATCGCCCGCGCATTGGCCAAACGTCCGGACATCATCTTCGCCGATGAGCCGACCGGCGCCCTCGACACCGCCACCGGGCACGCGATAGTCGATATGCTGCTCGCCGCCGGTAAAGCAGGGGCAAGCCTGGTGGTCGTCACGCATGATCCGAACGTGGCCGCACGGTTCCCCCGACGCCTGCACATCCAGGACGGCGTGGTCACGGAAACGGTCAAGGAGGCGGTCGCATGAACAAGCCTGCAAACGTTCTCACCAACAATGCTGCAAACGGTTGCACCCAGGAAGGCGCAAACGATTGCAGAAGGACTCCTGCGCGAAGGACGATCGGCACCCGCGTCCTCGACCTGCTGCGCACGGCATGGTTCGGGGCAACCGGGCGCATCTCGCGTACGATACTGGCATCCTTGGGCATCGCACTGGGGGTAGCCGCCTATGTGGCCCTCTCCGGCATCGCCGCCTCCAATCAGGCGGCCCTGCTCGCCCGGCTCGACGCGCTCGGCGCGAACCTGCAGGTCGTCACCCCCGGTCAGGATTCCAGCGGACAGTCCGTGCCACTGCCCGAATACGCGCCCGAAACCATCGCCCGTCAGAGCGCCGTCGAACGGGTTGGCGTGTTCCTCACCGCGCCGGACGGGGCGCGGGTGTTCAAAAACGAGCTCGTTCCCTCCACCAACGGCAACGCGCTAGCCGTCATGGTCATGCGCCCAGACACGCTCGACGCGGTCGGCGTCGGCATCGCCCAAGGCCGAGGCATCGACCGGAACAACGAGCATCTGCCGGTCGCGGTGCTCGGCTCCGAGGCGGCATACCGGCTCGGCATCAACGAGCCGGGCGACCGTGTGCTCGTCGACGACGCCTGGTACGGGGTCATCGGCATCCTCGAGGCCGCGCCGCAGGCTCAGGACATCGACTCGTCGGTCCTCATCGGCGCCGACTACGCGCTCGCGCACTATGCGGACCAAGCCGACGACATCGGCCGAATCAGCCGGATCTACGTGCGCACCCGCCCCGGTAACGCGGAGGCGTTGCGGCGCATGATCGCCCACGCGGCCAACCTCTCCGGCGGCAACGTGTCCGTGACTGCGTCGGCGAACCTGTCCGAGGCGCGCAACACCACCAACGACTCGCTGACCGCGCTCGGCCTCATGATCGGCGTGATCGCTCTGGCGGTGGGAGGTATGAGCATCGCCAACATGATGGTCGTCACCGTGATGGAGCGGCGCGGCGAAATCGGCCTGAGGCGGGCATTGGGAGCCACGCGCGGCGCCATCCGCATGCAATTCGTCACCGAGGCGGCTATGCTCTCCGCCATCGGCGGACTCGCCGGCGTGACAGTCGGCGCCGTCACAGCCGTCGGCGTCGCGACCGGCATCGGCCAGCCTCCCGCACTCGACTGGCATGGCCTTCCGACCGCCTGGGCCGCCGCCGTCATGGTCGGCATCCTCGCCGGCATCTATCCCGCCTCCCGAGCCGCCCGCATGACCCCCACCGAGGCATTGCGCGGGGTTGTCATCTGATGCTGTATTCGTTTGATCTGCTTTGTTCTGGCATGTTATAATTTATTCATGCGTGTCAAGGAATGGGCGGCTCGTGAGGGTTTGAACGAGCAGACGGTGTGGAAGTGGTGTCGTGAGAATCGCATGCCCGTTCCGTTCGAGCGTTCGGGGAGCGTGTGGCTCATCCATGATCCCAAGTATGAGCAGCAGTCCGCTCCCGTCGTGGGGTCGCGTACCGTATGCTATGCGCGTGTCTCCTCCGCCGACCAGAGGACGGACCTGACGCGGCAGGCGGACCGGTTGAAGGCGTTCGCCATCAATATGGGTGTCGAATCCCCGGAGGTGGTTATGGAGACCGGTTCGGGCATGAACGACAGGCGGCGTAAATTGAACCGCATCCTCGCGGACCCCACGGTCGGCACCATCATCGTGGAGCATCGCGACCGTCTGGCCCGCATGAACGCCGGACTCGTCGAAAGCGCGTTGAAGGCGCAGAATCGCCGGCTCATCGTCGTGGACGACACCGAACCGGACGATGATCTCGTCCGGGACATGACCGAAGCGCTCACCTCGTTCTGCGCGCGCCTGTATGGCAGGCGTGCCGCACGGAACAAGGCGGAGGCCGCGTTGAAGGCGGCGCGTGATGCTTGAGGCCGTCAAGGTCGCGTTGGACCCGACACCAGCGCAGGAGCGTCTATTGTTTGCGCATGCGGGGGCGGCCCGGTTCGCGTTCAACGCTGGCTTGGCGCACGTCAAGGCGACGATCGACGCACACGGGAAACCGGAGTGGTCGCTGTACGCGCTGCGACGCTGGTGGAACGCCAACAAGAACACGCTGGCCGTGGACAAGGACGGCGTGCCATGGTGGCCGGAGAACAGCAAGGAGGCGTACAACAGCGGACTGGAATCATTGTCCGACGCGCTCATGAACTGGTCGAAAAGCCGGAAGGGGCGACGCAAAGGCCGTCGTATCGGCTTCCCCAAGTTCAGGGCGAAGGACCGGACGACACCCCGGTTCGCGTACACGACCGGCTCATACGGTCTGATCGACAATGATCCGAACGCGTTGAGACTGCCCCGGATAGGGCGCGTGCACTGCATGGAGAACATCACCGCCCGGGTCGGCGACGCTCGGGTGCTGCGCATGACCATCACCCGGCATGCGGGCCGCTGGCACGCCTCGCTGACCGTGGAACGCGCCGACCCCACACCGACCATCCCACCCAAGGGCGGCATGGTCGGCATCGATCTGGGAGTCAAGACGCTGGCCGTATTGTCGGACGGCACCATGATCGCCAACCCGCACACGCTCAAGACAGGCGAACGCCGGTTGAAACACGCCCAGAAGGCGTTGTCCCGCAAGGTGAAAGGCTCGAACCGCCGCCGCAAGGCACGCGAACGGGTCTCGCGTCTGCACGCCCACGTCGCCAACCAGCGACGCGACCTGCTGGACAAGCTCACCACACGACTCGCCTCCACCTACTCGGACATCTCGATCGAGGACCTGAACGTGAACGGCATGATCAGGAACCATCGGCTCGCCAAATCGATCATGGACGCATCGTTCTTCGAGATACGCCGCCAACTGGAATACAAGACCGCACGAACCGGCGCGCGACTCCATGTGATCGACCGCTGGTATCCGTCAAGCAAGACATGCTCGAACTGCGGGAGAGTGAAAGCCAAGCTCTCCCTCGACGAGCGCGTCTACCATTGCGACGGGTGCGGTCTCATCATCGACCGCGACCTGAACGCCGCGATCAACATCGAGGTCGCCGGGAGTGCCCCGGAGACCCTAAACGCGCGCGGAGCGGGCGTAAGACCCGCCACCCTCCGGGATGGCGGGCAATCCGCAGTGAAACGCGAACCAAGCAGCCGCACACGCGGCGTGAGACTTGGAGCGGACACTCGCAAGAGCGTCCTGCAAGCCAAAACAAACTAGCTTGCAACGGAATGAGTCTCCGGCTCATGTGCTAGCGTCGATACGTTGCGATCAATGGAACGTAAAGGAGACGCATGGGCGACATCAGGCGGGAGATGGAACGTCTGCGGCCGATCTACGAGACCGGCGTGCTCCGACTGCTGCTGCGCCAGCACGCCATGCTGTATGTGGCGCTGCTTCGCGCCGCGTTCGACCCATTGACCGGCGAGCTGCCCCGCGAAACCGTGGAGGAGCGCTTCGCGCAAAGTCTGCAGCTGTTGGAGAAGACCGGCGACTACGTACTGCACGACCAATCCTATGGCGATGCCGCGCACCGCATCCTCACCGACCTCACGCGTGAAGGGGAGGGTGACTACGCGTGGCTCGCCAATTCCCATGATGCGGCTTCCCACCGCTTCCTCTACCGGCTGACGGCCCGCGCCCATCGTGCCATCGAAGCCCTGAGCCGTCTGGAAGACCAATCCAGCGCATTGTCCGGCGCGCAGGCCAACAGCATCATCATGGAGATCGAGCACGCACGCATGCAACTGACCGCCGATCCCGGCGAGCGCGTCAGACTGCTCAACAAGGAGATCAAGGAGCGGCAGCATGAGATCAGACGGATCCAACACGGTCAGCAGCATGCCACGCTGAACCGGTCGCAGGTGGAGGACATCATCGCCGTAATCCATAATACGTTGCGCGGTGTGCCGATAGACCTGCGTGAACTGGTGCTCACCGAACGGGACAACGGCGATGCGCTGCGCCGCCGCATGCAGGCCGGAGCCATGAGCGTGGACGACACGCTGAACCGCTACCATGAGGACTATCGCCGTTCATTCCGCGAATCCGATGCCGGACGCCGGTTCGAGGACGCCTTCCAGGTGATCATCACCGATGAAGGACGCCGGCAGATCGACTCCGCATTGCGCGATATTGCCAAAACCCCGTATCTGGCCGGAGACTCGGCGACGCTGCTCGGGCAGATACGTGACGAGCTCGCCCGCATCTACGTAGGGCTGGAAGCGGTCCGCAACCAGATGCGCGTTTCGGATGAAGCCATCAGCCGTCTCGTACGCCAGCAGACCGACACCCGCTACCGCACGATGATGAACAGGCTCAACCGTCTGTATGTGAGCCTCAATGCCTCGGCGCAAGCCCATATGGGCGATGCCTCGCGACCATATGCCACCGATACGGCAAACGCGCTGTTCGCCCCGCTGCCGATGCGACCGGCACGGTCCATGACCCACACCGCGACGCCAAAGCTGAGCGGGGGACCATCGGCACCCGACACCGACATGGTGAGCCTCAAGGACATGGTCACCAGCGGAGGTCCACGGCTCAGGCACATGATCGACCTTATCCGGCGCAATCCCGTCATCCAGGACGGTCTGGTGGATGTGGCCGCCAGCTTCAACCGGCTTCCGGAACGCGAACGACGCGAAAGCGAGCTCGTCGGATTCCTCGGAGGGCTGCCCTCGGCTGCCAAGGGGAACGTCGATGACGGACCGGCAATGGACGCAACCTGGCATTGCATCGCACTCGACGGCTCGGATAGGGATTGGCACACCATCCCCTTGTGGGCGACTTTGGAGGAACTTGACGCTATTGCGGAGGAGGAGCAGGCATGAACGAACCAGTGGCCAACCCATACGCCTTGTTCGAAG
The DNA here is from genome assembly GCF_000741695.1 of Bifidobacterium reuteri DSM 23975. Classification (GTDB taxonomy): domain Bacteria; phylum Actinomycetota; class Actinomycetes; order Actinomycetales; family Bifidobacteriaceae; genus Bifidobacterium; species Bifidobacterium reuteri. The sequence goes on along the minus strand of NZ_JGZK01000003.1, from coordinate 52,365 downwards.
GCGATTGCGGCGACATGTCCGCAGACGCGCGCATGGCGGCCATCGCCCTGAAACGCGAGCGCTATATTTCCGGCCGGCTATATGATCTGGTGGACGACAACCGTGATGCAGTGCTGCGCTCGCTGAACAACGACCTGTTGGATCTGGTCGTCAACGAACGATACCGCATCATGTATGCGACACCTGTCGCCGGAGACGACGTGTCGCTGCGTTCGCTCAAGACGCGCTCCAGTCTGAAACGCGAGGAGGCGGCGCTGCTCGCCTTCCTGCGCATCCGCGTGCTCGAATACGAGAACACCCGGGTGGGCCGTGACGAATGGCTGGTGAGCTTCGAGGAGATGCGCGCGGCGCTCGCCTCCGGAGCAGGCTACCTGGCCGCGCGCAACGACGAGGAGGGCGTGCTCAAACAGATTGGCGCCGTCGTATCCTCAATGATCACCTACGGGTATCTGAATCGTCTGGACGACGAAGCCATGTATGTGATCACACCGCTGGTGCCGGTCGTGCTCGACCGCGAGCTCGCCGACACATGGCTGGATGCCGCCGCCCATGATCTTGAGGGACGAGACGAAGAGCGGGACGCTGCGGACGGCGACCGGCCTGCGTCGGATTCCACGCCATCCGACGATGCTCCTGACGATGGGGAAGCCATGCCCGATGAGTCCCTGTTCGCCGAACCGCTGTTCGGAGCCACGAATAATGCCACGGATGGCTCCGGCGAAGACCATGCCCGCAATAGCGTCGAACAGACGGATGCCGACACCGGCGCATCCACCGACTCGGACAAGCAAGGGGAGTGACGATGCCATCCACTGAACTGCATATGATCGCCGACCGATGGATGATGACCAGCCGTCGACTCGTCAACTGGGGGTCCTACGAGGGATACCACGAATTCCGTCCTTCCACGGATTCCGCACTGCCCGTGACGCTGCTCGCCGGCGCCAGCGAATCCGGCAAATCCACATTGGTCGACGCACAGATATCGCTGCTGTACCCGACCGGAACCCCATTCAACAAGGCCTCGAACTCCGGGCGTTCCGAACGCAGCGATTACACATACCTGCGCGGCATGATCGGCGTGACCAGCACCGCCCACGGCGACGAGCCGGTGTATCTGCGCGGACGCGACTCGGCCACCGGCGCACCTCAGGCCGTCTGGGGCGCGATTGTGGACACGTACCGCAACCAGACCACCGGCCAAGTGCTGTCCTGCGCCAAATTCCTGTATCTGATGCCCGGAGACGGCCGCGGAGACATGCGCCGCCAGTACGCGGTATGGGGCAAACCCATCGATCCTAGGCTGATGGACCAATACCGAGAATCCCCCTTCACCCCCGCGCAATTGCGGGCGGCGTATCCCGAATGCCTGACCTTCCCCAGCGCGGAATCCTTCCACAGCCATATCTGGTCCGTCATGGGGTTGAGCGAGGAGGCCTGCCGCCTGCTGCACAAAATACAGTCCGCAGACGCCCCATCACGTCTGGACGACATCTTCAAACAAGGCGTGCTCGGCGTACCCGAGGCGCTGGACCTGTCACGAGCCACCGTGCACGACTATGAACGCTATGCCACGAACTTCCATGCCATGCAGGAGAAAACCGAACGCGTGGAGGCTCTGCACGGCATCCAGCGCGCGTATGACGATTACGCCAAGGCTCGTGGACGCGTACATATGTTCGACACCATCCGCCCGATAGGCACAGGCGCATCCGCATCGCTGCACGACTGGGCGACAGCACGCATGGGCGCGGAAGTCAGCGCACAGCTGCCCATCGACCGCGCCGAAGCGCAGGCTTACGAGACCGAAGCGCGCAACGCAAAACGGAAAGCGGAAAACCTGCAAAGCCGCATCGACATGATCCGCGGCCAGATGCAAGGCCTGGACGGCGGAACCCTCTCCCGACTCGAAATGGAACTGAACCAGACCCGACGCTCCTGCGAGGACGCCGAATCGAACCACGCCCGAATGGAACAGGTGTTCGAATCCGTCGGCGAACAGCTGCCCTCCACCGAACAGGCATGGAACGAGCGGCGCATTAACGCAGTGAACTTCAAACGGTCCTACGACGAACGCGCCACCCGATGCGAGGAACAGCTCACCGCAGCCATCAACGCCCGCGCGGACGCACGCAACGCGATGGAACGGCTGCAACATGACTACGACCGTCAGAAATCCCGTCGCACCCGCATCACCCAACAGATGGACGACAGCCGCGCCATGCTCGCACGCGCCACCGGTCTGTCGCCGGACGAACTGCCCTATGTGGCCGAACTCATGGATGTCCGGGAGACAGAGGAATCCTGGCGACTCGCGATGAACGTGGCCTATGCGCCCATCGCGCAAACCATCCTTGTGGATAAACGGCACGAACAGGGATTCGCCGCCAAGGTAAGCGCCATCGACCCGCATGCCATGACCCGCAGAACCTGGCAGTTCATCGACACCGAACGCGAATACGCCGACGAAGCCACGCAGACCGAAACAACATCGCGAACATCATCGCAGGAATGGCTCTCCGACAAACTGCGCTATCGCGAGGACTCACCGTTCACCGGATGGCTGCGCTCGCAAACCCGGTCCGAACGTCTCGACGCCCTGTGCGTGGACGCCATCGACGATGCCGATCGCGATACACGTCAGATACAGGAGGACGGCCAGATCAAATCCGGCTCACGCGGGCAGCACGGCGTCAAAGACCGTACGCCGATCATCGGTTTCGTCAACGAGGCGTATCTCGCCGAACTCGAAGTGCAGATCGAGCAGTCCTGTCAAGCCTTCCAACAGGCCAGCCGCCAGTACGACGACGCCAAACGCGAGTCGGAAACGCTGCACCGCAGGCTCGAGCTCGCCAACCAACTTGCGTACACCTCATGGGAGCGCATCGATGCGGCGGGCCAGCGCAAGGCCGTCGCCGATATCGAGGCGTCCATCGCCTCGATCAAGGAAGACCCCAAGCTCGCCGAGCTCGCCCACCGCAAAGACGAACTCACCGAGGAACTCGAAAGTGTGGAACACGAACGCATGAACGCCAGGCAGTTGGCGACCGCATGCGCGCAGGCCGTCGAGGCCGCGCTCATCTGGATGCAGCGTCACACCACCGACACGGATGATGGCGGGAAAGGCGACGCCCTCCCATCGGCGGCCGACCTGCCGGAGACGGCGGCGGCAGCGTTATCCGAAGCATATGAGAACCGGTTCGCCGGCATCGATGACCCCGCCCTTCGCGCACACATGATCATCGGAGCCGGAACGCCGGCGACCGGCGGGAAAGGAACCCAATCGCCTGCACCGTCCTTCGCCGAACGAATCATCGCCGGACTGTCCAACGACATCGGCACACGCATCGAGGCGCTCGAGGCGCAGGCCGACGCCGCCCGCACCACCGTGGAATCCAAGATGAGCAACTACATCGCCATCTGGGCGGCTGGGGACGATGCGCTTACGGCCAGTGTGGATGATTACCGGTACTATATGGATGAGCTCGCCAGCCTCTCCCAGCTGGCGGCGACCACGGCCACCGACGCCGAATACGAGCGGTGCCTCGACCAGCTGCTGATGAGCTTCCTGACCATCAAACGCGCCATCGACACCGATGCCGACGACATCCACGACCAACTGGATCGCATCAACGCCATGCTCAAGGGGCAGCAGTTCGGCCCCAAACACGGCAGCCTGTCCCTCCATGCCGATGTGCGCAGCCCCGAGAGCACGTTCTCCCGAGAGCTGCAACGCATCATCGCCAAGCTCAATGCATGGAAGACCGGCGGCAAGACCGCGGACGACCAGGCGCGGCGAGACGGCGCCCACAACGCCTTCGCCGCATGCGCCTCGATGATCACACTGCTGAAAGAGGAGCTTGCGGACGTCAAGGACGCCAACGGCATCAAGCAATACGGCGCCCACAATCTCGATCCGCGCTGCCGCTCCTCGTTCTACGCCATCGTGCATCATCAGGACGGCATGGACGAACGCATCACCTCCACGGGCGGGCGATCCGGCGGCGCGCTGCAGGAGCTCACGTCATTCGTCTATGGCGCCGCGCTGATCTATCTGCTTGGCGGCGGTATGGAGAACAGGCTCAAACCCTGTTACACCACATTGTTCCTGGATGAAGCCCTGATCAAGGCCGACGGGCGGTATACGCAACGCGCCCTCACCGTGCTGCCGCGCCTCGGATTCCAAGTCATCGTATCCGCGCCGGAAAGCAAGACCGGCGAAATCCTCGAAGTATCCACCAAAGCGTACGTCACCTACAAGGATCCCGACACCGGGCTCACGTGCTTGCGGGAAGCCACCGTGGACGACTACGACGACTCCTTCGCCGAGGAGCAGCCGCGCATCGGGGAGTGACCATCGACACGTTTCGAACGCCTGTTCGAAACGTGTCGTGGAATCGGGTATCCTGAATACGGATCAGACGCACGCGCGCCCACAACGACAAGGGTCGGCACCACGCGTGCGGACACATGGAATACGACGGAAGGCGGGACAGCGGTGGTGGCATCGCAGAATGGGGCACGGCATGCGACCGGGGGAACGACCTCGAAGACGGGCAAGGGGAGGAACGGCGAGGTCATTGTCGAAAAGGTGATGACCAGCGACTCGTTCCTCGCGCGCGAGATCAGGAAAGCCCCTCTCGTCGAACATGACGGCACGCTCGTCGCCGACATCTCGCATATCCCGAACGACCTCAAGATCACCATTCAAGGCGCACGCGAGCACAATCTCAAGAACGTCGACCTCGCGATCCCGCGCAATCGCATGGTCGTGTTCACCGGGTTGTCGGGCTCAGGAAAATCCTCACTCGCGTTCGACACCTTGTTCGCCGAAGGGCAGCGCCGGTACGTGGAATCGCTGTCCGCTTATGCACGTCAGTTCCTGGGGCAGATGGACAAGCCGGACGTCGATTTCATCGAAGGTCTGAGCCCCGCCGTCTCCATCGACCAGAAGACCACGAACCGCAACCCTCGCTCGACGGTCGGCACGATCACCGAGATCTACGATTATCTGCGACTGCTGTTCGCGCGCACAGGCATCCCGCATTGCCCCGAATGCGGCGAACCGGTGGCCTCCCAGACCCCGCAGCAGATCGTGGACACGCTGCTGGGATACCCGGAGCGCACACGTTTCCAAATCCTCGCCCCAGTGGTCAAAGGGCGTAAGGGCGAGTTCGTGGACATGCTCGAGCTGCTGCGCTCCGACGGCTACGCCCGTGCGCTCATCGACGGCGAGGTGAAGCAGCTCTCCGATGACATCAAGCTCGCCAAGCAGAAGAAGCACACCATCGAGGTGGTGGTTGATCGACTGGTCGTCAAAGACGGCATCCGCCAACGGCTGACCGATTCGGTGGAGACCGCGTTGAAGCTCGCCAACGGCAGCATCGTCATCGATTTCGTGGACGAGGAGGAAGGCTCCCCGGCACGCAGGCAGCCCTTCTCCGAGCACCGCAGCTGCCCGAACGGACATACGCTGGAGCTTGACGAAATAGAGCCCCGCACCTTCTCGTTCAATGCGCCATATGGGGCTTGCCCGGCCTGCACAGGCCTCGGTTTCAAGCTGGAGATCGACCCGGAACTCGTGATCTCCGACCCGGACAAGTCGCTGGCGGAAGGCGTCATCGAACCGTGGAGCGGCACGAAGATGACCTCCCAGTATTATGGCCACATCCTCGAAGGACTGGCGCGGGACATGGGCTTCTCGATGAAGACACCGTGGAAGGACCTGCCGGCGGATGTGAAGCATGACATCCTGTACGGCCATGATTTCAAGGTCGACGTCTCCTACCGCAACCGGTGGGGACGTCTGCGCGAGTACTCCACCGGGTTCGAAGGCGTGGTCCGCACGTTGATGCGCCGCCATGACGAGACCGACTCCCAATCCATGCGCGAATACTACGAATCCTACATGCGCGAAGTGCCCTGCCAGGTCTGCCATGGCCGAAGGCTCAAGCCCGAGGTTCTGGCGGTCACTGTGGACGGCAAGTCCATCTTCGATGTCTGCGACATGCCAGTAGTGCACGAACTCGCGTGGGTGAACGGCCTCAAACTCGAAGGTTCGGCGCAGATGATCGCCGGAGAGGTGCTGAAGGAAATCAAGGCGCGACTCGGATTCCTCAATGATGTCGGACTGGACTATCTGACGCTCTCGCGCGCCGCCGCCACACTCTCGGGTGGCGAGGCGCAGCGCATACGTCTGGCCACACAGATCGGATCCGGCCTGGTGGGCGTGATGTACGTGCTCGACGAGCCGTCCATCGGCCTGCATCAGCGGGACAACGAGCGTCTCATCGAGACCCTGCATCATCTTCGCGACCTCGGCAACACGCTCATCGTCGTCGAACACGACGAAGACACCATACGTCAGGCCGATTGGGTGGTGGACATCGGCCCCGGTGCCGGCGAGCACGGCGGCGAAGTCATCTATTCCGGCCCCGCCAAGCATCTCATCGAGGCGAAACGGTCCATCACCGGCGATTACATCGCGCACCGACGTGAGATCGCCGTTCCTGCACATCGCCGTAAAGTCCACAAGACCAGCATGCTCAAGGTGGTTGGCGCGCGGGAGAACAATCTCAAGAACATCAATGTGAGCTTCCCCCTCGGCGTATTCACCGTGGTCACCGGCGTCTCCGGTTCCGGCAAATCCTCACTGGTCAATACGATCCTCTACCCGGTGCTCGCCGACAAGCTCAACGGCGCCCGCATCGTGCCGGGCAAGCATACGCGCGTCGAAGGTGTCGATCAGGTGCGCAAGGTCATCCATGTGGACCAGAACCCCATCGGCCGGACCCCGCGTTCCAACCCCGCCACGTACACCGGCGTGTGGGACAAGATCCGCACGCTGTTCGCCAAGACACCTGAGGCGCAGGTGCGCGGCTACGGACCGGGACGCTTCAGCTTCAACGTCAAAGGCGGACGATGCGAAGCCTGCCACGGCGACGGCACACTGAAAATAGAGATGAACTTCCTGCCTGATGTCTACGTTGAATGCGAGACCTGCCACGGCAAACGCTACAACCGTGAGACCCTCGAAGTGACATACAACGGCAAGACCGTCTCCGACATCCTCGATATGCCCATCGAGGAGGCCGCCGATTTCTTCAAGGCATACACCGGCATCTCCCGGTATCTGAAGACCCTGGTGGACGTCGGCCTCGGCTACATCCGTCTGGGCCAGCCGGCACCCACACTGTCCGGCGGTGAATCGCAGCGTGTGAAGCTCGCCACCGAATTGCAGCGCAGATCCGACGGCAAGACCGTCTATATCCTCGACGAGCCGACCACTGGACTGCACTTCGAAGACGTCAACAAACTGCTCAAGGTGCTGCAGTCCCTGGTCGATAAAGGCAACACCGTGATCGTCATCGAACACAACCTCGACGTGATCAAGGGAGCCGACTGGCTGATCGATCTCGGCCCGGAAGGCGGTGACGGCGGCGGCACCATCGTCACCGAAGGCACACCCGAGCAGGTCGCCGAATGCGCGGACTCCTGGACCGGCCGCTTCCTCAAGCCGATGCTGGATCAGCGGTGACGTGATTGTGCTGCATGAGCATTCATGTCGAGTTGACCTTGGCCGGTAGCGTCATCTGTTCGTAGGATAGGAGGAGGATTATGACGAACGATATTGAACGGCATAGTCCGGATGAGTGGCGAAAGACCGCTGCAGCATTGCAGTCGCGAAACAATGGCCAATCCTCCACAGATGAAGCTATGGTGAACGCGAACGGGGCTCCTCTGCTGGGGGATTCCCGCGATCTGTTCCGCCCGAAGACCTCGGACATCCCTGCCAAACCGGGCGTATACAAATGGCGTGACGGGGAGGGACGCGTCATCTACGTCGGCAAGGCGAAGAACCTTCGCAACAGGCTCACCAATTATTTCCAGCCGCTGTACCTGCTACATCCACGCACACAGACCATGGTGCTTACGGCACGAAGCCTGGAGTGGACCGTCGTGGCCACCGAACTCGAGTCACTGACGCTCGAATACACGTGGATCAAGGAATTCGACCCGCGATTCAACATCCAGTTCCGCGACGACAAGACCTATCCGTATCTCGCGGTCAGCACGGGGGAGCGAATTCCCCGCGTGTGGGTCACCCGGTCGCGCAAACGGCGGGATACCAGATATTTCGGACCCTATGCCAAGGTGTGGGAATTAAGGCATAGCGTCGACAGGCTGTTGAAGACCTTCCCCGTGCGTACCTGCACCGCCAACGTGTTCCATAAGGCGCAATTGACCGGCCGTCCTTGCTTGTTCGCGTCAATAGGCAAATGTTCTGCGCCATGTGTGCAACGTATCGGCCCCGAGGAGCATCGACGGCTTGTCGAACAGCTGGTGGGCGTGATGACCGGCCGCCTTGGCCGCTCATATATCGCACAGCTCACCCGGGAGATGAAGGAGGCCAGCGCCGAACTGGAATTCGAACAGGCGGCCCGGCTGCGCGACCAGATCCAGATGCTGGAAACCGTAGTGCAGCAGAACGCCGTCGTGTTCGATCAGGATGTGGACGCCGACGTGTTCGGCTTCGCCAGCGACGAACTCGAGGCATCGGTCCATGCCTTCTACGTACGTGCCGGGTCCATCCGCGGAGAACGCAATTGGAGCGTCGAACGTGTGGAGGATATCGCCGATGCGGATCTGATGGCCGACCTCATCGTTCAGGTGTATTCCGACGCCGCCGCCGCTCGCAACGCCACCACTGGCGGCGCAGCCATCTCGGAGCGGCGCGAAGCCATCGGCTCGACACAGACCATCACCGCCACCGACGCCACAGCCCGTGCGCAAGCCACCCGCGAGCGCAACAGTAGGCAGGAGACCACGGGACGCATTGACCTGCTCGCCCCCATAGCTCCCGTACCGCGTGAAATCATCGTGCCCATCGAACCATCGCGTCGCCAGGAGCTTGAAACATGGCTGTCCGGACAACGCGGAGGAGCGGTGACCATCCGCGTCGCCTCGCGCGGCGACAAGAGACAGCTCATGGACCGCGCCAACGAGAACGCCAGCCAGGCGCTGCAGCGTGCCAAGATGAGCCGCATCTCGGATATGGGCGCCCGCACCCAGGCGATGAACGATGTGGCGAAGGCGCTTGGCATGAGCGAAGCTCCCCTGCGCATCGAATGCTACGACATCTCCAACACCGTCGGCGGGGCGTTCCAGGTGGCGTCGATGGTGGTGTTCGAAGACGCCATCGCGAAGAAATCCGAATACCGTCGGTTCGCCATCCGCGGCAAGGACGGCCAGGGCGCGGTCGACGATTTGTCGGCGTTGTACGAAACCCTGACGAGACGATTCCGGCATGGCAATATCGCCGGCGATTCAGGCGAGAGCATCGACGCCGAGCAGCGGGTGGCTCACGAGACGGCGGCGATGGATATGGGCACCGGCGACGCCAAGCGCGACGACGCGGCGGATGTCATCCAGCAGAACACCGACCGACGCCATTTCGCCTACAAGCCCAATCTCGTCGTGGTAGACGGTGGGCATCCGCAGGTCATGGCCGCGGCCAGGGCGCTTGCGGATTGCGGCGTGGATGATGTGGCCGTATGCGGCTTGGCCAAACGCCTTGAAGAGGTGTGGGTTCCGGACGACGATTACCCGATCATCCTCAAACGCCAATCCGAAGGCATGTATCTGTTGCAACGTGTCCGGGATGAATCGCACCGGTTCGCCATCACCTACCACCGCCAGCAGCGCCGCAAGGGCGCTCTGCGCAGCGCGCTCGACGAGATTCCCGGCATCGGAGCCAGCTATCAGAAACGACTGCTCAACCATTTCGGTTCGGTCAAAGCCATGCGCGAAGCCGATATCGAGGATTTCATGCAGGTCAAAGGCATCGGGCAGGCCAAAGCGGAAGCGCTGTACCAGGCTTTGCATGCCGCCCAATAGCATGAACGATCATGTCGGCTGACGGCATCTGCCCATGATGTCGGCTAGCATAGGAACAGTTGAAGAGGAGGGGACATGATCAACCATCGCTGTGCGGTGCTCGGCAAGCCCATCGCGCATTCGCTCTCGCCCGTGCTGCACAATGCGGCATACGCATCACTCGGATTGCATGATTGGGCGTATGGCAGGCATGAGGTGGGCGAGGACGATCTTGACGGATTCCTCAAGAACCTCGACCCCACATGGGCCGGGCTCAGTCTGACCATGCCGCTGAAACGGACCATCCAGCCGTATGGCAGGCCGACGAACCTGTGGGCGCGAGAGTTGAAGGTGGCCAACACCGCCATATTCGACTGGTCGCATCCCGTCGATGACCCGCAGTGGGCGCATGGCAGGCCGGAGATCAGACTGTTCAACACCGATGTCATCGGCATACAATTGGCGTTCGACCATGCCAATCGGGAACTCGGCCTGCATCACCGCCCCGACCGCGCCGGCACGGCATTGATTATCGGCAACGGCAACACCGCCACATCCGCGGTCGCCGCCTGTTGCATGATGCAGGAGATCGGCCACATCACTGTGGCCTCCCGTCACCCCGGGAAGAACGCCGCGCTGCGTCCCTTGGCGAGCAAATATCTCACTGGCCACGCCCCCTATGAGGAAATCGATATGGCGGATGACCGGAGGCTGACGGCCACCGCTCAGGGGGCTACGTACGTGATCAACACCATTCCCGGACATGCAGCTGACGGCATCGCCTCCATGCTCGATGAGACCATGCACGCCGCGTCGGATTCCGGCCTCTTGCTTGACGTGGTATACGATCCCCGACCCACCAGGTTGATGAATGCGTGGCGCGATCATGGCGGTCATGCCATCGGCGGTGAGGAAATGCTGCTGTATCAGGCTCTGATTCAAGTGCTGCTGATGACAGGAATCTGGGACAACGACCCGCCCAGCGACGCCGACAATCGTATTCAAGACACCACCACCGAGGACGATCAACTTGAGATAGCGATGCGCAACGCATTGGAGGAGGCACTGTGATGGATCAGCAGGCTGTACATGACGCCGGACAGGAGTCCGGTACGCCGACCGCTAACCGTCCCACTCCGGCCGACGCGTTCGAGGTACTGCTCATCACAGGCATGTCCGGGGCGGGGCGTTCGCGTGCCGCCGGCACTATGGAGGACATGGGATGGTATGTGGTCGACAACCTGCCGCCCAAGCTGCTCGTGCCACTGGTCGATATGATGACCACCTCCGGGTCCGACAGCGGCATCCACAAACTCGCCGCGGTGATTGACGTCAGGTCCCGCAGCTATTTCGATGATTTGTCCGCCGTGCTCAGCCATTTGGACGACCTCGGCGTGAAGACGCGGATCCTGTTCCTGGATGCCAGTGACGCCGTGCTGATCAAACGATATGAATCCGTGCGCCGTCCGCATCCGCTCCAGCACGGCAATCGGCTGATCGACGGCATCCTCGAAGAACGGCATCTGCTCGCCAATCTGAAGGAGCGCGCGGATTGGGTGATCGATACGAGCGCGTTGAGCATCCATCAGCTGTCCACCAAACTGTATGAGACGATGCTCGGGTCAGGCCCCACCACCGTCGCCGTGCATATCTTCAGTTTCGGGTTCAAATACGGCACACCCATCGACGCCGATTTCGTGGCCGATGTTCGTTTTCTGCCCAATCCTTTCTGGGTGCCCAGCCTGCGTGAACTCACCGGACATGACAAACCGGTCGCCGACTACGTGCTGTCCAGCAAAGGCGCCGTGGAATTCCTTGACGCCTATGAGAAGGCCATCGAGACCGCACTTGAGGGATATGCACGTGAAGACAAGCATTTCGTGACCATCGCCATAGGATGTACCGGCGGACAGCATCGCTCGGTGGCCATGAGCGAGGAGCTCGCACGAAGATTGCGCATGCACGGCCTTGATGTCACCGTCTCCGCAAGAGAACAGCATGATCGCCGCTCATCATGAGTGATCACACTGCGAGAAGACGGTGGCCAAAAACCATATCGAACGGGTTTAAATGTCCACGAGATTAGGTATCACGGTAACCCGATGGTTGTCGACGTGCGATGGCACGATGCAGCAGAAGCATTGAGAAGAACGAGACTGTAGGAGGTTGGATCTTGGCTCTTCTGGACGATGTCAAAAGCGAGTTGGCAGCTTTTGATGGCGATTCGCCAGCCGCAATCAAAGCCCAGGCGGCGGCCATGATTCGATTCGGCGGCGGACTTCACCGCATAAAGAACTCATACATAATCCAATTCGAATGCGCCTCGCTCGCGGCGGCCGAGTGGTTGCGAGACACGTTGAAGAACGTGTTCGGCCACGAGTCTGAAATCAAGCATCTGACCCGTCAGGCGCCGAACGGCCCGATGAAGACCTACGTGGTGTTTGTCACCCGCAACGTAGTCGCCTTGGCGTTGCAGACCGGCCTCGTCGATAGGCGCAAACAGCAGGTTCAGGGGCTTCCCGCCGAAGTGGTCAATGGTTCCATCGCTCAGATCAAGGCCGCCTGGCGTGGCGCGTTCCTGGCCCGAGGCTTCCTTTCCGAACCGGGCAAGGCGAGTTTCCTAGAGATTGCATGCCCGTCCGAAGAGGCGGCCATGGCATTGTGTGGCGTGGCGCGTCGTCTGGGCATTCAGGCCAAGCACCGCACGCTGCGCAGTTCCGAGCGCGTTACGTTGAGGGACCCCGATGCCATCGAGCGCATGCTCAAGCTGATGGGCGCCACCCGCTCGGCGAGGGAATGGACCGGGAAGCGATCCGATGGCGAGGCCAGGGGCAAGGCGAATCGCCTGGCGAATTTCGACGACGCCAATATGCGCCGCAGCGCCAAGGCCGCCGCAGAAGCCAGCATCAAAGTGCAGCACGCGTTCGAAGTACTCGGTGACAACATCCCCGAGAATCTGAGGCAAGCCGGCCAGCTGCGTGTCGACCATGTGGACAAGAGCCTCGAAGAGCTCGGCAAGATCGCCGAGCCTCAGATCACGAAGGACGCCATCGCGGGCCGAATTCGCCGGCTGCTCCAGCTGGCCGAGAAAACCGAGAAAGCGCGTGCGGCGGAAGGAAAATAGCTCTTCCCGCCCACTGTGCCAGTGAATTGACCACACCGCATTCGCCCTGCGAGGCAATGCGGTGTTTTGTTCTCAAAAGCCTGTATTATGCGAATTGGCAAAACTGGCCACTTTGGCGTCGAACGTCAAGGAAAGGATATTCATGAAGACACTCAAGGATCTTGGAGATCTCAAGGGTAAGCGCGTTCTGATGCGTGCTGATTTCAATGTTCCGCTGGACGGCACCACGATCACCGATGATGGTCGTATCAAGGCCGCCCTGCCGACCATCAAGACCTTGCGCGAAGAAGGCGCCAAGGTCATCCTGATGGCCCACCTCGGCCGTCCGAAGGGCAAGGTCGTCCCCGAGCTGAGCCTGGCTCCGGTCGCAGCGCGACTCGGCGAGCTGCTTGGCATCACTGTGCCGCTGGCCAAGGACACCTACGGCGAGGACGCTCAGGCCAAGGTCGCCGCCATGAACGATGGCGACGTCGTGCTGCTCGAGAACGTCCGCTTCAACCCGGAGGAGACCAGCAAGGATCCAGCCGTGCGCGCCCCGTACGCCCAGAAGATCGCCGCACTCGGCGAGGTCTTCGTCTCCGATGGCTTCGGTGTCGTCCACCGCGCCCAGGGCTCCGACTACGACGTGGCCGCCGATTTGCCGGCCGCCGCAGGCCTGCTGGTCGAGAAGGAAGTCAAGGCCCTCTCCAAGGCCACCGAGAACCCGGAGCGTCCGTTCACCGTGGTGCTTGGCGGCTCCAAGGTCTCCGACAAGCTCGGCGTGATCGAGAACCTGCTTGACAAGGCCAACCGCCTGGTCATCGGCGGCGGTATGGTGTTCACCTTCCTCAAGGCCAAGGGCTACGAGGTCGGCACCTCCCTGCTCGAAGAGGATCAGCTCTACAAGGTCAAGGGCTACATCGAAACCGCTGAGAAGAACGGCGTCGAACTGGTCCTTCCGACCGATATCGTCGTGAACCCCGGCTTCCCGGCCGGCGATACCCCGGTCGCCCCGGAGGTTGTCGCCGCTGACGCCATCCCGGCCGACAAGATGGGCCTGGACATCGGCCCGGAGTCCCAGAAGCTCTTCCACGACAAGATCGTCGACTCCAAGACCGTCGTGTGGAACGGCCCGATGGGCGTGTTCGAGATTCCGGAGTTCGCAGCCGGCACCAAGGCTGTGGCCCAGGGTCTGGTCGACGCGACCGCAGCCGGCGCCTTCACCATCGTGGGCGGCGGCGACTCCGCTTCCGCGGTCCGCAACCTCGGCTTCCCGGAGGATGGCTTCTCGCACATCTCCACAGGTGGTGGCGCTTCCCTCGAGTTCCTTGAGGGCAAGGAGCTGCCGGGTCTGAAGGTACTCGAGTAGTCGAGCCGTAAAGCAACCAGCCCGAAGGGCTGATTACAGGCGAAGGGGCGGCGACAGCCGCCTTTTCGCTTCGTGGGTCTCCCTCTGCATGAGGGGCCCACGCTCCACAGCATAAGAAGGGGAATCATGGCGTCCAAGCGCATTCCGTTGGTGGCAGGCAATTGGAAGATGAACTTCAACCATCTGGAAGCCACATATTTCGTGCAGAAACTGGTCTGGCTGCTGCGCGACGCGCATTTCGACTTCAAACGGTGCGAGGTCGCCCTGTTCCCCTCCTTCACCTCATTGCGCAGCGTGCAGGTGTTTGTCGAAGCGGACAAGCTGCGCATCAACTATGGCGCGCAATCCGTATCCGTGACCAATCAGGGTGCGTTCACCGGTGATGTGTCGGCGGATATGCTGGCCAGTCTCGGTTGCACCTACGTCATCGTCGGTCATTCGGAACGGCGCAAATATCATCCTGAGGATGATGCGAACATCGTCGATCAGGTTCGCGCCGTGCTCGCGGCGGGGATGCAGCCGATCCTCTGCGTGGGCGAGAGCTTTGAAGAACGCCGCCAGGGCATCGAGCTCGATTTCGCAGTAGGGCAGGTGCATGATGTCACCCGCGACCTGAACACCGACGAAGCCGCCAAGCTCATCGTCGCCTATGAGCCGGTGTGGGCCATCGGCACGGGAATGGTGGCCACACCGCAGACAGCGCAGGAGGCCGCCAACGCCATTCGCGACGATCTCAGATCCACGTTCGATGGGCATGTCGCCGATACCGTGCGCATCCTCTATGGCGGTTCCGTCACCTCGAAGAACGCCGCAGAGCTTATCTCCCAGCCGGATGTGGACGGATTCCTGATCGGTGGCGCTTCGCTCAACGCCGAGGAATTGACAAAAATCGCACGCCTTACGTTGAAAAGCACAAATTTCCGGTCATGATGCCGCGTTTTTCTTCCATATGCGCTATGCTGTTCTTCAGTTCGTTCAAACCGGAGGTACCTAGTGACCGCTCTTAAGATCACGCTAGAAGTCATTGTCGTCTTGCTCAGCTGCCTGCTGACGCTGCTCATCCTTATGCACAAGGGCAAGGGCGGCGGCCTGTCCGACATGTTCGGCGGTGGTCTGACGCAGAACGCGGGCACGTCCGGTGTCGCTGAAAAGAACCTGAATCGTTGGACCGTTGTCATCGCCCTGATCTGGGTTGCTCTGATTATCGGCCTTGACATGATGACGAAGTTCAACATCGGCTGAACATCGTGTAGACATAATGCGACCCATGATCGAATACGATCATGGGTCGCATTCGTTTTCGATATCTTGAGCCATACGGCACCGCCATTTCATAAGCCACGTTGCATAAACACAAGTACGAACAGGACAAATATGGTTACGATGAACCGCAACAAAGTCGTTATCGTCGGCACCGGTCAAGTGGGATCCACTGCCGCATACGCGATAGTCACGCATGGTCTGTGCAATGAGCTGGTGCTTATCGATCATTTCCCGGCAAAGGCGGTGGCGGAGGCGCATGACCTCGACGACGGCAGCGAGTTCCAGGACCGTCATGTCAAGGTGCATGCCGGAGACTACGGCGATTGCAAGGATGCCGACATAGTCGTGATCACCGTGGGGCGCAAGCCGCCGACCAACTCGAATCGAATGGCGGAACTCGGCTTCACGGTCGGTCTCGTGGGAGACGTGGTCGATCATGTGATGGCGTCCGGGTTCAACGGCGTCATCGTCATGGTCTCCAATCCGGTCGATGTCATGGCATGGTATGCATGGAAACGTTCCGGTTTGCCGCGTTCGCAAGTGATCGGTACCGGCACCGCCCTCGACACATCCCGTCTCAAGACCATCATCGGCGAGGAGACCGGATTGGATCCGCGTAACGTGGGCGGTTTCGTAATGGGCGAGCATGGCGACTCCCAGTTCACCGCATGGTCCACAGTATCCCTCGGCGGCAAGCCATTCGCCCGATTCCTCGCCGACAATCACGATCGATTCTCCTCGGTGTCCACAGCGGAAATCGAACACAAGACCCGAACCCGGGGTGATGAGATCGTCGCGGCAAAGCATGGCACCAATTACGGCATCGCCTCCACGGTATCCGGCATCGTACAGACCATTCTGTGGGATGAACGACGCATCGTGCCTGTATCCACATTGCTGGACGGCGAATACGGTGAACATGACGTGTTTCTCGGCGTGCCCACCGAACTGCGGGCGAATGGCGCCAACGAGATCGTCGAACTCGACCTGACCGGCGAGGAGCATGCCAAGCTCCATCATTCCGCCGAACTGGTACGCGACCACTGCAAAGGACTGCTGTGACTGAACCCCTGACCACCAACCCCAAACTGCTCGTCGCCGATTTGGATGGCACGCTGCTGCATGACGCAGCAGTATTTGAAGACAGGTCCATCACTCAGCGCAGCATCGAAGCCATCAACCGCGCCCATGACGCCGGATACCTGTTCGCCATCGCCACCGCCCGTCCGGTCAGTACAGGGTTGAGGTTTGCGCAGATGCTGCCTGCCGATGCGGTGGTGTATCTGAATGGCGCGCTGATCGATTTCGCACCGGGGCAATCCGATTTCGCATCATTGACCTCACCGGCAGCGGATGACGATCCCGATCTGGTCAAAATCGGCTTCCCGTCCGAACGGGCCTGCGAAGTATGCCGCATGATGCTCGAGCACATGCCTGGATTGCAATGCGGCATCGTGATGAACGATGTGCGATACACCAACTTCGATGTCCGTCAGTACTGGAAAACCCAGGAATTCCGCTATACGAACTTCCAAGTCGAACCGAACGGCAATGTGCCTGCCGGAATAGCCGACAAAATAACCGTGTTCCCGGACAAGAGCCAGTGGGATACACTGCGTACATTGATCCCCGACGATTTCACCGTCTCCATCAGCGAGGGCGTGATGTGGATGCTGATGAACCCTCAAGCCAGCAAGGAGCACGCACTCACCATCCTGTGCGATCGTCTGGGGGTGAAGCCGGAGGACACGGTGGCTTTCGGCGATGACCTTATCGACATCAACATGATGCGCACCGCAGGCAGGGGAGTGGCAGTGGCGAACGCCAATCCCAAGGTGCTGGATATCGCGGACGAGGTCTGCCCGTCGAATAACGACGATGGCGTGGCCCAATGGATTGAGACGCGTCTACAGTAAGAAGCATGGATAACAGTCTGCTGCAGCGCCGCGCCTATGGTGCGCTGGCTGGTCTCGCCATCGGGGATGCAATGGGCATGCCCACGCAAAGCATGTCTCCCGACCGAATCCGCGCCGAGTATGGCGTCAAGGCCATACGTACGTTCGTGGATGCGTCACCGAACCAGCCGATAGCACCGAGCATGCCGGCGGGAAGCATCACCGACGACACAGAACAGGCGTTGCTGTTGGCAAACCAGCTCATCGCCGGACACGGCGAGCTCGACATCCATCGGTATGCGCAGTCCCTGCTCGATTGGGAGTCGGCGATGAGGGCAAAAGGCTCCTTGGACCTGTTGGGACCGTCCACCAAGAACGCATTGGCACTGTTCAAGGCAGGTGTGGATGTTGCGACGACCGGCATCGCGGGGACCACGAATGGCGGCGCCATGCGATCATGCCCTATCGGCATCGCCGATCGTCCAAACCCGCATCTGGCCGAAATCGCACGTCGCTCGTCAGTCGTAACGCATAACACCGAGCAGGGCATCGAATCCACGATGCTCATCGCCGCGACAGTCAGCTATGCGTTGGACGGTGCCGAGGCGCGTGAGCGATGCTGTTGGATGCAATTATGTGACTGCTTATCTGCCATGAACCGCTTCGAGGGAAGGATCATTGGCCATTGGACGCCGAAGGCCTCGGTGATCGCCCGCACCCGCTGGGCCATCAATTGGGCGCAGGAGCATGCCGGAGAACACGCCGGCGACATATATGACCATGACATGTTCGCCGATCAGCTGCGGGCGGTCATCGGCACCAGCGTCGAGGCGAACGAATCCGTACCTGCGGCGTTCGCCATCGCCACACGCTATGCCGAGCGTCCGTTCGATGCCATCTGCGTGGCCGCGAATCTCGGCGGCGACACCGACACCATCGCGGCCATGGTCGGTGCCATGCTGGGCGCCGCACATGGCGTGCAGGCATTCCCCGAATCATTGGTCCATACCGTGCAGGAGGTCAATGGACTTGATCTCGCCGGAACGGCCGACGCCTTGCTGCGTGTGAATGAAAGGCTGCAAGCATGAATTCCGAAGCCAACGGCGAGGCCTTGGGCGCCACCACGACGGGATTGGCCAGTGAAGGTCGGGTCATCAGTCTGGGACAGATGCTGGTCGATTTGACGATGCGCATCGACAAGGTGCCTGAACCGGGTGGTGACGCTTTTGCCGACAAGGCCGTGGCACAGGTGGGGTCAAGCTTCAACATTCTCCATGCCGTACGGCAGATGGGCGTGCGTGCGGCACATGGCGGCATCATCGGTACGGGACCATGGGCCAATCAGATACGCCAGGCATTGTCCAATGACGGCATCGAGCATATCGGTCTGACAGATCACACCCGGGATTCCGGCATCTGCATCGCCATGACCGACGCACGGGCCGAACGCACTTTCGTCACTGTGCGAGGCGCCGAGACACAGGGCGATGTACATTGCTTCGATGGGATTGAACCCGCTGACGACGATATCGTGCATATCAATGGATATACGTTCGCCCACCCTACTTCCCGCGGATTGCTGGCCTTCCTGCAGCGATACTGTGAGCATCGGTTCACCACGGTATTCGATCCATCCTCAGTGGCGGCCGGTTCGGAGGATCGACTCTTGGATGCCATTGTGGCCCATAGACCGATCTGGTCATGCAACTATGAGGAGTCATTGGCATTGGCTCGGCGCATGGGATTGTCCGGCGATGCCCTGCACGAGGCAAAGGATACGTGCGCGGCACTCAGCAAGCGACTCCTGGCCCCGGTGATCCTGCGGTCAGGCGCATCCGGCGCCTGGCTATGCGCCGCACCAGGCGAGCCGGCGGAACTGGTGCCTTCTCATCACGTACATGCCGTCGATACGAATGGCGCCGGCGACTGTCACGTAGGCGTGATGAGCGCTGAACTGATCCGAGGCGCTTCACTCGTGGATGCCGTCCGTGTCGCCAATGTGGCCGCAGCGGTTTCGGTGACACGCCGGGGGCCTGCCACATGCCCGTCACGTGGCGAAATCAGTTCCCTGTTGCCATCGAAGTGAGTAGCAAGACATACCGCGATTCCCGTATGTTCAATGGAACACACTAGGAATTGAACTTATTTTGAACCGGGCGTATGCTTTGAACCGTTGTTCAATATAAATTGAACTCAGGTTTGGAGGCATGATGAGCGTATCGGTGTTTGCAGAGCGTCTTCGCAATGCGATGACCAGTAGGGGATTGAAACAGATCGACCTGGTTCATGCCGCGGAGCGCCAAGCCGTGAAAATGGGCAAAAGCCACATCAGCCAGTATGTGGCGGGAAAGACCATGCCCCGTGAGGACGTACTGGAGTTTCTGGCCAATGAACTGGACGTGGACGTCAACTGGCTGCGCGGCGCATCCAGCACGCCCGACATCGTTGGATCGGCGCAACCGGTGACGGCCGCTTCAGATGCAGACAGCCATAGCGACTCGGCCACGCCCATGCCATCCAATCCTGCAACTCCGTCGGAATCCGAGATTCCGGCCGGCCGTCGACGCACATTCGGCAAATCCCACAAGCTTGACAACGTGCTCTACGATGTGCGCGGACCTGTGGTGGACGAGGCGGCACGCATGGAGGCGGACGGCACCCACATCCTCAAATTGAACATCGGCAACCCCGCGCCGTTCGGCTTCCGCACACCGGACGAGGTCGTCTACGACATGGCGCATCAGCTGACCGACACCGAAGGCTACTCTCCGTCCAAGGGCCTGTTCTCTGCGCGCAAGGCCATCATGCAGTACGCGCAGCTCAAGAACCTGCCGAACGTGACCATCGACGACATCTACACCGGCAACGGCGTCAGCGAGCTCATCAACCTGTGCATGTCCGCGCTGTTGGATGACGGTGACGAGGTGCTCATCCCGAGCCCGGATTATCCGCTGTGGACCGCCTGCGTGAACCTTGCCGGCGGCACCGCCGTGCATTACGTATGCGACGAGCAGTCCGAATGGTATCCGGACATCGACGACATCCGCGTCAAGATCACCGACCGTACGGTTGCCATCGTGCTCATCAATCCGAACAACCCCACCGGCGCACTGTATCCGAAGGAAGTGCTCCAGCAGATCGTGGATATCGCGCGCGAGCATCAGCTGATGATCTTCTCCGATGAGATCTACGACCGCTTGGTCATGGACGGACTGAAGCACATCTCCATCGCCTCGCTTGCGCCGGACCTGTTCTGCGTCACGTTCTCGGGCCTGTCCAAGTCCCATATGATCGCCGGCTACCGCGTCGGATGGATGGTGCTGTCCGGCAACAAGCGCATCGCCAAGGACTATATCGAAGGCCTCAATATGCTGGCCAACATGCGCATCTGCTCCAATGTTCCCGCACAATCCATCGTGCAGACGGCACTTGGCGGACACCAGAGCGTCAATGACTACATCGTGCCCGGGGGACGACTGTATGAGCAACGCGAATTCATCTACAACGCCATTAACGCGATCCCCGGTCTGACCGCCGTCAAACCGAAGGCCGCGTTCTACATCTTCCCGAAGATCGACGTCAAGAAGTTCAATATCCGCGACGACGAACAGTTCGCCCTCGACCTGCTTCACGACGAGCGTATCCTGATCACCCGCGGCGGTGGATTCAACTGGGGCGAACCCGATCATTTCCGCATCGTCTATCTGCCTCGTATCGAGGTGCTCAAGGACGCCACCAACAAGATCGCCGACTTCTTCAGCTACTACTGGCAGGCATGAAACCGTTCATGCGCAACCGGTCAGCGATCCGCCCACACCTCTTCGGCTATGGAACGGGCCAGAGCGATCTTGGCCCACTGCTGGTCTTCGGTCAGATGGTTGCCTTCCTCGGTGGAGGCGAACCCGCACTGCGTGGACAGGCACAGGCGCTCCAGCGGCACATACTGCGCCGCCTCGGCGATGCGGGCCTTGATGGTCTCGGGGTCCTCGAGCTCCGGCTTCTTCGACGTGATGAGGCCAAGCACCACCTGCTTGCCGTCTGAGACCTTGGCAAGGGGTTCGAAGTCACCGGAACGGTCGTCGTCGAACTCCAGATAGTAGGCGGCCACGTTCTCCTCGCCGAACAGCACATCCGCCACTTGGCCGTATCCGCCGGCGGAGAACCACTGCGACTGATAGTTGCCGCGGCAGATATGCGTGGTGACCACCATGTCGTCCGGCACTGCGGCGATCACCGCGTTGTTCACCGCCGCATACTGGCGCTGCACGGTCTTGGCGTCGACGCCGAACACGGTGTCCTTGAAGTCCTCGGACACGAACGCGCCCCATGTGCAGTCATCGAACTGCAGCGTGCGGCAGCCCGCTTCGTACAGGTCATGAGCCACCTGGATGTAGGCGTTGGCAATCGCCTCGGCCAGAGCGTCATTGTCCTTGTACGGGTTGTTCGCGTCCTCGGCGATGCCCTGCTGCAGCACGAACAGCGTCTGCGCGGGGGAGGGGACGGTCTGCTTGGCGCGGGTGTTGTCATCCTCGAGCGCCTTGACGAACCGGTAATGCTCCACGAATGGGTGGTGTTCGCCGCTGATCTCGCCGTCCACTCCGGCCGCCTCGACCACGGCCGTGCCATCGGAGCCCTTGAACTGGATGGGAGCCGTGCCGCGCTTGACACCCTGCAGATTCCACATGAAATCAAGATGCCAATAGGCACGACGGAACTCGCCATCCGTGATCGCATGCAGTCCCGCCGCCTTCTGCTTGGCCACCAGATCCACGATGGCCTTGTCCTCCACGGACTTCAACGCATCGGCGTCGATGCGGCCCGCCTCGAAGTCGGCGCGGGCGGCCTTGAGCTCGGCGGGACGTAGATAGCTGCCCACCACATCCGCACGGAACGGCGCGTTCTTCGCATAGGTCATAGTCGTTCGTCTCCTTTGAACTGTTGGTATGAACCAGACCCATCAGAATCCGGCTCGTTCGTTCCAGTCAGCCGCTCCGACGATCGCCCTCGTGACAGCGTCATATGAAACGGCATATGTGACGTACCTTACCCGAATACTCCGCGGTGTGCCTTCGTTCATCTCACCAACAATCCCGACCATTCCACCAACCTGACTGCCGAACGTTAGGCCCGACCGTGAACCCGTCCGTCGGCGGCACCACGGACGAACGAATCAATCACGCCGATCGCAATACCTAGAGCAGCCGGGACCAGCCAGCCGAGCTGATAGGACTGCAGCGGCAACAGTCCCAATACTGCAGCGAGCCACGGCAGCGAGCCGCCGAACACCTGCACCAACGATTCGATACAGCCCAGTACCGCCACAATGCCGACCAGCAGAACGGTCCAGAAGTACACGCGCGGGAAGCGTTCACCGAACACATGATGGGTCAGGGCCAGTAGCACCAGCACGATGGCCATCGGATACAGGGCGGAGAGCACTGGCACGGACACCTTGATGATCGCGCTCAGTCCGGCGTTCGACACCACGAAGCTGAACACGGTGAACAGCACCTGCCAGGTGCGGTAGCTCACCTTCCGGCCGGCGACGGTGGGGAACTTCGCATGGAAATAGGTGGCGCATGTGCAAATCAGCCAGTGCACACATTCAGGCATGCGATGACGAACACCAGACCGAGGAACACCGTGCGCCGCGCCGAACACCGAGGACGTGAGGTTGGTGAGCACCGTGGCGCCCGTGTCCGTCGCGGGATCGATTGAGGCAATTGCACCGGAGACCACGCCCACATAGGCGAGTGCGCCATAGATCAGCACCAGCAGCACGCCGGTGCCGAGGCCCGCGAACGCCGTCTCGCGTTGCACCTGCACCTCGTCGTCCACCTGCTGCGCGCGGATGTTCGCCGAGATCACGATGCCGAAGTACAGGGCGGCCAGCAGATCCATGGTCTGATAGCCGTCGAGGAAGCCGCGAGCCAGCTGATTGGACGCATAGTCGCCCATCGGCTTGGCCGGTGTGCCGATGCCATGCACCAGGCAGGACACGAACAGGGCGGCGATAAGGACGAGCAGCAGCGGGCCCATGAAACGGCCCAGTACTTTGGAGAGCTTTTCGGGATGCTGGGCGAAGGCGAACGCCAGTGCGAAGAACACGAACGAGTAGATGAGTCGTGCAATCCAAACGGAACCGTTCGGCGTGAACGGGGCGACCATCATCTCGAATGAGGTGGTGGCTGTGCGGGGGATGGCGAAGCACGGGCCGATGGTCAGGATGATGGCGACTCCCAGGAACAGTGCGAACCTGGGGGAGACGCGGATGGCCAGTTTGTCGAAGCCTCCAGCGAACGTCACCGCCATCACGCCAAGAATCGGCAGGCCCACTGCCGAGACTATGAACCCGATGGCCGCGGGCACCGCGGCGGAACCGGCCTGAGCGCCCACGAACGGCGGGAAAATCAGGTTTCCAGCCCCGAAGAACATCGAAAAGAATGTGAAGGTCATCGCCAACCGCTGGCGTACATCCAGACGGCGTGTATTCAACTGGCGTGCGTTCGATTGCATGGCGGACATCCTCTTCTCGCGTGTTTGTGATTCGTGCGCACTCCACCATACGCATTGAGGCTCCCGACCGTGGGTCGGGAGCCTCAATGGTTCAGCTATTCAGCCGATATATGGACACGCGATGCGCAACTGAAGGAATCTCAGGCGTTCACACGGTCGATGCCGGACTGCACGTCGGCGAGCACGGAATCCCAGGACTTGATGAAGGCGGCGACACCGTCGGCCTCCAGCTTGTCGGTGACATCCTTGAGGTTGATGCCCAGCTCAGCCAGCTTGTTGATGATGGCGTGGGACTCCTCGTAGGTGCCCTCGATGGACGGAGCGCCGTTGCCGTGGTCGGCCAGGGCGTTCAGGGTCTTCTCCGGCATGGTGTTGACGATGTGCTTGGCAACCAGCTCGTCCACGTACTTGCAGTCGGAGTAAGCCGGGTTCTTGGTGCCGGTGGAGGCCCACAGCGGACGCTGGACCTTGGCGCCCTTGGCAGCCAGGTCGGCCCAACGCGGATCCTCGGCGAACTTCTTCTCGAACAGCTCGTAGGCCAGACGGGCGTTGGCCACGGCGGCCTTGCCCTCGAGGGCCTTGGCCTCGTCGGAGCCGTTGGCTTCCAGCAGCTTGTCCACGGCGGTGTCCACGCGGGAGACGAAGAAGGAAGCGACGGAGCCGATGTGCTTGAGGTCGTGGCCGTTGGCAGCGGCCTGGGCGATGCCCTCGATGTAGGCGTCGATGACCTGCTCGTAGCGCTCCAGCGAGAAGATTAGGGTGACGTTCACGGAGATGCCCTTGGCCAGGGTGGCGGTGATGGCCGGCAGGCCTTCGAGGGTCGCCGGGATCTTGATCATGGCGTTCGGGCGGTTGACCTTCTCCCAGAGCTCAACAGCCTGCTTCTCGGTGGCTTCGGTCTCGTGGGCCAGACGCGGGTCGACCTCGATGGAGACACGGCCGTCGACGAAGTCGGTGGCCTCGGCGATCTCGCGGAAGATGTCGGTGGCGTTGCGCACATCGGTGGTGGTGAGCTCACGCACGGCGGTCTCGACGTCGACCTTGCCGAGCTCCTTGAGCTGCTCGTCGTACGGGCCGACCTGGCTCAGGGCCTTCTGGAAGATGGACGGGTTAGTGGTCACACCGACAACGTTCTTGTTGGCGATGAGGTCCTGCAGGGAGCCGGACTCGATGCGGGAGCGGGACAGGTCGTCCAGCCAGATGGAAACGCCGTTGTCGGACGTGCGCTGAGTTGCTTCAGTCATATTGTTTTTCTCCTTGTTTGAGGCTTCCCTCGTAACGAGGGAAGCCAACAGTTTGTTGAATTATCTGGTGATGATCAGATGATCACTTGGCGGCGGCGACTTCGGCCAGAGATGCCTCGGCGGCTTCGACCACGTGCTCGGCGGTGATGCCGAGGTCGATCATGTTCTGTGCGCCGTTGCCCTGCAGGCCGAACTGCTCGATGGAGACGGGCTTGCCGTAGGAGCCGAGGTACTTGTACCACGGCATCGCAACGCCGGCCTCGACGGAGACACGGGCCTTGACGGCGGCCGGAAGCACGGCCTCCTTGTACTCGGCGTCCTGCTCCTCGAACCATTCCATGGAAGGAACGGAGACCACGCGGGCCTTGATGTTCTTCTCAGCCAGGGTCTTGGCGGCGGAGACGGCCCACTGGACCTCGGAGCCGGAAGCCATGAGGATGACGTCCGGGGTGCCTTCGGTGTCGACGAGCACGTAAGCGCCCTTCTTGACGCCTTCCTTGGCCTTGGCGGCGGTCTCGGCGAGGGTCGGCACACCCTGACGGGTCAGCACCATGGCGCCCGGCAGCGTGTTCTTCTTCTCGAAGAAGTAACGGTAGGCCTCAGCGGTCTCGAAGGCATCGGCAGGACGGATGACCTCGAGCTGCGGGATGGCGCGGAAGGAGGCGAGGTGCTCGACCGGCTGGTGGGTCGGGCCGTCTTCGCCCACGGCCACGGAGTCGTGGGTCCACACGTACAGGTTCGGGATCTCCATGAGTGCGGCCAGACGGACGGCGGAGCGCTCGTAGTCGGAGAACATGAAGAAGGTGCCGCCGAACGGACGGGTGTGGGAGCCCAGCAGGATGCCGTTGGTGATGCAGCCCATGGTGAACTCGCGCACGCCGAAGTGCAGCTGGCGACCGAACTCGTTGCAGTTCGGCCACTGAACGGTGGCGCACTCGGCCGGAGCGAAGGTGGCGGCGCCCTTGAGATCGGTCTTGTTGGAGCCACCGAGGTCGGCGGAGCCGCCCCAGAGCTCAGGCATGACAGCGGCGATGGCGTTGAGCACGGAACCAGAGGCGCCACGGGTGGCGACACCCTTGCCGACCTCGAAGGTGGCCTCGAGATCGTCGATGGCCTTGTCGAAGTCCTCAGGCAGCTTGCCGGCCTTGATGCGGTCGTACAGGGCGGCCTTGTCCGGGTAGGCCTTGCGCCAAGCGTCGAACTTCTCGTCCCATTCCTTGTGGGCCTCGAGGCCGCGCTCGGCGACCTTGCGGGCGTGGGCGAGAGCTTCCTCGTCGACGTGGAAGGATTCCTCCGGGTCGTAGCCGAGGATCTTCTTGAGGCCGGCGACGGCCTCGGCGCCCAGCTTGGAGCCGTGGGAGGACGGATCGTTGGTCTTGCCCGGGGTCGGCCATGCGATCAGGGAGTGGACCTTGATGAGCTTCGGCTGGTCCGGAGCGGCGGCCTCGGCCTTGGCGATCACGTCGGCCAGGCCTTCGATGTCCTCCTTGTAGGAGCCATCGGGCTGGATGAAGCTGAATTCGTCGGTGTACCAGCCGTAGGCCTGGAAGCGCTTGAGCACGTCCTCGGCCAGCACCAGATTGGTGTCGCCTTCGATCTGAATGCGGTTGGCGTCGAAGATCACGGTCAGGTTGCCGAGCTTCTGGTTGGCGGCCAGAGCGGCGGCCTCGCCGGAGATGCCTTCCTCGATGTCACCCTCGCCGCAGATGGCCCAGATCTTGTGGTAGAACGGGGAGTCTTCCTTCGGGGTCTCCGGGTCGAGCAGGCCGCGCTGGAAACGCTCGCCGTAGGCGAAGCCGATGGCGGAGGCGAAGCCCTGGCCCAGCGGGCCGGTGGTCATTTCGATGCCCGGGGTCAGGCCGTACTCGGGGTGGCCCGGGGTGCGGGTGTCAGCACCGCCGCGGAAGTGCTTGAGGTCGTCCAGGGTCACACCGTAGCCGGAGAAGTACAGCTGGACGTACTGGGTGAGGGAGGCGTGGCCGCCGGAAAGAATGAAGCGATCGCGGCCTTCCCAGTTGGGATCGTTGGGATCATGCTTGATGAAGTGCTGGTACAGGGTGTAGGCAACAGGCGCCAGGGAGATGGGGGAACCGGGGTGGCCGGAACCAGCCTTCTCAACCGCGTCAGCCGAAAGGACCTTTGCCATCTTGATGGCACGCTCGTCGAGCTCGGTCTCCTTGAATTCGGTCATGGATTTACTTTCCTTCCAATTGGTCGGGCCGCGTATCCGGCTTGTGCCGGGCGCATGACGCCCTCACATTGCGTTTTCCATGCTAGCGTCGCAAGACGACGTTTGTGGTGCATATTTGGCGTGTTTTGGTAGTTTGTGTGCTGTTAGCGTTCACAATTCACATCGCTTCGCTCCCGACGAACGCGTTAGCACTCGAAACTCATGAGTGCTAATACAATAGGTACAGGCGCGTTTGCCGTTGCCATTGCGGCGTATAGCTTGCAAGACACGCCGATAGGTGCCGGAAGTCCCTCCGCGTGTCGTTGCTTTGGTCGATGGACAACGTAGGGACGTACCACTACATGAACAATCGGTGAATTGTCGTATATATAAGGAGGCGCGCATGGCGCAATCTAGACGCATGCTGGTACTGCGCGCCGTGGTCGAGGATTACATTCGCTCCCAGGAACCGGTGGGGTCCACCTCATTGACCAGGGACCATGATCTCGGCGTCAGCTCCGCCACCATAAGGAACGACATGGCGGGGCTTGAAGATGAGGGGTATCTCATCCAGCCCCATACCTCCGCGGGCCGCGTGCCCACGGAAAAGGGGTACCGGTATTTCGTGGATCGACTGGCCACGGTAGTGCCTCTCAGCGAGGCGCAGCGAAGAGGTATCAACAGTTTCCTCTCCGGCTCCGTCAGCCTGAAGGACGCGCTGCAACGAGCCGCCCGGCTGCTGTCGGAGATCACAGGTCAGGTCGCCGTAGTGGCATCCCCTTCGCTCGCCAAGGCGACGCTTCGGCATGTGGAAATGGTCCCTGTCGCAATGACAACGCTGCTTGCCGTGGTCATTACCGATACGGGTCAGGTAGCGCAGCATGGCCTTGCCGTGTCCGCCATGCCGGCTGTCGACGACATCAATCGGATTTCTTCGACAGTCAACGAGCAATGCAGTGGGCTGTCGCTGTCGTCGGCGGCGGAAAAGGTACGCTCCATTGCTGAGGAAGCCGGATTCTCCACGGTACACGAAGTGGCGTGCGCACTGGCGGACGCCTTCGCCTCGATGGCATTGGACGAACGTGCGAACGAACTGTACATGTCCGGCGCATCCCATCTGGCGCACTCGCGTTCACTGTCCGACCTCGCACCGCTATTTGACGCGCTTGAAGAGCAGGTGGTGCTGATGAAGCTGATGAGCAACCTCAGTGAAGAAACCAACGCCACCGGCGTCGGCGTGGCCATCGGCTCCGAAAGCCATACTCCTGGATTGCTGCATGCCTCGGTGGTCAGCAGCGGATACGGCCACAGCAACGCTGTGGCCGACCACGCACAGGATGGGGAATCATCGTCCAGTTCCACGGACGCCGGTGAGCCAGTGGCCTTCGTCGGATCGATCGGCCCGACGCACATGGATTATCTGGCCACCATGTCGGCCGTCAAGGCAGTCGCCCGATACCTCACGGCGTTCATTTCCGAGAACGGCATACAAGACCGGCCTGCAGCCGATCAGCACCATTCGCACTGACCGAGGGCTGTGGCACAATAACCCGCAGATCAATCGAACACAAAAGGAACATATCAGTGGCAGATTATTACGAAACCCTAGGCGTCGACCGCAATGCCAGCGATGCTGATATCAAGAAGGCCTACCGCAAGCTAAGCCGCAAATACCATCCGGATATCGCGGGGCCCGAGTTCGAGGACAAGTTCAAGGAAGTGAACAACGCCTATGAGGTGTTGTCGAATCCCGATAAGCGACGAATGTATGATTCCGGCGTGGACCCCAACGACCCCAACGCCGGCGCAGGCGGATTCTCCGGCGGATTCGGCGACATGAACGATGTGTTCTCCACGTTCTTCGGTTCGGCGTTCGGCGGGGGAGCGCAGGGACCGGTGCCACGCACCCAGCCGGGGCGGGATGCGCTGGCATCCGCCTCCATCGATTTGAGGACCGCAGTGTTCGGCGGCACCGCCCATGTGAAGATCAATACGTTCTCCCTCTGCCAGGATTGCGGCGGCTCAGGAGCCCAGGGAGGCGCCCAGCCGGTCACATGCCCGGACTGCCACGGTCGAGGATTCATGCAGAAGGTCGTTCGCACCATGCTCGGTCAGATGATGACATCCGCGCCGTGCGAACGCTGCGAGGGACATGGCACCATCATCAAGAATCCATGCCCGAGCTGCATGGGTCATGGACGCGTGCGTTCCACGCGCAATGTCGGCGTTACCGTCCCCGCCGGCATCAGCGACAACGCCCGTCTGCGCCTCGCCAATCAAGGCGAGGTCGGAGAAGGCGGCGGCGCAGCAGGCGACTTGTACATCGATATCCGAATCCGAGCGGACAAACAATTCACGCGCGACGGCGACGACCTCCATTGCTGGATTCAGGTTCCTATGAGTTGGGCGATTCTCGGCCACGACCTCGATATCGATACGTTCGACGGCAAACAGACCGTGAGCATCCCCGCCGGATGCCAGCCGGAGGACACCGTGACGCTCAAGGGATTGGGCGTCACGAATATCCGCAACAACGAAGAGCGCGGCGATCTCATCGCACATGTGAACGTCATGGTTCCGACCAAACTCAGCGACGACGAGCGCAGTCTCATCGAACAGTTCGCAGCATCCCATGATGCTGGCGCCTCACATGTATCCCAGGCATCACGCCCGCAGAACAGCACCCAGAAGAAAGGCTTCTTCTCCAAGCTGAAGGACGCACTCAGCTGAGCAAGCGTTGGAATAAGCCGCTTTCCCTTACGGCAGTAGGGGAGAGCGGCTTTTCCGTTTTCGCTGGGTCTGTACGATCAGCCCAGCAGCGAACGGCACATGGAACGGTATTCGCTCACATAGCCGCCACCGAAGAACACGCAATGACCGGCGATGGGGTAGAGCTGCCACAGCGTCAGACGTTCCTGCCAGCCGGCCTTCAGCGGATGGGCGGACTGATACCCTTCCATGATCTGCGTAAGGTAACTCATGCCGAACAAGTGGAGCATGGCGAGATCCTCCTCACGATGGCCGCCATGTGCTGCAGGATCGATGAGCACGGCCTCGCTATGGCCGGAATCGGCCGTCCACATCACGTTGCCGCTCCACAGGTCACCGTGAACACGCGCCGGCTTGTCGTCAGCGGCACGGCCCATGAGATCCGGCAAGGCCTCAATGACTCTCTCCGTCAATTCCACATCGCGATGGTCAAGCTCACCGCGCTTGACGCCCAGCTCCACCATCGGGCGAAGACGGCCGTCGGCGAAATAGCTGATCGGATCATCCCACGTGCCAGTATCCATTTTCACCGGATCCTGCAGCGGTCCGAAATAGCAGGTGCCTTCGTAGCCATCAGGGGCGGAACCGAAATACCGAGCTCCGACATCATGCATATGAGCCAAAGCCACACCGAAATCATAGGCGGCCTTCGCCGTCGGGGAGGAGCTGCTCACCCGCTCGATGTCGAGGTAATCCTTGCCCCAACCGTATACCTGAACCACACGGGGGCCTCCCTGCGGACGAGCGGCGCCCAGCCATTCAAGGCCCCGCCCTTCACACTCGAAGAATCCTTGCGGGGCGAAAAGCCTGCTTTTACGATATGTTGCCATCGCGGTTCCCTTCCTCATGCTGATGTCGAGTCCCATTGTAGAAGCCATGTATGTCAACATTTCTTATTCTTAGCGGTGTTCTACACCCCATTAGGTAGTGTGTTCAACGTCATAACTAGATAAGGAAACAAGAGGGGTTATGAATTTCTTCCAAGCCATAGTTCTTGGCATCATTCAGGCGCTGACCGAGTATCTCCCGGTCTCCTCCAGCGCCCATATCCGCATCTTCGGTGATCTGATGCTTGGCTCCGACCCCGGTGCCGCGTTCACCGCAATCATCCAAATCGGCACCGAGCTTGCCGTCATCCTGTATTTCCGCCATGACATCATCAATATCCTGACCCATTGGTTCGCCTGCCTGTTCGGGCGAAACGGCAAGGATTTCAAATCCCGCATGGGCAAGGGCGACTACTACGCCACCATGGGCTGGAATGTGATCGTCGGCTCCATCCCGATCGTCATCCTCGGTTTCACACTGCAGAACATCATCGAGACCACGCTGCGCAACCTGTGGATCACGGTCACCGTACTGTTCCTCTTCGGCATCCTGCTGTGGATCGTGGATGCGCGCGCACGCCAGTCCAAGACGATGGCCGATATGACCTACCGGGACGCGTTCCTGTTCGGTCTCGGCCAGTCTTTGGCGCTGATTCCCGGCGTCTCCCGTTCCGGCGGTACCATCACCGTCGGTCGTGCACTCGGCTATGAGCGTGAGGCCGCGGTGCGCCTGAGCTTCCTTATGGCCATCCCCGCGGTATTCGGCTCCGGTCTGCTTGAGGCGGTGAAGGCGTTCAAGAACTACAAGTCCGATGCATTGTTCCCCGGCTGGGGGCCGACCATCGTAGCGGCCATCGTCTGCTTTGTCCTTGGATACATCGTCATCATCGGCTTCCTGAAGTTCGTATCGACCTTCTCATACAAGGCATTTGCGATCTACCGCATCGGCCTTGCCGTCGTGGTGGCGATTCTGCTGCTGCTCGGCGTATTGCCCGCCATCGACCCCTCGGTCGCGGCTGCGGCGTAACCGGTGCCGTTCCGCTGTGTCCCGTGAGGAATGCCGGGTAACACATCAGAACAGTCCTGAACACAGGGTGTTGCAACTGTCCATACAGATGCAACACCTTTGTTTTTTACAGAAAAAACAACTGTATGCACGACGCAACGCGCCTCAGGCTGGGGGTACCGCTCAGGCTACGGGTACCGCCTTGATACCGCCGACAGCCTCACAGCCCTTTATGATTGTCCGACGCCTCGAATGTCCGAGCCCTCACAGGCCTTCACCGTCCGGCTAATCGCCGATGTGCCTGAGGAAGTCCTCGGCTTCCTTGACCAATTGTTCTGCCTGAGGCGCTCCCGGCGAGGCCTCATCGTCGGCCTTGCATTTGAGATCGTATTCACGTTCCAAATGACTGACATAGTCACCCAGCTGATCGTTGCACCTGACCAGCACCGACGCCTGGGCCTTCCAATGATCTGCTTTGGCCTGCAAATCACCGGTATCGAACGAGAAACCGATACGCTCGCCCAATGCTCGCAGCAGACGCATGGTCCCTGCGGCGCATTCGTCACTGCCCAGATATTGGGGGATTGAGACCCACATCGAAGCATGCGCAAATCCCTGATCGGCAGCAGACGCATCCAGTACGGTGGGGATGCCCACCGGACCGTTGTATTCGCGATCACCCTCGCATTGGCAAGCCCCATCACTGACCGAGAGCGGCAATGGCCTGGTATGCGGACAATCGGAAAACATCGACCCCAACGTGATGATCTGATTGACATCGAGCTCCTCGGCAATGGCAAGACTCTCACTGCAATACTGCCGCCACCGGTAGTTAGGCTCCGGCGCGATCTGCGCATAGATATGACGGACGTCATCCAGAGCGATGTCATAGAACGTGGTCTGGGGCCATATGAGATTCGCATAACCCGCAGCGTGGCACATCATCGGACGCGACACCTGATAGTCGTAATAGCCATCGCAGTTGATATGGCGGACTTCGCGTGATTCGTATCGGCCGACAAGATGCCGAATGACATTCGTGGCAGCCTGGCACGCATCATTCCATCCTTCGAACGCGGCAATCAGCACAGGCCCCGTCATATGCGCTTCTTCACTCATACCTTCAGGGTAACGTGTTGAAGCCTTACAGCAAGCGCGCTTCAGCCATAAGCGAGCGCGCCAAGAAAGAGACGACACGCCGTGGCTGGACGAATGCGATGCATGTGAGTATAGTAATCACTCGTGCTTCGGCAGGGGAAACCACTGCGGAGAGCATCGCGGACATAGCTTAGTTGGTAAAGCGCAACCTTGCCAAGGTTGAGACCGCGGGTTCGAGTCCCGTTGTCCGCTCTAGGTCCGATGAGTTGACAGACCTTACGGTGGGTTAGCCAAGCGGTTAGGCAGCGGCCTGCAAAGCCGTATAGACGAGTTCGACTCTCGTACCCACCTCTCAGGCATTGGATTATTCCAATGTGTTGACCAAAGACCCGGGCGGTTGGCGCAGAGGTAGCGCACTTCCCTGACACGGAAGGGGTCACAAGTTCGAATCTTGTATCGCCCACTCAAGGCGAAGTGATTCGTCATATATAACTGAATACCGAAATGTTTCGGGCGATTGGCGCAGCGGCTAGCGCACTTCGTTCACACCGAAGGGGTCGTAGGTTCGATTCCTACATCGCCCACTGAATTCCGCTTCTCACGGCGGAATTCTATGCGGACATAGCTTAGTTGGTAAAGCGCAACCTTGCCAAGGTTGAGACCGCGGGTTCGAGTCCCGTTGTCCGCTCCATTGCATAAGACCTCGATATTGCATCGAGGTCTTTTTCATTCCATCGCCCCATCACCGGATGCATCCCTCAAACGCCGGAACCGTTGTGGTGGCAATGTCGTACACCCAACCTATCGTGTCCACTGTTGATTAACCAGTCCAGGCCTGCACATTAGTACCGCGGACCCCGATAGCAAAGGACAAATCATGGCGCAAGCTACCATCTCCATAACAGTCAACGGCGAAGCAAAGGAGGTGGAAGCAACCACAACCGGTGTCGAGCTGTTCTCCGATGACAAGAACATCATAGCAGTGCGCCTCAATGGTGAACTGCGTGACCTGTACACGCCGCTGTCCGACGGCGACAAGGTCGAATCCGTCGCACTTGACAGCGAGGACGGTCTGGGCATCATGCGCCATTCCGCCACCCACGTCATGGCCCAGGCGGTTCAGGAGCTGTTCCCGAACGCGAAGCTCGGCGTAGGCCCGATCATCAAGGACGGCTTCTACTACGACTTCCAGGTCGACCAGCCATTCACCCCCGATGACCTCAAGAACATCGAGAAGCACATGCAGCGGATCATCAAGTCCGCGCAGTCCTTCCGCCGCCGCACGGTCACCGAGGAGGAGGCGCTGGCCGAGGAAGCTGATCAGCCGTTCAAGATCGAGCTGATTCAGGACAAGGAAGCGCACCTCGACCCGTCCACCGCCACTGAGATCTCCGAAAAGGAGCTCAGCTTCTACGACAACGTCGACCGTGACGGCAACGTGGTGTGGAAGGACCTGTGCCGCGGACCGCACCTGCCGAACACGCACTTCATCAAGGCCTTCAAGATCGAGCGTTCCGCCGCCGCCTACTGGCGTGGCAGCGAGAAGAACCCGACCATGCAGCGCATCTACGGCACCGCATGGGCCTCCAAGGAGGACCTCAAGGCCTACCAGACCCGTCTCGAGGAGGCCGCCAAGCGCGACCACCGTAAGCTCGGCGCCGAAATGGATCTGTTCTCCTTCCCCGACGAGATCGGTCCAGGCCTGGCCGTGTTCCACCCGAAGGGAGCCGCAGTGATCAACGCGATGGAGGACTACTCCCGCGAGATGCACCGCAAGTATCACTACAGCTTCGTACAGACCCCGCACATCACCAAGGGCGGCCTGTACGAGACTTCCGGCCACCTGCACTGGTACAAGGACGGCATGTATCCGCCCATGCATCTCGATGAGGAATACGACGACGAAGGCAACGTGACCAAGCCCGGCTTCGACTATTACCTCAAGCCGATGAACTGCCCGATGCACAACCTTATTTTCAAGTCCCGCCAGCGCTCCTACCGCGAGCTGCCGCTGCGTCTCTTCGAGTTCGGCACCGTGTACCGCTACGAGAAGTCCGGCGAGGTCCACGGCCTGACCCGTGTGCGAGGCCTTACGCAGGATGATTCCCACATCTACTGCACCCGCGAGCAGATGAAGGGCGAGCTGACCAACCTGCTCACCTTCGTGCTGAAGGTGCTCAAGGACTTCGGCCTGAGTGACTTCTACCTCGAGCTGTCCACCAAGGACCCGAACAAGTACGTGGGCTCCGATGAGATCTGGGAGGAGGCGACCAACACGCTTGCCGAGGTCGCCAAGGAGTCCGGTCTGCATCTCGTGGCCGATCCGGGCGGCGCCGCCTTCTACGGCCCGAAGATCTCCGTGCAGGCCCGCGACGCCATCGGCCGTACCTGGCAGGTCTCGACCATCCAGCTCGACTTCAACCTGCCCGAGCGTTTCCAGCTCGAGTACATCGCGAAGGATGGCACCCACCAGCGCCCGGTGATGATTCACCGTGCCCTGTTCGGCTCCATCGAGCGCTTCTTCGCCGTGCTGCTCGAGCACTACGCCGGTGCGTTCCCTGCATGGCTTGCTCCGGTCCAGGTGCTCGGCGTGCCGGTGGCCGATGAGTTCGCCCCGCACCTCGAGGAGTTCATCAAGTCCCTCGAGGACGAGATGGTCCGCTGCGAGATCGATTCCTCCGACGACCGCTTCGGCAAGAAGATCCGCAACGCCTCCAAGTCCAAGGCGCCGTTCATCCTCATCGTCGGCGAGGAGGACATGAACAACAACGCCGTGAGCTTCCGCTTCCGTGACGGTAGCCAGCTCAATGGTGTGCCGGTGGACGAGGCCCGCACGAAGATCCTCACCGTGATCAAGAAGCGCGTCCAGGTCAACTCCGCAGACGACTTCAAGGCCGCCACCGAGGACTGATCGTCAACATCCTCCAACCCTGTACAGTTAGGCCGGCAATCGGCGATGTCTGATTACCGGCCTACAATCATTTCGTTTGACATCATTCGATTAATCGCTAGGAGCATTAATGTCAGGTCATTCCAAGTGGGCGACCACCAAGCACAAGAAGGCCGCCATCGACGCCAAGCGCGGCAAGCTCTTCGCCAAGCTCATCAAGAACATCGAAATCGCCGCCCGTCTGGGCGGTGGCGACCCGGATGGCAACCCGTCTCTGTATGACGCCATTTACAAGGCCAAGAAGGCTTCCATGCCGGCCGACAACATCGCTCGCGCCGTCAAGCGTGGCGCTGGTGACGAAGACGGTGCCGCCAACTACGAGGACATCGTGTACGAGGGCTATGCTCCTGCCGGCGTCGGCCTCATCATCGAGTGCCTTACCGATAACCGCAACCGTGCCGCGGCCGAAGTGCGATCCACCCTGACCAAGGGCAATGGCTCCCTGGCCACCTCCGGCTCCGTCTCCTTCAACTTCGAGCGTAAGGGCCAGATCGTGGTTCCGTCCGAGGGCGTGGATTACGACAAGCTGTTCGAGACCGCTGCCGAGGCAGGTGCCGAGGATGTGGCCGACGACGGTGAGGTCTACACCGTGATCACCGGCCCGTCCGACCTGTTCGTGGTGCGCAAGGCGCTTCAGGATGCTGGTTTTGATTACGATTCCGCCGATCAGGTCATGCAGCCGAAGAACGAGGTCGAGCTGGGCCTTGAGGATGCCCGCAAGGTGTCCAAGCTCATCGACAACCTTGACGATCTTGATGATGTGCAGAACATCTACTCCAACTGGACCGCTTCCGATGAGGTCATGGCTCAGCTGGATGAGGAGTAATCCGCAGTGATCATCCTTGGCGTCGATCCCGGGCTTACACGTTGCGGGGTCGGCGTGATCGAAGCCGGCGAACATCGCCGGCTTTCTTTTATTCACGTCGACGTCGTACGTTCCTCTCCTGACATTTCCCAAGACCTGCGCCTGCTCGCCATCTACAACGGACTGTCCGAGAAAATGGATCGTTTCGCCCCGGATAGCGTCTCCATCGAACGAGTGTTCGCACAATCCAACCGCAACACGGTGCTTGGCACCGCCCAGGCAGCAGGTCTCGCCATGCTTGCCGCAGCACAGCGTAACATTCCGGTGGCTTTGCACACCCCCACCGAGGCGAAATTGGCCATTACCGGCAATGGCCAGGCACAGAAAGTCCAAGTCGAGCGCATGGTGACGCGCATTCTGAACCTCACCAAGATGCCTACTCCGGCCGATGCGGCCGATGCGCTTGCCTTGGCCATATGCCATGCCCTGCGACCTGCGGGCGCGCTGCAAGGCGGGGAACGTGAGCAGCATCTGACCGCTGCACAGCGTCAATGGGCCGAAGCCGCTCAGCATACGACACGTCGCCGTATTAATCATGATCGCGGCATGTAGTGGAGGGCATATAGTATACTTCGAACAGTTGTTCGAGCGTTTGATCCGAATGCTGAACAGCAGCATTCAGCCGAGCGAAAGGAGATGCGGATGATCGGGATGCTGACCGGACGAGTCGAGTCAGTGGAATCCGATATCGCACTGATCGACGTCTCCGGCGTGGGGTATGAGGTGCGCATGTCGTCAACAGACCTCGGCAGACTTCATGCCGGGCAGGAAACACGTGTCTACACGTATATGAACATCTCACAGGACGCTGTATCTCTGCATGGTTTTCTCGACCGCGACGCCAAAATGACATTCCTGCAACTGATCAAGGTCTCCGGCATCGGCCCAAAGGTGGCACAGTCGTTGCTTTCCACACTCACGCCGATTCAGCTGGTGAAAGCCATAGCCGATAATGATGCGACCGCACTCGCCAAAGCACCGGGACTGGGCAAAAAAGGCGCGCAGAAAATCATCCTGGAGCTCAAAGGTTCGATTGACCTGAACACGATTGAAGACGAAAGCGTCCCAACCGCATCGTCGAGCCGCGCAACAGTGGACAACGGTTCCGAACAGGTGGTGGAGGGACTCATGTCGCTGGGATGGCGTCAACAGGACGCCCAACAGGCCGTCGCCGAAGCCATCGCGGACAACGACATAGCGACGCCGCTGTCCGATGACGATGTGCCACGGGTCCTGCGATTCGCTCTCACCTTGATGGATAGGGGACGTTCATGAACGAATCCGTTGATTTCGGCACGTCGAATACTGGGGCCAACGAGGAATCGTTGCGCATGGTGTCATCGCAGCCCATCGGCAATGAGCCGGTCAGCGACGAGGAACTGCGGCCACATGTGCTGGATGGGTTCATCGGGCAGCCACGGCTCAAAGCCCAGCTCCAGCTGTTTCTGGATGCCGCGCGCAAGCGGGATGTGCCGCCTGACCATATTCTGCTGGCCGGTCCTCCGGGCTTGGGCAAGACCACGCTGGCCATGATCGTCGCCAATGAACTGGAAGTGCCGATTCGTGTCACTTCCGGACCTGCGGTGCAGCATGCGGGCGATCTGGCATCCATTCTCAGTTCGCTCGATACCGGCGAGGTGCTGTTCATCGACGAGATCCATCGTCTGCCGCGTGCGGCGGAGGAGCTGCTCTACATCGCGATGGAGGATTTCCGTGTAGACGTCATGGTGGGCAAAGGTCCGGGTGCAAGTTCAATTCCGCTGACTCTGCCGCGATTCACCGTGATCGGAGCAACAACACGCGAAGGCATGCTGCCGAGTCCGTTGCGCGCGCGTTTCGGGTTCACGGCGCATCTGGATTTCTATCCTCATGAGGAACTCGAGAAGCTCATCGAACGATCCGCGAATGTGCTGGGCGTGAATCTGGATGAAGGATCGGCCCATGAACTCGCCCTGCGGTCCAGAGGCACGCCGCGAATCGCCAATCGTCTGCTGCGACGAGTCCGAGACTGGGCCATAGTCCATGATCTGGTCATGGTGCGCCCCTCGGATGTCAAAGAGGCTCTGGCGCTCTACCAGATCGATTCCGAAGGATTGGACCGGCTGGATATTGCGGTGCTGAACGCCATAATCCGCAATTTCAACGGTGGACCGGTAGGCTTGAACAACCTCGCCGCCATGGTGGGGGAGGAGTCCGAAACCGTGGAGACCGTCTGCGAGCCGTACCTGGTGCGTGAAGGCTTCCTGATGCGCACGCCCAAAGGGCGCGTCGCCACCGAGAAAGCATGGGCGCATCTGGGCATTACGCCCAAGGATGATGTCAGCAAGCTCTTCTAGACTTTAGCCTGTTTGCATAACGTGGTCGGATGTCAACATGGCGGCAGTCAGACGCCTGATGTTTGGATCGCGATGGTTTATTAAAGGAGTGTTCCGTGGATCCTTCATACGCAATGCTTATCGTCATGGTCGTGGTCATCGGCGGCATGATGTGGTGGCAGTCCAAGAAAGCCAAGCAGCAGCAGGCCGAAAAACAGGACTTTCGCCGCAATCTCAAGCCTGGTACTGAGATCATCACCATCGGTCAGGTGATCGGTAAGGTCGTCGAGGTCGATGAGCAGTACGAGGAAATCGTCATTGACTCCGAAGGCTCCAAGATGCGTTTCTCCTTCAACGCCATCGCCCGTGAATACACTCGTCCGGCTTATGTATCCGACGACGAAGTAGACGAAAACGGCAACCCCCTGCCGGACAACGCCGACGAGACCCCGACGGACGACGCCGAGGCACAGAAGCCGATCGAAGGCGTCACTGCCGAAGCCGAAACCAAGTCCGCCGACAACGGCGAGACCAAGTAACACATCGAATCCGCAAGGCAACAGTCCGTGCAGTAACGTACGGCGAAGAACCCGGTCAGGACCAAAGAGGCAAAGCAACATGGCACAGTCGGACATCACTATCGAGGCATTGAACACCGTAGGCAAGGAGGATGCCGAATATCTGGTATCACTGGTTCGTTCCGTACCAGGTTTTCCCAAGGAAGGCATCATCTTCCGTGATTTCATGCCGGTTATCGCAGATCCGCGGGGCTTGCAGATCCTGATTGCCGCGATCGCCGAAACGCTTCCGGTCGCCCCCGAACAGTTTGATGCGGTAGCAGGTCTTGAGTCCCGTGGTTTCCTGTTCGGGCCGATTCTCGCCGCGCAGCTCGGCAAGGGATTCATCGCAGTGCGTAAAGCCGGCAAGCTGCCGCCCGAGACCATCGGGGAATCCTATGACCTCGAATACGGCACAGCCAGTGTGGAAATCGAAACCAGCGCGGTCGCTCATGGCGAGCGAGTGCTCATCGTGGATGATCTCATCGCGACCGGCGGCACTGCCAAAGCCGCCGCAGACCTCATCGAAAAGGCCGGCGGGAAGGTGGCCGGATTCAGCTTCGTCATGCGTCTCAACGGATTGGATGGCATCGACAAGCTCGGTGACGTGCCGGTGACTTCCTTGATTTCGATGCCAGCGTGAGCAATATGCACAAGAGGCCCGTCTGGGCGTTTCGTTGATATCTCAGACAATAGACTCGGTTTTTACTCTTCCGGCATGTAGCATGTACAGTTACATGCCGGATTATTCATTTCAGCAGGGAAGGATCCATGGATCTTTACGAGTATCAGGCGCGAGAGTTGCTGGAAGAACAGGACATCCCCACTCCGGGTGCCATCTTCGCACAGAACTCCCATGAAGTCGCTGAAGCCGCAGATAAAATCGGATACCCGTGCGTCATCAAAGCACAGGTCAAAATAGGTCACCGCGGCCAGGCTGGCGGCGTGAAGATAGCGCACAACCGGGATGAAGCCATCCTGGAATCAGAGAGCATTCTTCCGATGACCATCCATGGTCACAAGGTCTCTGGCGTGCTGGTGGCCGAAGCGAAGAACGTGCTGCACGAATACTATGTCTCCATCTCGGTGGATCGCACCTCTCGAGATTTCGACGTGCTGGCGACCGCCAATGGCGGCACGGAAGTCGAGGAGATTGCCAAAGAGCATCCCGAATCGGTCAAAAGGCTGCACATAGAAGCATTGGGCGATTTCGATCTTGAGGCGGCCACCAAGATGGCCGAAGCCATCGGCTTCTACCACGCTGATGTGGATCAGGCCGCTCAGATTCTGCTCAAGATGTGGAAATGCTTCAAGGACAACGACGCCACATTGGTGGAGATCAATCCTCTGGCCAAAATCGGTGACCCTGATGACGAATCCACCAAGCAGCTTTGCGCGTTGGATGCCAAGATCTCATTGGACGACAACGCGTCATTCCGCCATGACGGCTGGACCCGTTTCATCGACCCGGTCGTTCCCGACCCATTCGAGCAGAAGGCGCGCGAGCATGGCCTGCACTACGTGCATCTGCATGGTGAAGTCGGTGTCATCGGCAACGGTGCAGGCCTGGTCATGAGCTCGTTGGACGCCGTCTCGGGTGCGGGCGAAGAACAGGGCACCGGCATCAAGCCGGCGAATTTCCTGGATATCGGCGGCGGCGCCTCAGCGACGGTCATGGCCAACAGCCTCGAAATCGTGCTCTCCGATCCGCAGGTGGAATCCGTGTTCATCAACGTCTACGGTGGCATCACCTCGTGTGTCGAGGTCGCCAATGGCATTCTCGAGGCGGTCAAGACGCTGGGAAGTCCCAAGCCCATCGTGGTGCGTTTCGACGGCAATGCGGCGGCGGAAGGACTTCATATCCTGGCTGAAGCCGCAAGACCGACCATCCACGTATCCGAAACCATGGAAGGCGCAGCCTACAAGGCGGCACAGCTCGCCGCCGAATCCACCCATTCCAAGGAGGTCCGCTGATGCTGTTCATTGAGGATGGCGCACCGGTCATCGTTCAGGGTATGACCGGCCATCAGGGCATGACCCATACTGCACGCATGCTGAAGGCGGGCACCAATATCGTCGGCGGCGTGAACCCGCGTAAGGCTGGGACTTCGGTCACATTCTCCGCCGCTCATGACGGCCAGGATGCGAGCATCCCCGTATACGCCAACTGCGGTGAGGCGCGGGAGGCCACCGGAGCCAAGGCGAGTGTGGTGTTCGTGCCGCCGCGTTTCGCCAAGAGCGCTGTAGTGGAAGCGGTCGAAGCCGGCATCGAGCTCGTCGTGGTCATTACCGAAGGCATTCCGGTATCCGACTCCGCATATTTCGTGGAGCTGGCCCAGCAGAAAGGCGTTCGCATCATCGGACCGAACTGCCCCGGTCTTATCACGCTCGGCAATCCCGGAGTCAATCTGGGCATCATCCCGGATGGCATCGTCTCCCGCGGGCCGTTGGGACTGGTGTCCAAGTCGGGTACGCTCACCTATCAGCTGATGGGCGAGCTCTCGGACATCGGCTTCACCGCATGCCTGGGCGCTGGCGGCGACCCCATCGTGGGTACCACGCTGCTGGAGGCATTGGAGGCATTCGAAGCGGATCCGAACACCAAGGCCGTCATGATGATCGGTGAGATCGGTGGTTTTGCCGA
The DNA here is from genome assembly GCF_000741695.1 of Bifidobacterium reuteri DSM 23975. Classification (GTDB taxonomy): domain Bacteria; phylum Actinomycetota; class Actinomycetes; order Actinomycetales; family Bifidobacteriaceae; genus Bifidobacterium; species Bifidobacterium reuteri. The sequence goes on along the minus strand of NZ_JGZK01000003.1, from coordinate 9,898 downwards.
ACAAGAGGCCGCCGCATGGGCCAAGGAGCATATGACCAAACCCGTCGTGGCATATATCGCCGGATTCACCGCACCCGAAGGCAAGCAGATGGGTCATGCAGGGGCCATCGTCTCCGGAGGCAAGGGCACTGCACAGGACAAGAAGAACGCCTTGGAGGCAGCTGGCATCCCGGTGGGCAAGACCCCGGGGCAGGCTGCGCAGATCATGCGCGACCTGCTCGCCAAGATCGACCTGGCCTGATCGCCCGCATAGCCAACAGAACGGTCTCCATGAAAACAGTGATACGCCAATGGCTGCGAGGAATCGTCGTGTCCCTTGCAGCCATGGCCGTGTATGCCATCGCATTGGGATGCTTCATAGCGTTGATGCTTCTCGTCATATCCATGGAAGAGGGCGGCGATAACCTCACGTCCAGCACTGTGCCCCTTACGCAGGCCATAGTGCTGCTGAGCGAGGGATCCGGTTTCATCACCGACGCGGTGACCCTTACCATTACACCGTTGTTGCTCACCATCCTGCTCATCTGGCTCATCGATGCCCTTGCGATACGACTGCAGGCCGTCAGCATCCATGCCTTTCTGCCCGGACTCATCACATGGCTGATCATCAACCAGTGCTTCCAGCTGTCGCTGGGCGGGGGATTGGTGGATGCCGGCTGGCTTGTGCTCGCCAAATCGGCGTTGGTGTATGCGCTGGGCTATGGACTCGCCGGCATTACGCATTCGTCCATCATCGATGCGGTCTCCCGGGCAGCCGGAACCGTGCTGTCCCCGCAGGCGACCCGTTGCGTCAAGCTCGGCGGATTGGTCAGTGCGTTGATCATGGCATTGTATTTGCTGGCCGGAACGATAACGGTGATCATCTGGATTGTCTTGAACCATAATGCCGTGGGTTCCATATTCGCGATGTCCGGTATGGAGAACGGGTCGCGTATCCTCACCACCATCGCGATGATCATATGGATGCCGAATCTGGTGATCTGGGCGATGTCGTGGCTCTTCGGAGCCGGATTCTCAATCGGCGAACTGGCCAGTTTCACCCTCTGGGTCGGTCAATCGAACGACTTGCCGGCGGTCCCGGTGTTCGGTATTCTTCCCGAACCGGTCACCAGCGAATTGTGGCGGACAGTGGCCATGAGCATTCCATTCGCCACCGCGCTGGTGGTCGGCCTGCTGGTGCTGTTCCTCCCTCAGGGATTCCGTTACAGGCCTTTGGACGTCCGAGATGCGCAATTGCGCGGTTCGGTGGCGATCCATCTGGCGTACCCCGCAGCCACGTTCTGCATCAGCGCAGCGCTGCTCTCCCTTGGTGCGACGCTCCTGTTCACCGTGTCCAACGGATCGCTTGGGCAGCATCGCCTCGCACACGTAGGCGTCGACGTGATGGCTTCGACCCAGACCATCGGCCATGCAGCGGCGTTGGGACTTCTCGCAGCCTGGCTTGTCGCGCTGATTGGCACAGCACTTGTTTTTTCGGTATTCTGGATTGTTGGAAAAGTCAAGTCTTCCAGCACCACTGTTCCTGCAGCTGTCCGTTCCACGTCTCAGCCGCGCTCACATATGTCTCAACCCGAACAATCCAAGGAGGAACAAGGATGACAAACACGAACAGGCCGATACGACGGGCACTGGTTTCCGTCTTCCACAAGGAGGGAATCGAAGTACTCGCCGACGCGTTCGTGAAGGCAGGTACAGAGGTCGTCTCCACTGGTTCGACCGCCAAGAGGCTCATGGAACTGGGCGTCAAGGTCACTGAGGTGTCTCAAGTCACCGGATTCCCTGAATGCTTGGATGGTCGCGTCAAAACCCTTCACCCGTATATTCATGCAGGGATTCTGGCTGACATGACGAACCCCGAGCATGCGAAGCAGCTTGAGGAGTTTGGCATCAAGCCGTTCGATCTGGTCGTCGTCAACCTCTATCCGTTCGCCGATACCGTACGTTCCGGCGCCAACGAAGCGGATACCATCGAGAAAATCGACATCGGCGGCCCCTCCATGGTCCGTGGCGCAGCCAAGAACCATGCGACTGTGGCCATCGTCACCGATCCCGGCGATTATGCACTGGTCGCAGCCCGTGTGGCTGACGGCACCGGTTTCTCGCTGGAGGAACGCAAGTGGCTGGCGGCCAAGGCATTCGCGCACACCGCCGCCTATGACGCCACCATCAATGAGTGGGCCGCCAAGCATTGGACGAAGCCGGCTTCCCTTGCCGACACGGAGATCGATACGGACGATCAGGGCACGGAAGTCGATTCCGCGAAGTTCCCCGCCCAGTACACCCGCACCTGGGATCGTGCGCATACGCTGCGCTACGGCGAGAACTCCCACCAGCAGGCCGCCCTGTACATCGATCCGCTGAATCAGACCGGTTTCGCCCATGCTGAGCAGCTAGGCGGCAAGCCGATGAGCTACAACAACTATGTGGATGCGGATGCGGCATGGCGCACGGTATGGGATATGGCTCCGGCCATCGCCGTGGCTGTGGTGAAGCACAACAATCCATGCGGACTGGCCATCGGCGCCACAGCTGCCGAAGCCCACAAGAAGGCCCATGCCTGTGATCCGATGAGCGCATACGGCGGCGTGATCGCATGCAACTCCAAGGTCACGCTGGATATGGCCGAAAGCGTACGTCCGATCTTCACCGAGGTGATCGTAGCTCCGAACTATGAGCCCGAAGCATTGGAACTGCTGAAGACCAAGAAGAAGAACCTGCGTATCCTCAAGGTGGCGGAACCGCCTAAGGGCCATGAATCCGTACGCCAGATCGATGGGGGACTGCTGGTGCAGGACACCGATCTGATCAACGCCACCGGTGATGATCCCGATGCATGGAAGCTGGTGTCCGGCGACCCCGCCGACGAGTCCACGCTCAAGGATCTGGTGTTCGCATGGCGTGCCATCCGCTGTGTGAAGTCGAACGCCATCCTTCTGGCGCATGACCAGGCGACCGTCGGCATCGGCATGGGTCAGGTGAATCGTGTGGACTCCTGCCATCTGGCCGTCGAGCGTGCAAACACGCTCGCTGATGGTGCGGACCGTGCCACCGGCTCAGTTGCCGCATCCGATGCGTTCTTCCCCTTCGCCGATGGCGCCCAAGTGCTTATCGATGCCGGCGTGAAGGCCATCGTGCAGCCTGGAGGATCCATTCGCGATGAAGAGGTCATCGAAGCCGCCAAGAAGGCCGGCGTGACCATGTACCTGACCGGTACCCGCCACTTCTTCCACTGATCCTCTGCCGTTCCCCTCGAACGGAACCATGACAACACCATGACAGCGGCTGGGTTTCTGAAAGTTTGCGATGCAAACCGGCAGAAACCCAGCCGCTGTTGTTTACCTGCTATTCTGTTCACGTACCTCATGTACCTCAAGCGACACAAGGAAGCAACATGCGCAATCATCCTTTCGTATCCGAAGCCCACGAAGGCAAACCTTGGTTCGAATGGATCGTGCTCGGCATCGTTGTCGTCATCACGGTGATTGCCGCATCCGGATACACGATGGCCGCCACAGTATTGCTTGCTGTGACGGCCATCGGCACCGGGCTTATTCGTCTTGTGCTACGGGAGAAAAGCCCTTGGAAAGTACGCTCAGTGGCGTTCGATTCCTTCATCGGCATCGCGCTGGGAATCGGCTTGCTGATCACGTACTTCAGCTTCTTCGGCCCGCTCGCCGGCACCTTCCTGCACTGAGTCCTGTACGGTCTGGTCTGCGACGTCCTCTTGGACATCCGCAGTCACCTGGCCATCAGCCTCATCAGCCACGGAATCATAGGCCTTGGGCTTCGGCGTAGTAGCCATCTGCACGACGATCATGACCAACGCCACGATTGCGGCGGCCAGCACCGGAGCGATCCAGAACACCCACAGCTGCTGCACAGGGTTCTGGGTCAAGCCCTCGTTTATGGCAGCCAATGCGATACCCGTGGAGCGTGCCGGATTCAGGCCAGCGCCGGTCACCGGATAGCTGATCGCCACGGCGATGCCGTACGCGCCGCCCATGGTCAGCGCATAGCGATCGGAATTCGTGCCATCTGCGCTCATGGACGACATGGCGGCGGCCACCACCACCAGCGAGCCGATCACCTCGACCACGATCGCCAAAGTCACCGAGAACGTGATGCCGTACTGGGTCAGCAACGAATATGACACCGAACCTTGCTCGAAACCGTTGACGGCGGGGGAGAGCCACACCTTGGCTGCGACCTGCTCGGAAGTGGGGAGCAGCTTCACCACAGCGAACGCCGCGGCGATGGCGCCGATTACCTGCGCGATGACATACAGGATGCCGTCCGCCAGTTTGGTTTTCGCGGTGAGCACCGCTGCCACGGTGACGGCAGGGTTCAGTTGAGCGCCGGACACGCGTGCGAATAGCGCGGAGATGACCGCATAGGACAGACCTGTGGCGAGCGGCGCGAACACAACGTTCACACCATATACGGCGGAGCCCCAGGTGGAGAACGCGTAAATGGCAAAGCACAGCAGAAGGCTGCCGGCCAGTTCTGCGCATACGCGCAGGGCCAGCGGCTGTTGCTTGGTTTTTTCCATGATTTATTTCCTTTTCATCTGTTGGAAGGCGAGCGAACCCGCACAAACGGTTGCAAGTCTATCAGCAGTCCAACGATGCGGTATTATGGATAAGTTGAAAAAGGCTGTGAATGTCAGCCTGTCACTGATACAACTCACTGATATAACACCATAAAGATGAGATCAGGCCGCATATGGCGGCCTGCCCGGCCACGTTGGGAGAACGATGCCAAACGCATATTCCCGCGCCCAGATGGCGCATGATGATACCGATTCCATTCGACTCCAGAAGCTGCTTGCCCAAGCCGGTTTCGGATCCCGCCGCAAATGCGAGCTGATGATCACCGAAGGCCGTGTCGAGGTGGACGGCGAACTGGTCACCGAACTCGGTTCACGAGTCAATCCGAAGACCCAGCAGGTACGCGTGGACGGTTCACGCGTACGTGTGAATCCGAACCATGTCACGCTGGCGCTGAACAAGCCGCGCAGGGTCCTTTCCGCCATGGAGGACCCGAAAGGGCGTTACACGTTGCGCGACATCGTCGGCGACAAGTATGAGCGCATCTTCCACATGGGCCGCTTGGATTATGATTCCGAGGGCCTGATTCTGATGACCAATGACGGCGAGCTGTCCCAGCACGTCATGCATCCCAAGTATGAAGTCGAAAAGACCTATATCGCCACGGTGGAGGGCCGGCTGTCCGGCACCGTATGCCGCCGTCTCGTCAAGACCGGCGTGCAGCTCGATGACGGCTGGATCAAGCTCGACCATTGCGCGATCATCGACGCGACCCGTGATTTCACCATGGTCAAGGTCGTATTGCATTCCGGCAAGAACCGCATTGTCCGTCGTATCTTCGGCTCGATCGGTTTCCCCGTCAAGCGCCTGGTACGCACGCAGATCGGCCCGATCAAGCTCGGTGAAATCAAGCCCGGCTCGTATCGCGTGCTCTCCCAGACCGAGGTTCGTGCACTGTCCAAGGAGGTCGGCCTGTGATTCGTGTCGCCATTGATGGACCAGCCGGCGTGGGCAAATCCTCCACGTCCAAGGCGCTGGCCAAATATTTCGGATATGCCTATCTGGATACGGGAGCCATGTACCGAGCCTGCGCTTGGTGGTGTCTGAAGCAGGGCATCGATCTGGACTCCGAACAGGTCGATGAACGGACTGTGACCGAGACGGTGGGTGATTTCTTCACCGGCGATCATTTCGACATCTCCGTGAACCCCGACGATCCGCGCGTCTTCGCCGACGGCGAAGACATTTCCGATGCCATCCGCTCCTCGGAAGTCTCTTCGCATGTGTCGAAGGTGTCAAATGTGATTCCCGTGCGTAATGTGCTCATCGCTGCGCAGCGTGCCTACATCGCCCGCGAAGCCGCTCCCGACTCCTTCTCGGAGGGGCTCGGCATTGTCGCGGAAGGTCGTGACATCACCACCGTGGTGGCTCCTGACGCCGAAGTGCGCGTGTTGCTGACCGCCCGTGAGGAGGTGCGTCAGGCACGTCGCAGCGGTCAGGCCGCTGCGGGAGTGGGAGCGGAGAATGTCGTCGCACGGGACAAGGCCGACTCCAAGGTCACCAGCTTCATGACCGCCGCCGATGGCGTCACCACCATAGACAACTCGGATTTGGATTTCGAGCATACGCTGGACATGCTGATCGGCATGGTGGAGGATGCCATCGAAAACCAGGAATACGAGCAGTATGCCGCCAATCTCGAAGGCTATGACCTTGATGAGGCGGACAAGGCGCTGGTCGAGGGACGTGGCCCAGCCGCGGGTTCCGTCAAATCAGGGCCAAAACCTGTCGGCGTGCTTGCCATTGTGGGACGCCCGAACGTGGGCAAATCCTCGTTGGTGAACCGTATTCTCGGTCGTCGTGCCGCAGTGGTGGAGGATACTCCCGGCGTGACACGTGACCGTGTCAGCTACGATGCGGAATGGGCCGGTACCGACTTCAAGCTGGTCGATACCGGTGGTTGGGAAGCCGATGTCGAAGGCATCGATTCGGCGATTGCCTCGCAGGCGCAGATGGCCGTGCAGCTGTCCGATGCCGTGGTGTTCGTGGTCGATGCACAGGTGGGCATGACCGATACCGATGAACGTATCGTCAAGATGCTTCGTGCGGCCGGCAAGCCGGTGACCTTGGCGGTCAACAAGATCGACGATCAGGCGAGCGAATACATGGCCGCCGAATTCTGGAAGCTTGGTCTCGGCGAACCATATGCGGTGTCCGCCATGCACGGCCGCGGCGTGGGCGACATGCTTGATGTCGCGCTCGACAAGCTGAAGAAGGCCGAGAAGACCTCCGGATTCCTCACACCGTCGAACCTGCGTCGCGTGGCTCTGGTGGGTCGGCCGAACGTGGGCAAATCCTCCCTGTTGAACCAGCTCGCTCGCGAGGAGCGTTCCGTGGTCAACGATCTGGCCGGCACCACTCGTGACCCTGTCGATGAGATCATCGACATCGACGGCGAGGATTGGCTGCTCATCGATACGGCCGGCATCAAACGCCGTCAGCATAAGCTGACCGGCGCGGAATACTATTCTTCGTTGCGTACCCAAGCCGCCATCGAGCGTTCCGAGCTGGCGCTAATCCTGTTTGATGCCTCACAGCCTGTTTCGGATCAGGACCTGAAGGTCATGTCCACGGCCGTGGACGCCGGTCGCGCGATTGTTCTGGTGTTCAACAAATGGGACGCGATGGACGATTTCGACAAGCAGCGCCTCGAACGACTGTGGACCACCGAATTCGATCGCGTGACCTGGGCGCAGCGTGTGAACCTGTCCGCCAAAACCGGCTGGCACACCAATCGTCTGGCAAGCGCCATGCGCTCGGCGCTGGAATCCTGGGATCAGCGTGTTCCCACAGGAAAGCTCAACGCCTTCCTCGGCAAGATCCAGGCCGCGCATCCGCATCCGCTGCGCGGTGGCAAGCAGCCGAGAATCCTGTTCGCCACGCAGGCATCCACGCGCCCGCCGCGCTTCGTGATCTTCGCCACCGGCTTCCTCGATCACGGATACCGCCGCTACATCGAACGCTCGCTGCGCGAGGAGTTCGGCTTCGAAGGCACTCCGATTCAGATTTCGGTGAACATCCGCGAGAAGAAGGGCAAGAAGAAGTAGCGAATACTGCTCGATGGCGCCTCTGCTTTTGCAAAGATGCTGCAGAGGCGCCATCGAAGCGTTATGCCATCAATGTCATGCGGCTGAATGTTCCGTGTTTTGCGGTTCATGCCGTATACATCAGTTCACGATTGTGATATACGGCGTCACACGATGCCACACACGGGCGGTAACCCGGTTGTGCAGTCGCATGGCACGAATACCGAGCCATACATTCATGACGTATCAGCAGGCATGCCATCACGGTTATACCAATCACGGTTATGCCAGCCATGGTCATATGCGGCGCGACTCAGATTCGTCTCAACTCGGCCATGGCCGCATAATGCAATACCTCAAAGCGAGGCGGCGCGATGCGTTCCAGCAGTGCCATATGCTCACGCTCCCATGCGGCAACCTGCGCCGAATCAAGCGATGCACCGACACCCCGGCACGCTTTCATCCTTCCGTTCCAACTCTCCCGGGTGAATGGCACCTCCAGCTTGCGCTCCTCATGATGGACCAGCTCGAAACCACGGAGATAGCAACCCGGCACATCGATTGGATGCATGCGTTCGCCAGCACCGCTCCAATGAGGACTGTACTTGAGAATGAGACGCTCGCTCGCACCGGCGACCGGGTCCTCGAACGGCAGCCACTCCATCACCATGACCAGGAATGTGCCACCCGGTTTGAGCAGACGATGCAACCTCTCGCATACCATCTCATGGTTGAAATACCAGAAGCATTGGCACGCTGTGACGACATCGAACGAACCATCCGGAAAAACGGCATCTTCAGCCTTCGATACGCGGTATTCGATGTCCATTCCCTTGGAAAGCAGACGCGCCTGTTCAATCTGAGGCCCGGAAACATCGATTCCTGTCCACGAAGCGCCATACCGCGCCATGTTGCGTGGCAACACACCAGTACCTGTGCCCAAATCAAGCACGTGCTGCCCATCCCTGCACAATCCTCGATTGAGAATCATCCGGTAGAACTCCGGAGGATAAATATCACGGTATTTTGCGTAGTCGGCCGACACTTTTCCCCAGTCGAACGGCGTGCCGCCATCTATGCGTTCATCAACAATCATCAGGCATCACCTTCTTAAGTCTCACCCCATCTTTCCACGCATGGACAGTATCTCGACATGGGATGTATCTCTGGGCATACGAGAGCCTCCGAGCGCATTCCCGACTTCGAGGATGTCACTCCCGAAGACATGTTTCAGAAACATACCACTGTCGAAGTAGCTGGCAATGTCATTATTGTCAATGATGCTGCATTCCTCGGATCCATAATCTACTGGACGGCCGTATGGCTGCCCCATTGCAGCACGATGATGCCGACAATCATGATTGCCATGCCCAGCCACATACGCCAGTTCAACGGATCCTGGAAGGCGAAATGCGCGATGATCGCGGTGGCAATGATACCCACGCACGACCATACGCCGTACGCCAGCGCGGTCGGCATGCCACGATCCAGTACCTTGGCGAGCAGGAAGAAGCAGACGCCGTATCCAAACACCACAGGAGCCACCCAAGCAAGTCTGCTGAACCCCTCCGATGCGCGCAGCGACAGCGTGGCAGCCACCTCGCAGAAAATAGCTCCGAACAGCATCAACCACGTCAGCGCCATAGTCATCTCCTCCTCGCGATTATATGCTCCGATCCGGCTGAATCGGTCGATTCGGCCACAACCTATCATCCCGCGCAGGACAAAACATCATCGTCTCGATATCGCAAAAACGCAAACACCTTGTCATGGTTGCCGTGGTTCGCCTATGTCCACCCACCGTGACTGTCTCGTCCTGATGTCGCCATCGTTACCGCCCGCAAGGCACATGCACACCAAACCGCGAAGAGCCATGAAACCGCATGGCCCTTACACACCAAAATCGGAAGAGCCGGATAAGCCCCCATTCCGGCCGGAATACGAAAAAGCCCGGAATCGTTGAAATTCCGGGCTTTCTGGTCGGACCAGCGGGATTTGAACCCGCGACCCCTTGACCCCCAGTCAAGTGCGCTACCAAACTGCGCTATGGTCCGATGTTGCAAAAGCAACAGTTGAATAACTTACCATATTCGCTTGCATTCGCAAAACAGCGTGTCGCGTTGAAATCTCAAACGGACCACTAGTAAGCCTCGCCGTAAGTTCGTTGATTAATTCACTACCCCTCAGTCCCGCTTCGCGGGCCAGCTCCCCTGACAAGGGGAGCCCCCATTTTATTCAATGAATAGGTATTCGCTGTTTGTGGTG
>NZ_JGZK01000002.1 GCF_000741695.1 Bifidobacterium reuteri DSM 23975 | reverse complement strand
CGCACGGGTTCGGGGCGCATGGGCCCGTCGACGATGCGGACGTTCTCGACGACCATGCCTTTGACGTTGAGGAGCTGTTTGAATATGCTGTTCATCAGGCGCTTTTCGGTTGTGTTTTTCTTGGTCGATGAACATCCTAACCAAAAAGCGCTCTTCTCTTACCGGTTCAACGCCTCACCGGCAAACAACCACCCACGAAAACAGCAATAGCGCCTATTTTGGGAACATCCTCTTGCACATTGCGCCTGCACATTGCGCCTGCCGCGCGCCTTGATCATCGGATTCATAACCTCAAAAACAGGGAAGCCCCGCTCACCAGAGCGGGGCTTCCCGATGATAGGTGTCGATGCAGAAAATCAGCCCGTGTTCTGCAGGCCGGCAGCGACACCTGAAACGGTGCAGAGGATTAGATAGATGAATCCGGCCTGCTGGCTCTGCGAGAGCTCTTCCTTGTCCACCTTCTTGCGTAGCGACTTGAGCGCCAGCACCTGAGTGACGGACAGGGCGTCCACGTACGGAGAGCGGATGCGGATGGCCTGACCGAGCACGTGACGGTGCTGCAGCGGCCACTTGTCGCCGACGATGTCGAGCACCCACTTGCGGGTGAGCTCCATCTCGCTCAGCACCTTCTCGTTGAGGTCCTCGCGGTCGCCGAGGGCGAGGTACATCTTGGCGATGCGCTCGTCCGTCTTGGCGATGGACATCTCGATGTTGTCGATGAAGGTGGAGAACAGCGGCCATTCCTCATACGCCTCGCGCAGCGTCTGGAGATCGCCGAACTTCTCGCATGCGGTGCCCAGACCGTACCAAGCGGCCAGGTTGATGCGGGCCTGAGCCCAGGAGAAGATCCACGGAATCGTGCGCAGATCGTCCAGGGACTTCGCGCCGAGGCCGCGCTTCGCCGGGCGGGAGCCGATCGGCAGCAGACCGATTTCGGTCAGCGGCGTCACGGTGGAGAACCACTGGGCGAAATCAGGCGTGTGCAGCAGGTCGAGGAAGCGCTCGTGAGCGGCATCGTCCAGCGCGTGCGCCATGTTGGCATACTTCTCGGTCATGTCGGTGTTGCGCTTCTCCACGCTCGGGGCGGACTGCAGCAGGGTCGCCGCGGCCACGGATTCGACGTGGCGGATGGCCAGCACCGGGTTGCCGTAGCGGGCGAAGATGACCTCGCCCTGCTCGGTGAGCTTGAAGCGGCACTTCACGGAGCCGACCGGCTGGGCGAGCACCGCGCGGTTGGCCGGGCCGCCGCCACGACCGACGGCGCCGCCGCGGCCATGGAACAGGGTCAGGTCGATGTCGTGCGATTCGGCCCACTTGGCGATGCGCTCCTGGGCGGAGTGCAAGGCCAGCGTGGCGGAGGTCGGGCCGGCGTCCTTCGAGGAATCGGAGTAGCCGAGCATGACTTCGAGCTTGTTGCCGGTGGCCTTCAGACGAGCCTGCACCTCGGGGATCTTGATCATTTCCTCGAGCACATCCACCGAGTTCTGCAGATCCTCAAGCTGTTCGAACAGCGGGATCACGTCGATGGTCGGCACATCCTCGGGGTGCGCGAACGCCAGACGGTTGAGCTCGTAGACATCCTTGATGTTCTGGGCGCTCTTGGTGAAGGAGATGATGTAGCGGCGTGCGGCCTTCAGGCCGTTGCGCTTCTGGATGGAGCCGAGGGCGCGGAAGGTGTCGAGCACCTCGTGGGTCATCGGCTGCAGTTCTCCGCGTTCGCCGTGCAGGCCGTGCTCGCGGATGTCCGCAAGGGCGCGCGAATGCACGATGGAATGCTGGCGGAACTCCATCTCCACCATGTGGAAGCCGAAGGTCTGAGCCTGCCAGATGAGGTCCTGCAGCGGGCCGTAGGCGGAGCGCTTGGCACCCGCGTCGGCCAGCGACTGCTGGACGGTCTTGAGGTCGGCGATGAAGTCGTCGCAGGTGTGGTACATCAGGTCGGCGTCGCGCTCGATGGTGTAATGCAGGCGATCGGCGATCACCAGCATCACGGCGCGGTGCAGCTCCTTGGTGGAGATCAGGGCGGCCTTGTCGGTCAGACGCTCGCTCATCTCCTTCTGGTGGCTCCACAGGATACGCAGAGCGGAGCTCGGCGGCGTGGTCTCGGCCTCCATCGTGAGGTTCTTGCCCACGGTGCGGGTGGCCTCTTCAAGGGCGGCGAGCACGTGGTCGGAGAACTTGCGGGCCACCTGACGGCTGACCTTGGCGGTGACGTTCGGGTTGCCGTCGCGGTCGGAGCCGATCCAGCTGCCCGGGTGGAAGAACGCGGGGCACACCGGCGGCACGAGGCCGGCCTTGGAACCCAGGACCCAGTCGTCGAAGCGGCGGTAGACCTTGGGGATGGTGTGGAACAGCGTGTTGTCGAAGATGTCGAGAATCGTGTCCGCTTCCTCGACGGGGGTCGGCTTCTTCAGCGCGATCGGGGAGGTGCGGAACAGGGCGTCGATCTCGTTGTAGAGGCGACGCAGGTTCTCCTTCTTGTCCGACCCGCCAAGGGCCTTGTGCTCCTCGAGCAGTTCGGAGATGCGGCGGATCTTGCCTTCCACGGCCTTGCGGCGGGCCTCGGTGGGGTGCGCGGTGAAGACCGGGTGGAACTCCAGGCGGTCGAGCAGCTCCTTGGCCTTGGCCGGGCCCATCTCGTTGATGAGCTGGTGGTAGGCGGACGTCATCTCGTTGACCGGGTCGAAGGCCTGGTCGTCGGTGACGTCGTTCTCGCGCTGGCGCAGCACGGAGACGCGGTAGTTCTCCTCGGAAAGGTTGGCAAGGTGGAAGTAAGTGGCGAACGCGCGCGCGAGCAGCTGGGCGTCGTGCAGGGTCATGTTGTCGATGACCTCGACGGCGGCCTTCAGTCCATCATGGCCGGGGTTCGGATCCACCAAGCCGCCGAAGTGCTCGGCGCTGGCCTCGACCGCGTAATTGCGCACGGTGTCGAACGTGGAGAGCAGTTCGGGATTGTATTCGCCCAGTACGTCGCGCAGAATCCGCAGGCACAGATCCATGTCGTACTTCAGGTTTTCGGGAAGATCATGCTCCTCCGGACCCTTCTTGCCGGTTCCGGTGGTGACGATGGCGGCGTCAGCGGGAGTGATCTGTTCTTCTTCTGATGCCAAATTAACCTCCTTTGCTGAATATCAGGTTGCTCGGTCTGCTGGTCGTCCGCGGCTCCTCCGCGGTTGTTGAGGCCAGTCGTTGCGAGCCCACAGCCCGTATTCAACGTGGTTGTTGTGTGGGCAACAGTGTATCGCCGCATAATCGCCATTTACGTTACGAAGTCCACTGTGTGGGTACCATATGCCGGATTCGCTGCCCCGGTGTGCGCGACGGCAATGGCGCTTCCTGTGGCGCCACTTCTCTTGATTCCACATATCGAATAGAAAACGTCCAAAAAATGAAACCGCAAGCTGGGGGACTGTGCGCACGGGGAAGGGCGCGGGGTACGTTGAGTTGCTGGTGGGCCGTGAGTGTTCTAGGACGAGACGCATCTGCGGATGCATCGGTAAACCCGCGCGTGACGCCACTCGGCAGACACTGGCCGCGAATCCATCCCGGTGATACGTCCAGCCATTCGCGGCAGTGCAGACACTGTGCAATCCGCCGCGGAAGCGGTAATGCAGCAGGAACGCAGCGGGAACACTGACACAACAGTCGAGAGTCGAGAGACTAAGTTAGGGAAGTGGGGAATCGCATGCAGCAGCAGACGAATCACATCGAGCACCCGCAGACGCATCAGGAACACCGCAAACCCGACGAACACGGTGCCATCGCCGTGCAGCATTTCCACACCCACTCCATTCCTTTGGACATGGAGGACATCGAGCGCGACTGGGACAAGCCGATCACCGAAGCCGGCATCGCAGCCAAAGCCAGCGTGATCGTGCGCGTGGGCCTGCTCGACCTCTCAGCCGGCACCGGATCGTTCCGTGTGCGCGAGATGATGCACCGCATCGCCTACCCGCTCGGCGTGCACGTGCGCGCCGACGTCAACCTCACGGACATCGAAGCCGCCTGCACGGACGGCAAGGACCGCATCACCGAAGTCATCGATCTGCCTACTACCGGCGTCAATACCGAGCGCATCTGGCTGCTCGAGCATTTCGCCGACTGGTTCAGCGTGAACCTTGGCGAGGAGTCGATGTATCACAAGACCTCCGAGGTGTCTTCCGGGCTGATGCAGCATCTCGACGAGAAGGACGCCTCGCAGATATCGGCGGATCTTTCCAAGCGGATTCGCGAGGAGAAGAAGGAGCGTCAGGCGGAGGCTCAGGAAGCCGAAGTGCAGCATGAGCAGGTCGGCGCGGATGCGCGGGAAGGTCAGGACGCCGTGCTCGACGCGCTCGAGGAGGCCAGCCGACACACCGATCCGGGCCAGCCGCTGGCCGAACAGCTCAACGTGCACGAGACGGACTGGTCGCAGTCCGCGATGACCGAATCGCTGGCTGCGAGGGCGGCCGTCGCCGAGCAGGAGGAACGCCGGCGCCTTGCCCATCGCCACCGTAATGGCGATGAGGACGGGCAGGCGGATGCCGAAGTGATGGGCGTCGAGTTCGCGGAATTCGTCGACAATATGAGTGATTCCGCCGGTGCGACGAGTGCGGCTGGTGCGGCGGCCGATGCAGCCGGTGCGGCGGAATCGCCAGCCGCAGAGGATGGCACTGTCGGTGTTGCTGGCGATGTAGGTAATGCTGGCACTGCCGGTGCAGACGGCGCTGCCGCAGGGGCGAGCCGTGAAGCCCATGAATTCCGGGATATCCGCGATCAAATGCATCATGTCCACGACGTGCATGGCGGTCACGGCCATGCCGGCCGCCACGGTGCTGCGCCGGACGACGGTTTTGTCTCCGCCGCGACGACCGACCGTCATGGGAATCCGCACAAACCGCCGAAGGGCGAGTACGCCGCCCACTTCGACCATGTCGGCCAGCAGCCGGTGAAGGGGCGCCCGGGCATCACCGTGCGGCAGGCCCACCAGCGCCTCGACATGATCGAGCGTCGCAAGCCGTTGTATTCACCGGCCTTCGCGGGGCTCGCCTCGGCCATCGCTTGCGCATCCTTCGTGTTCCTGCTCGGCGGCGGCCCCTACGACATGATTGGCGCGTTCGTCGGCGCCGGCCTCGGGCACTGGCTGCGGCGCCGGCTGTTCAAACACCATCTCAACCAGTTCTTCGTCACGTTCGTATGCGTGGCCGTCGCGGCGCTCGCCTGCACCGGCACCCTGCGACTCATCGGCCTGTTCGACCCGGTGGCGCTGCAGCACGACACCGCGTACATCGGTGCCATGCTGTTCGTTATCCCCGGATTCCCGCTGATCACCAGCGGTCTCGACATGGCCAAAATCGACTTCCCGTCAGGCATCCAGCGCCTGATGTACTTCCTGTGCATCGTGCTGATGGCCACGCTCGCAGGTTGGATGGTCGCCACCATCGTGCATCTGAACCCCACCGGATTCGAGCCGTTGGGACTCAACGTCTGGGTGAATGGGGTGCTGCGCTTCATGTTCGCGTTCCTCGGTGTGTGGGGCTTCTCCATCATGTTCAATTCGCCGCAACGCATGTGCCTGGTCGCCGCGTTGATTGGCGCCATCACCGACACGTTGCGACTGGAGATCGTCGAACTGATGAACGTGCCGCCTGAAGCCGGTGCGTTCATCGGTGCGTTGCTGGCCGGCCTGCTCGCCTCCGCATGGCGTTCGTCGGTGCGCAAGGGCTGGCTGCCCCCGCACCTCGGCTATCCGCGTATCTGCCTGACCGTGCCGTCGATCGTGATCATGGTTCCGGGCCTGTACATGTACCGTGCCATGTGGTACCTCGGCAGTTTCGACACGTTGAATGCGCTGGATTGGGCGTTCCGCGCGTTCATGGTGATCATTTGCCTGCCGATCGGCCTGGCGATGGCCCGCGTCATCACCGACAAATCCTGGCGATACGACATCTAGTCGGCACCCGAGTCTCAGCATCGTGTCGATGACTGGGCATGGGGAGCCGCTATCCGCTACTATCGGGCGGATAGCGGCAAGCGTCGGCATCGCTCAATCGAAAAGTACAGCGCGCAAGAGAGCCAATAGAGCCAAGAGAGCATAGAGAGGAACGCAGTTGGCAAACGACTTCTGGATTTTGCTGGCCATGGTGCTGTATTTCGCAGCCATGCTGTCCATCGGATTCATCTACTCCAAACGGTCCAACTTCTCCTCCAAGGAATACTTCGCGGGCGGGCGTGGCGTGGGGCCATGGCTCACCGCGCTGAGCGCCGAGGCCTCCGACATGTCCGGCTGGCTGCTCATGGGCCTGCCGGGCCTGGCCTACTTCACCGGTGCAGCCGACCCGATGTGGACCTCCATCGGACTGGCGCTCGGCACCTATCTCAACTGGAAGCTCGTGGCTCGGCGCCTGCGCCGCTACTCGGTGGTGGCCGGCGACGCCATCACCATCCCGGATTTCTTCGCCAAGCGCTTCCACGACCGTCGTGGCGTGATCTCCACGATCGCCGCCGTCATCATTCTGGTGTTCTTCTGCGTGTATGTGGGCAGCTGCTTCGTCACGGTCGGCAAGCTGTTCCACGCGCTCTTCGGCTTTGACTACCACGTGATGATGATCGTCGGCGCGGCAGTGGTGTTCGTCTACACCATCGTCGGCGGTTATCTTTCGGTCGTGATGACCGACTTCATCCAAGGCCTGCTCATGTTCTTCGCGCTCGCTGTGGTGTTCATCGGCACAGTGGCGTCTGCGGGCGGCATCGGCAATACCGTGGCGTTTCTGCAGTCCATCCCCGGATTCCTTTCCGGCACCCAAGTAGCGGCTCCTCAGCTTGACCCGGTGAGCGGGGAGCAGATCGTCGAAGCGGGGCGTGCGCTCTTCGGCGCGCCGACCGACTACGGCGTCATCACCATTGTTTCGATGCTGGCGTGGGGCCTCGGGTACTTCGGCATGCCGCAGGTGCTGGTGAGGTTCCTGTCGATTCGCAGCGTCGAGGAAGTGCGCAAGTCCCGAATCATCGCGACGGGATGGTGCGTGCTGTCATTGGCCAGCGCCGTGTGCATCGGACTTGTGGGACGCGCGATGATGCCCACCCACCTGCTCACTGCGGCATCCGCTGAAACCATTTTCATCGTGTTGGCGCAGGCCCTACTGCCGAGCTTTGTGTGTGGCGTGGTGGTGTCCGGCATTTTCGCGGCTTCCATGAGCTCCAGCTCGTCGTACATGATTATCGGCGCCTCCGCCATGGGCGAGAACATCTTCCGTGGGCTGTTCCACAAGAAGGCCACCGACAGGCAGGTCATGATCGTGGCCCGATTGACGCTTGTCGTGATGTTCCTGTTCGGTGTTCTCGTGGCGTTCGACCAGAATTCCTCGATCTTCCAGGTGGTTTCCTATGCGTGGGCAGGTCTGGGCGCCTCGTTCGGGCCGCT
The DNA here is from genome assembly GCF_000741695.1 of Bifidobacterium reuteri DSM 23975. Taxonomy (GTDB): domain Bacteria; phylum Actinomycetota; class Actinomycetes; order Actinomycetales; family Bifidobacteriaceae; genus Bifidobacterium; species Bifidobacterium reuteri. The sequence continues at coordinate 322,339 of NZ_JGZK01000002.1, read as the reverse complement.
GATGCTGTGCGCGCTGTATTGGAGGCGCACCAACCGGGCCGGGGCGGTGGCCGGCATGCTTTCCGGCACCGCGACCGTGCTGATCTGGCATAACCTCATCAAGCCGATGGGCGGGGTGTTCGCCATCTACGAGCTGTTGCCGGCATTCATCGTCTCGCTGTTGTTCATTGTGGTGGTGTCGCTCGTGACCAAGGCGCCGAGCGACCAGATGCTCTATGAATTCGACCACTACATGGACGACCCGTTGCCCGGCACCCTGCCCAACGGTTCCGTGTTGGTGGATGAGCCGATGAAGGTCATGGAGTCCGAGGTCCGCGGCGTGTGAACGGCTATCTGCCTTCAATGAGGTACATCCGGGGCTTTGCGGAAAGCTATCTGCCTTCAGTGTGGTGCCTATAACGGGATATTGCGAGTACAAGCACTGCAATAACGCCAGACATACTCTCGGTTTCCTGTTTTCGATACCTCATTGAAGGCAGATAGCTTTCCGCAAAGTCGTAAAAGTACCTCATTGAAGGCAGATAGCTGTTGCCGAGGCATGATCAGGCTAACCGTGTATGCGGATGAAGAAAACATTATTCGCGGGACCATGACGCTAATGCGTGCGCATGCCGTCTAGGAATGTCATCGCCACGTGCGTGGACAAAGCACGCATGTCCTCAGGCGTGTCAATGGAGTATGGGTCAACGTCAAGTAGCGCGAGGTCAGCCGGGTCTCCTGGTTGAACGGACTCGCGTCCCAAGGCCGTCGACGCGGACAATGCGGTGCGAATGCTCAAACGCTGCTCCGGCTGGAATGGCTCGCGATCCGAGCTTTCGGTCTCGAACACGGCGGCGGAAATGGCCAACCATGGATCGAGCGGCGCAACCGGCGCGTCGGACCCCATGCGCAACCGCGCTTGTCCGTATCGGCCGCTGCCGGGAATGCCCGTGATTCCGCGCGTGCGCGCATCTTCGGCAGCCACAGCCATGGTATCGGCGAGAGCGCGGAACGGGTAGGGGATGCCGGCGGGATGGGCCCAGAATCGAGCTATGACGTCTCGGTCGTCCATCGCATGCTGGGGCTGGATGCTCGCATCAAGGCCCAACGCCGCCAGGCGTGGAATATCCCGGGGCTTGAGCATCTGGGCATGCTCGATCGAGCCGTGGGCATGGGTGGCCTCCGCCGCGTTCAGAACAATGGTGTTTGCCTCATCTCCAATGGCGTGGCAGGCGATGTCGAAGCCATGTTCGGTGGCCAGACGCATGTAATCCTCAATCTGCTGCGGCGTGTAGCTCAGGGTGCCGTAGGTTGGGGGTTCGATGCCGGAATACGGCGTGGAGCAATACGCGGAACGTGTGTTGAGCGAGCCGTCCGCGATGAGCTTCATGGCGCCGACGCGCCCCAGGCCATGGCTGCCGGGCAACGGGTCGCCGGTATGCCAGCCTGCGTCGATAGCCTCCCGCAGACGTTCGGGATAGACGCCGGTATCCACCCGCAGGCCGTTGATGCCGGCCGAGAAACGAGCGATCCATGTGTTGATGTTCTCGGCCATTTCGTAGTCTCGGATGCCGACGATGCCCTTGCCGGCAGCGTCCTTCTCCGCCTCGCGCAACAACCGGTCGGTCTCCTCGGCGGCTCCCGGAACCGAATCGAATTGCGTGTACGCGTTGAACCACTCGAGCTCGCCCACGAGGCCGGTCTTGCCGTCCACGTGGACCCCGAGCCGGCGCGCCGCCGCGGAATTGACCCAACCACAGTGCATGTCCGCACTGGAAAGCGCCACCGGCTGCTCGCCGGACGCGGCGTCGATGGCAGCCAGCGTGGGCTGCTCGTCGTCGGCCCACAGCGAATGACGGAAACGCATGCCCACTACGAACGCATCAGGGTTGAGGGTCCCGGCCGCGCGTCGTTCATCCAGATGCGCGCGCAGCATATCCATCGCCTCGGCCGCCGAATGCGCATTGATGAGATCGAGACGCCCCAGTGTCTTGGCCCATTGCGTGAAATGCGTGTGGCAGTCCCACAGACCGGGAATGACCCACAGCCCATCAGCGTCGATGGTGGTTGTGGTTGCGCCCCCATCGGTTGTGGATTCGCCGGACGGCGAGCCTCCGCTGCGCGTCATAGCGCCACCGTTCTCCGCTGTCGGGGTCGGGCTGACGGACGCGACGCTCCCATTGCGAAGCACCACGTCCACGTGTCCCCGCGTTCCGGGAATACCTGCATTGACGATATGCACCAAGCTGCTCATACCGACATCATGCCACGCCTGTGTGAATGCTGGCTGCGGTTCCGGGAACAACTCGGGCTACCCTGTGCCATATGCGGAGTTATCCACCGGGTTATCCACCGTGTTATCCACATTTATCCACCAGAAAAACAGGACGATGGACAAGCGGTGGCGTCGGTCTTTAGACTTGCGATTATGCGGGTTCCCAATACCCGTGCTGTATGTCACAAAGGAGTGATCATCATGGGCGGGGCGGACACATTGTCGGAACTGACGGAACTCAAGTACCAGCGCATGAAAGCGTGCGCAGAGATTCAGCAGCGTAGCGGGTGGCGTCCTCCTTATGCCCTGATGACCGCTTTGGAGCTTCAGGCGATTGAGCTGCCCCGACTGTCCAGTAAATGCCGACGGCTGAAGAACACTGCCGTAGTCGCCGTCTCGCATGCGAGCCAACGATACCGTATTTATGGTGTCACGCCGGTCGTCTGGTCGTTTCCTTTGGACGAGGTCATGGTCGAACGTCAATTCCCGTGCACGTCCCCAGCTTGCACATGGGCGATGTTCGCAGCCTATCTGGATTTGGAGGAACTCATAGTGCTGGCCGATTCGATGATGCGCAGGAACGGGAGGTTGTGCCGAACGACATTGGACGAACTCGCCGCATATGTGCATGCGGCGGAATCGCAGGTTCGAACCATGCAAGGCGAAGGAAAGCGGGCCAGACTGTTCCCGGGTTATGAGAATTGCAAACGGGCATTGCTGTTGGCGAGAAGCGGCACGGACTCTTCGATGGAGAGTCGAACGCGGTTGGTGATGCTGAAATATGGTTTGGACTGCCCGCAGGTGAATTACCCGATTGTCGCAGGAAGGAATCGCAAGCCCGTGTACCTTGATTTGGCGTATCCGGAATTCAAGGTCTGCATTGAATACGATGGTTCTCATCATGCCGGACAATGGCTGAATGACACGAGAAGACGGCAGGCGATTGAAGATGAAGGATGGCAATACGTGCAGGTCACCAAACTCGACCTCGGAGACGATGAGAGCGAAGAAGCCTTGGCGAGAAGGGTGGCGAGGAGGATAGAGGAGGTAGTCGGGCAGCATGTCGAGCTGACTGCTCGCAAGACCATATTGCAGGTTTGCGATGGTCGGGGTTTGCGTCGCAAGCCGATGCATGAGAAGCTCCATTTCACGCCATTGTTGCATGCCGGCAATGGTGATGGTGCTGTTTTTGGTGCTGCCTCGGATGAGTTAGATGCCGTCGCATAGATACGTCGTATGTTGCTCGCGTATCACTACTGTGAGTGGGGAACGTCTCTGATTGCTGCTCATCCATGGGTTCTGAGGTACGTGATGTGGGTGGTACGTGTTTCATCGAGGTGACGGGCCATGATGAGTCCCATGATGGTGTTGCTTCGTCGGGAATGACGTTGTTGTGGACAAGGGTTTCCGTGGAATACTGCGCCATGCCTCGGAGATGTGGACGTGCGCTCCTCTATTTTCTTGTATCTCCGTTCAATGAGGTACATCCGGGGCTTTGCGGAAAGCTATCTGCCTTCAGTGTGGTGCCTATAACGGGATATTGCGAGTACAAGCACTGCAATAACGCCAGACATACTCTCGGTTTCCTGTTTTCGATACCTCATTGAAGGCAGATAGCTTTCCGCAAAGTCGTAAAAGTACCTCATTGAAAGCAGATAGCTGTTGCCGAGGCATGTTGCCGAGGCATGATCAGCATGATTTAATCCGGTGATGTCGATTTTCGCGGCTGTCTTATTGCGCGCGCCCGTTGCTGCACCTGCTTTTTGCGACAGTTTGAAACGCATCGCGGCGTGTTGCCGATGAGATACAGCAAATCCCGCTCATTGCACGACCGTAGTCATTGCAATGAGCGGGATTCGGATGATGGATTTGGCGGAGGCCCCGAACCGGTCGGAGCCGGTCAGTACTTCATGCCCATGGCCTCGCGCACCTGGTCGAGGGTCTCCTCGGCGATGGCGTTGGCGCGCTTGTTTCCGTCCTCGAGCACGTCGCGGATGTAGTCCATGTCCTTGGCGAGTTCCGCCCGGCGCTCGCGGTGCGGGGCCAGGAAGCTGTTCACGGATTCGATCACATACGCCTTGAGCGCGCCTGCGCCGGCGTCACCGATCTCCTCGGCGATCTCCTTCGGGTCGCGGCCGGTCACCAGACCGGCGGTGGTCAGCAGCGCCGAGACCTGCGGACGTGCGATCGGGTCGAAGGTGATGCGGCGCTCGGAGTCGGTGGGGCTCTTCTTGATGAGCTTGGCGGTCTCCTCGGCCGTGGCGCCCAGCATGATGGAGTTGCCGTACGACTTGCTCATCTTGCGGCCGTCCAGGCCCGGAATCTCCGGCGCGTCGGACAGGATGGCGGCCGGCTCCGGGAACACCGGGTGCTTCTTGGCGTAGCGTTCGTTGAAACGACGGGCGATGGTGCGGGTGATCTCGATGTGCGGCAGGTTGTCCTTGCCAATCGGCACCACGTTGGCCTTGCAGAAGAGGATGTCGCATGCCTGATGCACCGGATAGGTGAGCAGCAGGCCGGTCAGCGCGTGGCCGGACGCCTCCATCTCGGACTTCACGGTGGGGTTGCGGTGCAGCTCGGCCTCGGTGACCAGGGAGAGGAACGGCAGCAGCAGCTGGTTCTCGGCCGGCACGGCGGAGTGCGCATAGATCATGGTCTTCTTCGGGTCGATGCCGGCGGCCATGTAGTCAAGCACCAGATTGAGCACGTTCTCCTGGATGTGCTCGGTGGTGTCGCGGTCGGTGATCACCTGGTAGTCCGCGATGATGATGTTCGAATGCACGCCCTTGTTCTGCATGGCCACGCGCTCCTTGATGGAGCCGAAGTAGTGGCCCAGGTGCAGACGTCCGGTGGGGCGGTCGCCGGTGAGCATCGTGAACTTGCCAGGCTCGGCCTCGAGCTTGGCAAGCGTCTCGTCGGAACGCTTCTTCGCCGCGAGGAAGCTCGCGCTCATTTCATTGCCTGCCGCTGTCAGTTGCTGCTCGTCGGTCATGCGGATTCCTTTGAAAGTGCCTTGGAAATAAACGCTTTTATGGTAAAAGTGTGAGCCGACAACGAACATGGACATTTTAGGTGGTACTCTCTTAAGTTGATGAATCGAACAGCATAGTAATTTCAGGGGGTCAGATGGGCCGCGGACGTCAGAAGGCAAAACAGCAGAAAATAGCCCGTAAGCTGAAGTATCTGACTACCGACACCGATTACGATGAGCTGGCAAAAGAGCTGAGTGAGCAAGAGCCGGGAACAGGTTCTGTTGACCCGTTCGCCGACGTTGAAGACCAATATGCGGACACCGATGTGAAATCCGATGATTCCGCCAACAGCAAGCATGCCGCTCCCGTTGCGGACGATGATTTGGACGAGTACGCCAAGTGGGCGGCTGAGGCTGCGGCCAAGGCCACCAGCGGTGAATTCCCGAAGACGACGGCCGCCAAGCCGGTAGCTCCTCACAAGCCGATTCCGATGCCGAAGCCGCGCCCGATTCCGAGCGCGCTCAAGCCGAAGCAGTGACGGTAGTCGGTACTGAGAATCCAGTATCGAAAGCGCAGTAACGAATAAAGGCACCCGGTAGTGGGTGCCTTTATTCATTCGGGTTTGTTTGTGGATTGTTAAGTATGACTGAAGAGCCATTGATTCGGTTGTAATTGGTTGAGTGGTGCTGGTCCCGCAATTATGGACGCGCTTCGCGCGCGGTTTGCCAGCTCGCCTGTCGGCTCGCACAGCACCTACAAACAGCTCCGCTGTTTGCTTTACGGTGCTGGTCCTGCAATTGTGGACGCGCTTCGCGCGCGGTTTGCCAGCTCGCCTGTCGGCTCGCACAGCACCTACAAACAGCTCCGCTGTTTGCTTTACGGTGCTGTCCTGACAAGGAGAGCCGGAATAGAATCAGCGAGCCAGCGGCAGCAGGTCGCTCAGGTCGTCGCGTTCGCCGACCGCGCTGATGTGGCCGGCGTCCTTTTCCTCCGCCCATGTCGTGATGCCGCAGGCCAGACGCAGCCATACTTCCGGTTCGAGTTCGATGACATCGGGCGGTGTGAGATTATGCGGATCCGATGCCGGGCCGTCCAGTATCTTGACTGCACCCCACGGCGCCACGCGTACTTCCACGCCGGGGCCGGGCACCTTGCGCTCCAAAAGGAATAAGGAGTATCGCACGGCCATGGCCCATGCCGGTCGCGGCAGCGTGGGGGCGATGGCGAGACGGTCCGAGACGCTGGTCGAGTCTGCGGCGAGTGAGGCTTCATGGGCTGCGTCGCTCCACTGGTGCAGCGCCTCGGCCCCGCGTTTCAGGTCTTTTTCCAAAATGACAGCCATGCGTCCATCTTCGCACGGGACGGCGCCCGGCCGTGTCGCGGCATGGTGAACTGTGGCGAGGCGGTGCTGCCGGGGCATGGTTTTACCTGTGTCTGCAAACGATGACAGGCATGAAAGATGCACAAACTACGTAGTCATGCTAGGCTCTGTTATGCGAACGTATGCATAACGATCTTTGCCGATGCCGTTACGGAGAGTTCATACGTACGTTCATATCGCGCTACCTATTGCGCGGCATAATGAATACGGGCAATTATCCTGGAAGGAAAGTCATAATGACCGAAATCACCGCACCCAAGTCTCCCGTCACGGCAGAGCAGTTCGCCGACGAGATTCGTGAACAACTCAAGTACACCCAGAACGTCACCCCCGAGCAGGCAACTGCCGCTGACGTCTACGTTGCCGCTGCCAAGGCCGTGCGCAACCACCTCGCCGATTCCTGGTTCAAGACCCAGGCCGACACCGTCAACGGCAACACCAAGGCTGTTGGCTACCTTTCCGCTGAGTTCCTCATGGGCAAGCAGCTGGAGAACGCGCTGCTCAACGCCGGTCTGACCGAGCAGTTCGACGCCGCCGTCGAAGCGCTGGGCTTCCAGCCGAAGGACATCGTCGACGCCGAATACGAGCCGGGTCTCGGCAACGGCGGCCTCGGCCGTCTCGCCGCCTGCTTCATCGACTCCCTCGCCTCCCTGGGCGTGCCGGCGTTCGGCTACGGCATCCAGTACAAGTACGGCATCTTCAAGCAGACCTTCGACGAGAACGGCAAGCAGGTCGAAACCCCTGATTACTGGCTGACCAACGAAGAGCCGTGGGGTCACGTCGACTACAACCGCGACCAGAAGGTCTCCTTCGGCGGCGAAGTCGTCGAAGAGAACGGCAAGAAGGTCTGGAAGCCGGCCTGGTCCGTCCGCGCTGTGCCGGTGGATTACCTGGTCCCCGGTTACGCCTCCGGCCGTGTGAACACCCTGCGCCTGTGGACCGCCAAGTCCTACGACGAGTTCGACCTGCTCGCCTTCAACAAGAGCGAGTACCTCGACGCCGTTAAGCCGCAGGTCAAGGCCGAGAACATCTCCAAGATCCTGTACCCGGAAGACTCCACCAAGGTTGGCAAGGAGCTGCGTCTTGAGCAGCAGTACTTCTTCGTGTCCGCCTCCCTGCATGACGCCATCCGCGTCTTCTACCCGGGCCAGGACAAGCCGGATCTGACCACCTTCCCGAACAAGATCACCTTCCAGCTCAACGACACCCACCCGGTGATCGGTATCCCGGAGCTCATGCGCATCCTCATCGATGAGTACGACTACGACTGGGACACCGCCTGGGGCATCACCCAGAAGACCTTCAACTACACCTGCCACACCCTGCTGCCGGAGGCCCTCGAGGTCTGGCCGGCCAGCCTGATCGGCGAGCTGCTGCCGCGTCACCTCGAGATCATCGAGAAGATCAACGAGCAGTTCGAGGACGAGCTCAAGGACAATGGCATCGACGACAAGACCATCGAAGACATGCGCATCTACACCGGTGACGCCGTCCGCATGGCCTACCTCGCCACCTACGGCGGCTCCCACGTCAACGGCGTGGCCGAGCTTCACTCCCAGCTGCTCAAGGACGTCACCCTGAAGAACTTCTCCGACGCCTACCCGGACAAGTTCACCAACGTGACCAACGGCGTCACTCCTCGTCGCTTCATCAAGCTCGCCAACCCCGGCCTGTCCGACCTCATCACCGAGGGTCTGGGCACCGACAAGTGGCTGTCCGACCTCGACCTGCTCCAGGGTCTGGTCCCGCTGGCCCAGGACGACGAGTTCGTCAAGAAGTTCGCCGCCGTCAAGCAGGCCAACAAGCACGCCTTCGTGGGCTTCGCCAAGCAGCACTACGGCATCGACGTGGACGAGAACACCCTGTTCAACACCATGGTCAAGCGTCTGCACGAGTACAAGCGCCAGAGCCTGAAGATCCTGCTGGTCATCTCCCAGTACGCCGCCCTCAAGAAGGGTGAGGTCTCCGCCGAGGAGATCCTGCCGCGCACCGTGTTCTTCGGCGCCAAGGCCGCTCCGGGCTACTACCTGGCCAAGCTGACCATCGAGCTGATCAACAACGTCTCCAAGGTCATCAACAACGACCCGGACGTCAAGGGCAAGCTCGCCGTCCACATGCTCCCGAACTACAACATCGAGATGGCCCAGAACCTCATCCCGGCCACCGAGCTCGACGAGCAGATCTCCCAGGCCGGCAAGGAAGCTTCCGGCACCGGTAACATGAAGTTCGCCCTCAACGGCGCGCTCACCGTCGGCACCCTCGATGGCGCCAACGTCGAGATCCGTGAGAAGGTCGGCGCTGAGAACTTCTTCCTCTTCGGCATGACCGTTGATGAGGTCGAGAAGCTCTACGCTGAGGATTACGATCCGGCCAAGTACTACGAAGCCGATCCTCGTCTGAAGCACGCCATCGACCTCGTCGCCAACGGCACCTTCTCCAACGGTGACCGTAACACCTACGCCCCGCTGGTCGCCGACTGGCTGACCAAGGACTGGTTCATGGCCCTCGCCGACTTCTCCTCCTACGCCGACATTCAGGCCCAGATCGAGAAGCTCTACCGCGACCCGCTCGAGTGGAACCGCAAGGCCCTGCTCAACGTCGCCAACTCCGGCTACTTCAGCTCCGATCGCTCGATGGAGGATTACCTCGAGCGTATCTGGCACACCGGTCCTCTGGCCTGACGGCTAGGAACCGGCGCGCCAGCTGCGCGCGGGTTCCTGCCTCACGACTGTCGAATGATTGACAGCTGAAATCGGAAATGGAGGGGCGGGGAGTGTGTCGAGATGCACTCCCCGCCCCTCCCCGATCGGTTGTGAATCACCGGCAATAATCACACGAAAGAAGCCCCGCAACCACATCGAATGGTTGCGGGGCTTCCTGCGTTAACGCTGCCGAATCAGGCCTCGGCAGGGGCTGTTGCGGCTTCACCCTCAGCCTCGTCGCCCTTGTCCTCGGCCTTGTTCAGGCCCAGATCGACCGGCGAAGAGCTGTTCTCCCACGGCTCCTCCCACGGATCGTAATCCGGGTTCTGCTGCTTGTAGATGTACAGGCCAACAAGCGCGGCCAGCGCTGCGCCAAACAGCAGCGCGAAGAACTTCCAACCGTTAGAAGAAGAGTTGTTCTCCATGACGGCTCCTTTCCTTCAGGGATCGTCTGGTCGGCATGTCCATCCAAGACCGACTCTGCTCCCTATTCTAGGCCGATGATTGTGACGATTGGGTGGATTGAATCGCCGGGAGATTAGCCGCCGCGGCCGGCGAAGCCGACAGCGGGGTAGTTATGTCGTCTGCGGATTGCTGGGGCAGGATAATGATCAGCTTTGCCGGGCAGCTTTTCCGGACAGCTTCTCCGGCAAGGGAATTCGCTCCCAAGCTCTGATACATCGGATACAGTTGGCCCCATGCATATGCCTACCAAACAGGAAATACGTCAGCAATGGGAACGTGGCGGTCCGGTCGTCACATGGGCGTTGATCGCCATCTGCACCGTGATCTGGATGATTGAGGTGATAGCGGGGTTCCTTTCGCCGTACCTGCAGTCGCTCCTCCTCCTCGGGGGCATGTTCTCGCCCGCCTCCGTGATGCAACGCCCGTGGACTGTGGTGACGTCGATGTTCCTCCACGCGCCGAACACAATAATGCACATTCTGTTCAACATGATTGCGCTGTATTCGGTAGGTGTTGTGCTGGAGCGTCTGATGGGTCACTGGCGCTTCCTCGGCCTGTATATGATTTCCGGTCTCGGCGGCGCCATGGGATTGATGCTGTGGGGCGTGCTCGCTCCGGACGGTCAGGGGTGGCGCATGGCTGCGTATGGTGCGTCAGGCGCGATTTTCGGGCTGTTCGCGGCGATTCTGGTGGTGTATCGGCGTATTGGTGCGGATATGCGTTCGATGATGGTGTGGATGGCAATTAACTTCGCGTTGCCGTTCGTAGTCGGTGGCGTGGCGTGGCAGGCGCATGTGGGCGGATTCCTCATTGGCGGTGCGCTGACTTGGCTGCTGACCAGCGGCGTGCCTGCTTGGCGTGGCAAAAGCCTGGCATGGCGTATGCAGGTCTACGGGTGGCCGGTGACGGCGCTGGTGGTCGTCGTAATAGTGCTATGCGCCCTCGCAAACCCATATTCCTACTAGTGTCCTGTCTCGTAAATAATTGAGGGATTCAGCTTTTCTCTCCCTCAGTCAGCTTCGCTGACAGCCCGTCCTGCAATCAGGGACGCGCTCTGCGCGCGGTTTGCCAGCTCGCCTGTCGGCTCGCACGTTGCCTACAAACAGCTCCGCTGTTTGCTTCACGGCAACGGTCCTGCAATTATGGACGCGCTGTGCGCGTGTTCTGTTGGCTCGCCTGTCGGCTCGCACGTTGCCTACAAACAGCTCCGCTGTTTGCTTCACGGCAACGTCCATCAGAGGGAGCCAGCACCACTCAACCAATTACGAGGCATACCGCTAGGGCTGTCGCGTGGGTATTTCGTCGTTGGCGTTCCGGTTCCCCGGCGATTGGCGCAGCGTTATGTGCTGGGGATGGTGACTGGCAGGTAATGGTTAGGTTAACAGTGGATAGTTGTGCACAATTGTGGATAAGACGGTGGATAACTTGTGGATATGTGTCTGAGGGAGCTTCCGTGATGTGAGGAGGGGAGCTCCTGTGATGTGGGGATGTGTACAAGTCCATCAACAACAAATGTGGATAACTCATGGGAGACTTCGGCCGCGGACATATCCACAGCGGTTGTATTCGAGGTATTTCGCAGTTATCCACGTGTTATGCACCGTCGAATGGTGCTTATCCACTACTTATCCACTACTTATCCACAGAGTTTTCCACATTCGGTGGAAAACTACAGATATGTAATTCATCCACATCGTGTGGATAACCATGTGGATAACTAGTGGATAACATGTGGATAGCTGGGTATAACCCCTGTGGATTGCCTTCCCGACTGGCGCTGTTGCTGTTTTCGTGGACGGCGGTTCGTGGTTGGGCCGTTGAGCCGGTAAGAGAGAGAAGCGTTTTTGGGTTGGATGTTCATCAACCACGAAGAACAACGGCCGAAAAGCTCCTGATGGGCAGCTTGTTCAGGCGTCTTCTCAACGTGAAAGGCATGGTCATCGGGACGTCCGCGTCGTCGATGGTCCTATCTGTCCCGGGTCGTGTTCGAGAACCGGGTGCGTCCTCGTGCTGGCAATCTCCGATGATTCCGCGCAGGACGCTGGCGTGGCGCAGGACGCGCGTGGGACCGCCCGTGTGCCACGCCAGTGCAATACGGGCGATATTACAGCGGCGTGGCACGCGATTGCAGCGCCGTGACACGCGACAAGCATCCGCACCACACCTTGCTCGCCCTCGGCGAAGCGGAACGGCCGCATCGTGCCCTGATGGCTTCGCTCGGCGACATGCAGCGAAGCCAAACGGCCACCAAGTGCCCAACCGACTTCACTGAGCGGCTCGAGCGATGGGGGAAGGCCAGTACATGTCATGGTGGCTTCACTGAGCAGGCCCTCAGCGAAGTCGCTGGACGAGAACTGGCCGTCTGACTTCACTGAGCGTCCGACAGTGACGTCAGACGGCCACATGCTGGCCGGCTGACGTCGCACACAACACCCCAGCGACGCCAGAGGGCCATATACTGGCCAGCCTGCATCGCACGTAGCCTCCCAGCGAAGTCAGACGGCCAGTCAATGGCCAGTCGGTATCGCACGGTCGCGCTACGCGCGGTATTCAGCTGGCTCGCCCGTCGTATCCAGCGCGCTCAGATCCACCGTGAATGGCATCGAGGCGGGCAGCCGTTCGGGCTCGAGGAACATGGTCATGTACAGCGGCAGATAGGTGATGGCTCCATCCTGGCTTACGTTTCCCCTGCATAGCACCCAGGCGTGGTCGATGTTCCATTCGTCCACGGCGAGCACGTTGTCCAATGCCTTGTGCTTGGTCCAATCGTTGCCGGATTTCACCTCTACCGGCGTGACCCGGGTGCCCGACTGAACGACGAAGTCGACTTCGCCGTATTTCTTGGCGTCGAAGTAATGCGCGGCGTATCCATGCGCGGTTAGTTCCTGGGCCACCACGTTCTCCGCGATTGATCCGAGATTGACATCGAGCTCGCCCTGTAGGAGCGCGAACTGGACGTTGCCCATCGAGGCCGCGCACAATAGCATGCTTTATGTCACGTTTTTCTCAACTGTGATAACGCGGTTGTCACGTTTTGCGCGTTTGGAACTGTAGCGCCATATGTTGTGCATGGGGATGCGAATTACAGGCAAGCCCGCCTGAGAAGCCCGCCTGAGAAGCGGGGCTGAGGGCAGTCATGCCGATAACGCAGTATTGACACGGCATGCCAGTGGTTCGTCTCAGTGATAATCGAGAATCTCGGCTTCGCTGTCAGGTGAGCCACTGATAACCACTGATAATACACAGCGAGCCGCTGTCGCAGAAAAGCGCCAGCGGCTCACAGGGGAACTAAGGTTCAGCGCCAACCCATCGTCATCAGGAATCCGATCATGATCAGCGCGAAGCCGATCGCCAGATTCCAAGCGCCGATGTTCGGAATCGGCCAAGCGCCGGACGGGGAGAGGTAGTACACCACGCACCAGATCAGACCGATGATCATGAACGCGCAGAACACCGGCACGAACCAGCGCGGGTTCGACTTGGTGCCCTTGATGGTTTCCTCGACACGTTTCGTGTTCTCGGCCTGACGGTTCATCATGCGCTGCATCTGAGGGGTCAGCGTGGCCTTGTCTGCAGTAGCGTTCAGTACCGCCTGCACCTGATCCATATCGACACCATAGGTCTCGTCTTCGTCGGCGACCTTGTCAGTGGCGGTGTCGGCGGCGGTGTCCGCGGACTTGGTGTCATTCACGCCCTCGTCCTGCCAGTCCTTCTGGTCCTTCGAGTCGTTTTCGTGCAGCTCTTCGTCAGCCATCAGCGTATTCTCCATTCAATAGGCTAGAAGTCATAATAGTGGCTACACTCGAAACTGGTGAACACGCCGTGTGAAAAGGTGAACGCACCGGTGACAAAGGCGGGAATTGGTATGGCCAGACATCAGGGGAAGCATAGCGCACGTCGCTCCGTGCCCAGCGGGATCGCGGCGGTTGTACTGGTTGCGCTGACCGGCTTTCTGCTGAGCACCAACGTCCGCGTCAATCGCACCGTCACGGTGAACAATGACGCCGCCGACCTCGTGGAGAACAGCGTGGCCGAGGTCTCCCAGCTGCAGACCGATGTCAACGATCTGCAGAAGCAGGTGAACAACCTTACCGAGGCGCTGGGCTCCGGCAGTTCGTCGAGTTCCGATGATTCCAATGCCAGTACTGATACCAATACCGACGCCGCCAATAACGGTGGCGATGCAAGCCTGATGCTCCCGGAACTATCCGGCGCAGGCGTCACAGTGACGCTGGATGATTCGCCGCTGTGGGAGAGTGCGGTGAACGACAACGGTACCACTGCGAATATCAATGATTATGTGATTCACCAGCAGGACGTGGAATCCGTGGTGAATGCGCTATGGGCGGGTGGCGCCGAAGCCATGAAAATCATGGATCAGAGGGTACTGTTCAATTCGGCGGTGATCTGCTCGGGCAATGTGCTCTCCATCCACGGCAAGAAGTACGCGCCACCGTTCACCATTTCCGCCATTGGTGACCAGGATGCGATGCGCAAGGCGCTGAACGATTCCAAGGCCATCACCATTCTGAAGCAATACGTCAGCGCATTCGGCATAGGTTACAAGGTGGAAAACAAAGACAATCTTCAGTTCGAGGCCACCACGGCTTTGCTGCAGCAGTTCAAATATGCCACCGTCGATACGCCGAAGACCAAGGACGAGGAGTAGAGGCAGTCATGAGACACAACAGACACAGTGCTGCGAATGTGCAGACTTCGACCGATCTGAATGATTTCGCGGACCCCGAAAGCACCGCACAATTCACGCCGTTCGGCGGGAACGGCAACGGGAACGGCGGTGCTGCAGCCTTCACGGCAACGGCCGCCCAGCCCCAGTCCCGTCGCGCCCGCCGCGCTGCCGCCGCAGCCGAACGCCGTGGCCCGTTGTGGCAGGCATTGGGCATCCTCGCCGAACTGTTGCTGACCGCAGCCGCGATCTGCGCGCTGTATATCGTCTGGCAGATGTGGTGGACCGGCGTGGAGGCCGAACAGACCCAGAACGAGACCACCAAATCCATGAACTGGTCCGACCCGGCAGCCAATGGCGGCGACGTAAAGGTCGCGAAAGCCCAGGAAGGCGATCCGCCCGTGCAGCCGCAGGGCCCCAAATACGGCGATCTGATCGCGCAGATCTATATCCCGCGCTTCGGCAGCCAATGGCACCGCAACGTGGTGGAGGGCACCACGCTCGAACAGATCAACCGCCACGGTCTGGGCCATTACCAGTCATCCCAGTTGCCCGGTCAGATCGGCAACTTCGCCGTCGCCGGCCACCGCAACGGCTACGGCCAGCCGCTTGGTGACGTGGACAAGCTCCAGGAAGGCGACCCGATTATCATCCGTACGCAGGATTACTGGTATGTCTACCATTACACGCGCTATCAGATCGTGCTGCCCACCGATATCTGGGTCATCGCGCCCAACCCGGAGAACTCCGGCGTCGACCCCACCAAGCGCATGATCACACTGACCACCTGCGAACCGAAGTACTCCACCCCCACCCATCGCTGGATCAGCTACGGCGAGCTATCCTACTGGGCCAAGGTGTCGGACGGCGTGCCCAAGGAACTGGCCACCACCGACTCGTCCGGCTCGGTGAAGTTCGCGATTTCCGAAACCCCGTCCGTGGCGTCGCGCATCGGTTCGCTTGACAAGGTGGTGTACGGTGCGCTTGTCGCCTGGCTGATCATGTTCATCGCCGCCGCCATCGCCTGGCGCTGGCCGGTACTGCGCGCCATCCGCTTGGGTGAGCGCCGTCGTCCGGACGCCAGCATCTATGGACTATTGGTGCGACTGCAGCCGGGCGCGCTGCCCATTCGATGGCTGCTTCTGCTTCTGCTGCTGTTCGCCGCCGCTGCCGCGCTGTTCCAGTGGACCTTCCCCTGGGCCGCCACGAACATCCCGTTCCTGAGGCAGATGTCGAACTTCGTGGCCGTACCGGAGTAAAGGCCGCTGAGCTGAAGTAGTATGGCTCACATACATGTACATGTGAGGTTCGCGAAGGGCCGGGGCATGCCCGCAAGCCCGTCCAAGGAGAGGCAGTATGACTGATTCCGCGCGCATTCTGGTGGTGGACAACTACGACTCGTTCGTATACACCATCGTCGGCTATTTGAAGACGCTGGGTGCCACGGTGGACGTGGTGCGCAACGATGCCATCGATCCTGCCGCCCCCGGTGTGCTGGACGGCTATGACGGCGTACTGATCTCCCCAGGCCCAGGCGCTCCCGCCCAGTCCGGTGCCAGCGAGGATATGATTCGCTTGTGCGCGGCCGCCGGTGTGCCGATGTTCGGCGTATGCTTGGGACTGCAGGCGCTCGCTGAGGTGTTCGGCTGCACGGTGGACCATGCGCCCACCATCATGCATGGCAAGACGAGCCAGGTGGAGCATATCGATGACGAGATCTTCGCCGGCGTGGCCAATCCGATGACCGCCACCCGCTACCATTCGCTCGCGGTCGAGCCGGATTCGGTGCCCGATACGTTGGAAGTGACCGCGTGGACGCAGGGCGACCACATCGTGCAGGGGCTGAAGGTCAAGGGCAAGAAGATGTACGCCGTGCAATTCCATCCCGAATCGGTGATGACTCAGGATGGTTATCGTCTGCTGGCCAATTGGCTTGCCGTGTGCGGACAGGCGAACGCCGTGGCCAAGTCCGCAGGATTGCAGCCAAAGGTTACCAAGTAGTCCTGGATTAGAGTCTCTCCCCCAGTCAGCTTCGCTGACAGCCCGTCCTGCAAGTATGGACGCGCTCCGCGCGGCATCCTACTGGCTCGCCTGTCGGCTCGCACGTTGCCTACAAAACAGCTCCGCTGTTTGCTTCACGGCAACGTCCCGTCAGAGGGGGCCAACGCCCCTCAGCACGAGACAGACCACTAGCGAGAGCCGGAACCAGATGACTTTGAACGGCTACTCGCCGGCTCGTCCGTTGCTGTTGCCGGTGCTGGTGTTGCCGCCGGTACCGCCGGTGCCCGTGTTGTCCGAATCGCCGGTGTCAGTGCCTGAGGACGTGCTGGCTTTGGTGGTGATGGTGACGGTCGAGCCCTTGTCCACCTCGGTACCGGCGGCGGGATCGATGCTCACCACTACGGCGGTGCTGTCCGAAGGGCCGTTGGCGGCAGCGACGAGCCCCACGGCCTCAAGCTGCAGCTTGGCGGTGGCGAAGTCGGTGCCGGCGTTGATGGACGGCACGGTGACCTTCTCCTTGCCGGTGGACACCCAGATCGTGATGGACGCGCCCTGTTCGATGGATGTGCCGGCGGCCGGGTCGGTGCGGGTGATTGAGCCCGCTTCCACGGTGTCGGAGGACTCGCTCTCCACCACGAAGTTGAACATGCCGTTGTATTGGCTCAACACCGCATCTTTGGACTGGCCCACCAGGTTCGGCATCGCGGTCATGCCCGAAGACACGTAGATCGTGATGGTCGATCCTTTGGGCGTCGGCGTGCCGGCGGCCGGATCGGTACGGGTCACCTCATCCTTGTCGATGTCGGCGCTGTCCTCGGTCTTCACCGTGGAGCTGACCTCGAAACCGGCGTCTTCAAGCTTGGTGCGGGCCGCCTCCTGGGTCATGCCCTTGACGTCCGGCACCGCGATGGATTGTGGGCCTGCGGAGAACCACACGGTCACCTTGGAGCCCTTGGCCACCTTGGAACCCGCTTCCGGGCTCATCTTGGTGCAGGTGCCGGCGGCCTTGGTGGAATCGGTATCCTGCTTCTCCACCATCTCCAGACCCAGCGCCTGGAGCTTTGCCTCCAAGCCATCCTTGGATGTCGTGGAGGCGCATTCCGGCACGGTGACCATTTCCACGGCGTTCTTCTTCGCCGCATCCATGCCGAACACCACGCCCACTACGATGGCGATCACCGCGATGACGCCCAGCACCGAGCCGATGATGATCTGCTTCTTCCGTTTCGCCTTGGCTGCCGCCGCACGCTGTTCGGCACGGCTCTTCAGCGCGTTCTGCATGGCTGCATTCGCCGGCGGAATCTGCTCGAACTGGCCGGTGGCCGGGTTGAACGCCTGCGTGGGCTGACCGGTGCCCATCGGCACGGTCGGCTGGTCGCGTTCGGCGTCCTTGCGCGCCTTCACACCGGACAGATCGGTCAGCGGGTTGAACGCAGCCGCCACCGGCACGCCGCCGTTCATATAGGTCAGGATGTCGTTCTTGAACTCCGCGGCCGTGGCATACCGGTTCTGACGGTCCTTCGCCATGGCCTTCGCCACGATGGAATCCCACATCTTCGGCAGACCGGGCACGATGGCGCTCGGCGGCGTGGCCACTTCGGACACATGCTGGTAGGCGATGGCCACCGCGGAATCACCGGTGAACGGCGGACGGCCGGTCAGCATCTCATAGAGCACGCAACCTGCGGAATACAGGTCGGAGCGCATGTCCACAGTCTCGCCGCGGGCCTGCTCGGGGGAGAGGTACTGCGCGGTGCCCACCACGCCCTGGGACTGAGTCATGGTGGCGGCGGAATCGTCCAGAGCGCGGGCGATGCCGAAGTCCATGACCTTGACCACGCCCTGCTCGGAGATCATGATGTTGCCGGGCTTGATGTCGCGGTGGATGATGCCCATGCGATGCGAATAGTCGAGGGCGCTCAGTACGCCGAGCATCACCTGCTCGCAGTCGCGCTGGCTCAACGCGCCGTTCACCTTGATGATGTCGCGCAGGGTCTGGCCCTTCACGTACTCCATCACGATGTAGGGCAAGCGCTCGGTGTCACCGGCGTCGGTGGTGATGGTCTCCTCGCCCGAATCGTAGATGTTCACGATGTTCGGGTTGTTCATCTGTGCCACGGAACGGGCCTCGCGGCGGAAACGCGCCAGGAAGATATCGTCGTTGGCGAGTTCCGCGCGCATGATCTTCACGGCGACCGTACGGCCCAGTCGAGTATCGAGGGCGATGCGCACCTCGGCCATACCGCCTCGGCCGATGAGCTGGCCCAGCTGATATCGGCCACCGGCCAGTGCATTAGGCATGTTGCTCATTGCTTATTCCCTCCCAATTTCGAGGCAGGAGCGTCCAATACGATACGAGGTGTGCTCATGACTCGGCGCAATGGCCGGACGCTGGATGTGACCATGGTCTGATCTGCCTGTTCAGTCTGCTGGTCCAGAAGCCTTCGTTCGATGCGTGCTAGGGTACGCGATACCACCAGCGCATCCTTGGGGCGGTCGAGCGGGTCCTTGGACAGCATGGACATGACGAATTCACGAAGTTGAACGTCCACGGTGTCCGGCAGCGGAGGCACGGGATCGTTCACGTGGGCGGCGGCGATGTCGACCGGCGTGGCGCCGGTGAACGGGCGGTGCCCGGACAGGCCTTCATAGGCCACCACGCCCAACGAATAGATGTCCGACTGCGGCGTGGCCTGCTTGCCCTGCGCCTGTTCGGGGGAGATGTACTGGGCGGTGCCGACCACCATGCCGTCCTGGGTGATCTGCCCCTGGCCGGTGGAATAGCTGACGCCGAAGTCGGTGATCTTCACCTCGCCGGTATCGGAGACCATGATATTGGCGGGCTTCACGTCGCGATGGATCACCCCATGCGAGTGGGCGACGAACAGGCCGCGCGCGGTCTGGATGAGGATCGGCAGCAGGTCGATGGGGTCCATCGCGCCCTGTTCGTGATACAGGTCCGCCAACGATTTCGACGGCACGTATTCCATGATGAGGAACCCGATGCCGTCATGCTCGTAATACTCGAACAACGCCGCGATATTCGGGTGCGCCAGATTCGCGGAGTTATGCGCTTCGGCGCGAAGACGGCGCAATTTGGCCTCCGCGTTCGTGGCATCCGAGCGCAGCGCCTTGATGGCCACCGGGCGTTCGAGCTGGATGTCATAGCCCTTCCAGACCTCGCCCATGCCGCCTTGCGCCAGTCGCGCGTCGAGGCGGTAGCGGCGGTGAATGAGTTGTCCTTCGATAAGTTTCATTGCTGCAGAGCCTCCTGAATCATCGCGCGCATAATCGGGCCCGCGGCAAGCGAACCAAGCAAATCAGTATTGTGCACCAAGACCGCTACTGCAATCTGGGGATCCTCGGCGGGGGCGAATCCGATGATCCAACCATCGATGCTGGTGTTGTCCACGCCGATTTGCGCGGTACCGGTTTTGGCGGCGATTGTGATGCCGTTGATGGCCAGTGACGGGTTGGCGTCGGTGATGACGTGCTCCATCATGGTGGTGAGTTTGTCGGCGGAATCCTTGCTCATAACCTTGCTCAAGGTCTCCGGCGTCGTCTGGCTGATGACGGACAGGTCCGAGGCGCGCACGCGGTCGACCAGCGTCGGACGCATCATCTTGCCATCGTTCGCGATGGTCTGCGCCACCATAGCCATCTGCAGAGGAGTGGCCTTGGTGTCGCCCTGGCCTATTGAGGCCAGGGCGAGCTTGTCCGGCGTGGTGGCGGACGGGAATGTGGAGGCCGTGGCGGTCATCGGAATGCCGGTGGCACTGGTGCCATCGATGGTGATCGTATTGCCGAACCCGTAT
The DNA here is from genome assembly GCF_000741695.1 of Bifidobacterium reuteri DSM 23975. Classification (GTDB taxonomy): domain Bacteria; phylum Actinomycetota; class Actinomycetes; order Actinomycetales; family Bifidobacteriaceae; genus Bifidobacterium; species Bifidobacterium reuteri. Next base: position 302,062 of record NZ_JGZK01000002.1, on the reverse strand, counting down.
TTGGTGGCCATTTCCTTGACTTTGTCCTCGCCAAGGGCCACGCCGAGCTGGGCGAACGCGGTGTTGGAGGAATACGCGATGGCATTCTGCAGGGTGATTTTGCCGTCGGTGCCGTTGGCCTGCCAGACCGCGTTCGGCAGCTGTGTGGCCGTGCCGGGCAGGGTGTAGCTCTCTCCTGCGGGAATCTGCGTATCGGTCTGATAGTCGCCGGTTTCCAAGGCGGCGGAAGCGACGATGGTCTTGAACGTGGAGCCTGGCGGATACAGCTGTGAGGTGGCGCGGTTGATGAGCGGGCTGTTTTCTCCGGCTGCCAGGTCGTTGTACGCCTTGGCCGCGGCCTTGGTGTCGTGGGTGGCCAACTGGTTCGGATCGTAGCTTGGCGTGCTCACCATGGCGAGGATACGGCCGGTTTTGACCTCGATGGCCACGGCGGCGCCATCGCGTGAACTCATCTGGTCGTAGGCCACCTGCTGCAGTTTCGGGTCGATGGAGGTCTCGATGGAGGCGCCCTTGTTGGTGCTGCCGGTGAGCATAGATTTGGCGCGCTGCCAGATCAGCGAATCGGCTTCGCCGTTGAGCAGCATGCTGCGGGAGGCTTCAAGCCCGCGGTCCGCGTTCTGGTTGATGGCGAAGAATCCGGTGATGGGAGCATACAGCGGGCCGTTCGAATAGGTGCGCTGGTATTTGAACGCGTCATTGACCGGCTCGGATTGGGCCATCACCGTGCCGTCCGAAGCGAGAATCGCGCCACGATACGCGCCCAGCTGATGGTAGAGGGAGCGGGCGTTGCGAGAATCGCTGTTCAGCGAATTGGCGCGCACTGCCATGAGGATGGTCGAAGACAGCCCGAGTACCACGAACAGGCATACGACTGCGGTGAACAGCTGACGCAGGTATTTGTTCATGCGCGCGCACCTCCATGTCGTGGTCCGTGATGGGCTGGGGATTGATGGCTACCGCCTGCCGGCGGGATCGGGGGAGCCGGGATTGCCGGGGTCGGCGGTATTTGTGGCGCCGATGGCATTGCGGGGGATGGTACTGCAGAGGATGGCACCGGCGGCAGCGAGCCGGTGGGCGCGGTGTATTCCGCGAAGCCCGTGGTGGTGCCGTCGCCGTCGAAGTCGGTGCCGTCGCCGGCAACGCCATCGTTCGTAGTGACTTCGTTCACTGGAGCGCGCTTGGTGGTGTCCACGATCTCGCCGTCCGGGTCGTCAAGATCGTAGACGCGAGCGGATGCCGTGCGCGGACGGGAAACCGGCTCCGTAGCACGGGCGCGCTCCTCCAGCTCCTTGTTGCGCAGGGCCGCAAGCGCCTCATATTGGAAGGAATCGGAGGTGAGCTCCGGCTCAGGCCGGTTGGCGGCGCCGGAAATGACGATGAGCAGCGCCGCAAGAATGTAATTGGCGATGAGGCTTGAGCCGCCGGCTGCCATATATGGCAGCGTCAGACCGGTCAGCGGAATCACCAACGTCACGCCGCCCACCACGGTGAACACTTGGAACGCCATCGTGAACACCAGACCGGATGCCAGCAGTTTGCCGAAGCCGTCCTTGATCTTCATCGCGGCCACGAATCCCGAGGCGATGATGATCAGATACAGCATCAGAATGGCCAGTACGCCGGTGAGACCCAGTTCCTCGCCAAGCGCGGTGTAGATGAAATCGGAATTGGCGAACGTGGTCAGCGCCGGATGCCCCTGGCCGAGCCCGGTACCCAGCATGCCGCCTGAAGCCAGGCCGAAGATGCCGGTGACCAGCTGCCATGAGCCGCCGTATTCCTTGTTGTACTGCTCATTGCTGAACGGCTGCAGCCAGGCGTCCACACGCTGCCCCACATGGCTGAAGACGCTGGCGGCGGCCACCGCGCCTACGGCGAACGCGATAAGGCCGATGACGATCCAGCTGGTGCGTCCGGTGGCTGTGTACAGCATCGCCACGAACATGGCGAAGAACATCAGCGAGGTGCCTAGGTCATGCTGCATCACCAACACGCCCATCGAGGCGATCCACACCACGATGATCGGTCCCAGATCCTTGATGCGCGGCAGTTGCAGGCCCAGCACCTTCTTGCCGCCCACTGCCAGCTGATCGCGATGATCGAACAGATACGAGGCGAAGAAGAACGCCAGGAACAGTTTGGCGAATTCGCCGGGCTGGAACTGTCCTAGCCCGGGAATCCTCACCCAAATGCGCGCGCCGTTCACCTCCTGGCCGATCACCGGCAGCATCGGGGAGAGCAGCAGCGCCAGACCCACGACCATCGACACATACGAGAACCGCCGCAATACGCGGTAATCCCTCAGGAACACGATGATCAGACAGCTGAGAACCAGTGCCAGACACAGCCACATCAGCTGGCGCTTGGCCACCGTCGTGTCCATGCTCTGGTCGATGCGGGCGATCATCGTGATGCCGATGGCCGTCAGCAGCAGTACGCAAGGCATAATCGACTGGCTCGCGTACTGCTGGAATCGCACAGTCAATCCCCATAGCACCAAGAACAGCACTGCGACGATGCCGAACAGCATCGTATAGTCCCGCGGCATGGAGTTCGTCGTACGCTCGAACATCTGGACGATCGCAAGGGCGCTGATGGCGAGGGAGACGAGCAACAGGCCGATCTGGCGCAGACGGGTGGCTATCATTGAGTGCCTCCCGATGTGGCGTCGTTCGCGGCGCCGATGCTCGGCTGGTCGGCAGAGGCGCCCGAGCCGTTGGAATTGTCGGTACTGCCGGTGTTGGAACTGGTGTCCGAGTTGTTGTTGGAGCCGTCGCTGGAGGAATCGGACTTCTTGGCGGCGTCCTTCTCTTGCTGCTCCAGGAACTTGTTCATCTCCGAGCGGATGATACCCACATGGGACTGCGCCTCGTCCAACGAATCGACGGCGATGCCCTGATTGATCTGATCGCGCCACGTCTGCGGCAGCTCATCGATCGAAATCGTGGTGCTGCTGACCTCGTGCGAGAGCTCCATGCCGAAGATGTTCGTGGGCACACCCTGATAGATTGCCACCTTGCCGTTGCTGTTGCCGACATAGTAGCGGGACTGGCTCCACAGATACGTGCCGCCGCCGATACCGAACAGCGCGGCGACCACGATGATTACGGTGAGAATCAGCGCATAGCGGACCCTGCGCTTCCTCACCCGCGTGGCCTTGGTCTGCTGCACATGCTCATCGCGGATGGCCTGCTGCACAACCGGGTCGTTCGGATCGGCGGAAATACGGCCGTCCGGACGTTGCACGATAGGAATCTCGCCGGTATCGGGATTGGCGCGCTCGCCGGTCTCCTCACGTACGACGGACGGTTGCGCGACCCGTGCTCCGGATGGTTGCGCGTCGGTGTCCGATTTCGGAGCAGGCTCATGCGCGCTGGCCGGCTGTATCAGCGCTGCCGCGCGTTGAGCCGGGGAATTGTCGGCGCGCAGCGCGGGCGCGGCGGCCACGGGCGCGTTGACGATGTCGGCGATGGTCTCCAGGCTGTTGCTCGCCGCGCCGCCGACCAGCGGCGTCTGGTGCGGCAGATCGAACGCGTTGGCGTCCAAGGCCAGTGTGGCATCCGCGATGACGGCGGTCACGTTGTCGGTGCTGCCCGCGCGCAACGCCATCTGCACCAGATTCTGCGCGCACTCGCCCTGATCGGAGAGCGCCATCATCGTCTCTTCGATGGTGGAATCCTCGAGCACACCGCATAGGCCGTCCGAGCACAGCAGCCAGCGGTCGGCCGGGTGCGCACGGCGGATGGAGATGTCCGGATGTGGGTCGATGTCGAAGTCGCCGAGCACGCGCATCACCACATTGCGCTGCGGATGGTTCTTCGCCTCGGCAGGCGTGATGCGTCCGGTGTCGATGAGGTGCTGCACATAACTGTGATCGGTGGTGATGCGGCTCAGATGGCCGTCGCGCAGCAGATAGGCGCGCGAATCACCGATGTGCGTGAGCACCCAGTACCCGGCGACCAGCGCCACGGCGGTGACTGTGGTGCCCATGCCCGCCAGCTTGCGTTCGCGCTTGGCCTTGCCCACGATGGCGTCGTGCGCGGCCATCACCGATGTCTCCATCATCTTGGAGATGGCCTGGATGTCGCCGCCGGTATCGTCCTGCTCGATGTGGGCGAGGGACCGGATGGCGATGGTGGATGCCGTGTCGCCGCCTGCATGACCGCCCATACCGTCGCAGATGGCAATCAGATGTTCGCCGGCGAACGATGAATCCTGATTGTTCGCGCGCACCGTGCCCACGTCGGACACGGTGGTGGAGTATAGGTACAGCGGTTGTGAAGCGGCGGAATTGGGCATACGGCTACCTCAATTCAAAGGTTGTGGCGCCGATGCGCACGGGAATACGGGCGGGCAGAATCGTCGGGCGGTTGATGCGCTGCTGATTCACCACGGTTCCGTTGGTGGAATGAAGGTCCTCGATGGCCCACTGGCCGGAGGCTGCGTCGCGGTAGACGCGGGCGTGATGGGAGGAGACGAATTCGTCGTCAAGCACTACAGTGTTGGAAGCCGCGCGGCCCAGCGTGATCTCGGACTCGGCCAACGGCACCGAACTGCCGGCCAAGGGGCCGTCGATGATCACCAGCAGCGTGGGCTGCTGGGCATGGCGGCCGCCGGACGCGGCCGCATTGGACGTGCCGGCGCTGCGCACGGCCGGCGTCTGTGGAGTCTCGGACTTCACTTTATGTGCTTCACGCTCGCGCTTGCGGCGGGAACGCGAGGGACGTGGGCTGAACGTCTCGATGTCCTGGCGCAACGAACGTATCGCCAGCCATATGAACACCCACAGTAGGGCCAGAAAACCATACTTCAGCAGGGCAAAAGTTAATTCGGTCATGACGCAGGACCTTTGCGCGTGGCGACGCCTTGGCTACTCCTGCGCCTGGGCGGAGGCCCAGAACAGGATGCGCGTGCGGCCGATGGTGATCGTATTGCCGTCAAGCAGCGTGGCGGCAGGCACCTGATGGCCCTCCACATACGTGCCGTTGGTCGATCCCAGGTCGCGGGCGATGACACCGTTCGGCGTGATGTCGATTTCCAGGTGCTTGCGGGAGATGCCCGGATCGTCGATTACGATGTCGCAGCCGGAGCCGCGGCCGATCACGGTCTTCTCCTTGGTGAGCAGGTACTGGTTGCCATTGACCTCGAGAACCGGGCTGTCTTCGGTCTGGGCGTCCGTGGTGACCGGCACCGCATTGCCTTGCACGGATTCGGAAGTGAGGTTGAAGTTGCCCTTGGTGAGGTTCAGGTCCTCCTCGAAGATCACCACCACCGGGCCGACGAAGGCGTAATGCTGGCTCTTGGCGTATTCGGTGAGGTTGTCGGCGAGCTCGTTGGCGAGGGTCTCGCTGCCCCATGCCTCGATGCGATCGAAGTCCGGGGTGCTGAGCTTGAAACGGTATTCGTTCGGGGCCACCGTGCGGTCGCGGCCCACCGGCATGGCTTCGGCGTCGATCTCGCGCTCCAGGGCGCTGGAAAGATCAACAGGCTGCAGGTCCTTGGAGCCGAACTTGGCGAACACTCCGTTGACTGCACCCTCCACGCTTTTTTCAAAACGGTCGAGAACGCTCATAGTCCTCCCTTTCTAATCGTCACCTATCCTACGCGGCAGTGGGGAATACAGTGCAAAAAGGTGCCATTTGACCGTCGATGAGTGCAGAATTTCCAAAAATTCAGGGGAAAAATAGGTGCGAAGCCCCACTGGGTGTGTTGTGCGGGGTGCGCTGCGCTGGCTGGATGGGTGCTGATTGGGCCTGCGCTGACTGGACGGGCGCGTAGGTTAGAGACATGAGCGAAAACACTGATGTCAACGAAGCAATCAAGGTATTTCCCCGTTTGCGCGCGCGTACCCTGCGATTCAACGGCGGCGCCCCGCGCTCGGCGAAAGTCGTGGGCGACGGTTCGCAGGCATTGTTCCTGCGCTCGGACGGTCCCGAGGATTTGGTGACGGCGCTGTGGCTGAGCTGGTTCGATGCTGCCGGCGAGCATCATGAGACGAAACTCGCCGATCCGCGCGAACTGCTCGGTGCCGCCGCGGACAGTGAGGATGTGCCGGCCGAGGAGCGCGCCCGCCGCGAACGTGCGCGCGAAGGCGGCGCCGGCATCGTGAGCTATTCGGTGGACGAAGCCGGCGATTGCGTGGTGTTCACCATCAATGGACGCCTGTATCTGACTGAAATCGACTGGATTGCGGCATCTGGCGAGGATGCTGCGGACGTTGCGGATGCCGAGGGTGCTGCGGATGCCGAGGGTGCTGAGGGCGCTGAATCGGCGTCTGGCTATGTCCCGGTTGCGCATACCCGCGAGCTTGCCGGCGAATGGCTGGACGGCGATCCGGCCGCCTACACGCCGGTGCTCAACCCGCGTATCTCCCCGGACGGCAACCATGTGTTGTACACCACGGGCACGCATCTGATGCTGGTGGATATCGGCGATTGGCCCGAGCTCGATGCGGGCGTTGCCGGGGGCGCTGCGGACGCGCTGCGCGAGGAGCCGGCCGGCGAACTGTCCGATGGGGTCGATGTGGAGTCCGACGCCGTGGAGGAGGCGCTGAGCGAGGGGCTGTATGGCGACGCCGACGCTGACATCGACATTGACGCCGACGAATTCGAGGACGAGGAGCCGCTTGCCGACCGCATTACCGCCATCTATGGCGTGAGCGTGGAGGATGAGGACGGCAATCCCGCTGAGAACACGTGGAAGATCGGTCTGGCCGAATTCGTGGCCGGCGAGGAGATGAACAGGTATGACGGCTTCTGGTGGTCGCCCGACTCCCGCCATGTGCTGTTCGAGTCCTTTGATACCGCCAATGAGCCGGTGTGGTACATCAGCGATCCGGCCAACCCGGAGCATCCGGCTGAAGGCCGCCGCTATCCGCGTGCGCTGACCCAGAACGCCGACGTCTACCTGACGGCGATCACCCTGGCGTTCGACGATGATGGACGCTACCTCGGCATCACCGCCAACGCCGATGTGGACTGGGATCGCAAGGCTTATGAATATGTCGCCGCCGTGAGCTGGACCGGCGAGCATGACCCGCTGGTATTGGTGCAGAACCGTCGTCAAAGCGCCGATCAGGTGCTGGAAGTGGCGGTGTCTGCCGCCGAGGAATCCGCGGACTTCGCTGAAATCGAGGGCGGGCTTGCTGACGATGTTGACGAGGTTGACGACGTCGACGGTGCTGCTGCCGTCGCTGCGGATGATGCCGCCGCCGAGCCGCATCTGACATGGCCGGCGTTCGGCTCGACCCGCGTGCTTGAGGAACATGCCAACGACCAGTGGATCGATCTGGTGCCCGGTACTCCCGCCTACACGCCGGACGGTCATCTGGTGTGCTCGCTCAACGATATGGCGGCGGATACCAATCGTCTGACCGTGGACGGTCGCCCGTTCACGCCCGCAGGCTGGAATGTGCGCGAAGTGCTGCACGTCAGTGATGACGGCGTCGTGGCGGTGGTGCAGCGCGAGCCCGACCTCGCGCCCGATGTTCCGGCCGTATGGAAGGCGCAGGGCGGCGAGCACGACGCCCGCAGCTTCGACGTCGTGCTGTTCGATTTCGGTGCTGCTGATGCTGCCGGTGCTGCGGGGGTTGCTGATGCTGCCGGAACCGCCCTGCCTGTTCCGATTACCACCACGCCCGGTGTCTGGACAGCATCCTGGGGTGAGCGCGGCGGCGTGATCTCCGGCCGCGACCTCGCTCACGCCGGCGTCCAGATGACCCATGTCGTGGCACCGCAGTTCGACTCCGTGGATGAGCTGTTCGAGGCGGTAACCGCCGGCGCCCCTCTGGGAGGGGAGCTGTCGGCACAGCCGACCGAGTGCCGGCCCGGTTCCGCCGCCATCGCCAGCTACGCCGCCGAGCCCGGTTTCACGCCGAACCTGCATTTCGTGCGGTTGGGGGAGCATCGCCTCTACACGGCGATCATCGCGCCGAGCCCCGAAAGCCCGTATGCTGCCGCTGAGAAGCTACCCGTGCTGATGAAGCCGTACGGCGGCCCAGGCTTCCAGCAAGTCGTGGATGCGCAGTCCTTCTACTGGGAGGGCCAGTGGTGGGCCGACCAGGGCTTCCTGGTGGTCACCGCCGACGGCCGCGGCACCACCGGCCGCGGACCGGCGTGGGACCGCGCGATTTTCGAGGACATGAAGGACATCACCCTCGCCGACCAGATCGAGGCCGTCAACGCCCTGCCCGCGGCGGTGGCCGGCCTGAACGCCTCGATTCCCGCGCCCGACCTCGACAAGGTGTGCATGATCGGCTGGTCGTACGGCGGATTCCTTTCCGCGCTCGCCGTGCTGGACGCCCCGAACGTGTTCAAGGCAGCCTGCGCCGGCGCCCCGCCCACCGAGTGGACGCTGTACGACACCCATTACACCGAGCGTTACCTCGGTCTCGACCCGGATGTCTACTACCGCAACGGCATCATTCAGGACGCGCCCAAGCTGGAGCGTCCGCTGATGCTCATCCACGGATTCGCGGACGACAACGTCACCATCGCCCACAGCCTCAAGCTGTCCCAGGCGCTGATGGCGGCCGGCCGGCCGCACACATGCCTACCGTTGACCGGCATCACCCATATGACCAATGATGAGACCGTGGCCGAAAACCTGCTCACGCTCCAGCGCGACTTCCTCAAGGACGCACTGGCCTGAGCTGCGGTTGCCCTAAGATGGGTGGCATGCAGGTGACGATGATCGACGAGAGCACATACGCCGAGACGATGGAGCGCACGGTGGTGCCGGCGCTCCTTCAATGCCGCGAAGAAGGATGGTTCGACCCGTCCGCCGCCGAACGGTCGGCGGGGCTCGAGCCATTGCCCGGTCTGATGGACACCGGCGGCCGATCCGGGCAGCTGCACTATGTGTGCTATGACGCCGGCAAGTTCGACGCCATCCGGGAGGCGGGCGCTACGGCCACATTCCGCGGTGCCATCGTCATCAGCCACGGTTTCACCGAGTTCGCCGAAAAATACGACGAACTGGTCTGGTACTTCCTGCTCGCCGGATACTCGGTGTGCGTGCTCGAGCATCGCGGACACGGCAAATCCTCGCGCGACGTGGACAACCACTGCATGGTATGGATCGACGATTGGAAGCGCTATGTGGCCGATCTCGCCGGATTCGCCCAGACCATCGGCCAGCGGTACGCGGCCGGCATGCCGATCAACCTGTTCTGCCACTCGATGGGCGGCGGCATCGGGGCGGCGGTGCTCGAGCAATACCCGTCCTTGTTCGACAAGGCCGTGCTGTCCGCGCCGATGATCGCTCCCGCCACCGGCATGCCGCTGCCGTTGACGCGCATACTGGTGGGGGCGATCTGCGGTCTGGGCTTCGGGAAGAAGCGCGTGTTCGGCCAGAGCGATTTCACCCCCGAATTCTCGATGCAGGGCAACGAGGGGGCTTCCGAAGCTCGCGAACGCTGGTATTTCAAGCTGCGCTGCGAGCATCCGGAATATCAGACCTATTGCGCGTCTTTTGAGTGGGTGCGTCAGGCGCTCAAACTCAGCAGGGCCATTCTGAGCCCTGCGGCCTGCGCCGAAGTGGAGGCTCCGGTGCTGCTGTTCCAGTCCGGGCGCGACATCTGGGTGCTCAACAAGCCCCAGAACCGTTTCATCCAATTGATCAAGGACGGCGGCGACGAAGCTACATTGGTGCGATTCAACGAATCCCGCCATGAGATCTTCTCGATGCCGAATGCCGTGTACAAGCCGTATCTGGAGAAGATCCTCAGCTTCTACGACGATCCGATGATTGCCAGCGCCTCGTACTGATTCGGTGCCGCGCGCTGGCGCCGAAGCTGGGTTTCGACAAGAGTTTGAAATTATCCCATTGATGACGTATTGACTACGTAGCCGAATGTTGCTGTTCATCTAGAGTTCACTCTGGTGTCATCTTCATCTCCACCCGATTTTATCCGGTAGGAGAACAATGAAATTATGGGCATAATGTCTTCTCTTCGTCGCCGCGCCGCAGCGGTAGCGGCAATCGTGTGCGCCAGCGCGCTCGCGCTGGCCGGCTGCTCGTCGAGCTTCAAGGTAAATAACGGCGATTCGGGGACCTCCGACTCCAATACGCAGACGTTCACGCCGTCGGGTGGCAAATCCACCGCCACGCTGAGCATTGCGTCCGGTTCGGAGAACAAAGAGGTGGCCGCCGCCATCCAAAAGGCCGCCGACCAATCCAATGTGACCATCACCATGCATTACATGGGCTCGTTGGACATCATGAACGCGCTCAAGAAGGGCGGCGAGAACTACGACGCCGTCTGGCCGGCCTCCTCCATGTGGATTTCCATGGGCGACACCAAGCACGTCGTCAAGGATGCCACCAGCACATCCACCACTCCCATCGTGTTCGGCATCGCGAAATCCAAGGCCATCTCCCTGGGATGGGCCGACGATTCCGGCAAGACCAAGCCGGTCTCCACCGCAGACATTCTCAAGGCGGTCAGCGACGGCAATCTCAAGTTCTCGATGACCTCGGCCACCCAGTCGAACTCGGGCGCATCCGCCTATCTGGCCTTCATGACCGCCCTGCGCGGCGGCGACCAGCCGCTGAGCGAGCAGGATCTCGACAACGCCCAGCTCAAAGAGTCCGTGGCCAAGCTGCTGTCCGGCGTGGACCGCTCCTCCGGCTCCTCGGATTGGCTCAAGGACATGGTGGTGGCCAATCCGGATCGATTCGACTCGATGGTCAACTATGAATCGCTGGTCATCCAGGCCGATAAGACCCTGACCAAGAACGGCCACGACCCGCTGCTCACCGTGTACCCGTCCGACGGCATTGCCGTGTCCGATTCGCCGCTCGGCTACGTGGATCGCGGGCAGAACCTCAAGGATGCATTCGACAGCTTCGCCAAGGCCTTGAGCGCCAAGGAGACGAAGATCGAATTCGAGCGCGCTGGACGCCGTACGGGCCTGGGCGGCGCCCTCGCCTATGCGTCAGACAGTCAGGTGAAGGAATCCTTCCGCTCCGAATGGGGCGTCAACACCGATGCCTCCACGCTGAAGACCATCCCACTGCCCGCCGCATCGGTGATCAACAGTGCGCTCAACGTCTACCAGACCGCGCTGCGCAAGCCGAGTTGGACCATTTGGGTGGTTGACTACTCCGGCTCCATGTCGGGAGAAGGCAAGGATGGCGTGGTCAAGGGACTCAATGCCGCTCTCAGCCCGGAAGAAGCCAAAGCCTCCTACATCGAACCCGGCGATGAGGATGTGAACATCCTCATCCCCTTTGAATCCGAGGCGCATGCGCCCATCGTGGCCAACGGCGCCAATACCGGCACCCTGCTGAGCCAGGCCCAGAGCACTGAAGCCAGCGGTGGCACCGACATCTATCAGGGCCTTGAATCCGCACTCGGCCAGCTGCCGACCGAATCCGAGGCGTCCAAGTACACGGTGGCCATCGTACTGATGACGGACGGCCGCTCCACGACCGACAATCAATCCAACTTCGAGCGCGATTACAAGTCCTCGGGCCGCGATGTGCCGGTCTTCTCCATCATGTTCGGCGATGCCGACCCCAGCCAGCTGAAGTCGCTCGCCACGCTGAGCAATGCCAAGGTGTTCGATGGCCGCTCCGGCGACTTGGCGTCCGTGTTCCGTCAGGTCAAGGGGTTCAACTGATGCTTCAGGTGATTTGCGGATTCATCGTAGGACTTGCGTTCGCGGGGCTTGGCTTCTGGGTAGCCGGCGGTGGTGTGGTCGGTGTCGGCGTGGCTGTGGTGTTGGCCGGACTCGGCTATGTGGCCGCGTCCACGCTGACCGAGCCCGAGCGTCGCATCGGCAAGATGCTGGCCTCCGCATTACCCAACGGCCAGAAGGCGGCCGATACCATTGACGCCGCCAATGCCCGGCTGAAGTCGATCTCCGCACTGACCGCTCAGGTGCGCGATCCATATGTACGCGCCGAGGCCAACGATTTCATCGTGGCCACGCGCGATCTGGTGAACTACGTAACCCGCGACACCTCCGCCTACCAGACACTGCGCCATTACATCACCGTGTACGGCGAGCAGACCGAGCAATTGCTGCGTTCCTACATCGATGTGGAAAGCTCCGGCGCACACGATCAGATCGCCAAGGCGCGCACGGAAACCATCGAGGCGCTGCAGGTGCTCGAACGCACGGCAGCGGGCGAGCTCAGTCGTGCGGTCAGCAGCAAGACGTTGGGTATTGCGGCTGATTCCGACGCCATCCAGCGTCTGGCCCGCATGGACGGATACGACACTGAGACAGCGGCTGCGGCGGCGTCTGAAGCCACGTCAGCGCCGGCGTTGACTTCCGGCGCGAACGCTGCGGGAATCCATGGGGTTACAGGATTGCCGCAGGGGCTCGTCGGCAAGCAGCAGGCGCAACCGGTCGCGGTTCGGCCGATGGCAGCTGATCAGCGGAATCAAGAAGGGCAGCACAAGCAGCAATGAACCTATCAAAATCGAAAATCATCGGCCTAATCGCCCTGCTCGCGGTAGTGGCGATCGTGGGAGGTGCCTTCGTATGGCGCCAGGCGCAGCCCAAACCGGCGGCCCCGGTCGAGAAAGTCAGCGTCACCGGCTACCTCGGCGGCGAGAAGATTGGCCTGTTCGATGACGCCAAATTCAAGGAACTCGCAGCGGAGCAGGGGCTCAACGTCGACTATCGCAAGGCCGGATCTCTGGCCATGATGGACGCGGATGCCAATGGCATGGATTACCTGTTCCCCTCGTCGCGCGCCGCCGTGGAATATGGCAAGGCCAAAGGTGTGAAGGCCACCCAGAGCGACATCGTCTTCAACTCGCCAATCGTACTGTATACGCATAAGGCGGTCGCCGAGGGGCTGGTCTCCGGTGGGCTGATCACCAAAGACGATTCCGGCGCCTACCACATGGACATGGCCAAGGCCGTGGACGCGATGGTCAACAGCAAGACCTGGGCGGACGTCGGCTATGCGGCCGGCTACGGACAGTTCCGTATCGACTCCACCGACCCGGTGCAGTCGAACTCAGGCAACGAATACGCGGCGCTGATCGCCACCGTCTTGAACGGCGGCCAGCCGGCCACCACCGAATCAGTGGCGCGCGACGGCGAGACTATCAAGGCTATTTTCGCCAAGTCGGGCTGGATGGAGACCTCCTCCGAGGATTCGTTCAACCAGTTCCTGACACTGGGCGTCGGCTCGAAGCCGATGATGGTCGGCTATGAATCGCAGCTGCTGGACCTCGCGGTGAACCAGCCGGACGCGTTCAAGCAGATCAAGGACGACGTGGTGATCGTCTACCCGACGCCGACCGTGTGGAGCACGCATACGCTGATGGCGCTGGATGACAAGGGAGTGAAGCTTCTGGATCTGCTTAAGAGCCAGAAGGTGCAGAAACTGGCATGGGAGCGTCACGGCTTCCGCGCGGCCAACTTCGCCGGCACCGATCCGATCAAGCGGTTCGGCGTGCCCGGCACGCTCGACCAGATCCCGGCCGTCTCCGAATTGCCCAACAACGACGCCATGCAGCAGCTCATCACCGCGCTCCAAGGCGTGCAGCCGCAGCAGTAGACAATCATCGCGGTACACCATCGTCCATAACCTCTCACATCTGTCACACCTGTTACGAAAGGAATCATCATGGCCAACACAATCACCCTTGCGGACCTTGCCAAAGGCGGCACCGCGGCAGTCACCAACCCGTCGCTCGGCACCGGCGCCGGCGCTGCGAATGGCGCTCTGGTACCCACGGCCGCCGAAGCCGAGGCGGTCGCCTCGCTGACCCCGGACCAGCAGATCGCCAAGCTGCCGGCCGACGACCAGCAGTCGGTCAACCAGCTCGCCGCGCAGATCGACTTCACGCGCGACGGCATCGAATCGTCGTACGGCAAGGACGCCCAGCGCGCCACCTCCACCTTCGCCGACGAGATCCTCTCCGAAACCCGCTCCAAGGACACCGGCGAGGCCGGCGAGCTGCTCAACACCATGCTCGTGACCATCGATGAGGCCGAACTTGGCGGATTCCGCAAGATTCCGATCATCGGACAGGTGGCCGTCTCCATCGACAAGCTGCGCCGCCGCTACCAGAAGGTCGATTCGCAGATCGACGAGATCATCACCAAGCTCGAGCGCGCGCAGGCGCGACTGGTCGCGGACATCTCCATGTACGACACGATGTACGCGCAGAACGCCCAGCAGTACCGCGAACTCAAGATCACCGTGCTGGCCGGCAAGAAGGCGCTCGCCGACTTCCGCGCGACTCAGCTGCCGGCGCTGGAGGCCGAAGCGCAGAAGAGCGGCGACCCGATGCAGGCGCAGCTGCTCAAGGACTTCAAGGCCAAGCTGGACCGTTTCGAGAAGCGACTCGACGATCTGGACCGCATCTCCGTGGTGACGCTGCAGACCGCGCCGCAGATCAAGATCATCCAGAACGCCGACCAGACCATCGTGGACAAGATCGACACCACCATCTCCACCACCATCCCGGTGTGGAAGAGCCAGATGGTGATCGCGCTGGGTCTGTCCAACCAGCGCAAGGCGTTGGACCTGCAGAACAAGGCGGACGACGTGACCAACAAGCTGCTGCAGAAGAACGCGGCCGCCCTGCACAAGGGCGCGGTGGACGCCGAGAAGGCCAACCAGCGCTCCGTGGTGGAGATCGACACGTTGGAGAAGATCAACTCCGAGCTCATCGCCACCCTGAAGGAGACCGTGCAGATTCAGAAGGAAGGCAAGGCCAACCGCGAGGCCGCGCAGGTCAAGATGCGCCAGATTGAGGCCGACCTCAAGAACGCCCTGATCGAAAACGCCCAGCAGATGTGAGCCTGGCGCGTTCCCAGTATGTCGCGTCAGAAGTTCGTTGATTATCGTCGGCTCCCCTTGTCAGGGGAGCTGGCCCGCGAAGCGGGACTGAGGGGTAGTTCGTCAACGAGTTTCCGACGCGGGACACTGAGTGCATCTCCAGGAATACGCCGGCTGATGCAAAACGGCGGAATTTCGCGGATTCCAGCGTTATTTCTCTGTGAGCATAATTGTGGAATGATTGCCCGCCCAGGGAATTGGATGAAGTGAAGGTCAAAGGTTGAGAGCCCGGGAGGTTCCGGAACCGGCCACGATAGCTGTCGCCTCCCCGCCAGCGCGGGGAGTGCGGCGGCAAGCCAAGCAGGTTCTCTCCTATTCAAGGAGTACCGATTATGGCAATGTTTCCGGCTTTGATGAATGACACGATGTTCTCTGATATGTTCGATGACCCGTTCTTCGAGGGCTGGCGCAACATGGACAGTCAGGTGGCTGCGGCCATGCCGGCGAACATGATGAACACGGATGTTCGTGAGACCGCCAAGGGCTACGACGTCGATATCGACATGCCTGGCTTCAAGAAGGACGATATCAAGCTCGAGCTCAACAACGGCTATCTGACCGTGTCCGCCTCGCGCAGCAGCGAGCATGAGGACAAGGCCCCTGAGTCCGCGGACGCCTCGGCTTCCGCTTCCAAGGATTCCAGTGAGCAGTGCGCATGCGGCACGAACGAATCCGGTCGCTGGCTGCGTCGCGAACGCTACATGGGCACCTGCTCTCGCAGCTTCTACGTCGGCGACGATGTGAAGGAATCCGACATTCATGCCAGCTACAGCAACGGCATGCTGTGCATCCAGGTTCCGAAGATGCAGGCTCAGCCGCAGGTCGAGACCAAGCACCAGATCGCTATTGAGGGCTGATTCCACAGGTTGCTTCGATTCCGAGTCGTAAGCTCGTTCCGAAGCCCAGTGCCGAGAGTTGATGCCCAACGGCATACATCCGTTGGGCCGGCCTCCTGAACGAGGAGGCATCCGACTGGGTGTATGGAATGGAATAGCGACTAACGATGACCTGCTTCCTGCGCTGCCCATCCTACGTTTTCTACGCTGACTAGCCGATGGGCGGCGGGAAACAGAGCCAATGACATGCCGGACAAGGCGAATGCCTTGCCCGGCATTTTCGTATCTTGGAGCAGGTAGAGTGGCCCCGGAACCGGAAACAGAACCGGAAACTGGGAAAGGCACGGGGAGGTGCGGCCATGGCGAATGACGGCAGCAAACGAGAGAGCGCGGCGGCGAACCTCGCCGGCGGTCATGTGGTGTCCGCGCGTGCCACAGCGGTGGGCCTCATGGCCATTGTGCTGTGGAGTTTCATGGCCGGCACGGTCCGCATCGTCTCCGACGGTTTCGGCGCCACGCTTGGTTCGGCGCTGATCTATACCGTTGGCGGAGTGCTGCTGCTGATATTCCGCCGACCGGCGCCATTGAAGCAATTCCCGCGCAAGTACCTGATCGTCGGCGGTCTGCTGTTCGTGTTCTACGAGTCTTCGATTTCCTTGTCGCTTGGGCTGGCCTCGACCGACGCGTCCGCAGTGGAAGTGAGTCTGGTCAATTACCTGTGGCCCACGATGATGGTGCTGCTCGCGGCAGGTGTCTCGCATCGCCGTCACGCGATAGCCAGGGTGCTGCCGGGCGCGGTCGTGGCCACGGCTGGTGTGGCGCTCGCCGTGGGCGGTAATTCCGGGTTGGACTGGAATGCGGCGGTGGCGCATATTGCGGCGGATCCGTTGCCGTATGCGCTGGCGTTCTTCGGGGCGTTGGCATGGTCCGTGTACGCGGTGTTCACGCCGGCTTGGTCTCAGGGCGTGGACGGCACGTCGTTGTTCTTCCCGTGTGTGGCCGTGGCGTTGTGGATCATTCATTTCGCATCCGGCCAGGGTTGGCCGGAGCAGATGCCGAGCTTGGAATCATGGGTGTTCGTGGTGGTCTGTGCGGCGGTGATTGCAGGCGGCTATGCCTGTTGGGGTTACGGCATCCTGCACGGTTCGATGGAACGTCTGGCCATCGCCTCGTATGCCACGCCGGTGCTGTCCACCGCTGCCAGCGCGGTATTGCTCGGTCTGGCGCTGTCGTTGCCGTTCTGGGTGGGTGCGCTGCTGGTGGCTGCTGGCTCGGTGCTCAACTACTTGGTCACCGCGCGCAAGTAGGCCGCACGGCCGGCGCGTCCTACTTGGTGTTCCCCGTGAAACAGGCCTGACGGGTCTGGCTGGTCTGGGGGCTGCGGGCTGCGGAAGGTGGATTCGCCGGCGTACAGAGACAGTGATGGGCCAGGGACCAAGTCTGATGCAGCCGGTCGGTCGACGGTTATTTGCCGCGGCGCTCGGACGGCCGGCGCAACGGGTCAAGCAGCGTGGCCGGGTCGGAAATGCCGAACATGCTGCGCCCGCCGGTGGATTCCGGGTGACGCGCCAGAATCGCCAAAGAAATCGCTCCCGGCACCATGATGATCACCGCAATCGCGGCAAGCCCCCAACTCACGAGGAATCCGAGGGCAAGCGTAATCAGCGCCACCACGATGACAGTGCCGATGATGGTCGCCCATGCCTGTCTGCGTCCTGAGACCTTCAGCCATGAGGTGCGCGCCGGTTTCGGTTCTTGCGATGCTTGAGTCATACGTTCAGCATATGCCAGTTGTCGGTATTCGCGCGCGCCATTGTCCGTGGTGACGGAACGGATTCGCATGATTCGAGTGAAGGGCACCGGAAGGTAGTAGCGTAAGACATATGGATGAGAACGTGAATAATGCGAACGATGCGAACGCCCAGACTGCATATTTTGCAGGCGGCTGCTTCTGGGGTCTCGAACGTTACTTCCAGAATGTCGACGGCGTCATCGACACCACGGTCGGCTACGCGCAGTCGAATATCGAGAACCCCACGTATGAGCAGGTTTGTTCCGGGGCCACGGATGCGGCCGAGACCGTGAAGGTCACGTTCGACCCGGCTCGGGTGAGCCTGCGCACGCTGACGCTGCTGTTCCTCGAGGTCATCGACCCGTTCTCCGTGAATCAGCAGGGCGAGGATCGCGGACGGCAGTATCGCACTGGATTGTTCTATGCGAGCGATGCAGAGGGCGACTCCGGCGAAGCGCAGAGAGCCGCGCAGAAGGCCGTGTATATCGCGGCGCTCGAGCAGCTGGTGGACCGCCAGCCGCAGCGCCCGGCGGTCCTGGTCGAGCCGCTGCGCAACTTCTACCCAGCCGAGGACTACCATCAGGACTACCTCATCAACAATCCCGGCGGCTACTGCCATGTGCCTATCGCCGCCATCGCGAACGTGAAGCGCCGGCAGAAGTATGTGGAACGGATCTGGGACCTGACGCTCGAACAGTTCGCGGTCACGCAGCACGCGGCCACCGAACGCCCGTTCGTCAACGAATACGACCATGAGTTCGAGCCGGGCATCTACGTGGATATCGTCAGCGGGGAACCGCTGTTCTCCTCGCGCGACAAGTTCGATTCCGGCTGCGGCTGGCCGGCGTTCTCGAAACCGCTCAAGGCCTCGCTACTCACCGAGCACGAGGACCATCGCATCCCTGGGCGCGACCGTATCGAGGTGCGCACATCCGAAACGCAGATTCATTTGGGCCATGTGTTCGAGGACGGTCCTGCGGATCGCGGCGGCCTGCGCTACTGCATGAATTCCGCCGCGCTCCGGTTCGTGCCGCGCTCGCAGATGGAGGCTGAGGGCTACGGCGCCTGGATTCCGGCGGTGGACGGTGAGGCTGGCGAACCGGCTGACTATTGCGCGTAGCGCTTTAGTGGTCCGTCTCGTAGTTGGTTGAGTGGTGTTGGCCCCCTCTGACGGGATGTTGCCGTGAAGCAAACAGCGGAGCTGTTTGTAGGCAACGTGCGAGCTGACAGGCGAGCTGGCAAAACCGCGCGCAGAGCGCGTCCCTGATTGCAGGACGGGCTGTCAGCGAAGCTGACTGGGGGAGAGACAGAATATGCAGTGCTCAATTATGTACGAGACAGACCACTAGCTGCTGACGTTACCGTTGCTTGATGTAGCGCGTACTGCGTCCAGCGCCGATTTTGATGATCGCGCCTGAGTTTACCAGCGCTCGCAAAGCCCGCTCTACCGTGGTTTCGCTGATGTCCGGCAGTCGTTCGAGGACCGCTGCTTTCGATAGTGGCGAAAGCGTCTGATCGAACAGCGCTGCGATTCGTTGTTCTTTGGTCGGCTTTGCCCGCTTGGTCGGCTTTGATTGGATTGTCGACGGTGTTGAGGAATCAGAAGAAATAGAACCGAGTATGCCAAATCGCTCGTCGAATTCCTTATATGCCCTCAGGATGACGCCGAGCAGATAATTGACGAACGGCGCGTAATCGTTGGCGTTCGCAGTCCAGCCTTGCGTGCTGGCGGCCAACGCTTCGTAATATGTCTCTTTGCTGCTTTCGATAAGACGTTCGATGCTGATGTATTTACCGATTTTGTATCCTGCGCGATACGTGAGCAGCAGTGTAAGCAATCGACTCATACGGCCGTTGCCGTCGTTGAACGGATGGATGCACGTGAAGTCGAACACGAACAAAGCGATGGCGAGCAGAGGGTCGGTGCGTCCGTCCTGAATCGTGGCGGCATAGGATGCGCACGCTTGCCCGACCAGTTCCGGTGTGATGAGAGCGTTGGGCGGCGTGAAACGAACGGAACTGTTGCCTGCGGCGTCACGTTCGACGATGAGGTTGTTCGTGTCTTTGAAATGGCCGCCGAAGATAAGTGGCGTGTGCCGGAACAGGTCGCGGTGCAGTTGGAGAATGACGTTCGGCGTGAGCGGGATGTAGTCGTGGTTCTCGTGAATGGTGGACAGTACATCCCGATATCCTGCGATTTCCTCTTCGTCACGGTTGCGCGGGGTGGTTTTCGCTGTAACCAGTGCGTTGAGCCTTTGGTCACTGGTGGAGATGCCTTCGATGCGGTTGGATGCGCTGGTGCTTTGAATGCGGGCGATCGCCGTCATGGATTCCAGTGTTTCCGGATGAATCGCCGCTTGTACGCTTTGCCGTCCTTTGGCTTCGTGGATTGCGGTCAGCAGGTTGATGGTTCGTGGCGTAAGCAGCGCTTCCGCTGTGTGGGCGTAATCAAACTGCTTCATGCTGTGTCATGCCGCCTTCCTTGGACTGCAGTGTTTTCTGCCTCATGTTCCGATTTTCTGCATCATATCATGTCAGAATGATGCAGAAAACTTGCGATGATGCAGTAAATGATGCAGGAACCACGTCGGATGGTCTTTCGCATCACCCCGCCAGATGCCGGTATAGTTCCGGGTCGAGCGACCGCGCCAACCGCAGCGTGGACAGCGTGACCTTCACCGTGCCGGTCCCGTCCGCGTTTGGTTTAGTGGTCAGGCGCGGATTATCGAATGCAGCGACGTGACCCACGTAGTAGTACTTGCCGTCCTTGGCTTCCGCCTTGCGCATGACGAACAGCGGCACGAAATGCGTCCGCTGCCGTATCGATCGTAGATCGCTTGTGGATCTATGCGTTCTGCTGGCGAGAGATACGGCCTCATGGATCACGATGAGCGACGTGAGCAGCAATCGGACTGCATCGGCTCGGTCGTCGGCTTTGGCTGATGATGGACGGAAGCGGATGCCGTTCGGATTGTGCGTGATAAGGAGCAGGTGATGATGAGAATTCCCGCATGCGTGATATTCGCGATGCCGAAAGGCGAGCAGATCCGCTGGTTCACTACCGTGGTCGAAGCGACCGAGGCCGACGGCGAGACCGCAATCACATCACCGGACCGGCTGCAGCGGCTGCTGGTTTCTGCACGCCCTGAGGCCGTATCCGTCATGTTGTTGGCCGACGGCTGGGGTAAGGATGCTGGCGATCGCGAAGACGATGCGGCCTAGCCGCGCAGAGGATCGATCGCGCATGTTCGACGGTGCTGACTGTCTGAAATGTCCGTCACCGCTCGAACATGGAGGCAAGTCGCTCCAATCCGGCTGTTCTGTCTGGCTTCCCCACATACAGGCGCAGTGCTTGTTCGGGGTCCATCTCGAACAAGGCAATGGAAGATGGTACGTCTTCTCCGTATATCGCTTGGAGCTGTTTCTCCATGAATGGGAAATATGTGGCACCGCGTCTGACCAACAGCTTGCGATGCTCGCGAGGTGGAACATAAGGCTCTGTGGATTGCTCAGCATTGCGTTCTTCGGCGTTGCTCAAGCTATGAAGTTCAGGAATCAGCGGAATCTGGCCCGGCATCACGAAAGCGTTGCCCGCGATGACCGATGGCCGGGAATCGGCACTGCCTCGCGATATGCCGCCGTCCTCGTCGGACGCCGCTGCGTTCACCACGGTTCCCTCACTCATCTCCTGTGGCATCAAGGCCATCAGATAGAAATACTGCTTGACGATGTCCTTCATGCCCGGTGTGCGGTCGACTTGGCCTTTCGGCTTCTTTCCGCGTTCGGAAGGGAAGACAGGCTTATATCGTGGAATGTAGTACTTCGCATCGATGATGTAGCGTTTGCTTCCATCGCGATTAAGCGCGACCACGTCCGGTTCCAGCGGCGATCCAGCCGCATTGTGCGTTTCGTCGGAATCGTCTTCGGTGATTTCGCCGGCAGAAATCGTTGTTTTGGTTGTTGCCTGGTGATAGCTGTCGGCCCAATCCAACGGTTCGTAGTAGTCCCATTGCGGTGGCTGCGTGGCGTGCAGCGACTCCTCGTCATTGAACACCACCTTGCATGCGTCTTCCCATACCAAGTTGAACGAACATGTGCCCTGCGCGAGCAGCGGCATGATCTGCCCGCTGCTGCGCATCTCCAGATACTGGATCAACGCGCGCAACAGCAGTCGTTTTCGCGTGACGAATTGTACGCGCAGTTCCTTCCATAGCAATCGGCATAATTGATCGCGATCGCCGAGCTCGGAGAGTGTTTTCGGCGATGGCTCCGCAGTCGGCAGATGGAACAGCATGTTCAGCCCGGATGATTCCAGATAGCGTGAGATGTCTGTGATGACTGCGGCTTGAATCGAGCGGATAATGGTTGTCGTGTCGGAGGTGGATCGTGTACTGACGATGTCGACATATACGGGCTTACTCGATGCAGACCGTAATGGCACAATCTGATTGACGGTGCGGTTCCAGTCGATTTCACCGAGTCCATTTAGCTCGGTGATGCGGCGGCTGGACTGGTAGAGACCGTTCTCGGCGAAATCCTCGAGCAGGAACCGATACAGGTCGATGAGGTTGCCGCTGTTGTTGTCGGTGCTGGCCTCGTATCCGAAGCCGATGGCATCGTTCTTGTGGTTGGGATTCCTGAGATATTGACGTATCGCGTTCAGAATTGCCGCGAACTCTTCTAGCATGTGCGTTTCATGGCCGCGGATGATGTCAGGCGTGACGCCGCGATAATACTTGGGCAGCACAAGAAACATGAACTGTCCGACGTTGAGCAATCCCACGAAATTGAACCGGTAGGTATCCGCCGTGGATATTCCGGGAGTGTTTCCCGCGCGCTGTTGGAATACAGGGGAATTGTTGATGCGCAGGCTCAGCAGGTAATCGCGTAGGGTGAGCAGCGAGCCATCTGAGCCAGAACTTCCGGCGGGGGCGGTGATGGTGCTTCCATCAGGCGGCGCGATTCTGGCGCGGCACAGCTCCGCAAGCGTATACGGCTGCTGTTCGCGGAAGACGCAGTCTGCAATGATGCGATGCAATTGGGTCATACGGATGCTGCCCGCGATCACTCGTTGGACTTATTGAAGATATCGAATCGGATCTTGTCCCATGCGCTGAACAATGACTGCAGCGTCAAGCCTTCTATACTCGAGGTATTTCCGCTGCTGATTCGGGCTGCGTTGAATACTTTGTCACGGTTGTACCGTGCTGCATCCTCGAACAGGTACATGATGACCTTATTCTTAAACGCATCGTCGAATTCCGGTGTGCCGACGGCCATCTTTGGATCGCCGAGGAAGAACGGGCCAAGTAGCTTATCCTCAGACACCTTGGCCTTGGTGAGCAGCAGCTTATTGATGATGGTGCGCCACTGCTTCCATGTGGAATCTGTGATTTCATCGGCTCCGGCATCGATGTCGATATAGCGGAAACTCCAGCGACGTTTGAACGCGGTGTCCATGGGGTACACGCCCTGATCGGCGGAGTTCATCGTCGCCCAGATGAGCATGTTCTTGGGAATGGCGATGGACAGCGACGTGGGCGCAGAGCCTTCGGTCGTGATTCCAGTCTGTTTTGTGGTTTTCAGTAGCTGTTCCCGGCCGGCTGGTCCAAGTTCCTTCCACAGATAGGACTTCATGTCCTCGCTGACAGTGACGGGATAGGTGCTTACGCCGGAGCCGTCACGGTCCAAGAGCTGGAAGATATCGCCGAACACTGCTGCTGGATCGGCGCGGTTGATCTCCTCGATGACCAGTACGTGCTCGTTGTCGGGGTCCTTGAGCGCATCGATAAGCACGCGGGTGAACGGGCCGGGTGTGAACGCATAGGTGAAATCCGCGGTTCCGTCTGCGGTGGTAATGGCCTGCGGGCGGAACGAGCCAACGAACTGAGCGTGAAGGTAATCCGAATAGAACGTCACACGTTCGTAGCGTCCGTCGAACTGCTCCAATCCCTTGTTAAGCGTATAGCTTTTGCCGGTTCCGGGAGCGCCGAAGTAGATGAGATTGCGGGAAGCTGAAGGTGCTGTATTCTCTGTAAGGAATTGCGCATAATATTTGATGCCTTTGGGTGTGAATCCTTGTTCGGCGATTTCCGTATCTGTTGCAGAATATAACTTCTTGACCGGTGTCCAGTCGTCGCCGAGGCGCTGAAGCCGAGCGGCATCCACGACTTGCCATAGGTGTTCAAAAGTGGGCAGATATGCGGTTACTGGTATGTGGGCTCCGTCTGCTCTTGGAATACGGTAGGAGTCTTCAAATTTATCCAGCGCTTTAACGTATTGTGAGTAGCTCTTATCTTTCTCCCACTGTTGTTTGCGCATCCAAGCGTCGAATAAGTTGCGCCGGAATTCCCATTCGTTGATTGTCCCAGATGTGCTTCCCGCTAGGCATCGCGCATAATACAAATCCGTAAAATCAAGCAGATGGGGTGTGCTGGAAATCGGTGTCGAGGAACGATCGAGCCAGAGTGTCAAGCTGTTCTGGTTCTCGCTATAGAACTGGTCCAGGGACATCTTAGAGCCATTGAAGTGGATGGAACCTGGCCGATCATCAGCATTGTTGGAGTTGACTACGGGATGCTTGGCTGAATGGACGTCCGTGAGAACGAATTCGTTGTCGTTTTGTGTTTTCGCGAACGTGAGCACCACATCGCTGTCGCGGTATTTATCGGAATCAAACATGCCGTTCGGCAGATCGAAGGTCTGCCCTGCTTCGCAGTAGTCCAGCGAGAGCCGGCCGCGGTTGTCGTAATGGCCTCGTCCGTCGGTAGAGATGAGCAGTGCAAAAATACGCCCGCTACCCTGGGAGAACAGTTCGTGGAATTCCTTCGTCTCCGTCATGATGCCCCACCTTCGTTGTTGAGTTGATGCCATCCTATCGCATACGTTTTCATATTGCTTGAATCAACGAAGACGACATTGGGCTGCAGTTAGGGGTCTTGATCGGATGCGTAGCAGGGCCGTTTGTGAGTGTGGCATGTTCCCGGCTGCTCCGAGGTTTCGCCCCGTTGACGGGCCGTGAGCGGGGTTGTTTCTTTGTTGGCTAGAGGTATTGCCCCGCTAACGGGGATCCGCCAAGCCCCGCCAAGACTGCAGTGCGCACAGCACGGTTCCGTTCCTTATGATGGCGGCTCCGACAACGTTGATGATTTTGGTCTCTGGCTTCATGCTGCCCAGGATGCCTCGCCGCAAGATCCACAAGCGATCCACGATCTCTGGCTGTTTTGCTGAGCAGATCCTGATTCACTGAACACAGTTGAAGATCGTCGGAATGCGGGCGCTCTGAGGAAGCTTTGGCGTCTGCGGATTGAGCGGCAAAGGAGATGGCGATGACGAACGTGCCTCATATTGACAACTTGGTATGTGTGACAGACAAGGGCAGGAGAAAGCAGATTCGTAGCGAAGCCAGGGCTTGCCACCATGAGGTGTGGCATCATGCTACATCTGCGCATAGGGAACAGATCGAGCGACGAATGCACGAGTTGGACGAACGGGTCGAGGCCAAAGCGCGTGAGCAATACCGACAACGTGTGATCTATCCTCGTGACGAATGCTATCAGTTGGATGGTGCGACGTATATTTCCGCCGAAGCGTTTGAGGGGATTCTCGGCAAAGAGCAAACGCACTACATGTTGTGGAAGAACATAGGTGTCGATGATCGGACGGCTGCGTATTGGGAGTCTCCGGATGTCATGAACTATCTGTTGGAATGCAGTATTGACGACGGCGATGGAGGTGAGTGCTGTTTCACGGATGCGCAGTCGATCGACTATGCGCGTTCGTGCGCGTTCACTCCAGCCGAGATGCTGCTGCGGCAGGATGCCGATAAGTGCGTGGAACACGCTGCGGATGATGGTCTCAATTATGCGTTATGCGGCCATCCTGACGTCGATGTAATCGAATGTGCAGGATATGCCGTGTTCCTGTCATCGCGCAATCCGAGCCGGGCGGTCCGTGCCGAATATCGCGGGGATACGTGGATTATGCAGGCATTCGAACGGTATCGCCCATGGGGCATTCCCGTACGCTTCGACTGGCGTGATGCGCCGCGTGAACAATTCGATTCCGACTATCGATGTCGATTTCTGGCGGCACGGTCGGCATTCGATTGCGCGGTCACATGGGTGGATGCCGAAGCATGGTGAGCGTGCTGGATGTGTCGGACGTACCGAGAGCGTCTAATGTCCTCGTGCATCAATGACTTTTCCGATCATACTAGTAAAAGTTCCTCATTGGGATATACTTTTACTAGTATACTAGTAAAAGTGCGGAGGTGATGATGGCTGAGGCCTTGAAGGCTCGTCCGATGTATCTCGACAAACTGCTCGCGGTCAAAGACAATGGGCTGATTAAGGTCGTTACGGGTATGCGGCGATGCGGCAAATCATCGCTTCTCGCGCTTCTCTCCCAGCGGCTTGTCGACGATGGTGTGCCGGCGGACCATGTCATTTCCATTAATCTCGAATCCTTCCAATACAGTGCGTTCGACTACGCCCAGCTATACCGGCATCTTGATGGTCTCATGCAAACCGGCGGCCGATATTATCTGCTGCTCGATGAGGTGCAACTCATCGATGGATGGGAGAAGGCGGTCAACGCGTTGCGCGTCGATAAGGATGCTGATATCTATCTGACTGGCTCGAACGCGCATCTGCTATCCAGCCAATTGGCGACGTTGCTGTCCGGCCGCCACATAGAGATTCGTGTATTCCCGCTGTCGTTCAGTGAGTTTCTGCAGTACACCGGGGTGGGCGCATCTCCGGCCGATCGGGCTTCCGCTTTCGACCGGTACACCCGTTACGGCGGTCTGCCACCTGTCGTGGATCAGGGTGCCAACCAGTCACTGGCACATACGGTGCTTTCCGGAATCTACGACACGATTCTCGTACGGGATATCGCCCAGTACCTGCAGATTCGCAATCCCATGGTGTTCAATGATGTCGCTCGCTACCTAGCTGACACGGCGGGCTCGCCTGTCTCCATCAACAAAATCGAGCATCGACTCAAGAGCGCGAGGCGGACCACCGCGAACGAAACCATCGAGCGATATATCTCCGGACTGCTGGACGCATTTCTGTTCTATCGGGCCCAGCGCATCAATGTGAAGGGCGGGGATTACCTGCAGGGGCTCAATAAATACTATCCGGCTGATCTCGGCATCAAAAACATGTTGCTGGGGTACCCGGCGGGGGATTTCGGTTTTCTTCTGGAGAACGTCGTCCATAACGAGTTGCGTACGCGGGGATACGAGGTTCAGGTCGGCAAAATGGACGGCTTGGAGATTGATTTCGTTGCCACTCGCACGCGTGACGACCTTACGTTGGAGCGGCTATTCATCCAAGTCAGCGTCAGTATCCTGGACACTCACACGAGGGAACGCGAACTTGAGCCGCTGCGTCGGCTCGGCAATGCAAGGCTATCCGGGCGGCGAATCGTGCTGACGTTGGATACGTTCGGCTTGGGGTCCACGAATGACGGCGTTGATGTCATCAATGCCGTCGACTGGCTGACGATGTAGATGTAGCTGGACTGCAGGCTGGCGGCGCGTGAGTGGGGCGGGTTCTCAGCTGGTCCGAGGTTTTGCTTCGCTGATCGGTTGTAAGCGGGGCGACCTGTCGGTCGAGTCGAGGTTTTGCCGCGCTGAGGGATGATTGGCGGGGTTGTTTCTTGGGCGGCTAGAGGTTTTGCTTCGCTGACGGGATGTGAGTGGGATGAAGTGTCGGCTGGTCCGAGGTTTCGCCTCGCTGAGGGATGATTGGCGGGGTTGTTTCTTGGGCGGCTAGAGGTTTTGCTTCGCTGGCGGGCTGTGAGTGGGGCGGATGCATGGCTGGGCCGAGGTTTTGCTTCGCTGACAGGTTGTGAGTGGGGTGGAATGTCGGCTGGCTAGAGGTTCTGCCCTGCTGAGAATGGAATAGTGGAGCAGGTTGTCGGCTGGTCCGAGGTTTTGCTTCGCTGGCGGGCTGTGAGTGGGATGAAGTGTCGGCTGGGCCGAGGTTTCGCCTCGCTGAGGGATGATTGGCGGGGTTGTTTCTTGGGCGGCTAGAGGTTTTGCTTCGCTGGGAATGGGGTAGTGGAGCAGGTTGTCGGCTGGTCCGAGGTTTTGCCGCGCTGGCGGGCTGTGAGTGGGATGAAGTGTCGGCTGGCTAGAGGTTCTGCCCTGCTGAGAATGGGATAGTGGAGCAGGTTGTCGGTTGGTCCGAGGTTTTGCCCCGCCAAGACACGTAAGACACCAAGCTGCGCCAAGCCGCACCAAGCCGCACCAAGCTACGCCAAGTCGCACCAAGTCGCACCAAGCTACGCCAAGCCGCACCACAAGTCCCGCCAAGTCCCGCCAATCCCACCAAGCCCCCGCGCTACAGCGCGCACACAATCAGATAAATCGCCACGACATGGCAGACGTACCCAATGACCGTGCCCACGTGAAACACTTCGTGAAACTCGAACCATCCGGGAACGGGATTCGGCTTGCGCAGCGCGAAACATACGGCGCCGGCGATATACGCGGCACCGCCGCAAGCGATAAGTATGGTCGCCGCCGGTCCCACCGCAGGCGCCGTCCATAGCTGCGGGATGAGCGTCACCGGAGCCAGCCCCAGCACCACGTACACGGTGGTGAACACCCAGTTCGGAGCCTGAAGCCAGACGATATGCAGTATCGTGCCGATTGCGGCGGTCGCCCAGATCACCGTGAGGTACGGCCGCCGAATCGTCGGGCTGAGCGCGAACAGCACGGGCGTATTGGTCCCGGCGATGATGAGGAAGATGTTTGAGTAATCGATGCCGCACAGCACGCGGGTCACCTTCGCGCTGTGCCAGGATCCGACGTGCAGCAGCGCACTGTTGCCGAACAGCAGTATGGCCGAAGCGCCGTAGATCGCGCAGGCCGCTTTGACTGGGCCGCCCGGCGCGATGCAGATCAGTACGATGGAAGCCGCGATGCACAGCGGCAAAGTGATGAGGTGCAACCATCCGCGCAGGCGGGGCTTGCGATTGCCGAACGCGTCGACTGGGACAATCTGGCGCTTGGCCGCTTTCAGAGCCGCTTTTGCTTGACGGTAACGGTCGCGTGCGTCTTGGTAGCGCGCCGCAGCGCGTGCCAATGCGGCGGCGTCTGTTCGCGCGCGACTCCTTTGGCTCCTTTGGCCTGCGACCGCAGAAGACGCACGCGATGTGCCGGAGGCCATCGTCCGTGTGGTCGGTGCGCTGGTGGAAACGCTCATGCTCATCACCTCGATGTGGCCGGCGTCGCTTGGCCGGCCATTAACTTACGCTACCGTAACCAAGTATAGGTGCCTCGATGAGCGCGGCTGAAGGGATTCTGTGATTTCTCGAGGAGCTCAGCCCATGGAGGCGTCGCCCATGATCTGCTCATACAGCCGGGCTAGCCGCTCCTCGCGCGTGGCCTTGCCCAGCTCGCATTCCCACACCACGATGACCCGCCAGCCGGCGGCCTCCAGTTCGGCGTGCTGACGGGCGTCGCGTTCGCGGTTGCGCGTCAGCTTCGCGGTCCAGAATTCCACATTGGATTTCGGCATCGAGTACTTCGGGCAGCCCTCGTGCGCATGCCAGAAGCACCCGTTGATGAACACGATTGTGTGATACTTCGGCAGCACCACGTCCGGGTGGCCGGGGTAGCGCTTGTCGTTCTTGCGAAACCGCAGGCCGCGCCGGAATAGATAGCTGCGCACCGCCACCTCGATCGACGTGTCCTTGCCGCGGATGTGCGACATCGTGTACGACCTGGTGCCACGTGCGTACTTCTCCGGTTTGGTCGCCGGCTTGACTGATCGCTTGGCCGTTTTTCTGGATTTGCCGTTGGATTCGCTGCTGGGCTTGCGCGGGCGCGAGGGTGCCGCCATTGGTGATAGCACCCTCACTTGCCGAGTTCGAGTGGTGCGAGCGGGTTGTGCTGGTCCTACCGAGTGCGGTGTGACGCTGGGGCTCGCGGTGTTTGCGTCGTGTGCGGTCTGCCGATCTTGTGCGGTGTGCGTGGGTTGCGCGGACTCGGCTGGCGCAGCCTCGGTGCCTGAGGGTCGCGTCGGTGATGCGGAGGCGGCCGCGATGGAGGTATCAGCATTGTTCCGTATGCGCTTGCGGACGTCGTCTGCAACGTTCATCAGACCTCCCCTCTGCGTGGCAGTACCCGATAATGTGCGCACAATCGGTCGTTTGCCGGCTCTCCCACCATACTGATCCGCTCCGCCTGCAGCAACCAGTGTTTCTGGGCCAGCCGCAGACAATGCGCTCGCGAGCTCGCAAGCTCGCAAATTCATGCGGCATCTGCGAAAAGCACGCGATTGGCGAGGGCACGCTGCGGAGATTACGTTGCTTATTTCCGGCAACCGTGTGCGTCTGGAAGGACCTGCGGTGGGGGAGTCGTTGAATTCGCGACCCAAGTACCGGAGCGATGCGATGTATCTGCTCGTGGAGGATGCGGCTACGTCGTCGTCTCGGTAAAAGCTCACCTTATCCCGCCCGAGACAAAGCTTCAGCGACGCGATTTCCGACATTCCGGCGTCGCGAAATCGAGGCTGGCATATTTACGGCATCTTTCGCGTCAAGCTAACCGACGACACACCAACGGCACACGCGAGCAAGACCCTACGTTTTGACACTAAATCTGTAATCGACGCCAGTCAACAGGGCTTATCAGAGATTGTAGGGTCTTAGGTAGGGTTTCGCATTCATTACGGTTACGAAAAACCCCGGAGCGTTGGTATTCCAACGGCTCCGGGGTTATCATCTGTGTGCGAGTGGGGGGAGTTGAACCCCCACGAGCATATACTCACTGCCACCTGAAGACAGCGCGTCTACCATTCCGCCACACTCGCAGACAATCGACTAACTTACACCCGGAGACGCGATAGCACAATCTTCGGCGTGTCGCGCGCGTGGCGTGTGTGGCGCACCGAGGATTGTGCGGAAGCTATTGTGCAGAGTCGAACGCATGTCGTCATGCGCCTTGCGCTGTGTGCGGGATGGCGGGTTTCGTCGCCGTTATCCCGCACACACAGCGCAAGACGTGGCATCGCTTAACATCGCCTGATGCGGGCGGAATCACAGCCCGGGTTTGC
Organism: Bifidobacterium reuteri DSM 23975; assembly: GCF_000741695.1. GTDB lineage: Bacteria > Actinomycetota > Actinomycetes > Actinomycetales > Bifidobacteriaceae > Bifidobacterium > Bifidobacterium reuteri. The sequence continues at coordinate 271,550 of NZ_JGZK01000002.1, read as the reverse complement.
GTGACCCGTTGCCGTAGAAGTTCGCCAGGGCCTCGTCGCGGAATTCGTTGAAATAGCCGCCGTCGATTGAGGCGCGAATGTCGTCCAGCAGTTTCACGAAGAAGTGCTCATTGTGGATCGTGGCCAGCGTGAACCCGTTGAACTCGCGGGCGCGCAACAGATGGTCCACATATGCGCGCGAATAATTGCGGCATGTGTAGCAGTCGCAGCCTTCCTCCAGCGGCCCGAAATCGAACTTATGCTGGGCACGCTTGATGTTGTATCGGCCGTTGCGCGTGAAAATCGCGCCATTGCGGGCGCAGCGCGCGGGGGCCACGCAGTCGAACGTGTCGCCGCCGTTTTCCACGCACGCGAAGATATCGTCCACGGAAGCGATGCCCAGCACGTGACGCGGACGGTTCTCCGGCATGGCATCGCAGATCCATGCGCAGGTGTCGCCGATGATGCGCTTCTCGATCGCGCCTCCGATGCCCACGCCGTCGAAGTCGAGCGAAGCGATCTGCGCTGCGGCCTTGCGGCGTAAATCCTCGTAATTCGCGCCCTGCACCACGCCATACAGCGCCTGATACGGTTTGCCGACCCGTTCGGCGGTGATGCGCTCGTGCTCGGCCACGCAGCGCTTGGCCCAGCGGAACGTGCGCTCCACCGAATCCTCCTGATAGGAGCGGGTGTTCATCAGCGTGGTGAGCTCGTCGAACGCGAACATGATGTCCGCGCCCAGCTTGTGCTGGATGCCCATGGAGATCTCGGCGGAGAAGCGGTGCGCGCTGCCGTTGAGCGGTGACTTGAACGTCACGCCATCCTCGTCCACCCAGGCCATACGCTCCTTGCCTTTGGCGATGATGTCGTCCGACTTCATGCCGGTCACGTCCATAGCCAGCGTCTTCTTGAAGCCGACGCCTAGGGACATCACCTGGAAGCCGCCCGAGTCGGTGAACGTTGGCCCGTCCCAGTGCATGAAACGGGCGAGACCGCCTGCGGCGTCCAACACGTCCTCGCCGGGACGCTCGAACAGGTGGAAGGCGTTGGCGAGCAGGCATTGCGCGCCGAGCTCCTTCATCTGCTCGGGCAGCACGGCCTTCATCGCGGCCTGCGTGCCCACCGGTACGAATGCGGGTGTGCGGATGTCGCCGTGCGGCGTGTGGATGATGCCGGTGCGGCCGTATCGCGCGCCATTCCGGCCGAGACCGTCCGCCGTTGAGGGCAGCCGGGTGATGGTTTCAAAGCTGAAGGCGCTGCGGTCGCCTGGCTGACCGGGCTCCGCGCCGAGGGGATGTTCCAAAAGACTCGTCATAGTGTTCACTTTAAGCAAAAGGGCGGGAAAACTGAAGAAATTCTGACATCCGATGGTGAGTGCTGGCAGGGTGCGCAGCATAACAGCGGGATGTGCGTGTATGGGTGGCCGGGATTTAGTGGCATTCGCTTATAACTCGTTTACGAGGGGCTGCCAAAATGACAGCCAAGCGGAAAATCGGCTTTCTCTCACCGTCATTCCGGCATTTTGCGGTTCGGCTATCTGGTCGGGTAGCCCCTTGTAACGCCGATAGACCTTCTGGAAAGCTCCAATCAGCCCCTCGTAACGTAGATACTCCGCGAGACATCCATCGGACTCCTCGAAGATTACGCATAGACTTTCAATGAACGTTCAGAAAACCTCCAGATTGAATGCCTTTACTACAGAGGTAGAGCACGAGGACGCGGCTGGTCGATGCGAACGACTGGCGCGGTGCCACGAAACATATGAACTTCATGATTAAGGAGCAGCTATGGCTGACGAATTCAACCCGCAGGGCGTCGACCAGACCCCGCAGGATCCTCAAGGCAATCCGCAACAGTTCCAGAACCCGGACGCGCAGGTCCCGCAAACCTCTGATGCCGCTACGCAGTCTACTTCGCAGGCGGCGGCGCAGTCCGTGACGCAGCCGCAGGCGCCCGCGTCCGCCAATACCGGCGTGGATGCCGCCGCCACTCAGTCGATTCCCGGCCCGGATTCTACGGCGACCGCATCGCAGGCTCCGGTGAGCGAACCCGTTCCCGATTACGCTTCCGCCAAGGGCGAAAGCACGGTGGTGTCTTCGACGCCGTCCACTGATGCGTCCGCTTCGTCCGCTTCGTCTGCGTCTTCCGGCCAATCCGCCACACAGCCGCTGTACCGCCCGGCTCCCGAATTCGGCGCCTACGGCCCTGTGCCGACCGCAAACCAGCAGGGCGCTCCGGCCGCCGGCGGTCAGCCCACGCAGCCGCTGCCGTTCGGCCAGTCCGCTCCGCAGCAGCCTGGTCAGTCCGGCCAGCCGGGCAACCGCAACCCGTACTTCACCAACAACCCGCAGCCGACCGCGCCGTCCAACGGCAATCCGTTCGCCCCGCAGAGCACTCCGAACGGTCCGGTTCCGCCGCAATCCGGCTTCCCCCAGCCGGGCCAGCCGGGACAGCCCGGTCAGCCGGGACAGCCCGGCGCGCCTGCGTCCAAGGGCCTGAGCAAGACCGCCAGCAGCATTGTCGCGGCTGTCGTCGCAGCCGTAGTCGCCGCCGCGCTGTGCCTTGGACTTGGCTACGCGGCCATCACCTACGGCTGGGTGACTGTGCCGACCACGAGCTCGCTGGCGAATGTGACCTCGAACAAGTCCGGCTCCGGCTCCGCCACCGCCAAAACCGGAGAAGCGCCTGACTGGCAGACCGTGGCCGGCGACGTCTCCGGCTCCGTGGTCTCCATCCAGACCCAGCTGAGCAACGGCACCGCCAAGGGCTCCGGCGCGATCATCAGCACCGAGGGCTACATCGTGACCAACAACCACGTGATCTCCGGCGCCCAGCAGATTCAGGTGACGCTGGCCAACGGCACGATGTACTCCGCGCAGCTCGTCGGCACCGATACCACCACCGACCTCGCCGTGATCAAGCTCGACAACCCGCCGAGCGACCTCAAGGCCGTGGAATTCGCCGATTCCGACAAACTCGCGGTCGGCGAGAACGTGATGGCTATCGGCAACCCGCTCGGCTACGACGACACTGCCACCACCGGCATCGTTTCCGCCCTCAACCGCCCGGTGACCGTGACCGACGACAACAACAACGAGATTGTGACCAACGCCGTGCAGATCGACGCCGCCATCAACCCGGGCAACTCCGGTGGCCCGACCTTCAACGCGGCCGGTCAGGTGATTGGCATCAACTCCTCGATCGCATCGACCGCCACCTCCTCCGAGTCCGCAGGCTCCATCGGCATCGGCTTCGCGATTCCGTCCAACCTGGTCAAGCGCGTGGCTGACGAGATTATCAAGGACGGCTCCGCCAAGCATGTGGCGCTGGGCGTGGTCATCAAGTCCGACACCGTCGAGGCGGACGGCGTGACCCGCGGCGGTGCGACGGTCACCAAGCCTTCCGCCGGCGGTTCCGCAGTGGTGTCCGGCGGACCGGCCGACAATGCCGGCATCAAGGAGGGCGACACCATCGTGGCCTTCAACGGCAATGCGGTGAACAACAACTACTCGTTGCTGGGCTTCGTTCGCGCCGCCGCGCTGGGCGACAAGGTGACACTCACCATCGTGCGCGATGGCAAGACCATGGACGTCGACGTGACGCTCGACAAGGAGGAGTCGTCGGTGAACGGCTCGTCCAGCTCCAACTCGAACAACAACAACCAGAACCAGAATGGTCAGAACGACCAGAACGGTCAGAATGGTCAGAACGACCAGAACGGCAACGGTTCCAACGGCGATTCGAACGGCAACAATGACGGTGGCACCGGCGACGACGGTGGTTTCACCGATCCGTTCGGCCTCTGGTAAAGCCCGGTTCCCGGCAGACCATGCCGGGGCAGCATAACTGAACAAACACACGTCACATGACGCTGGACGGCCGCCGCCGAGCATCATGTCGGACAATCAAAGGACCGTGGGGGATGATTCCCCACGGTCCTGTTGTTATATGTCGTGTGTTGTGGTTGCTGCGCTCGCTTGACCTAGTGCCTTGCGTCAGAAATGCGTTAATTATTCTGGCTCCCCTTGTTAGGACAGCACCGTAAAGCAAACAGCGGAGCTGTTTGTAGGTGCTGTGCGAGCCGACAGGCGAGCCGGCAAACCGCGCGCGAAGCGCGTCCCTGATTACAGGACGAGCTGGCCCGGCGGGTCTGAGGGGTAGTCGATTCGTTAACGGATCACCGACTCGAGACACTGGTTTCGTTCGATTCAATGCCATGTTTCATGAAAGGCTTGCCTTCTCCCGCGTTTTGACAGGCTTTCCCCTTCGCGCGGCGAAGAATCCGCCGAAAGTCCCGTGCATCAGGCAACATGGTAGGCGCAAGAATTTGCGATAACTGAATACCGATTTTTTACGCCGTGTATCGGAAAGTCGCGCGGGGCTCACAATGAGTCCGGCACAGACGCCGGTGGGTTAACAAGGCGTGACCACAGTGCCGATTACGGCTGGCCACGCACGTATACCCGCAATGCCGCCGCGATTGGTTCCGTATACCAGCGTAAGGAGCCTGAGATGAAGCATCTCATCAGTTTCTTCAAACGATTACTCACTGCCGCCGTGCGCATCTGCCGCTTGGTGCCGATGCTGCCCATTGTGGTGTTCGCGGCCATCCCATTGGCGTTGCTCGGCGATTGGCGTCCGTGGAACAGCGCGGTTGCCGCAGGGGTTGCCGGGCGTGCTGCCAATGGGGCGGCGAGCATCGATTCCAATGTGTCGTCGGCGGCCACGACTACAGCCGGTATCACGGACGGAGGTCTCCGCATTCCGGTGCTTGGAGACCCCGGCGTAGGGCAGTGGATCGTCATCGTGCTGGTGCTCGTCATCGTGGCCGACACCGTCCGCGGCATGATCGACGACATCCGCCACGGTCAGGTAGGCGTCGATTTGCTCGCGGTGATGGCCATGCTCTCCACTGTCGCCGTCCACGAATACTGGGCGAGCTGGGCGGTGACTCTGATGATTACCTCGGGCGAGGCCATCGAGGAATACGCCCAAAGCAAGGCCGAACGCAACCTGACCGCGCTGATGAACGCTGCCCCGCAAACTGCGCACGTCGTCAACCTGCCCGGCGTGGGCCGTAGGTTTGCTGCCGATAAGGGCGACGCATCCGGTGGCTTTCGGCGTGTGGGCTTGGCTCCGGCAGCGGCAGCCGCGCAGCATTATGAAACTGTGCCGGTCGGCCAAGTGCAGCCGGGCGATGTGCTCATGGTATTGCCCGGCGAAACCGTGCCGGTGGACGGTGAGCTGCTCTCCGGCGAGGCGACGCTGGATTTGAGCGCCATCAACGGCGAGCCGATGCCGCGCACGCTGTTCGCCGGCGCGCGCGTGATGTCCGGCGCGGTCAACGGTTCGACGGCGCTGACCATGCGCGCCACGCAACCGGCCGCTGACTCACAGTATCAGCGCATTCTGCAGCTCGTGGAATCCGCGCAGGAATCACGTCCGGCAGTAGTGAAGACCGCCGATCGGCTGGCGGTGCCGTTCACCGTGCTCGCCTTGCTGATCGCCGGCGTCGCCTGGGCCGTGTCCGGCGTATCGACCCGATTCGCACAGGTGCTGGTACTCGCCACGCCCTGCCCGCTGCTGATTGCCGCGCCGGTGGCGTATATCGCCGGCACCGGTCGCCTCGCCGCCGCCGGAGTGCTCATCAAGACGCAGGATGTGCTGGAAAACCTCGGCAAAGTGACACAGGTGTTCTTCGATAAGACCGGCACGCTCACCGTCAAACAGCCGCAGGTGGTGCGCGTGGAAATGCTGCCCGAAACGGGCGTCGCGCGGCCGTACGATGGGATTTCTGATTCCAGTCCGGCTTCTCTTAGTGCGGTTTCTTCTGATTCGGTGTCTTCTGATTCGGTCAGCGGCGCTTCGACCGCTTCCATGCCGCCGGCCGGTGACGCCGTGCCAGCCGAGCGCCTGCACTTGGACGAAGACCATGTGCTGATGTTCGCGGGTGTGGTTGAGAGCTATTCCGTGCATATCCTGTCCAAGGGCATCGCCAAGGCCGGAGCCGAGGCGATGAGGCGGTTGCGTGAGCGCTATGAGGAAGGCCAGCGACTCTGCCCGGAGCCGGAAGCCAGCTGGTCGGGGCATGGACGCGACTATCCGGTGGTGAAGAGCATCAAGGAGGATTCCGGCAAGGGAGTGTCCGGCGAGGTGAACGGGCACGCGGTGCGCGTCGGGCGGTTGTCGTTTGCGGCAGCGCGGGATGATGGGGTCCTGACGGCCAACCCCCTCAGTCCGCTTCGCGGCCAGCTCCCCCTGCAAGGGGGCACCGAGAAGGCGCTGCTGCGCGCTGACACCTTCACCAACCAGCTCCCTCTGCAAGAGGGCGGCAAGGAAGGCGGCGAATCGCTGCGCACGCGTTTCGGCCGGTTGCAGCCGGATGAGATGGCCTCCTATGTGTCGGTGGATGGGCAGCTGATCGCACGCATCGTGCTGCGTGACGTGCCTCGTACCAACGCTCGCGAGGCGCTCGCCCGATTGCACGAGCTGGGCGTCGCCAAGCTTGCGATGCTCACTGGTGACAAGCGTGCCTCGGCCGAGATCATCGCGCGCGAGGTCGGCATCGACGAGGTTCACGCCGAGCTGTTCCCGGAAGACAAGGTGGCCGCGGTCAAGGCCGCGACCGCAGAGAACGACGGCGTGAAACCAATCACCATGATGGTGGGCGACGGCGTCAACGACGCGCCTGTGCTCGCCGTGGCGGACCTCGGCGTGGCCATGACCGATGGCACGTCCACCGCCGCTTCGGAAAGCGCCCAGGTGGTGATCATGAACGATGACATCGCCGCCGTGCCGCGCGCCATCGCCATCGCACGGCGTACCAAGCGCATCATGTTGCAGGCTGTGGTTGCGGGCCTCGCGCTCGCCGTCATCGGCATGGTGGCAGCTGCGTTCAACTTGATTCCGGTCGTCGTCGGCGCGTTCCTGCAGGAGGCCATCGACGTGGTGAGCATCCTCTGGGCCCTCACCGCCGTCCTCGACCGGGAGTGACGCGGGCGGTGCTATGGCGTCGTCCGTGAATCCTTGCACTGACCGACACCCGGTGCAAGGATTCACGGTGCAGCCAGGGAGAAAAACCGCAATTCTACATTGGAGAAGTCCATAATCCTACATTAGAGAAAACCATAATCTGACATTAGCGACGCCCATAATCCTGCAGTTCATCTTGTTGAGACGCGTGCCGACTATGGCCAAACACACAGAATTCCCACTACTCGCCCCCTGTTGCAACGGAAGGCTTTGCGATAACCTGTAACGCGTGACTGAATCTGTGAATACCTCTGCAAACAACGCTGCGAACTCCGCAGACAACGAACTCCGCATCGCCGTGATCGGCGCTGGCCCTGCCGGTGTCTACTCGTCCGACATCTTCCTGCGCCAGCTCAACAAGCTCGGCGAGGAGCTGGGTCTGGGTGCCAAGGCGCGCATTGACCTGTTCGAAAAGCTGCCGGTGCCGTTCGGCCTGGTGCGCTACGGTGTGGCCCCGGACCACCCGTCCATCAAGTTCATCGCCTCCGCACTCGAGAAGACGCTCGACAATCCGGACATCCACCTCTACTGCGATGTGGAATTCGGCAAGGACGTCACCCTTGACGACTTGCTCGCCCGCTACGACGCCGTGCTGTTCGCCACCGGCGCGGTCAAGGATAAGCCGCTGAACCTGCCCGGTGCCGATCTCGAGGGCGTCTACGGCGCGGCCAAGTTCGTCGAATGGTATGACGGTTACCCCACCGGTGCCCGTGAATGGCCGCTGACCGCCGAGAACGTCGCCGTGATCGGCGGCGGCAACGTGGCCATGGACGTGGCCCGCGAGCTCATGCGCAACGCCGACGATCTCAAGGCCAAGACCGACATTCCGGACAATGTGTACGAGGGCATCGGCAAGAACAAGGCCAAGGTGCTGCACTTGTTCATCCGCCGTGGCGTAGCCCAGGCCAAGTTCAGCGTGCAGGAGCTGCGCGAGATGGAGAAGCTGCCGGGCGTGCAGCTCATCATCAACGAGGACGACTTCGACCTGGACGACGAGACCATCGAGGTGGCCGGCAAGGACAAGCTCACCCGCCAAATGGTCGAGGAGCTGTTCGCCGTGCGCGAGATGGCCGAGGATATGGAAGACGACGGCGACGTGGACTTCGAAGGCAATCCTGCCGACCGCAAGTACTACATCCACTTCAACTCCGCGCCCACCGAGATTCTGGGCGAGGACGGCAAGGTCAAGGCCATCCGCGTCGAGCGCACTGAAACCGGCGCCGACGGCAAAATGCACCGCACCGGCGAGTTCACCGACTACCCGGTCGAGGCCGTGTACCACGCCATCGGCTACAAGCCGGCCGAGGCTCCGGGCATCGCCTACGACGAGCACGGCGCCCATCTGGCCAACGCCAATGGCGACGGCCGCATCACCACCGAGGCTGAGGGCGGCGAAGTGCGCGAACGCCTGTACGCCACTGGTTGGGCCAAGCGCGGCCCGGTGGGCCTGATCGGCTCCACCAAGTCCGACGCGCTCGCCATCGTGACCAACATGCTTGAGGATTTGGCCAAGGCCGCCGAGGGTGGCCGCGTGGCAGCCGATCGCGACCCTGAATCCATCGACCGACTGCTCGCCGAGCGCGGCATCCGCCCGATTGACTTCGCTGGTTGGAAGAAGGTCGACGCGTTCGAGCGCGCCGAGGGTGCGAAGGAAGGCCGCGAACATAAGAAGGTCATCGAGCCCGACCAGATGCGCGAGCTTGCCCTCGCCGAGTAGCGTCTGGGCTGGGTAGCGTCGGCTGGGCTGCATAGGACCTCATCCTTCCCTCGGAATCGTCCTCGCAACCGCCCATACAACTGCAATCGCCCCTCGCGGGCGGCATCTTTCCCTTGCGGCCGCCCTTGCGACCGCAAAATGGGACGAAACATAAGTTATCGACGCCATCGGGTTATGTTTCGCCCCATTTGGGTGGTGCAAATGGGTCGAAACATAAACCCATGCCGTGAAATAGTTATGTTTCGCCCCGTTTCCTGCCTTCGGTGCCTTCGCGGCACTTTCATGACGTTCTCTTTGGCGTCCTCTTCAGCATCTTCCAAGAGTTTCTGTACCATATGCGGAGCGAAAAGCCGAGCGCTCCCAGCTTTGCTGCGCTATAGTCCGTGTTGGGCGTTTAGGATTACAGTGTTTCGGATTACAGCCGATGTATGGTCGCAAATCTGTTCTGCCCGCTTGTCCCATTCATCCAGCTGTGTAAGGAATGAAGGAATCTCGTGACTGGCAAATATCGTGCACGCTCCACCATGCTCCATCGCCAACGCATCTATCGCCGTCGCCGCATCGCGATGGCGGGGGTATGCGCGGCATGCATGGTCGCCGACCTGATCACCACGGCGCACAGCCCATGGTGGCTGAACGGCGGCGATGCCTCGATACCGGATGCCGTATCGGCCGAGATCGCCGCCGCCCGAGCCGGCACTGAGTCCGCCTCCAAATCCGCCTCCAAGGCGAAAAAGTCCAGTGCCGTACCGCTGACCCCACTGCAGAAAGCGGTACAGAACGTCGGTAGTCTGGACGGCAGCGCCCAGATTTCAGCGGTCGGCTTCCAGCTCAGCGCCGACCAGCAGTCCCAGCTCGAGCAGCAGCTGAACGCCATCGCCGCTTACGGCTATCAGGCGTCGTTCACGCTGGTCGACGTTTCGACCGGCGCAGCGCTCAGCTCCTACGGCGGCACCGCCCGCTATTCTGCGTCCGCCGCCAAGGGCCCCTACGTGCTCTCCTTGGCCGCCACCGACGCCATCGACATCAACGCGGTATACCAGTCGTCCGACACGGTCGCGGCGGACACTCACAATCTCATCGAGCAGACCATCACCGTCTCCGACAATGACGCTTACGCCGCGCTGCACGATTCCTATGGCGGCACTCCGCTCGGCACGTGGGCCAGTGGCCTCGGCGTCACCGCCGACGTGATCGACACCAAGTATTACGACATCTCCTCCAACGACCTCGCGCGCCTGTGGCTCAAGGGGCAGTCGTACCTGTTTTCCACGAACGCCAGCGACGACGGCACCGCCGATGCGCGGCAGTGGCTGGCCTCCGAATATTCGGATACGCTGAATTCCGCGATCCACATGGCGCTGGGCAATCAGTATGCCGTGAACACCAAGGCCGGTTGGATTGATGAGGGTGATTATGTCGCCCAGAACGACGCCGGCATCGTGCACTCGGGCTCCGGCGACTATGTACTCGCGGTGATGACCGACGCCTATGGCGAATATGATTTGCTCGCTGATCTGATTGTTACTCTGGATCAGATTCATTCCGCCTCGATGCACGCCTGATTCGCCGTACGGCTGACTGTTCGTGACTGGTTATGGATGGTCGGTTGCGCGGCTGGTCGACTGCGCGGCATCAGCGGCTGCCCGTCCAGCCATCGTATCTGGCTGGCCATCGTATCTGCCCGGCCGGGAATCGTCCGAATCGATTGCCGCTCCACACTTGCGCATTCCGCTGTGCACTCCTCTCGGGGCATATCCAGCAATCATCCAGCTACCGTCTTTAGGCTGGGCGTTATGAATGCCAAGGCACGGGTGCATGGCCATTTCAACGGCCTGAAGACGACGCTGCTGTTCGCCCTGATGTGGGCCATCATCATGCTGATTTGGTGGGCCACGGGCGGCAGCCGTGGCACGCTCGGCATCTATATCATGATCGGTCTGGCCACCACATTCGTCTCCTACTGGTTCTCCGACAAGCTCGCCATCGCCTCGATGGGCGCGCGCGAGGTCAGCGAGCAGGAAGCCCCCGAAATCTACCAGATCGTGCGCGAACTGAGCGCCAAGGCAGGCAAGCCGATGCCGCGCATCTACATCGCGCCCACCATGAGCCCGAACGCGTTCGCCACCGGTCGCAACGAGCGTCACGCGGCCGTTTGCTGCACCCAGGGCATCCTGCAGATCCTCAACGCCCGCGAATTGCGCGGCGTGCTCGGCCATGAGCTGATGCACGTGTACAATCGCGACATCCTCACGTCCGCCATCGCCTCCGCCATGGCGACGGTGATCACCTACCTCGGGTATTCGCTGCTGTATTTCGGCGGCGGCTCGCGCGACGATCGCGAGGGCGGCTCAGGTGGGCTCGGGTTGATCGGTGCATTGCTGAGCATGATTCTTGCGCCGATCGCAGCCTCGCTGATTCAGATGGCCATCTCCCGCACGCGCGAATACGATGCCGATGAGGACGGCAGCCTGCTGACCGGCGATCCCGAAGCGTTGGCGTCCGCGCTCAACAAGATCGCGTACGGTGCGCAGACCACGCCGATGCGGAAAACCGCGGGAACCCAGTCCGTGTCCGCGATGATGATCGCCAACCCGTTCTCCTCGGTCGGTTTTTCGCGACTGTTCTCCACCCATCCACCGACCGACCAGCGCATCGCCCGCCTGATGCAGATGGCCCAGGAGATGAACGGCGGCGCTCCGCTCGGGGCGCCGTATTCCACACGCGCGCTGCGGTAATGCATGGCGGTGCACGATACGCGCTTACCCTCGCGTGAAGGGCCCGCCACTCAAGATTGCGATATCCAAGCTATTCTGGTTCCTTTCTCTGCGAAGGTGCTGTCAGCGAAGCCGACTGAGGGAGAGCGCAAGACCGCGGAACCCGCTTCGCCGTAAGAGTCTGAGAGGTTTCGCATGGCGCGTGCTGTCTCTTCCTGATTTTCGTGGTACGATAGCTACTCGTGCGTTATCGCGGCTGGTGGTGTTCGGCCCGGCGAAACGCACACGCGGACGTAGTTCATCGGTAGAATGAAAGCTTCCCAAGCTTTAGAGGCGGGTTCGACTCCCGTCGTCCGCTCCATATCAGCGATTTCTCCTATTCCTATCATTCTTGATGATTGGCGGCGTCCGTCTTATCACGCGGAATCATCGGATTTGGCTGCACTTCCTCGAGCATGCGCGTATCGTGGGGTAACGTGAGCTTCCGCGTGTATGGTGCGGTTGCGCGTATTGTGAGGCTCGATGCATATCTCACAGGAATCCTCGAACGATGAAGCAGCGCCTCAGTCCGCGTCCACGCCTAAACGCGCTCCCACATTCGAACGCACCCCGCGGGACATCTTGATCGGTGGCGCACTGGTGCTTGTGGGCGGTCTGCTGTGGGGTGCGAACGCCACGGTCTCCAAGATTCTGATGGGTGCGTATCATGCGGATCCATTGTGGATCGCGTGCGTGCGCGAGCTTGTGGCCGGTGTGATTATCCTCGTATGCTCTGCAGTGTTCACGCCGAGGCTACTGGCCGGCGCGATGCGCGACCGTGCATCATATCCGCGCCTGCTCGCCTGTTCGCTGATCTGCGTGCTGCTGGTGCAGGTCTCCTATCTGAAAGCCATCGACTGGACCAATTCCGGCACCGCCACAGTGTTGCAGACACTGAATCTGCTGTTCGTATTGGCGATTGTCTGCGTGCGCAGCCAACGTCTGCCGCGCATCAAGGAGAGTGTGGGCGTGGCGCTCGCCTTTGCCGGGACCGTGCTGATCGCCACTGGAGGCGACCTGACCCAGCTCAGTCTGCTGCTGCCGGGCCTCATGTGGGGACTGGCGGACGCGATGAGCACCTCGCTGATGGCGATCGCGCCTCTGGCCCTGATGAACCGGTGGGGCAACTTCACCATCAACGGCATCATGTTCGTGATCTCCGGCATCGTGCTGCTGCCGTTCGTGCGCCCTTGGGCCACCGCGCCCACGTTTGATGCGCTGGGATGGGCGCTGATGGCGTTCACGATTATCGGCGGCACATTCGCCGCGTTCTGGCTGTTCCTCGCCGGCACGCAGCGATGCGGCGCGATGCGGGCCACCATGCTCGGTACCAGCGAGCCGGTCACCGCCACCATCACCGGCGTACTGTTCGCGGGCGCGGTGTTCACACCCACCGATCTGGCCGGCTTCGCGATGATCATCATCATGGTGTTCCTCATCAAGTAACCTATCATGTCTTTGGCTCCCCTTGTCAGGGGAGCTGTCAGGGGAGCTGACTGAGGGGTAGTCATAATCGAGGCGTGCAATTTCGGCAGCCAATCCGCTGAATCAGGCCGAAGGGGCCAGCAGAACCAAAGATTTACCGAGATGTGACCAAACGCACAGCAATGCGTAACCGGTGGGCCATAGGGGCGGGCAGGGCGCGAGACATAATGAAATCATGACGATTGCAACACCGGAACGCTATGCTGAAATGCTTGACGCCGCCCGCCGCGGCGGGTACGCCTACCCTGCCATCAATGTGACCAGCTCCCAGACGCTGAACGCAGCGCTCAAGGGCTTCGCGGATGCCGAATCGGACGGCATCATCCAGATCTCTGTGGGCGGCTCCGCATACGTGTCAGGTCAGGCGGTGAACGACCGCGTCACCGGCTCGCTCGCGCTGGCCGCGTTCGCACACGTGGTGGCGGCGAAGTACCCGAACATCACCATCGCCCTGCACACTGACCATTGCGCCAAGCAGTACCTTGACGAATGGGTGCGTCCGCTGCTCGCCTACGAGGCGGACGAAGTCGCGCGCGGCAAGGAGCCGACGTTCCAGTCGCACATGTGGGATGGCTCCACCGTGCCGCTCAAAGAGAACCTGGACATCGCCGAGGAGCTCCTCGACAAGTCCCAGAAGGCGCACACCGTGCTGGAGATCGAGATTGGCGCAGTCGGCGGTGAGGAGGACGGCCACTCCGCCGAGATCAACGAGAAGCTGTATTCCACCCCGGAGGACGGTCTGGAAGTCGCCCGTCGCCTCGGACTGGGGGAGCGCGGGCGCTACATGGCCGCGTTCACGTTCGGCAATGTGCACGGCTCCTACAAGCCTGGCGTGGTGAAGCTGCGCCCGGCGCTGCTCGGCGAGATTCAGTCGCGCGTGGCTCAGGCCGTGGTCTCCGGCGAACTGCCGAGCGCCGCCGGTAGCGTGAGCTTCCCCAATGGCAAGCCGTTCGAGCTGGTGTTCCACGGCGGATCCGGCTCGCGCCCGGAGGAGATCGCCGAAGCGGTGAGCTATGGCGTGGTCAAGATGAACATCGACACCGACACCCAGTACGCGTTCACCCGCCCGATCGCCGACCATGTGTTCGAGAACTACGACAAGGTCCTGAAGATTGACGGCGAGGTGGGCGAGAAGAAGTTCTACGACCCGCGTTCATGGGGACGCAAGGCCGAGGCAGGCATGACGCAGCGCGTCATCGAGGCCTGCCAGCAGCTCGGTTCCGCCGGCAAGGCGCTGAAGTAGGCTGCCGCTGAGGCACGAGTGCGGGTTCGGTGGCGCTAAAAGGCCGTATGTTCGCGTATGAACGTCGCCGCCGCGAACATACAGCCGATTCTGTGGCGCTTAGGGACCGTATGTTCGCGCGTGAACGCTACTGCCGCGAACTTGCAGCCGATTTCGCGCCGTTAATAGACCGTATGTTCGCGGCACCCTCGTTGGGGCGCGAACATACGGCCCGATTCCCGCACAATGGTGACTGGTCAAACTAGTGGTCCGTCTCGTAATTGTCTGAGTGGTGCTGGCCCCCTCTGATGAGGGGGCTGTCAGCGAAGCTGACTGGGGGAGAGACGCGAAGCCGAAATCCCCAGTTAGTAGCGAGACAAACCACTGTATTGTTGACGTATTGGCTAACGACAGTATCAAAGAAGATGATGGAGGGCCGCATGGCAACAGAAGATGACAACGACAACACCGCTCAGGCGTTGGTGGAGGAGATTGTGCGGCGCATAACGTTCGATACGCGCAAGCCTGCCGTCGCATTCGTGCCGGAAGAATCCGTGAAGCCGGACCTTCTGGGAAGCTTCCTCGGAGGGGATTCGTATTGGTCGCCGGGTGGCGTCCCGGTCACGGCGGAGGACGGCTCCCCGTTGTATCCGCTTGCGCAGATTCGTTGCTCGGATCTGGATCTCCCAGGGTATCCCACGCAGGGGTTGCTGCAGTTCCTCATAGGCACGGATAGCTTGTACGGATGCGATCTGTCCGCAAATTACGACAGCGAGGCAGAAAACGGTAATCGTTGTGTGCGTTATATTCCAACGGTTCCGGAGGTTCTCGCCTCTGATGAGGTGGTGACGCTTCCGCATATCGTCAGAGATCCGGATCGAAACATATTCACGCCGTTCGAGAAGGATTTCCACGGCTGCGCCTTGCGTGCCGAGCATATCGAAGAGGCTGTGAACAACGAATGTGATGAGTTCGATCCGGCGTATGAACGCGTCATCAGCCAGTTCGACTCCGAGATGGTCGCCGAGGCCGAGAGCGTTCTGGGCGATGTGGAGCAGGCGGTCGTCGACCGCATGTCCGCTGAGTCCGCCGCGTCATGGATTCAGGTGGGTGGCTACCCGGTCTTCACCCAGTCCGATGTGCGTGCGGATTACGACGACGAACTGGTGCTGCTGAAGGTCGACAGCTACGACGACGTGCTGATGTGGGGCGACTCAGGATGCGCGAACTTCCTCATCCGCCGCAATGACCTCGAACAGCTCGATTTCTCCCATGTGCTCTACACGTGGGATTGCCTCTGAAGATCGACCTAGTGGTCCGTCTCGTAATTGGTTGAGTGGTGCTGGCCCCCTCTGATGGGACGTTGCCGTGAAGCAAACAGCGGAGCTGTTTGTAGGCAACGTGCGAGCCGACAGGCGAGCCAGCAAACTGCCGCGCGCAGCGCGTCTGAAATTGCGGGGCCGTTGCCGTGAAGCAAACAGCGGAGCTGTTTGTAGGCAACGTGCGAGCCGGCAGGCGAGCCAGCAGGCTGCGCGCGGAGCGCGTCTGTACTTGCGGGACGGGCTGTCAGCGAAGCTGACTGGGGGAGAGAACAAGCTAAATCCCTCAATTATTTATGAGACGGGCCACCAGTGTGGGAATCGATCAGAGATTGGTCAGTGAGAGAGGCTGCCGACGAGCCAGCCGGCGGTGACGCAGAGCACCGGCACCACGATGGTGGCCAGCACATAGATCAGTGCCGTGCCGAAGTGCCGTCCGCGAATCAATGTGACCATCTCGTTGATCGCCGTGGAGAACGTGGAGAAGCCGCCCAGAAATCCGGTGACGAACAGCAGATAGGTCGATTCCGGTACTACGTGATGGGCGTAAGCGGCAGCGGCCAGTCCTGCGCAGAACGTGGCGACCACATTGATGACGAACGTGGACAGGGGGAACAGTCGCTTCCATTTCTGCTGAATGGAGGTGTTCACCACGAATCGCGCGGTGGCGCCTAGGCCGCCGCACAGGCACACCAGTATGAATGTCATCAGTGGGCCTCCCCTGTGGTCGGGTCTCCGGTAAGGGGGGATTTCGTCGGTGATGGGTGCCGGTTCAAAGGACGGCCTCATGGCGTAAGAAGCCGATGAAGCTGGAACGGACGAGGTGGCCGCCATCGATGGCACATAGGGCGATTCGGCAAGACCCGTGGCGTCAGTGGCGGTGGAGACGGATGCCGACGCCGGTTCCGTCTCCGAAGCCAGGGGCGAAGACACGGATGCGCCAAGCATGGCGGGCGCATCCACCGCCGACTGCGCATGGAACGCAGGGCCAGCGGTATTCGCGACTCCGCTGGTATCAGCACCGGTGCCAGCACCGGCAATGGCACTGACACCGGTGCCAGCTTCGCCAGTTGCGCCAACAGTACGGGTTGCATTGGTTGCACTGGAAGCACCAGCGCCGCCAATGACCGCATCCATGTGCGATTCCGCACTGAATCCGCCGGCTGCACCAGCACTGAATCCTCCGGACGCACCAGCGTTGAGTCCTCCGGCCGGCATCCCAGTGCTCCCGGCGTCAGCCACGATCACCGTCTTGCCGACTGTGACGTGACGCCCCGAACCGCCTTGCGACTGCTGGCGTTGCAAGGCCTCGGCGGCAATGCGCCCTGTTCTGCTGGCGGTCAGCATGAGACCCAGTTTGGTGCCGCATGCGGCGACGATCAGGCCGCCGGCGAAGCTGGCTAGCAGATAGAACACCGCGCCGAGAATGTGACCATCCTGCAGTGACAGCAGCTCCTCGATGGCCAGCGCGGACAATGTCGAGAACCCGCCGCACATGCCCATGCCGAACCCGCGCGAAGCGAGTTGACGTGTACGTTTGCGCATCCAGATCGCCTGCGAGAGATACGCGGACAGGCCGGCGAAGATGAAGCAGGCGGCCATGTTCGCCGTGAACGTCGGGATATGGAAGGATTGCCAGAATCCTTGCGACTGGGCGGTCGGCGGGAGTGCCAAGCTCAATCCGTAGCGCATGGCGGTGCCGAGCATACCGCCCAGGAATACGACGCAGTAGACCATGACGTCCGCCAGCGGATTGAAGCGGGCCTGGATCTTCTTCATCGGCGCGAGCGGAATCTGCGGCGGATTGGCTGCCGCAGCGGCGCCCTGCGGCAGCGGCGTGGATTGCGCGCGCACCTGGGCCGCCGAAATCTCCATCGTATTGGGCTGCGGTTCCGATACACCGTCCGCTCGGGTCGATTCGGCCATGAGTGGAAATCAGTCGATCAGCGAGTGGATGGAAATGATGTGATCGCGCTGCGGACCGGTGCCGATCGCGGAGATACGGCAGTTGCTGATCTCCTCCAGACGCTTCACATAGGCCTGGCAGGTGGCGGGCAGCTCGTCGAACGTGTGGCAGGAGGAGATGTCCTCATCCCAGCCGGGCATGGTCTCGTAGATAGGCTTGGCGGCGGCGAATGCGGCCTGATCGGTGGGCATGTCGTCGTAGCGCTCTCCGTCCACGTCATAGGCCACGCAGATCGGAATCTCCTTGAGGCCGGTGAGCACGTCAAGCTTGGTGAGCACGATGTCGGTCAGGCCGTTGACCTGGGAGGCGTAACGGTTCACCACGGCGTCGAACCAGCCGCAGCGACGCGGACGGCCGGTGGTCACGCCGAATTCGTGGCCCTGCTGGCGCAGCCATTCGCCGGACTCGTCGAACAGTTCTGTGGGGAACGGGCCCTCGCCCACGCGCGTCACGTACGCCTTGGAGACGCCTACCACGCGGGTGATCTTGGTGGGGCCGACGCCAGTGCCGGTGCAGGCGCCGCCGGCGGTCGGGTTGGAGGAGGTGACGAACGGATAGGTGCCGTGGTCCACGTCGAGCATGGTGGCCTGCGCGCCCTCGAACAGCACGGTCTTGCCCTCGTCCAGCGCCTTGTTCAGAATCAAGCCGGTGTTGGCCACGTACGGCTTGAGGCGTTCTCCGAGCTTCAGGAGCTCGTCGGTGGTCTGGTCCACGTCAATCGGGCGACGGTTGTACAGCTTGACCAGCATCTGGTTCTTCTGGTGCAGGCTGGCCTCGACCTTGTCGTGCAGGTGCTGCGCGTTGAACAGGTCGTGCACGCGGATGCCGACGCGGTTGATCTTGTCCGCGTAGGCCGGGCCGATGCCACGGCCGGTGGTGCCGATCTTATGCTTGCCGAGGAAGCGCTCGGTGACCTTGTCGAGCGTGCGGTGGTAAGGGGCGATGATGTGCGCGGCCTCGCTTACCTTCAGATGCGAGCAGTCGATGCCGCGGGCCTCAAGGCCGTCGATCTCCTGGAACAGCACCTCGGGATCGACCACCACGCCATTGCCGATCACCGGGGTCAGATTCGGGTTGATGATGCCGGAAGGCAGCAGGTGCAGTGCGTATGATTCGTTGCCGACCACGACGCTATGGCCGGCGTTGTTGCCGCCGTTGAAGCGGGCCACAAAGTCCACTTTGGTGCCGATCAGATCGGTCGCCTTGCCTTTACCCTCATCGCCCCACTGGGCGCCAATAAGAACAATTCCGGGCATGCCTGCCTCCCCGCTAGCACGTTGCGCAATGGGTTGCGCACAAGAAGTGTGTACGTTTCCGCCGGGGACTAGGTTACCGTACGGCCTCTACCCTGGGCGCGGCATGTTCCATTGTTTCGTTGCCATTCGGATGTCACGCGGGAGACGGTCGTATGACGTTGCTCAGCCGGTTCGCCCGCAAGTGGCCTACGTTCGTGATTTCGTGTGCTGCACGAGACTACCCCTCAGTCCTGCTTTGCGGGGGTGGGGGCTGAGGGGATAGTGAATTAATCAACGTACTTACGACGTGGCATATCGGCGCCGCTTGTCGCCGCGCATTGGCGCTGATGGTTGCGACATCGGTCGCCCCGCCGGTGCCGGTGGCAATCGACCGCCATCGACGGCTGAGTTTCGACATTGGTGATCGGTGACCCCAGTAACACGAACGTCCGGCGTCGGAGCCGTCGGATGTTTCCTCCACGACCTCCGTCTTCCTATTCGGGCGTGGTTTCTTATGTCCATCGCGAGGCTTGTCTCGGTCGTCGAATTGAACGCCAATCTCAAACCCGTTCGACACGCCATTCGATTGGACTGTGGGGTTCCTTTGGCGATAGTATCGAACCGGTTCGATACAGAGTGTCACCGCACAACACAGGAGTTGCCCATGAAAAACAAAGTCCAACTGATCACGTATGCGGATCGTCTCGGCAGCGGCACCATCGCTGGCATGACCGACGTTCTGCGCACCCGTTTCTCCGGCGTCTACGATGGCGTCCACATCCTGCCGTTCTTCACCCCGTACGATGGCGCGGACGCCGGCTTCGATCCGATCGACCATACCAAAGTCGATTCCCGCCTCGGCTCCTGGGACGACGTCGCCGAGCTCTCCAAGACCCACGACATCATGGTCGACGCCATCGTCAATCACATGAGCTGGGAATCCGCGCAGTTCCAGGACGTACTGGCCAAGGGCGAGGAATCCGAGTACTACCCGATGTTCCTCACCATGAGCTCCGTGTTCCCGAACGGCGCCACCGAGGAGGACCTCGCCGGCATCTACCGCCCGCGCCCGGGCCTGCCGTTCACCCACTACAAGTTCGCCGGCAAGACGCGACTGGTGTGGGTCAGCTTCACCCCGCAGCAGGTGGACATCGACACTGACTCCGATAAGGGCTGGGAATACCTGATGTCCATCTTCGACCAGATGGCCGCCAGCCACGTGAGCTACATCCGTCTCGACGCCGTCGGCTACGGCGCCAAGGAGGCCGGCACCAGCTGCTTCATGACACCCAAGACCTTCAAGCTCATCTCCCGTCTGCGCGAAGAGGGCGTCAAGCGCGGTCTGGAGATCCTCATCGAGGTGCACAGCTACTACAAGAAGCAGGTGGAGATCGCATCCAAGGTCGATCGCGTCTACGACTTCGCGCTGCCGCCGCTGCTGCTGCACTCCCTGTTCACCGGGCACGTGGAGCCTGTGGCGCACTGGACCGAGATCCGTCCGAACAACGCCGTCACCGTGCTCGATACGCACGACGGCATCGGCGTCATCGACATCGGCTCCGACCAGCTCGACCGCTCCCTCAAGGGCCTCGTGCCCGACGAGGATGTGGACAACATGGTCAAGACCATCCATGCCAACACCCACGGCGAGTCTCAGGCCGCCACCGGTGCCGCCGCGTCGAACCTCGATCTGTATCAGGTGAACTCCACGTATTATTCCGCGCTCGGCTGCAACGACCAGCATTATCTGGCCGCCCGCGCCGTGCAGTTCTTCCTGCCCGGCGTGCCGCAGGTCTACTACGTCGGCGCGCTCGCCGGCCGCAACGATATGGAGCTGCTGCGCAAGACGAATAACGGCCGCGACATCAATCGCCACTACTACTCGGTCGCCGAAATCGACGAGAACCTCGAGCGTCCGGTGGTGCGCGCGCTGAATGCTTTGGCTCGATTCCGCAACGAACTGCCCGCGTTCGACGGCGAGTTCAGCTATGAGGCCGATGGCGACAAGTCCATCACCTTCCGCTGGGTCGAGGCCGATGGCGGCAGCCGCGCCGAGCTCACGTTCGAGCCCGGCCGTGGCCTCGGCGTGGACAACACCACCCCGGTCGCAAGCCTCGCATGGTCCGATGCCGCCGGCGACCACGAGACCGCTGATCTGCTCAACAACCCGCCAGTGGTGAGCCGCTGATCGGTGAGCCACTGATCCCATCGGTTCTCGTTGGGGTCTAGGGCCGCGCTAGTGCGCGGGCTGGTGCTGGGCCGGCACGGCACGGGGGTCGAGGAAGTGATACCGCTTCCTCGACCCCCGTTTGTTGTCTTTGATATCCGGATTCCCGTCCTTTTCGCCCTCTATCCTTCGCCTTCCCGGCTGTCTTCCCGGCCTCGAGTCTCTTCGGTTTCTGCTTTTTGTCTCCTCTGTCTGGGTTCTCTTCGGTTTGGCTCCTCGGTCTTCGTCTCCTTACACTCTGTCCTCTGAGGATCCTGCGTCAGAAGTTCGTTGATTCTGGTTCTGACTCGCTTGTCGGCTGGCGTGGAATAATGCCCATGCCGATGCCTGGGCGATGGAAACTGGCCAATGGGTGGCCGTCCTACTTCGTTGGGCAGCTTGGCGGGCAGTTCGAGTGATGGGAGCTGGGCAACGCATGGCCGTTTGGCTTCGCTGAGCGGCTTGGTGGGCGGCTTGGGTGATGGGATTCGGCCAACGGGTGGCCGTTTGGCTTCGCTGAGCGGCTCGGGCGATGGGAGAAGGCCAGTACGTGTCATGGCGGCTTCGCTGGGCGGGCTCTCAGTGAAGTCGCTGTACAAGTACTGGCCGTTTGACTTCATTGAGCGTCTGACAGCGAAGTCAGGCGGCCACATGTTGGCCCGTTCGCATCACACACAGCCCTCAGTGAAGTCAGATGGCCAGTTGTTGGCCAGCTGGCATCGCGCATCATGTCACAAAGATGTCAGACGGGCACACGCTGGCCAGCTCCCATCGCATACGCGTCTCCCAGTGAAGTCAGATGGCCAGTCTTCCTTCTCGTTCTCCGTCTTTTGGCTTCCCCTTTCCATTCGCTGGCGCAATGATTCCGGGTAATAACCCCGTTCGTCCCGGATTTCTTGCGCTGAACGCGTCTGAGTGCAAGGATTCCGGGACGGGTGGGTTTGTTTCGGGGATTTTCTTGCGCTGACACCGGTTCAGCGCCAATAATCCGGGACGAATGGGTCTATCTCCCGGATTTCTTGCGCTGGATGGTGTTGTGGGGTGCCGTTGGATGGCGCTGGATGGCGCTGGATGGTGTTGTGGATGTTGGGAACGGTGATTGTCGATATAGGGCGGTGGTGAACGGTGCCGAACGGTGCCGAACGGTGCCGAACGGTGCCGAACGGTGCCGAACGGTGCCGAACGGTGCCGGAACAGTGTCGAACGACACCGAACGACACCGAGCGGTACTGGAACGGCTTTGGGATGGTGCCTCTCCGGGGGGGGGTAATGGGCGGTGGCACAGCGCGGCGCCATTGAATTCGAACCGGTTCGACACGCCGATTGAATTAGTCAATCGATTGACTTCGCGATAGAATCGAACCGGTTCGAGACATAAGGCAGACGAGTCAACGCAGAAGTTGTTTTCAGTGAGATATCGCCAGTCCTCGCTCGGAACGCCGCCGTTCGCGCCGATCTTGCCGATGCCTGAGAGCCAAACCGCACATCGTAATTATGGGCGAGCAGCAATGCACGCGCCAAGCGTCGAGAACAGAACCAGATGAGAGCTGGAACTGACCACAGACGCTCAGTGGCTGTATTGCCAGGCAGTCGCGTCGTGCGGCAAACGCAACGCATACGTCATAACACAACACAGTCTCCACCTACCAGCACAGGGAAGAAAGCCATGGAAACAAGAATCGAAGAGGCAGACGAAGCAGCCGCCACCGAGGCCACCGCAGTCGCCCCGTCGCCCCAAAACGACCCGCTGCTCGACAGCTACGGCCGCCGCCCGTCAGTCCTGGACGTGTTCCGTCTGGGCGCGGGCTTCACCGTCAGCCTGATCATCACCGGCATCGTCTGGGTGTCGCTGTCGTCTATCCTGGTGCCCCAGCTCGTCGACCAGATCGCTCCGGGGCAGCGTGAGGCGTTCATCGCCAGCATCAACTCGGTCGGCTCGGTGGTGGCGCTGTTCGCCAACATCATCTTCGGCACGTTCTCCGACATCACCCGCTCCAAGTGGGGCAAGCGCACGCTGTGGATCATCAGCGGCGGCATCCTCTGCGGCGCTTGTGTGGCGGGCCTGCTGGTCACCAAGTCGCTGCCGCTCATCCTGCTGCTGTGGTGCGGCATGCAGCTGTTCTACAACTGGATGAACGCCCCGTTCGTCGCCACCCTGTCCGACCGCGTGCCGGACAAGTTCCGTGGCTCGGTCTCTTCCTTCATGGGCGCAGGTGGCGTGCTCGGCCAGACCGCAGGCTCCCTGGTCGGCTCCCTGCTCATCAGCAACATCGACCTCGGTTTCGCGCTGGGTGCCCTCGGCTTCGCACTGGTCGGCATCATCGTGGTCGGCATCTGGCCGCGCGAACCCTCCAATGTCGACGAGGAGCGCGAGCCGATCAGCGTGAAGATGGTGCTCAAGTCGTTCATCCCGCCGCACGGCAAGGGCGCCCGCAACTTCTACTTCGCCCTCTTCGGCCGTCTGATGATGGTGGCCGGCTA
The DNA here is from genome assembly GCF_000741695.1 of Bifidobacterium reuteri DSM 23975. Classification (GTDB taxonomy): domain Bacteria; phylum Actinomycetota; class Actinomycetes; order Actinomycetales; family Bifidobacteriaceae; genus Bifidobacterium; species Bifidobacterium reuteri. Next base: position 248,152 of record NZ_JGZK01000002.1, on the reverse strand, counting down.
CCAGATGATCAACGGCTACCTGCTGTACGTGGTCAAGTACTACACCTTCTCCGACTCCGGGTACGACGCCGAGCAGCTCAAGACCGCCGCCGCCGGCGTGATCGCCACGATGTCCGTAATCACGATGGTCGTCTCCCTGATCGCCGCCCTGGTCTCCGGCCCGATCTCCGACCGTCTCGGCATGCGCAAGGTCCCGGTCGCGCTCGCCAGCGTGCTATTCGCCATCGGCGCCGCGATGCCGTGGATCTTCCACAACGCTTGGGGTATGTACCTGTTCGCCGCCATCGCCGGCTTCGGCTACGGCGTCTACAACGCCATCGACCAGGCGCTGAACGTCTCCATCCTGCCGAACCCGAAGGAAGCCGGCAAGGATCTGGGTGTGCTCAACATGGCCAACACCCTGTCCACCGTGCTCGGCTCCATGCTGACCTCCGGCGTGGTCATGGCCACCGGCGGCAACTACGGCCTGGTGTTCCCCGTGTGCATCGTGGTGGTGCTGATCGCGGCATTCCTCATCATGCAGATCAAGGGAGTCAAGTAGCGCTCCCGGCGTACACTAGGTTCATGGAAAGCAAACCGTCCGCAGTGCACTGAAGCCAGTGCGTGCGGGCGGTTTTTCGTTGGAGGCCCGCGTCGCAGGAACATTTGGACGATACCGCGGATGATACCGCGGGCGGGCTGAGCTGAAACACGAGCTGGAACACGAGCAGAAGAAGGAACAAGCCATGCTGAACCCATATGTGCGTCCGGGGATCGACGATCGCCCGGACTTGGACAAGGCCCTCAGCCCCGAAGACAAGGCGGCGGTGGCGCGACTGGCCATCAAAGGCAATCGTCGCCCGCCTGAAGCCTCCGCCGACCAGCCGGAGACGCAGGCCGTGCGCTTGGTGACGGCCGCACCCGCTTCCGTGGCCTCGTCGGCGGCCGCCGCAGCCGCAGCGGCCAGCGTGGACGCCCCCGCGCCCGACATGGCATCCGCGTATCTCGACATGCGCGACCCCGTAGTCGCAGCCAACGGCGAAAAGCCGAGCGCACGCGAGGTCAGTCGACTCAACTGGGGCTTTTTCGCGGCCTCGATGCTGGTCGGCGCCCCATGGGTGGCGCTCAACACCATCGCCATGCCCAATGCGGTGGCCCGGCTCTTCCACTACGACACCGCCATGCTGGAGGTCGTCATCAACCCCGCCACCGGACGCCCCTTCCCTGTGGCCACCGAACTGGCCATGCCGTTGGCGGTGCTGGTGATTGTCGGTGTGGTGGCCGCCGCCCTGTTCACGCCGCTGGTCTCCGCGCTGTCCGATCGCACGCGCACCCCGCTTGGCCTCCGCACGCCGTGGATGGTGGCCGGCGGATTGCTGTGCGCGCTGATCACGCTGATTCTGGGACAGGACACCAGCATGGTGGTACTGTGCTTCTTCTGGGCGATGATGCAGTTCGCCTACGCGATGCTGTCCGCGCCGCTGGCCGCCGCCATCAGCGAACGTGTGCCGGACAAGTTCCGTCCGCGCATCGAACGGTGGCATGGCATCGGGGTGATGCTGGCGCAGACGCTGGGCGTGCTGGTCGGCGCATTCGGTGTGATGTTCGGTTCGTCCGCGCCGTTCAAGGCGATTGCCTGGGTGTTTGCGATTTCCGGCATCGCCGCGGCGCTGATTCTGCCGCGCGAACCCTCCAGCGAGGAGATGCCGCGCAGGCGATTCAGCAGCGGTGAAGTCCTTGACCAGCTGCGTCCGCCGGCTGGATCCCCCGCCTTCGCCTTGGCGTTCACGGCCCGCACCTGCATGATGGCCGGCGTGGGACTGACCAGTGTGTTCCTGTGGTATCTGGTGCGCTTCTGGGTGTACGGCAAGCCGGTGCTGTTCACGTCCGCGCCGCTGACCATTCCCGCAGGCTTCCTGATCGCCGGCATGGCGGTAGCCACGCTGATCGGTGCCGCGCTCGCCTCCTGGTCGGCGGCGCCGATTTCCGAGGCGATTGAGTCGCGTGGCATCGCCACGCCCGTGGTGGTGGCCGCCGCATGCCTGACGTATGCGGTCGGCTTGGCGTTGGCGTGGGGTCTTGGCGCATGGTCCACCGGTGCCGCGCGCGAGAATGGCATGCTGCTGTTCGCGCTGATCTCCGGCTTCGCGTTCGGCCTGTACGATGCGCTCGGCCTCGAAATGGTGATGGATTCGCTACCCGACCCGCGCACTGCCGGGCGCGACCTCGGCGTCTACGCGCTCGCCAATTCCGCGGGATTGGCGCTCGCGGCCATCATCGGCGCCATTCTGGTCAATGCGTTCTCGCATTCCTTCGGTTACTACCTGCTGTTCCCCTCGGCTATCGTGATGGTGCTGTTGGCCGGCATCGTGACGTTGCGGGGAGCCGGGGACAAGGAATAATCCGAATAATCCATAATCGTAAAACCGGTTCGAGTACACTGGTGTTTCAGTGCGAACAATGCGGGGGTGTGCAGCAGATGCACGCCCCCGCTTGCGTATCGTAGGGTGATTGACGCGATGCGCAGGGCGATGAATGAACCGATGGAGGCGAACAATGGTAGGTATGCGCGACGTAGCCAAGCAGGCGGGGGTGTCCGTCAGTACGGTGTCGCTGGTGGTCAACAACGCGGGATACGTGTCGGATGACATGCGTGCCAGGGTCGAGGCGGCCATGCATCAGCTCAACTACATTCCCAATGAGCTGGCGCGCAACCTGTACCGCAATCGCACCAATACCATCGGCATCATCGTGCCGACCATCCTCCATCCGTTCTTCGCCACACTCACCGCGCATATGCAGCGCGAGCTCGCCAAGCGGGGATTGAAGACGATGCTCTGCTCCACCGCCGATGTCGCCACCGGCGAGAGCGAATACGTGAACATGCTGCAACGGCACATGATGGACGGCATCATCATGGCCGCACACACCGAACACCAGCCGGATTACTGGACGTCCATCCGCAGGCCGATCGTAGCGTTCGATCGCATTCTCGGTACCGGCATACCCGCCGTCCACTCCGACCATGAGGCCGGCGGCCGTATGATCGCGCGACAGCTGATCGATTCCGGCGTGCGTCACGCAGTGCTCGTCGGTGGCCCGCGCTCCCAATTCACGCAGAGCATGACGTTCCCCACGGTCCGCTATCACCTCACCGTGGAGCATATGCTGGCGGGGGCCGGCATCGCCTGCGATTATGTGGAGGCGGGATCCGTCACCGACGTCGTGGCCCATGAAGCCACTGCAACCGCGATCTTTGAGCGCTATCCGGATGTGGACGCCATCATCGGCTCCGATGTGGTGGCATCCGTGGCATTGCAGGAAGCCGGTCGCAGAGGCATCGCAGTACCCGGCGATTTGCAGATCATCGCCTATGACGGCACGCTTGCCGCCGATCTCGCCGGCAAGAAACTCACCGTCGTCCGTCAGGATTTCCCGGCCATCGCCGCGGCGCTCGCCGAACAGATGGACCAGCAGATCGAGGCTTTCGATACATCCAAGCGGGAGCGGCGCGGGGAGTCGGCGGATTCCTCGGCGGATTCCTCGGTGGTCGCCGATGCTGCCACTTCCGTCGATGCCGCCGACCAAGCCGGCAAAGCCGAGCCGGCGAACCGATCTGCGGAACCGGGCGTGGTCATCCCCGTGACCTTCATCCCCGGCGAAACCACCCGGTAGCCGATGTTCATAATGGGATGTTCATTATGTGAACCCCTGCTGGATTGATGGGGCTGACGAACCTATCTTCTAGTTTCAGTTCGGGTCGAACGAACCCGAGTAACACCGAAAGGAGGCCACGCGATGACTGGATTCAATGCTTCTGCGTTTGTATCCGCACGAATTATTATCCCGTCTTCGCTGGCGGACTAATTCGGCATGATGCTTGAAGCCCCGTCAACGAAGGCAGGGCTGAGGATACCGACACAATCGGTGATGGCCCTGCGATGTGCGGGGCCTTTTTGTTGCGCTCACAAGGCTTACGACAATCCCCGCGAAACGGAACTCCAGCGGACGATAACAGCAACAACCCAATACAGCAACGTGAAACACCTTCACCCTCGCGAGGTTTGTGATGATGCAGGGTGAGAACCAACAGGAGCAATAATGACTGCAGCTCTCGAAGAGACCGGTCTGGAACAGACCGCCGGTGCGGCAAGCGAGGCGGCTGGCAAGGCCGCTGCCATGGTTCGCGATTCGGTCAAGACCGTAATCGCCGCATCCATGGTCGGCACCGCCATCGAATTCTATGACTTCTACGCCTACGGCACAGCCGCGGCGAACTACTTCCCGCACATCTTCTTCTCGGCGAAGGACAACCCGACCGTCGCCCTGCTGATGAGCCTCTTGACCTTCGCCATCGCGTTCATCGCCCGTCCGCTGGGCTCGCTGGTGTTCGGCCACTTCGGCGACCGCATGGGCCGCAAGACCACGCTGGTCGTCAGCCTTATGACCATGGGTGTGGGCACCTTCCTCATCGGCTGCCTGCCCACCTATGAGCAGGCCGGCGTGTTCGCCGTCGCCGTCCTGTGCCTCCTGCGCTTCATCCAGGGCATCGGTTTGGGCGGCGAATGGTCCGGCGCCGCTCTGGTGGCCACCGAGAACGCGCCTGAAGACAAGCGTGCGCTCTACGGCTCCTTCCCGGAGCTGGGCGCCCCGATCGGCTTCTTCCTGTCCAACGGCACCTACTTCGTCCTTGAATCCTTCAACGACCAGGCTGCGATGCTTTCCTGGGGCTGGCGTGTACCGTTCCTGCTCTCCGCAGTGCTGGTGATCGTCGGACTCGTCGTCCGCGTGCACATGGAGGAGACCCCGGTCTTCCGTATGGCACAGGCCCAGAAGAAGGTCGTCAAGTCCCCGCTGACCGAAGTGTTCCGCAAGTCCTGGCGTCAGGTGCTGCAGGCCACCTTCCTTGTGGCCGTGACCTACACGCTGTTCTACACGCTCGCCACCTGGTCCCTCGCATGGGGCACCAAGGACACCGAGAACGGCGGCGGCAACCTGGGCTTCACCAACCAGGAGTACCTGCTCATGCTCATGATCTCCATCTGCGTGTTCGCCCTGTTCATCGTGCTCTCCTGCCTGTACGCGGATAAGCTCGGCCGCCGTCGCGTGCTCACTTTCTCCTCCTGCGCGCTCGTGGTCTTCGCTCTGCTCTTCCCGTTCCTGCTGGACGGTCAGCTCGTGGGCCAGAAGAACTTCGCCGCCAACATGGCCTTCCTGTGCATTGGCTTCGCGCTGATGGGCATCGCCTTCGGCCCGATCGGTGCCTTCCTGCCTGAGCTGTTCGACGCCAACGTGCGCTACTCCGGCTCCGGCATCGGCTACAACCTGGCCGCCATCGTGGGTGCCGCCTTCGTGCCGACCATCGCCACCTGGCTGTCCCACAACTGGGGCGTCCACTCCGTGGGCCTCTACCTCGGTGTGATGGCCGTGTGCTGCCTGGTCTCCGTGCTGACGTGCAAGGAAACCAAGGACGTGGATTTCACCAAGTGAAATCCACGGCTGGTTTCCGGCCCTGCTGCGGGACTGACGTCCCTCTTCTGGCCCCCTCTGACGGGACGTTGCCGTGAGGCAAACAGTGGAGCTGTTTGTGCCTCTTCTGGCCCCCTCTGACGAGGGGGCTGTCAGCGGAGCTGACTGGGGGAGAGACCAAATTAGGGCGACTATCCCTCTGACGACTACCCCTCAGTCGGCTACGCCGACAGCTCCCCTGACAAGGGGAGCCAACTGTTGGCCGCACCGGCCCCCTCTGATGGACCGTTGCCGTGAAGCGAACAGCGGAGCTGTTTGTAGGCAATGTGCGAGCCGACAGGCGAGCCAGCAAACTGCGCGCAGAGCGCGTCCATGCTTGCAGGCCCCCTCTGACGAGGGGGCTGTCAGCGAAGCTGACTGGGGGAGAGACGCGAGATGCAGTTGTTTTTTTTCAAACGAATCAAGTGTATACTTAGTATACACTTATGCTGGGAGGTTGACATGGCCACGACCACGCTGACACGATGGGGCAACGGGCAGGGCATCCGATTGTCCAAAGAACTGATTTCGCAGGCCGGTCTGCACGTGGGAGACGAGCTGGAGGTCCGCGTCGAACAGGGCGGATTGCTGGTCACGCCCGCCCGCAAACGGTTCATCGGAATCATGGATTACGCGAAACTGTTCGACGGATACGACGGCCCCCAGCCGACCGAGGACGGATTCGCGGCGGCGGCAGGACGGGAGCGGATGTGAGCGACTGGAGATACGGGGATATCGTCTGGGCCGACCTTGACCCGTCAGCCGGTCACGAGCAGAACAAGCGTCGTCCGCTGGTCGTGGTGAGCAACGACTATTACAACCGGTTCAACAACATGCCCATGACCGTGCCGGTCACCAGCGACCGTGAGTATCCGCTTCACGTCAATATCGGCGTCATTCCCACCGAAGATGGTTCCGAGATACATGGGTGGGCCGAGATCGAACAGGCGAAGTGCCTTGATCTGGACGCGCGGCACGCGGTCCGTGTCGGCGATGTGGACGAGCAAACGCTCGACAGGATCACGGAGACGTTGCTCAGTGGCCTCATGCAACCGACCATGCGCATCGAACGACTCATCTAGCGAGACGGACCACTAGCTCTGAAAACAAGCCGCACGCTCAACGATGAAGGCTCCGGCGACGGCGCAACGCGCTCAGCGACACGGCGTTGCGCATGTGGCCTGCCCCGTCCCCGCGCACGCCGAACGCCACCATCAGCACCATGACGAAGCAGATCAGCGCGGAAACGCGCAGCACCCACTGGATGCCGAAAATCGACGCGGCGACATCAGAAGCCCCGCCAGCAGCGCGCCAGGATGCGAGCACCTCCATGAGAATCACTAGCACCGGTGCGCCCACCGCGCCGGCGATCTGGCGCACCGTGTTTGTGACCGATGACCCTGCGGACACCTCGTCCGGCCCGTTCAGGCAGTTCAATGACCATGTGGTGATCGGCATCAGCAGGAAGCCCATGCCAATCTGACGCACGAACTGGCAGATCGACACCCACCAGATCCACGTGTCCATCGAGATCAGCGACATGCCGATGGTGCCCAGCGTCAAAACGCTTGAGCCGAACAGGGCGACCGGCCGTGCGCCGAACCGGTCCATTGCGCGTCCGCCGAAGAACTGGGATACGCATTGCCCGATGGCGCCGGGGAGCATAATGAGTCCGCTCATGGTGGCCGAGAATCCTCGGTCGGTCTGGATGTAGAGCGGCATGATGACCAGAATCGAGCTGAAGGCGAAGAACGCCAGCGACGCGGTGATGGTGCCGACGGTGAACGACCGATTCTTCAGCACGCGCAGGTCGAGCAGCGGCGGCTGGGGGAGCGCGGTGCCCTTGCCAGCGGCACCGGTGTTGTTGCTGCCGGTGCCCTTGCCGGCAGCAACAACACCGTTGGCTTGTGCGGTTCCGGTGATTGTGCCGGAGACGGCTGCATGACTGTTGCTGGTGATACCACTGGAATTAGCGGTACGGCTGTCCGCAGGCTCCGCGTCGGCGCCCGCAGCACCATTAGCGGCCGCTTCAGCCGCAGCCGCCGCCTTCGCCTCGCTATACCGCCGCCCATGCCGCAGATTGCGGGCCACGAACCACACGATGCCCACCAGTCCGACGACCATCGGCACCCACACCACCGGCGCCCCGAACCCGTAGGCTTCGGAGTTGGTGAAGCCGAACATCAGCCCGCCGAATCCGATGACGGACAGCGACACGGAGAAGAAGTCCGCGCGCGCCGAAGGGTCATGCGCGCCGAAGTTATGCAGTCCGAACACGGCCGCCGCCAGGGAGCCGACGCCGATGATGCTCAGCGTCAGGAAGATGGAGCGCCATCCGGTGGCGTCGGTCTGCCAGCCGCCCAGCACCGGTCCGATGGCTGGTGCCACGCTCATGGCCATGCCGACGGTGCCCATCGCGAAACCGCGCCGTGACAACGGATAGATGGAGAACACGGTGATCTGCAGCACCGGCCACATCACGCCCGTGCCTGCCGCCTGCAGTACGCGCCCGCCCAGCACCAGTACGAAATTCGGCGCCAGCCATGCCAGAACCGAGCCCAATGTGAACACGGCCATGGACGTGATCACGATCTGGCGCGTGGAGAACCGACGGGTCAGGAACGCCGTGAGCGGCACCATGACGCCCATGACCAGCTGGAACACGGAGGTGAGCCACTGACCGGTAGTCACGGAGATGCCGAATTCGGAGACGATGACCGGCAGTGCGGAGCTCAGCTGCAGCTGCGCGAAGTTGCCGACGAACGTGATGAACGTAAGTATGGCGAGAGAGATGAACGCCGCCCGGCTCAGCTTGCCATCCGCGAACGCTTCATCCTGACTCAGCGCGCTCCGCAGTTCGTCGGTACGATTCCGAATGGCGAGATTCCCAGTGTTCTGATTCCCGGTTCCATGTCCCTTGACCACACACACCCCACTTCCGGATCCGGCCGGTGTGAACAGTCATCGCTCCTATGCCTGACCGGATATCCTCAAGAAAGCACGCGTACACCCTACGCCGCAGGGTGGTCTGTTCTCGCGTGGCTGATCCGTCCACATCTTCTAGGCCGACTGCAGATTGGCCTTCACCAAACAGCCTCAGCCAGTTCCATTCCAGTGCCATGCGGAATCCGCCTCTACCCGTATGCCGTTTGCAGCCGCTATTCTCCCGTCACGCATGTCCATAATGCGGATATCGGTACAACGTTGCTATTACCGAATCCGTGAGCATGTTCATCTGATCACACATACGATTCCACTGTCCGTAACAATGCCCCATGTAATTTGTGTCCCCACCCTTGTAAGATACGGAAATAGGTTCGACCCACCGAAAAGCCGGCCCCGAGACCTAATGCCCATAGATCCGTGTAAGCGTCCAGTGCGATACCCGCCCTGCAATGCAAACAATGCGGGGGGGGGCGAGGATTCCGTGGCAGCATGTGGTATCGCATCCGATGCTGTCCAATACGGCAGGAACTGACATCGGGAATACCGTGATTGCGGCATCCGGCGGGGCTTGAACGGCAGAGAGAGCGAGTAGTAAAGAGGAATGTCGGTAATGGCATCGTTGGATAGTTCGTCACAGTGGGAGGATGGCCGAGGGCGCGCGCAGCAGCAGGATGCCTCGCAAACGCAGGCGGCTCAGAATCCTGCTCAGCAGTCTCAGGAGCCGGTGCAGTCGGTCAACGGCCAGTCCCAGCTTTCGCACGTAATGTACTGGCGGTTCTTCGTAAATCTGGCATTGATGTTCATCGATGCTGCGATGTTCGTCATCGCCGGTGCCACTGTGCTCAATATTCGAGACGAGGCACAGCCATTCTTCACTCCCCGTTTCGATTTCACGATGAATGCGACCCTGTATCTGGTCATCACCGCGTTGTTCTGGGTGTGGTCGTTGCATGCGGTAGGCGTGTACCACCGTCATGTGATGGGTGACGGCTATCAGCTCAATGCGCTGCTGTTCAAGGGCATGCTGACATGCTGGGTCATCCAGTGCGCGTTCAACTTCTTCTTCAACTTCGATCTGACGCTCACATCGTTGTGCCTGATGGTCATCGCCGGATGGGCGTTGACCACGGTCGAGCGCATCTTCACCCGACTGTTCATCACACGCAGCCGCAGCAAGGGTGAGTATGCGTATGGCACGGTGCTGGTGGGCTCTCCTGAGGGCATCGGCCGTACGCTGAAGTTCCTGAGCCGTCGTGAGCAGCTGAACTACCGTCCGGTGGCGGTTTGCCCGATTCGTCTCAACCCCGAGACCGATCTAATCGAGCCGGATCACGATATCGAAGACATGCAACGCGATATCTGCATGAACTGGGGTTCGTCGCTGCCTGTGCTGGAGTATGACGATCATGGCTTGGCGGAGAGCATCGCCGGCATGGATGCCCAGACGGTGATGGTCACCGATGAGATTCGCCGGTATTCCGACAACTTCAACATCTTCTCCGTGCGCATGGAATCATATGGCTTGGAGATCGCCATGGTGGCCTCTGCCGCAGACACCTCCAACCATGAGTTGCAGGTGCGTTCGATCCAGGGCACCACCATCATCACACAGCGCTTGGCGCAGTATTCCCCGAGCAACCGTCTGATCAAGCGTGCGCTCGATTTGGTTATCTCCACGCTGGCTATCATCTGCTCGCTGATTCTCACAATCCCGGTGGCCATCGCGATCAAGGCCACCGATGGCGGTCCGGTGTTTTACAAGCAGAAGCGCATTGGATTGCGTGGCAAGCCGTTCGAGATGCTCAAGTTCCGTTCGATGGTGGTCAATGCCGACGAACTGAAGAAGAAGCTCGCCGAGGAGACTGGCCAGACCGATCGTTTCATCTTCAAGATGAAGAACGATCCGCGTATCACCAAGGTCGGTCATTTTATCCGCCGCTTCTCCATCGACGAGTTGCCGCAGTTTCTTAACGTGTTCATAGGTGATATGTCCGTGGTGGGCCCGCGCCCGCCGCTACCTGAGGAATATGCCCGGTATAACAAGCTGTACGCCACCCGCATGCTGGTCAAGCCAGGCATCACCGGCCCGTGGCAGGTGTCCGGCCGCTCCGATCTGTCCGCAGAGGAGAGCGAGGCCCTGGATGTGGCTTATGTTCAGAATTGGTCGGTACTGGGTGATTTCGTGCTGATGTTCCGCACAGTGGGTGCCGTGCTCAGCCACAAGGGCGCTTACTGATGATTGCCGCTGTCTGCAGTTCAGATGGCTCATATCGTCATTGTTGCCGATTACGCTAATATGACAGCTTGTATATGACGCAATGATGTGTGACGGGGCGGGGGGATACAGATATGGCAGCAGCACCTGAGGATTCGGGTAAACCAGACTATGAATCGAACAGCCTTCATTATATGAAGCGTCCGATGATTCCGCGGCGAGCCAGGAACCCCCGAAGCCTCCGGTGGAGGAGCCGGGAGGGGAGCAGCATCACCGCCGGCGTCGCCGTATGAGTGCACGTCATATTCGACGGATACGGCGTCGCCGTCGAATTCGGCGGGCATTGATTGTGCTGGGCGTCTTGCTGCTGTTCTTCGCTGCAATTGCGGCATGGTTCGGATGGTCCGCCATGAAGGTCAAAAGCGAAGTCGAGCAGGCTGTGGCGGTGGCCTCGAATATGCAGGATTCGCTTTCCAGTGGTGATACGGCAGCTTTGAATGACTCCATGAATCGATTCTCGGCGCATACGAACGCTGCCTATGAGCAGACCAATTCTATGCTCTGGAGTGTGGCTGCCCGTATTCCGTATTATGGTGCAGATATCACTGCTGCGCGCACTGCAGTCACCGCAATGGAGAACATCTCTACACAGGCGATGCCTGCATTGAAGCAGGCTTCGGCAGCGCTGAATATGAGTGATGTCTCCGTCAATGACGGAACTGTCGATGTCTCTGGCCTGACCAAGTATACGGAGTCGCTTCAGACGGCCGATAACGTGATCGATGATGCCGAAAAGGATGTGATTGGCGCCCCCGATCCTCATATCGGGCAATTGGCTGAGGCCATGGAGAAGGCGCAGAATTATCTGCATACCTTATCGGGCATGGTGCATGATGCGAACGTCGCGGTGCAGGTGGCGCCGAAGATGCTTGGCAGTGATGGTTCGGCGCGCACGTATCTGATTCTGGCGCAGACCAATTCCGAGATTCGACCGGGTGGCGGTTTGCCTGGTTCATGGGGTGTGATGACCGTAAGCAACGGCAAGGTGGAACTGCAGCCGTTTGTTTCCGGTGGCAAGATCCCATGGTTTACCGATCCGGTGCTGCCGCTTACTGCTGAAGAGCGAACGTTGTACACCGATAAGCTTGGTCGTGTCGCTGTGGATACGAACTTCACGCCTGATTTCCCGCGTACTGGTGAGATATCCAAGGCCATGTGGAAAGCGCATTCCGGGCAGGATGTGGATGGCGTCATTGCCATCGACCCGGTGTTTCTGCAGAACATGCTTAAGGTGAGCGGAGGATTGACGCTGCCTGACGGTGTGACACTGGATGGTGCAAACACTGCTCAATACCTGCTTAATCAGGTGTATATCGACAAGTCGGAGGACGAGCAGGATGCATATTTTGCGCAGGCTGCCGGTTTGTCGTTCCAGCACATCATGCAAAACGCCAAGGATGGCAAGGCGTTTTTGAAGGCTGTGACCACGTCGGTGGGTCAGGGGCATATGAAGGTGTGGAGCGCGCATGAGAATGAGCAGAAGCTGCTGCTCAATACGCCGATTTCCGGTGCGCTGAAGACCGAGGCCTCTACCCCCGAGGTCGGAGTGTTCTTCTCGGATCTTTCCCAAGCCAAGATGGACTGGTATTTGAAGCGCAGCGTTAGTGTGAAGTTCGACAAGGTGGCACCTGATGGAGCCGATCAGTACACGGTGCATGTGAAGCTCACCAACATGCTCACGCAGGATGAGGTGGGACAGTTGCCGAAGTATATCGTCGGGCCGTTCCTGGATGGCTTGCAGGCCGGCCAGATTGATACGGCAATGTACATATACGCTCCGGCGGGCGGTCGTCTGGTGGACTGGAAGTCCACGGATGGCAAGAGTTATGACGGTGTCACCATGCATAACACGTTGACTGTGGGCGTCAAGAAGTTCGTGTTGAACCCGGGCGAATCCTATGAGACGACCATTCATGTGGAGCTCGCACCCGGCGTCAAGACGCCTCTTGACGTCTACCAGACGCCGCAAGTGGAAGGCCGCACCGACTGAGTCCTGTGACTATAGATTGAGCCTCCAGATTCTCTTTTGATTTTAAAATCAAAAGAGAATCAAATGGCAGGCAAATGAGATTTCGTTGGAATTCCGCCGTTTCTGCGTGCCGAGCTCCACCAAGATGCCCATCGAGTCAAAAGAAAAGCAAATGGCAGGCAAATGAAATGTCATGCCCAATACGGCAGATAACGTATATATCGTTTTCCGGCATCGGGATCCGCGATTTTGAGCAGATTCTCATCCAAACAGGCCTTGATAAGTCGGGATATCTGTGATGCGCCGCTTTGGGGGAGCGCGAATCTTTCTCGGAGACTGGTGTTGGTCATAGGCAATCTTTGCGCGTATTGCACGCAGGCATGCCAATACGCGGCATCGAGGCGTTGCTCGCGCGTCAGTTCGCGGTACGGTGTCGACCGCGTCAAGGTCACTCGCATGTTGTCTCCGGGTTCCTCTACTTCCGGGGCGGGGAGATGGTGCTGCTCGCAGTCGAGAACCACCTTGTCCCACCCCGAACCGGCCTCTTCGCACAGATGCAGGCGGCGGCATATGGCCGCCATTTTCTCATTGCGTGAATGAGGGGGATCGTTCAGCAGTCTTGCGACATCCACTAAGGAGCGTCCGGGATTAGTGAATTCGATGCGATTGTCGAAAATGCACACCATAGGGCCAGCTCCGGTGATGGAGAGGTCCTGATGGATGAGCATATTGGCGGTCAGCTCGCGCAATGCCGTATGGGGGAATGCGCGCAGGGTGATTCGGCGCGCCCCCTGAATGACTTCCTGTTCGGGAAGCAACGCTTCGATGTATTCAAGCATCTGATCCAATTTGGCGTATCCGAAATCAAATGTCTTGCTGCGCGATGGTGCGATGGGGGAAGAACCTTCGTACCGGATGACTCGCAACGCTTTACGGGAGACGGTCGGAAAATCGTTGAGATTCCGGGCGAAAAGCAACGCGCCAAGATTGGTAATGGAGTATCGGCCTGAATCCTGGATGGAGATAAAGTGTTCGCTCGCAAGCAGATGCAGAGTCTGCTCGGTGGGCGTGGTCTGTGGAATGCCGAACTCTTGTCGGTACCAGTCGGTGTCTAGTTTGCCGAGCACTTCATCGTCGGTGAGCCCGCTTAGCGCGTATTGAAGTTCAAATACTTCAGCACGCGTGCGACTCCACAGCTCCTCTTCCCGTTTCGAGCCATGCCTGAGCTCCTGTGTTGAGGATCCGGTGCGAATATAGGACAACCCTTGCCAAAGCACAGGGCGGTATTGGGCCGGCCATATGCGTAAGAGGACGAGATGCTTGCCGAATGCTTCGACGGATTCAAAACGAAACTCGGCATTGTCGGATAAGTGTTGCCGAAGCCATAGCTCCAGTTCCTGATTGCCTACTTTGGCGACTTTAGGATTGAATGCGGTGCCGATAAGCTCATGGGTGGTGTCATCAATGCCCCATATCTTGTATGCGAATGTGTGTCCCAGCAAGGCCGCTGAATTGGCCAATGCGGAGATATCGCGGCCGATCCGATTCGGGTCGGTGTTCCCGTGCTTGAACTCGAGGTATTCGTTTTCGCTGTCCTGGTTGGCGAGTGCGGTAATGAGGGTGATGAGATCTTCCGGCATGCTCGCCTCCTGTGGCTATTGATGTTCGACATCCGAGAGTCCTAAATGGCTCCTAAGAAACAATAGCCTCTTTTGATTTTAAAATCAAAAGAGAATCAAATGGCAGGCAAATGAGATTTCGTTGGAATTCCGCCATTTCTGCGTGCCGAGCTCGGTAAAGATGCCCGTCGAGTCAAAAGAAAAGCAAATGGCGGGCAAATGAAATCTCATGCTCTGATGCAGCAGTTTGGAGCTGTCGGAGCCGTTACATCGAGGTTCGTCGGTCTTGGCTCCCATTGTCGGGATGTTGCCGTGAAAAAACAGCGGAGCTGTTTGCGGATGGCGTGCGAGACGACAGGCAAGCCAGTTGGCTGGCGTGCGCAGCACGTCCATAATTGCAGGACGAGCCGTCGACGAAGTCGACTGAGGGGTAGCGGTTCACATGAAGCTGATGATCGTGTGCCACTATCTGTGCCGTAGAACACGACTCTATGTGCCGGTATAGCGTGTTCACATACTTCACTCGTCCTCCAGTCCTCCAGTCCTGCCACTTCGGTTTAGAATCTTTTAGATTCTTTTAGAATCTTTTAGATTCTTTTAGAATCCACGCAGGTTATCGAGGATTGCGGGTACGGAAAGGTGGATTTTGCGATTCCGTATTTGCGTGAGTATCTCAGAGAGCGTGCCGCTTATATCCGTATGACGCTTGGATTACCTAAGTGATAAGCGCGTCATACAGTCTCATGCTCCTTTGGGGCAGGTTCTGTCCAAAAGTTGAAGCCGTGATTTCCGTGTGCTTTTACTCGACGTTCACTTGACGCGGATAAACTGGCGGTCATTGATGCCGTATGGAGAGCTTCCGCATACTGATTTCCGATAAGGAAGAATTGGTTGGTACAGAGTACCCCCGACGGTATAGTATGAACGGATAAAGGACAGGTTTTGTGCGCGTGTAATGCGTGGAAAACGTTGGTTTGAGTAAGGATGTTCCGTGGAAGAGAGACGTTTTGCCGATAACGGCGCTTATGTCGGTTTTTGTTCTGGCATCCCGTTTTATGCAGATTCCTGCCCAGCAATGCAGACTCCTCCGAATTCAAGCCATTTAGAAAGGGGATATTGTGATGAAGGATTTTGATTCATTGAAGATTGCCGTTGCTGGTACCGGCTATGTGGGCCTGAGCTTGGCGACGCTGTTGTCCCAACACCATCAGGTCACTGCCGTGGACATCGTTCCGGCAAAGGTCGACATGATCAATAACCGCAAGTCCCCGATTCAGGACGATTACATCGAGAAGTACTTCGCCGAGAAGAAGCTGAACCTCGTTGCCACGCTGGATGGCGAAAGCGCATACCGCGACGCCGATTTTGTAATCATCGCGACCCCCACCAACTATGACAGCACCAAGAACTTCTTCGATACTTCTGCCGTCGAGGCTGTTATCGATCTGGTGATGAAGGTCAACCCGGACGCCATCATGGTCATCAAGTCCACGATTCCGGTGGGCTACACGAAGTCCATCCGTGAAAAGACCGGATCCAAGAACATCATCTTCAGCCCCGAGTTCCTCCGTGAATCCAAGGCACTGTACGACAATCTGTACCCGAGCCGTATCGTGGTGGGCACCGATCCTGAGGATGAACATCTTGTGGAAGCCGCGAAGACGTTCGCCAAGCTGCTCCAGCAGGGTGCCATCGAGGAGAACATCCATACGCTGCTGATGGGCTTCACCGAGGCTGAGGCCGTGAAGCTGTTCGCCAACACCTACCTCGCGCTGCGCGTCTCCTACTTCAACGAGCTCGATACCTACGCGGAGTCCAAGGGGCTCAACACCCGCGAGATCATCGATGGCGTATGTCTGGATCCGCGCATCGGCACCCACTACAACAACCCGAGCTTTGGCTACGGCGGTTACTGCCTGCCGAAGGACACCAAGCAGCTGCTTGCCAACTATCAGGATGTTCCGGAGAACCTCATCCAGGCGATCGTCGATTCGAATGTCACGCGTAAGGACTTCATCGCGGACAGCGTGCTCAGAAAGGCCGGCTGGTACGGCTACAGCGACAACAACGAGTACGACGCGGCCGACGAGAAGTCGGTGACGGTGGGTGTGTACCGTCTGACCATGAAGTCCAACTCGGACAACTTCCGCCAATCCGCCATCCAGGGTGTGATGAAGCGCGTGAAGGCCAAGGGGGCCACCGTCATCATCTACGAGCCGACGCTCGAAAACGGCTCCACGTTCTTCGGTTCCGAAGTGGTCAACGACATCGACGAGTTCAAGCGCCGCAGCGACGCCATCCTCGCCAACCGCTACAACAGCGTGCTCGACGATGTGAAAGACAAGGTGTACACGCGCGACCTGTTCCGCCGGGACTGACCTCCGGCGCGTGCTGAGATCCCCCTATCGTCTTATGACTTGTAGCAGGTTGGAGAATCGTTTATCGTGAGTAGACAATCACCGAAACTGTGTTTTGCGGCCTCCTCTGGTGGCCATTACGAGCAGCTGATGATGCTCAAGCCGCTGATGCAGCGGTATGACAGCTTCGTGTTGACGGAAAAGACGCAGTATCAGGCGAAGGCCAAGGGCGAGAAGACCTACTATGTAGAGCAGATCAATCGTAAAGAAAAGACGGTGCTGCTCAAGCTGGTGCTGAACGCGTTTCGTTGTCTTGGCATCTTCATCAAGGAGCGACCGGATGTGATCATCTGCACCGGTGTACTCGCCATGCTGCCGATGTGCCTGCTGATGAAGCTGTGCGGCAAAAAGCTGATCTACATCGAATCGTTCGCGAAGGTGACGTCCGCCACCGAGTCCGGTCGTCTGCTGTACCGTTTCGCCGACCAGTTCTATGTGCAGTGGGAGAGCATGAAGTCCGTGTACCCCAATGCCATCTACAAGGGCAGCATCTACTAAGGCGGTCGACTGATGATTTTCATTACCTTGGGCTCGCAGAAATTCCAGTTCGATCGGCTCCTGAAGGCCGTCGATGATTTGGTGGCGGACGGCACCATCACGGAACCGGTGTTCGCGCAGAGCGGTTACAGCGACTATCAGCCGCAGCATTACGAATTCAAGCAGTTCCTTGATCGTGACGAGTTCGCCGAACATATGGGCAAGGCCGACATCGTCATCACGCATGGCGGTACCGGTGCGATCATCGGGGCGGTGAAGAAGGGCAAGAAGGTCATCGCGGTGCCGCGTCTCGCCAAGTACGGTGAGCATGTGGACGACCATCAGCTGCAGCTGCTCAAGGAGTTCAAGCAGATGGACATCATCTGCGTATGCGATGACTGCTCCCAGCTTGCTCAGGCCTTGGATGAGGTGAAGCACACCGAATACAAGCCGTTCGTCTCCAACACCAAGACGATCATCGACTCCATCGACGGTTTCATCCGTTCGGAGGTGATGGGGGAGACTTCCGCCAGACAGTCGGAGAGCAAGAGTGGTGCGAGCAATATTCGTGTCCTCATGGTGAGTAATGATCCGTCCGTCAAGGGCGGCATCACCAGCGTGATCAGCCAGCTGCTCGACCACGATTGGTCGGCGGACGGCGTGAGCATGAAGTTCATCCCCACGTACATCGCCGCGAACCCGGTGAAGAAGATTCTGTTCTTCGAGAAGGCGCTGCGCCGGATCCGCAAGCTGTTGGCGAATCCTCAGACCCGACCGGATGTCGTACACATCCATATGTCGTACAAGGGCAGCTTCGTGCGCAAGTACGAGGTGCACAAGCTGTGTCGCAAGTACGGCGTTCCCGACGTGATCCACATGCATGGCTCCGAATTCAAGAAGTGGTATGACTCGTGCAAGCCGGCGAAGCAGGAGCGTATCCGCACGATGCTGCGCGAGGCCTCGGCGGTGGTCGTGCTGGGCGAGCAGTGGAACGAGCGTATCAAGGCGATTGAGCCTGCCGCGAATACCGTGGTGGTGAGCAATACGGTGCATATCCCCGATGCGGCCGTACGATGGCCTGCCGAAGGCAAGCGGTTCCAGGTGCTGTTCATGGGTGTGCTCATCCAGCGAAAGGGCGTGAGCGACCTGCTGGACGCGGTGGCGAAACTGCGCGAAACGGATCGTCTGGGCGACATGCGCGTGGTGATCGCCGGCACCGGCGCCCAGGAGGACGAGCTCAAGGAGAAGGCCAAGTCGCTCGGGTTGCTCGATAATGCCGTGCAGTTCGCCGGATGGACCGCCGGAGACAGGAAACGTGAGCTGTTCGAGAACAGTCAGGCGCTGGTGCTGCCTTCATACAACGAGGGCTTGCCCGTCGCCGTGCTGGAGGCCATCAGCTACGGCATGCCGGTGGTTGCCACGAATGTTGGCGACATCGCCTCCGCCGTGCATGACGGTAAAAACGGGTATCTCATCAAGCCAGGCGACGTGGATGCGTTGGCAGATGCGTTGGCGGGCATCGACGATAAGACACGGTACAAGCAGTTCTCCCTTGCTTCACGCGAACTGGCCGAGCGCGAGTTCAACGACGCGGACTACTTCCGCAGGATGAAGGATCTGTACCGTCAGGCGGCGAAGGAGGTCCAGTGAAAAAGCTGTCCAAGTACATCGAATTCGCCACCACCCTGCTGAAACAGGCTGTGCAGGAGCGCAGGTTCAAGTACGGCAACACCACGCTGAAATACATGTACCAGCCATGCAAGGGCTCCGATAGGTTGCTGGTGGTGTTCAGCGCCTGCACACGTCGGGGGATTCCCGCACGATACAATTACATGCGCACATTGAAGGACGTGCCGGTCAACAGGCTGTTCATTCTTGATGATTTCGGCGAGGACCACCGTGGCGGATACTATCTCGGCGCGTATCCCGATTTCGAGATGGAAAAGGCCACTAAGGCGCTTATCGACAAGTTCATCGCGCGCCGTGAGATCAGCAAGGTCTGCTTCGGTGGTTCCTCAAAGGGTGGTTGGGCCGCGCTCAATTTCGGTGTGCAATATGCCGGGCATGGACTCGGTGCCGAGATCATCACCGGTGCGCCGCAGTATTGGCTTGGAACCTATTTGCAAGCGCCGGGCGGCATGGTGACGCTGCGAAGCATCGCTGCAGAGAATATTAATGATTTGCCGGCTGTCTATGAGGCACTTAATAATCATCTGAAGCGACGCATCGAGGAAAACCGATTTGCTCATGAGCAGACTATATATATCCATTATTCAGAGCGCGAGCATACGTATAAAGACCATATTAGAGATCTCATAGTAATCTTGAGGAATAAAGGGTACATACTTATCGAGGATGTTCAGGAGTACGAGAACCACGGAGATGTAAGTCTTTATTTTCCTAAGTTTTTTGTAAAGGCTGTCGATGCTGTGCTCTCTATGAAATAGAGGATACGATTTGATGGTGAAATTAGCGTTCTTTACTTTTCGTGTCGTTACCAAATGATTGGGATAATATGCGTGTTGCTCATCTGGTCTTCTCTTTTAATTCTGGTGGCATAGAGCATTTGCTTGTGGATGCCCTCAATTATTGGCCGATACAAGATGAACTTCTCTTGTGTATCGTCAATGATAGTTTCGACCAGACACTTATTGACTCGATTTGCAAGCATCGTAACGTCAATATTGAGTTCCTTCATCGTCGACAGGGCAGTGGGAAATTGCCGTATTTGAAGAAGCTCAATGCGTTGCTGTCACGTTTTCGCCCCGATGTTGTGCATTGCCACAGCAACAATGTACTGCTGTTCTCACTGCCGTTAAAGTTTCTGCACCCGCGTTGGAAGTTCGTCTATACAGTACATGATACGAACATATATAACCGGCTGTCACACGTAAACATTGCGCTTCATAAGCTATTCGTCTCGCATATCACTGCCATATCCAAGTCGGTATATCAGAACATCGTCGATTCCGGATTCCCGGAATCCCGTGTCACCGTCGTACACAATGGTGTTGACCCCAGCAAATTCGGGCCTCATAAAGAACGGCATGATGGTAATGAGCCGCGGACCATCATCTGTGTCGCACGCCTGTTGCCGGAGAAGAAGGGGCAGGACATACTCATTGATGCCTTGGCGGAATTGGCTCGGGGAGGGGAAACCTATCGTTGTCTGTTCGTCGGCGCAGCCCCGGCCGAACACCCCGAATACCGACAGCAGCTCATCGATCGGGCCGGTGAGCACCAGCTCAGCGATGTTGAGTTTCTCGGGAACCGCAATGATATTCCGCATTTGCTAGCCCAATCTGATGCGTTTGTGCTGCCGTCACGCTACGAGGGGTTCGGAATCTCTATCATCGAAGCGATGATGGCCAAAGTCCCCGTCATCGCCTCGGCGGTCGATGGGCCCAAGGAAATCATCGGCGACAATACGTATGGCGTCCTATTTGAGTCCGGTGACAGCGGTCAATTGGCATCGGCGATTCATCATGTCATGGTCACGGATAATCAAGCGATGGTGGAAACCGCATATCGTCATGCCCTTGACGATTTCAGCATTGATGCGATGGTCGATGGCTTCAGAGCTGTATATCGAACCACTGTCGGACGGTAAGCCACGTAAGGATTAGCACTTATGGAACGATATTATGTCGGTGAACTCGGCAGGGTACGACTACCAGATCCCTATATCGCCTTGATTGGCCTCATAGTGTTCCTGCAGTTTGATGGACTGTATCTGCTGAATGCGGACAAGCTGCATACCTCGGATGCCTCGCTCATTCTGATTGCCGTTCTTTTTGTGACCGTATACGCGCAATACCCCGGCAGGGTGGTATACCGATACCAGTGGTTGATTCTGTTCTCGTTGGTATTGGCGGCTGTCGCATCCTACACCGCCGTAATCAACTATCACCAGCCGTTCCTCATGGGATTCAGGGCATTGCGGAGCTGGTACTGCACGATGCTGCTGTATTTCCCTATTGCCAAATTGCTGAAAGTTAGGCGGTTGAATGTCAGTCAGTTGATTAACATGATCAACGTTTTCGCTGCGTTATATGTTTCTTTGGGCTTCCTGCAGTTCTTGCTCGGCTCTAGAATGGTTTTCCTGCATATCGGTATGGGTGAGCGATATGGGTCAGTTCGCCTCTGGATGGATATGACCCTTCCGGTTCTGGCATATTTCATCGCATTGTCGAGAATCCTAAAAACAGAGAAATCGAAGATCGCTAACTACTGTATTGCAATCAGCATGCTGGTGTTTTGTGTGTTCGTTGTCAAAACCCGCATGATTATTGTGACCGTTGTCATCACGACACTCATTGCGATTCTATTGCAGCGTAATACCTTGAAGAAGATAACGACGAGTATAGGTTTCATTGCCATTGTTCTCCTGGCACTATCATCGCAGATAGGCAGCGACATTCTCGATATGGCGATGGGAAGGGAAAGTACTCAGGGAGATACGGCCTCCATACGCCAGGCCGGTCGAGAATTCTATTTGATGCACACCGTCGATTCTGTGCCGCACCTTCTATTCGGCAATGGATTTCCAAATATCGATGTAGCAGGAGTTCCTGAAATAACTGGACGTACTCAAGGATTCGCTATCAATGACAACGGTTTATATGGTTTGCTGTACGTGTATGGGCTCATGTTCGTGGTCTGGATTGTCGTGGTGCATTTTCGGTTGCTGCGTGATTCGTTCGGCATGCGTCTGATTGGCTTGCCATGCTTTCTCATCAATGGTCTGCTCGGTATGTCGACGCTATATCCATACTGCTATAGCGACTTTAGCACGGTGGTTTGTTTTCCTCTCGTGTGCGCGATAATTGAAAACATCCGCCAACAGGCATGACCCTTATCACTCAGTCGGGATTCCAAATGATGCTTGTCCTGGCATAAATACACGGAACAACACTCAATCAAAACGGGGAGAAGAGAAGCAATGACATCCGTTGTTATAGTCGACTACAAGACGCCTAGGGAATCATTCATGTACATCGGTCGTTTCGTCGAAGCCATCACAACAGATGACGACCTGCATTACGTCGTTGTGGACAATAGCGGCACGGACGACATCCGAACGTACTGTGAAGAGCAGTCCATCGAGATGGAGCATGTCGACTCTGATGAATACGACGCGTATACAGTGAACGTGGGACGGGCGACGGTGTATGTCATCGACGCGCACGGCAATTTGGGTTACGCCAAGGGGAATAATCTTGGCGTGCGGTTTAGCAACGACATGTGGCATGATCGCCGTGTCATCATAAGCAACAACGACGTGTATTTCCCCCGACATATCGATTTGGATTCTTTCGAACAGGTGCTGCGTGAGCATCCCGATGTGGCCGTGGTTGGCCCGATGGTACGCAGCATGGATGACTCCATCCAACAGAGTCCGCGATCCATGATGACGTTCTCGAAATGGGTGTTCCGCTATTGGATGTTCGGTATCGCTCCGCGCTTCGCACTGCGCATAGGGGATGCGGTGACCACAAACCGCAGCCAGTACGTGTACTGGGTCACTGGATGCTTCATGTACGTGGATGCCGAGAAGTTCAGCCAGGTAGGCATGTTCGATCCGAACACCTTCCTGTATTGGGAGGAGAAGATCCTCAGCGAACGTCTCGCCCGGCACGGCTACCGTATGTACTTCACTACCGGCGTGACCATCCATCATCAAATGGGCAATACCATCAGCAATGCGGTGGCAACCTTGAGGTCGGCGAAGTTCAACTATGACTCGGCCATTTACTATTTCACCACGTACAGGCGCATCAACAAGCTGCAGAGTCTCATCGCCTCGTTGTCCTTCCATTTCTATACGGGGGTGTTCCCAATCCGTCAGAAGATTAAGGGCGCGGTTCGTCGGAACAAATAGTTAGGATGTGGATATGCCTGTCAAAGGACTGATTAAACGTGCACTTTTCCCGGTCGTAGGTGCTCTGACATATCTTGAAATACCGTTTCGGCATCATAGGGTGGGCATCGGCAGGGAAGAAGCTGTCGCGGTCATCGATAGGGTTTCCCCGAGACCTCGCTGTTCGGTTGCGGCCCATAATGAGATCTCCCCTCAGTATGACCTTATGGTCGTCGTACCCGTCTACAACGTCGCCCCGTATCTTGAGGCGTGCATCGAGTCGATGCTCACGCAACGTACGACGCATACATTCCATATTGTTCTGGTGGATGACGGTTCCACCGATGGAAGCGCTAACATACTGAAGCGGTATTCGACGAACAGTGACGTCACCGTGCTCTCCAAGGAGAACGGGGGCATCTCCAGCGCCCGTAACGCCGGATTACGTCATATACGTGGCAGGTATGTCATGTTTGTTGACTCTGATGACATCGTGGCTCCGAATGCATTTGAAACGATGCTCGACATGGCATATCGATGGGATGCGGATGCCGTGGAAGGCAGCGTGGAGTTCTTCAATGACGACGGCGTTGTCGAAGTGCAGCGGCGGAGCCGAAGCCGGACTTCCGCTGATAAGATAAAGGATCTTAGGGGCCAGCCGTGGGCGAAACTGTATCGCGGCAGTCTGTTTGAAGACATTCAATATCCGGAGGGGTGCTTGTATGAGGATTCCATACTCGCCTACTGCGTCCATCCACGCATCACACGTGCATATGCGGTAAACGATATCGTGTATAGGTATCGGGTCAATCCGCAGGGCATCACCGTCACCAGCAGGAAACTCGTCAAGTCGTTGGACACGGTATGGATCACGGATTATCTGTTCCCCTACTTTGTGGAGCATTACTCCGATACCGGCAAGATGGAGCAACTGACCATGCTTATTGACCAGATTGCCCTCAATCATAAACGCACCGAAGGTATGGAAAAGAACGTGCGGGAAGCGGTGTTCGCAGTGAGCTGCTCTTGGCTCCATCAGTATTTCAATCGGCAGGATGCCAATCTGCTTCACGGGAAGCGCAGGATGCTGGCGGTCGCAGTCGAAGCCGGTGATTATGGCGCGTACGAGCTAGTGTGCTCCCGGTGGCGTTTTCTGAATAACTGACGTGATGTCGGAACCCTTGGTGCGGTGGCGGACCGCCGTAGCGGCTTCGACCTTGTAAAGGATGACAATTATGAGAATCGGATATGTGTCTAACGGCAGTATCTACAATCGCAGCAAATGGAGCGGAACCATAAGCTTCCTGGCGGAATCGCTGGCAAGGAACCATGAGATCGTTCCCATAGAAATCGACGAGACCGTCAGCACATCCATTGACAAGCTGCTCTCCAAACTGACATTGGGCCGTATACGCCATTCGCACCTCGCTATGGCCGTCAATAGGTTCCTGCTGACAAGGAAGCTTGATGCTGTCGGACGTGGTTTTGATATCCTGTTTGCGCCTGCGGCAAGCGAACTCGTGGCATGCGGGGCGCTACCGGAGGACGTTCCCCTCATCTACCTCAGTGATGCGACGTTCCACGCCGTCAACGGGTATTATGGACCTGCGGAAACCGGATACAACTATCGCTTCAGAGACCGCGTTGAAGCGTCTGCGCTGCGACGTGCAGACGCTGTGATCGAAGCCAGTCGCTGGGCTGGTGATGACGCCGTCGCGCATTACGGAATCGACCCCTCAAAGGTACATGTCATGCCGTTCTGCGCGAATCTGCCCGACAAATTCGAGCAGGAATCAGGGCGGAGACAGATGAAACACTTGCAGCCCCATGATGAGGTCAGGCTGCTACTGGTCGGTGTCGATTGGAAAAGAAAGGGTGTGGAAACCGCCATCAGCACGACTCGTATCCTCAATGAGTGCCAATCCGGGCATCGCTATACGCTGACTATTGCCGGATTCTCCCAGCCGAAGGATTGGAATGATGACAACGTTCGTTTCGCCGGAAGACTGAATAAGGCGAAGTCTCAAGAGATGAAGGAACTCATCCGTCTCTATCAGGAAAGTGACGTGTTCGTTCTGCCGACACGCGCGGAATGTGCGGGTATCGTCTTCTCCGAAGCCGCTATGTTCGGTTTGCCGACGGTCACGTATGCGACGGGCGGAACCACGTCATATGTGGATGATGGCGTGACGGGATTCTGTCTGGAACCGGGATCGTCGCCGGAGACGTTCGCCGATGCCGTGCGGAAGATCATCGATTCCGGCGGATTGACGGAATATTCGAATAATGCGCGAAAGAAATATGAACGGGAATTGAATTGGCCGCACTGGCTGAATCGGTTCGACGCCATCGCCCGTAATCTCGTTCAGAATCGCGGCACGAAGCATTAGAGGACAGTTACGTAGCAGTAAGGAATGCAAACAATGAAAATCGGAATCCTGACCTTCCACAATACGACGAATTACGGCGCGACGTTACAGGCATATGCGTTGAGCCGCACCCTTAAATCGAGCGGGGCGGATACGATAATCGTCGATTACCGCAATGCGGGAATCGAGAACAGGGAACGACCCCAAACCTGGTCATCGCAGCATGGAGTGAAGAACAGGGTCAAGTGGCTGATCCAAAACCCGTTCGTCTGCTCGAAATACCGTCGTTTCCGTGATTTCTCCCATAAGGAGTTCACGTTTCTTCCCGTCGATTCCGCACAGCCGCTCGTGCCGCAGCTCGAGGGCCTTGACGCTGTCGTTGTAGGCAGCGACCAGATCTGGAACACCGGAATCACCGGTGACGATTGGAATTACTTCCTTCCCGGAGACAAGCAGGGACTGAGGAAATACTCATATGCGGCAAGCTTCGGGCAGAGCGATTTTGACAATGCCACGAAACAGCGGATGGCTCCCCTGCTGAAGGATTTCGACGCCCTCAGTGTCCGTGAACAGGAAGGCACCAGACTCGCCGCCGACCTGACGGGGAAAGATGTCATCCAGGTCGTGGACCCCACTCTGCTGCTTGCGAAGGACGAGTGGATGGCCGTGTCTGAAACAGTGGATGGTGCCCCCGTCAAATACGTGCTGGTATACGCCATCGCCGAAAAGGCTAGGGCCATCGCAACCGGAAAGCGCATCGCAGCCGAACGCGGCGCGAAACTCGTCATCATCCACTCATCCGATCCTGTGATCAGCAAGCCGGTCGTGGGGGCGAAGAACTACTACAGTCTATCTCCCGCACAATTCGTCTGGCTGTTCCAGCACGCGGATTACACGGTTACGGGTTCCTTCCACGGCCTGTGCTTCTCCGTCCTTATGGAGCGCGACTGCAGCGTCATTCTGAATTCGTCCAAACGCAATGCCAATTCCCGTGTGTTCAGCCTGCTGCAGCTTTTGGGATTGGAAGACATTGCCGGGGAAGGAATCCATCATATCGACTATGCTCCTATACGAACGCGTTTGCATGACGCGAAAGAATCGTCATTGTCATATCTCAATCTTGTTCTGGGTGAATGAAATAGCGGATGGTGGTGCAGATGGGTAATTCAATCATTGATTCTCTGAAAAAAGCGAAGCGCAGGTATGTCGCACAGTGGACGTTGAGTAGCTTGGATAAGTACAGGGGCCATCAGTACTTGGACACTTATGCTGGCCCTGATACGGACGACGCTGTCGCCGTCAAAGCGCAGGTCACGTTTTATGCCCACCAGATCGAAAAAGGACTCAGCCACAGCGACTTCCGTTATGGTTTCGGCAAGAAGGCGCTCGCCAATCTCTCTCGTGCGCTGGACAAGTTGAGGAGTCTCGACGACGGGTATGCTGACAATGAGGCGTATCTTAGTGCTCTCTCCGCATTGCACGAGTACATCGTGCGCCACAATGCGGTCGGCTATGACATCACGGATGTCCGTCGATTGTTCGCCGCCGATGTATGGTCGGCCGCAGTGGAGACGGAAGGCGTCGAAGGTGGCAGTGTAGTCGTCAGCGCATCGACCAAGAACGGCAACGGCGAGAAGACTTTCCGTGAACTGGCTCATGAACGGCATGCCATCCGTGAGTATGCGGACACTCCCGTGACCCTTGTGGAACTGAGCGAAGCCATCGATTTGGCCCGTACAGCGCCCTCGGTGTGCAATCGTCAGGCGGCGCGGGTCCACGTCATCCAAGACGCTGACCTCATCGCTAAGGCGCTGAAGCTGCAAGGCGGATTCAACGGGTATCCGATGCCGCCGGCGTTGCTGTTGGTGACTGCCGACAACCGCTCCTTCCTGAACGTCTATGAGCATAACGAGGGCTTCATCGACGGCGGCCTGTTCGGCATGCAGCTGCTCATGTCCTTGGAAGCGGTCGGCCTTGCGGCGTGCCCGTTGAACACGGTCATGAGCGTGGAGACGGAAAATAAGGCTCGCACGCTACTGCATATACCTGAATCCGAAGTCTTTATTATGTATATCACGGTCGGGCATTATCCTGAGCAAATCAGGCTGTGCAAGTCTCAACGTTATGCGCTTTCTTCCATCATGAGCGTGTGCGAGTAACGGTTCGCCGGCGGTTGGAATTCAATTTGGGTAGTCGTCTGACGGTACATGGGACGACTACCCAAATGCATTGCCCTAGGCATTTTTCGTTGTACTGGAAAGTAGAGTAGTGATGGCAAGTCAAAGAAAAGCAGGCGCGCTGCTGGGATATGCGAATATCCTCACGAAGAACATCGTCAACCTCATATACGTGCCGCTGCTGCTGCACTACATCAGCCAAGGCGATTACGGCGTATACCAGATGGCCAACTCGACGGTATTCGCGCTCACATTGCTCAGCGCCGGTTTCTATGGCGCGTATATCCGCTTCTACATGAGGGCGAAGGCACAAGGCACAGATCTGGACGTGCGCCGCCTCAACGGTATGTATTTGCTGATCTACATCGTCATCTCGGTGGTGTGCGTCCTCGCCGGGGCGCTGTTGGTCATCAACGTCGACCTGCTTTTCTCAGGAGGCCTGACGGCGAAAGAACTTGTGCTGGCTCGCGAGCTGTTTTCAATCATGATTTTCAACATCGCGGTGCAGATGATGTCCATACCGTTCAACTCATATATCGCGGCGCTTGAGCGCTTCGTTTATCAGCAGACGCGACAGCTCTTCACCACGCTGTCATTGCCGTTGCTGGCCGTGGTGTTGCTCAACTTCGGCAGCGGCGCCGTCGGCGTCGCCATCTCGCAGCTAGTGGTAAACACCGTACTGCTGGTGATGAACATCAATTACGCGGCGATCAAGTTGAAGATGAGGTTTACTTTCAGTGGCATGCAGTCCGGGCTGCTCAAGAGTCTCATCGTCTTCAGCTTCTGGATTTTCCTGAATCAGATTTTCGACCTAGTCAACAATCAGGTGCCCAATTTCCTTCTGGGCGCCATGGCAAGTTCGACCGTGGTGGCGGTGTTCGCAATCGCCGTCAACATTCGGTATATATTCTTCTCTCTGTCCGGTACCATGGCGGGCATCTTCTCACCGCTGATTAACAGGATCGTTGCGACATCGGACGACAACAACGAACTGACCCGGTTGATGACCAGGGTAGGCAGATACCAGATGATGCTGTTCTGGTATGTGTTCGGTGGCTTCATCATTCTGGGACAGTTCTTCATCAAGCTGTGGGCTGGTGATGGTTTCCAGGATGCTTATTGGTTGGTGCTCATCATGGTACTGCCGATTATGATTCCCCTCACACAGAATACCGGCATCGAGATTCAGCGTGCGAAGAACCGCCATCAGACGCGCAGCGTCATCTACATTTTCACCGCCGTCCTCGATATTGTTGTCTCTGCGGTGCTGATTCCGTACATGGGGTATTGGGCCACGGCGATTGGCTACATCCTCAGCATAATGCTAGGCACCGGTTTGTTCATGAACGTCTATTATCAGAAGCGCATCGGATTGGATATGCTCTTCTTCTGGAAGAACCAATTGGGAATTATTCTCGTGTCCTTCATACCTATCATCCTCGGATTAGTCTTCACTCAGTTCCATCCGATCAGCAACCTCGTCATGTTTATCATCGTCGGTTTGGTGTATTCCATGGTATTCGCCGTACTGCTGTGGCTATTCGCGCTCAGCCGCCAAGACAAGGCAATGGTGATGAAGTCCCTCGGACGTTCTTCTCATTCATTTAAGCACGCCAGATAAGTCAGGTTTGAGGATATGGGTAATTCTGATAAGAGTGCGGGGAAAATACTGTCTTTGGATGGCATGAGATTCATTGCCATTCTTATCATAATGTTAAGTCATCTGGAGTTCTTTGGGAATGGTGATAATGGGTACATTTATACCCATTATCTACATAATGCTCAACCTGCGGTAGATTATTTCTTCCTCTTGTCCGGTTTTGGTATGATGCTTGGTTTCATCAAACGGAATCATAACCGGCGTAGCGCCCATGTGGCCTCGATTAGTGGTTCCATTCGTTTTGGTATTCGTCATATTCGTAAAATATATCCTACTTATATTTTATTTCTGCTAATAGGTATTCCATACCAAATGCAGTCTATACTGCAATATCACGATTTGCTTCATACACTTGTCATTTCTGGCGGAGAGTTCGTCTTATCCATTTTCATGCTGCAATCAGCCACTGGGATTCAGCAGTTCAGCCACGCATTCAACGGGCCAGCGTGGTTTCTTTCATCGCTATTCGTCATCTACCTGATAAGCCCTAAACTGATGGCGCTCATCCATCAGTATTTCCGCACTACCAAACGAATCGTTCTCGGTCTTATAGCCAATGTGGTTATTATTGTTGTTATTTCAGGCATGTTCATGTTAGTCGAAGTGAAAACTCCGTTCGATGATTTCAATTACAGCAGCCCTTGGAAGCGCGTATTCTATGTGACGTTGGGTATGTTCATTGCGATGCTCTATATTCATACGCATCAGATAATACGGACGGTATATGGGGACATATTGTGCTATGCCTCCTTTGCACTGTCCATTGCATGGTTTCTTGCGCGCAATACGTTGGCACCTGGATTGTCGATGTGGGTCTATGGCATCGATGTCGTACTGTGCGGAGTGATGCTTTACTCTCTTGCCGTAACCGATAATGTCGTCACCCGTTTCTTCTCGGGGAAGGGGATCGTGTGGCTTGGGGGGGCAACTGGCGATGTACCTGTACATGAGTCATTATCTGATACGAATGTATTTGGATGAAGTATTCCGGCTATATGAATTGCGTTCTTTTCCTATGATGCTTGTGGAAGTGGTACTTATTCTGAGCTTGTCGTTCCTTGTTTCAACTGGCTTGTACCAGATTCAGCATCGAATCGATAGTCAGAGGGGACAGAACAGGCCCCGTCACGGGAAGAGCTTGCTCTAATGGGATCCGATAGGATTCTTTCGTCGTATTGGCCTTATCGTCATAACCATTCGCGTGGCTCATCTAGAAGATGGTTCACACCGTACGACGTCACGGATTACTTGTTCCTGCTTGCCTTGCTTGCGCTGCCGGTGGATGGCACGGTACTGGGGTTCTATCAACCGTTTTGGACGCCGATTAGCCCATGGTTGTTCATGCTGTACGCTCTGACGAATCCAGTACATTTGGAACGCGCGATGCGTCGGTACGCCTTTTTGATGATTGCTCCGGTACTGCTCATATACCTGTCCGGCATCGGATGGGCGGTATATGGTGTGCACGCGCGTGCGATTATTATGTCGCTTACGGGTGTCATCGCCATACCGGCGACGGTCTGCGCGCTTGATATAGCCTTCATAGCCAAGCGACTCAGCACGACAGAGGCTATTCGAGCCGTTCTCGCGACTTACTGGTTCGCATTCGCAGTAGGGATTGCGCAATGGTTTGCCGTTCATCTGGATATCGCTTCGGTACAGGAGTTTTTCGGGCGCGTCATGTATCGTTCGTATCTCACTATTGGCAGCAGCTGGAGTAAAAACGGATTGCGCCCCCAGTTTTTGTTCGCCGAACCAAGCTACACCGGCATGCACGTGTTCGGCATACTACTGCCGTTGATGTGGCTGGCATATAAGCGTGGTTCCTTATATGCCAAACAACTCCGCAGCCTCATCATCGTGTTCGTCGCCGGCGGCCTACTGATGGGTGTGGGCACGCGCATCGTCCTTGACAGCATCGTTGCGCTACTCATTGTCATCGTGATGGCCGTACGCTGGCGGGACCGCAAAGGACGCCGGTTTGGCCTGCTCTTTCTTGCGGTCATCGTGGCGATAACCGCAACCGCGTTCGCTGCTAATTCACGTTTGTCTGCAATCGTGGAAAAAGGCATGAGTGGCGATGACTCATTCCTTGGACGAATCTATCAATCCCTCGGCCCATTGTGTGGCATCGTCAAACAGCCGTGGACGGCATTGACCGGTTATGGGGCCGGCAACATCGATGCGGCCGTACACCAAGGAGCGCAGCTTGCCAGAACCATACTTGAGTCGGCCGGAGCAGGCAAGGGGGCGATAGTTGCCGCTGGCTGGTATAGGATGATGACCTCGACCATGGTTTGGACGATGAGCGCCTACACGAGTTTTTCACTGAATTCGGATTCATCGGTTGTGCGCTCTCCGTTACAGCTGTCGGCATCGTCATCTCACGGTATGGGCATTGGACGAAGCCTGCCCTCTGCTGGGCCGCATTGCTCGCATACCTGTATATCCAATTCGAAGGATATGCCTTCGCGGCACTGCCGTTGTTCATCTGGAGCCTCACCCGGATGGACGACCTCACCATCCATGTGACGGAATCCCCGCAGACGGTAGGGGTTTCCCTGTAGACTTTGGGAGTATGGCTGATGAAGTGTTTACTCCTCATAACATCATTGTGACCGGTGGCTGTGGGTTCATCGGGTCGAATTTCGTGCATTACGTGTACAACAACCATCCGGATGTGCATGTGACGGTGTTGGACGCGTTGACGTATGCGGGCAATCTGGAGAACATCAGGGGGATCCTGGGTGACCGGGTGGAGTTCGTGCATGGCAACATCTGCGACGCGGAGTTGCTGGACCGTCTGGTTCCGGGTCATGACGCGATCGTGCATTACGCGGCCGAGTCGCATAACGACAACTCCATTGCCAATCCGGAGCCGTTTTTGAAGACGAACGTGGAGGGCACGTTCCGTCTGCTGGAGGCGTGCCGCAAGTACGATGTGCGCTACCATCACGTGAGCACGGACGAGGTGTACGGTGACCTGGCGTTGGATGATCCGGCGAAGTTCACGGAGGAGACCCCGTACCATCCGTCCAGCCCGTATTCGTCGACGAAGGCGTCGTCGGATCTGCTGGTGCGTGCATGGCATCGCACGTTCGGCATCCGCGCGACCATCAGCAACTGCAGCAACAACTACGGCCCCTACCAGCATGTGGAGAAGTTCATTCCCCGTCAGATCACGAACATCCTGGATGGTCTGAAGCCGAAGCTGTACGGCAACGGCTCCAACGTTCGCGACTGGATTCATACGGATGACCATTCGACGGGCGTGTGGACGATCCTGACCCGGGGGCGTATCGGCGAGACGTATCTGATCGGCGCGAACGGCGAACGCGACAACCTGACGGTGCTGTGCGACATCCTGACCGTGATGGGCAAGTCGCCGGATGATTTCGACTGGGTGAGGGACCGTCCGGGCCATGACCGCCGGTACGCGATCGATTCGACGAAGCTGCGTACGGAGCTGGGTTGGGAGCCGACGCACACGGACTTCCAGAAGGGTCTGGAGCAGACCATCCAGTGGTATACGGACAACCGCGCCTGGTGGGAGCCCGCCAAGGCCGCCACCGAAGCCAAATACAAGCAGCAAGGACAGTGAGGGGCGATGCGGGCGGTGGAATATACGCTGCCGCCCGTGCTTGTCGGTAGACAGGTGGCGAGATACACTGTGAGAGACGAAAGGGGGACGGATGACATCGTTGACTGATTTGTATGCGGTTGAGGAGGATTCGCCAGAGGGCCAGTACCTTCGCATGTGCGATGCACCTCTTCCTCAGGATGTGATGGACTACCTGCGGACGGCGGAAACGGAATCATTGGAGGATTCCGCCCGTTTGTTGTATGCCTGATTCGGAGGCGTCTCTTATGCAGGATGGGAATCCGCTCGTAGACTTCCGCTTTGTGCGTAAGGGTGATGAGCGTGGTTTCCCGTCGTTTACCTGCACGGTGCCGGTTCCGTCGAATCGTGAGATTGGTGGTAGATGGGTCAAGGGCGAGTCTTTGCACCCATATCCTTGGGAGCTTTTAGTGCAGCGGCTGATTCGTCATAGCGCCTTGTATCTGAGCTCGGACAACTGGATACGGTTGGGCGTCACCGATGAAGGTCACGTCGCCACGTATTGTGCGGTCGCGCGGAAATCGGTTGATGTGTTCGAAGTCGCCATCATTGCGGTCTCTTCGTCATATCAGGGCAGAGGTCTGGGACGTGATGCGCTGGCGGATGCGATACGATGCGCGCGTGCTCAATCGGCGAGGGATGGCGTGCAAGCGCAATTCGTGGCCTATGTCGATACCCGCAATGAGCGGAGTGCCCGTCTATTCCATGATTTTGGCTTTGAACCGGTGAAACGGCTCGATCCGGATCGACGTGGCAACGTGTTCGTGGTTTGGGCGTTGAAATGATATTTCGGTAAGGAAAGGAATTGGTAATCATGCCGTTCGAGTTTGAGAAGGATCTTCGGGTCACGGAGACGAATATCCCAGGTTTGCTGGTGTTTGATCTGCCGGTGCATGGTGACAATCGTGGCTGGTTCAAGGAGAACTGGCAGCGGCAGAAGATGATGGCGTTGGGGTTGCCGGATTTCGGTCCGGTGCAGAACAACATCAGCTATAACGCGAAGAAGGGTGTGACGCGTGGCATCCATGCGGAGCCGTGGGACAAGTACATCAGCATCGCGGCGGGCGAGATCTTCGGCGCGTGGGTGGATCTGCGTCCGGGGGAGAGCTTCGGTCAGGTGTTCACCACGCGCCTCGATCCGTCAAAGGCGATCTACGTGCCGCGTGGCGTGGGCAACAGCTTCCAGGCGCTCGAGGACGGCACCGTGTACACGTATCTGGTGAACGCGCATTGGAGCCTGGAGCAGAAGAAGACATACACGTTCGTGAACCTCGCCGACCCCGAATTGGACATCCAATGGCCCATCCCGTTGGGGGAGTCGGAGCGATCCGAGGCGGACCTGCATCACCCGATGCTCAAGGACGCCAAGCCCATGGCGCCGAAGCGGACCCTGGTGACGGGTTGCAACGGGCAGCTGGGCCATGCTATCCGCGCCTACGCGGAGGCTCATGAATTGCAGGGGTTCGAGTATACGGACATCGACGAGTTCGACTTCTCCGACCCGACAGCCTATGACAGGTACGATTGGAGCCTGTACGGGACGATCATCAACGCGGGCGCGTACACGGCGGTGGACAGGGCGGAGACCGCGGATGGCCGTCCGGTCGCGTGGAAGGCGAACGCGCAGGGTCCGGCCCTTTTGGCCCGGGTGGCGAGGGAGCATCACATCACGCTGGTGCACATCAGTTCGGATTATGTGTTCGACGGGACCGCCGAGGAGCATACGGAGACGGAGGGCTTCGCCCCGTTGGGTGTGTACGGCCAGTCGAAGGCGGCGGGTGACATCGCGGTGGGGAACGCGCCGGAGCATTACATCCTGCGTTCCTCCTGGGTGATCGGCGAGGGCCATAACTTCGTGAAGACGATGATGATGCTCTCCGACCGTGTGGCCGACGAGAATGACGCGCTCGGTCAGGTGACGGTGGTGGACGACCAGTACGGTCGTCTCACGTTCACCAGGGACATGGCGGAGGCCATCTTCCACCTGCTGGACAGCCATGCGCCGTATGGCACGTACAATCTGACCGGTTCGGGCGAGGTGAAGTCGTGGGCGGACATCGCCCGTGAGGTGTTCGATCTGACGAACGGCAACGGGGACAGGGTCAAGCCGATCAGCACCGGCGAGTATTTCGCGAACGCGAAGAACCCGGTCAGCCCGCGGCCGACGCATAGCGCGCTCGACCTGTCGAAGATCGAGGCGGCCGGCTACACGCCCGCCGACTGGGAGGAAAGCCTCAAAACCTACGTAAAGAAAGAACTGGAGAAGTAAGGGACATCATGAAAGGCATCATTCTCGCTGGCGGCTCCGGCACCCGTCTCTATCCGTTGACCACGGTCACGTCGAAGCAGCTGCTTCCCGTGTACGACAAGCCGATGATCTATTACCCGCTGAGCGTGCTCATGCTCGCGGGCATCCGTGACATCCTCATCATTTCCACGCCGAAGGACCTGCCGAACTTCGAGCGTCTGCTCGGCGACGGCTCCCACTACGGCGTGCACTTCAGCTACAAGGTGCAGCCCAGCCCGGACGGACTTGCTCAGGCGTTCATCCTGGGTGAGGAGTTCATCGCTGGAGAACCCTGCGCCCTGGTGCTTGGCGACAACATCTTCTACGGCAACGGCCTCGGCAATACGCTGCGCGCAGCCGTGAAGAAGGCCGAGAACGGTGAAGGCGCAAGCGTCTTCGGCTATTACGTCGATGATCCCGAGCGCTACGGCGTGGTCGAGTTCGACGAGAACAAGAAGGCCGTGAGCATCGAGGAGAAGCCGAAGGAACCGAAGTCACATTACGCGGTGACCGGCCTGTATTTCTATGACGAGCGCGTCACCGAGTTCGCCAAGCAGGTCAAGCCCTCCGCGCGCGGCGAGCTGGAAATCACCGATCTCAACAGGATGTACCTCGAAGACGGCACCCTCAACGTGCGCACGCTGGGCCGCGGCTACGCCTGGCTGGACACGGGCACCATGGACTCCCTGTACGAGGCCGGCGAGTTCGTGCGCACCGTCCAGCGCGCGCAGGGCCTGCCCATCGCCATCGTGGAGGAGATCGCCTATGAGAACGGCTGGATCGGCAAGGACGAGCTCCTCGAATCCGCCCAGCGCTACGGCAAGAGCCCTTACGGCAAGCACCTCAAGGATGTGGCCGACGGCAAGGTCGTGCTCATCCCCAACGACTGATTGATTCCGCGTTTCAGCTCTGCTGTTCTTCAGGCGGGTACATCTTGGGTGGCGTACAGCAGCCTAAGATGCACCCGCCTTCGTTATGCGCGCCAATAAGGTGGCAACTCTGTCGTCTGATGCCTTATTCCGTGAGCATCGTGCCATATCGTTCGGTTAGTCCGTTGTCCACGCGTTCGAATTCGGGAATGTAGCTGTCGATGATGGTGTGCACGAGTCGTTGAGCTCGATCCTCATCATAGATGTGTGCGGAATCGCTGCGATCCCGTAGCATGCGAAGCCAGAGGGACTCGTCCATGAAATCATAGTATTGGTACGCTGTCTTGATGACGTCCCGAGGGGATCCTGATGCGGATACCGGGTCGCCTTCGTATGCGAGCAATGCCTTGAGCAGCTTCCAGCCGAGTTCAAACTGAAGTTCGAATTTGTCGATGATTCCGCTTTGAATGAAGTCGTTGCTCAGGTCCTGTAAAGGTGCCGGTTTCAGGGAATCCAATGCTGAGGCGTAGTTCTCATATTTTTTCATACAGCACCTTCCCCGTGCGGGCTATTTCTGTCTTCAAAGCTTCGGAGATCGGTTCGTCGAGGTTGATGACATCGATCTTGAGCAGTGTCCATAATTCGTTGTTCAGTCTGTCGTCCAGTGCGTCGAAGTCCGGGCAGCCTGCGATGGCGAGGTCGATGTCGCTTTTGGGGCGATTGGTGCCTTTGGCTCTCGAGCCGAACAGTATGACCTTGTGTGCTCCTGCGTCGGCGGCGAATTCACGGATTTGCGCGTAGACGTCTTCGATGGGAACCATCATCCACCTCCGATCCGTCATAAGCGCTTGCTCGCCGTCTCTCAATAATCATGATACGAGGTCTGCGCGTCAAGATCGTCACCGAGCTCTAGACTCCGACGAGCGCGAGACTTGCCGCTATAACACAGCTCACACTACGCGATATTTACGGTTGCGGCTGTTCAACGGTGCCGTGGCTTGTATCTTTCCAGCGCGCAGAAGATCATTCAGAGCTCTTCGTGCGGTTTCGATAGACACATTGGCCTCTTCGGCAAGTTCGCGGGCGCTTTTCTCGCTGCCGTCATCGAGCAGTGCAAGGAACTCCTCCATTCTCTTGGTTGGTTCCACGCGTTGCTGCTTGACGACAGTATCGTCTTCTCTGACTGGACGAGCAACGATATCGGCAACATCGGGTCGATGAAGCACCACGGTGAATTGGTCGGCAGATGCCTTGAACTCCGGTTCGCGAAGTCCGCGGTCGCGCATCAGACGAACCATCATGGCGATTCCGGAGCCCTGACCCTCGACCGTCGACCCGATGCTGTTGGACACGGGGGCCTCTTCCATGAGTTGCATCAGAATAACGTTCCTGCACCTCGATGAACCGTCGGCAATATTTTCGAGTGTCTTGCCGCCCCACAAGCCGCCAGGATTGGTAACTACCACACGATCACGGAAGATATCCACCGACACTGATTGCCCGGTGAAATATGGATGGTATTCCCGGTGAATCACTGCATTGGCTATGGCTTCTCTGATTGCCGCTTCCGGTATTTCGCATTCATCGACGCGTCCCACACCTCGAACGTGCGAAACAGTTCTGAGGTTTTTCACTACGGCATGTAGAGCATCGTCGATGGCACCAGGAAGAGATCCATCACAAAGAACACGATCCAAGAAACGAGGCATACCCGGCTCAGACTTCTCCGTTCCTGGATGTGCGGCAACATCGATGAGTAATTTGGGTTCAAACTGCTGTGGGTACTTGCCCACTACCAGCAGGCCGGCGAGCTTTACGGCTCCTTGTTTGTCTACCACATTAAGTCGTTCGAGCTGTTCTTCCCGCGTGGAAGCGCCCAATAATGCTTTCGACTGACGTTTACGTTCTATGAGCGCGCTCACCAGTTGAGGATCAAGGTCGTTGATATCGCTTTCTGGAACGATTGTGTTATCTGCCTTGCTGGGGACTAAAGCATTGCGGTATTCATATATTTCCATGGTGGACAGGCGCACGTCTTTATCGTCAATACGCTTATAGCTACCGGATTCAATGCCCTTAGCCTTGATGTAGCAAGGCTTTTCCCCGATTTCATTCTCTTTGATAATGATGACCAGAATCTGCTTGCCGTCGACGTCGGCTCTATTCATCACATAGCGAGGAGGATTCCCCAATCTTGCACCGCTGACTCCGCCATCTCCGATGCCTTCAATGAACTGATCGCGCACCTTATCTATATCGAAATGCTTGGCAGGTGAAAATCCGTTGCGTTCATCCAGTCCAAGCAGAAGGACGCCGCCAGACGTGTTGGTGAACGCGCTCACCGACTCCCACACATCGGTGCTCAATCGCATATCACATGCTTTTGCTTCATAATATGCGTCGTCTGTGCCTTCCTGTCGCAATCGGCGTATTACGCTTACGATATCCAGGGTTTCGCTATCGGAGCTTTTCAACGCTGATCACCCATCTCAGTCATTATCTCAGTCATTATCTCAGTCATTATCTCAGTCATTATCTCAGCCACATGACTGAGATAAGAGATAAGCACAGTCTCTTCGCAATATAGAAAGCGCTGAAAGTGTATCAATGATACCGTTCTGTTGAGTCTGTTGCGATGTTATGTGAATAAGGCGATGTGGGGACTGCATCCTGATGATGCAGTCCCCACATCGCCTGAAATGCAGTAGCCCTCGAGAAATTCAGGCTTCTGGGGTGGCCTTCTTGCGGCCGCGGCGCTTCATGGTGCCGGAGGTGGCGGTGGTGGCGTCGAAGATCACGGTCTTGCTCTCCGGGTAGGCGGCGCCGTTCACGGAAGCGTAGGCCACTTCGTCCTCCGGGGCTTCGGGCAGGGTGAAGAACGCCTTGACGGCGTCCACCAACGTGGCCTCCTTAAGGCTCACGGACAGGGTCTGCTTGCCTTCGGGTTTGCTGAACTTCACCGCGTTGTCCGCCTTGGCGGTGGCGGGGGTCACGGCGATCTGCTTGGTCTTCTCGTTGATGAGCACCTTGGCGTATGCCGGGTACCCCAGCACTTCGGCGGTGGCCTTGTTGAAACGGATGGCGCCGTCGGTTACGGTCAGCACGGTCTTGCCGGCCGGCTTGACCAGCTGGACCTCTTCAAAGCCCTGAAGCAAGGAAGCCATGATTGTTCTCCTTTATAGTTACCTATTGCAGATAAATTGAGGAATTAGGTTACACGATAATTGTAATCAAATAAAAAACTGAAATAGCAAATGGGCTTCAATGATTACAAGGCGTCATTCAGATATTATTCTATTGCATCATCCACATGAATGAATTCATCCAGCCTTGTCAATGCCCATATCATCAAGGGAATAGCGGCGAAGGCGTATCCCTCGAATTGCACATACAGATACATCACCAATAGCAGCCAGACAATCGTCAGTTTATTCCATCGGTGATATCGGTGTATGAAGCCAAAGGAAATCGTGAGAAACAGCGCGAACCCAATCAATCCGAATTCCGTCAGGAAATTCGTATATGCGCTCATCGTCCACACGGTGTCCGCATTGATCGACCGATACCACGACAATGCTCCTGTGGGGTCGGTGTGCATGAACCGCAATATCGCCGCCGACCAATCGGCTCCATTATGCGTGGCCTCGGCGATATTTCCGGCTCCGTAGCCGGTCAGCAACGCCCAAGGATGTCTGACCAGGCCACACAGCGGTGCCAACGATTGCCAGATGCGGGCGAAGAACGAGCCATCGCCCTCCATGCCGTTATGCAAGATGGAATCAAGTCTCGAATTGGCCATAACACACACCACAGCCAGGGCCAAAGTGCCAATAAGCCGGAGAATTCCCTTGCGGCGTTCATCGGTATTGCGCCAATGCGTTTCCATCACAATCACAGCGATGAGTGCCACCAACGAATCCAATACAATACGGGTGCCCGAACCCATCAGCACGCTGCCCACGGCAAATACGATGATCAGATGCCGCAATCGTGAGGCGAAAATGCGGTCGCGAATGCGCATGAACCAGAACAGCGGCAACAGAATACCGAACAGGTGCATGCCGATATAACTCGGTTCGGCAAACAAAAACTGCGGTCGGGCACCGCTCATGCCCCATGCAGATCCCGCAATGATATACGAACGGTACATCAGATGACTGAAGTACCCCTGCACACTGCCCAAGCGCAATGTAATCGATAGCCATTGCACAATTCCGATGGCAAAAGCGAACCAATATATGGCGATAATGGCGCGCACCGACTCCTGCCAGCTGAGCCGCTTATGCACATAGGCGATATCCAGCGCGCATAACGTGGCCGGCACGGCAATCACTCCGGTGAGCGACATCACCACCGCATTATTATGCAGCCCGAATACCGCCCAACCCGGCATCGACAGCACCACGAGCACCACAGGCAGCATCACGAACGGTGCATAACGATGCATTGTTTGGCGCAGCAGTCGATGATTCGTCAAGCAATACAGCACCAGCAGCCACGGGCTCAACGGCGTCCAGAACGGCTGGAAGAAGCCCAGCACGGTGCCGTCCATCGGCAGTGCGAGCAGAGCCGCGAAGAACAGGTAATCGGAGCGATCACGCGGTGTGAAGCATCGGGGCAATGGCATCGGGGGAGTGAGTGTGCGCAGTGATGCAAAGGGTGTCGTGGGTGCGGGATCCTCGATACGTTGGCCGTGGGGTGCGAGGTTGCTTTGCGAGGGTACAGCGGTGCCGCCTGCATCCCGCATCTGAGATGGTCCGGCCGATGTCGGCATGCTGGAATCGCTCATATTCTGTATGTCCCCTTCTTTGATTGCCTCGAGTACTTTAGCAACCCAATGTGCGAGAACGGTGGCGATATGGTGACGGCTGTCTTACAGCTACGTTTCCTCAAGGGCAAGGGTACATGTGGGCTGGTAGGATACATGCTGATTGCACATATCGGGCTATCCGGGCAGTTCAAGCAGTCTGGATGTGGAGAGGGAGAAGCGGTTGGTTTCCGCAAATAACGAACAACAGCAGAATCAGAATGCTGCAGACACTGCCGTAGCACAGGCCGAAAGCGGCATCACCATCATGGACCTGATGCGAATCATCCGCAAGCATGTCATTTCGGTCATCGTGACGTTCGTGGTCGTGTTCGCCGCTGTGTGCGCGTATACATTGCTCACGCCGCCGAAGTACACGTCCACTGCGCAGATGTTCGCCACGTTCAACACGTCGACGGCTGACGCCACGCAGGACAACAATTATGGCAGCATCAACAGTGCCGGTACCTACATCGCCAACCAGATCAAGTCCTACCCGACGCTGGCCACCACCGAATCCGTGCTGCAGCCGGTCATCGACCAGCTTGGCCTGGACACGTCGGTCAGCTCACTTGCCGGTGAACTCACGGTCACCAACCCTACGGATACGGCGTTCGTGAACATCCAGGTCGAAGACAAGGATCCGAAGCAGGCGGCTGCAATCGCCAACGCCGTGGCCAAGTCTATGAAGACCGTGGTGGAGGACTCCCTGTATTCCTCTGATAGCAAGTCTCCGGTCACGCTTTCCGTGGTGCAGCAGGCGCAGGTGCCGGCTGGCCCCAGCAGCCCGAAGATTCCGATGAACATGGCCATTGGCGTTCTTGGTGGTCTGATTCTCGGCATCATCGTGGCGCTGGTCAAGGACCTCTTCTCCACGCGCATCGAGGAGGCCTTTGAGCTGCAGGAATACATCGACGCCCCGATCATGGGCCGTATCCCCGAAGACGATCTGCTCAAGGGCGATGTCCCGGTCATCATCTCGAAGCCCAGCAGTCCGATCGCCGAGGAATACCGTCGTATCCGCACGAACCTCTCGTTCACCGCTCCGGTCGAGGGCATGAACGCCCGTCTCATCGTCCTCTCGTCCACCAGCCCGAGCGAAGGCAAGACCACCAGCTCGGTGAACCTCGCCGTCGCGTTGGCTGAAAACGGTGCCAAGGTGCTGCTTATCGATGCCGACCTTCGTCACCCGTCCGTGGCCGATCGACTGGGACTGGAAGGCAACGCAGGCCTCACCCACGTGCTGTCCGGCCAGGCGGCCGTCAAGGACGTGGTGCAGCGGTACTGGAAGCCGAACCTGCACATCATGCCCGCCGGCCCGAAGCCGCCGAACGCATCCGCCCTGCTCAACTCCGCGATCATGAAGGAGCTCATCAAGCAGGCGCTCACCCAATACGATTACGTGCTGGTCGATACCTCGCCGCTGGTGGTGGCCAACGACGCCTTCGTGTTCGGCGCCATGGGCAACGGCATCGTTATCGTCTCCGGCCGTGACGTGACCGACAAGCGTGATTTGCGTGAGATCGCAGCACAGCTCGACAACTTGAACCTTTCGGTCAGCGGCTTCATCTTCAACTATGCGAAGGATTCCAAGAAGGTCGCATATAAGGGCAACTACTACTATTACGATGACGACGCCAGCACCGACGGCAAGAAGGGTAAGGCTGGCGGCCAGCGCCCGAAGCAGCGCAGCACTGCGCGGCGCGCAGCCGTCAAGCGCTGATAGGTTGGTTGGTGTTGTAAAAAGGCTCTCGCTGAGCACTGCTCAGTGAGAGCCTTTTATTACTTGCTTGGCTCACCTTGTCAGGGGAGCTGACTACGAAGTCGACTGAGGGGCCACGTTTGCGGTCAGGCAGTCGCATCAGTGATGATGCGGAGGGCTTGGCAGATCTGCTCGTAGGCCTTCTGGAAGGCCGCAAATTCACGACGATGAGGGTCGGGGATGACCATGGGTGCGGGCAGCATAGGTCGAATCAGCGACGCGTTGTCAATCACTGATTCGAGCTTCTCCTGCCGCGTCGAGCCTTCGATATAGCCCTCCTTAGCGCAGTAGACGCACATATTCGCGAAGTCCGGCAGCAGGAACGTCTTCCGGCTTGCCAGAGGCGCGATAGTGGCGATATCCTGGCGCTGCTCGATCTCAAAGCAGAGAATCAGGTCAGCGGCCGTGTCCAGTTGCGGTGTGACGCGCTTTGAGCGGAAATCCGTGGTATCAATACCCAGTTCGGAAAGGATCTTGGCGCTTGACGGGTCGATGGGATGATCGAACAACCCACGGGTTCCTGCGCTGTCCGTCGTAATGGAGGGATCATTGAAATAGCGGGGGAGCAGATACTCGCCCATGGGAGAGCGGCAGACATTGCCAGTGCACACAAAGAGAACGTTCATGGTTCGCCTCGATTGGTATTCGATTATGGGTGGATTTGTATTGTGTTCAAGGAGGAATACGGCATAGAAAAGACCCTGAGGAAGCCTCAGGGTCTTGAGTAGCTAATCAGCTATTGGAGCTGAATTCAGCGACGAGCGCTGGTCTTGCGGACAGCGAACAGAGCCACACCGGCGGCAGCCAGCAGCACAACGGCCACGGCGTACGGAGCGACGGAAGCACCGGTGTCAGCAACGGTCGGAGCAGCGCCTTCACCAGTGGCCGGAGCGGTCACAGTGTAGGAAGCCACCACTTTGCCATTAGCGTCAACGAGCTTGACGTCGGTCTTGGTGCCGGCCTTGAGGGTGATCTTGACGGTCTGAGAGGTGGACGTAGCCGTGAACTCAAGGAATGTCTTCTCGGCAGCCAACTCAACATTGGACACGACCTGATCGTCAGCCTTAACAGAGTACTTAGCGCCCTTAGTGAGACCGGTGAAGGTCACAGTGGCGACGGTGCCGGTCACGGAACCGGTGGCGCCGTAATCCTCAGCCATAGCGGTGTTGGCAGCGAAACCAAAGCCCAGCACAGCGGCGACAGTGGCCAGCAGAGCCATAAACTTCTTCATCATAATATTTCCTCCTTAACGGGGTTTCCCAACCCCCTAAGTAACCTGCTCGGAAATCGCAAACCCCCGATTTCCTTGCACGGCTTACACAATACTCGCCTGAACGACGTTC
Source organism: Bifidobacterium reuteri DSM 23975 (assembly GCF_000741695.1). Classification (GTDB taxonomy): domain Bacteria; phylum Actinomycetota; class Actinomycetes; order Actinomycetales; family Bifidobacteriaceae; genus Bifidobacterium; species Bifidobacterium reuteri. Next base: position 204,209 of record NZ_JGZK01000002.1, on the reverse strand, counting down.
GTGACAAGAACCGTCCTCGTCTGATACGTGCCGTGTGATGCTTGCGTCACACGAGGTGATGTCCGTGTCTCATGACGTGATGTCTGTGTCACATGGCTGCTGACTGGTCGGTTTGTCAAAAAGCGTGAAAATCGTTGGAATTGCAACGTTTTGTGCGTTTCTGTGCCGTAGTTTGCCGGGAATTTACCTAGCTTGCGCCTGTTCGGGCGTGTCGTTTTCCTCGTCGTCAAAGCTGAACAACTCTTCCACTGTGGTGTCGAACACCTTCGCCAGATCCATGGCGAGCCTGAGCGATGGGCAATACTGCCCCTGTTCCAGACGTCCGATGGTCTCCCGGCGCACATTGATGAGGTCGGCCAGCTCGGATTGCTTCATGCCTCGTGCCAGACGATGAATCTTGAGACTAGTCTTCATCATCGTCCCATTCGAGCCGTCATGCTCAAGCCACAGATACTGCACGTCGGATATCGCCAAGGCGCACATGGCCAACGCGGGCAGCATCATCGGGTTGATGATGTGCAGGAACCCTGACGTGATCACCATATTCCAGATGGTGTATACGAATCCCAGAACCACCAGAGCAGTTATGAGCACGAACAGCGCGAACTGCATTGCCACCCCTTGATGCTGGTCCGAGAGCTCATCGCGGCGAGGTGACCGTTTGTTAAGCACGGTCACCACCCAGATCTCGCCACCGGCCCAGACCAATGCCACCACAGCTGTGACAATCACTCCGATGAGACTGTGTCCGATGACCACCATCAGCATGCAGGACAGCGCGCCGATGGTCTCGACCACGGCGCGAATCGCGATATACCGGTTGAACGTCATGATTCGCCTCCGAAATACCGGCATGGGGACACCCACGTGCCGTACGTCTGACTATACAGTTTGTCGGGATGACCTGTCGTAAGGTCTCACTATCAGTATGCCGCGCGCGAAGCGCGTCCACAATTGCAGGACGAGCTGGCCCGCGAAGCGCGTTCGTGATTGCAGGCTCCCCTTGTCAGGGGAGCTGGCCCGCGAAGCGGGACTGAGGGGTAGTGAATTAATCAACGAACTTACAGCGCAGGACACTAGTAAGACCTCACTAGACGTACACTGACACGTGCTCAGTGTACGTCTAGTGAGGTCTTGGCAGCGCTTGGTCGCAGCGAAAGAATCAGTAGCTCCTGTACTGCAGCCAGTGGTTGTAGGCGGCGGTCACAGAGCCGTAGCGATCGTTGCAGTAGCCGAGGAACCACTTGAACTGCGTCTGGTAGTTGGTGGCCCAGTCGGCGCCGGCGGAAGCCATCTTGCTGCCAGGCAGCGCCTGCGGCAGGCCGTATGCGCCGGACGGGTTCGCAGCGGTGGGGCTCCAGCCGGATTCATGGTTGATGATGAAGTTGGCGGCGGTGAAGTCGTCCTCGGAGTAGCCGTTGGAGATCATGTAGTCGTGCGCCCAGGTCTGCATCTCGCCCACCGGCACGGTGGTGCCGAGGCTTGCGGAGGAGCCGGACGATGACGAGGACGAAGACGTTGTGGAGCCTGTGCCCACCAGAATCACCTTGTCCACCGGGGCCTTCTTGACCCACGACGTGAACACGTTGGAGGAGACCACCTTGTCGCCGCTGCGCGTGACCAACGACGTGGTCTCCATCACACCGTTCTGTCCCTCGGTCTCCACCTTCTCGGTGCCCTTGGGCAGGCTGTCGGTCTCCTTGCGGATCTCGTTGAACGGGATGTCTGTGTCCGTGGTCTCCACGTCAGCGCCTGCGCGCTCGATGGTGATGACCGTGGACTCGGTGACCTTGCTCTTCAGCGAGGGGCTGACCGTATCGTCCGGGTCGAGTGTGATGTTGCCGGCGTCAAGCACGTCCTTGACGGTCTTCATTGCGTCTTTCTCGCCAAGCACCACGCGCGAGTCGCCGTTGATCTTCACGGTGACGAACGTGGTGTTCTTGTCCGTGGCGTTCAGTGCTCCACGGGTGGCGGAGCGGGAGGCTGCGGAATCGGTGGCGGAGAACGCGGTGACCTGATTGACGGGCTTGGCGTTGTCCGACTGGTAGAAGCTGCGGGATACGAATCCGGCTCCGGTGATCAGTCCTCCGGCGGCCACCACTGCGGCGATCTTGGCCCACTGACGCTTGCTGATGCTCAGGGACTTCAAAGGGGAGGTCTTCCTGCCGTGTCTCGTCATTACGCTCCTTGACTTGGATTTGCAGCCCGAACGTCTCGCCGAACGTGCGGCTGATGTCGGTCATCGGTTTCGGTTATGCATATTCACTTATGCATGATATGAACTACTTGCATCGTGCAGGTTTCATACGTCGAGCTGCACACTGACACTCATCATAGGTGCACCGCTGGAAGAACACCACTCGAAGAGGTCTCTCCCCCAGTCAACTTCGCTGACAGCCCCCTCGTCAGAGGGGGCCGGGTGCTTGTTTGGCTCCCCTTGTCAGGACAGCACCGTGAAGCAAACAGCAGAGCTGTTTGTAGGTGCTGTGCGAGCCGACAGGCGAGCCAGTTGAATGCCGCGCGTAGCGCGTCCGAATTTGCAGGACGAGCTGGCCCGCGAAGCGGGACTGAGGGGTAGTCCCATCGTCAGAGGGGGCCAGTGCGGAGCCAGTGCGGAGTCAGTTCTGTGCTTGGGCTGCGGCCTGAGCCTTGGCGGCGGCAAGGTCGAGCGCCTTGGCCTGACTGATGAGATCGTCCAGATCGCCGGCCTGCAGGGCGCCGGCCTGCTGGAAGATGACCTCGCCCTGCTTGGCGATCATCAGCGTGGGTACGGCCTGGATGCCGGCCGCCTGCGCCAGATCCTGGTTCGCGTCGATATCCACCTTCACAAAGGCGATGTCCTTGTTTTCGGGCTTGTCGGACGCGGCCTCGAAAATCGGGCCGAATGCGCGGCACGGGCCGCACCACGTGGCCCAGAAGTCCACGAACACGATTTCGTTGTCGGTGATGGTCTGCTCAAAATCAGCTGAAGTGATGGCCTTGGTTGCCATGGTGGTCTCCATTCTGTCGGTTGTGCTCAAGCTTGGCAGTACCACCCAACAATTCAGCCTGCGTTGCGCTGCCGGCCGAACCGAGCTGAACCGAGCCGAATTGGTGCCGCATCAACCGTACCGCTCCGTACCGGTGCGAGCCGGGCCATACTGAGCTGAACCTCCCGCGAACCTTCCACAACCCATCTGAACGTTTGCCCAGATTTTGCTGCGAGAGGAGCCCATTCGCGCGGTCGCGCGCGATAATGGGAAGCATGCCAGTCTTGAATGATGAGGTGCCCTCCGAGGGCGACTTCGACGCCAATCGCAATCGCGGTGAATTCGACAACATCACCCCCGAGGATTTCATCCACGGAGGCGGCTCCGGCCACGGCAACCCGCCGGGATGGCTGGGGCCTGCGGACATCAACCGCGCGCGTCACCAGATGCCCATCGCCTATGTGGAGATCGTGCCGGTGCGCACGGATGACATGGGCCGCATATCGCAGGTAGGGTCGCTGCTGCGCGTCTCGGACGACGGTTCTATCGAGCGCACGCTGATCACCGGGCGCGTGCTGTTCCACGAGTCGCTGCGCGAAGCCATCGCACGCAACGTGGCCAAGGACCTGGGCGACATCGCGCTGCCGATGCTTCCCGCATCCCTCCAGCCGTTCACGGTCGCCGAATTCTTCCCGACCCCGGGCCTGGGCGACTACTACGACCCGCGTCAGCACGCCATCGCATTGTGCTATGTAGTGGCGATTGCCGGAGATTGCAAGCCGCAGGACGAGACGCTCGACGTGGAATGGGTCGATCCCAAGAGCGACCTGATGGACAAGTTCATCGACCAGATGGTCAACGGGCACGGCCGCATCGTGCGTCAAGCCCTAGCCTGGGCCGGAGTGTGAAGGAGCAGTTTGTAGGCAACGTGCTGGCCGGCTTATTCAGGTTGGCTCGGGTTTGGTCTCTCCCCCAGTCAGCTTCGCTGACAGCCCCCTCGTCAGAGGGGGCCGATATTCGGAAGCCTGGTCGGCTCCCCTTGTCAGGGGAGCTGTCGGCGTAGCCGACTGAGGGGTAGTCATCAGAGGAGCCCGATATGGATCGTTTGTATATAACGAATGAAAGTGTGTAGTTATGGCAATTGAATTGGTGAATCATGTGTATCGCGAGGGTGAGGGTGTGCCGGTGGTGCTGATGAACGCCTATCCGGTGGATCACCGCATGTGGGACGTATGCGCCAAGGCGCTCGCCGACTTCGCCGATCTGGACGACGTCCCCCCGTTCCCCATCTGGGCGCCGGACATGGCCGGCTCCGGGCAGTCCCCGGTGCCGAGCGCGGAGGACTCCGGCCCGAGGCTCGCCAACGGCGCCTACACCGAGGCTCTGGACCGTCTCGCGGACGCCTACGTGGACCTGGTGAAGTCCGCAGGATACACGCAGGCCATCTGGGTGGGCCTGTCCATGGGCGGCTATGTGGCGATGGACATCCAACGCCGTCATCCCGAGACCGTGGCCGGCCTCGCCCTGTGCGACACGATGGCCGCATCCGACGGTGTGGGCGGCGAACCGCGCCTCGCCATGGCGGACGCCGCCGAACAGACCAACTCCGTGGAACCGGTGATGCATTTCGCCAAGCCGTCCGACGGCGACTCCACCGTCAAGAAATCCCCTGAGTTCATCGCCACCATGACCCAGTGGATCAGCGAACAGGACCCTGCGGGCCTCGCATGGCGTCAGCGCATGACCTACGGTCGCCCCGACATGGGCAAGGTACCCGAAACCATCACCGCGCCGACCGCCGTCGTCTCCGGCGAACTCGACCCCACCAGTAACCCCGGCGTCATGCGTCCGCTGGCCGACCGCATCACCGGCGCCACATTCACCGCCATTCCCGATTGCGGCCACTTCAGCGCCGTCGAGCATCCCGACACCGTGGCCCGTGCGCTGCTCGCTCTCGTGCGCCGGGTGCAGGATCAGGACTGAGGTAGAGCATGACCGCTGATATCCATTTCTCACCATTGGCACTGACCCGCGCGCTGCCGTTCCTGCCGCTCGCGCAAGGCGACATCGACTACCAAGTCGATCGACGGGGCGAACCGGGACTCATCGGGCATCTGCTGGAGGACCCCGCCACCAAAGTCATCCTCACGCGCAACGGACTGGTCGCCGTGCCCCGCGGACAAGGCGAGTTGGTGGATTATGAGAACGTCAAACTGCGGCTCGCCACCTTGCCGGGCGCGTACGTCGCCGCGGAACTCAAACGGTATCCGCAGGCCGTGGCCATGTTCCTCGGCTCCTATGGCGGTGTGCGCGGCGAATGCGTCGTCGCCATCGACATCTCCCGGGTGCCTGAACCGGGTGCCGTCAATCGTGCAGCCGGGGCGCCAGACGCCGTTGGTGCCGCCGCCGGTGCCAGCAGCAGCGCCGTCGGCAATCCGGCGGGCGCGTCGACCCCTGGAATCGTCGGCGTATTGGGAACCGAGGATTCCGGTACCGTCGATGGCAACCTCAGCGTCTCGGATTCCGCCGGACAGGGCGCGGATGATGCGTTCGACGAATCGGTCGGCATCGCCGGTGAGCAGCCTCGCCAGCCCAAACCGACCCTGCTGCAGCAAGCCGTCGACCGGTTCGACTGGGCGGATCTGCGCGGCTTCGCACCCCACGCCAATGCGCGCGAGGCCGGGCAGGCCACCAGCGCCGTCACCCTGAGCATCTGGCACAGTCGGCAGCGGTATTGCCCGACCTGTGGCGCGCCGGTCGAAACCGCGCTCGCCGGCTGGGCGCAGCGGTGCAGCAATGCGGCGGACGGCAACCGGATCCTGTTCCCGCGTATCGAGCCCGCCGTGATCACCGCGATTGTGGACGGCCATGACCGGTTGCTGCTGCAACACAATGCGGCATGGAAGGACGAACGGCTCTACTCCGTCTCCGCCGGATTCGTGGAGGCGGGGGAGAACCTCGAGCACGCGGCGCGGCGCGAGGCCAAGGAGGAGACCGGCATCACCTTGGGCGAGGTGCGCTACCTCGGTTCGCAGCCGTGGCCGTTCCCCGCGTCGCTCATGATGGCGTTCAAGGCGCACGCCGTCACCACGGACGTGCATGTGGACGGTTCGGAAACCGTGACCGCCCGTTGGGTCACGCGCGACGAATACACCGCCGAGCTGATCTCCGGACGCATGGCCGCCCCCGGACGTGCCACCATCGCGCGCTACATGATCGAGGAGTGGCTCGGGCGGGAGCTGTAGGCGTGTCATGTTTTGTGGCGGTTCCTACGTCAGCAGATGCTTTTCTGGCTCCCCTTGTCAGGGGAGCTGGCCCGCGAAGCGGGTCTGAGGGGTAGTCAACCTGAGGAGTGGCTCGGGCGGGAGCTGTAGGCTGCTAGGCTGGGCACTATGAGCGAAACAAGCGAAACAGAAGACAACGAACAGCCGCTGAACCTCGACATTCCCGAGCATCTCGAATACTCCGACGAACACGTCTGGGTGGATCGCTCGGATGAGGACCTTGCCATCCTCGGCATCACCGAATACGCGGCCGACCAGCTCGGCGAGCTCGTGTTCGTGGATTTGCCCGAACCTGGTTCCCGTGTGGAGGCCGGCGACGAGATTGTGGAACTGGAGTCCTCCAAGGCCGTGCAGCCCATGATCAGCCCGGTAGCCGGCACGGTGAAGTACGTGAACCGCGACGTGTCCGACGATCCCTCCGTGATCAACGGCGACCCGTACGGCGAGGGGTGGATTCTCAAGGTCGAGCTCGATGACGACGAGCCGGAGCTGCTCAGCGCTGACGAGTACGCCAAAATCATCCGCTGGACTGATGCCGACTCATAGCATGCATGGCCTATAGTGGGGTGCATGAGAAGCCCACGCGAGGATTTTGAAGCCGCTGGCAGGCGTCTGGAGTCATTGCATCTGCCGCATCACTCCAGTGCGCCTGCGCCGGCGGACGACATGCCTACCGTGCCGATTCCTGCGCGCGCGGCGACCACCACATTCGATGCGCCATCGAAGCGGGAGCGCTTTGAAGTCAAGCCGCCGTTGACCCGGTTCATCCGTCGGGCAATCACTCGTACGTTCGGCATGTGGTCGCATCTGTCAGCTGAAGTGGTGCGCGGATGGGGCTGGTTCCCGCGCGTGGAACCGTATGTGGGCTATGGAACCGGCGACTATTCGCGCCTGATCTGCCGTACCGTATATGGTCCCGCCCACGGCCAGTCCGGCGAGCTGACGCGCGGCATCCGAGGTATGCTGGCCGTGCCGGCCGGCCGCACGCATGTGCAGGCCAGCATTGATGGCACGCCGCTCAACACCGTGCAGGTCGGCGTCTCCGAAGTCTATGACAAAGTGGATCGCACCCGCGACATGAGCGGAGAATACGCGATCTCCGATTCGGCAGGATACTTGGATCTGGTGGCAGAACACCGCCTGAGCGCGGGCATCCATCGCGTTTCGTACAGTGTGCCCGGCCGCAAGCCGGTCAGCGCGAATCTGTACACCATCCCGGCCAGCGCCAAAGTGGGCATCATCTCGGACGTGGACGACACGATCATGATTACCCAGGCCCCGGTACTGTGGAAGGCCGCCTACAACCTGCTGTTCCTCGATCCCAAGAAAAAAGCCTCCGTGCCGGGCATGAGCGTGCTGTTCACCCGCATCTCCGACCTGTTCCCGGACGCCCCGTTCTTCTACCTGTCCACGTCGCCGTGGAATGTGGAGAGCGCGATTCGCAACTTCATCATCGACCACGGATTCCCGGAGGGGCCGCTGCTGCTTCGCGACCTCGATCCGAGGCCCAAGACCTTCGTTCCCACGGGTCCGCAGCACAAACTGGAATTCGCCGAACAGCTGATGGCGGATTTCCCGGACATGAAGTTCATTCTGGTGGGCGATGATGGTCAGAAGGACCCCACCACGTACGCCACTATCGTCAAACGGTATCCCGGGCGCGTGCTGGCCATCGCCATCCGTCAGCTCAGTCCGAAGGAGGCGCCCGGCCTGGCGTCCGTCGCGGGATTGACGTCGACCCAGCCGATGCCGGTCACCGAAGTGCCGGTGTTCACTGGCACCACCGGAGCGAACCTGCTCAAAACCATGCTGCCGTATCTCAAGGAGCACGCGAAGAACGCGGATTAGCGGCTTGTAACGCAGATTGGTCCGTATTCTGCGTGGTATGGGTCGTTGACGGTGCCGGTTCGTCCCTTACCGGCGCGTACAATCGCGTGATATGACTGAAATGACCGAATCAGGCGCAGCGATGACGCCGACGCCGCCAGTGGCCAAACGTGAACCCAAGCGCCGTGAATTCCACGGCGACGTGTTCAACGATGATTACGAATGGATGCGCGACAAGGAATCCGCCGATGTGCGGGATTATGTGGCCGCGCAGAACAAATACTGCGAGGCGCGCATGGCCCATCTGGCAGGGCTGCGGCGCACATTGTTCGAGGAGCTCAAGGCGCATGTGGAGGAGACGGACATGTCCGTTCCCACGCGCATCAACGACTACTGGTACTTCACGCGCACCCAGCAAGGCAAACAGTACGGTGTGCAGTGCCGCATGCCGGTGCGCGGCGCCGACGATTGGGACCCGCCGGAGGTCGATCCGCAAGGCGCTCCCGGTTCGATGCCGGGCGAGCAGGTGGTGTTCGACGCCAACGTGGAGTCCGAGGGGCATGACTTCTTCCGGCTCGGCGGCATGGATCTGAGCCATGACGGACGATGGATGCTCTACGGTGTGGATCTGCGCGGCGACGAACGCTACGATTTCCGCATCCGCGACCTCGATGCCACGCTCGCGCAGGGTGGTGAGCCGGTGGAACTGCCGGAAGTGTTTCCCGGCATCGGCGGGGCCTGCTTCACTCCGGACGGGCAGTGGGTGTTCTGGACCGAGCTCGACGACTCCTGGCGGCCGTGCGCAATCTGGCGGCATCATGTGGGCACGTCGGTCGAATCGGACGTCTGCGTGTACCGCGAAGCGGACGAGAAGTTCTGGGTCGGGGCGGGCATCAGCTTCGACGAGCGCAGCATCGTGATCGGCACCGGCTCGAAAACCAGCACCGAAGTATGGATGCTGCCGGTGGATACGCCGGATGGCGAGTTCCAGCCGTTCATCCCCCGCAAGGAAGACGTGGAATACGATGTCAGCTTCGCATGCTTCGAGGGCGCCGGCGAAGGCGGCGAGGATGTGCCTCTGGCGGTGGTGTACCACAACGCCGATAATCCGAATTTCGAAATCGACGTCATCGACATGCGCAATCATCGGCCCCCATACCGTCTGGGTGAAGGCGTATGCGTGGCTGCCGGCTCGCCGTATGGCTGTGAGCATGGCGAACCTGACCGACCGATTACCGAGGCCTATTTCAATCCGGCGAATCCCGCGATTCTGCAGGGTGCGCACGGTCTGGGCATTGAAGGCATCGGCTTGCATAGGTATTTTGTCACGCTGAGCTACCGTTCCGACGGCCAGCCGCATGTGGCGTACATGACCAAGCAGGCCGCCGCTGAGGATTTCCTGGCCGGACGCCCGTGGCGGTTCACGGAACTGCTGCCGCCGTCATTGGAGAACGATTGGGATCTGGTGGCCGCCGATCAGTCCGACCAGACGGGTGACCATGGTGAACGGCTGTGGCAGGATCTGCAGGACGACGATGTGCCCGGCGACGCGGATGGTGCCGTGCAGTCCATCGATGGCACAGAACCCACCGCCGTGCCAACGGATCACACCGCATCATTCGATGGGGCCAGCGACGACCACCTTCCCGGCGAGACCCGGCGCCTGTACACCATCGGCACCGGCGGCAATCCCTCCTATGACGCGCCTCGCATGCGGTACTCGTTCGCCAGCTACACCCGTCCGGGCGAACTGCATGAGATTGACCCTGCCACCGGGCAGGACACGTTGCTCAAACGCGCCACCGTGCTGGGTGATTTCGACCCGCGTGACTATATGGAGCGTCGCGTATGGATCACCGCGCGAGACGGGGAGTGCATTCCAGTGTCGTTGGTGTGGCGGCGCGACTTCCCTGCGCAGGATTCCCCGATGTTCATCACCGGCTATGGTGCGTACGAGATTTCCTCAGACCCGGGATTCTCCGTGGCTCGTCTGAGCATGCTCGACCGCGGTGTGCTGTATGCCGTGCCGCACATCCGCGGCGGCGGTGAGATGGGTCGCGCCTGGTACGAGCAAGGCCGTCGCCTGCATAAGAAGCACTCGTTCGAGGATTTCGTCGATGCCACGCGCGTTCTGCAGGAGGCCCGTCTGGCCGATCCGCGTCGCACAGTGGCCAACGGCGGTTCCGCCGGTGGCCTGCTGATGGGTGCGGTGGCCAATATGGCACCGGAATGCTATGCGGGTATTGAGGCGGATGTGCCGTTCGTGGACGCGCTCACGTCGATTCTCGACCCCGACCTGCCGCTGACCGTCACCGAATGGGATGAATGGGGCGATCCGCTGCATGACCCGGCCGTGTATGCGTATATGAAAACGTACACGCCCTATGAGAACGTGCCTGTGCCGGTGGTTGGGGCTGCTGGTGCTGAGGCTGCTGGTGCTGAGGATGGCGTCAGAGGTTCCGCTCAGTCCGGTGCGCCCGCTTCCCGGTTCCCCCGCATCTTCATCACCACGTCGATGAACGATACGCGCGTGCTGTATGTCGAACCGCTGAAATGGCTGGCCCGGCTGCAGTCGGCTGGCGTGGATGCGGTGGCCAAAATAGAGGTGGAGGCCGGTCACGGCGGCATTTCCGGGCGATACAAGCAGTGGGAGGAAGTCTCCTACGAGAACGCCTGGTGCTTGGGCGTGATGGGTATCGCTCACTAAGCCGCCAACGTTGTGGGCTGCGGCCGCGGACTGCGGCTGTGAACTACGGCCGTGGACTGCGGCCATGTCCACCAGCTGAGCCGGTTCGGGTCATCAGATGACCACGCGACTAGGCTCCTTGAACTATGGCAAAGACATACAAAATCGCCGTCATTCCTGGAGACGGCATCGGCAAGGAAGTCACCCCGTGGGCGCAGAAGGCCTTGGAAAAAGCCGCTGAAGGTGTCGCGGACTTCGAATACGAGCAGTTCGATCTCGGTGCCGAACGGTATCTGCGCGATGGCTCGATTCTTCCGGAGGAGGAAGAGGAGCGCATCAAGGCCAACGACGCCATTCTGCTCGGTGCGGTCGGCGACCCGCGCATCAAGGCTGGCATTCTGGAGCGCGGCCTGCTCCTGAAGCTCCGTTTCGACCTCGACCAGTACGTGAACCTGCGTCCTTCCAAGCTGTACAAGGGCGTCACCTCGCCGCTGGCCAACCCTGGTGACATCGACTTCGTGGTCGTGCGCGAGGGCACCGAAGGCCTGTACTGCGGTGCAGGCGGCGCGGTCCGTCGCGGCACCCCGAACGAGGTGGCCACCGAGGTGTCCATCAATACCGCCTATGGCGTGGAGCGCGTGGTGCGTTATGCGTTCAAGCTCGCCATGAAGCGCCGCAAGCATGTGACGTTGGTGCATAAGAAGAACGTGCTCGTCAATGCAGGCGATATGTGGCAGCGCATCGTGGACAGGGTCGCCGAGGAATACCCCGAGGTCACCCACGACTACCTGCATATCGACGCCACAACCATCTTCCTGGTGTCGAACCCGTCCCGCTTCGACGTGATTCTGACCGATAACCTCTTCGGCGACATCATCACCGACGAAGCCGGTGCCGTGGTGGGCGGCGTGGGATACTCCGCTTCCGGCTGCATCAATGCGTCCGACGAGTATCCGTCCATGTTCGAGCCGATTCACGGTTCCGCTCCGGACATCGCCGGCCAGAACAAGGCCAACCCGACCGCCGCGATTCTGTCTGCGGCCATGCTGCTTGAGCATCTCGGTTTCGACGACGCGGCCAAGAAGATCCACGCGGCTGTGGAGGCGGACATCGAGGAGCTCGGTTCCACCGTGCGCACCACCGACCAGGTCGGCAAGGACATTCTGGCCCGCATCTGACGCGCCCGTCTAGTGCTCATCCGCCCATTCCCAGGACCGGGGATGGGCGGATTTGTTTATTTGCTATGGTGGGCATCGTGGGCGAAGCGATAATGGGCCGAGGTGAAGCGAAAACGCCGGGCGGCAAGTTGGTGGCTGTCAATGTGACCTTGCAGATGAATGGCAGTGCACAATCGGATGGTGATATGCAGCCAAACGGTACTACTCATCCGAACAGTGCCCTGCCGCCAAATAGTGCTGTGCAATCGAATAGTGCTGCGCGGCCAAACGGTGCCGTGCGGTCGTGCAAACTGGATGGCGATTTCTTTGTGGAGGCGTCGGACGACTTGGCGTCGGCAGGGTTCCTGCAGGCCATCGAACAGGCGCTCGTCGCTGGAGCGTCAGTGCAATCGGTGATTGACTCTCATCCTGACTGCAATCTGATCGGTACGGATGCCAAAGCCATCGAAACCGCTTTCACCCGGGCTTTGGAGCAGATCATGCGCCACTCGGTGCCGTCAACAGCATCGCTTACCTCGGTAATGCCGCAGGCTCCTATTCGCAAAGACCCTATATATAAGGACTCTATATATAAGGACTCCGCTCAGCACTCTGCGGTACCTGGCGTTTCCGCAATGGCAGCCGGCGTTCTGCCCGACAATCAAGCGAACTACGCATCCCGCTGGGCGCAGTTGTTGCCGCAGCTCACCGTCATCCATGATCAGCCGCGACTTCCCGCTGAGCAGATGCGAATCGATGAGACCTGGGCGCGCGAGGTCGCATCCGGCCTGCGGCCTCCGACCCTGCGCATCTGGGAATGGGCGGCCTCTGCAGTGGTGATCGGGCGATTCCAGTCGGCACCCGACGAAGTGAACCTTGACATCGCCGAGCAGCGCGGGTTCAGCGTGGTGCGCAGATGCACCGGCGGTGGCGCGATGTTCATCGAGCCTGGCAACACCATCACCTACTCCCTGTATGCGCCGCTTGACTTCGTGCAAGGTGTCAGCATCGAGGAATCCTATCGGTTGTGCGACTGGTGGCTGGTCGAGGCGTTGCGGGAGTTGGGTCTCGACGTGCGATTCTCGGGACTGAACGACATCGCCTCGCAGTATGGCAAGATCGGGGGAGCGGCGCAACGCAGGTTCCCTGTTGTGCGGGGCGATGGGATACGGCAATCCTCTGAAGGAACAGGTGCGGACGGGCGGGCCGAGAGCCAGACGGTCGGCGCGGTTACCGGAGCCGTGCTGCATCATGTCACATTGGCTTATGACATCGATGCCGTGGCTATGGGCGAGGTGCTCAACACCAGTCGGGAGAAGATGTCGGACAAGGCGGTGAAATCCGCTGTGAAACGGGTCGATCCGCTCAGAAGCCAGACCGGGCTGAGTCGGGAGCGGGTCATCAATCATCTGCTCGCGTGGCTCGTCGAGCGGGGCGGTGAGCCCGGTGGCCTGCCAGATCGGCCGGGGCAGCCTCGTCAGTCACTGGTGAACAAATCCTGACGGTTCATGTGAGGCGCGTTACAATAGTGCGAGTGGCCGAAGGTGGCGTAAGGCAATAAGGACGGTGCGATGGGCGTAGAGACTCCGAACATGTTCTCCGACGAGGAGAACATTCTGCTGCAGACGGCACTGTTCAAGCAGGTTTCCCCCGCTGAGGCCGAGGAGCTCATCCCGCATCTGCAACGTGCGGTCTTCGACAAGGGCGATTACATCTTCTCCGAAGGCGATACGGATCATCGCATGTATCTGCTCGAGCGTGGCCGTGTCAAGCTGATCCGCACATCCACCGACGACCGCGTGCAGCTGCTGTCCATCCACGCCCCCGGCGAGGTGCTGGGCGAGATACCTGTATTCGACCCGAACGGTGGCCCGCGTACCGCGTCGGCCGTGGCGATGAGCCACGGCACGCGGGTGGTTTCGTTGGAGCATGATGCGTTGTTCGCTTGGCTGGACGAGCATCCGCGCGTGGCCATCGACATGCTTCAGGTCATGGCCAATCGCCAGCGGGCCAACAACGAGCGCATTTCCGATCTGGTCTTCATGGACGTGCCGGCTAGGCTCGCCAAAACCCTGCTCAACTTGGGCTCCCGCTTCGGTGAGCCGGTGGAACAGGGGCTGAAAGTGCCGCATGACCTGACACAGGAGGAGCTCGCGCAGCTGGTGGGGTCCAGTCGCGAGACCGTGAACAAGGCGCTTATGGACTTTTCGAACCGCGGCTGGATCGCGCGCGATGGCCGCTCCATCATCATCTTCCAGCCGGGCATGCTGATTCGCCGCTCACGACGCTGATTGTGCTGACGAAACGACTGCCCCTCAGTCCCGCTTTGCGGGCCAGCTCTGACAAGGGGGCCGAAAAATATAATTACGAATTAATGATGCGGGATACTAGCTGTGCACGTTGCATAGATATGCGCAGGCTCCCCTTGTCAGGGGAGCTGTCGGCGAAGCCGACTGAGGGGTAGTCTGCAAGCAAATGTCAATTTTGTTGACGAAATGATTGGCCCGGCGTATTCGGCTGATGTCCAGCAAACGTTACGCTAGTGCGGTTCTTGTGATGATTGACTGGATACGCGGGCGGGCCATTGGATTGGTACGCCGGGCCATTTAGAATGGGGCCCATGCCCAAAAAGAAGTCCCTGACAGTTCGTCGTGTGTTTGTCCTCCTGCTCGCGTACATCATGCTTGCCGTGTCTGGCGGCGTGGTGGCCAGCGTGCTGTTCGTGCCGGGCGTGTTCGGCGCGAACAAGGCCGCCAAGGCGGTCATCCCCTCGTTGAAGGTGGAGAACGTGGACTTCGACGTGACTAACCTTCCGCAGAAGTCGACCATGTATGCGAACGATGGCACGACTGTGATCGCCACGTTCTACAACCAGAACCGTATCGTGGTGCCCCTGAAGAACATCTCCAAAGCCATGCAGCAGGCTGTGGTGGCGCGCGAGGACCGCCGCTTCTGGTCACATGCAGGCGTGGATGTACAGGGCGTGATGCGAGCCTTCGTGCAGACCTACATGCTGCAGAAGTCCCAGCAGGGCGGCTCCTCCCTGACCCAGCAGTATGTCAAGAACGTGCTGCTGATGCAGGCCATTGAGGATGACGACTCCATCGCCCAGTACCATGCCACCGAGGACACCATTGCCCGAAAGATCCGCGAGATGCTCATTTCCGTGCAGATGGAGAAGAAGTACTCCAAGGCGGAGATCCTGCAGGGATACCTCAATATCGCCCAGTTCGGCAGCAACCTGTACGGTGTGGAGACTGCGGCCCAGCGTTACTTCAGCACGTCCGCTTCCGAACTGACCCCGATTCAGGCGGCGACCATCGCCTCGATCACCAAGAACCCGAACCAATACGATCCGTTGATTGAAAGCAACCAGGCGGAAAGTGAGAAGCAGCGCAACATCGTACTCGACCTGATGGCTCAGGAAGGCTACATCACGCAGGAAGAGGCCAAGAAAGACAAGGCCATTCCGCTGAAGGACACGCTGAAAGTACAGAATGTGAATGTCGGTTGCCAGGATACCGGCGACTACGCGTTCTTCTGCGATTACGTGGTGCATCGCATCCAGAACTCCGAGGAATTCGGCAAGACCCAGGAAGAGCGATACAAGTTGCTGCAGGAAGGTGGCCTGAAGATCGTCACCACGCTCGACGTGGACGCCAACTCCATGCTGATGGACACTGCGCGCAACACGATTCCACCGAACGATTCCAGCGGCATGGAAATCGCGATGGCCGCTGTCAAGCCGGGTACCGGCGAAGTGCTCGGCTTTGGTCTGAACCGGTATTATGACGCCACGCCTGAGGCAGCCAACGATCCGACGAAGACCAGCCAGAACTACGTTGTCGATCTTGCGGACGGCGGCGGCTCCGGTTGGACCATCGGCTCCTCGTGGAAGCCCATCAATCTGGTGGCGTGGATGGAGGCCGGACACTCCATCAACGACAATCTGCAGACGGCCACCGTGTATCCGACCACCGACTTCGCCTGCGACCGATACACTGGCGGCACTGATTCCTGGAAGGTGCAGAATGCATTCGGCACCACGGTGAATCCTGAAAGCCCGTTCCTTGGTCTGGTGCGTTCGCATAACACCACCCAAGCTTCGATGGGCTCCATCATGAAGCTGTGCAAGGTGGCGGACACCGCCACCGAGCTTGGCTACCATGACGCCAAAACCGGCGAGACCATCGACAAGACCGCATCCTTCACGCCGTCCATGATGATCGGTTCGGTCAACGTCTCCCCGCTGACCATGGCCTCCATCTTCGCCGTGTATGCAGCGAACGGCGTGCAGTGCAACCCTATCGCCATCTCCAAGGTGACCAATGGCGACGGCCAGGAGCTCAAGGTGCCGTCCGCCAATTGCCATCAAGCGGTAGACAAGGACATCATCCAGACGCTGGCCTACACGCTGAACCAAGGTGTGACCAGATCCGACGGTCAAGGCCGCAACTTCCAGCTCAACAACGGGCGCAAGTCGTTCGGTAAGACCGGTACCTCCGAGGATTTGGCGGTTTCCAGTGGTTCGTTCATTCCGAACCAGATCGCCACGTTCGCCGTGGTCGGCGACGCCCAGAACCCGTACGCACACCGTATCGCCAACATGAGCATCAACGGCGTGTACAACAGCTACTGGGATGGTTCCACCATCGCCGCCCCTGCACTGCGCAACTTCCTGAACGCCTATGCGGACAAGAAGCAGTTGCCGATCGACAACGACTATGGGCAGCCGGTGGCCAAGTACACGGCCAGCGGCACCACGTTGGGCATCGGTGGACGTGCATACAGTACGCAGAAGTCGACCACGAACAATAACAGCAGCAGCAACAACAGCAGCAACAACAGCAATAACAACAGCAATAACAACAACTCCGGAAACAACAGCAACAACTAGTGTGCCGCGTCAGAAGTTCGTTGAATATATTGGAGGCTCCCCTTGTCAGGACAGCACCTACAAACAGCTCCGTTGTTTGCTTTACGGTGCTGTCCTGACAAGGGGAGCCATACAAGCCGGTATCGGCCCCCTCTGACGGGACGTTGCCGTGAAGCAGACAGCGGAGCTGTCTGTAGGCAACGTGCGAGCCGACAGGCGAGCTGGCAAACCGCGCGCGAAGCGCGTCCCTGATTGCAGGGCGGGCTGTCAGCGAAGCTGACTGGGGGAGAGAAAAAGCTGAAGCACTCATTTATTTAACAGACAGACCACTAGCGGCCCGATCGAATTGTAAAGGCCAATTACATAGTTTGCGGGCGTTGCCTCAATGAGGTGACGCCCGTTTTACAATAAATGCGATACAACATACTTTGGCCGGCGGTATCCGCAATCTCAGCCGGTTAATGGAGGGGATTCATGGGCGGCGATACGTTGACGCACAACAATTTCGATTTCAGGGGATTCGATGTCCCAGAGCTCAAAGCGGTGACATTGGCGGCATCTGATTCGGATGATAGGGGTGCGGATGCGCTGAACGGCGATGCGGACAAGACGAAGGGAAAAGGCTCCGGCAAGAAGTCCAATGGCAAGGCCGGCGGCGCAGCTGCCAGGAGCGGCAAGACAGAGAAGAAAGGCAAGAACGTGGCTAAGGAATCCGATAAGGGCAAGAAGAACAAGGTCGGACTGTTCACCCCGATGGGGCTGCGCGATGTGACCGTGCGCAACCGCATCTGGCTGCCGCCAATGTGCACGTATTCCGCGTTTGCCCGCGACGGCAAGCCCACGCCGTTCCACTACCAGCATTACGTGTCCCGCGCGTTCGGCGGTTTCGGCATGATCATCGCCGAAGCGACCGCCGTGGCTCCGGAAGGCCGCATTTCGCCGTGCGATCTGGGTCTGTGGGAGGACGCGCAGATCGACGCATGGCGCTGGATTGTGGACGGCATCCGTAACGCTGGCGCCGTTGCCGCCGTGCAGCTCAATCATGCCGGGCGCAAGGCGTCCACCGGCTGCTTCCCGGTCGGATATGAGGGGAGAGCGTGCCCGAGGAAGCGGGCGCTGGCCTACCGTGCTCCTTCGCCGATTGAGTTCGGCAATCTGAACAAGCCTCGCGAACTGTCCGTCGATGAGATCCACGGCATTGTGGGAGCATTCGCGGCGGCTGCAGGCCGCGCTGTGGCGGCAGGGTTCCAGGCCATTGAGATTCACGCGGCCCATGGGTACTTGATCTCCGAGTTCCTTGACCCGCTGTGCAACGAGCGTACGGACGAATACGGCGGTGGGCTGGAAGGCCGTGCCCGCTTCCTGCTGGAGGTCGTGGATGCGGTGCGTGCCACCGTGCCGGAGAGCATGCCGATACTGGTGCGCGTCTCCGCCACCGATTGGGCTGCCGGCGGCTGGGATCTTGACCAGACCATCGTGGTCTCCAGGATGCTTAAGGAGCATGGCGTCGACCTCGTGGATGTGTCCACCGGCGGCATCATCCCCGGCGTGTCCATTCCTGTGAAGGACAATTATCAGGTGCCGTTCTCCGAGCAGGTGCGCGCCAAGGCCGGTGTGCCTACCACTGCCGTGGGCCTCATCACCAAGCCGAAGCAGGCGAACAAGATCCTGACCCGTGGCCAGGCGGACGCCGTGGAGATCGGTCGTGCTGCCTTGCGTGACCCGTATTGGCCGTTGCGCGCCGCCAACAAGCTCGGCGTTCCTGTTACCGAGGCTCCCTACCAGCCGCAATACATCCGCGGCGCGTTCTGATAGGTACTAGTGGCTACTAGTGGCTACTAGTAGCCACTAATGTCTTGCGTCAGTAGCTCGTTGATTGTGTTTTGGCTCCCCCTGTCAGGGGAGCCTGCAAGTACAGGAGCACCGGTGCCAGTTACCGTACGTCCACGCCGACGGCGTCGGACACGTGCTCGAAGCCGTCGCGGCGCAGCAGTTCGGCCAAGCCGCGCTTGAGCACGGTGATCTGCTGCGGTCCGCGATACATCAGCGAGCTGATGAACATGACCAGGCTTGCACCGGAGCGGATCCGCTCGTATGCCTGCTCCGGAGTGAAGATGCCTCCGATGCCGGCGATGACGAAGCGGTCGCCGTATTCCTGATATACCTTGCGCACAAGCGCGTTGCTGGCTGTGGTGCACGGGCCGCCGGAAAGGCCTCCCTCCCAGTCGCGCGGAATCTCGAGACCGGTCCGGTCCTTCTGCAGATTGGCTAGGGACAGGCCCTGCACATTATGCTCGGCGAGCACATCCAGCAGTTCCTTGTATTCCGCCCATGGCTTGTTGAGCGGCATCTTGACCAGCGTGGGCTGCGGTCGCTCAATCTTGTCCAAAGCGGTGAACAGTCGGTCGAGTGCTTCGGGGGAGGCGGTGAACGGTTCTCCCACGTGGGTGTTCGGGCAGGAGACGTTCACCTCGACCATGGCGGTGCGTCCGGCGGCGCGGCGCATCGAGATGCAATAATCCTCGATGCCCTCGTCCAGATCCCCGCACAGATCGTCGTTGGTGCGTGCGATGGACACGGAGATCTGCATCTGCCGCGCCTGCGTCCACGCCTGTTCTGCGCGGGCGATCACCTTGTCGGAGCCAATGTTGGCGAGACCCACGTGCACCATCATCGAATCGTATTCGGGCAGGCGATGGAACCAGGGCTTCGGATTGCCTGGGCAGGGTCGGGACGTGGTGGAACCGACGGTTTCAAAGCCGAAACCGGCGTTGTCCAGCACCACGGGCATGTCGCAGTTCTTGTCGAGGCCGGCCGACAGGCCGAACGGGTTGGAGAAGTCGATGCCCATCACATTCGTCTCCAGAATGGGGTCGGTGTAGTCGAGCATCGTGCGCTCGGCGAACAGCAGCGGCGGAAGATGCCTGACCACATGACAGAATTCGATCATCTGGTCGTGCGCCTCGTCGGGCCTATGGTTGAACACGAAGTTCGGTTTGATGATGTGCTTGTATCCGAAAGTGAACAGGTCGGTGGTGGCCTTGTTCACGGCGTCATGCCAGAAGCTGTCGATAACGTAAGTCATAACGCCCATTCTCTCACTTGGAGCGCTCCGAAGCCAGCAGGGTGTGCACAGTTGATCGTGCATGATAGGCGGGGTCTTGCCGCTGGCTCGGGTACGGAGTTTTCGGTTGGTTTCGCTGCATATGTGTCGTCGAATGTGCGATTTTGCGCGATTCGGCGGCGTTGAAGAGCCGCCAGGCCTTAAATGGAACGATGCGAACGCAAACTTTGGCGGAAAACGCTCAACACGGTTTTGTTTGTGAGCTTTTGTGTGCGATAATGTTCGTATGATTTCGTCACAACGTCAGCACCTCATCTTGAGCAGGCTGCGCACACGCGGTGCTGTGCGCATCACCGCACTATCCAAGGAGCTGGGAGTTTCGGCGATGACCATCCGCCGCGATATCGCGGAGTTGGCCGATAAGGGTCTGCTCAATCGTGTCCACGGCGGTGCCGTGACCACCAGTACCCTGTTGAGCGAGCCCCTGTTCTCCGTGAAGTCCCAAATGGACATCGGACTCAAGGACGCCATCGCCCAAGAGGCTGTGAAATACGTGGCACCCGGAGACGTGATCGCCATCGGCGGCGGCACCACGGCCTACGTATTCGCCCAGCATCTGCTTGAATCGCAGCAATCCAGCGGCATCACCATCCTCACCAATTCGATTCCAGTGGCGGAGCTCGTCCAGGCGCTTGAATCCAAGGATGTGGAGGTTATCGTCACCGGTGGTGTGATCACGCGTTCGAACTCCCTCGTGGGGCCGATCGCCGACAAGGTCGTCGCATCCCTGCGCGTCAACACCGTATTCCTCGGCACGCACTCCGTGTCGATACCCCGTGGCTTCCTCATGCCGAACTCGCTGGAGGCCGCAACCGATATGGCGATGATGGACATCGCCGATCGCACCATAGTTTTGACCGATCACACCAAGTGGAGCTGCACGTCGTTGTCGTTGTTCGCGCGCTTCGATCAGGTCGACACGGTCATCACCGACGACGGGCTCGACCCCGATTCCGCCGCCAAAACTAAAGATTTGGTTAAGGAACTCGTTCTGGCTCACCAGACCGAGCCAACTGAGGAAAGTGAGTGATCATGGCAGATTTTGCCAACTACGAACCGGGTGAATACGCGAAGGAGCACATCCGCATCACACCGACCAAGCTGGCCGATGGACGCGACTTCTTCTACCTCGACGATGATCCGGAGTACGTCTCCGGCAAGAAGACCCGCGAGCTGAACGATCCGCGTCCGCTGGACTACCGCTTCGCCCCGCACCTGGACGCCGACGGCAACGAAGTGCCGTACGCCGCCCCTCAGATGCGCCGCGACCCGCTGACCGGCGACTGGATCCCGATGGCCACCGCCCGCATGAACCGCCCGATCACCGCCGGCCCCGGCGCCACAGCCAAGGGCAACCCGCTGGCCGCCCGCAAGCCCGGCGACCCGTATCAGGACGGCGAGGTTCCGGACACCGACTACAACGTCGTGGTGTTCGAAAACCGCTTCCCCTCCATGGTGCGCGTGCCCGGAGAGGACGACTCCGTGAAGTTCGTGGACGGCAACCCGCTGTGGGAGCAGAAGCCCGCCGCCGGCCGCTGCGAAGTCATCTGCTTCGACCCGAACGAAACCGGTCTGCCGGCCGACCTTCCGGTCTCCCGTCTGCGCACGGTGGTGGAGGCTTGGGCCTTCCGCACCGCCGAAATCTCCAAGATGGACGGCATCGAGCAGATCTTCCCGTTCGAGAACCACGGTGCCGAAATCGGTGTCTCCCTGGCCCACCCGCACGGTCAGGTCTACTGCTACCCGTTCATCGCTCCGAAGATGGAGAAGGAACTGCAGCACACCGAGGCCTACCACGAGAAGACCGGCGGCAACCTGCTCAAGGACCTGATGAATGCCGAGATTGAGGCCGGCGAGCGCATCGTGATGCGCAACCACAGCTGGGTGGCCTACGTGCCGGCCGCCGCCCGCTGGCCCCTCGAGGTGCACGTGGCCCCGGTGCGCGACGTGCTCACCCTCGACCAGCTCGACGATCAGGAGCGTTGGGACCTGGCATCCATGTACTCCCACCTGCTCAAGCGCGGCAACGCGTTCTTCGACAAGGGCGACGGCAAGGGCATGGACCTGCCGTACATCTCCGCATGGCACCAGGCGCCGATCCACGACCCGCGGCGCGAGAACTACCGCTTGAACCTGCAGTTCTTCTCCTTCCGCCGCGCCGCCAACAAGATCAAGTACCTTGCCGGCTCCGAATCCGGCATGGCCGCCTGGATCTCTGACACCACCCCCGAACTCATCGCCAAGCGCTTCCACGAGCTCGGCGACGTGGACATCGCTGACTGAACCTTGTAACCATACGGCGGCTCCTCCGTATAGAGGGGCCGCCATATGTCTTCGCACTCTCATCACCATCAAGAAAGAACACCAATGACTGCTGTTGAATTTATTGAACCCATCGCCCATGAGGCAGGCGTGGCACAGGCCACCGAGCTGTTCGCCAAGACCTATGGCGGGCAGCCGGAGGGCGTCTGGGCCGCTCCGGGCCGCGTGAACCTCATCGGCGAGCACACCGATTACAACGCCGGCCTGTGCCTGCCGATCGCACTGCCGCATCGCACGTTCATCGCCCTGTCCCCGCGTGAGGACACCAAGGTGCGCGTCGTCTCCGACGTGGCTCCGGACAAGGTGGCCGAAGCCGACCTCGACGGACTCGAGGCCCGTGGCGTGGACGGATGGTCCGCCTACCCGACCGGCGTGGCATGGGCGCTGCGCGAGGCGGGCTTCGACAAGGTCAAGGGCTTTGACGCCGCATTCGTCTCCTGCGTGCCGCTGGGTTCCGGTCTGAGCTCCTCCGCCGCCATGACCTGCTCCACCGCGCTGGCACTGGATGACGTGTACGGCCTTGGCTATGGCGATTCCGACGCCGGCCGTGTGACCCTGATTAACGCCGCCATCAAGTCCGAGAACGAGATGGCAGGCGCCTCCACCGGCGGACTCGATCAGAACGCCTCGATGCGTTGCACCGCGGGCCATGCGCTGCTGCTTGACTGCCGTCCGGAGCTCACCCCGCTGGAGAACGTCTCCCAGCAGGAGTTCGATCTCGACAAGTACGGCCTTGAACTGCTCGTGGTCGACACCCAGGCCCCGCACCAGCTCAACGATGGCCAGTACGCCCAGCGCCGCGCCACCTGCGAGGAGGCCGCGAAGATCCTCGGCGTGGCCAACCTGCGCGTCGCTGCCGACGGCATCGCCAAGGCCGACGACCCGTTCCAGGCTCTGAAGGAGACGCTGGACGCGCTGCCGGACGAGACTATGAAGAAGCGTGTGCGTCACGTCGTCACCGAGATCGAGCGTGTGCGCTCCTTCGTGCGAGCCTTCGCCCAGGGTGACATCCAGGCCGCAGGCCGTCTGTTCAACGCCTCCCATGATTCGCTCGCCGCGGATTACGAGGTCACCGTGCCCGAGCTGGACATCGCCGTGGACGTGGCCCGCAAGAACGGCGCCTACGGTGCGCGCATGACCGGTGGCGGCTTCGGCGGCTCCATCATCGCGCTGGTCGACAAGGGCCGCAGCCACGAAGTCGCCCAGAAGATCGCCGACGAATTCGAGCACCAAGGCTTCCACGCGCCGCGCGCACTTGCCGCCTATGCGGCACCAAGCGCAAGTCGCGAAGCGTGACGCGACACGCGCGGTCGTACTTACGAAAAATCGAAAACCGTATTACGGTGACCCCTTGTTGTGAATAATCGCATGCCATCCGGCGTAATCCAAGCTGGATGGCATGCGATTTTTTGTTGCCGATCGTGACCCGGACGTTAGGGGTTCTCGGCACCCGCCAATGAAGTCGCACACCGTGGCCCCGCGGCGTTGACCGTCGGGGGGCGGCGGTGCGCGGCAGCATGCATGGGCGGGCGGCCGCGCGACGGCAACGACATCGATATGAAGAAGAGGATCCAGTTGTCCGATTACAAGACAACCGCGCTTAAGACAACCACACCTAAGGCGACCGCGCTTAATACAACCGAGCCCGAGCCCAAGACGACCGTACGTAAGAATCAATTGCTGGATGCGGCGTTCGTGCCGGAAAGGCCGCATCACATCGACCATCCGCACAAGGTCATGCTTGGCCTGTACATCAGCGTGTTCCTGGGCATGCTCTCGGAGACGTCCATGAACATCACCCTGCCCGACCTGATGACCGATTTCGGCGTCTCGTCCGGCACGGTGCAGTGGATGGTCGTCGGCTACATGCTCGCCATCGGTGTGGTGCTGCCGTGCGTGGGCTTTCTGCTGAAGTGGGTCAAGGCCAAGACGCTGGCGCTGTTCGCGCTCACCTGTTTCCTGATCGGCGCAATCGTATGCACCTTTGCCCCGACCTTCCCGATCCTGCTCGCCGGCCGTATCGCCCAAGGAATCAGCACCGGCATCGTGCTGCCCACCATGTATGCGGCCATCATGCGCGTGTTCCCGCCGCATAAGATCGGCGCGGCCAACGGCGTCGCCGGCTTGGTGATCATGTTCGCTCCGGTCATCGGCCCGACCATCGCGGGCGCCCTCATCGGAGCCCTGTCGTGGCGTGCGATCTTCGCGCTGTTCGCCGTGGTCGCCGTCATTGCCATCGTGTGCACGGCGCTGTTCTTCGTCACGCCGATCGAACGCACGCGGCCGTCCGTCGACGTGCTGTCCATCATCGCGTCCGCGCTCGGTTTCGGCTGCCTCGTCGCCGGTGTGAGCCTGATCAGCGACATGGGCTTCTCGCCGGTCGTGATCGGTCTGCTCATCGTAGGCGTGCTGGTGCTGGCGTTCTACGCGCATCGTCAGTTGACGATTGCATCGCCGCTGCTCGACCTGCATGCCCTCGGTATCGCGGCGTTCCGTGTACCGGCCGTCATGGTCAGCTGCTCGTTCGCCTGCACGCTGGCGTTCATGTACTTGGTGCCTCAGGAACTCCAGCGCGGTCTTGGACTGAGCTCCACGGTCGCCGGTCTGCTCATGCTGCCCGGTGGCGTCGTCAACGCGGTCTGCACGCTGATGGCCGGCCGACTCTTCGACCGTCACGGCGCAAGGCGGCTCGTATGGTTCGGCTCGGCGATGACTGTGATCGGTGGCGCGCTGTTCTTCGTCATCGGCACGGACTCGACTGCCGCACTGTTCATTGCGGCGCACATCATCGTAATGATCGGCATCCCGTTCATCCAGCAGTCCGCGCAATCCGCCGCGCTGAAATCGCTGCCTATGCACATGGCGGCGGACGGCAGCACGATCATGAACACCATGCAGCAGGTGTGCGGTGCCATCGCCACCGCAGTGGCCACCTGCCTGCTCGGCCTCGGCCAGGCGCAATACGTCGCGGCGGGTGGAGCCAACCCCGCCCAAGGTTTTGTGGACGGTTCCCGGTACGGATACGTGTTCGGTCTGGTGCTGGTGATCATGGCGCTGGCGTTCTCGTTCAGGCTTGCCGAGCATAATGATGAGCCGAAGCTGGTGCCGGTGCACGTGGACATCGAAAAGCTGGCCGCGTGACGCCGTCGCACGCCTTTTGGCGAGCGCTTCCCGATTCCCCATGAGTCACTATTTCCCATGATCCGCAATGAATGGGCCATGTGACGGCATGGACATTCCGGATGTTCGCGGCGGGTGTTTCC
Organism: Bifidobacterium reuteri DSM 23975; assembly: GCF_000741695.1. Classification (GTDB taxonomy): domain Bacteria; phylum Actinomycetota; class Actinomycetes; order Actinomycetales; family Bifidobacteriaceae; genus Bifidobacterium; species Bifidobacterium reuteri. The sequence goes on along the minus strand of NZ_JGZK01000002.1, from coordinate 178,701 downwards.
CTATACTGGAAACACCCGTTTTTTCGTCTTCGATCTGAATCAGGAGCGCCATGAACAAGGCCATCATCACCGTCGTCGGCCAGGACACCGTCGGCATCATCGCTCGAGTCTGCACTTACCTTTCCAACCACCATGTCAACGTGCTCGACATCTCGCAGACCATCATCGACGGTTTCTTCAACATGATGATGATCGTCGACTACTCCAATTCCGACAAGGAATTCAGCGCCATGGTGGGCAACCTTGAGGATCTCGGCGACGACATCGGCGTGCGTATCCGCTGCCAGCGCGAAGAGATCTTCACCAAGATGCACCGAATCTGATCGACGGCCTCGAAAGGAACACGCACCATGCTGAATATCATGGAGGTCCACGAGACCAATCAGATGATTGAGCAGGAGAAGCTCGACGTCCGCACCATCACGATGGGCATCTCACTGCTCGACTGCGCGGCTGGTACCGTGCAGGAGACCTGCGACAACATCTATCGCAAGATCACCACCTACGCCAAGGACCTCGTCTCCACCGGTCAGGCCATCGAACGCGACTACGGCATCCCGATTGTCAACAAACGCATCACCGTGACCCCTATTTCACTGGTCGGCGCGAGCTGCTGCAAGACCAGCGAGGACTTCGTCGCGATCGCCCACGCGCTCGACAAGGCGGCCAAGGAGGTCGGCGTCGACCTGATCGGCGGCTACTCCGCACTGGTCTCCAAGGCCATGACCCCGGCCGAGGAGCTGCTCATCAAATCCCTGCCGCAGGCCCTGTCCGAAACCGACATCGTCTGCTCCTCGGTGAACGTGGGCTCCACCAAGACCGGCATCGACATGAACGCGGTGGAGCTGCTCGGCCATATCATCAAGGACATCGCCGCGCGCACCGCTGACAACGACTCCTATGGCTGCGTGAAGTTCGTGGCCTTCTGCAACGTGCCCGACGACAACCCGTTCATGGCGGGCGGTTTCCACGGCGTCACCGAGGGCGACGCGGTGATCAACGTGGGCGTCTCCGGCCCCGGCGTGGTCTCCCGCGCGCTCGACGCCGCCAAAGGCAAGGACTTCGAGTTCCTGTGCGAGACCATCAAGCGCACCGCCTTCAAGATCACCCGTGTGGGCCAGCTCGTGGCCCAGGAGGCTTCGCGCAGGCTCGGCGTACCGTTCGGCATCATCGACCTTTCGCTGGCCCCGACCCCGGCCGTGGGCGATTCCGTGGGTGAAGTGCTGGAGAAGATCGGACTCGAGCAGGTGGGTGCTCCCGGCACCACCGCGGCGCTCGCCATGCTCAACGACCAGGTGAAGAAGGGCGGCATCATGGCGTCCAGCTATGTGGGCGGCCTGTCCGGTGCGTTCATCCCGGTATCCGAAGACAAGAACATGATCGATTCGGCGGCGTCCGGTTGCCTGACCATCGAAAAGCTCGAAGCCATGACCTGCGTATGCTCGGTGGGCCTCGACATGATCGCCATCCCCGGCGATACGTCCGCCGCCACCATCTCTGGTCTGATCGCCGACGAGGCCGCCATCGGTATGGTCAACCAGAAGACCACCGCCGTGCGCGTGATTCCGGTGGTTGGCAAGGGCGTGGGCGAGATGGCGAACTTCGGCGGCCTGATGGGATACGCGCCCATCATGCCGGTCAACCAGACCAGCTGCGAGGCGTTCGTGACCCGCGGCGGCCGCATCCCCGCCCCGATCCATAGCTTCAAGAACTGACGCTGCGGCGCGCCGCCGTCGGGCGCATCGCCGCGTACGCGCGCACGCACTACATGCGTCATATGCACAATCGTCCATTACGATGAACAACTTGACAATCATCTGCAAGATTGTTCATCGCAATGGACGATTTGGTAATAGTGAGTCGGAGCATCCTCACCGCGGGCGTCATATGTAGCATGTGAAGGCTGTTCCCCAGCGGGTTTGCAAGCCTCGGCAACAATGTACCGTGTGAATCGGCGGCGGTGCGACGCCTGACATGCGACTTGCTGTGCCGGGTTTGTTGCGGTTCGGTTGCCGATAATGCATATACGCTGTATAGGTTATATACCTGTAGTGGTAATACTCAAGGCTTTCGAGAACTATGGCGAAGAGCGAGACGATGAACATGTCTAAGACGGACCATGCGACTGGCGCGACCGGGCAACAGCCCAATATGGCAGAGGAGACGGTGGTGCTGCCGCCTGTTGGGGTGCAGGCCAATGCCGCCAATCCGAAGATCGATGCGCCCGGACCAATAGTCAAGTCTGTCATGGGACACGTGCGGAGCGAAGCCGAGTCGTCCGGCAAGCGCTCCGATGCACATTCCGATATGACCGCCGGCGAATCGGCGCGGACCTCGAATGACGCATCGGCATCGGGCTCGGCATCGGGGTCGGTATCGGATGCGGCATCAACATCGGATGCGCTTGCATCGGATGCTCAAGCCGCGGCCGCAACCGATACCCAAGCTACGGCCGCATCCACGATGTTCCCCTCGGATCTGGGCGATATCGATGGCGTGCCATGGGACATCGCACCGCTCGAATTCCCCTCAGCCACTGCCGATGACGAGCGGCCGGTCAGTCCGGCAAATGCAGCCGATACGGTTGATGCCGTCGATATCGATACAGGAACCATGCCGGCCCTTGCCATGCCTGATGCCGATGGAGACGGTTCCGCTGCCACTGCCATTGTGAACCCAGTGCATGCCGCTGCCGCTGATGATATGCCGCCGGCTCCTCCGGAAACGCAATCCGGGAATCGCCCGGTGCGCCGTATCGCCATTATCGCGGCAGTCGTTGCCGTCATCATCGCGTTGGCGGTTGGCGGATTCTTCTATTGGAGGTCTGCGGAACAGGATAAGGCACATTCCGCTGCATTCGCTGCCTGCAATGCATCCAATAGCAGCGTCGACGATGCCAAGGCATCCTTGACGAAGGCTTTGGACGGCAGCAAAAAGGCGCAGTCCGTGACGAGCTCCCAGGTTGCTGATGCGGCAACGGTCAGCAAGTTGAACAGCGCCGTCACATCCGCGCAGGATGCAGGCGATGCTTCTGAGTGCTCGGCTGATGCTTCCATTGCGCAATTGGAAAGCGCCACCGACAAGAACACCGTGCTGGCGTCCTCCTTGAAGAAGCACGCCGAGACGATTACCGCTGCCTCCAAGGCGGTCACTGAAAGTCAGGCCAAGAAGTCCATCGACGATGCCAAGCAGAAGCTCAGCGGCGAAGTCACCACCGCGCAGACCCTGCTCGATCAAAGCGCCGGCGCTGTGGCGGACGATGCGACGCGCACCGCATTGCAGGATGCCATCAGCGCCGCCAACACCGCACTTGGCAAGAGCGGAGTCACGGCAGACGAACTTGGCAAAGCGCTTACCGCATTGCAGGACGCCGAGAAGAACGTGCAGTCCTCCATGCAGGAGTATCAGACGCAGCAGACTCAGACCCAGCAAAACAGCAACGGTTATCTCGGCAACAATTCGTACTACGGCTATAACAACTATTACGGAACGAATTCGGGATCGAATAATAACGGTTCCGACAACACCGGCAATACCGGCAATGCCGGCACCGATAGCTCCGGCAACAATACCGCCGGCAACAACAATGGCGGGAATACGACCCCCACGCCAGATAATGGCGGCACGGATAATAACAGTTCCAACAACGCTGGGAACGCAGAGGGCGACAGCGGCAACGGTGCCGACAGCGGGAACTAGTGGTCTGTCTCGTAATTGGTTGAGTGGTGCTGGCCCCTCTGACGACTACCCCTCAGTCGGCTACGCCGACAGCTCGTCCTGCAATTTCGGACGCGCTACGCGCGCATTCAACTGGCTCGCCTGTCGGCTCGCACAGCACCTACAAACAGCTCCGTTGTTTGCTTCACGGTGCTGTCCTGACAAGGGGAGCCATACAAGCCGGTATCGGCCCCCTCTGACGAGGGGGCTGTCAGCGAAGCTGACTGGGGGAGAGAAAAAGCTGAAGCACTCAATTATTTAACAGACAGACCACTAGTATCCCGCGTCGTAATGGTGAAGTCGGAATTTGCCTAGCGTACGTGAGGTGGGGGTTGAGCGGCTCGGATCGGTACGAGCCGCCAGATGGTCACCTGCCGCCTTTGAACCCGAGCTGACGCCATGCCTCGTAGATGGCGATGGACGCGCAATTGGTGAGGTTCAGCGAGCGCAGGCTCGGACGCATCGGCAGCCGAACCTGCTCTGCTACATGCGGACCGGCCATGATGTCCATCGGATCGGGGATATCGCCCGGTTCCGGGCCGAACAGCAGGATGTCGGTCGGCCTGTATTCCACTTCGGTGTACAGTTTGGTCGCGTGGGCGGTGAACGCGATGATGCGCGAGTTTGGCATCGACTCCACCAGGTTCTCGAAGTTCGGGTGCAGCACCACATGTGCCATGTCATGATAATCAAGCCCTGCGCGGCGCAGCTTGGTGTCGCGCAGATTGAAGCCGAGCGGTTCCACCAGATGCAGGATCGTGCCGGTCACCGCGCACAGGCGGATCGCCGAACCGGTGTTGCCCGGGATGCGCGGGGAGTAGTAGCACAGATGCGGCGTCACGGTTTCCGCCTCGGCGGCCTTCTCGGCCGAAAGCATCGCATCCACCACGGAGATCGGATTGCCGTGCGCGTCGGTCACCAGCTCGTCCGGACCGTAGTTCGACTTGCGGTAGCCGTATTCGAACATCTTCTCGACCTTCGCCTCCGGATTTGACGGGCTGCTTGGGTCTGCGAAGGCGTCGGACGCCGCCGGACCGGGTGTTTGCGTATTTGTTGCTGCTTCGTTCGTCATAAATGCCAAGAGTAAGAACGATGAACGACACTTTGCGACATCCACGACACCTCGCCGCGGTGTTCCTGATCGTGACATGATCGCGCGCGACCACGTATCATTGTTCCGGCGACTGTTGAATTGATGTGGCTCTGATCAACACAGGAAGGTGACTCCTTGACTGAAAGCGGTGATATTGCCCTGCGTCTCGCCGCATGGTGGGAGGCCAATGCCCGAGATCTGCCGTGGCGATTCGGACGGGCCACACCGTGGGGCGTGCTGGTGAGCGAGGTCATGAGCCAGCAGACACAGATGAGCCGCGTGGTGCCATATTGGACGACGTGGATGGGGCGTTGGCCGGATGCGCGCTCGCTGGCCTCTGCACCCAAGGCGGACGTGATCACCGCATGGGGGCGTCTGGGCTACCCCCGCCGCGCGTTGCGATTGCAGGAATGCGCGCGTGTGGTGGCGGACGATTATGCCGACGAATTGCCGCATGACTATGATGCGTTGGTCGCTCTGCCGGGCATCGGAGACTATACGGCCTCTGCGGTGATGAGTTTCGCGTTCGGTGAGCGGATCGCGGTCATTGACACCAATATTCGCCGTGTGCTAAGCCGGGTGTTCCTTGGTGTGGAGTCGCGTGGGGGAGCGGCAAGCCCGGTCGAACGTGCGCTGGCCAATCGGCTCTTGCCCGACGATGGGTTCACTGATATGGCCGATATGGTGGTCCGTGGCTCAGGTGCCGTAGAAGATGCTGGAGATGCGGGAGATGCGAAGGGCATGAACAACAAGGCCCGGTCCGGCAGGCGCCCACGTGCGCGCAGACGCGAGCGCCCGTCGGTCGTGTGGAACCAGTCGGTGATGGAATTGGGCGCGGTGGTCTGCACGGCGAAATCACCGCTATGCGAGGCATGTCCTATTGCCGATGACTGCGCATTCCTGAAAGCCGGGAGACCCGGGTTGGGGGAGCGGCGCACCCGTCCGCGTCAACGGTTCCAGGGCACCGATCGGCAGGTTCGGGGGATGGTGTTGGAGGCATTGCGTGCGCTGCCGGCGAATGCCGTGCTGGCGCGGAACGAGGTGGCCGGCCTGTGGAAGGATCACGTGCAACTCGATGCCTGCATCGCCAGCCTTGACGATGATGGTCTTGTCGAGATGCTGCCTGACGGCTCGTTGCGCCTTCCTCGCTGATTACACTGGATGTTGTTATGGTTCAGCAGGTGAAGAAGCGCAAACGCAAGCGCAAGATCAGCAAGAAGCAGCAGGCGATTTATCGGCGCAGGCGGATCATGGTCGCCGTCATTCTGGTGTTGCTGCTGGCGCTGATCGTATTCTGCGTCTACAGCATCGGCCGTGGCGTCGGTGCGGTGAACACGCTGATTCACCATGACGAGGTGTACGCGATCTCCCGCGACGCCACGCCGATTCCGAAGAGCACGTCAAAGGTGAAGAAATGCTCCGCCAATGATCTGACATTGCAGCTGAGTTCGAAGTCGCAGTCCGTGGGCGTGGGCGGTTCGTTGGAATTCACCGCGACGATCGTGCACGAGGGCTCCGGCAGCTGCTTGGTGGATGGATCGGATGGCGGACGGGTGCTGACGATTACGTCCGGCACGGAGACCATATACAAGTCCGATCTGTGCTCGTCCGGCTCCCGATGGTTGCTGATGGCCAAGGGCGACAAGGACGAGCAGACGCTCACATGGAATACGGATTTCAACGCCACGCTGACGGAATGCACGGACGAGGCGAGCTGGCCCAAAGTGAATGCCGGCACGTACATCGCGCAGATCGCGTTGAAGGACGCCCCGAAGGCGAAAAGCGATCCGGTGACGTTTACAGTGGAATAGGCAAGTGCGGAGAAGCCGGGATTGTTATCGGCATGTGCAATTCGGGCAAGATGCTTCCCAGAATGGTATTCTGCGTTCTCCTGCCCCGCGGACTGCGGGAGTGATTCGATGTGATGAATCTGATTGTCGAATTCCCTGCAGTTGCGGGGTTGGCTTTAATAATCAAGACAGTGTAAAGAAGATGTGATGTATATATAGTTTTATATCTAACACATATCGTGATATCTGTTATTACATAGGAGTGAGCATGACACATCAGCCATTAGCGCCTATCCCCGTTCCTCCTATGGGTAAAGAATCGCATCTCTGGCATCCGGACAGCGATTCATATCTTTCCCGGTCTGAGCGAATGAGGGAAACCGGGGAGTATTGGTCAGCTGTTCCTCCGAAGATCGCCGATCTATCCATCGCCGTGCCGGCAGACGTCAGTGCGACATTGGAAGAATCCGCCCGTGCGTTGGGTGAGCTTGATGCTTACGCTGGTGCCAAATTCGGCATGAAAAGCCGCGTTCTTGGCCCGATGTCGTCGATTCTGCTTCGGACTGAATCCACATCATCCTCTCAGATTGAGAATCTTACAGTTGGGGCTAAAAACCTTGCGTTGCAGGAGTTGGGGGAGGGTAAGGGCGGCAATGCTGCGGTTGTGGTGGGCAATGTGCATGCCATGGAGTCCGCGCTGGCGTTGTCGGAGACATTTGACAAGCAGCATCTGCTCAGTATGCATAAGGCGCTACTGTCTGCACAGCCTGAATTACAGGCTTATGCGGGGCGTTTCCGTGATCAACTTGTGTGGGTCGGGGGAAGTTCGTCCGGCCCGGTGCATGCACGGCATGTCGGTCCTCAGCCCAATCTTGTTGAACCGTTGATTGACGATATGCTGGCGTATTTGCAACGTGACGACCTTCCGGTGATTCTGCAATGCGCAATCGCGCACGCCCAATTCGAGACCATTCATCCGTTCGTGGACGGCAATGGCAGAGTCGGTCGCGCATTGGTGCATGCGGTATTGCGGAACAAAGGATTGATTCGAAACGTGACGCCGCCAGTGTCGGCGGGTCTGTTAACGGACACGAGAGGATATTTCGATGCTTTGATGGCATATCGCAGAGGTGATGCCAGACCTATTGTCGAATGCCTTGCATACGCCTGCCGTTATGCGTCAGCTACCGGTATCCAATTGATTGAAGCATTGGATGAGCAGCTGGAACAAGCGCGAGAAAAACTGTCGGGGGTGCGAAGAGATGCAGCGGCATGGAAAGTGCTGCCGATTCTTATCGAACAGCCGATTATCAATCAGGAGTATTTGACGTCGCATCTCGGCTTGGGAATGATGACGGCTCACCGGGCTGTCGACACATTGGAAGAACGGGGAGTTCTTGACCGGATTACGGGAGGACGACGCAACAAGGTGTGGATTCACCGTGGCGTCCTGCAAGTCTTGGACGAGTATGCCGCCCAGCTGAGGAGGCGATAGCAGTGGGTGCTGATGCGCATTTTCCGATTGGGCTTTCTGAAATGACCGCTCGAGCCGCTTGAGCGCTGTCCATTTGGGCGAAAAAGCGTATATCGAAACTCCGGGGATGAACCCGAGGATGAACATTCTATGGAATGATCAGTGAGCCGAAAAAATGTGGCGAACAGAAGGCGAAAGCTTGTCCGCGCAAGACAGGCACAAAGATAGTGGTTTTGTCAGCGCTTACTGCTATTCTTTGGAATTTGCATAAGGTGTGTCATATTGCGGGCATGCCGACGACAATGAAGCGCCCGCAGAGGCATATGGTGGCCATGCGCGCGCTCCCAGGGGAATTACCACTTTTTTAGCGAGCGATAAGGAACGTCCATTGGCTAACACAGCTACGACGAACACCACTACCATCATCGCACGCGCCGACCAGCATGACATTGATCTGCACAAGGCGTCGGATCGCGTGAATTTCGGCTCCATCAAAGAGCCTATTGATGTACCCTATCTGCTGGGCGTGCAGACCGACAGCTTCGACTGGCTGATCGGCAATGAGCGCTGGAAGAAGCGCGTCGAAGAGGATGAGGCGAACGGCACCAACACCGTCGCCCATACTTCCGGGCTCGATGAGGTCTTCAACGAAATCTCCCCGATCGAGAACTTCGCGCAGACCATGTCCCTGACCTTCTCCGACCCGTACTTCGAGGAGCCGCGCCACACGGTTCAGGAGTGCAAGGAGAAGGACTACACCTATTCCGCGCCGCTGTACGTGAACGCCGAGTTCGAGAACGGCGACACCGGCGAGATCAAGTCGCAGACCGTGTTCATGGGTGATTTCCCGCTGCAGACCCCGCACGGCACGTTCATCATCGGCGGCACAGAGCGAGTCATCGTCTCCCAGCTGGTGCGTTCTCCCGGCGTGTACTTCGACCGTCAGCAGGACCGTACTTCCGATAAGGAAGTCTTCGGCGCCAAGATCATCCCGTCCCGTGGCGCATGGCTCGAGTTCGAGGTCGACAAGAGGGATCAGCCGCAGGTTCGCGTGGACCGTAAGCGCAAGCAGTCCGCCATCGTATTCCTCATGGCCATCGGCATGACCAAGCCCGAGATCGCCGAAGCCTTCAAGGATTATCCGCTGGTGCTGGATGCTCTCCAGCGAGAGACCCTGGAAACCCAGGACGAGGCTCTGGTGGACCTGTACCGCAAGATCCGTCCGGCCGACACCCCGACTCCGGAAGCCGGCAAGAACCTGCTGGATTCCTTCTACTTCAACACCAAGCGCTACGACCTGGCCCGCGTGGGCCGCTACAAGATCAACCGCAAGCTTGGTCTTGAGGCCGATTTCAATGACCGCTCCCTGCACCGGGAGGACATCATCGCCACCATCAAGTACCTGGTGGCCCTGCACGACGGCGCCAAGACCTTCGCCGGCAAGCGCAATGGCGAGGACATCGACCTGCGCGTGGACGTGGATGATATCGATCATTTCGGCAACCGTCGTATCCGTCAGGTCGGCGAGCTGATTCAGAACCAGCTGCGCACCGGCCTGAGCCGTATGGAGCGCGTGGTACGCGAGCGCATGACCACTCAGGACGCCGAGGCCATCACCCCGCAGTCCCTGATCAACATCCGCCCGGTGAACGCCACCATCAAGGAGTTCTTCGGCACCTCCCAGCTCTCCCAGTTCATGGATCAGAACAACCCGCTCTCCGGTGTGACGAACAAGCGTCGTCTCTCCGCCCTGGGCCCCGGTGGTCTGTCCCGTGACCGCGCCTCCATGGAAGTGCGAGACGTGCACCCCTCCCACTTCGGCCGTATGTGCCCGATTGAATCCCCTGAAGGCCCGAACATCGGTCTGATCGGTTCTCTGGCTACCTTCGGCCGTGTGAACCCGTTCGGCTTCATCGAGACCCCGTACCGTAAGGTCGTCGACGGCCACGTGACCGACGAGGTCGAGTACATGACCGCAGACCGCGATCTGGATCATGTCATCGCCCAGGCCAACCAGGAGCTCGACGAGAACGGCAACTTCGTGCAGAAGTCCGCTCTTGCCCGAGTCGGCGAGGAAGAGGCAGTCGATGTGCCGGTGAGCTCCGTCGATTACATGGACGTCTCACCGCGCCAGATGGTCTCCCTCGGTGCCTCCCTGATCCCGTTCTTGGAGCACGATGAGGGCCACCGTGCACTGATGGGTACCAACATGCAGCGTCAGGCCGTGCCGCTGATCGAATCCGAGCGCCCGCTGGTGGGCACCGGTTCCGAATGGCGCGCCGCCAACGATTCCGGCGATGTGATCAAGTCCGACAAGGACGGCGTGGTGACCTACGTCTCCGCTGATCTGATCCGCGTGATGAACGACGATGGCACCACCAGCTCCTACAAGCTGGCCAAGTTCCAGCGCTCCAACCAGACCACCTGCTACAACCAGCGCCCGATTGTGCATGATGGCGAGCGAGTGGAGGCCGGCTCGGTCATGGCCGATGGCCCCGCGATCCAGAACGGCGACCTGGCTCTGGGCAAGAACCTGCTCATCGCCTTCATGCCTTGGAACGGCTACAACTACGAGGACGCCGTGATCATCTCCCAGCGCCTCGTGCAGGACGACACGCTCTCCTCCATCCACATCGAGGAGTACGAGATCGACGCACGTGAGACCAAGCTCGGTGCCGAAGAGATCACCCGCGACCTGCCGAACGTCGGCGAGGACGCCGTGGCCAACCTCGACGAGCGCGGCATCATCCGCATCGGCGCCGAAGTCGAGGCCGGCGACATCCTGGTCGGCAAGGTGACCCCGAAGGGCGAGACCGAGCTGACCCCGGAGGAGCGACTGCTGCGCGCCATCTTCGGCGAGAAGTCCCGCGAGGTGCGCGACACCTCCCTGCGCGTGCCCCACGGCGAGACCGGTACCGTCATCGGCGTCAAGGAGATCACCCGCGAGGATGCCGAGGAGGACGGCGACGAGCTGCCCAACGGCGTGAACCAGATGATCCGCGTCTACATCGCCCAGCACCGTAAGATCACGGTGGGCGACAAGCTCTCCGGCCGCCACGGCAACAAGGGCTGCATCTCCCGCATCCTGCCCGAAGAGGACATGCCATTCCTCGCCGACGGTACCCCGGTGGACATCATGCTGAACCCGCTGGGCGTGCCTTCTCGAATGAATCTGGGCCAGGTGCTCGAACTGCACCTCGGCTGGATCGCCCACGCCGGCTGGGACATCTCCCTCGACCCGAACCTGGAAGCCGAATGGAAGAAGCTGGTGCCGGCAGGCGCCGAGAAGGCCGAACCGGGCACCCCGGTGGCCACCCCGGTGTTCGACGGCGTCAAGCCGGAAGTGCTCAAGGGCCTGCTGTCCACCACGCTGCCGAACCGCGACGGCGACCGCCTCGTGGGCCCCGACGGCAAGGCGACCCTGTTCGACGGCCGTACCGGCGAACCGTACACCAAGCAGATCTCCGTCGGCTACATGTACATGCTGAAGCTGCACCACCTGGTCGACGACAAGATCCACGCACGCTCCACCGGTCCGTACTCCATGATCACCCAGCAGCCGCTTGGTGGCAAGGCCCAGTTCGGTGGCCAGCGCTTCGGCGAGATGGAGGTGTGGGCCCTTGAGGCCTACGGTGCCGCCTACACGCTGCACGAGATGATGACCACCAAGTCCGATGACGTCGACGGCCGTGTGCGTGTCTATGGCGCCATCGTCAAGGGTGATAACCTGCCGCCGGCAGGCATCCCTGAGTCCTTCAAGGTGCTCCTGAAGGAAATGCAGTCCCTGTCCCTCAACGTCGAAGTGCTCAACGCCGAAGGCGTGGCCATCGACATGAAGGACGAGGAAGACGATCCGGTGAGCTCCACCGACGACCTGGGCTTCAACATCGGCGCCCGCCCGGACGCGGCCGCCAAGGAAGACCAGAAGGTCGACGAGCCCGAATACCAGTGATCCCACGGGCCGCATGCCCGATTACGATGCCCCCGGCATCGGCCGGTCTCAACGGTATGAGACCGGCCCCGGGGCAGCCCGATCGATATGCGGCTCCACACAGCGTGAACGAAACATTTTCAACAAGGAACGGATTTATAAGTGCTGGACGTCAACGCATTTGACAAGCTTCGCATCGGCCTGGCCACTGCAGACGATATCCGCGGCTGGAGCCACGGCGAGGTCAAGAAGCCTGAAACCATCAATTACCGTACTCTGAAGCCCGAGAAGGACGGTCTGTTCGGTGAGCAGATCTTCGGTCCGACCCGCGACTGGGAGTGCGCCTGCGGCAAGTACAAGCGTGTGCGCTTCAAGGGCATCGTCTGCGAGCGTTGCGGCGTCGAAGTGACCCGCAGCCGCGTGCGCCGTGAACGCATGGGCCACATCGAGCTGGCCGCACCCGTGACTCACATCTGGTTCTTCAAGGGTGTGCCTTCCCGTCTCGGCTACCTGCTGAACGTCACCCCGAAGGATCTGGAGCGCGTCATCTACTTCGCCTCCTACATGGTCACCGAAGTGAACGATGAGGAACGCCACAACGACCTGCCCGGCCTGCAGGACGAGTTCGACTCCGAGATCTCCCGTCTCGAGCAGCGTCGTGACGCCGATATCGAAGCCCGCGCCAAGAAGGTGGAGGAGGATCTCGCCGCTCTCGAGGAGGCTGGCGAGGCCAAGGGCCCGGCCCGCGCCAAGCTGCGCAACGGAGCCGAGCGCGACATGGCAGCCATTCGCACCCGTTACAACGACCAGATCGCCCGCGTGGACGCCGTCTTCGACAAGTTCAAGAAGCTCAAGCCCGGCGACATGGTCGATGACGTCGATCTGTGGCGTGAGATGCAGGATCGCTACGGCGACTACTTCGACGGCTGCATGGGCGCCGAGGCCATCAAGAAGCGCCTGCAGTCCCTCGACCTCGAAGCCATCTCCAAGGAGCTGCGCGAGGAGATCAAGGACGCTTCCGAACAGCGTAAGACCAAGGCGCTGAAGCGCCTGAAGGTCGTCAACGCCTTCCTGACCACCGGCAACAAGCCGGAGGCCATGGTGCTCGACGTGATCCCGGTCATCCCGCCGGATCTGCGGCCGATGGTCCAGCTCGACGGTGGCCGTTTCGCCACCTCCGATCTGAACGACCTGTACCGTCGTGTGATCAACCGCAACAACCGTCTGAAGCGACTGATCGAGCTCGGCGCCCCCGAGATCATGCTCAACAACGAGAAGCGCATGCTTCAGGAGGCCGTCGACTCGCTGTTCGACAACGGTCGTCGTGGCCGCCCTGTCACCGGTGCGTCCAACCGCCCGCTCAAGTCCCTGTCCGACATGCTCAAGGGTAAGCAGGGTCGTTTCCGCCAGAACCTGCTCGGTAAGCGAGTCGACTACTCCGGCCGTTCCGTGATCGTGGTCGGCCCGTCCCTGCGTATGCACCAGTGCGGTCTGCCGAAGCCGATGGCCCTCGAGCTGTTCAAGCCGTTCGTCATCAAGCGCCTCGTCGACCTGAACTATGCACAGAACATGAAGTCCGCCAAGCGTCTGGTCGACCGCGGCGACTCCGAGGTGTGGGGCGTGCTCGAAGAGGTCATCTCCGAGCATCCGGTGCTCCTCAACCGTGCACCTACGCTGCACCGTCTGGGCATTCAGGCCTTCGAACCGATCCTGGTGGAAGGCAAGGCCATCCACCTGCCGCCTCTGGCCTGCGCCGCCTTCAACGCCGACTTCGATGGCGACCAGATGGCAGTCCACCTGCCACTGTCCGCCGAAGCCCAGGCTGAGGCACGCTCCCTGATGATGGCCTCCGACAACATCCTGAAGCCGGCCGACGGCCACACCGTGACCATGCCGTCCCAGGATATGATCCTCGGTCTGTACTACCTGTCCACCGTCATCGACGGTGCCAAGGGCCAGGGCCGCGTGTTCTCCTCCCTCGAGGAGGCCGAGATGGCTCTCGACCGTCACGAGATCGACATGCAGGCCAAGGTGCTTATCCGCCTGCCCAAGACCTTCACCCTCCCGAAGAACTGGGAGCCCGGCGAAGTCAAGGTGGTCGACCCGCGCGACGGCGAGACCGGCGTGGCCAAGGAAGAGCGTCTGCACGACGGCACCGTCCTGTTCGCGACCTCATATGGCCGCATCCTGTTCAACGAGACGCTGCCGACCGACTATCCGTTCGTCAACGAGCAGGTGGCCAAGGGTCGCCTGTCCAAGATCGTCGATGACATCGCCATGCGTTACTCCACCCAGCAGGTGGCTGCGACGCTGGACGCCCTGAAGGACCTCGGCTTCACCCGCGCCCCGTGGTCCGGCGTGTCCTTCGCCTTCTCCGACGTGAACGAGCCGCCTGAGCGCGACCAGAAGATCGCCGAGTTCGAAGCCAAGGCCGACAAGGTCAATGCCAACTACGAGATGGGTCTGCTGACCGAGGAGGCCCGCCGTCAGGAGCTCATCGACCTGTGGACCGAATGCACCGCCGAGGTGTCCAAGGAAGTCGAAGACAAGTTCGACCCGACCTCCAACCTGGCCATCATCGTGCAGTCCGGTGCACGAGGCAACATGATGCAGATCAACCAGATCGCAGGCATGCGTGGCCTCGTGGCCAACCCGAAGGGCGAGATCATTCCTCGTCCTGTGAAGTCCAACTACCGTGACGGCCTGTCCGTGCTGGAGTACTTCATCTCCCAGCACGGCGCGCGTAAGGGTCTGGCCGATACCGCACTGCGTACCGCAGAATCCGGTTACCTGACCCGTCGTCTGGTGGATGTCTCCCAGGACGTCATCGTCCGCGAAGAGGACTGCGGCACCAAGGCCGGCCTCATGATCCGCGTGGCCGACCGCGACGCCGACGGCAACTTGAACCTCGTCAAGGCCGCCGACGGTGGCCCGTACTCCCGTCTGCTCGCCGCCGATGTCATCGACCCGGCCGACGGCAAGACCGTGCTGTACAAGCGTGACGACGCCCTGTCCATGGACGTGCTCAACGACCTCGTGGCCCACGGTGTGGAAGAGGTCAAGTGCCGTTCCGTGCTGACCTGCGAATCCAAGCGTGGTGTGTGCTCCAAGTGCTATGGCTGGTCCCTGGCCACCAACACTCTGGTCGATGTCGGCGAAACCGTCGGTATCGTCGCCGCCCAGTCCATCGGCGAGCCTGGTACCCAGCTGACGCTGCGTTCCTTCCACTCCGGTGGCGTCGCCGCAGCATCCGATATCACGCAGGGTCTTCCTCGTGTCACCGAGCTTTTCGAAGCCCGTACCCCGAAGGGTGAGGCTCCGATCACCGAGTTCGCCGGCACCATCAAGATCATGGAGAACGATCGCGGTCGCCAGATCATCCTGACCCCGGACGCCGATTCTGGCGCACCGAAGGAAGACGGCGTGATCAAGCCGATCACCTACCAGGTCTCCAAGCGCGTTCCGCTCAAGGTGGCCGATGGCGATCACATCAAGGTCGGCACCCAGCTGGTCGAAGGTTCCGTGGATCCGAAGAAGATCCTCACCATCCTCGGCAAGCGCGCCGCTCAGGTCAACATCGTGGAGGAAGTGCACACCGTGTACCGCTCCCAGGGTGTGGACATCCACGACAAGCACATCGAGGTCATCGTGCACCAGATGACCCGTCGCGTGACCATCATCGACTCCGGCGACACCGACCTGCTGCCGGGCGAGCTGGTGGACAACGCTCGCTTCCGCGAGATCAACCGCAACGTGGTCAAGAACGGTGGCAAGCCTGCGGTCGGCCGTCCTGCCCTGATGGGTATCACCAAGGCATCCTTGGCCACCGATTCCTGGCTGTCCGCCGCCTCCTTCCAGGAGACCACCCGCGTGCTTACCGAAGCCGCGCTCTCCGAGAAGGTCGATGACCTCAAGGGCCTCAAGGAGAACGTCATCATCGGTAAGCTCATCCCGGCCGGTACGGGTCTTGCCCGTTACCGCAACGCTGTGGTGGAGCCTGACAAGGCCATCCGCGACACCATCTACCCGAACTTCGGTCTGGGTGGTGACAACGATCTCGGCGATGCGAGCTTCTCCGACTCCGATCTGTCCGATCTGAACTTCTCCAACTTGGAGTTCGGTGATCTGAAGCTCGGTGACGACTTCAACCCTGACGATTTCTACTCCGATCAGGGCGATTTGACTGACGGTGATGATGCGCAGCAGTGAGCGCTGATTGACCGATGACAGGTCGATGACGGGTGTCGGGCGTTTGCCTGGCACCCGTCATTTGTTAGCGAGACAGACCACTAGGGTTTGTCACAGGTCTGTCACAGGTCTGTCACATTTGGGTCAGCTTGAAGAAGAGGTCGCCCAGACGGACCGTTGCCGGAATATCGAGACGCATCGGTGTGCCCGCTGGCACTTGGGTTTCATGGTTGCCCCGGATGATGTAGGTGCCGTTCAAAGAGTCACAATCCTCAATCCAAAGCCGCCCTTGGTCGTCGATGCTGAGCGTCGCATGGGTGCGGGAGGTCGTGCGCGTCGGATCGTCGATTCGTGCGATGGTGAAGCCCTGCAACGAGTTCAGCGCCGGTTTGCGTCCGAGAAGGGTATTACGGCTCACTGTGATGTTTTGACCCGTCGTGTCGTTATGCAGCACGAATCGGTGGGGTGCTTCTGATGGTTGTGCGGCACTGCTCGGTGGTGAAGTATGGTTGGGCTGTGCCGTGATGATTGGCCGCGCAGAGCTGGCTGGTTGTGCGATGCTGGCTGGTTGCGCGGTGCCGGCTGGTTGTGCGGTGCCGGCTGGTTGTGCGGTGCCGGCTGGCTGCTTCGCGGTGTTCGGCCGCATGATGCCGTTCGGCTGCACCCCGTCTGCCAGCGGGGTTTTGTTCGGCTGTTGCTTGCGTATTGGCTGGGGTAGTGGATGGCTGACATCGCTGGTCTTCACATCGTCGGCATACCATCCGGGTTCAGGTGCCGGTGGATAGGGAAGTATGGCCATGATTACTGTCCTTTGTTGTTAGCCTGTGACTGCTTTGCGGCATGTCGTCGGTGTAGTGCGCCGGCGATGAACGCTACCTCCTGGAGGCCAGCGCCGCATCGATGTCGGGATCGCCCAGTTGTCGGAGCCAATCCAGCAGTGCCGGATACGTGTTGGGATTGCGGGCTATGCAGGCGCGCAGTTCAGGCGCATATTGTGCGATCTGTGCGATGGTCATCTGGTCGGTGGTGGTCAGTGCCTGCTGCACCGTGAATCCATATGGGTTGGTGGGCACCGGCTCTTTGGCTGCTGGCGATTGAGCTTCACGCTGGGACTGGAATTCGTGAGTGGCGGAATTTGCGGCATTTGCGGCGGAACTCACGGAGGATTTTGCAGCGGCATCTGCAACGGAACTTGCAGCACCCGCAGCGGCATTCGCGGCAGCTGCAGCGGAATTCACAGCAGAACGCTCCGCCTCTTCTCGCTCGATGTCAGGTCGGTTCTGCACCGGCCCACCGATGGAATCGGCGGTAATGCCCAGTTGCGACAGCGTTTCACGGGCTCGGGCATCGCCGAACTCGGCGAGCCAACGTTTCAGTCCGGGGTAGCAACGGGGATTCACCGCCACATTGGCACCGAACTCCGGGTTCTCATAGGCGATTTTCGCCAATAGTATCGGATCGGCATCGGGATCTTGAACTGCAGCGACTGCGGTGTCATAGTCGACCATGGGACTGCCTCCTTGGAAGATTGCCTCCTTGCTCTCTACGATAATCGCGACTGTTGCCTATCCTGCCGTGTCGTTTCATGATGGGACTCAGCAGGATGGGCAGTGCGTACGCGCGTGGTACTGTCACGCCGGACTGCGTTGCGCGCAATCCCTTGTAGGGAAAGCATCGTGACGAGTCGCCTCAGCCGAGGCAACGAATGCAACAGTGCTGCACGCGCCGCATCAACCTGGTTCCAATACCTATCGGCTTGTGCCGGTGGTATGTCTTGGCCGGAGAAGGTGACATAATCTGCGTCCCGGCTCAGTTGCTGCAACAATTTCGGCGATGTATGCAGTTCGTGGGCTATGCCGTTCGCCTGTTCGCGTCTGGTGCCGCGTACGGAAACGCCGCTTTGCAAGGCCAGTGTACGGACGGCCTCCCATCCCGCGGCCACACGCGTTTTCGGAGAGCCTCGACGTCTTGCGCGGGCCAGTAGCAAAGCCTTATAGGCGAGAATCATCGTGCAGACGAGGATGAGTGCCCATAGTGGACTGCCATACACGAGTATTGGACGGGCGATGTGCCATACGCGGTCCCAAACCGAGCTGGCCGGCGGATCGGCGTCCACGCCCGACAGTGAGCTCAGCCCTTTGGCCTGCGTCTGATCGCGCAGCGGATTGGTCAGTGGCACGGGTGGCTGCCGCACCAGTGTCTGCGGCTTTGGGGGAACCAGATTCTGAGTGTCGTCGGGGACCTTGGTCTCTTTGGGGGTGGGATAGAACGCCACCCAGCCGAAGTCGTTCAGTTTGATCTCCACCCATGCGGCGACGTCATTGCCGGTGAACGCAATGGTGGTCGTATGATCCGATGTGGTGGTACGGGACTTGGAAATGCTGCCGTCGCTGTCTTTGGGCAGGAATCCCATGACCACTCGGGAGGGTATGCCCAATTCGCGTGCCATCAAAGCCATTGCCGATGCATATTGTTCGGAGTCGCCCACCATTGCCGTGCCCGTGAGCAGCGCGTTGATGCGATAGCTGCCATGTCCTGCTGCGGACGGGTAGTCGCCTTGCAGCCCGTGCGAGAACCAGCCGGAGTCTTTCAGTGCCTTGGTGATGGTCTCGGCGGCGGCGCCACCGGTGGCCTGTCCGCCGGCCACAGCGGTGGCGAACTTGCCGACGGCATCCGGTACATCGTCGGCCGGCGGCTGATCGATGTGTGCGGCTGGTGCATTGCTGATTTGCGATGCGCTGGGAACAGTGGGGAGGACGCCGGATTCGCTATAGGTCATGTCTGCACGCAGGCCGGCGGCGAAAATAGCGGAATCGGTGCCGGAATTGTAATAGAACGAATCGGCATCGTCGCTTGTGGTAAATCGAACACGGGTGGCGGCACCGGCCAAGGGTAGCCACGTGTCGCCGAGCCCTTGATGTACATGGAAGGTGGCGGTGAATGGCTTGCCCCGTTCATCTGTGGCGATGGATGAGCCCACCCGGCGATAATCGGAGGAATCCGATGCCTGGGCGGAATCGGACAGATTCCACACCGAACCATCGAAGCGGTCCATCACGGCCAGGCGCACCGGTGTCCCGGCGGGCAGGCCGGTGACGCTTAGGAGCACGTCATCCTTGTGGTTCTTGAAGTATGAACGCATCCCGCTTAACGGGCTGGTGTAGTCATACGGGTTGATCGGCGGCTCATAATGATCCCGCAGTATCAAGCGATGCTGCGGAATGGCTATCGTTCCTGCGATCGCCAGGGTGGCGGCGAGGGCCGGAATGATTAGTGAGGGAACCCATCGCTTCCATTCCAGGAATCCCACGCGCCACGACAGCCAGACAATGAGCAGTATGGCGGTTATGATGCCGCTGGTTGCACGATGCCAGCCGGTACTGGTCCCCAACAGCGCGCATGATGCCATGGCCGCAGCCAATGGCAGGGCACTGACCAGCGAGAGCCAGGCGTTGGACGACACGGCGAATGATCCCGCCAGAAAAGTCAGCAGAAGGCCCATGCTCCATACAGCCATCAAGGAGCCATCTGCGGTGCCGACGGGAGGATCGATGGAAATCAGGTATGTAAAGGAGCCAAGCATGGCATACCAGCCTTGGCTTATCGTATCAAGACTGGGGATTACGTGGGCGATGGTGGTGTGAGGAAGTGTGATGATCGGCCCGAGAAGGAACTGGGAGCCGGCGAGGAACACCAGTTGCCACCATAATCGCAATGACGGCACCAGTCCGGCGAATGTGATCACGGCGCCAAGCAGGGTGGCGGTGATTGCGGTGATGGCCCATGCCGCAGGGTCGCCGTATACGTCGATGAGATTTGACAGTGACAGCAACATCAGGATGACGATGACTGCGAGACTGCCGATGCTGGCGGTTCGCGACTGCCGTGTGGCGCTCGCCGCATGGCGTGTGCCGTTGCCGATTGTCCAGATCGCCGATTGGGGAGAGTCCGCCCATGAACCGGTGTCTGAGGTGTTGGCGGACAGGCGGGGCAAAAGACGGGTGGATAGGCGGGAGAGTATGTCGGCTGTCATGTGAGGGCCTTCATGATGAGGGGAAGGTCATCCAGTTCGCCCACCGTCGCCAGAGTGAAGCGGGCGAACCGTTCCATGGAGCGATATGCGCCTACGCTGGCTTGCAGCACCACGCACTTGGCTGATGGGGGTAATGCCTGAGTGGCTTGCTTGAGCTGATCGACGGTGATGAGAGAACCCACGACGAACATGTAGCATGAGGCGTCGGGCGAGTGCTCCAGAGTGCTCTGTACGGGATTGAGATGGTCTTGACTCTGCCGGCTCGGTGCGATGCCGCTGGCTTCGTCAAGCAGCAGCATCGCATTGCGCGGGCGGACGTGTCTGGTTCCGGCATGCGTGGAGACGGGTCTATGCTGTGCAAGACATGCGACGCCGATGGACGCATGGATGGAGACCCCCAGTTCGAATTCCTGTGCTGTGGCGTATCCATCAGGATTGACGCTGATGGTCAGCGAGGTGTCTGTGCGTTTCGTGGCCTCATACTGACGGATCATCAGGGAGCCGGTTTTTGCCGAGCTCAGCCAATGCACGTTGCGCACATCATCTCCGGGCGTATACTCACGCAACCCGTGGAAGTCGAGGTCGTCATCGACGATCTGTCCGGAAGGACGCCCTTCCAGGTCGCGGGGAATGCCCGCATTCACTGAACGCAGCGGAATTGTTTTCGGATGGATGTAGACGATGATGCGCTCGGCCAATCGTTTGTCATGGCGAATCA
This sequence comes from Bifidobacterium reuteri DSM 23975, assembly GCF_000741695.1. Lineage (GTDB taxonomy): Bacteria > Actinomycetota > Actinomycetes > Actinomycetales > Bifidobacteriaceae > Bifidobacterium > Bifidobacterium reuteri. Next base: position 157,757 of record NZ_JGZK01000002.1, on the reverse strand, counting down.
GTCCGAAGGGGTCCCCTTTGCGGATGTGCAACGGTCCGATGGGCAGGGCGGCGCGTTGCAGGGCGCGGAATGCCAGCTCGGTGCGTTTGGCTTGCCGTGGCGCCAGCATGGGGATGCTGAACCATTCATGTTCGTCTCCGATGGGCAGGCTGCCTTGCGCGCTGGCCGTGGCTGCGGCACTGGTGTTGTCGATATCAATGGTGATGCGTATGTCGTCACCCACGGTCACGCGTTGATTTGACGCGCTGATATGTGCGGTGAAACTGGTGTTGCCCAGGGACAGTACGACCGCGACGATGAGCATCACTGCGGCCGTGATGCCGAAAGCGAGCAGCTCATGCCATCCGAGCCATGCGAACGATCCGAGGCAGGCTGCGGCGCTCAGCCCTACCGCCCATCCGAGCGGGGAGATGCAGGCATTGACAGCATGGGCGATATGTCTGACCGCATTGACGAACATGCGCCTGGGATGTATGCGTGACGATGAATGCGGCATGGTGCTGGATCGAATACTCATGGCCGTGTCCTTCAGGTGCTCAACGTGGGCGTCGGCACATCATTGAGAATCTGCGTGATCAGACGCTCTGCGGAGGTGCCGTCGAACGAGGCTTCGGGGGCAAGCACGATGCGATGGGCCAGAACGGGTATGGCAAGTTCGGTGATGTCATCGGGTATCACATAGGCCCTGCCATCGGCTGCGGCCCAGATTCGGGCGCATCGCGCGAGCGCCAGGGCGCCGCGCATCGACGATCCCACAGCGATGCGCTCGTTATGGCGCGTCGCCTCGACCAGGCGGACGATGTATTCGCGGATGGAGTCATCGATATAGACGCTGGTGGCGGTTTCCCGCATACGCAGCACGTCATCGCCGGTGAGCACCGGGGAGACGGTCCGTGCGCGGTCGACCACGTCGATCTGCCTGAGCAGGTCCACCGATACGTCATGGCCGGGGTAGCCGATCGATGTCTTGATAAGGAAGCGATCCATTTGCGCTTCAGGCAGGGCGTATGTGCCAAGCTGCTCTATCGGGTTCTGTGTGGCAATCACCATGAACGGTTGCGGCACCTGATGCGAGACCCCATCCACAGTGACGTTCTGCTCCTCCATGACCTCCAGCAACGCCGATTGGGTTTTCGGGGAAGCGCGGTTGATCTCATCCGCCAGCACTATGGATGCGAACACCGGCCCGTTGCGGAATTCGAATTCGCCATGCTTCTGGTCGTAATAGGTGATTCCTACCACGTCGGATGGCAGAAGATCGGGGGTGAATTGGATGCGTTTGAAACTCGCGGATATGGAATTGGCCAGTCCGCGAGCCAGTTGTGTTTTACCGGTACCGGGATTGTCTTCAAGCAGGACATGTCCGCCGGCCAGAAGGGCGGTGACGCATAGTCTGATCGGCATGGTCTTGCCTACGACCACGGTGCCGATGCTGTGTACCAGCCTGTCGTAGGAGTTCTGGAACGCGGCTATCTGCGGTGTCGATTGTTCCAGCATGCTGGTCGTTGCCTCTTCGACGACCGAGGTCTGGGCCATGGTGTCTTCCGTCTTGCCTGAGATGGTTTCCGGCGTGCCGGAAGGGGTGCGCGGTGCTGTGCCGGAAGGGTTATGCGGTGCCGCGTCGGAAGGGTTATGCGGCAGTCGGCTGATCCTCGTGCTGTCCGATATCCGAGTGGCATCTGAAAGCCGTGTCTCGTCGGTGATCTGTTCGCTATGCTCGCTCATACGTTCTCCCGATGTGTGATGTGTGAAGTGTGATGTGTGAAGTGTGATGTCGTGCGGAATGAATCAGGGATTTGATGGTCTGGGGGTTGTTTTGCTCGGGGTGTCATTGGAGATGTTCCCGTCTGCGCCGACGTTTGTCGGTGTGTTCGCCAGACCGAGAATCCATGGATGCCGTGCAAGGTCGCTGACGCTGGATGAGGCACGCAGCGACAATGGTTGTTCATTCGGAGTCGCTGGTGGTCGGGTCGTATACCGCTTTGTGGCGCCATTGTGCGTGACGGTGTTGTGATCTGCATTATGGTGTTCTTTGACGCTGATATGCCGACCGATGCCGGCATGGGGGTCGTCATCGTCATCGACACCAACGGGGTTGACGGTCGGGACGGTGCCTGTATCGGCTGATGAGGCAGCGCGCATCCCTTGGATCGTGCCGCCTTGTGCCGTGTTGTCGAGCCCCTGCAGGCCATTGTCTCCGGTCACCTTGACGCTCCATACGTATGTGGTCTCCTGTGGAAGACCGGTGACATCCAACGGTTGCCCGGGAATCCATGTGAATGGTCGGTCGTTGATGATGATCTGGATGCTTGCTGCCTTGCCGAAGGTGTTCACCGAGCCTCCGGACACATTCACCACGTGCTCATTGTCTCCCCAGCGTAATTCATATGGTGCGGTGATGGCTGCGCGGACTTGGTGGACATATGGTTGTCCTGAGGATGGTCCGCCCTCTGCGGCCGCGCTCGCCGTGCCGTTCAGTTTCTGCTGCACAGATGCATGGTTGCAGGTGGCCCAAGGCTGCATAGCGAATGAATACGATGTCTCGTCCGTGGTTTCGGCCGTGCCTATACCGTCTGCCGTGACGATGAATGATTGTGCAAGTCCCTGTCTGCTCCAGCGCACGGTGCATTGGTCGGCCGCTCCCGAAGTGCTCACGTCGGAAGGTGCTTGAATGGCGTATGCCGGCGTGAACGTGGTGGTCGCGGTTGCGCCTGTGGCATCGCGTTGTGGATTGACTGTTGCTTTTATCGTATATTCGGTGGTGTTGAGTGCGGCTTGCGGCACAGTGAATGTGGCGCTGCCGCCATTGCAGTCCACAGTGGTGTCCACGAGCTGGCCGATGACGTCGATGCCTTTGCACCCCGCGTTCCGGTTGTCGTTGGCATGCGAAGTCACTGTCACTGTGGTGCCCACGTTGGACACGGTGACGGTCGGGGCATCGGGGTCTGCCCATATGCTTGCGGGATCCGAGGCTGCGGATTCCGGCCCCCAGTTGGTCGCGTTGTGGGCTCGGACCGTTGCAGTGACCGCAGTGCCGTCCGTGATGTCGTTGGTGTTGAAATCGAATGTTGCGCTGGTGCTGGTCCCACCCGTCTCTTTGCTCTGGGTGGCCCCTGCGCCAGTGACAGTCACCGTATAGTTGTCCACTGCGCTGAAGTCGCCTTGAGGAGCGGACCAAGTGACTGTCGCTTTTCTGTTGCCTCCTTCGACGGCGACGTGCGATGGGGCGTTGGGTGCCTTATCGGGTGTGGCCGTGACGGCGACGGATGGTGCGGACCAACCGACTTCGTTCCTGGCGCTCACGGTGAATGAGTATGTCGTACCGTTGGCCAGGCCGGTGATCTGGCAGGAGGTCACTGCGCCACAGGACCGTTCACCGCTTCCTCCTCCCGTCCATTGCACTCGATAATCGGTTATCGGACTGCCGTTGGCTGATCCCGCAACCCAGCTGAGGGTAACTGCGCCGTCTTGAGCGGTACCGGCGACGGGAGAGAGCAGTGGGGTGTCCGGCTTGTCCACGACAGAAGCCGTGATGCTGCCTGTGACCTCACGTTCCTTGGACTTGGTGCCGTCTTGGACGGTGATGAGCACCGTATGCGAGGAGGCGCCGATATCGGAGGCCGCAGACAGTTCGATGATTCCTGACTTGCCGCATGCGGTCACGAACAGTTTGGATGCATCGTCTGTGCGGCAGCTGACTACGGTCAACGCCGAGTGGGGGAAGGGGTTGTATGCTCCATCTAGCATGTCCACTGTCGCGGAAGCCCCGGCTTTGATGGTGATGTCCCTGTTGCCGACGTGAGCCAGCGGTTGTGTGGATACTGCTACCCGCACAGTGAGTCCCGCATGTACGACGCCTTTGCTGTAGGTGATGGTAACCGGTACGGATGCCGTGGTGCCGGGTGCCGCGTCGATGGTCGCCGTGATGGTGAGCAGACCGGTCGAAGATACGGTGGCGGTGACCGGGCCGGATGCGATTCCGCCGGAATATGAGTATTGCTTGTCGTTTTCCTCAAGACCCGTCGGCGCATGGGTGAGAGCGGTCAGGTCGATGGTCGTCGTTGTCGCACCTGCCTCCACATCAATGGTGGGGGAGGAGAACGTGGGTGGCGGGACAGTGCGCCCGAGCACTGTGATCTGCAATGTGATGACAGCCGAATTGATGATTTTCGCCTTGGAACCGTGTTTGCCGTCCACTGCGGTGAAGGTGATGGAGGCCGGGCCGGCATAGTCCTGATCTGCGGTGAACTTCAGTGTCGTGCTGTTGACATACAGGTCGGAATTCATGGATTTGGTGGCGCTTACGGAATCGGCGTTCGTGATATACGCTTCCTTGCCGGCGCCTACACGCACATAGTCATTGATGTTGATTTCAATGGTCTCACCTGCATTGACGTTGAGCGCTGGCGCCTTGGGACGCAATGTGGGCGGAAACACGCCATAGGCCGGTACCTGTATGAACGCGGTGGAAGTGATGCCGTATGTGGTGTTGGTCACCGTGTAGGGGACGGCACGAGCCTCATCAGTGAGATCGACGGAGATGATGGTCGAATGCTTGCCTCCGGTGACTCGCGCATGGTCCGAGGCGGAGGGATGTACCGCCACGGCCAGCTCGTCGGTTGTGCCCGAGGGATTGGCGATCCATTGTGAGACATCCACGTCGACCGATCGCTTGTCTATGGTGGCCGCAGAAGGAACGCGGTAATCGTATGCCGTTGGTGGCTCTATGGGGGCTTCAGGATTGACGGTGATGCTGAGCGTCGCCGTATCCGAAAGACCTGCCTTGTCCCGAACTGTGTAGGCGATGTACGCGGTGGTGGATTCGTCCGGCGTGGTGAAGGTGATGGCGTTGTCCTGAACCGTCGCGTTGCTGACGCCTTGTGCCTGTATGGTTTGATCGACAGTCAGGTCCGTATTGTCTCCGGAGATGTCGTTCTGGGCCACCGGTACGGTGGCGGTGGTATTGGGGCGCAGGGCGATGGCGTCATCTCTTGCATAGACCCCCGAATCAGAGGTTCCTTGGAATACGCCTACGCGAATCTGTGCTTGCGCACGTTGGCCGGTCCAATCCTCTACGGCATAGGAGAAGGTGTCGGTGCCAGATGAATCCGGGTACGCCTCATAGACCAGATAGTCGGACCCGATTTCCGAAATGCGTCCCAATGAGGGAGCCTTGTTCCCCAATCCGAGTAGCTGGTCGTCATCGCCGTCCGCATCGATGCCGGTCAGGGTGATGGGAATTCGGACCTTGTGACCGGCGGCCACCTGAGCTTCGGTGTTGTGCGGGGTTGGAGGCGCCTTGCTTTCGGCATTACTGGCATGCACGGTTATGGTGATGGTGGCCGATGCCGCATTGCCGCGGTTGTCTTCCACGGTATAGGTGATGGGGAAGACGCCGGTATCCTGTGATGCCTGATATCGAACGGTGTCCGCCGAGACGAAGGCCAGGCCTTTGAATGTGTTGCTGTCATATTGCAGCTTGTTCTTCAACCGTATGGTGGTTCCGTCCGGATAGTCCACATGGTCCAGCACATCCACCGACACAATGCCGCCTGTACGTACTTGGGCATTGATATTGCCGGCTTTCGGAGTGGAAGTGGCGACGGTCAGAGCAGGTGGCTGCAATACGATGGTGCCTGTGGACGTGCCTGCGGCATTCGCCGCGATATACGTGATGGGCACGGGCGAGGTGGGTATCTGACGGGCGGTGATGTATACGCGCTTATGGCTCACCAGCCCCACTTTGATGCTTGAATCTGCCGGGGCACTCACGGAGGTGACGGATAGTATGCCGCCCATGGGGTCGACATCGTTGGAGAGAGGTTCCACAATCGCCGTATTCCCGGCACTGAGCAACGCCACGTCGTTGGCGGCGACCGGTTTCGCGGCCTCTCCGGCGACAGGTCGTACATCGACGCGCGCCAGGCCGTTGGTGGTATTCGATCCTTGGGCAATCGTATAAGGCACGTAATAGGTCCCCGGCTCGGAGGCCGTGAATGCAATCGACATGTCAGCCGTGTTGGTGGTTGTCGTCGCATTGTTCGGTGTATCCACTTGGTTGAGCTGTGCAGGCTGCACGGAAGTGCCATGCACGTATGGGACAAGGTCGATGATGGTCTCTATGCCGGGGGCTGCGGTCTTGACGACTGGATCGATGATTGCCGACAGCGTGTTTGCCGGCTTGATGGTGAAATACAGCGTGCCGTTTCCGGTGGCCTCGCCGTCGGAAACAGTGACTGTGACGCCTATTCGGCCTGAGGTCTGGGAGCCGGCGTTGAACGTCAGCTGTCCGTCTGCCCGTGTGGAGACCTGCACTTGGTCGCTGTTCTGCGGGACGGCCGAAACCAACGTCAGCGGGTCGCCGTCGGGGTCGGTGAAGCTGCCCAACGCATTGGCGTTGTAAGTTGCACCTTGCTCGATGCTGACCTCGGGGGGTGTATCGGATTGCACTGGCGCACGATTGCCTTGGTCCGTGAGCTCCACGGTCACGTTGGCGTTGGAGCTTTGGCCTCGACCATCGGAGATCTCATAGGAGAATGTCGCGGTCCCGGCGGGCGTGGAGGAGGCGTCCAATTGCAGATAGCGCCCATCATAGATGGGGGCGACTTTGACAGCTGCCCCGCTGACGGCGCTCACGTTGGTGATGCTGAGCACAGAGCAGTCCGTCTGCTCGTCATTGCGCAACACGTCAAGAATCTGCCCGCTGCCGGCACGTGCGCCTATGTGGTCGTCGGCGGCGTGAATCTCCCCGGATTGCGTGGAACACGACTTTGAGAATTCACGATGATTGTCGGCGGAATCGCTGTCGCTTTTGGTCTGTTCGGTGGTCTCGGTATGGATCCTGTTCCATTGGATTCGGATGACCTTGGTATTGCGGGCGACGTTCCATACATTGCCGGTGACCACGTCATTGAGCACGATGAGCCTGTGGTTGGTGCGGAACACCAATTCCGAGGTCCCGTCGACGGATTCGAGGGACTGCATATCGCGCTGCGATCCATTGGCCGCGCATATGCGGATATAGTTGTTCGTCTGTTGGCTCCACGCCGCATATACGCAATTGTTCATGGACGCTGGTTGGGCGGGATTGCCTGTGCCGCCTGTTTTGATGAATGTCGCTTTGTGGCTGGGGCCGAGATGGACTATGGCGAGTCCCTGCGTCGATGCGGCGGCAACCCATCCGGTTTGCTTGCCGTCTATGGAAGGTGACTGCAGGGTGAGCGGGCCTTCGGCATCCACGGTGGCTTGGCCGTCAAGGAACATCATCGTGTTTCCGGATGTGATTGCCGGGGTGTTGTCGATGACGGTGAAGCTGTCGGCAGGTTGTGGTTTTCCTCCTGATAACGATCCGATTTGCTGCGCAGATAGAGCGTGTGCATCCTTCAACATGAGTACCATGCCATCTGAGGGACGATATCCGTATACCTGTCCGGTGTCGGTCACGGCTATGCGTGCGCCAGTGCCCAGCGCCATCTGCGAGGCGGTTGTGTCCGGTGCCAGTGAATCGAGGTGGTCGGACGGCCCGGCCCATACGTTTCCGGTTCGTGTATTGAGGAACGCAAGGGTGCTTCCGCCCGACACGGCAGTGATATCGGGTGACGTATCAGTGGTGACTTCGGTGCCGAGGGTGGATGCCTTGATGGCGGTAGCACGTCTCGGTTCGGTGAGGATGGTATCGCCATTATGCTGGGCGATATCAAATCGTGGAGCCGATGACGAGATGCCCGCGTCCGCTTCCTGATTCCGGACATTGAACCGTGCGGCTTTTTGCTGATTGAGCGATGTGACCCATACGGTTCCATCATCCAATTGCACATGACTTCGCGTTGCCGCATTTACGATGATGGCCCCGACGACCAGTGTGAGCAGTACGAGAAGAGCGATCACCGGAAGGGCCCAGGATTGTTTCGCCGCAGGCGTCATGCGCCGCATGAAGGCATTCTTCCGCCTGTCCTGTTGGTGCGATGATGTGGCCATTGGCTTTCCTGAACTTTCATGTCCTGTGCACTAGCGTAGTGCGGTCTATGGGCGGACTGCGCAGGCTATGGCCGGATTCGCGGACATGTGCCTGTCGCTGCGGATGATGGAGACCTGAATGCAGGTCTGGGCGCCATCTTGAGGTGCGACCGAAATCGATGTCGCCGACGTGATAGTGGCTTGAGACCCGATGTCCGATGCATCGTTCTGTACGAATGACCAGGCGTAGCTGTCTCCCTGTTGGGGGCTTGGATTCGTCCAAGTGAACGTCACCGATGAACCATCGACGGCATACTGGCCGGAGAGGTTCTGCGGAGAGGGAATCTGACCGTTCTCGGTGCCGGTGACGGTATCTTCGGCCTGATTGTTTTCCTTGCCCGGCATGTCCGCGTCCCGAGCATTCGCATGAGGTGCATGCGCCGAGGTGAACGACGGTGCCGCAATGATGACCGACAGGCATAAGGCGGCGATGACCGTGACCAGCGTGATTGCGATCGCGGTGCGTTTGCCCCAATGCCGGTGGGAAGGTCCGGACCCTTGATCGGTTGAGGTGCGACGTTGACGTGTGGTGTCGTCAGGGTATGCCGGTATGCCCTCTGCCGTTATCGCGGTGGTGTGCCCGTATTCGGTTTGCTGAACACGCTGCATTGCCTGGGCGAATTCCAGCGCGGAGTAGTACCGCTGATCAGGTTCCTTGGCCAGCGCCTTGCCCAGTACGGATTCCACATTCGCGGGGATATCCGGTCGTTGTATGGGCGGCAATGGCGAGTTGATGATCAGGTCGGCAAGCTCTGCCTGCGTACGCGGGTGATAGGTGTGCTGATATGGCGAGTTTCCTGCCAGAAGGGCATACAACGTCGCTCCCAGGGAATAGATGTCTGCGGATTCGGATCCGTTGGAACGATGCTCTATGACTTCAGGCGGCGCCCAAGGCAACGAAAACCCGGTATCGGTGTGGTCATAGGCGTCGGTCGAGATGCCGAAGTCGCTCAGCACCGGTACTCCCTGCGCCGTGACGAGGATATTGCTTGGTTTGATGTCATGGTGGATGATGTTGCTGCGGTGGGCGCAAAAGAGCGCTCCGGCAAGTTTGATGCCCAAATCGAGCACCTGATCGCAATCCATGGATCGCGATTGCACCTTGTCTCTATAGGAGCCCCCGGGCGCATATTCCATGACCATGTATCCATGTCCGTCCGGGGTGATTCCGGCGTCGTAGACGGTCAGGATATATGGATTCGAAGAAAGCCTGGCCATGAAGTTGGCCTCTCTGTGGAACGTGACCGCGGATGCAGGATCCAACGCGGCATTGCTGACCTTGATGGCGACGGGGCGTTGCGGCATCTGTTGGTTGTAGAGGAAGACCGTTGCGGCGGCTCCGGAACCCAGCCGCTGCACGACATCATAGCCTGGCAGTTGCGGTGGTGCTATGGCAATGGACATCAGAGCCTCCCCCTTGACGCTGGAATCATTGTTTCCCCCTGTGTGTTCAGGATACTGCCAGCATACGTGCATTCCTCAGGCGGGGTAAAAATTTTCCCTCTCGAAAAACAGGGCTTAGGCTTGAATCATGAATGAGAACCTGAATCCCGCAAGGCTGATCGATGAGCTCGAACGCGATGGCGCCTCGAGATTGGTGATAGGCGTGCCTGATGCGGGGAAAACGGAGTATGCCCTGCAGGTGATGCTTGAGGGCCTGCGCAGATATGGTGCATCCCGCGTGGTCATGACGGTCTCCAGCCGTGTCGTCGCCGACAGTCTGGGCAATCGTGTTATTCGCGAGTTGGGGGCGTCGGATCAGGTCAGGCCGGTCACCACGATTGGAGCGGTGGCGTTCCGTGTCATTGCATCATCGCGTGCGGCGCAAGGTCTTCCCGCGCCGCGTCTATTGAACGGAGCCGAGCAGGACGCATTGCTGAGACGGGTGCTGGCTGTGCACGTAGGTCATGCGGTCGCGGGAGATGATTGCGGCACGTGCGCGCTGTTGCGCGATTATTTCGCCCAGGCGCAATGGGCGTCCTTGGTGGTGGACGATCATGGGGCGGTGTCGGGCGGATCGACCAGTGCTGATGTGTTCACGCAGGGTATCTCGGACACGTTTGTAAGCCAACTGCGTGACATGCTGGCGCGATTGGATGAACTGGGGGTCGGGCCTCATGAGGAGCCGGCTTTGGTGGATGCGGTTGCCGCCGATGGCAGGCTGACGGTGCAATGGCGTCTGGCTTTTGCGCTTCGTCGGGAATATATCGAGGCTCAGCGTCAGGCGTATCCCGGTCAATACCGCGTGGATGCGTCATACCTGCTGGTGGATGGTGCGCGTGAAATCCGTGGAATACGCGCCTCGCATGTCAGGCAGGATGCCATGGACATTCCTCGGTTGGTGGTGGTGGACGATGTGCAGGACATCACGTTGGCCGGTCTGCGTTTTCTGGAGGAGCTGCACCAGTCCGGGGTGTCGATAGTACTGATTGGCAATCCGGATGAGGCTGTGCAGACTTTCCGTGGATCGTATCCGGAATATGTGATCCGGCGAGCCGTCACGGGCCCTCTGCAAGCGGTGGTGTTGCCCCTGCAACGGGACGTGGCTCCTGACCGGCATGAGGGCTACGCCGATGTGGTTGCATCACGGGTGTCGCTCTCCATCCCCTCTGAAGAGGAGGAAGAACTGCCGTTGTCACGACGCCCGGGCAAATTGCTTGCGGCATTGCGGGTCGCATCACAAACTGGGCTGGAGCATGACGGAACAGTACAGACCGGGCTTTATCGATCCGCGCGAGAAGAGCTTGATGACGTGGTCTGGCGCATCAAAAGAGCACATCTTGACCGACGGGTCCGATGGAACGATATGGCTGTCATCGCGCACGACAATGCCACTGTGCGGTCGTTCGGCGAACGGTTGCGGCGCGATGGCGTTCCAGTGCGTTACTCTTCGGTCACACGTCCATTGAAAGATGAATCCTTCATACAGGGATTGTTCGCCTTTATCGAGCTTGCTTATCTGCGTATGGAAGGCATGAGCGGTCGTGACGGGCGGAATGGATGGCGTGGCATGGCGCTGACACGTATGGCTGCGTATGTGCGGGCCCGCGTGAACACCATAATGAACAGCCCGCTCGTCACCACAGGAACGAGACCCGGACAAGGTGGGCCGGCTCGCCTCGCACCCGTCGAATCCGCCATGGATGCCTTGGAATCATTGGCACCGGTAGCGGATCAGGATGCCATGTTGTCTGAGTTGGTCCACGGTTGGGAATCATTGATGTCGATGATGCCGGAGGCGTCCCGGAAGGGACAAGATGAGTCTAAGACCCTGTCCGCGGGCATATCCGATTCCACTGCTGGGAGAAGCGACAGTATGACGGCGGAATCAGACGCGGTGGAGGACGCCGGTCAGACCGCCGAATCCGGACAGCCATTGATTCAGGTTGATGATGCCCTGGTCGAAGATGGTGCCGTCTCGCAGGACGAGCTTGGTTTCGGGTCTGATGCGCTGTTCGTGATGTTGGCATTGGATGATGAGTCGGCACCGGTAGCTTCAGTGCTTGCCGCGATCGACGCCGTGCTTGGTGGCAATCCACAGTCGCGTGCATTCAGCCGTGTGTGGCGGATGGTTGCGACAATATGCGCACAACTTCGCGCGTTGCCGTACGACCAGCGCGAGAATCCCGGCAACGTGCTGTCCATCGCATGGAATGCTGTCGAGGTGGCGTCTGCCTGGCAATCAACGGCACTCCTCAACACCGCAGACGGCCGTGTCGCCAATGACCGGTTGGATGCCGCCATGCGACTGTTCCAATTCGCGACGGACTCCAGTGCGAGCGCAACCATCAGGGGCTTCATGACGCAGGTCCGCACGATGCAGGTGCAGGCGGACTCCTTGGCGCACGTGGGCCCGGTGGAGGATGCGGTGACGCTTGCCACGCCTGCCGGTGCGTCCGGACGACATTGGCCGTACGTGTGGATTCCCGCTCTGCAGGAAGGTGTCTGGCCGAATCTGGCTGGGCGAAACACCATGTTCGGTGGTGAGGAACTGGTCGAGCTCGTCCTGCGCGGCGCGCTGGCAGCGGCCGATGGCACGGGTCATGACCCGCGATTCGTGACCGTGCTGTCGGGGGAGAAGAAGAGCTTCCTGGTCGCATTGACCCGAGCGTCGCGGCAAGTGACCGTAAGCGCAGTGTGGAACGACAAGTCCAGTCCCTCTGATTTCCTGTTCGGCTACTTGCCGGAGATGTATTCCCGCGACAAAGAGCAGTCGCGATTCACGGAGGTCGGCAATCGGCAAGACGGCGTTGAATCAGATGCGTGGTTCGGACTTGATGGCGATCCCCGTGGACTGGTGGCCATTGCGCGAGTGACGCTGTCATCGGCGGCGGAAGACTCCGATGAGCTGAATGACGCGGCCGCTGCGCTGGGCATATTGGCGGCGCATGGCATCGCCGCCGCTCATCCGGATGATTGGCCGTTTGTGCTGCAATGCAGTACGCCGGATGCGGCGCCATCCATATACGGGAATACCGATGATCCGACTTCGGCATCCGATCATGATCAAGACGATCACGCCAATCAGCATGCCGATGGTCGGCTTCGGTCCCCTGATGACGGCGCCCCAGTGGTGACACTGTCTCCCTCCGCGGTTGACGGTTTATGGGCTTGCCCGGTGTGCTGGATGCTTGAGCACCAGTTCGCCGGTCCGCAGCCGGGGTCGGTGAACGCCGGTTTCGGCACACTTATCCATGCTGTGGCTCAGCAGGGGAGCGAAGAACGGCTTGATCACCTCCATGACGACGACGAAGTGTTGCGTGGATTGGGATTGAACGCTTCCTCGACCTCCGAACAACGCGTTCAGGCCGTCGCCGAAAGGCTTGTCGAGATCTATCGGGGCAAACGTCCCGATCCCGATGCCATAGCGGATGTCCAGGAACGGTATCGGGCCATCCGTAAAGACGATTCGGCATCCGACATGCTGAAACACATCGCAAGCTATTTCGTCCAAGGCGCAGAGGACGCCTATCTGGAGAAGAATTCCAGCAAGTTCTCCATCGGCACATTGGTTCAGGCTGATTGCGAGCTGCCATTCAGTGCGCGTTTCGGATTCGACGATATCCTCGCTGCATACAATGCTGTGCCCGGCGTGCACGCAGTTGACCGTGACACCTTGATCGCGATGATGGGCGAGCTGGTCGGTGGGTGGCCTGAAGGCGTGGACGAGAACATGACGGTGCGACTTTCCGGCCGCATCGATCGCATGGAGACGCGTCGGCTCGCGGACGGACGGGAAATCAAGCGCCTGATTGATTACAAGACAGGCGCGGTGCCGGTTGGGAGACAGATCTTCAACGATTTGCAGCTGGTGTGCTATCAGCTGGGACTGGTATTCCCCGAAGGCGGGCCGCGTGGGGCGGCGGCATTGCGGAAAGCTCCTCGGATCGAGCAGAGCGAACTGTTCCACGTCGCCAAGAACATGGCACCTGCACAGAGCTTTGCTCCCGAAGGCATGTTCCAGCCTCCGCTGTTCACCGAGGGCAGCCTGAACGCCGAACCGTTTACCGTGCGCTATCATTACGCATCTCCGTCGGCGTGGTATGACATGCCCGTTCTTTGCGCCGAACAGCGTCCTGAGCATGTCGGTGAGGCGGCGTGGGAACAATGCATGAGTCTGAATGGCACTCAGGTCATATGGTCGCTGACCATGATCGCCCGCGTATTCTATGCTGCGGCCGCGAGCCGGTCGATTCGTCTTGACGCGCATCCCCAATCCGAACATGTCAGATTCTGCCGTATGGGCAATGTATGCCCGGCTTGCGCTCGGCAGGTCGACACCGTATTTGAAACGAGGCAAGCATGAGTACCTTCACACCAAGTGCCGAGCAGGCCGCCATTATCAATGCTCCTGCAGATGCCGACGTGCTTGTGGTGGCGGGTGCCGGCTCCGGCAAAACCTTCACCATGACGCAGCGCATCATCGCATTGATCGGTCAGGGGGTGGCTCCGGAGCGGATTCTCGGCCTGACGTTCACGCGCAAAGCCGCAGGGGAACTGTTGGACCGTGTCTCGTCCGCAGTCTCCGGCCAATCCGTCGCAAACGTTGCAACCGCAGTGAACGCAGAGAATGCCGACGCGCATCATGAGGATATCGGGCGTCCCTCGTCATGGGACAGGTCATTCCTGAAGCCGTCGATTTTCACCTATGACGCCTTTTTCCAGACGCTGGTCAGTCAATATGGACTGCTGGTCGGCTTTGACCAGAACACACAGCCGCTCAGCGAAGCGGGCGCACTGCAACTCGCCGTCGAGGTGATCGACCGACATATGGACTCGGCAATGGCGGGGGACTTCGGTTCATTCGCCAATCTCGCCAAACAGGTCATCGAGCTGTCGGGCGCCATCGGCAGCGCCATGATCGGCGCTGGGTGTGCGGATTTCGATACGGCCGTGAAGCGGGTCAAGCGTTGGGACACTGCGTTCATGGAGATTCTGGAGCGCAGTATAGGTGAGGAGCCCATACCGGAAAGCGAGCCGCGCATCCCGTCCATAACCAGACGCAAGAAAGACAGTGACGCTGATTGGCAGGCCAAAATAGAGGAACGTGCCGAACGATTGCATGCCCGATGCGTGTACCATTGCGGTGAATTGCTCGCCGCCACGCGCAAACGTGACATACTGTTGGAACTGGTACAAGCCTATGCACAGGCCAAACGCGCGCGTAATATGGCGGAATTCTCCGATTTCACGATTGCCGCATATCAGCTCATCGAACGTTTCCCCTCCATCGGCGAGCGGGTGCGACGCCGGTACAGCCATGTGCTGCTGGACGAATATCAGGACACCTCTACTACACAGGCGGCGTTGATCGCCGCACTGTTCCACCCGGACGACGACAATCATTGTGCGGTCAACGCGGTAGGTGACCCATTCCAGTCCATTTATGCATGGCGTGGGGCGAGTCCAGGCGCATTCCGCATGTTCCAGCGTGACTTCCATATGGCGCGAGACGTCGCACCGTTCCCGCTGTCCATCACGCGACGCAACAGCAGAATCGTGCTGGAGGCCGCCAACGACCTGACGCTTCCGCTGCGTTCCACGCCGTTGCGCCCTTCCAGCTCGCTGATGCATGAAGTCGACGTTCCCGCGCTCGGCGCCATGAGCGATGCCGAGGAAGGCACGATGGGCGTGCTCGGGTTCGATACGGCAGGGCAGGAGATCGATGCCGTCGTCCGGTTCTGCGCTGCAGCAGTAAGTCGGTACGGAGAGAAGCGGCAACATGGAACCGGGGCACAGGCGGAACAGGGTGCCGGACAACGGGTGCATGTGGCCGTGCTGTTCAGATCGAAAACGCGTATGCCCCTCTATCAGGAAGCCTTGGAACGTGCGGGATTGACCACATTCGTCGTCGGCTATTCGGCCTTGCTGGAACGTCCGGAGATCCGGGACGTGCTGGCGCTGCTGCATGTGGTGTCGGACCATACTGACACAGGCTCGCTGATGCGTCTATTGGCCACGGCTCGGTTCAACATGTCGGCGTCCGATCTGACTGCACTGGCCCGTATCGCGGAGAATCTCAATACGCAGCAGCGTTTCCGGGCTCTGGTGGAAGCCGGGTTGGCTGACGCCGATACGCCGGAAGCCGAACGTGCCGATGTGGTGCGCGAACATCGCGATCAGGTGGCCAATGCGGTGTTCGTCCCCGACCTGCTGTTGCGCAACGATACGCCTGCAAGTTGGGAGGGAATGAGCGAGCTGGGGCGTCGTGCCGTCCGGCAGGCGGCGCAGGCGGCGCAACAGGTGCATCGTGCCATCGGGCATCCTCTTGCGGATGTCGTCAGAACCGCCATCGAGGCTTTGAACCTTGATATCGATACGGTTGTAGCGAACGCATTGCGCGACCCCGGTCATCAGGTCAATCCCACACTGGCGCGAACGCCGATGAACACCATCGTGGATTTGGTGGATACCTATACGCAGGAACTCGCCCCTGACCAGACGCCATCATTGCGTGGATTCATCACATGGGTCGATTACCTGAGCAGCGTGGAGGACGAGGCGGCGAGCCTGCCTCCGGCTCCCGTGGATGTGGAATTGATGACCGTGCACCAGTCCAAAGGACTGGAGTGGGATGCCGTGGCCATAGTGGGCATGACTGCGGGCGGATTCCCCAGCAATCAAGGCGATCACCTTTCGGTGACATTGGACGACAATCATCCGGGAGGCACGGAACAGGGGCACTGGGTGGCCCCGGAATACCAAGAGACCGCAGACTCGTGGCTGACCAACCCCGTGGCCGTCCCGGTTCCCATGCGAGCCGACGCCGCCATCCTGCCACGATTCCCGCACGATGCCGATGTGGATGCAGACCCGGTGGAATCACTGGAATCTTTGGAAGATGTCGAGCTCATCGACGATGAGGCGTTCGGATCGATGCGTCAATACGGCGATGGGGTCGATGAGGTGGATCCGGAAGGATGGTATCTCACACAGGCCGAAGAATACGGACGAAGACTACATGCCGACGAACGTCGACTCGTCTATGTGGCATTGACGCGTGCCCGGTATGACGCCATGCTGACCTATTGCCGACATTCGAGCGAATTGGGTCGGGATGCATCGGCGGTGGGTTCTCGGTCGCGTGCCGCCAAACCGTCCAATTTCTGGCTTGAGGTCCATGATGTCCTGCACGCTCACGCGCATATGGTCGATGCCGGCGAGTTCGTGGAGCGACTTGGCGATGCCGTGGCGCTTGTCTCCGCGCAAGGAGAGCGCATGGCTCCGCCGGATGGATTCTTCGTGGGGGAGCGCGCCGAGGAATACTGCGAGACAGTGGTAGACGAGGCGTGGCGCACCCCATTGGAACAGGAAAGCCGTGTCGTGGACCTGCAATGGCCGGTTTCGTTGAGCGCAGATGTCGAACGGCGCTTACATCGCGGAACCGCTGAGGTCCGGCATGCCATCGCCATTGCCGAGTCCATGATGGCGACCGATACCAGTGCCGGTGCTGTCGGCGAGGCCTCTTTCGGGGGTGCCGCTTCTTCCGATGCGCCGTATCGGCAATCCACTGCGGCGCTGATATGCGGACCATTGTCTCAGCGTGCGCAATTGCTGGCCGACGATGTCGATTTGATGGCGGATACGTTGGAGGGCGAGGCGCTGGATCGGGCAGTCAAGGCCCGAGCGCAGCGTATCCTCGCATCCGGGCGGCAGAACGTCACCGGTCTGCAGGCCATGGTGGGTGGCATGAGCGCACGGGAGGAACGCTCCTATTGGCGTTATGTGGTGCGCCCGATCCCGCGCCTTTCCTCACCGGTTGCGCAGGCGGGCATCCGTTTCCATGACTGGGCCGAGCGCTTCATCGATGCTGCCGCGGATGGCACGCAGACGCCACCTGATCTGCCTGTGGCGGAGCATCAGGGTCTCCGGGACTGGTGCGCCAGACTTTCGCAATCACGATGGGCTATGCGCAGGCCGTTGTGGGCCGAACGTTCGATCGTCGTGGACATACCGACAATCGGCATCGTCAACGGGAAGCTGGACGCGGTGTTCGAAGGCGGCCTTGACGTCTCCGATACGTCGAAGCGTTTCACCGTGGTGGATTGGAAAACCGGCAGACGCCCCTCGCGTCCTGAGGACATCGAGCGCAAACTCGCCCAGCTGGATATGTATCGGCTGCTGCTCTCCGTGGTGGAGGACGTGCCGCTAGACGCTATCGACGCCACCCTCTACTATGTCAGTGAGCCTCAGGAAGGCTTGCGCGAGCTGCATGCCCGCGACAAAACCAAACAGGAAATCCTTACCGAGTTGAGCTCCGGAATTCCCGAACAATCTGACAACGACTAGACCTCGACACGGTCTATGACATGGGTGCATACAGGGGCGGCGGATGGACGCCGCTCACCGTATACACTGCTATGTCCGCGGGAGAAACGCGCCGCGTGACGTTGCTCGGGAACCGCTACCCTCGGTAGGCACGTGTGGGCGGGCGCACGTGCCGGAGAACCCACCAGTAAGGAGTAATACGTGTCTACGGCTCGAGCTGTTACCAAGTCGTATCCCACCCCATCGCCATATCGGCGTCTGTTCGCACTGCCTGGCACCAAGCGTTCTCGTCCTTCCGGTGCCGTGGCCCGTCTGCCGATTTCCATGATGAGCCTCGGCATCGTGCTGGCATTGAATCATCTGTACGACAATTGGACCATCGCCGGCACCATGAGCGCGGTATATGTGCTCGCCATGTCCTGTGTCACACCGTTCTACGCGCGTGCGTTCGACCGGTTCGGACAAGCTCGTGTCGGACGGCTGGCGCTCGCCGTCCAGATCGCGGCCATGCTGGGATTCGCGTTTGCCGCGCTGGTTCGGGTGCCCATTGCGCTGCTGTTCGTGCTGGCCATCATCATGGGGCTCACGCAGTTCTCATTCGGTGCATTGGTCAGAACTCGATGGTCATACGCCTTGCGCGATGTGGAGGACGGCGAGCAGCTGCTCAACACCGCATATGCCATGGAAGCCGCCATCGATGAGGTCGTGTTCATCCTGGGGCCGATCCTTGCGGCATGGCTCGCCACCTCGGTGCATCCGGTATCCCAGCTGTTCGTGCCTACACTCGCATGCGGCATCGGCGGAACCGTGTTCTTCTCGCTGAAATCGACCCAGCCTCGCCTCCTTGTGGAGACGGTGTCCATCGACGACGCATCGGACCGGCGGCGTCAGGCATCAGATGCCACGATGGGCAATGGCACCAATGGCACCGGCGGCGCCGCTGGCACCGATACCGCCGCACCGGTTGCCGACCAGCTGACGCTGCGCCAGCTGAAAATGCAAGGCGCCAAGCCCAGAAGCGCCTTGCTCTATGCGGGAGTGCTGCCGTTGCTTGCCGTGTTCATCGTGTTCAACATGAGCTTCACCTCATTCGATGTGTCGATCACCGCATCCATGAAGGCGCTTGGCCTCGAACCGTTCCTGGGCCTCCAGCTGGCCATGTTCGCGCTTGGGTCATGCATCGGCGCCCTGGTCTTCGGGTCGCGTCAGCTCAAAGGCTCGCATTGGGCGCACATGGTGATGTTCCTCGCGTTGCTCACCGTGGGATACGTGTTCTTCCGCATCACCATGGACAACCTTCTTCTGCTCGGACTGGTGGAGATACTCGCCGGACTGACCGTGTCGCCGCTGTTCGCCACAGGTAATCTCATCGTCAAGGATCTGGTACCTGCTCAATCCCTGACCGAGGGACTGAGCTGGGTGACCACGGCAGGTACCGTAGGCACTTCGATTGGATCGTCGGTGGCGGGCATCGCATTGGATGCAGCCGGTCCGCATGTCGGCATGATGCTGCCGTTCCTGTTCACGCTGGCGGCGGTGCCCCTTGCCCTTGTAGGTTGGTGGCTCGCCAGACGACGTGATTGACGACAGTGGATGACCGGTTGACATGGCGGCTTCGTTGATCTCCGGTCTGTTGATGCCGTTGCGTTCGTCGCAGCCGGTGTCGCCGCGTCCGCCATATTGGACATTCGTGTGGCGCGTACGCTGTCCGGTGATAGGCTGGTTGCCGTTTTACCGGCAATACAACGGCAATACAGCAAGCAATACGCGCCTGACCTGAAACAGGGGGATAGACATGATCAGAGTTTCCGTAGTCGGTGCCAAGGGCCGTATGGGTTCGCATGTGGTCGAGGCGGTGAACAACGCCGAAGACACACAGTTGGCCTTGGCCTTGGACGCAGGTGATGATCTGACGCAGATCGATGCCGACAACACCGACGTGGTGGTGGAGTTCACCGTGCCCAGCGTCAGCCTGAACAATGTGCTCACCCTCATCGGTCAGGGCGTGGATATCGTCGTCGGCACCACCGGTTGGACTGACGAGAAACTGTCTCAGGTCAGGGACGCCATCGCCCAAGGTCCCAAGCCTCTGACACAGAAGGTGTTCATCGCCCCGAACTTTGCTATTTCCGCCGTATTGGCCGACTACTTCGCCGTCAAAGCGGCCAAGTACTTCGAATCCGCAGAGGTCATCGAACTGCATCATCCTACCAAGGTGGATGCGCCATCCGGCACCGCCATCCACACCGCACGAGGCATCGCCGAGGCGCGCAAGGCCGCTGGATTGGCTCCGGTGCCGGACGCCACCGAAACCGACGGCGGTTCGCGCGGCCAGGTCATCGACGGCATCCATGTCCATGCCGTCCGCCTGCGCGGGCTCAATGCACATGAGGAGGTGCTGTTCGGCAATGCGGGGGAGCAGCTGACCATCCGTGCGGACAGCTTCGACCGCACCAGTTTCATGCCGGGAGTGCTGCTCGCCGTGCGCAAGCTCGCATCCGACGCCCCGGCCGGGCTGACAGTCGGGCTCGATCACTTCCTTGATCTGTGATTCGGCGGACGCCGGTTCGCAGATCATCGAACAACGCGCGTGCCCTGCCCGGCCGTTCATCACTCGGCCGTTCACAGGCACCTTGCGGCGCGGTGGCTAATCGGCCGCAGCCATAACGCAGACAATCGTAAATGAATCAATGACAATCAATGACAATCAATGATGAAGAGTCCACAACGGGAAGTACGGTGAACATTATGAGCGAGCATGATATGCATCTTCTTGACCCAGCGCCTTTCGGTCGTATTCTGCCGGCGATGGTCACGCCTATGAAGGCGGATGGCAGTGTCGATTTCGATGCGGCGGTCGCGCTCGCCAAGCATTTGGTCGAGGACGGTGCAGACGGTCTGGTGGTCAACGGCACCACCGGTGAATCGCCTGTCACCCACATGGAAGAGAAAGTCGAACTGGTCAGGGCCGTCAAGGAGGCCGTGACCGTTCCGGTGATTTCCGGAGCCGGCTCCAACGACACCGCTCATACGGTTCGCATGGTCGAGCAGACCCAGGAAGCGGGCGCTGACGCGGTGCTCGTCGTCATGCCGTATTACTCCCGTCCTTCGCAGGACGGTGTCGTCGGTCATTACAAAGCCGTCGACGAATCAGCCGAGAAGCCGATCATCGTCTACGATGTTCCCGGCCGTACCGGTTTGAAGGTCAAGGTCGAGACATACGACCGTCTGGCCGAACTCGAACACGTCAAGGCTGTCAAGGACGCCACCGGCGATCTTGCAGCCGCAGTGGAGAAGCAGCAGCGCACAGGTCTCGCCTGGTATTCCGGCGATGACGGCCTGTTCCTGCCGTTCCTTTCCATTGGCGCCGTCGGCATCATCTCCGTGATCGCCCACGTCGCCTCCAACCCCATGCAGCAGCTTGTCCAGGCATTCGACCGTGGCGATATCACCACTGCCCGTCGTCTTGCCAACCAGCTTGCGCCTCTCGTCCACGCGTTGAACGGTGACGGCTATCAGGCCGTCATGGCCAAGGCCGCGCTCAAGGTCAAGGGTTATATTCCCTCCACCGTCATGCGTCTGCCGAATATCGGGCCCGACGCCACTCAGCTCGATAAGGCTGAAGAGGGCATGCGCGCTGCCGGACTGCTGTAACGGGTTGCCAGCCCGCCGCCCCTGCATGACAGAGCAGAGGCATAACAACAGAAAATCCAAGAAGATATGGCACAAGAACACAAGAACACAACCAGAAACAGCAATTCACGCCGCCGCAGCTCCAACCGCAGGAACAACAGGAGCGACGGCGGCCGCACCCCGTCCCGCAAGATCAATCAGGCACCTACCGCTCCCCAGCAGGATGCCGTGCTGATTGCGCCTCCGAAGTACCGCAAGGGCTCCATGCGCATCACGCCGCTCGGTGGCTTGGGCGAAATCGGCCGTAACATGAACGTGATCGAATACAACGGTCACCTGCTGCTCATCGACTGCGGTGTATTGTTCCCCGAGGAGGAACAGCCCGGCGTCGACCTGATTCTGCCTGACTTCAGCTACATCAAGAACCGTCTCGACAAAGTGGACGCTCTGGTGCTGACCCATGGCCATGAAGATCATATCGGCGGCGTGCCGTACCTGCTCAAGCTCCGTCCGGACATCCCGCTGATCGGTTCCAAGCTGACGCTCGCCTTCGTGGACGCCAAGTGCAAGGAGCACCATCAGAACCCCACCAAGGTGGAGGTGACCGGCCGTGAGAAGCTCAAGGTCGGTCCCTTCGACCTCGAATTCGTCAATGTGACCCATTCCATCCCGGACGCCCTCGCCGTCTATGTCAAGACCCCGGCCGGATCGCTGATCGACACGGGAGACATCAAGCTTGACCAGCTTCCTCTCGACCATCGCATCACCGATCTGGTGGAATTCGGCAAGATCGGCGAAAAAGGCGTGGACCTGCTGATGATGGACTCCACCAACGCCGAGGTTCCCGGCTTCGTCAAGCCGGAGACCTCCATCGGTCCGGCACTGGATCAGGCGTTCGCCCAGGCCACTCGCAAGATCATCGTGGCAAGCTTCTCCTCCCACGTGCATCGCGTGCAGCAGGTGGTGGACGCCGCCCATAAGTACGGCCGCAAAGTCGTGTTCGTCGGACGTTCCATGGTGCGCAACATGTCCATCGCTGCCGATCTCGGCTACCTGCACATTCCCGAAGGCACTGTGGTCGACCTCAAGCAGGCCAACGACATCCAGGACGACAAACTCGTCTACATGTGCACCGGTTCCCAAGGCGAACCGATGGCCGCCCTCGGCCGCATCGCGGACGGCAACCACCGTGACATCCATATCAACGAGTTCGATACGGTGATTCTTGCCAGCTCCCTGATTCCCGGCAACGAGCACGGCGTCTACAAGGTGATCAACAAGCTCGTGCAGCTTGGCGCCAAGGTCGTCAACCGAGACAATGCCGCCGTGCACGTGTCCGGCCACTGCAATGAGGGCGAGCTGCTGTACATGTACAACATCGTCAAGCCCAAGTGCGCCATGCCTATCCACGGTGAGAACCGCCATCTGGTGGCCAATGGCCTGATCGCGGTCAAGACCGGTGTCGATCCGCAGAACGTGGTATTGGCGGAAGACGGCGACGTGGTCGACCTCTATCATGGCAAGGCCGCGGTCGTCGGCTCCGTGCCGTGCGGCTACGTGTATGTCGATGGTGATTCGGTGGGCGAGCTGACCGACGAAGAGCTGGAGAAGCGCCGCATCCTCGGCACCGAGGGCTTCGTCTCCGCGTTCGTGGTGGTGGACACCGACAATCGCGAGGTCGTCACCGGACCGAAGATCTATCTGAACGCCGTGGCCGAAGACGAAAGCGAATTCGACCGGGTCTGCGGCCAGATCGTCGAGCAATTGAACGACGCGATGATGCAAGGCACCAAGGACACGTACAAGCTGCAGCAGATCATGCGCCGTACGCTTGGTGGCTGGGTCGCCCGACAGCTGCACCGCAAGCCGATGATCGTGCCCGTTGTGGCCGATATCGCCCAGGATGTCGAAATCGCCGACAACAACCAGTAGTCGTCAATAGTCCATGGACAGCCATCGGCAGAAGGCCAGCAGTCACCAGTAGTTATCAGCCTCCGGCGCGTATCCCCGTGATACGCGCCGCAAGCATACCGAACAACTAATGATTCGGTTCGTCGATTTCGTACGAATCCGAACATCCGAACATCCGAACATCGAATCCGAAACAACACAGGTACGAGCATAAGGAGTATCGCACAGCATGCCCGGTTCTAATCTGACCCGCGTTGAGGCCGAGGAGCGCAAGGCGGTAGTCGAAGCGCCGATTCACTATCATGTCGATCTTGACTTGACGGTCGGCCCGAAGAACTTCGGTTCCAAGGCGCTGATCTGTTTCAATGCGCAGGAAGGCTCATCCACGTTCCTGGACCTTATCGCCGATGAGGTCACCGCCATCGAGCTCAATGGCACGCCGCTGGATCCGGCAAAGGCGTATCAGGACAATCGCATCGAACTGACCGGTCTGAAGACCAAGAACGAAGTGACCGTCACCGCCCTGTGCCGGTACTCCAACACCGGCGAAGGCCTGCACCGTTCAGTGGACCCGTCGGACGGCAACATCTACCTCTACTCCCAGTTCGAGGTCCCGGACGCCCGCCGCGTCTATGCCGTCTTCGACCAGCCCGATCTCAAGGCCACGTTCGATTTCAAGGTGCTCGCGCCGGCCAGCTGGATCGTGACATCCAACATGCCGGAGGCAAGCGTTGAGGATGATCCGCGCGAAACCCTCGATGGCACGTTGGGCGAGAAGCCGAACGAGACCAGCCGTCTGTGGAAGTTCCAACCGACCCCGGTGATGAGCTCCTACCTG
Organism: Bifidobacterium reuteri DSM 23975; assembly: GCF_000741695.1. Classification (GTDB taxonomy): domain Bacteria; phylum Actinomycetota; class Actinomycetes; order Actinomycetales; family Bifidobacteriaceae; genus Bifidobacterium; species Bifidobacterium reuteri. The sequence continues at coordinate 133,591 of NZ_JGZK01000002.1, read as the reverse complement.
ACCGCCATCTGCGCCGGTCCGTACGCGCAATGGCATACCGAATATCACAACGAGGACGGCCGTACCGTGCCCATGGCCCAGTACTGCCGCCAGTCTCTGGCCGAGGCCTTCGCCAAGGATGTGGACTACCTGTTCGACATCACCAAGAAGGGCTTCGCCTTCTACGCCAAGACCTGGGGCGTGCCGTACCCGTACGCCAAGTTCGACCAGATCTACGTGCCAGAATACAATGCGGGCGCCATGGAGAACATCGGCATGGTCACCATCCGTGACTCCTACGTGTTCGAATCCAAGGTGACCGACGCTCTGGCCGAGCGCCGTGTGGTGACCGTGCTCCACGAGCTGGCGCACATGTGGTTCGGCGATTACGTGACCATGAAGTGGTGGAATGACCTGTGGCTCAACGAATCCTTCGCCGAGTTCACGTCCACATTGGCCACCGCCGAAGCCACCGAATGGCATGACGCCTGGGCCACCTTCTGCTCCGGCGAGAAGAGCTGGGCGCTTCGTCAGGATCAGCTGCCTACCACGCACCCGATCGTCGCGCCGATCAACGATCTGAACGACACCTATGTGAACTTCGACGGCATCACCTATGCCAAGGGCGCCTCCGTGCTCAAGCAGCTCGCCTTCTACGTAGGCCGTCAGCAGTTCTTCGCCGGCATCAACAACTACCTCAACCGTCATGCCTACTCCAACGCCACGTTGGCCGACCTCCTGCACGAGCTGGAGAATACCTCCGGACGCGACCTCAAGGCATGGAGCGCCAAGTGGCTGGAGGAATCCGGCATCAACACCATCGCCGCGAGTGTCCAGGAGGGCAGGAACGGCACCATCGCCGAGCTGAAGCTCACGCAGACCGCACCCGACGAGCATCCGGTATTGCGTCCGCACCGTCTGGCCGTCGGCTTCTACAACGAAGATAAGGACAGCGGCACGGTCGTGCGCACCGACCAGTTCGAGCTGGACGTGGACGGCGAGACCACACTGGTCCAGTCGGCGGAGGGCAAGAAGCGCCCCGCATTCATTCTGGTGAACGACGACGACCTGACCTACACCAAGATTCGTTTCGACGCCGAATCCCAGGCGTTCGCCGAAGCCAACCTGCATCGATTCGGTGATGCCCTGGCTCGTGCGGTGACCTGGCTGGCCTTCTGGGATATGACCCGTGACGGCGAGTTCCCGGCCGAACGGTTCGTCGACATGACGCTGCGTCTGCTGGCCACCGAAACCGAATCCACCACATTCCGTTACGCCCTCGCCTGCATGAGCACCACTGCTCACCATTATGTGGCACCGGCCCGCCGCGAGGAGGTGTTGCGCCACGTCGCTGCCGAACTGTGGACCCTGGCCAATGCCGCGGAGGCGGGGTCGGACACCCAGTTCCAGCTCATCACCGCCTACCTCGGCTATGGAGAGGAGGGCGATGCCGCATTCGCCGCCAACGCGCACGGTCTGCTGGACGGCACGGTGACGCTTGACGGCCTTGACATCGACAACAACTTCACTTGGACGATCGTCAATGCGCTGGCGTCGGTGAACGAATTCGGCGACAGCGACATCGAGGCGCAGCTCGCCAAGAGGGACACCACCGAAAACCGTGAGTTCGCGCTTGGTGCCCGCGCGGTCAAGGCCACCGCCGAGGCCAAGGAATGGGCTTGGAACGAGGCGCTCAACAACAGCGAGCTGACCAATGCGCAGCTCGAGGCCGTCGCTCGTGGATTCTCCGCCACGCCGCGCCCCGATCTCGCCGAACCGTTCGCCGCCAGGTACTTCGAGACGGTGGATTGGATCTGGGCCAACAAGACCTACCACATGGGAAGCCTGTTGAACGGGCTGTACCCCGGGTATGCCGATCCCGCCACCCTGACCAAGTTGGGCGATGCATGGCTGGAGGAACACTTCGCCGCGGACAATGCGCTGAAGCGCTTGATCGTGGAGAATGTGGCCTCCTCGCATCGCACGCTCGCAGTGCGCGACTACAACGCCGCACTCTGACACGGTGGCACTCTGACACGGCAACGCTCCGGCATTGAGATGCCGCCGGAATACGCGCTGATCTGATTGGCTCCCTTTCCTGGCTTCGCGTGAGGAAGGGGAGCCAATTGCGTTTGAAGCGGCCCATGAAGACTTTCTGCCGGGGCGCTATGCTCCTCGGTGCGTTCATGGATAGTGCGTTCGCGGCCCCCGCATGCCAAATGCAACCGAATTGAGCAGTATTGTGCAAAACGGCATGCATTCGTGGGGTCGCCCGATTACCATGGTGCACGTTATAGGACGAGACGGCATGAGGCCGCTCAAGCGAAGGATGCAATAGTATGCCGAAAATGTTTGGAACCGATGGTGTTCGCGGATTGGCCAACAAGGATTTGACTGCACGCCTGGCACTTGATCTGGGTGACGCAGCAGTGCGTGTGCTGGGTGATGCCGGCACTCAGGACGACCAGCCTGAAGGACGCCGGCGTGCGCTGGTGGGACGTGATACCCGTGTTTCCGGTGATTTTCTAGCGTCCGCGCTCGCTGCCGGCATGTCCGCAGGCGGCTTCGACGTGATCGACGCCGGCATCATCCCCACCCCGGGCGTCGCCTATCTGACCTCCGTGCTCAACGTGGAGATGGGCGCGGTGATTTCCGCTTCGCACAACCCCATGCCCGACAACGGCATCAAGTTCTTCGCCCGCGGCGGATTCAAGCTGCCCGACGAAAAGGAAGACGAGATCGAAGCCGTGCTCGGCCAGGACTGGGAGCGTCCGACAGGTGCCGGTGTCGGCCGCGTGAGCCACGACCAGACCACCGCCACCAACCTGTACATCGACCATCTCGTCTCCACCATCGCCCCTCTCAACGACGACCAGACCCAGCCGAAGCCGCTCAAGGGTCTCAAGATCGTGGCCGATTGCGCCAACGGTGCCACCTCGGTGGTGGCCCCCGAAGCGTTGCGCCGCGCAGGAGCGGACGTCATCGTGATCAACGCCTCCCCGGACGGCTACAACATCAACAAGAATGCCGGGTCCACGCATCCCGAACAGCTGCAGGCCATGGTCAAGGCCACCGATGCCGTGATGGGCGTGGCTTTCGACGGCGACGCCGACCGCTGCCTCGCGGTGGACGAGGACGGCAACATGGTCAACGGCGATCAGATCATGGGCATTCTGGCCCGCGCCAAGAAGCGCGAAGGCAAGCTCAACCATGACACCCTTGTGGTCACGGTGATGAGCAACCTCGGTCTGAAGCTTGCCCTGAAGGATATGGGCATCAAGACCGTGGAAACCTCCGTGGGTGATCGCTACGTGCTTGAGGAGATGCTCAAGGGCGGCTATTCGCTCGGCGGTGAACAGTCCGGCCACGTGATCAACCGCGAGTTCGCCACCACCGGCGACGGCACCCTGACCGCACTGACCCTGTGCAACGAAGTCGTCAAGTCCGGCAAGAGCCTCAAGGAGCTTGCTGCCGACTTCCCGCAGCTGCCCCAGACCCTGATCAACGTGCCGAACGTGGATAAGATGGCGGCTTCCACCAACCCGCGCATCCAGGCCGCGGTGAAGCACGAGGAGGAGCTGCTGGGCGACTCCGGCCGCGTGCTGCTGCGCCCCTCCGGCACCGAGCCGCTGGTGCGCGTGATGGCCGAAGCCGCCACACAGGCCTACGCCGACGAAGTCTGCACCCGTCTGGCCAAGATCGTGGCCGAGGAGCTCGCGCTGTAATGTTCGGGAAAAACGCGAAAGTCGACATCGCGCTCAACCGTGACGTTGAGCAGCTCATCAAAACCGGCGGCAAGGAGCGTATCCTGCCCATCGTGCAGGCAGGCGAGCCGGTGCTGCGTCAGCAGACCGCAGCCTATACCGGGCAGCTGTCCAAGCACACGCTCACCAAGCTCATCGATGCCATGCATACGACCATGCTCGAGGCTCCGGGCGTAGGTCTGGCGGCCACACAGATCGGATTGGGGCTCGCGCTCGCCGTGGTCGAGGACCATGTACGCGATGATGAGGACGATCCGCGCGAAATCGCGGAGTTCCCGTTCCACGTCATCATCAACCCGAAGTACACCCCCGTGGGGGAGAAGACCGCATCCTTCTATGAAGGCTGCCTGAGCTTCGATGGATATCAGGCCGTGCGCAAGCGCTGGCTCGACATCACCGCCGAATGGGACGATGAGGAAGGCAACCATCACGCGGAACAGCTGCACGGTTGGCCGGCGCGCATCTTCCAGCATGAGACCGACCATCTGAGCGGCGAACTGTACATCGACCGCGCCGAGATCCGCTCGCTGACCACCTACGAGAACCTTGAGGATTACTGGTGCAACGACCCGGTGCCCACTGAAGCCGCCGAAGAACTCGGTTTCGATTTGTGACGATTCCCGGGCAAGGCCATGACGCGACACCAGGATGCAACGGTGTTCGCTCATGGCCTTTATGTCCAAAGACGCCGATAGTCATTAATAACAGAACATTTTCGTGAACAGACAATGAAGGTATAACGATGGCAGAATTCGACTTTACCCAAGCAATAGGCGAAGCCAGGGCCAAATATGATTCCATCGCCAAGGCGTTGGACGTGGATCGGCTCAAGGCCGACATCAAGGAACTGGAGAAGCAGGCCGCTGCCCCCGGCCTGTGGGACGATCCGGAGAACGCGCAGAAGGTCACCAGCAAGCTTTCCGCGACCGAATCCCAGCTCAAGCGCCTGACCTCCGCCGGACAGCGCATCGACGATGTGGAAACTCTTGTGGAACTCGGCCGCGAGGAGGAGGACCAGGATTCGCTCGACGACGCACAGCACGAGATCGGCGAAATCAAGAAGGATCTCGACCAGATGGAGATCCAGACCCTTCTTGACGGCGAATACGACGAACGTTCCGCCGTGGTGACCATCCGATCCGGCGCAGGCGGCGTGGACGCCGCCGATTTCGCGCAGATGTTGCTGCGCATGTACCTGCGCTACTGCGAACGCAACGGCTTCAAGGCCAAGGTCATGGACACGTCGTATGCCGAAGAGGCCGGCATCAAGTCCGCCACTTTCCAGGTCGACGCGCCGTACGCCTATGGCCGTCTTTCGGTGGAGGGCGGCACGCATCGACTGGTGCGCATCTCCCCGTTCGACAATCAGGGCCGCCGCCAGACCAGCTTCGCCGCCGTGGAAGTGGTGCCGCTGGTCGAAGCGACCGACCACATCGACATCCCGGACACGGATATCCGCGTGGACACCTACTGCTCCTCCGGTCCTGGCGGCCAGGGCGTGAATACCACGTATTCCGCTGTGCGCATCACCCACTTGCCGACCGGCATCGTGGTGACCATGCAGGACGAGCGTTCGCAGATTCAGAACCGTGCGTCCGCCATGGCCGTGCTCCAGTCCCGACTGCTGGTGCTTCGCCATGAGGAGGAGGCCAAGAAGAAGAAGGAGCTCGCGGGCGACATCAAGGCCAGCTGGGGCGATCAGATGCGTTCCTACGTGCTGCATCCCTACCAGATGGTCAAGGATCTGAGGACCGGTTACGAGACCAGCCAGACGCAGGCCGTGTTCGATGGCGACATCAACGGGTTCATCGAGGCAGGCATCCGCTGGCGTCATGATCAGCGTCGCGCTGCCGAAACCGAAGAGTAAGGGTAAAGGCAAACACCCGCCCTCTGCCGGCCTGTCGCGCGACGACTCGAACCCATCAACAGCGAACATGTGGATACGCACGTGGATAAAAGGAAACGAATATGGCTTTGATCTCATTGGACAAGGTGTCCAAGATCTATCCGAAGGGCACGCGCCCGGCGCTCGACAACATCAACCTCGATATCGAGCGTGGTGATTTCGTGTTCCTGGTCGGCGCATCCGGTTCCGGCAAAACCACGTTGCTGAGCCTCCTGCTCCGTGAGGAGGAGGCCACCAGCGGCGAGATTCGCGTTGCCGGCAACGATCTGCGTCGCATTTCGAATCGTCAGGTGCCGCAGTACCGTCGTTCGTTGGGATTCGTATTCCAGGATTACAAACTGCTCAATAACAAAACCGTCTGGGAGAACGTGGCTTTCGCGCTCGAGGTGATCGGTACGCGACGCTCCACCATCAGGTCTCTGGTGCCCAAGGTGCTGGATACGGTGGGACTTACTGGCAAGGAGAAGAACTATCCTCATGAGCTGTCCGGCGGCGAGCAGCAGCGTGTGGCCATCGCCCGCGCGTATGTGAATCATCCGCAGATCCTCCTCGCTGACGAGCCTACCGGCAACCTCGATCCCACAACATCGCTGGGCATCATGGAGGTACTGGATTCCATCAACCGCACCGGCACGACGGTGGTGATGGCCACGCATAATGAGGAGATCGTCAACTCCATGCGCAAGCGCGTGGTGGAGCTGCACAACGGCAAGATCGTGCGAGACGAGGCCCACGGATCGTATGACTCCGCGCTGTTCTTCCCGGACGCCGAAGTCGAGGCGCGCTCGGACAAGGCCAACCGCATCCACGTGGCGTCGCACGTCGTCGCCGCATCCGACGCCGAGTCCGTCGCCGTGTCCGCGATCGACACGGTGGCCATGAGCAAGACCATCGAGACGGGAGCCGGCCAGTCCGAGGGCATCGCGCGATTGGCAAGTTCGGTGCATTCCGGTCGTACCGGCCGTTATGGTGAGACCTTCGCGCCCATCGAGGATACGCTGACCTGGGGCAAGGGATTGCCGTTGGACGAGCAGGCGGCCGCATTGGAACAGACGCAGGCGTTCGACCCGTTGAAGGACGAAGCCGAGTCGTCGAACGCCGATGACTCCCGGTTCGCTCCGCCGCGGGACCCGGTGCCGCCGGCTCCTCCCGAGCCTCCGATGCCTCCGGCTCCACCTGCCGGGCAGGTTCCTACGTCTTCTCAGCATCCTGAGCATGCTGAGGCTCAGTCGGATGGAGAATCGTCCGACGCGGCCGCCGCAGGCACATCGAAGACCGACGCCGAGCCGACCGACGAATCGGACGCCAAGAAGGGGAAGTAGCAAGAGTCATGCGCGCACAATTCATCCTGTCGGAAACATGGACCAATCTACGGCGCAATGTGGCCATGCTGCTTTCGCTGACGCTGGTCACATTCATCTCGTTCCTGTTCATCGGCGCCTCGGTGCTCACCCAGGCCCAGATCACCAAGGCCAAGGGCGATTGGTATGACAAGGTCGAAGTCGTGGTTTGGCTGTGCCCGGACGGTACCAGCCAATCCGCCAACTGCGCTTCGGGCAAAGCCCCTTCCGCCAAGGAGATCACCGATCTGCAGAAGACCATCCGCGATGAGCTCAACGATGTGGTGGCGAACATCAACTACGTCAGCAAACAGGACTTCTACGACAACACCTTCACCAAGCAATATCCGAACGGCGAATTCCAAGGCCGTACGCTTACCGCCGACGATATGCAGGATTCCCTGTGGCTCAAGCTCAAGGACCCCACCAAATACCAGGTGGTGGCGGAAGTGCTGTCCGGCAAGGAGGGCGTCGAGGACGTCACCGACCAGCGTCAGATATTCGATCCGGTGTTTGCCGTGCTCAACCGTGCCACTGCCGTGACCGCGGTGCTTGCAGGCGTGATGGTGCTCGTGGCCATTCTGCTCACCGGCACCACGATCCGCATGTCCGCCGCATCCAGACGTACGGAGACCGAGATCATGAGGTACGTCGGCGCATCCAACTGGACCATTAGGCTGCCGTTCATCCTCGAAGGCGCCATAGCGTCACTGATTGGTTCGGTGCTCTCGTGTCTGATGCTCTCGGTGATCGTGCGCGTGTTCATCACCGGCTGGCTCGCGCAGTCGGTCACTTGGATTCCGTATGTGAACCAGATCACGGTGCTGATGATGTCGCCGTTCCTGGTGCTGGGCGCGGTACTGCTTTCGGTGATTGCGTCCACGGTGTCTCTGAGACGTTATCTGAGAGCGTAAGTCCGGCATGGAAGTGGTTCGGCTCTCAGACTCTCATGTTATGGTGTGCTTTTGTATGGCGATAGGAAGGATTTTTCGTCCATGAATAAGACGACGAACACATGGAAGCCCGTTCTGGCAGCGTTGACTGCGGGCATGTGCTGCGTGGCCGGATTGGTGGTGGCTCCTGCCCAGCCTGCATCCGCGGACACCTATTCGAATCTGGTGAATGCGCAGAACCAGCACGCGGCTTCGGCGCAGCGCGAGGCGCAGCTCAAGGCCCAGTTGGCCGGCGTGAACAGTGAGCTCGCCAATAAGATCGTCGAATTGGATGATCTGACCAACAACAAGATCGTCGCCGCGCAGAACAAGGTGACGCAGGCCAACGCCGATGCCGCCGCGGCCCAGGACGAGGCCGATGCCGCCGCCAAGCGTCTTGAGGCGGCGCAAAAGGACAAGGAGACCCTCGAGCAGCAGATAGCGCAGACCGGTAAGGATTACGACGATGCGCATGCGGCTGTCGCCGAACTGGCACGGGAAAGCATGCACGGCTCCAGCGCATCCGAAGTGATGAGCGTGGTGACCGGTGCGAGCAGCACCCAGGACTTTGTGAACTCGATGCAGTCGCGTGACGCGCTCTCCCGTAATGAGGCCAATGCGGCATCTTCTGCGGCAAGCGAGCTGAACACGTCGAAGAATCGTGGCGAGCGGCTGGCCGCCATCGAAAAGCAGATCTCCACGCTGAAGACCCAGGCCGATCAGAAGGCCGCGTCAGCGCAGACCGCTGCCGAGACCGCGCAGAACGAGCGCAATGCGCTGGAACAGTTGCGTGTGGAGGGTGAGCAGCGCCGCAACGAGCTGACCGCCATGGTGTCCTCGCTGAAGGATCAGCAGGCCGCTCAGGCCGCGCAGACGGTGCTGCTCGCCTCGCGCGTTGATTCCTATAACCAGCAGTATCTGAAGGAGCAGCAACAGTCTTCCGGTCAGGTCAATAATGGTCAGCAGGGTACCACCCAGCCAGGCGGTGGCGGGTCCTCGACTGTGCCGCCGACCACGGGAGGTGGCTCGGGTGGCAGCAGCGGCGGTCAGGGCACTTCGAATGGTGATTACGGCAACGCGTACTATGGGGGCCAGTGCACATGGTATGCCTACAACCGTCGTAAGCAGATGGGCATCGGGACCCCTTCATATCTCGGCAACGGCGGCCAATGGTATCTGACCGCGCCGGGCTACGGTCTGCGCGTCGACCACAATCCTCAGGTGGGTGCGGCCTTGTCCTTCCCGCCAGGGGTCGCCGGTGCCGACGGCACTTACGGCCATGTGGCGGTGGTGGAGTCCGTTTCCGGCAATACGGTGACGATCTCCGAGATGAATGTGGTCGGTGAATACGTCGTGAGTTGGCGTACGCTGTCCAATGCCGGCGCCTACTGGTACGTGCACTGAGCGCATCAGGGCTATGTGACCGAGCCGGCATCCTGTGTCAGTGATTCGTGGCTATTCTTGGCTCCCCTTGGCGGACTGTTGCCGTGAAGCAGACAGCGGAGCTGTCTGTAGGCAACGTGCGAGCCGACAGGCGAGCCAGCAGGTTGCGCGCGGGGCGCGTCTGTAATTGCGGGACGAGCTGGCTCGCGGAGCGGGACTGAGGGGTAGTCTCTTTGCCGACGGGTTTGTGACGTACAGCACTACCGAAACATATCGCGTAGTACGATGATTCCCCTCTATGCCGAGGGGGATTATTGAGTATCAGGAAGGAGGAGGATATGGCCAAGGAGACCGGCGAGAAGCTCATCGTTCAGAACAAGAAGGCCCGGCATGATTATGCCATCGAAGACAAGTACGAGGCGGGACTTGCGCTGACCGGCACCGAGGTGAAGTCGCTGCGCGAAGGGCGTGCCTCGTTGGCGGAGGCGTTCGTCTCCATCGACCGTCGTGGCGAGATGTGGTTGGAAGGCGCCAACATTCCCGAATACCTGAACGGCACATGGAACAACCATGCCCCCAAGCGCAAGCGCAAGCTGTTGCTGCATCGTCAGCAGATCGCCAAGCTCGCCCGAGGCATCGAGGCCAAGGGATACACGATCGTGCCGTTGAGTCTGTATTTCAAGGACGGGCGCGTCAAGGCTGCCATCGCGTTGGCCCGAGGCAAGAAGGAATTCGACAAGCGTCAGGCGTTGCGCGAGGAGCAGGACAAGCGCGAGGCGTTGCGTGCCATGCGGTACGCCAATATGCGGCACTGATACGGGCTATGTGTCGGTTAGCGGACGCCGGCTGTGCGGCGTCTGTATGCCGGTTGGCGGTTGTTGGTTGCAGGTTGCCGGATGGGTGGCTGCTCATATCACGCCGCCGGCAACGGGCATTCTTCGCGCCAGTCTCAGCATTCCTGCCGCCGAACGTATCCGCCATATGTCCACAACGTGAACAGAATCTCGCAATGGTAATCATGCCGTAGCATTGCGGTCCTACTCTCTGAGCCAACTGGGAAATATACCCGCCCAGCCGACTTTACGGAGAGAGGAAATCCAATGTCTTTCAGCATGGGAATGAAATCCATGACGGCTGCCGCTGTGAGCGCGGCAATGCTTATCGCCGTGGCTGCCTGCGGCACCACCGACAGCGCTACCAGCGATACTTCGAATGGTGATTCCGGTTCGTCCAGCAAGACCAGCACACAGGGATTCGACACCAGCAGCATCAAGAAGGATGATGCCATCGCCGCGCTGCTGCCTGATTCGGTGGCGGGCGACGGCACGTTGACTGTCGGCACCGATACCTCGTATGCACCGGCCGAGTTCCTGGCCGAGGACGGCAAGACGCCGGTCGGCTTCGACGTCGACCTGTCCAAGGCCTTGGCCGCCGTGTTCGGCCTCAAGGAGGAGACTGTCTCCTCGACCTTCGACTCCATCATTCCTTCGGTCGGTTCCAAGTACGACATCGGCATCTCCTCGTTCACCGTGACGAAGGAGCGTCTGGATGCCGTTGATTTCGTCACCTACTTCAAGGCCGGTTCCACGTGGGTCACCAAGAAGGGCAACCCCGACAAGGTCGACACCTCGAACTTGTGCGGTGTCAAGGTGGCCGTGCAGACCGGCACCACGCAGGAGGAGGAAGTCACCGCTGCCAATGACCAGTGCAAAGCGGATGGCAAGGATGAAATCGACATCCAGTCCTCCAAGCTGCAGACCGATGTGACCACCGCCGTGGCGTCCGGCAAGGCGTCCGTGTTCTACGCCGATTCCCCGGTGGCCGGCTATGCCATCGAGCAGACCGGCGACACGTTGGCCGCACTTGGCGACGACACCGGTGTGACGCCGGAGGCCGTGGCCATCAAGAAGGGCGATTCTGCCACCGCCGAGGCGGTGCAGAAGGCCATGCAGAAGCTGATGGATGACGGCACCTACCAGAAGATTCTCGATACGTGGGGTGTGTCCTCCGGCGCCATCGACAAGGCCGAAATCAATCCTGCGGTCGACGAGTGAGCGTGGGCCAGTGCGTCTGTGGGCGGCCCGCGAAGCGTGCTGGTGCATGGCGCACATGGTGAGACGACGAAGGTTCTGAGATGACAAAAGCTCCCGACATGGGAGCTTTTGCATATGTATGCACTATAGTGTATACATATGCTTATTCGTTGGCTACGGTCTGAAGGCAGGTCATCTGCTGCGTAGGGCAAGGCCATAACGACAGAGAGAAGAAGAGACCATCATGCAGTTCAAGAAGACCAAGGCTATTGCCGCCGCTGCCGTCAGCGTCGCCATGCTGTTCGCCGTAGCGGCCTGCGGCACCACCGATGAATCCGCCACCGGTTCGGATGCCGCCAATGGTGATACCAAAGCCATCACCAGCTATGATGTGAGCTCCGTGAAGCAGGACGACGAGCTCGCCGCCCTGCTTCCGGACTCCGTCAAGGCCGATGGCAAGCTCACCATCGGCACCAACCCTTCCTACGCGCCGGCCGAGTTCCTGGACACGGACGGCAAGACCCAGATCGGCTACGATATGGATCTCGCCCATGCGCTAGGCAACATCTTCGGCCTCAAGACCGAAGTGGTCTCCTCCAACTTCGACACCATCATCCCGGCCATCGGCTCCAAGTACGACCTCGGCATCGCCGCGTTCACCATCACCAAGGAGCGCATGGAATCGGTCGACTTCGTGTCCTACTTCACCTCCGGCATGGCCTACGCCGTAGCCAAGGGAAACCCGAACAAGGTCGATGAGAACAACCTGTGCGGTCTCAAGGTCGCCGTCGAAACCGGCACCGTCGAGGAAGAGGCCATCAACGAAACCGCCAAGCAGTGCAAGGCGGATGGCAAGGAGGACATCACCATCCAGTCCTCCAAGCAGCAGACCGACGCCACCACCGCAGTGGTGACCGGCAAGGCGGACGTGTTCTTCGCCGACTCCCCGGTGGTCGGCTACGCCATCGCACAGACCGGCGGACAGCTGGAACAGCTCGGCAAGGACTTCGATTCCGTGCCGAACGCCATCGCTATCAAGAAGGGCGATTCCGCCACCGCCGAGGCCGTGCAGAAGGCCATGCAGAAGCTGATGGACGACGGCACCTACGGCAAGATTCTTGAGCACTGGGGTGTCGAGTCCGGCGCACTGACCAAGGCGGAGATCAACCCCGACGTTCAGTGACCGTCTGACTGGTTCGATGTCCATGAATGGGACGCCTGTGTTCGTCGTAACACGGACGCCCCATTCATGCGTTAAGGTGCATCGTTAGTTCAAGGCTGTGGGAAACGGCTCCAATACATCACAAGGAATCTCGAATGGCGAAGAAAGAAATCGACGGCGAAGGATTGGACATCCCCAACCGCATCAAGGCCCTGCCGGTCAAGCGTCCGGGGCCGATTGTGGCTGCGGTGATCGTGGCGCTGCTGGCAGCGATGCTCATCCAGGGCATGATCACGAACCCACGACTGGAATGGGCCATCGTGTGGAAGTACCTGTTCAACGAGAACGTGCTGGAAGGCATCCGCTACACGCTCGAGCTCACCGTGATCTCCATGGTGGTGGCGATCATCCTGTCCGTGATCCTCGCGATCATGCGCAAGTCCATCAACCCGGTGCTGCGCGGTGTCAGCTGGTTCTTCATCTGGTTCTTCCGCGGAACCCCTGTATACACGCAGTTGATCTTCTGGGGCCTGTTCTCCGTGCTGATTCCCAAGCTCAGTCTCGGCGTGCCATTCACCTCCATCGAATTCTGGAGCATCGATTCGTCCGTGGTGGTCACCGCGTTCAACGCCGCATGGATAGGCCTGGCGCTGAACGAGGCCGCTTATCTGTCTGAAATCGTGCGCGCCGGTCTTGAAGCCGTCGACCCGGGCCAGACGGAGGCCGCCGAAGCGCTCGGCATGAACCGTTCGCTGATCATGCGTCGCATCGTGCTGCCGCAGGCCATGCGCATCATCATCCCGCCTACCGGCAACGAGACCATCGGCATGCTGAAGACCACATCACTGGTCACCGCGGTGCCGTTCACCCTGGAACTCCAGTTCGCCACGAACGCCATCGCCAACCGCATCTACAAGCCTATTCCGCTGCTGCTGGTGGCATGCTTCTGGTATCTGCTCATCACTTCCATCCTGATGGTGATTCAATCCCGTCTGGAGAAGCACTTCGGCAAGGGCTTCGACGCCCGCGCCATGGGCACGCGCGGCAAGCAGCCGCCGCTGCCCGGCAAGACCGAGGGTGAACCCAAGGATGACGTGAACAAGCTCAACGAGGCCGCGTTCACCGGCATGACCGCGTGAAGCAAGGGGAGAGGCAATCATCATGACTGAAACAACTGCGTTCCAGACCGGGCTCCCGAACCAGGCCGCCGGCGTCGTCCCCGCCATCAGGGCCACCCAGGTGCACAAGGCATTCGGTTCCCTCCACGTGCTCAAAGGCATCGACCTGACCGTCATGCCCGGCACGGTGACCGTGATCCTGGGACCTTCCGGCTCCGGAAAGTCCACCTTCCTGCGTCTCGTCAACCAATTGGAGACGCTGACCGGGGGCTCCATCGAAGTCAACGGCGAACTCATCGGCTACAAGCATGTCGACAAGAACGGCCAGGACATGCTGCAGACCCTGAACGACAAGGAGATCGCCGCCCAGCGTTCCCGTCTCGGCATGGTCTTCCAGCGGTTCAACCTGTTCCCGCATATGACCGCGCTGGAGAACGTGATGGAGGCGCCGGTCCACGTCAAGCGCATGCCCAAGAAGGAGGCCCACGATCTTGCCGTCGCCGAATTGGAGCGCGTCGGCCTCGGTGATCGTCTCGACTATTACCCCGCGCAGCTGTCCGGCGGACAGCAGCAGCGCGTGGCCATCGCCCGCGCGTTGGCCATGAAGCCCGAGATCATGCTGTTCGATGAGCCGACCTCCGCGCTCGATCCCGAGCTCGTGGGCGAAGTGCTGAGCGTCATGCGTTCGCTCGCCAAGGATGGCATGACGATGGTGTGCGTGACCCACGAGATCGGATTCGCCCGTGAGGTCGCCGACCAGGTGGTGTTCATGGATGGGGGAGTCGTCGTGGAAAAGGGCGGCCCCGAGATCATCGAACATCCGACCGAGCCGAGGTTTAAGGACTTTCTACAGCATGTGCTGTAGAAAGGCTGTTCATATTACCTCAGCACTGTCGTGCTTCGGCGTCGCCTACGTACAGTCCACTGGACTGTCCGTTTTACGGCTCCGCAGCATGTGCTGTAGAAAGGCTGTTCATATTACCTCAGCACAGGATAAGTTCTTTTTCCCTCTCTTAAACGGGAAGGGGAAGGACGGATTCTGGGCATATCACCACCATAGGGATGACGTCTCTAGGCGTTCTGGGCATATACGTATCACGAAAGGGCGGTTTCGCCGTCGTTCGTGAACCGCATATGCCCAGAACGCCGTATTTTGTATCGATATGCCCAGAATAATTGGTAGGGATATGCCCGGAACTTGTGATAGTCAGTGGAGGTATGCCCGGAACTTGTGATAAGTGACAAAGGCATGCCCGGAACGTGTGCGGAGTGAGCGGGGCCGGCGGCCGGTTGAGGCCGGTGGCTCGGTTTTCCTGAGTGCTTTGAGATGTGACGATAGTATTGCAACAGGCCGGGTTGTTCGACTCAGGACATATGCGTCCGCTAGGCTGGTGAGCCATGTGTGGAATTGTTGGATATGCAGGAAATGTCGAAACCGCGTGCGGCAAGCCGCTTGAGGTGTGTCTTCAGGGTCTGGCGCGGTTGGAATACCGTGGCTATGATTCGGCCGGTGTGGCGCTGAGCGCGCCTGGTATGGATACGGTGGCCGTGCGCAAGAAGGCCGGCCGACTGAAGAACCTGGTCGCAGACATCGAGCGCAAGCCCATGCCGCTTGCCACCGTGGGCATCGGCCATACGCGTTGGGCCACGAACGGCGAGCCGAGCGATGTGAACGCCCACCCGCACACCAGCATGGACGGCAAGGTGGCCATCATCCACAACGGCATCATCGAGAACGCCTCCCAGCTGCGCCTCGATTTGCAGGCCGAAGGCTACCGTTTCGCCTCCGCCACGGACACTGAAGTGGCAGCCAAGCTGCTCGGCAAGATCGTGGACAAGATCATCGCCGAGCAGGGCAAGCCGGATCTGTTCGAGGCCGTCCGCCGCATGGCCCGTATGCTGCAGGGCGCATTCACCATCCTGGCCACCGACTGCCGCCAGCCGGACATCGTGGTCGGCGCCCGTCATGACTCCCCGTTGGTGGTGGGGCTCGGCGAGGGTGAGAACTTCCTCGGCTCTGATGTGGCCGCGTTCGTGGCCTACACCAAGCAGGCCATGGAAATCGATCAGGATCAGGCCGTATGCGTGTCCGCCGACAAGGTCGTCGTCACCGACTTCGACGGTAACGTGGTGGCCAATCCCAAGACCTACACCGTGGACTGGGACGCCTCGGCCGCTGAAAAGGGCGGCTGGGATTCCTTCATGGACAAGGAGATTCATGAGGATCCGGCCGCCGTGCAGCGCACGCTGCTGGGCCGGTTCGACGCCAAGGGCGACATCGCACTGGACGAGGTGCGCATCGACGAGCATGATTTCAAGGCCATCGACAAGATCATCGTCGTGGCCTGCGGCACGGCCGCATATGCCGGCACCGTGGCCAAATACGCCATCGAGCACTGGGTGCGCATCCCGGTGGAAGTGGAACTCGCCCATGAGTTCCGCTACCGTGACCCTATTCTGACCCCGCGTACCTTGGTGGTCGCCATTTCTCAGTCCGGCGAGACCATGGACACGCTGATGGCCCTGCGGCATGCCCGCGAACAGGGCTCCAAGGTGCTCGCCATCTGCAACACGCAGGGAGCCTCCATACCGCGTGAATCCGATGCGGTGCTGTACACGCACGCAGGGCCGGAGGTGGCCGTAGCCTCCACCAAGGCGTTCGTGGCGCAGATCACCGCCGCCTATCTGCTGGGCCTGTATCTGGCGCAGGTCAAGGGCGCGATGTTCCGCGACGAGATCCGGCAGGTGCTCGATTCCCTCAAGGACATGCCGCGCAAGATCCAGTGGGTGCTCGACACCCAGCCCAAGGCCATCCAGACAGCCGCCGAACGCATGGTGAACGCCAGCTCCTTCCTGTTCCTCGGCCGTCATGTCGGCTACCCGGTGGCGCTTGAGGGCGCGTTGAAGCTGAAGGAGATTGCCTACACGTTCACCGAGGGCTTCGCCGCCGGCGAGCTCAAGCACGGGCCGATCGCACTGGTGGACGAGGGTGAGCCGGTAGTGTTCATCGTGCCGCCGGAGCGTGGACGCAACGTGCTGCATGCCAAGGTGATCTCCGGTATCGAGGAGGTCAAGGCTCGCGGTGCCTATATCATCGCCGTGGCCGAACAGGGTGACCCCGATGTGGAGCGGTATGCGGACGTGGTGTTCTGGCGTCCTGCCTGCCCGACGCTGATGAGCCCGCTCGTGGATGTGGTGCCGTTGCAGCTGTTCGCCATGGATATGGCCCAGCTCAAGGGCTACGACGTTGACAAGCCGCGCAACCTCGCCAAGTCCGTCACCGTCGAGTGAGGCTATCGGCCGCTGCGGCGTGCTGAAGGAGCCACTAGTCGGTTAGGAGGAAACCATGCCACGTCCGCATCGATACGTGACCGAGGAGCCACATATCCCATTCGAGCTGGACGTGCTCTATGAGGACGAGCGGATTATCGTGGTGGACAAGCCGCATTTTCTGGCCACCATGCCTCGCGGTATGTGGTATCGGCAGACGGCGTTGATCCGGTTGCGCGAGCGGCTGGGGGAGCCAGACATCACTCCCGCGCACCGCTTGGACCGCATGACCGCCGGCGTGCTGGTCTTCGTGCGGGACAAGGCATCACGTGGGGCCTACCAGATGCTGTTCCAGAATAAGCAGGCCGCCAAAGTATATGAATGCCTTGCCCCTTGCCGCCCGATCGCGCGTCCCCGATACGGCACCATCGAACCGATTGCCCCGCCGCGTCCGTTCCCGCTGGTGCGGCGTTCCCATATCACCAAACTGCGTGGCACCATGGCCGCCTTCGAGGAGCCCGGCACGGTCAACGCCGAAACCCTTATCGAACGTGGCGAACGGCTCATGCCGGTGGCACCTGTACGTCTCCCATCGCATGCCCTGTATGGCGTGCGTGCTTCTGCGTGCCGCTTTGAGACCACGCCTGTGCGGCAAGACCATTCCGGTCTTCCCGGCGATGCGGGGGACGCAGACATCGCCGGTCTTGCGGGTATCTCCCGTATCGCCGGTATCTCCCGCCTCGTGGACGCCTCCCGTATCGCCGGCCTCGAGGACGGCATTCATGCCGATGCGGCAGGTTCGATGACCTGTCGCTACACCTTGCACCCGCGTACCGGCAAGACCCACCAGCTCAGGGTGCATATGAACTCGCTCGGTCTGCCCATAGTCGGAGATGATTTCTACCCGCGCATAGAGACCCGTGCGTACGACGATTTCAGCCGTCCTTTGCAGCTCGTCGCCCGTCGGCTGGCCTTCATCGACCCCATCACCGATGAGCCGCGTGAGTTCGTCTCCCGCGTTCCGCTGCAAGCCGCGTCATGCCGTCGCCATCCATAAGCCTGCAGGGCGGCACCGTATCCCCCTGAACGTCGCTGCATAATCATAATGCCTGTGCAGTGCCGTTTAGTACCGTGCAATGCTGTGCAGTACCGCGCAATACCGCGCAGCTGGGCTGTACAGCATTGCTGGGCAGCCCAGCCCAGAATCCCTCCCAAAACGGGTCGAAACATAAGTTATTGATGGCATCGGTTTATGTTTCGACCCATTCCGCACCCTCGAAACGGGTCGAAACATAAACCATAGACTGCGAAAACTTATGTTTCGACCCGTTTCTTCCAACTGCCCCGTGTGAAGCTGTATGCATTGCGGCTAGAGTGAAACGCCTGACGACTTTCCGGCGTACGATACCGGTGTAGACGCAAGGATGCGTCGACCATAATCGGCGTGTGCCGATTCAGGAAGGTCGTAATAATGAACAAGTCGTCGAGTGACAGTGTTGCTGATCAATCCGAGATCCAATTATGCATTGCGGGCGTGAATGCGGCTACGCGTAAACGAATGGTCCGTCGAATGCACAAAGGTGAGGTGGTCAGCCCATATCGTGGCATATATGCGGAGTCGTCCTATTGGAGCGGCCTGAATCCCAAGCAACGTATTCTGCATGTGCTGGAGGCATTGTCCCGTTGCCATCCAAGCTGGGTGTATGCAGGGCTCAGCGCAGCTGCGGCGATGGATTTGGATTATCCATGGTCTTTGTTGACCGATGAGAGCATTTACGTCGCATACAACTCAAGCAGACAGGGGCATATGCGGTCGCAGACGAAGCCGATTTTTGTCTCCTCGGATGCGGCGCTTACCACTCGCTTCGCTCTTGGGAACAGGACGGTGTCCGTGCTGACTACAACCGTGGGAAGGGCTCTTGTGGATTGCGCGTTGCGATATCCGTTTCGTGTGGTGCTGGGCATGTTTGATTCGGCGTTCCGACGCAAACTCGTTGATGCTGAGAGTGTTATAGAGGAATGCGATCATCTTCATAGCGATTGCGGTCCGGTGTTTCGTCTGCTCCATTACACAGATGCGCGTAGTGAAAACGGTGGGGAATCGTTGTGCCGCGCCACGATGATCGAACGCGGTTTCGCCGTTCCGCAATTGCAGCATGAATTTATCGATCCGGAGAACGCGTGGCATTCACGACGGGTCGACTTCGTATGGCATACGCCGGATGGCCGCATCATTGTCCTTGAATATGATGGGGCCCGGAAATATGTCGATCCAGCGATGACGAAACGACGTGACATACACCAGGTGGTGGCCGCGGAGAAGTCACGGGATGATATGCTGCTGCGCGCTGGGGTGACGACGGTAGTTCATGCCACCTATGACGATGTGGTAGACAGCAACGCAATTTGGGTGAAACTGATGCGGGCGCAGGTTCCTTTGACGGGTGCCAATTGGCTGTATGAGCGAGAATAGCGTGGCTGATGGCGCGAGCTGAGGGTGATGGCTGAGGTCGGGGAGAAATCATATGGAAGGGCTTGTTCGTCGGCGCGGCGTGGGCGTGGGTGTCGGCGCCAGTCGTTCGGATGACTTCTCCCGGCAGCATACGGGTCGAAACATAAGTTATTGATGGTATCGGTTTATGTTTCGTCCCATTCCGCACCCTCGAAATGGGTCGAAACATAAACCATAGACTGCGAAAACCTATGTTTCGACCCGCGCTCGGCGAAATCGGAGTTCCAGAGCGGCTCAGCAGGAGGCAGTCACTCGCTCAAATCGCGTACAGAGCCGCGTTCGACGAGTTCAGGGGGAATGACGGTTTTGATGCCGGTTGGCACTTTCTCTCCCTCGCATTGACGGCGGACCATGGAGAAGGCAGTGGCTCCGACATCCTTGAACCGCAGTCGCATGGTGGTGAGATTCAGCCGTGGCACCATGTCCGCCAACGAATCGTCGACGCCGACGACGCTGACATCGTCAGGCACGCGCTTGCCGGCGGATTGCAATCGAGAATCGCGCCATAGGCCATCTGGTCGTTGGCAGCGTAAATAGCCGTGCAGTCGGGGTCATGAGCCAAGGCGACGCCTGCCTGATAGCCGGAATCCGCGCACCAGTCTCCGATGTACATGCTGGGCACCGGGGCTCCGATCTGCTCGAGCGCCTCGCGCCATCCTCGGGCGCGGCTTTCCGCGGCTCGGGATGTGGCAGGGCCGGCGATGTGGTACACCGTTTTGTGGCCTTTGCTCATCAGATAATCCACGATGGCGGTGGAACAGCCGTATTGGTCGGTGTCCACCGTGGGACAGTGGTCTGCGGCGCCTTCGGAGATAAGTACTACAGGGAGCTCTTTTGGTGGCTTGTATCCCGCGAAGTCGGAGATGCGCTCCTCGAGCACCACGATGACGCCATCCACGGGTTGCTGCTGCATGCGCTCGATTGCGGCGGCCAGCGTGCGCTCCGAGCCGTGGCGCATGGTCTGGATGGTGATGGAGTAGTCGTCATCCGCGGCGCTCGAAATGATGGAATCCAAGATACGGGAGTTACCGAAGGATGATGTGTTGAACATGACGACGCCGATGTCCTGGAACTTGCCGCGTTTGAGCGCGCGGGCGGCGTAGTTCGGACGGTATCCGAGGCGTTGCATGACGGCTTCGACCCGTTGACGGGTCTCCGGTTTGACCGCGTCGCTGCCATTGGCCACGCGGGATACGGTTTGGGGGGACACGCCTGCGGTTTTCGCCACATCCTGCATGGAGACTTGTGAAGACTTCGCCATTATGACCCCCGGTATGGAACCTACGACTGCTGCTATGGCTTGCTGCGCCACATCGTATGATGTCATACATCATCGAAAACGGCAACGATAACATCATTGTTTTCGTGACCATTGTACCAGCATTGAGGAAAACACAGTATTCAACACGGCTGTTCGGTGATTGGACAAGATGATAAATGGTGTTATTATGATAACGCAAACATTTTTGTTAGGGATGGGTGTACCGCCGTAATGGCTTTAGTGATGTAGCCATGACGGAACACTTGTCTACAGCCTTCGAAGGAGAGGGGTTGGAATGGCCTCAGCTGATGTTGCTGCCACTTCCGTGAAAACGGACGGGGCGCGCGTGAATAAGCATAAGGCGGATTGGCGTGGTTGGAAGTTCATGTGGCCTTTTGCGGTGGTGTTCGTGTTCGTGTTCATCATCCCGATCGTGTACGCGGTTTACATCTCGTTCTTCAAGAAGCAGATGATCGGCGGCACCCGGTTCGTCGGTGTGGAGAACTATGCGCGGCTGTTGCAGGACGGCCAGTTCTGGTCGTCGGTTGGTCGTGTGGCCTTGTTCACGGTGGTGCAGGTGCCGATCATGCTGTTCCTTGCGGCGGCGATGGCGTTGGCGATCGACAGCATGAAGCTGCATGGCACGAAGTTCTTCCGTATCTCCACGTTCCTGCCGTATGCGGTGCCGGCGGTGGTGTCGACCCTGATCTGGGGTTTCGTGTATGGCGCGAAGTACGGTCTGGTGGGTTCCCTGAACGGTTTCCTGGGTACGGACATCGACATGTTCGACCCGAGTGTGCTGCTGGCGTCGATCGGCAACATCAATACGTGGGAGTTCACGGGTTATAACATGCTGATCTTCTACAGCTCGCTGTCCACGATCCCGCATTCCCTGTATGAGGCGGCCTCGATCGACGGCGCGAGCGAGTGGCAGATCGTCAAGTCGATCAAGCTGCCGGAGTTGAGGGGTTCCTTGGCGATCACGGTGATCTTCAGCATCATCGGCTCGTTCCAGCTGTTCAACGAGCCGAGCATTCTGCAGAGCATGGTGCCGGGCAATGCGATCACGACGTATTACACGCCGAACATGTACGCGTACAACCTGTCGTTCTCCGGCAACCAGTCGAACTATGCCGCCGCCCTGGCGATTGTGATGGCGGTGATCACGATGGCGATCGCGTACGCGGTGCAGTTGAGGAGCATGAAGGAGCAGATGAGGTGATGCGCCCGGTGGCTGTCTCGAGGATGATTGTGATTGTGTCTGTGATCGTGAAGGAGCGTGCGTGATGAGTGCAGCTGAGACTTCCGCCCGTGTGTCGGCGGCGGGGCTGAGGGCCCAGGAGCGGGCCGCGAAGAAGGCGGAGAGGGAGCGTCAGAGGAGGATCGAGAGGGACGAGGCCGCGGAGCGCAGGCGCGCGGCGAAGGCCGGGTTCGCGAACGTGAATAACCCGAGGCGTTCCATGCTGATGACGGTGTTGTGCGCGGTGTTCGCCGTGTACTGCCTGTTCCCGTTCGTGTACCTGCTGATCAACGCGACGAAGACGCAGGCCGACTTCACGTCGACGTTCGGCCTGGGCTTCGGCAAGTCGTTCGCCCTGTGGGACAACATCGTGACGGTGTTCACCTACCAGGAGGGGATCTTCGGCCGCTGGCTTATTAACACGCTCCTGTACGTGGTGGTGGGCGCGGGCGGCGCGACCCTGCTGGCGATTATGGGCGGCTACGCCTTGGCGAAGTTCCGCTTCCCCGGCAGGAAGGCCGTGTTCGCGGTGATCATCGGCTCGATCAGCGTGCCGGGCATCGCGCTGGCGGTCCCGCAGTTCCTCCTGTTCGCCAAGCTGGGCCTGACGAACACGCCGTGGGCCATGATCATCCCCTCGCTGATCTCCCCGTTCGGTTTGTACCTGATGTGGATCTTCAGCGAGCAGGCGGTGCCGACCGAGCTGCTGGAGGCGGCACGCGTGGACGGCGCCTCGGAGTGGCGCACGTTCTGGACGATCAGCATGCCCCTGCTGGCTCCCGGCATCGTGACGACCGCCCTGTTCACGATCGTGGCGACGTGGAACAACTACTTCCTGCCGTTGATCATGCTCAAGGACTCGAACTGGTATCCGCTGACCATCGGCCTGAACCAGTGGAAGGACCAGGCCTCGACCGCCGGCGGCCAGGCGATCCAGAACCTCGTGATCACCGGCTCCCTGATCACGATCATCCCCCTGGTCATCGCGTTCCTCATGCTCCAGAAGTACTGGCAGTCCGGCCTCGCCGCCGGCGCAGTCAAGGAGTGAATCCTCCTTATGGAGACATTCCTCCTGCTGTGCATAGTGCAGATTCCGCCCAATAAGCGGTAGCGAGCAGGCGAGTATCTGGCCGGTGAGCCGTTTCCCATGGCTCACCGGCTTCTGTTCCATCGAAGTAGATGGAATGTCGATGGAGATATCACTACGCAAGTAAGGACAAACGATACCAATGACTGAACATAGGACGTTCAATTGGCCGCAACCGCTCGAGGGGCAGAAGCCCCGCATCTGGTACGGCGGCGACTACAACCCCGACCAGTGGCCCGAAGAGGTCTGGGACGAGGACATCGAACTGATGAAGAAAGCCGGGGTCAATCTGGTCTCCGTCGCCATCTTCTCTTGGGCCAAGCTCGAGCCCGAGGAAGGTGTCTATGACTTTGATTGGCTCGACCGCGTCATCGACAAGCTAGGCAAGGCCGGCATCGCCGTCGATCTCGCAACCGGCACCGCATCCCCGCCGATGTGGCTGACCCAGGCCCACCCGGAGATCCTCTGGGTCGACTACCGCGGTGACGTCTGCCAGCCTGGCGCACGCCAGCACTGGCGAGCCACCAGCCCGGTGTTCCTGGACTACGCGCTCAACCTGTGCCGCAAGATGGCCGAACACTACAAGGACAACCCTTATGTGGTCTCTTGGCATGTGAGCAACGAGTACGGCTGCCATAATCGCTTCGACTACTCCGAAGACGCCGAGCGTGCCTTCCAAAAGTGGTGTGAAAAGCGTTACGGCACCATCGACGCCGTGAACGATGCCTGGGGCACCGCCTTCTGGGCTCAGCGTATGAACAACTTCTCCGAGATCATCCCGCCGCGCTTCATCGGCGACGGCAACTTCATGAACCCGGGCAAGCTGCTCGACTGGAAGCGCTTCAGCAGCGACGCACTCCTCGACTTCTACCGCTCCGAACGCGACGCACTGCTGGAGATCACGCCCGGCAAGCCGCAGACCACGAACTTCATGGTCTCCGCCGGCGGCACCGGCCTCGATTACGACAAGTGGGGCTATGACGTGGACTTCGTGTCCAACGACCATTACTTCACGCCGGGCGAGGCTCACCTCGATGAGCTCGCATACTCGGCATCCCTCACCGACGGCATCGCGCGCAAGAACCCCTGGTTCCTGATGGAACATTCCACCTCGGCCGTCAACTGGCGCCCGATCAACTATCGTGTGGAGCCCGGCGAACTGGTGCGCGACTCCTTGGCGCATCTGGCCATGGGCGCCGACGCCATCTGCTACTTCCAGTGGCGGCAGTCCAAGGCCGGCGCGGAGAAGTGGCACTCCTCGATGGTGCCTCACGCGGGTGCCGACTCCCAGATCTTCCGCGATGTGTGCGAACTGGGTGCCGACCTAGGCAAACTGGCCGACGAAGGTTTGTTGGACACCAAGCTGGTCAAATCCAAGATTGCCGTCGTGTTCGATTACGAGTCCCAGTGGGCTACGGAACATACCGCCACGCCTACTCAGGAGGTACGCCATTGGACCGAACCGCTTACGTGGTTCCGCGCGTTGGCGGACAACGGTCTTACCGCCGACGTGGTGCCGGTCCGCGGCCCCTGGGACCAGTATGAAGCTGTGGTGCTGCCGAGCCTGACCATCCTTTCGGAAGAGACCTCGCGCCGTGTGCGTGAATATGTGGCGAATGGCGGCAAGCTGTTCGTGACCTATTACACCGGTCTGGTCGATGAGAAGGATCACGTCTGGCTGGGCGGTTACCCCGGCTCCATCCGTGATGTGGTGGGTGTGCGCATCGAGGAGTTCGCCGCCATGGGCGACGATTTCCCGGGCGCTATGGATCATCTCGACCTTACCAACGGCGCCGTGGCTCACGATTTCGCCGATGTCATCACCTCCGTGGCCGATACCGCCCACGTGGTGGCCTCCTTCAAGGCGGACAAGTGGACCGGATTCGACGGCGCGCCAGCCGTCACCGTCAACGACTTCGGCGACGGCAAGGCGGCGTATGTCGGTGCTCGTCTGGGCCGTGAGGGGCTCGCCAAGACATTGCCGGCATTGCTGGAGGAGCTTGGTATCGAGACCCCTGCTGGAGACGACCGTGGTGAGGTGCTGCGCGTGGAGCGCGCGGACGCCACGGATGAGAACCACTTCGTGTTCCTGTTCAACCGCACGCATGAGGTCGCCGTGGTGGATGTGGAAGGTGAACCGCTGGTCGCTTCGCTGGCGCAGGTCAACGAATCCGAGCATACGGCTGCGATTCGGCCCAACGGTGTTCTGGTGGTGAAGCTGTAGCGGTAACGCCGCTGTCTGATTGATGCGCCGGCCTCTGCCTTGTGTGGAGGCCGGCGCATTGGCATAGATTGCGAACATGCGCAGCACGGATCCCATGCGATCGCCGCAGTATCCGGATGGGTCATGATTCGATTGGGGTCTGCCGGCCGGGTTCTAGTATGCCGTGCCTGTGAAATTCGTCGATTATATCGTGGCTCCTCTTGCCAGGGGAGCTGGCCCTCGCGAAGCGGGACTGACGGGTAGTCAATTTGTTGACGCATTTCTGGCGCAGCATGCTAGCGATCGTTGTAATGCTTGGCTGACCTCCGTAGTGGGGGCGGATTGTCGACTGGATGAAGACTACTTTCGCAAACCGGAATGTAAGCGCTTACGCCAATTATTCCGGAATTGTGGATAGTGTTTGCGATAACACGCCGATATTGGCGCGCTTGCGTTCGTTGGCGGAGTGTGTATACTTGCAGATGTTAACGCAATCATAGTTGTTGGAGATGGCGATTGGAGCCACATCTCAGGGTCGAGGGGAATTCCAAGGAATTTGAATCGATTGCAGCTGGTGGTTGCGAATGACATACATATGAATCGTTCTGGACGGTTCAAGGAAGGAAAACAGAACGATGAAGTTCACCGCTGCAAAGAAGGCCGTCGCCCTTACTGGCGCCGTGACCATGCTGGTATCCGTTGCCGCCTGCGGTTCCGACAGCAACTCCAGCAGCCAGCCTGCACAGGAGAGTGATGTGCAGGAGATCACCGTGTGGGCTTGGGAGCCCACGCTGACCCAGGTCGCCAAGGATTTCACCAAGGAGACCGGCATCAAGGTCGACCTGAAGAACGTCGGCACCAACACCAAGGAATACACGCAGCTAGACAACGCCATCGAGGCCGGCTCGGGCGCCCCGGATGTGGCCCAGGTCGAGTACTACGCCATCCCGCAGTACGCCATCAAGGGCAACCTGCTTGACATCACCGACAAGACCTCCGGCTTCGAGGACTTCTACACCCCTGGCCCGTGGGCATCCGTGCAGTTCGGCGGCAAGGTCTACGGCCTGCCGATGGATTCCGGCCCAATGGCCTTCTTCTACAACAAGGAGGTCTTCGACAAGGCCGGCGTTGACGCCGAGCAGATCAAGACCTGGGATGACTACTACGAGGCCGCCAAGAAGATTCACGCCCTTGGCGACAACTACTACATCACTTCCGACACTGGTGACGCAGGCTTCTACGACTCGATGACCTGGCTCGCCGGCGGACAGCCGTTCAAGACCTCCTCCGACGGCTCCGAAGTCACCATCAACCTGACCGGTGACGAGAACGTGCAGAAGTTCAACGAATACTGGCAGAAGCTGCTCGATGAGGGCCTGCTCGACACCAAGACCGCCGGCTGGTCCGAGGATTGGTTCAAGGGCATGGTCGATGGCACCATCGCCTCCCTGCTCACCGGTGCCTGGATGCCGGCCAACCTGGCCAACTCCGCTGCCGGTGGCGCCGGCAAGTGGCGCGTGACCCAGATGCCGACTGCTGACGGCTCCGCCACCAACTCCGAGAACGGCGGTTCTTCGCTGGCTGTGCTCGCCTCCTCCAAGAAGGCCGAGGCCGCCTACAAGTTCATCGAGTACGCGAACCACGGCGACGGTGTGGCCACCCGTGTGGCCGGTGGCGCCTTCCCGGCTGACAAGGCTTCCATGGAGGCTGATTCCTTCAAGAACGCCACCACCGTCAAGAACGCCGATGGTCAGGACGTCGACTACTTCGGCGGCCAGAAGTACAACGAGGTCCTCGCCCAGGCGGCTGAGAACGTGTCCTCCGACTACCAGTTCCTGCCCTTCGAGGTCAAGGCCCGCACTATCTTCGGCGACTACGTCGGCAAGTCCTACACCGGCGACCAGAAGCTCGCCGATGGTGTAGCCGCTTGGCAGAAGGCCCTGCAGGATTACGGCAAGGATCAGGGCTTCACCGTCAAGTAAGCCAATGAGGCAAAGCCTGATGATCTGACGGTTCCCCATACCGTTTCCGATTGAACGAGCCCCTGAGGTGCATGCCTCAGGGGCTCGTCGTATTTGCATTGCCCCCCTTTCGGCCGATTCAGAGGATGATAGTAGACTCTGCACCATGGGCATGATCGGACGGCGACTTTCAAGAATGGCTACGGCAGTTGTGGCTGCAATCCTTTCCGTATCCCTTGCCTCATGCGGGCAGGCCACGCAGGACAATCGCACGCAGATCACCGTGTGGAGCTGGGAACCCAGCATGGGCAAGGTCATCAGTCGATTCGAAAAGGCCAATCCGGACATCAAGGTCAATTGGACGAACATTTCCGGCTACAACAATCTCAACACCGCCATCCAGGACGGATACGGCACCCCTGACGTGGCGCAGATCGAATACTATGCATTGCCGCAGTATGCGGTCTCCGGCCAACTGCTCGACCTGACCGACCGTCTTGGCTCCGATTACGCCAACTTCTACACGGGCGGTACATGGGCCTCGGTGCAGCTTGCCGGACGAATATACGGTCTGCCGATGGACTCCGGTCCGATGGGGTTCTTCTACAATGACGACATCTTCACCCAGGCCGGCGTCGATGCCACGCAGATCAAGACATGGGATGACTACTACGAGGCTGCGAAAAAACTCAAGGACATCGGCGTTTATATCGCAGCCGATGCGGGAGACGGCAGCTTCTACGATGCGATGATCTGGCTCGCCGGAGGCCAGCCGTTCCACACGTCGACCGATGGGAAAACCGTCACCATCGATCTTGAGCATGATGCCGGAACCCAGCGATTCACCGAATTCTGGCAGCGCATGATCGATGAGGGGCTAGTCGACACCACGTCAGCCACATGGTCCGACCGGTGGAAAACACGTGTGGGCAACGGGACCATCGCATC
Organism: Bifidobacterium reuteri DSM 23975; assembly: GCF_000741695.1. Classification (GTDB taxonomy): domain Bacteria; phylum Actinomycetota; class Actinomycetes; order Actinomycetales; family Bifidobacteriaceae; genus Bifidobacterium; species Bifidobacterium reuteri. The sequence goes on along the minus strand of NZ_JGZK01000002.1, from coordinate 105,492 downwards.
CGTGTTCATGGGAGCCTGGATGCCATCATTGCTGCTCGCCAACGTGCCGGGCGCGGCAGGCCTATGGCGCGTGACCACAATGCCTACCTATGACGGTCAACCAGCCAACGCGGAAAGCGGTGGCTCCGCGTTGACCGTATTGCAGCTCACCCGCAAGCCGGACGCGGCATACCGATTCGTTGACTTTGTCGCCCATGATGCGCAGGGCATCAGTGCGCGCGTGGCCGGCGGCGCATTCCCCGCCGACTATGCCACGCTGAATTCCGAGAGTTTCCTGGACAAGACCACCATCACGAATGATGATGGCATCGAAATCCCCTATTTCGGGGGGCAGAAGTTCAACCGAGTACTTTCCGAGGCCGCCGAGGACGTATCCGTGGGATACCAGTATCTGCCATTCGAGGTATATGCGCGCAGTGATTTCGAATCCACCGTAGGCAAGTCCTACAAGTGGACAAGCGACTTCCAGGCGTACCAGCTTCGGCAGGCCGACATCGATCTGGGGCGGAAGGACGCCAACGGCAAGCCTTTGCAGCCTCTGACGGATCCGGGCAAGAAGATCAGCCTTGAAACGGGACTCGCCCAATGGCAGAAGGACCTGAAGGAATACGGATTCAATCAGGGCTTCACCATCAAATAGACAACATAGCCTAACCCACTACCGCATGTTGCGTGCGTAGATATGCGCCATGCCCTTGAAGATGAGATCGGGGTCGTAGACGTCGATCTCATCGGTGTCGCCCTCGAACACGCGCCCGAGACCGCCGGTGGCGATCACCGTGAAGTCCTCGCCGCCGAGCTCCTTGCGGAACTGCTCGATGGTGCGCTCCACGCCGCCCAGGAACGTGTAATACAGTCCCGCCTGCATGCACACTTTGGTGTTGGTGCCGAGGATCGTGGTCGGTCGGGTGATCTCCACCTCCGGCAGTTGCGCGGTGTCGCCCCACAGGGCCGCGGCACCGGTCCGGATGCCGGTGGTGATTACGCCGGCATCGATCACGCCGTTGGCGTCCACATGGGTGAATGTGGTCGCCGTACCGAAATCGGCCACCAGTACCGGGCCGCCATATTCGTTGTAGGCGCCCGCGCAGTCGGCCAGGATGTCGGCACCCAGGGACTTCGGGTCGTCCACGCGCACATTCATGCCGGTCTTGACGCCGGGGCCTATCACCATGGGATCGAGTCCGAAGAACTTGATGATTGAGGAGCGGAAGGAATGCATCACCTTCGGCACCACCGAACAGATGATTACATCATCCACATCATCCGGGGTGAATCCGCTCATATGCAGGAATTCCGTGAGGAACAGCCCGTATTCGTCAGACGTGTGATTTGCTTTCGACGTAATGCGGTACGTGCCCACATTCGTATTGCCCGACTTGCCATCCAAAAAACCGATGACGATGTTCGTGTTGCCGATATCGACGGCCACCAGCATGATAACCCTCCAACGTCGAGATGGATTTCAAGGGTTATTCTACTCCCGCGTCTATGATGGGGCAGCGGTGGTCGACCCGACTGGGCGGCCAACCGGCTTATTGGAACTGCATATGTTCATAACCATGCATAGTGCATATTGAATATCAAGAATCACAGAGGAATACCCATGTCACAAGACAATGGTGCACAAGATAATGGTGCGCACGCCGGCAGCGGCGCAACCGGAGCGAACGGTACCGAATCCACGACTGCGGCGACCACGGACGCCAGCCTCGCCGCACGAGCGAAGAACCCGAAGAAGAACGGTCCCAAGTGGTGGCTGATCTCCCTGATTGCAGTCATCGCGGCGATCGCGGTCGTCGTGGGCGTCACGTTCGCCTTTTCCGCGAACGACGAAGGGCAGACGGACACATCCGGCGCATCCGGCGCCAAATATGCCGACAGCGTGACCGTCGGCCTCAAGCTCGCCCCCACCAACCTCGACATCCGCACCACCGCTGGCTCCGCGCTTGACCAGGTGCTCATCGGCAACGTGTACGAAGGCATCGTGGCGCGCGACTCCAAGAACCAGGTGGCCCCCGCCATCGCCTCCAGCTGGGAGGAATCCAAGGACGGCCTGACCTACACCTTCCACCTCAACAAGAACATGACCTTCTCCAACGGCGACAAGCTGGATGCCGAGGATGTGGCCTGGTCCATCAACGAGCTCATCGCCAAGCAGTATCATGACGCCGAGGCGCTCGCCGCCGTGATCAAGGTCGAGGCCAAGGACGCCGACACCGTAGTCATGACCCTGAAGACCCCGAACTCCAACCTGCTGTGGACGCTGACCGGCCGCGCGGGTCTGGTGTTCGACAAGGACGCCAAGTACGACCTCAAGACCCAGGCCATCGGCTCCGGCCCGTACACCGTGTCCAAGTTCGTCGAGAACAGCTCGATCACCCTCAAGGCCAACGAGAAGTACTGGGGCAATAACAAGGCCAAGACGCCCACGGTGGTCATCAATTACCTGGCCGACGACAATGCTGCGGTTAACGCCCTCAAATCCGGCGACGTGCAGGTGCTCGCCCCGATCACCGAGACCCTGGCCGAGCCGTTCGCGTCCGATCCGGACAAATACACGGTCAAGGCGGGCAACGGCACCGACAAGTACGTGCTCGCCTTCAACAACGCCTCCGGCTCCAAGCTTGCCGACAAGCGCATTCGCCAGGCCATCCGCTACGCGATCAACCACAAGGAGATCATCGCCTCACGCGGCGGCGCTGACAAGGCGCTCGGCGGCCCGATCCCGTCCCTCGACCCCGGATACGAGGACCTGACCGGCCTCTACCCGTACGATCAGGCCAAGGCCAAGTCATTGATGGCCGAGGCCGGCTATTCCACCGATAAGCCGCTCGAACTGAGCTTGACCTATGCGAACATCTACGGCACCGAGCTCGGCGACCAGCTGCGCTCGCAGCTGAAGCCCATCGGCATCGACCTCAAGGTGAATGTGGTGGAGTTCTCCACCTGGCTTCAGGACGTGTACACCAACCACGACTTCGACATCTCGCTCGTGGACCACAACGAAAGCCACGACTTCTATTCCTGGGCCGATCCGACCTACTACTTCGGCTACGACAACAAGGACGTGCAGAAGCTGTACAACGAGGGCGTGGCCGCCACCTCCGACAAGGAGCGCGACGCCAAGTTCGCCGAGGCCGCGAAGCTCATCTCCGAGGACGCCCCGGCCGACTGGCTGTTCAACTACCGTGTCACCACCGCCACCGCCAAAGGGGTCGAAGGCTTCCCGTTCGACCTGAATCAGACGGTGATGCCGCTGTACGACGTGACGTACACCAAGTAGCCGCGGCTCGCGAAAACCTCGGCTCCTCTCTCCGATGGGGGCTGTCGCGATGGGAGCTGTCGCGAAGCGACCGAGGGGAGCCGTCACCATAGATGTCACCATAGGTATCACCATAGGTATCACCAAAGGTATCACTAAAGGTATCACCAAAGGTAACTGAGAAGATCTCCGAAATCATCCGAATGCCAAGGAAAGGAGACTGGCGATGCGGTTCGTGATTCACCGTCTGGCGCTGTTCGTCGTGGCGTTGTTCGGATTGTCCATCGTGATCTTTGCCGCGCTGCGCATCCTGCCGGGTGATGTGGCCTCCGTGATGGCGGGCGTCAACGCCTCGCCCGCACGTGTGGCTCAGCTGCGCGAGCAGCTCGGGCTGAACAGGTCGTTGGTCGAGCAGTACGGTGATTGGATGGGTGCTTTGGTGCGCGGCGACTTCGGCACGTCGATCCTTACCGGTCGCTCGGTGACTGCGCTGGTCGCCTCGCGCGCCGCCATCACCTTTCCGCTGATCATCGTGGGACTGTTGATAGCTCTCGCCATAGGACTGCCGCTCGGTTGCGCGGCTGTGCTGGCCCGTTCGGCCCGTGTGCGGGCGCTGTTCCATATGATGTCGATCATCGGCGGCGCGATTCCCGCATTGTGGGGCGGCCTGCTGCTGATTCTGCTGTTCGGGCGCGGCGTGGGATTGATCGGCATCCTGCCCTCGCAGGGATTCCCGCTCGATGGTTGGGCGATGCCCGGTCGCGCGCTGCTTTCGCTGGTACTGCCGGCACTGTCCGTAGGCATCATCGTGGGGGCTTCCATCATGCGGTACACGCGCGCCGCATTGGGAGGATTCGCGGATTCCGGATACGTCGACATGGCCCGTTCCTGCGGCATGACACGTACGCAGGCGGTATTGCGCGTGGGCTTGCGGCTTGCGACTCCGCAATTGGTCTCGGTGATCGGGCTCACGTTCGCCTCGATGATCACCGGTGTGATGGTCATCGAAAACCTGTTCGCCCTGCCCGGCATCGGCAATGGTCTGGTCACGGATGTAGGCAACCGCGACTTGATCGCCGTGCAGAGCGAGCTGTTCCTGCTTGCCGCGTTCTTCTTGGGAATAGGCCTGATTGTGGATGTGCTGCACCGTGTCCTCGACCCTCGCATGAAAACCGCCACAAGCCTTTCGGAGGTGAGTCAATGAGCGGGCTGAGCATCGTACTGCGCTCCATCTGGCGTCGCGCGGAAGGCAGGTTCGCGCTGATCGTTCTGGCTCTGTGGGTAGTCGTGGCGCTCGTCTCCCTGGTATGGACGCCTCAGTCGTTATGGGTCACGGACGGCTACCATGTGTGGGCCAGGCCGTCCGCCGACCATTGGCTCGGCACTGATGGCACCGGGGCGGATGTGTTCAGCTGGCTGATGGCCGGCTCGCTCACGAATCTGCTTATCGTGCTGCTCACTGTGGCGCTTTGTGCCGTGTGGGGCCTCGCATTGGTCGCCGCAATGGTGGCCCGTAGCGCAGCGCTTTCCAGTGTCGCCGTCGTGCTGGTGGATGCGCTGATTTCCATTCCCACAGTGCTTGTGGCCTTGATTCTGGCTGTGCCGTTAGGTGCTTCGATCGTGGTGGTCGTCATCGCCTGCGGATTCGGGTACGGGCTCAATCTGGCGCGAATCGCGCGGCCTGCCGCGTTGCTCGCCGCTCGTTCGTCCTATGTGGAATCGGCTTTGTCGAACGGGGCCGGCGGATGGCGGGTGCTGGTCAGCCACATCATCCCCAACATCCTGCCGGTGCTTGCCGTGCAGCTTTCCTTGTCCGCCGGCACGGCGGTACTTGCCGAATCGGGGCTCACATATCTTGGCATCGGCGTGCCCTCCGGCGTGCCGAGCTGGGGGCATTCGCTGGCCACCTCGGTCAAGCTCATCAATGTATTTCCGCTGACCGTGCTGTGGCCCGGTCTCATCGTCACTGTGGTGGTCGTGGCGCTGAACGTGTTCGGCGACGTGCTGCGTGACGCCATCGATCCCGTAGCCAATCCCGCGTTGCGTCGGGTTGAGGAAGGGGACGGCAAGGCCGGCCGGGGCTGCATGCCCAATGGCATTTTCGAAACGGATAAGGTGGTCGAGGCATCTCAGTCATGTGAAACCACGGAGAACCACGCTGGGAACGCGGCTGCTGTTGCGATTCGCGGCGGTGAGCATAACGGCGGGGAGGCATACGATGGGCGTTGATGTTCGTGGTCTTTGCGTCACCATCGGTGGCAGCCGCATCATCTCTGATGTGGATCTGCGGATCGTCGATGGCGAGCGTGTGGGGCTGATCGGTTCATCGGGCTCCGGCAAATCGATGATCTCCAAGGCCATGCTCGGCCTGCTGCCCGTGAATGCCGAACCTACCGGTTCGGTGAGCATGGGAGGCGTGGAGGTGCTGGGTGCCTCCGAACGCGCGCTCGCCGACCTTCGCGGCCGATACGTGGGCACGGTGTTCCAGAACCCGGCCGCCGCCTTGAATCCGGTGATGACCGTCGGACAGCAGGTCGCGCTTCCTCTCCGGTTACACTACGATCTCACGCGGGCCGAACGGGCCGAGCGCGTGCGCGCCATGCTCGGCAAGGTCGGCCTGCCGGGGGAGGCGTACGGCAAATACCCTCATGAACTGTCCGGCGGACAGCAGCAGCGCGTGGGTATCGCCACGGCGCTCATCACTTCGCCGCGATTCATCATCGCCGACGAGCCGACCACGGCGCTTGACTCCATCACGCAGCGGCAGATCGTGGACCTGCTCACCTCGCTGGTGGACGATGCCGGCGCTGCGATGCTGTTCATCACCCATGATTTCTCGGTGCTGGCGCGCGCCACCACACGGTGCTACGTGTTGGATGCCGGGCGTATCGTGGAGTCGGGGAATACGGTCGACCTACTCGCTGCTCCTGCCACAGCCGAGACGCGGCGGCTGGTTGGTGCCGCGCGGAGCCTGACGTTGCACGCCGGAGTCGGGGAAGCCAAGGAACCCGGGGAATCCAAGGAGCGGTCCGATGAGTGACGCATCAACAATTAACCCCCATTCCGAAGCGGGGAATCCGGGCAGTACAGAGGACCGGGGTGGCTCGGGGCTGTCTCATGCTCCGTATGCATCGTCTATGTCATCCGACTCGTCTGCATCGGCACGGTATGAGGCCCGTCATGGTGCGCTGCTGCTGTCCGCGCAAGGGGTTAATGCCTCCTTTGCCTTACGCGACATGCATCGGGGATTGTTCGGCGGTGGGCTGTTCGGGCTTGGTCGGGCGGCCAGGCGCCAGGTGCTGTTCGACGTGTCCGCCGACGTGCATGCGGGGGAGTGCCTGGCGGTGATCGGAGCATCCGGGTCGGGCAAGACCACGCTCACCCGCATCATGCTGGGATTAGGTGCTGCGGATTCCGGCGAGATTATGTATCGAGGTGCCGAGGTGAACCGGGGCTCGGCGGGCATGAAGGCCTTGCGCGCCGAGTCGTCCATCGTGTTTCAGGACCCGTACGGTTCGCTCGACCCGCGTTGGACGGTCGAGCGGTCGGTGTCCGAACCGTTGTGGCTGCGCCGGCGGGCATTGGGCTTCGCAGCCGACGAGGTGGAGGGCAAGACCGTACAGGCGCTGGCCCGCGTAGGCCTTGACCCGCGCATGTTCCTCGGACGCTACCCATGCGACCTGTCCGGCGGGCAGGCCCAGCGCGTCGCCATCGCCCGCGCCATCGTCAACGAACCGCGCGTCATCCTGGCCGACGAGCCGATGAGCGCCATCGACGTGGCAGCGCGCGTGCGGATCCTCGAGACCTTCCAGTCAATCCTCTCCGGTGAGGGTTCACGGGCCATCGATTCAGCGACCGGCGAGCCTGTCAGGCCCGCGATCATCATGGTCTCCCACGATCTGGGCGTCGTGCAGCATATCGCCGACCGCATCGTCGTGCTGAACGAAGGCCGCGTGGTCGAATCCGGACCTACGGCGGCTGTACTCGGCGACCCTCAGTCCGACTACACCCGGCAGCTCATCGCCGCCGCCTCGCTATAGTCGTTGTTCGTATGATTAAACCGGGAGTCAGACCAGGCAGCCAATGCGGCAGTTGGCAGTGGTGCTTGGAGGCAAACCGCGGTTCGATTCCCTCGCGATTCCAGCTTATGATTCGATCGTTATTCCAAGCTTTTGAGGTATGCCGATGAGTGATCAGACAGCCGTTCCGGCGGAAGAGTGTGTCCGAACGCAGACGCAGATGAAGCCGCAGGCCCGAACGGACGCTCAGAAGGATCTGGCGACCAAGCCGATTGTCCCGCTGGCGATCTCCTTGGCGGGGCCGGCGATCGTGGCGCAGGCTGCGAACGCGTTGTACACGATCGTCGATCGACTCTTCATAGCACATATCCCCGAAGTGGGCGATCTGGCCATCGCGGGCATCGGCATCTGTTTCCCAATCACTATCGCCGTGGCGGCGTTCGCGTTGCTCGTCGGGTCAGGTGGTGCTCCCTTGGCGTCTATCGCCTTGGGCAAAGGCGATGTGCGTGCCGCCGAGCATATTCTCGGCACGAGTGCCGCAATGCTGGTGGCGATTTCGCTGACGCTCACCGTGTTGTTGGAGTTCGGCAAAGTGCCGATTCTGGATGCGTTCGGTGCCAGCGCCAATACGTTGCCGTATGCCTCGGAATTCCTGGGGGTTTATCTGCTGGGTACCGTGTTCGTTCAGGTGACGCTGGGACTCAACTCGTTCATTTCGGCGCAAGGTAAAGCGAAAGTGGCGATGGTCTCGGTGCTGATTGGTGCCGGCATGAGCCTGATTCTTGACCCGGTGTTCATTTTCGTGCTCGATATGGGTGTTCGTGGCGCGGCTGTGGCAAACGTCATCTCCCAATTCCTTTCTGCCTCATGGATCGTGGCATTTCTGGCTTCATCGCGTAGCGCCATACGATTTCGCGCGACGTGGTTTAAGGTCGATGCGACGATTCTGCCGGTGCTGGCTTTAGGGGCTTCTCCGTTTGTGATGCAGTTGACGGAATGTGCCATCAACGTGGTGTTCAACACGCAGCTGGAACGGTTGGGTGGCGATGATTATGTGGCCGCCATGACCATCATCACCAGCACGATGCAGCTGATATATGTGGTGAACAATGGTCTGCAGCAAGGCGTTCAGCCCATCATTAGCTACAACTACGGAGCTCGGAACCATAAACGTGTGCGGCATGCGTACCGTCTTGGCATCGGGCTGCTACTTGTGGTGATGTCCGCTATGGTGACGGTCATCGCGATTATCCCGGAAACGATCGCGAGGTTGTTCACCGCTGACGCTGGCATCATAGCCGTCGTCGGCTCGATGATGCCACTGTTCGTGTGTGGATGGGGGATCTTCGGTATCCAATGTGGCGTTCAATGCACCTTGGTGGGGCTGGGTCTGGCCAAGCCTTCGCTGTTTTTGGCCATTCTGCGCAAAATCATCCTCCTGATTCCGTTGGCGTTCGTATTGCCGCAGTTCATGGGCGTCACTGGCGTGTTTGTCGCCGAACCGATATCGGACATCACCTCGGCGTTGGTGTCCATTGTTGTCTTTCGGCATGAGATCAGGCGTGTGCTCGGCGGACAAGACGCTGTGCTCGGCATGGAGTGATGCATCTGGCCGGGACGGAGAGTCGTGCTGTGTCGCAGTCGGTGGGCAACGATTCTGCCATGATGCGGTGGGAAGTGGCTTGGTGGCGCCGACGTGCGGTGGGCGTTGGCAGAATCGTTGCTGGTCTGGGGTTCTGGAGTGCAACGATTCTGCCGTCTTGGCTGGCGGCAGTAAGCCATTCTGTCGATCCGCCTCGCGCCTTGGCAGAATCGTTGCTGTTGCTGGATGTTGAAGTGCAACGTTTCTGCCATGATGCGGTGGGAAGTGGCTTGGTGGCGCCGACGTGCGGTGGGCGTTGGCAGAATCGTTGCTGGTCTGGGGTTCTGGAGTGCAACGATTCTGCCGTCTTGGCTGGCGGCGGTAAGTTATTCCGCTAATCTGCCTCGCACCTTGGCAGAATCGTTGCTGTCCGGAATGCGGTTACGTGCGACACGCCTATGGTGTGCCCTGTGCTATCATATGAGGCATGCAGTTCATCTCATGTTGTTGTCGCTGACCGACGCCCCCAGGGCGAGCGGTGAGTGACGCATAACTTGAGATAGAGCATTCGTAGAGCGGCGAATCGGCCGCCATTGTTGTTTCCTGATTGCCAAAGAAGCGGCAGAAGATGCCATGCAGGTGAAGTAATTAGGAAAAGCTATAGGGTACAGGTGAAGCGGGAACTCGGCCGCAACACAACCCGACGAATCTCAACATCACAAGGTCATCCACACATATCCACTCGCCTGCGGACGTCGGTTCACGACAATCAACAGACCCACCAGTCAACCGTCACCCGTACAGCAAAGGATTCCCATCATGACCGTCCACAGCAGCCTCGCGGAACTCATCGGCAACACCCCGCTCGTCAAGCTCAACCACATCCCCCAAAGCCTCGGCGTCAAAGCCACCATCGCCGTCAAGGTCGAATACTTCAATCCGGGCGGCTCCTCCAAGGATCGCATCGCCGAGCGCATCATCGATGCAGCCGAGCGGTCCGGCCAACTGAAGCCTGGCGGCGTCATCGTAGAGCCCACCTCCGGCAACACCGGCGTCGGCCTTGCCCTGGTCGCCCAGCAGCGCGGATACCGTACGATCTTCACCCTGCCGGACAAGGTCTCCGAATCCAAGCGTGCGGTGCTGCGCGCCTACGGTGCCGAAGTCATCGTCACACCCACCGATGCCGGCCCGGACGACCCGCGCTCCTACTACCAGGTCGCCGAACGCCTCGCCAACGAGATTCCCGGCGGCTTCCGTCCGAACCAGTACGACAATCCGAACGGCCCGGAAAGCCACTACTACACCACCGGTCCGGAGATTTGGGAGGCCACCGACCATAAGGTCACGCACTTCGTGGCGGGCATCGGCACTGGCGGCACCATCTCCGGTACCGGCAAGTATCTGAAAGAAGCCTCGAACGGTGCGGTCAAGGTCATCGGTTCCGATCCGGAAGGCTCTATCTACTCCGCCGATTCACTGGCCGACGTGCACCAATACGACATCGAGGGCGTGGGGGAGGACTTCTACCCCAAGGCCTTCGACCGGAACATCACCGACGACATCGTCAAGGTGAACGATGCCGAGGCGTTCGAGATGACCCGCAGGCTCGCCGGCGAGGAGGCGCTGCTGGTCGGCGGCTCGTCCGGCATGGCCGTGGCCAGCGCCATCAAGTACGCGCTCGCCAACGATCTGGACGAGAACCAGCTGGTGGTGGTCTTGGCCCCCGATTCCGGCCGCAGCTACCTGGAGAAGATCTTCAACGACGACTGGATGCGCGCCAACGGCTACGGCGACATCGTGGATCGCACCGCCAAGCCGTCGCTTGCCGAACAATACCTCTCCCAGCCGTCCCCCGACGAGACGGCCGGGAAGACCGTCAGCGAAAGCTGACTGGCGGAAAGCGGTCGATGCGGCCAGTGCGGCCAGTGCGGCCGCATCGACCGCGCATCAACAAAGGCAATTCCCGCGATAACCCGCTATCAATAACGCTGATATCAACACGCGCATTCACTGACCAACCCTGACTTACCCTCGAATACGGAATACACCGAAAGGAACAACACATGTCCGCCGAATACAACGCCAAGTTCGCATCCAATGCCCTTGCCACCCGTGCCATCCACGCCGGCCAGGAGCCCGATCCGACCACCGGAGCCGTGGTGACCCCGATCTACGCCACCTCCACCTTCAAGCAGGACGGCGTGCTCGGTCTGCGCGGCGGGCATGACTACTCGCGTTCCATCAACCCCACGCGCACCAGCTTCGACGAACAGCTCGCCTCCGTGGAAGGCGCGAAATACGCGCTGAGCTTCTCCTCGGGTCTCGCCGCCATCGACGTGCTGCTGCGTTCCACCATCAAGCCCGGCGACAACATCCTGCTCGGCAACGACGTATACGGCGGCACCTACCGTTTGCTCGCCAAGGTGTTCGTGCCGTGGGGCGTGGGGCTCGACGTGGTGGACATCACCGACCTCGCCGCCGTGGAGACGGCACTCGCCGCCAAGCACTATGCGTACGTGTGGGTCGAAACCCCCTCCAACCCGCTGCTGAACATCACCGACATCGCAGCCACCGCCGAAGTGGCGCACAAGTATGGCACCAAGGTCGTGGTCGACAACACTTTCGCATCCCCGGCACTGCAGCATCCGCTGGATGAGGGCGCTGACGCGGTGGTCTACTCCACCACCAAGTACATCGGCGGCCACTCCGACGTGGTGGGCGGTGCCGTGGTGCTCAACGACGAGGAGACTCGCGAGAAGGTGGCGTTCCTGCAGAACGCGGCCGGAGCGGTGCCCTCTCCGTTCGACTCCTGGCTGGATATCCGCGGTCTCAAGACGCTGGACCTGCGTGTCAAGCGCCACAGCGCCAATGCGCTGAAGGTGGCCGAATGGCTGGAATCCCAGCCCTCCGACGTGATTGAGCGCGTCTGGTATCCGGGCCTCGAATCCCATCCGGGCCATGAGATCGCCGCACGCCAGATGCACGGTGGATTCGGCGGCATCGTCTCCGTGCAGCTGGCCGCTGGTGCCGAGGCGGCCAAGCGGTTCGTGGACCATACCGAGATCTTCACGCTCGCCGAATCGCTTGGCGGTGTGGAGAGCCTGATCGAGGTGCCGGCGGCCATGACCCACGCCTCCGTGGCCGGCACCACGTTGCAGGTGCCTGCCAACCTGATCCGCATCTCGGTGGGCATCGAGAACGCCGACGACCTCATCGCCGACCTCAAGCAGGCGCTCGAGCGCCTGTGAATCACGCGCCCCCGTGCGCTATGGTTGTATGTCATGACGGCACGTGAGGCGGCGCTGGGGGCGCTTAAACAGTATTTCGGCTACGATTCGTTCCGGCCCGGCCAGCTCGGCATCGTCGAGGCGCTTCTGACCGGTCGGGACGTGTTGGGCGTGATGCCGACCGGCGCGGGCAAATCCGTGTGCTACCAGATTCCCGCCGCCCTGATGCCGGGACTCACGTTGGTGGTTTCGCCGCTGATCTCTCTGATGCGCGATCAGGTTGATGCGCTCAACGATCTCGGTCTGTCTGCCGCGTTCGTCAACACCACCCAGGACCCGGACGAGCAGGCCATGGTGCTGGCGCAGGCGGCAGCCGGACAGATCAAACTGCTCTATGTGGCGCCGGAACGTCTGGAAACACGAAGATTCCGTGATTTCGCCGCGCGCACTCCGATTGCCTTGATTGCCGTGGACGAGGCGCATTGCGTCTCCCAGTGGGGGCAGGATTTCCGCTCGTCGTATCTGGGCATCGGCGAATTCATTGCGGGACTGCCGCAGCGCCCGCCGATCGGCGCATTCACCGCCACCGCCACCGAAAACGTGCGCAAGGATATCGTTGGTCTGCTCGGATTGCGCGAGCCGGCGGTCACCGTCACCGGATTCGACCGGCCGAATCTGTATTTCGACGTGGTCAAGCTGGAAACCAAATACAAGGCTGCATGGGTGTCGGATTATGTGGCGGAGCACCCGGATGAATGCGGCATCATCTATTGCGCCACCCGCAAAACCACTGAGGCGCTCGCCGCCACGTTGAACCAGATGGGCCATACGGCGGTCGCCTACCATGGCGGCATGGCATCTGATGTGCGCGAACGGGCGCAGCGCGACTTCATCACCGACAAGGTGCCGGTGGTGGTGGCCACCAACGCGTTCGGTATGGGAATCGACAAGCCGGACGTCCGCTTCGTGATTCATTACAACATGCCTGAATCCATCGAGGCCTACTATCAGGAGGCCGGTCGCGCGGGGCGAGACGGCGAGCCCAGCCGCTGCACGCTGCTGTGGAACGAGTCGGACATCGTGACCAGACGCCGGCTGCTCGACAGCGATTACGAGAATGAGCGCATGACTCCCGAAGAACAGGAGATTGCGCGCCTGCGCAAGCGTCAGTTGCTCGATGGCATGGTGGGCTATTGCCGCACCACCGACTGCCTGCACCGGTATATGACACGGTATTTTGGCCAGGATCTTTCCGGGCTTTCCACTGATGCTTCTTCTGCGTCAGAGGATACCGCGAAGGCGGGCGGCGCCAAGGATGCCGTCAGGTGCGGTGCCTGTTCGAATTGCGAAAGCACTTTCGAGACCATCGATGTGACCCGCGTGGCACGCGCGATCAGCCGATGCGTGCACGATGTGCAGCAGCAGGTGGGCTCAGGCAAGATCGTCAAAATACTGCGTGGCTCCAAGGCCCAGGAATTGTCGAGTCTGAATCCCGAACAGATGCCGACGTTCGGCATGCTGAAAGATACCGACACCGCATTGATCCGTGATGTGCTCAGTCAGATGACCTCCGACGGTCATCTGACCATTGCCGAAGGCCGTCTGCCGATCGTGCACTTCGGGCCTCGCGCGGCGGAGACCACCTCTCCTGATTTCCATTACGAGATGAAAAAGCTGCGGCGCAAGGTGTCGGCAAGAGCGGCCGGTATGAGCGCTGCCGGAAGCACGGTCGGAGGCGCCGGTGAACGAACCGGCGTGCGCGGCGGGGGAGTGTACGTTGATGGGGGAGTGCCCGTCGGTGTCGCAGCGTCGAACGTATCCGGTGCGGCGCTGGGCTCGTATATTCCCGATGACGACGCCGAGGCGTTGTTCCGGAAGCTGCGCGACCTGCGCCGCACCATCGCCCAGGAGATCGGCAAACCGCCGTACATCGTCTTCTCCGACAAGACCTTGCGGGACATGGCCCTCATCAGGCCTGTCACCGACGCACAGTTTTTGGCCGTCAGCGGTGTGGGGCAGCGCAAGCTGGACCTGTACGGCAAACGCTTCATGGAGGCGGTCGCTTCGTTCGGTGCAGCCAGCGCAGCCAATGCGCGGTAAGCAGTCGCCGAATCCAGTGGCTCGCGCCATAACTATCGTCTATAGCGAACCGTGGGATGTCGATGCGTAATCCCGTTCGGCGGCGACTACGATTGCTGGCGGTACCGCGAATGCTGACAGTGGAAAGGACAACGAAATGGCAGAAGAGCAGTCCGAAAAGCCGGTCGTGGAAAGCTTCCAGCTCGACCACACCAAGGTCAAGGCGCCATACGTGCGCTACATCGACACCGAGAAGGGCCCGCACGGTGATGTGATTTCCAACTACGATCTGCGCCTGACCCAGCCGAACAAGCAGGCCATCCCCACCGGTGGCCTGCACACCATCGAGCACACGATCGCCGTGCTGCTGCGCGAGCGTATCCCGGGCTATATCGACTGCTCGCCGTTCGGATGCCGCACCGGCTTCCACCTGCTGACTTGGGGCGAGCATCCCACCGAGGAAGTGGCGAAGGCGCTCAAGGAGTCGCTGGAGTTCATCGCCTACAAGGCCACGTGGGATGACGTGCCAGCCACCACTGAGAAGAGCTGCGGCAATTACCGCGACCACAGCCTGTTCACCGCCAAGGAATGGGCCAAGCAGATCCTCGAGGAGGGCATCAGCTCCGACCCGTTCGAGCGCAAGGTCGTCTGACCGACTGGTTGCCGGTCGTCGGTTTCGAGTTTCCGATTCCTGCTTGCCGGTTGACGAGCAGGATACGTCAGATTCCGTCCTATCCCGTCCGCATCGCAACGCGGGCGGGATTTTTATGCTCGAGGCATGGTAGGTTTACCGTCAGTTATCCGTGAGTTTGCCGTTTGGCTTTGGTTATTGAGGCTGACTGCTGAGGTCAGCTGGCGAAGCTGGGCGACGGACTGGACGTTGACGGCTTGATTATTGAGAGAAGTCGGACACAACGAGTGAGAGAGGTGAAAGGTGACGCAGTCGAGTGCTGCCACTGCAGCGACAGGCCGGCGTTTCCGCCATGCCACCATGCGTGATCTGCCGCAGATGCAGACGATCTACGCTCGCGCTCGCGCGCTGATGGCTGCCAACGGCAATCCGACGCAGTGGGGCACGCAGTTTCCCCGGGAATCCGTGATCATCGATGATATCGCCAACCAGCGTACGATGCTGCTGGTGGATACGATCGGCGGACACGAGCGTATCCTGGCGCAGTTCGCGTTGTGCCCGGGCAAGGATCCCACGTATGCGTCGATTGATGGCGCATGGCTCGACAATGACACCTATGTGACCATCCACCGCATCGCCTCATCCGGGTTGGTGCGTCATGCGGCCCGCGACTGCATCAAGTGGGCCTTGAAGCATTATGGCAATGTGCGCGCCGACACCCATCCCAACAATAAGGCCATGCAGCATGTGCTGGAAAGCTCCGGTTTCGCCCGCTGTGGCCTGATTCAGCTCGTCGACCGGCCGACTGACACCACGAGGATCGCCTACCAGCGCCACGAGTGGTGAATTATCGGTGTCTGGACTTGCGCATGGCGATTATATGGAAAGGCGTACGCTGGGCATCACTCAGCGTACGCCTTTCCATATAAACGATTGCCGGCCGAGGGGTTCAGCATCGGCCGGCAATCGTTTCAGTTCTTGACTTTGGTCCGTGGCGGGGACTCAGTCCTTAGCCTCAGCAGCCTCAGCGGCAGCCGTCTCGCCGACGAGCTTGGAGCGCTTGCGGCTGTAGGCGAAGTAGACGATCAGACCGAGGCCGAACCACACCGCGAATCGCACCCAGGTCTCCCAGTTGAGGCCTGCGATGAGCACGAAGCAGAACACGATGGAGATGATCGGCGTGAACGGCACGAGCGGGGCCTTGAAGCCGCGGTGCGCGTCCGGCTGCGTCTTGCGCATCCACAGGATGCCGGCGGAGACGATGATGAACGCGGTCAGGGTGCCGATGTTCACCAGCTCGAACAGCACGTTGATGTTGATGAAGCCGCCGGCGATCGCGGTCAGGATGCCGAAGAACCACGTGCCCTTGAACGGTGTACGGTACTTCTCATGCACATGGCCGAAGAACTCCGGGAACAGGCCGTCGCGGCTCATCGCATAGCAGATGCGGGACTGGCCGTACAGCTGGACGAGCATCACCGTGGTCATGCCGATCAGGGCACCGAGGTTCACGATCACGGCGAGCCAGTTCAGGCCGGTGGCCAGAATCACACCGGCGACCGGGGCGTCGATGAACTCGGCGAACTGCTTGTAGGGCACCACGCCGGTCATGATGAGCGTCATCACGATGTACAGCACGGTGGAGATGGCCAGCGACAGCAGGATGCCGCGAGGCAGCGTCTTGTTCGGGTTGACGGTCTCCTCGGCGGAGGAGGAGACGGCGTCGAAGCCGATGAAGCTGAAGAACACGATGGATGCGGCCGGCACGATGCCATAGGGCTGGGTGGAGCCGGGCTGGAAGGTGTAGATGCCGTACGGGGAGAACGGATGCCAGTTGGCCGGGTTCACGAACCATACGGTGCAGATGATGAACAGCACGATGATGATGAGCTTGATCATCACCATGATGTCGTTGGTGCGCTTGGTCTGGTTGATGCCAATGGACAGCACCCACGTGATGAGCAGCACGATCACGAAACCGGGAAGGTTGAAGTACGTGGTCACGCCCGGCGTGGTGCCGTAGGCGGCGGTCAGTTCGACCGGCAGATGCAGGCCGAACCCTTCAAGCAGCTTGTTGAAGTAGCCTGACCATCCGGCGGACACAGTGGCCGCCTGCAGGGCGTACTCCAGAATCAGATCCCAGCCGATGATGAAGGCGATGAGTTCGCCGAACGCCAGATAGGCGTAGGAGTAGGCGGAACCGGAAACCGGTGCCATGGAAGCGAATTCGGCATAGCACAGGCCTGCGAAACCGCAGCAGATGGCGGCCAGCAGGAAGGAGACGGACAGTGCCGGTCCGGCGGTCAGCGCACCCTTGCCGGTAAGCACGAAGATACCGGTGCCGATGATCGCGCCGATGCCGAGCATCGTCAGATCAAAGGTGTGCATCGTACGCTTCAGCGGAGTGGATTCAGATACCAGCTGATCCACGCTTTTCTTGCGGAAAAGATCCATGTTCTTCTCTCATGAACTTGGTGTATGGGGCTAGACCGGACGGATTTCCGGGATCCCGGCACGCCTCAACGCCGGGAATCAGACAACGGTTCGCATCGAATAACCATGCGGAGCTCCGTATAATTCGCATAGTGTACGCCGTATGCGGGGACAATGGCGGCATGGTTCCGTGATAAGAGCCGCCTATGTGTAACTTTTGGGTTACTTTTCGTTCAATATGGCTTATCGGGGGTTCCGGATGTGCGCACGTCACATTGTCGCGCAACAATAGGGTCTCATGAGCATGAACGCAGCACCCGAAATAGATTTCTCCGGCGAGCAGGGTAAGGCCAATTATGCGGCCGCCCGTCGCCAATACCCTGCACAGGCCATCGTGGACCTCAAGGCCTTGCGGGACAACATGGCGCATCTGGTCTCCGTGGTCGGCGGCCCGGATTCCGGTACCGCGGTGATGGGCGTGGTCAAGGCGGACGCCTATGGCCACGGTCTGCTGCCGGCGGCTCTGGCCGCGCTCGCCGGTGGGGCGACCTGGCTGGGCACCGCTCAGTCGCATGAGGCGCTGCTGCTGCGCAAACTCGGCATCGGGCCCGACCGCTGCCATATTCTGACGTGGGTCTACAACGGCACCGAAGTGCCGTTCGACGAGCTGATCGCCGCGGACATCGACGTGTCCGTCGGCTCGCTGCCTGGCATCGATGCCGTGGCCGCCGCCGCGCGCAAACTCGGCAAGCCGGCCCGGGTGCACGTCAAGGTCGATTCCGGATTCGGACGCAACGGCTTCACGCCCGCAGGCTTCGACGCGGCGCTCGCCAAACTGGTGCCGCTCGCGCACGAGGGCGTGATTCAGGTTATTGGCCAGTGGAGCCACCTGGCCGTGGCCGATTCGCCGGATGTGCCCGAGTTCGTGGCCTCCACCGACCGCCAGATCGAGACATTCAAGGACTTCACGCGCCGCATGGAGAAGGCTGGCATTCCGCCGCAGATCCGCCATCTGGCGAACACCGCCGCAACCCTGGACCGTCCGGAGATCCACTTCGAGCTGACCCGTCCGGGCATCGGGCTCTATGGCTATGAGCCCGACCCGGCCATGGGCACGCCGCGCGACTGGCATCTGACCCCGGCCATGCGTCTGCAGGCCCAGCTCGGCACGGTCAAGGACGTGGAGGCGGGCCACGGCATCTCCTATGGCCGCACCTATTTGACCCCGGACAACACCTCCACCGCCATCGTGCCGCTCGGGTACGCGGACGGCATCCATCGTTCGGCCTCCGGCTTCGACATGCAGGGTGCCAAGCACATCGAGAAGGACGGCGGTCCGGTGCGCATCATGACCGCTGCCGGCCCGCGGCTGTATCGCGTGTGCGGCCGCGTGTGCATGGACCAGTTCATCGTGGATCTCCATGGTTCGGCCGCCGAGCTCGGCGTGCACGAGGGCGATACGGTGGAGCTGTTCGGCCCCGGCCGCGGCGAGGAGTACGCCGAGCCGACCGCCGACGATTGGGCCCGCGCCGCCGACACCATCAGCTACGAGATTTTCACCTGTCTGAGGAACCGCATCCCACGCCTGTACGAGCACGCCGCCGAAGTGTTGCCGCCTGAGGATTTGGCCATGCTAGACCCGGCGTCGCTGCTGTAAGGTGCCAGCCGGGCGGTGTCTCGTCCTATGCTTGAGCCATGGAAACAACGCGGGATGGGGAACCGGTACTGAGCAACGAGGGATACAGCGCCTTTGACGAGGAGCGTTGGGCCCCCGAGCCGCCCAAATCGAAGTATCGAACCGCCTTCGAGCGCGATCGCGCCCGGCTGATTCATTCCTCGGCCCTGCGCAGGCTCGGCGCGAAAAGCCAGATTCTGGTGGCAGGCACCGACGACTTCGCCCGCACGAGGCTCACCCATACATTGGAGGTCGCCCAGATTGGCCGGCAGATCGGCGCGATGCTCGGCTGCGATCCGGATGTGGTGGACTGCGCCTGTCTCGCCCATGACCTCGGACACCCACCGTTCGGGCATAACGGCGAACGGGCGCTCGCCGAAATCGCCCGTAACATCGGTGGGTTCGAGGGCAACGCCCAGACCATGCGCATCCTGACCCGTCTGGAACCCAAGATATTCCACCCGGACGGCCGTTCGGCCGGCGTGAACCTCACGCGCGCGGCACTCGACGCCGCCGTCAAATACCCGTGGACGCTTGCCGAAGCCGATCTGCATCCCAAGGGGGAGCGGTCGAAGAAGTTCTGCGTCTATCCGGATGATGAACCGGTATTCCGCTGGCTCAAGGTCAATGCGCCCAAAGACGCCAAGCCGATGGAATGCCAGATCATGGACCTGTCGGATGACATCGCCTATTCGGTTCATGACGTCGAGGATTCGATAGCCACTGGTGCGTTCGACCCGATCGTGCTCGCCGACCCGCAGATCCTCGACCACATCATCGAACAGACCCGCGCATGGTACGGGGCGAAATGGGATGCGGACAAGCTGCTCGCCGCGTTCACCCGATTCCGGCGCGAGCATGTGTTCCCTGCCCATTTCAATGGGTCGCGGCAGGCGTTGGCCCAGTTGAAGAACATCACCTCCGATCTGATCGGCCGGTTCTGCTGGTCGGTGGAGATGGCCACCAGGGACACGTACGGGCCGGGGCCGCTGACCCGGTATTCCGCGAACATCGTCATTCCCGAAGAGACGGACTACGAGATTGTGGCGCTCAAGGGCATCGCCGTGTATTTCGTCATGGCGCCACGCGAACGCGAGCCGTTCCATCAGGAGGAGCAGACCATCGTGGAGGATCTGATCGACGTGCTCATGGCCGATTCGCCGGCCCCCTCGGACGCGCTGGAAAGCCAGTTCCTCGCCGACTGGAACGAGTCCACCAACGACGACGAGCGTCTGCGCGTGGCCGTGGACCAGGTGGCCTCCCTGACCGACAACTCCGCCCTGGCGCTGCATTCCATCCTGTGCTGATTTGGGATTGGTGACCATCCGTTGTGCGGTGGTAGTGGTCTATCTCGTAATTGTCTGAGTGATGTTGGCCCCTTCTGACGAGGGGCTGTCAGCGAAGCTGACTGGGGGAGAGACAGGAGATGCAGTGCTCAATTATTAGTGAGACGGATCACTAGACAATGCCATCCTGCGGTGAAAACGGCTTTCTAACGTCGCTTTCGGTAAAAATTTACCCTGTCCTGAATCAGGCGGTACTCTTGGTTCTTATGGTCGGGATGATTAAGAAAGAAGACGTTGAGAAGGTGCGCGCCGCCGCGGATCTGTATGACATCGTATCCGCGACCGTGACGCTTAAGCCTTCCGGCACCGGCACGTTCGTGGGACTGTGTCCTTTCCACGACGAGAAAACCGGCAGTTTCAACGTACGCCCCTCGCTCGGTGTGTGGCACTGCTTCGGCTGCGGTCTTGGCGGAGACGTATTCAAATACGTGGAGCAGGCCGAGAACATCGACTTCCGCGAGGCCGTGGAACTGCTCGCGGACAAATACCACATCGAGCTTCACTACGAGAACAGCGGCAACGGTTCGGGACGGCCGGACGGCACCGGCTCCAAGCGCACGCGGCTATTGGAGGCGTGTGAAGAGGCGCAGCGGTTCTTCGTCTCCCAGATCCTCACTCAGGAGGCTCTGGCTGCTCGCAAGCTGCTCGGCGGTCGCAACTTCTCCCAAGCCGACTGCGAACGTTTCGGCTGCGGGTATGCTCCGCAGGGCTGGGATAATCTGGTACGCCACCTGGCGTCCAAAGGCTTCACTCAGAAGGAGATCCTTGATGCCGGTCTGGCGAGGCAGGGCCAGCGGGGCATCTACGACTACTTCCGTGGCCGTGTGACTTGGCCCATCCGCGATTCGACCGGCCGCACACTCGGTTTCGGCGCACGCAAACTGTATGAGGACGATCAGATTGCCGCCAAATACATCAATACCCCGGATACCCAGCTTTACCGTAAAACGCAGGTGCTGTATGGCATTGACCTGGCGAAATCGTCGATTGTCAAAAAGCGTCAGGTGGTTATCGTCGAGGGATATACGGATGTGATGGCTATGCACTTGGCCGGCATCGATACGGCCGTGGCCACCTGCGGTACCGCGTTCGGTGCCGAGCATGCCAAAATCGTCCGCCGCTTATCGCCGACGATTCTCTGGGAGCCGTTCAGCTGGTCGGCGTTGAAGGTCAAGGATCAGCCGTTGAGCTCGCGCATCGTGTTCACCTTCGACGGCGATGCCGCCGGTCAGAAGGCCGCACTGCATGCGTTCGGTCTGGATTCCGCGTTCCTCTCGCAGACGTTCGTAGCTGTGGCTGATGATAACCTCGACCCATGCGACCTGCGAATCCAGCGCGGCAACGAGGCGGTGCGGTCGTTGATCGCCAATGCCAAACCGTTGTATGACTTCGTCATCGATACGGCCATCGCCCGTTTTGACCTGACCTATACGCCCGGTCAGGTGGGGGCGATGAAGGCGGTCGCCCCATTGGTGGCACAGATTCGCGACCGGTCCCTTTGGGATGCCTATGCGCGCAAGGCCGCCGGACGGATTGGCGTGGAGCTTGAGGTGATGCGGCGTGAGGTGATGGACGCCCGTCGCCGTATGCAGGTGCGCGATGACGACGCCTACGCGCCGAAGCGGCGTTTCCAGAGCGAGGAGCCTCGATTGGAAGCCGGAGCCAATCCGTATGCGAATCCGGCTGCGCGCAAGGCGCTGGAGCGGAGGGACGCCAAGGAGCAGGCATATTTCAAGATCGACGATGCCGTATTCATCGCTGAACAGCAGTTCATGGCCACGCTGATCCAAGTGCCACGCGCCATCGACCGCACGATGTTCGGGCAGCTCACCATCGACCATTTCATGAGTCCGGTGTTCCGCACACTGTTTCAGGCGATTTCGGCGGCGGGAGGATTGCCGAATACGGATACGCCTCAAGGCTTGTGGATGCACAACCTCACCAAGGCCGGGGGGCCGATGCTCGACCAGGTCATCAACGAGCTGGCGGTCATGCCGCTGCCCTTGCCGGGAGACGACACCGGCAAGGGTGCGCAGCCGCCGCAACCGGCCACTCAGGGGATCCCCGCAGCAGAGGTGCAATTGCGCCCGCCCACCAAGGAGGAACAGCGCTATGCCTCGGAACTGCTGACCAGATTGCTGGATATGGGATTCATGCGTCAGATCGGTCTGGCTAGACGCCGTATGGCCCAACTGCCTGACGGTGAGGAGAAGATCGCTCTGCTCGGTCAGATCACCCGCATGGAGACCGCCCGCAAGGACCTTCAGGCGCAGGTCTACGGCAATACCATCGGCTAGGGTTCCGGCCGGGAGACTTCTTTTCGTCGGCCAGAGTCTTTTGCCGCCGGACAGTGAGTGTTAAGCTCGTGCATAGTGTAAGGGATATCACACTGAACATGACACTGACAAAGGTGTTTCCTGAAGCGACATTCAGAATGTAGGGGAGGCGGATCGAAGTGGAACCGCAAATGAATGATGGCAATCAGCTGAACGGCGATGAGCAGTTCAACAGTACTGAGCAGTTCAAGGGGAGCGGCCAGCAGGGTGGCAATGCCGTGCCGCAATGGCCGCAGTCGGGCCAGGGACGCCAGTTCGACCAATCGCATGGCGCCTACCCGCAGCCTCAATATCCACAATCCCAGTACCCGCAATCGAATGGTGCCCAGCCTGGACAGCAACCGTATGGGCAAGGACAATATCCTCAGTATCAGCCCCCGTACCGGCAAGGTCGCCCGCAGCCGACTGCGCAGCCATCGCCCCAGACCTCTGCGAACCAGCCATACAGGTATCAGGTTCCGCAGCGCCAGCCGCAGTACCCGGCACCGCAATATCAGGCTGCGCCTCAGCAGCCGGGATGGGCGGCGGCACAGAACCAGTACACTGCTCCGCAACCGCAGCAGCCTGGTCCGCAGCCGTATCTAGGTCAGCCGCAGTACCCAACTGCTCCGCAGGAGAGTGCTCACGGCGGTGCGCATCGGGGTAAGACAGCGAAGAACGCCAAGGTCAAAGGCAAGAGGCGCAAGCCGAAGTGGTGGGTCATCCTCATCGCGATCGTCGTTGCGCTCGCTCTGGTATTCGGCATCGCCTCGGTGGCGGGATACTACATGCTCAAGGCCGATGGCGCCATCGACGGCATCATGGCTGATTCCACTATGCCCACCAAGGAACAGGCCTATGCGGGCATGCCGAACGGCAAGTATGAATTCAAGGACCCCATCGCCGTCGATACATATTACGAATTCAAGACAATCATGAAGGATCCGGTCAAGATCCGCGACACCGTCAAGATGGGGCAGTCCCAGCTTGACGGCGTGGACCTGCAGCTTGACGATTGTGCGCGCGTCTATCAGGATTCCTCATTCGCGGTTCCCGTTCCCACGTCGACCATCGCATCCAGCCCGTTCGACGAGAAGGAAGGTGCCGGCACCCTCATACTGAGCGGTGCCATGAATCTACCGGAGAACATGCAGCACGGGGACTCCATCGGCAAGGAGTACGGCTTCCTGCCCTCCAACGGATACTATTACGTGCAGTACGTGGCCCCGGATGGTAAGAAGCTGGCGAAACCCATCGTGCAGTTCTTCCGTGTCAAGGAGCATACCGGCATCACCCGTCTGCCGCAGGTCAACAACGTCACTCCGGTGGTGAACAAGGACGGCGGCGTCGACATCTCCTGGGACAAGGTGGACGGAGCGAAAACCTATAACGTGTATATCTACACGACCCACAAGCAGATCGGCAAAGAGGGCGACGAAAACTACATGCCGGAGTCCCATGCCATCGACAAGCTTGGATCCACCGACAAGACCCAGCTGCTCTCCGCGGATTATGACAAACCGAAGTCATACTCGGACGAGACGCTTGGCACCAGTGTGCAGCAACAGAACATCGCGTTCCGCTCCCTCGCCGTGGAGCATCAGGACTCCATCGACCACTGCCAGCGGTCGATGTCCGAGAACTGCGCCCAGATCCTGCAGGATGCCGGCGGATCGTGGGATGCCGATTCCGCAGGAAGACTGTACTTCGTGGTCACCGCAGTGGATGAGGCCGGCAATGAGGGCCTCTGGCATGCGATCGACGCCAACGACCTGGTGCCGTCCATCCCCATCGGTCAGGCGGAGCAGGCCAAGATTGACCAGTGGGGCCAGAACATGAGGGGTGTATTCGGCGAGGAGAACACCGTCGAAGAGGATATGCAAACGTATATCTACACCTTCGTGGAGATGGCTAATGGCGCCACGGTGACGGTGCCGAGCACATTCAGCGATCTGAAAAGCGATGGCAAGAACGGGTGGACTTTCATCTACAGCGCACCTGGCACCAAGTTGAAGGACACCGGTCGCCTCTACTATGAAGGCGATCTCAACCCGGTGTTCGCTCAGGTCACCAAGGCAGCCACGGATGCCCTGCCCAAGGCGGGCGGCATGCTTGACCGCATCTATTCGGTGGGCAAGGTGGATTGGTCGGGGTATGACAACAAGAAGATTGATTCCGATACCAAGGAGTCGCCGCTCTTCAACTACGCATCCACCGACTTCGGCAAGTATCTGGCCAACAATCTGCTGAACGGGCATGAGGTGATCGACATCAGCAAGTACGCCAGCGACGCTTATCAGACCAGCACCTCGGATGTGATGACCGAGGTCATGTACCAGAACCCGTATATCAGCATAGTGTCCAACGGTGTGAACTACACCGTGCGCAAAAACGGCGACAAGACAGTGATGTGGGTCAAGTATCCCGACGGCTACCAGCAACGCCAGAAGGCGGTGGAAGACACTGCCAAAGCCGCGGTGGGCCAATTCCAAGGCTCCGATCGGGACAAGGCCGTCGCCATCGACCGGTTCCTGACCGGCAAGATGGAATACGACTACGATGCGTCCAACGCCTTGGGCAAGGATGGTATCGCCAATGCGTACGAGAGCAACGACGCCCTCAACAACTTCCCGGATGCGTGGAGCTCCTATGGCATGGTGAGCGGCAAGGGCGTATGCCTGTCCTACGCATACAGCTATCAGATTCTCGCCAAGGAAGCCGGATTGGACTCTCGTGTAGTGTCCGGCAATGTGGCGGGGACGAAGGCCGGGCATGCGTGGAACTATGTGAAGGTCGACGGGCAGTGGCTGCTGATCGACCCCACATGGGATGACGATGGAACGACCACGTCGGACAAGTACCAGCTCAAGAGGCCATCCGAAGTGACGGACCATTACGCCTCGTCGGATGGTTGGACCTTGGCTTCCGAGGTCGGCCAATACGCCAACTGACTGACGCCAACTGACTGACTCTGCGCGGGCCTGCGTCACGAATTGGACGGGTCAAGAACTTGCCAATTGGCCCCATCCAAATTGGACTGGTTTGGCTGGCGATGTGCTGAGGTACCTGATAATGGGCGGGACGACATCATTCGATACCGCACATAAGGGGATACCAATGGCACAGAACCGTGCAGAACTCAATCGAAACCTCGCCCAGATGCTCAAGGGCGGCGTGATCATGGACGTCACCACGCCCGAACAGGCCAAGATCGCCCAGAACGCCGGCGCCTGCGCGGTCATGGCTTTGGAGCGTATCCCGGCGGACATCCGTGCGGCCGGCGGCGTCTCCCGCATGAGCGACCCTGCCATGATCAAGGGTATTCAGGAAGCTGTCTCGATTCCGGTCATGGCCAAGGTGCGCATCGGCCATATCGCCGAGGCCCGCATCCTGCAGGCCATCGACATCGACTACATCGACGAATCCGAAGTGCTGTCCCCGGCGGACGACGTGTACCACATCGACAAGAACCAGTTCGATGTGCCGTTCGTGTGCGGTGCGAAGAACCTTGGCGAGGCGCTGCGCCGCATTGCGGAGGGTGCGGCCATGATCCGCACCAAGGGCGAGCCCGGCACTGGCGACGTGATCCAGGCCGTGCGCCACATGCGCACGATGAACAAGCAGATCCACGAGCTCGTCTCCCTGCGCGATGACGAGGTCTATGAGGCCGCCAAGCAGTTGGCGGTGCCGTACGACCTCGCCAAGTACGTGCACGACAACGGCCGTCTGCCGGTCGTGAACTTCGCCGCCGGCGGCGTGGCCACCCCGGCCGATGCGGCACTCATGATGGAACTTGGCGCCGAAGGCGTGTTCGTGGGCTCCGGCATCTTCAAGTCCGGCGATCCGGCCAAGCGCGCTGCCGCCATTGTCAAGGCCACAGCCAATTGGCAGGACGCCGATCTGCTCGCCAAGCTGTCCGAGAACCTCGGCGAGGCGATGGTCGGCATTAACGAGGACGAGATCCAGACCATCATGGCCGCACGCGGCGAGTAACGATTCTTGTGCTTCCCCTGGCGGAACTTGGTCGGTGAGGCCGCCGATTATCCGGTCGGCGCGCCTCTTCGCTCAGGCCGGTCTCCCTTGGTCGGTGAGGCCGCTGAAGCCGATGCGGCAGAACATGCGAACAATCCCATTTCCGGCCCCCTCGCCGAGAGGAGCTGTCAGCTCTGCTGACTGAGGGGAGACGAGACATCGCAAAAGAGGTAACCATGGTTGTAGCTGTTGAATACATTTCCAAAGAGGAATCGGACGGTGCCGAATCCGCCAAGCACGGCGTGACCGGCATCCTCGCCGTGCAGGGCGCCTTCGCCGAGCATGCGGCCGTGCTGGACAAGCTTGGCCCGTGGAAGCTGCTGCGCGCCGCCGAGGATTTCGATGAATCCATCGACCGAGTGATTCTGCCGGGCGGTGAATCCACCACGCAGGGCAAGCTGTTGCGCTCCACCGGGCTGTTCGAGAAGATCGACGCGCACATCAAGGCCGGCAAGCCGGTGTTCGGCACCTGCGCCGGCATGATCCTATTGGCGCGCAAGCTCGACAACGACCCGAACGTATACTTCGGCGCGCTCGACGCCGTGGTGCGCCGCAACGCCTATGGTCGCCAGTTGGGCAGCTTCGCCGCCACCGCGGATTTCGGTAAGCCGGATGCGCCGGACTTTATCACGGACTTCCCGCTGGTGTTCATCCGCGGGCCGTACGTAGTGTCGGCGGGGCCGGAGGCCACGGTGGAGACGGAGATCGACGGGCATCCGGTCGCGCTGCGGCAGGGCAACATCCTCGCCACCGCGTTCCATCCCGAACTCACGGATGACACACGGTTGCACGAGCTGTTCCTGTCGCTGTAATGGGCGTCCTGTCGCTGTAATGGGCGCTTGAGACCTTCATGCGGTCCATCGCGCCTTGCGATCTACGACTGCCCATGAGTTATGAGTCCCCATAACGGCTCCACGGTGTAGGGACTGCTCCATGATGTAGGGAAACTCCCACCGTGCAGGGAAACTCCCACGGTGTAGGGATGAAAAACGGCGGAAAACCGCCATTCCTGAAAAACGGCTCCCTACACGGTGGGGAAATCCCTACACGGTGGGCGTACGTATGGATGCGCGGCGGGCTGCAACCCCGCAAAATGTATAATTATTCGCCGGTGCGCATGAACGATATGCGTGTATAGGCACGTGCGGCGTGTATCTCATGCAGGAAGGTGGCGGGCCATGCGGCTTGAGCTCAATCGACGCAGCAATGTGCCGTTGTATCGGCAGCTGGCAGGTGAACTGCGTGAGCAGATCGTCTCCGGGGCGCTCGCCGAAGGCTACCGTCTCCCGCCTGAGCGCGAACTCGCGGTGCGGCTCGAAGTCAACCGCACTACTGTCTTACAGGCGTATCAGCAGCTCAAGGATGAGGGGCTCATCGCATCCAAGGTCGGCAAAGGCACGTTCGTGCTGCCCAAGGATCCATCGGGGCCGGCGGTGGCCGGAGAATCCGCATCCTCTCGGCAGGCGCAGGTGCGGGCAAACCTTACGACAATCTCATCCATACCGGCATCATCGTCCTCTTCGTCCTCCTCCCTCGCGGCCTTCGCGCCGTCACGAGGGTCAATCGCCATTTCGGTACAGGGACAGGCTGATGTCACAATGCGGGGCGCGTCGCCCGAATCCGCTGAGCCTACGGTCATCCGCCCACCGTGGTCGGTGCTGTTCAGTGATTACTCCAATCGGTTCACCTATCACGACATCGCCTCCGCCGAACGCGCCCAGCAGTCGAGCAACACGGTGATAGACTTCGCCACCGGTTCGCCGAATCCGGCCGATATTCCCGACGATCTATTGCGCAGGGTGAGTCTGGAAGCCTTCGCCTCACATGAATTCGACGGCCAGCCGGAGTCGCCCATCGAGGGTTTCCCGGAATTGCGCGAACTGCTCGCCGACCATATGCGCTCCCGAGGCGTGCATTGCCGGGCGCGCAATGTGATGGTGCTTTCCGGCTCCGAACAGGGCATCGATCTGATCGTACGTGCATTCGTCAATCCCGGGGACTGCGTGCTGGTCGAACAGTCCACGTTCTTCCCGGCCCTGCAGTCATTCCGTTCGGCGGATGCGCGCATCATTGGCGTGCCTATGGACGGGCATGGCATGCGTACCGATCTGCTTGAGGGGTATTGCGCGCGGTTCCGGCCGAAGCTCATCTATACCGTACCTACATTCCAGAATCCCACCGGCACCGTCATGCCGCTCAACCGCCGTCGTGAGCTCATTGAGGTGGCTCGCCGGTATCAATGCCTCATCGTCGAGGATGACGCCTATGGCGAACTGTGGTACGGG
The DNA here is from genome assembly GCF_000741695.1 of Bifidobacterium reuteri DSM 23975. Classification (GTDB taxonomy): domain Bacteria; phylum Actinomycetota; class Actinomycetes; order Actinomycetales; family Bifidobacteriaceae; genus Bifidobacterium; species Bifidobacterium reuteri. The sequence goes on along the minus strand of NZ_JGZK01000002.1, from coordinate 76,603 downwards.
CCGGCGGAGGAAACCGAGGCGGACGACGCATCGGGATTCGCATTCGGGCCTGTACCGAGTCATGTGCAGGAGGACATGCATGAGCCCGCGGAGGACGAGGCGCTGTCGCGGCGCAGACCGGTACCGTTGGCCGGCATGGAGAACGAGGGATACGTGATGTATCTGTCCACGTTCTCGAAGACCGTGACCTCGGGGCTCAGAACCGGGTGGATTGTGGCCGACCCGCACGTGATCGGCCGACTTGCGGCGTTGCGGCGGATGGTGGACCAGCATACGAGTACATCCTCGCAACGCATCTGTCTGGAACTGCTCAAAGAGGGTCGCATCGCCGAGCACGTCCGCGCGCTGGTCGTCTCGTATCGACGACGCCGGGATACGGCGGTCGCTGTATTGCGGCGGTATGCGTCCGATGGGATGGACTGGATTGTTCCGGAAGGCGGCTATTACATCTGGGTATCGCTGCCGGAGGGGGTGCGATCGCTGGATGTGCTCGCAGCGTGCCGGGCGCAAGGTGTCACCTTCATGCCGGGAGGGGTTTTCGACGTCGACGAGATGGATGATTCCCACCTGCGTCTCAATTTCGTGCGCCCCGATGCTGTGGACATCGAGCGTGGCATCAGGGCCATCTGTGGAATCATCCGCGAAGCGCTGCGGTGACGAGGCGTACGGCGGTGCCGAGGCGTACGGCGGTATGCCATGAGACACTATGAGACTCTATGCATCATCTGTTCAAAACGTATGCTGCCTCGTGGCAACGAAAAAACGGGACGAAACATAAGTTATTGACGAGGTCACATTATGTTTCGTCCCGTTTTGGGGTGTCAAAGTGGGACGAAACATAATGCTATGCCATCAGAAACTTATGTTTCGTCCCACTTCAGCCCATGATTCGCCGGATTGGGCCAATCCGATTGTCCCGGCTGGTCAGTGCTGGTTGGTCTGATTGGGCCAGCGAATCCGCCGGATTCACGCGATCTGGGCGAGCAGGGTCGGCAGCTCGGCCATCGTGTCGATGACCGCGTCGGCACCGGCGTTGACGAACGCGTCACGGGCGGCCGAGCGGGCGGCGGCCTTGTCGGCTTCGGACAGGGCGTTGAACTCATCCTCGGACAGCGCCATCTGGGAGCTGCCTTCGGTGACGCCCACCGTGAACACGCCGGCGTTCTTGCCTTCGCGGATGTCGGAGAGGGTGTCGCCCACCTTGACGGCCTTGCGCACGTCGGTGACGCCAAGCTTCTCAAGGTTCCTGAATACCATGTACGGGTAGGGGCGGCCGAAGCCGTTCGTGCCGTCAGGGCTGATCCAGAAGTCCGGCGCGTAGCCGTTTTCGGCAGCCTTCGGCACCACGATCTCCATCATCTTATCGGTGTAGCCGGTGGTGGAGCCGATCTTGAGACCCATCGCGCGCAAGGCGGCCACGGCGTCGATCACGCCCGGCTTCGGGTCGGCGAAGCCGTCGAGGATGGAGAGCAGCTTCGGCTCGAAGTGGCTGTAGACGGCGTCCACGTCAGCGTCGGTGGGGGCGGAGCCGTGGGCGTCCTCCCATGCGCGGGCGATGCGGTTCATGTGCAGCATCGTGTTGATGTGGTCATGCTTGAGCATGCCCATCGGCTTGCGGGTCTCGTCCATGGTGGGCTCGATGCCGAACTCCTTGAACGCCTCCTGGAAGGCGCGCACCGGGGCGAAGCAGCCGTAGTCCACGGTGGTTCCGGCCCAGTCGAAAATGACGGCTTCAAAACGAGTCATAACATTGCTTTCTCTTAGTAGAACGAATGCGATTGAGGGATCTTGGTGGTACGGGTTGTGTCAGGCGGTGAGCTTCACGTTGGCGGGGGCGGCGGCCTTGATCGGGGCTCCCGCGGCGTCCATCGCGGCGATGGCGGCCGGTACGGAATCCAGTCCGGTCGCGGCAGCCAGCAGGCCGCGCTCGCCCATGTACAGGGCCAGCAGTTCGGTCACCTTCTCGATATCGTCGGTGTAGATCTCGCCGATGTTGCCGAGACGGAAAGTCTCTTCATCGGTCAGCTTGCCCGGGTAGATCGCGTAGCCGCGCTCCTTGATGAACTCGTACATGTCGTGGAAGTCGAACTGGGTGCCTTCCGGGTAGAGGAACGTGGTGATGATCGGGCCTTGGTGGTCGGCGAGGAACACGCGGAAGCCGAGCGCCTTCATGCGGGCGATGAGCAGGTGGTTGTTCAGGGCATAGCGGGCGGAGCGGGCGGGGATGCCGCCTTCGGCGAACATCTCGTCAAGCGCCTTGGAGAAGGCGAGCACCACGTGGGTGGGGGAGGTGTAGCGCCACTTGCCGTTGGCCTTCTCGAGGGTGTTCCACTGGTCCCACAGGTCGAGGGAGAGGGAGCGGGCCTTGCCCTTGGAGGCTTCGAGCTTGGACTTGTTGCAGATGATGAAGCTGAAGCCGGGCACGCCCTGGATGCACTTGTTGGCGGAGGAGACGAGGAAGTCGATGCCCCAGTCGGCCACCGGGATGTCGACGCCGCCGAAGGAGCTCATGGCGTCCACCATGAAGGTGCAGCCGTGCTTCTTGGCCACTGCCGCAACCGCCTGGATGTCGTTGAGCAGGCCGGAGGTGGTCTCGGAGTGGATCATCGAGACGTGGGTGATGGACGGGTCGGCGGCGAGGTATTCCTCCACGCGGGCTGCGTCCGGGATGCGGTCGTACGGCTCGGCGTACTGGGTGTACGTGATGCCAGCGTGCTCGCAGATCTTGACCTGACGGTCGCCGTACGCGCCGTTGGTGCACAGCAGCACCTTCTCGTCCTTGCCGATCACGGAGGTCAGCACGCTCTCAACGCCGAAGGTGCCGGAACCCTGCATGAGTACAACGGTGTAGTCGTCGGCGTTGCAGTGGGCCAGCTCAAGCAGCTGGCGACGGATCTTCTGCGTGATTTGCTGGTAGTCCTCGTCCCAAGTGCAATGGTCGAAGAGCATCTCCTCCTTGACGGTGCGGGTGGTGGTCAGCGGGCCGGGGGTCAGCAGCTTGTATTCGTTTGCCATGGTGATTGGTTCCTTTCTGGTGATGCTGCGGGTGAGTCTAGTCATCCGCGTAGTTTCTGTAATCTTCTACGTAGTCTGTCGAATGAAAACGGCGTGTTGCCTGTAGTCGACTACAGGCAACACGCCTGTGGGCGGGGATTATGCTGGATTATTCGCTTAGTCCTCGCCTTGTGCGATGCGCTTGCATTCGGACGAGAAGTCCTGATGCTGTTGCAGCAGATCCACGGTCAGCGGCTTCGGGAAGGACTTGGAGCGCTTGGAGGCGTTCGCAGGGGCCTTCTCGCCTTCGTAGAGCGGGGTCGGGTAGGTCTGCAGGAGTTCCTTGCGACCCTTGTCGATGATGATGCCGGCCATCTTCTGCGCCTTCGGGTTGGTCTTTGCGCCCTTGTCGAGCACGGCCACCGACTCGGTCAACGAGTAGTTGCCTTCGGTCGGGTCGACATAGTCGATCGGAAGGCCCTTCTTCTTGTCCGCGACCGCCTGGTGGCGCAGGCCGAAGCCGATCGCCACTTCCTTGGCGCGCACGGCCTTGAGCGGGCCGGAGCCGGACTGCTCAAGATGCGGGCCGGCGTTGCGGTAGATGTCGGTCAGGATCTGCTTGCCCTTGTCGCCGGTGCCGTAGGCGTCGACGATGGCCTGGATCATCAGCCAGCCGGTGGAGGAGCCTTCCATATCCGGCACGGAGATCAGTCCCTTGTATTCGGGCTTGGCCAGATCGGCGTAGCTCTTCGGCGCCTCGACGCCTGCGGCCTTCAGGGCCTCGGTGTTGATGATGATGGCGCCTTCCTGGGCGGTGGTCGGGGAGCGGTAGGCCGGTGCCTTCGAGTTCTCCGTGTTGCCCAGCAGCTTGGTGTGCACATCGGTCAGATCGGCGAACATGTGGTTGCGCTCCTGCGCGGAGTCCACGTAGTAGGAGCTCATCGTCAGCATATCGGCCTCAAGCGCCTTGCCTTCGGCCAGCATCTTGCCGCCGAGCTCGGAGGTGCCGAACTCCTGGATGATGTACTGGTCCTTGTAGCCGTTGTTGTCAAGCGCGTTCTCAAAGGCGGTCACGGCCTCCTCATCGGCGTTCGTGTAGATCACGACCTTGCCGCCGGCCGCAGCGGCACCAGTGGAGAAGGTACCGAAGGCCACCAGCAGCACCACGACCACTGCGGAGACGATGCCGGTGAACATGTTGCGGGTCTTGCGGTTGCCATCGTTCGGCAGCTGGAAGGCTGCGGCAGCGGCGGTCAGCTGGCTGCTCGGACGGACCGCGGCGGCCGAGGCGGCCACCTGCGGGGTCTTCACGGCGGCGCGGGCCTTCTTTGCCTCCTTGGCGCGCTCCTTCGAGCGGTCGCGGGTGGCGAGGGCGATCAGGCCCTTGACCACGAGGTTCACCACGAGGATGAGTAGCGAGAGCACGAACACGTCATCGAACTTGGCGATGTGCTGCAGGGCGGAGATCTTGGTGGTGATCACCTGCGTGCGGGCGCCGGTCAGGAAGACCACCGCGGAGATCGTGACCATCGCGTTCACGAAGTAGTATCCGAAGATCTGCAGCAGCGTGGGCCAAGCGTTCGGCGTGACCACACGGACCAGCGTCTTGAACCAGCTGTCGCCCATGAGCTTGGCCGTGGTCTCCCAGCCTGCGTTCATCTTGGTCAGCGAGTCCTTGATCATCTGGTATGGCGTGGCGAAGTAGTGGATGATGTTCGCGATGATGAGGATCCAGAACGTGTTCTGCAGCGGGGAGCCGGAGAACATGAACAGGAAGGCGATGCCGAGCACCATGCCAGGCACGGTGTTGATGATTGCGGAGATCGCGTCCACCGAGCGGCGTGCCCAGGCGGGCAGCTTGGAGCGCGAGGTCACCAGGCCTGCGGCGTAGACGAACACGCATCCGAAGATGGCGGTCATCACGGCCACGTACAGCGAGTTGGTGAACACCTGGGTCAGCTGGGAATCGGTGAACAGGTTGGCGATGTGGCTGAAGGTGAAGCCGAGGTGGTCGGGCCATTCCTGAACGAACGGGATGAGCAGGATCACCAGGAACACGGAGAGCACGCACACCAGCGTCACCACCGAGAGGATGCCGCAGATCCAGTCGCGCTTCTTGCCCTTGGGCAGGTCGACCTGGCTGATCTGCTTGTAGCGGATGGCGAAGCGCTCAAGGACGGTCATCAGGATGATCGAGATGATCGAGGGGATGAGCATGAACACGGCGATCACGGCACCACGGTTGAAGTTCGGGATGGAGCCGAGCATCTGGTTGAACAGCGTCATGGCCAGCACGTCGTACTCGCCGCCCACCGAGGTCGGGATGCCGTAGTCGGTGAACGCCAGGAAGAACGATTGGATGAAGGCCACGGCCATCGTGCCGATCAGCGGCCTCAGTACGGTGTTGAGGAAGGTGGTGAACGGGTTGTCGCCCATGATGTGGGAGACGATGATGAACTTCTTGTCCACGAACTGGAAGCTGTTGTTGATCAGCAGGAAGCAGGTGGGCAGTGTGTAGATCACATAGCCGATCAGCAGGCCGTTGAAACCGTAGATGTCGAACAGCGGGTGGCCGATGAGCTGGGTGATCAGACCATTCTTGCCGAACGAGTAGATGATGGCGAAGCCGTAGGTGATGGTCGGCAGCAACATCGGCAGCTGCGCGAGCAGGGCCACGGCCTTCTTGAAGCCGGCCGGCACGTTGGTGCAGTTGATGGTGTAGCTCAGCAGGAACGCGAGGATCACGGCCACCAGCGCGGAGACCGCGGCCACGGTCAGCGAGTTGGTGATCGACCGCATGAACTCGGGCCGGGAGAGGATCGTCGCATAGTTCTCAAGGGTGGCCGCGCCGCCTGCGGTGGTGAACGAGCGGATGATCACGAGGATCATCGGCACCACGAGGAAGCCGACGAAGCACACCGCCACGATGATGAGCAGCGTCCACAGTTCCGTCTGCTTCGGCTTGGATGGGCGGCGCTCGTAATTGACTATTTCAGGGCGGATGCTGGGCAGTTGGTTGCCCGCCTGGATGGATTCGACCGACATCGCTCAGGCCTCCTGACCTTCGGCGGCGAGCTGGGCGTTGGCCTTGGAAGCGTTCGCATCGCCCTCGTTGAACAGGGTGTAGATGTTGTTGCGCTTGACTTCGAGCTGGTGGAGGATGAACTTCTTGACGAAGTCGCTGGCCGGATGTTCGATGATGTTCTCCGGGGTGTCGAACTGGGCCACCTTGCCGTGGTTGATGATGAGCACCTTGTCGCTCATCGTGCAGGCTTCCTCAGGGTCGTGCGTGACCATGATGGTGGTGAGCTTGTACTGCTCCACGATCTGCTTGATCTTGGCCTTGATGGATTCCTTGATCACGCCGTCCAATGCGGACAGCGGCTCATCGAGCAGCAGCAGCTTCGGCTTCATCACCAGCGTGCGTGCCAAGGCCACACGCTGCTTCTGGCCGCCGGAGAGCTCGTCGATGTGCTTGTTCAGGTGCTCTTCGAGGCCGAGCAGGGAGATGAGCTCCTTGATCTCCGCCTCGGAGGAGATGCCGGGGTTGTTGCGCAGGCCGTAGGTGATGTTCTGGTATGCGGTGAGGTTCGGGAACAGCGCGTAGTCCTGGAACACGATGTTGAAGCCGCGCTTCTCCATCGGCACGTTCGTCAGGTCCTCGCCGTTGTAGAGCAGCTGGCCGCTGGTGGCGTCCGTGATGCCCAGGATGATGTTGAGCAGCGTGGTCTTGCCGCCGCCGGAGGGGCCGAGGATCGACATGATCTGGCCGTCGCCAAGGGTGATGCTGATGCCGTTCAGCACGTGGGTGTCGCCGAACGACTTGGTGATGTTCTTCAGTTCGAGCATATTTCTCAACTTGCCTTTCGTTTGGCCGCCTTTTCGTCTGTCTGACGGTGTGTGTCAGGTTTGACGCTCGGACGGTCCGAACTTGCTTGACGCCGCATGATGTGACGTCATGATCGGTGTTCCGTTATCACGGCTCCAACCTCATGCCGTACTTCCATAGTGCGTCGATGCGGGGTAGCGATTGTATTACATCGGGGAAAGCTCGGAGAAAGGACTGTGAACAGCAAGTGAAATTACATGGTTTTCGTGTAGTCGTGTAGTTTTGTGCAAACGGAGGCGGCCGGCGGAAGAGTTCAGTCACAGTTCATATTGCGGTCAATGCAAATGTCCGATTTCGCGGCGTGAGCCGGTAGGCTCGGAATCGTACAAGATGGCAATGGCAATGAACGGGAGCGTACCTGTGCAATCGTCAGTGGGAATACGGGAGCGTATCGACCACGTGTACCCTACGCTGCGTCCGGCCGAGCGGGCCGTGGCCCAATACATTCGTGACCACACCGAGGAGGCGGCCGATCTTACGGTCGGACAATTGGCGGATGCGTCGCATGTAAGCCAGCCCACCGTGATTCGGTTCTCCCGCAAACTGGGATTCGGCGGCTACCGTGAACTGCGGTATGTGCTGCGTCACCCCGCCGCCGCTCATCAGGTGACGTTCGATCCATTGTCCGGATTCGACCTGAATCCTTGGGATAATGTCGATGAGATTCCTGCCAAGGCCGCCGATGGTGCCAAAGCGCTGATCGACGAGATGCGCGGTGCCTTGGATGCCAAAGCCTACCGTAAGGCGGTCGAGATCATCGCCGAAGCGGGTTTGATTGATATTTTCGGCGTGGAGAATTCGCTGACGCCGGCCATGGATCTGTTCACGAAGTTCGAGTATCTGGGGCTCACCAGTCGCCTCAATACCGATGCGTACCTGCAGCAGATCGGCGCCGGACACCTGACTCATGGCGATGTTGCCATCGCGTTCTCCCACTCCGGAAGCTCGGCTGATACGGTCAAGGCGCTGAGGTTGGCGAAATCGCGTGGGGCCAAAACCATCGCGATCACCAACGCCATCGGCGCTCCCTTGGCCAGCTGGGCTGATGTAGTGCTTGTGACCGGGCGCGACTCGCATGCCATCTACGGCAATGCGATCTTCTCGCGCGTGGCCGATACCGCGCTCGTGGACATGCTGTACATGGGCGTGATTCTCTCCGATTACGGCCGCTTCTCCACCGCGCTGGACGAATCCGGCCGTATGATTCGCGACCGCGTCTTCGAAAGCTGAACTTCTGGATTGATTCGTTCGGCTGTGGCGACTTGCGATGTGATGGATCGCGCCACGATTGGCAATGGTCTGCGTGCCCCGCTGCTGCTCGCGGTTGCCTGTGGTGCTCGGGAGAACTGTAGTCGATTCTATAAGCGGCTGTAAGTGCGCGTCCCAACGATGATGGCGCGTACTTACGGTCTGTATTGCCGCTGAAACCGGCTGTAAGTACGCGTGACCTTCGTCGAGACGCGTACTTACAGTCCCTTTCCGCGAATCGCAGCGTATTTCATGCTCCAATAGCGCGACGGGTATTTCCTTCAGCGTCGTTTTTTGAGAGGCAAATGCATCATGGGTCGTGGCCGTCTAGTACGTTATTCCTTTGCATGCCCCTGTAGCTCAATGGATAGAGCCACGGCCTTCTAATCCGTCGGTTGCCCGTTCGAGTCGGGTCGGGGGCACGTGGACAGAGCCGGTTTTCGTTGCGTGAGTGTGACGAAACCGGCTTTTTATGCGGTCGGGTGAAGAGGCCTTTGCATGCGTGATTCGGGAACACTGTATCCGGGAACACCCTTAGGGGATGCACAAGCATGGGCAAACGCTATAGACTGGCTGCGGATGCGCTGACAGCTGGATGAATGCGACGGTCTGGAGGCCTCACGTCGAGGACCGTGCATTCGCAGGGCGGGTCTCCTCTGCGGATGTCAGTGCACGCAGCGTCCGCCAACGGCGACGAACGAGGGGAGAGGGTGCCTATGGCCCAGGATGTTGTTCGGCATGATGCCGATGACGTTGGAAATGACGATGCCCGAACCAATGACCGCAGTGCTGGTTCCGGCAGTTTTCGCACGAGTGCGCCGATTAACCGTCAATCCACTGGCGTGCCTGGTGCTCGACCCATCATCGAGGTGCGCAACCTACGCAAGGAGTATCCGGTCGAGGACGAGACCGTAGTGGCATTGGAGCGCGTGAACCTCGCCATCCCGCAAGGCCAGATTTGCTGTATCTTCGGCGAATCGGGCTCCGGGAAATCCACCTTGCTCAACCAGCTCGCCGGCATGGAGAAGCCCACGCGCGGCGGCGTCAGAATCGGCGGTGTGCCGGTCAGCAAACTCGACGAGCGTGAATTGGCGGCCTTCCGCCAGAAGCACATCGGTTTCGTGTTCCAGTCCTACAATCTGCTGCCCAATCTGACCGCGCTTGAAAACGTGGCCATGCCGCTCATGTTCCGGGGCGTTCCGAAAGCGCAACGCGAACGGACGGCGCGCGGCATCCTCAAGCGCGTCGGCCTTGGACACCGCATCGGGCACTACCCACGGCAGATGTCCGGCGGCCAGCAGCAGCGTGTCGGCATCGCCCGCGCGTTCGTGACCAGGCCCGAGGTCGTGTTCGCCGACGAACCCACCGGCAACCTCGATTCCAAGACCAAGGCCGAGGTCATGGCGATGATCTGCGCGTTCGCCCGCGACTTCAACCAGACCATCGTGCTGGTGACCCATGACCCGCAGATGGCCGCATACGCCGACCGCATCGTCACCCTGCTGGACGGCCGCATCATCAGCGATACGGCCAATCGTCCAGCAGCGGCGCAGTGGCCGGATTCAATGCATCCAACGGATGCGGCCAAATCCCAGTTGTCTGCAACCACAGCATCCCGTCGAGGCGACAACAGCACACAGCGCCTTGAGTACAACCGGAACCAATACCAGTCCCCAACCCAGCCGAACACCCAGGAGCGGCGCGAACAAGGAGCCACAAGATGACCATGCATTCCATTGAAGCCGATACCCGCAAGCCGGGTTCCGCGATCGCGCTGTCCACAATAACCCCGGACGCAATAACCCCGGACGCAATAACCCCGGACGCAACCGGGCCCTCTGCCGCTCGCCGGGGCGTCGTCCGCCTGTTCGCCGCCATCATGGCGATGTTCGTCGCACTGGCGTTGCTGGTCGCCATGCCGGCAGCCCATCGGCAGGCGTTCGCCGAAGACGGCGCCAGCGTGTCCGGCGATGGCGGCTCGGGCGAGGTCACGACCCCTGTGGCCGGACCGGTGCCGAACATCATCGTCACCAACTTCACCACCGGCGCCGACACGGTGGCAGCCGGCTCCAAGTTCGATCTGAACTTCACCTTCCAGAACAAAGGCCAGGTGGCCGTGACGAACATGGTGGTCACAGTGGACGGCGGCGAAAGCTTCGCGATCGCCGGCGGTACGAACACCTTCTACGTGGACGCGCTGTGGGCCGGCTATTCGCTGTCCCAGACCGTGCCGATGCAGGCGCTGTCCTCGGCGAAAAGCGGCGCGCAGCCCATCGGGCTGAGCTTCAAATACGAGTATCTGGACTCCGGGGCGCGCAACTCGACCCAGTCCGACATCAAGATCTCAGTGCCGATCAGCCAGCCCGACCGCTTCGAGATCGGCGAGCCGGTGCTGCCCGATCAGGTGATCGCCGGCCAGGAGGCTACGCTCACAATGGAATATGTGAACAAGGGCAAGGGCGACATCGCCAACGTGGAGGCCACGATGGAGGGCGAGGGCTTCGACGCCACGATGAAGAACCAGTATGTGGGCAATGTGGCATCCGGCGCCACCGGCTCGATCGGCTATGCGTTCACCCCGCAGGCGGCGGGCGAGCTCGACGCCAAGCTTAAGATCACGTATGAGGACTCGGACGGACAGACCAAGACCAAGGAATTCCCGGTCAAGCTCACCGTGGCGGACATGCCGCCCGTGGACGAGACGATGGTCGACGACTTCAGTGAGCCCGCCGCCGGTCCTGCCGTCCCTTGGTGGGTGTGGGTGGCAGGTGCCTTGGGCATAGTGGTGCTGATTGTGGTGATTGTGCTGTTGGTGCGCCGCCATCGCAAGAAGAAAGCGAAGAGCGATATCGATGAGGAGTGGGACGACTGGGCGGAAGGCAAGGGCGCGGATGGCACGTCCGCCGAGCGGAACGCCGGTTCGGCGGGCTCCTTGGCAAACTCCAGGACGAGCTCCCCGACAGATTTCAAGATCGGTGGCTCTGGTTCGGATGCGACGCCGACTGTGGTGATTACGCCGGCTGCCGGTGCTTCGGCTGCCGGTTCCACGGCCGCCGCCGGTGGCCCTGCCGAATCCACTGCGACTGTTGCCCCTGCGGCGGGCGCGTCGCGGTCCGAGGCACAGACCGCCATCCAGCCTTCCTCGCCTGCCCACAAGGCCTGAGCGAAAGGCCATGCCATGCGATTCGGCGATATCCTGCGGCTCTGCCGCCAGAACCTATGGAGACGCAAATCACGCACGATCCTGACCGTGCTCGGCGTGATCGTCGGCTGCTGCTCCATCGTGCTCATGATCTCCCTCGGCCAGGGCATCAACGAACAGAACGAGAAGATGCTCAAGCAGATGGGCGATCTCTCCATCGTCACCGTCTACACCTCCGGCGGAGGCAGGACGAACACCGGCTCGGGCACCACCGAGGTCAAGCTGGACGACAAGGCCCTCGAGAGCTTCCGTTCGCTGGGCAACGTCTCCGGTGTGACACCGGTGATGAACCTGCCGTACAACGCCACGCTCAAGGCCGGTTCGGGTGGGCGGTACGTGGCCGACTTCGTGCAGATCATGGGCATCGACATGACGCAGTTCGACCAGATGGGCTACACAATCAAGGACGGCTCCATGCCGGTCCGCGATGGTCAGGTCCTGGCCGGCGAGTGGCTGGCGTACGACTTCATGGACACCCTGCGCGGCGGCGAGATGCGTTACGCCAACCGTGGCGACGGCTCGTATTCCTGCACGTATAACGAGGCCACCGGCCAATGCGAGGAGCCTGAGGACCAGGACCCGTATTTCGATCCGATGAAAACGCGGCTGACGCTGGTCACCGGCACCGACTACCAGGGCAGCTCCTACAGCATGCAGATGATGGGCGGCGGTTCCGGGAGCGGCACGGGCTCCCAGTCGGAGACCGTCACCGTGGACCTCACCGTCTCCGGCATCACCAAGGCGGACCAGAGCAAGGGGTACTCCACCTCCAGCGGATTGGTCATGGACCTGAAGGACCTGAAGGCGCTGATTGCCAAAGTGGACCCGTCCACGGCCAAGAAGACCTCAACCACATACGATCAGGCGTTCGTCAAGGTCACGGATCTGTCGTCCGTGCCCGAGGTGGAATCGCAGATCAAGGCGATGGGCTTCGACACCTCGTCCTACGAGGACATGCGCAAGTCGCTGGAGGAGCAGTCGCGGGCCATCCAGCTCATCCTCGGCGGCATCGGTGCCGTGTCCCTGCTGGTTGCGGCCATCGGCATCGCCAATACGATGGTCATGTCCGTGACCGAACGCACGCGCGAGATCGGCATCATGAAGGCGCTCGGCTGCTATGTGCGAGACATCCGCGTCATGTTCCTGGCCGAGGCCGGGGCGATTGGCTTCTTCGGAGGACTCATAGGCTGCATCATCAGCGGACTGATTTCGCTGGCCATCAACCTCATCGGCATGACCTATCTCTCGTCGATGATGTACGGAGCGCCCGAGGACGCCGCATCCCTCTCGTTCGGGGAGCGGCTCTGGCAGGCGCTGGTCGGCGGCGAGGACGTGACCCGCTACTCGGTGATCCCTTGGTGGCTGTTCGGATTCGCCATCCTCTTCTCCACGTTGATCGGCCTGCTGTTCGGTTTCGGACCGGCCAACAAGGCGGTGAAGATTCCGGCGCTGGACGCCATCAAAAACAGCGAATGATCGCGTCGACGACCTGCTCCACGGTCAGGCCGTAACGTTCGTTGAGCTCGGCGAGGGGAACGCGGTCGGTGAATTCCTTGGCGGCGCCGAAGTTCAATACGCGGGGATTCGCTGGCGTGGCATTGGATGCGCCGGAGAACGCGGGATTGTTAGGGACAGAGTCGGTGCCTTGGGCTTCGGACGCCGTCCGGCTCCAATGGTTGGCATAGTAGGCGGTGATTTTCTCGCCCCAGCCGCCTTCCAGCTGACCGTCCTCAAGGGTGACGACAAGCTGGTGGCCGTTACGCAGCGACTCCAAGACGTCCGTATCCAGCGAAGTGCACTGGCGCGGATCGATGACCGTCGCGCCGATGCCGTGCCGGGCGGCAAGTTCTGCCGCAGCACGCTCCGCCAGCGGATAGGCGTTGCCAAGGCCCACAATCGCCACTCGCACACCCCGGTGGGTGATTCGCCATCTCAGCATGTCTGCCTGGGACTGCGGCAGCGGGGCCGATTGCAGATCGCGGACGGTTGCGGCGATGCGTTCGGCATCGCCGCAACCGTCGTTCAGGGTCTCCTTCGCCGTATTGAGTGAACCAGTGAGTGAACCAGCCGCTGCGCCGCCGGTCAGCGGCAGCAGGGAGGAATCATGGTCGGCTGCCAGAATCGCTTCACCCGGTACGCGAATCACCACCGCGCCCTTCGGTGCGCCGGGCTTGCCGACCGGCATCGTCGACCAGGCGAGGTCGTGAAGGAACTCGCGGCCGGACGTCGGCACCAGCATCGTGACACCGGGGATGTTGGCGAACATCGTCAGGTCATAGGCACCGGAATGGGTATTGTCCGAGCCGGACAGGCCACCCAGGAAGTCGAGCACGGTCACACGCGAACGGTTCAGGCTCATCTCCTGGAAGAACTGGTCGTAGGCACGCTGGAAGAAGGATGCCGTCGTGGCCACCACCGGCGTGCCGCCCGCACGGGCGATGCCAGCAGCGAACGCCACCGCATGGGATTCGGTGATGCCGGTATCCACGTAATGCACGCCTGCGCGCTCGCGGAAATCATGCGTGATGCCGTTGGAACCCGGGGTGGCGGGGGAGATGACCACGAGCCCCGGTTCGTGGGGGAAGCGCGGTTCGAGTGCGGCCATGGCCATCTTGCCGTAATATTTGCGCGGATCGTCCGGATTGCCCAGCGCGGAATCGGGCTTCTGCCAATGCGACGCCTCGCACTGGCCCTCATGCGGGGCAGAATCGGACAGATTGCAATGGTCGGAATGCCAAGGCTCCGTATGCAGCACGTTGTCGGTGGAAGCAATGCCCTCGGCCAAATCGCCGGGACGAGTCGTGCCATGTGACATATCGCCGGTATCCATACCCTGCTGCGTGGTGTCGCTCGCTTGCCCATTGCACTCGGGACATCCATCATATCCCGCATATCCCGCGCCTTTCAGCGTATGGATATGCACCACCACCGGATGATCGATGTCCTTTACCTCCTCGAAAGCGGCGACCAGCGCATCCACATCGTTGCCGGCCTCCACATAGCGGTAATCCAATCCGAACGCCTCGAACAGGTTCGGCTGCGCTGTGCCTCCCGAGGCGCGCAGACGGGCGAGCGGTCCGTACATGCCGCCGAAATCGCCGGCGATTGACATCTCGTTGTCGTTGAACACGATGATGAGGTTGCCGCCCTGTTCGGCGGCGTTGTTCAGTCCCTCGAACGCCACGCCGGAGCTCAGCGAGCCGTCGCCTATCACCGCCACCACGTTGCCGATCGTGCTGGATGCGCCTGTCGCGGCGTTTTCGGCGGCGGCATTCTCGGTATCGCGGGTCTTCGCGATCCCGCAGGCCAGCGAAATGGACGTGCCGGTGTGCCCCAGCACGAATTGGTCATGTTCGCTCTCCTCGGGGTTGGTGAATCCGGTCACGTCATCGAAATGGTCTGGGTCGAGGTATGCGGCGGCGCGGCCGGTGAGCATCTTGTGCACGTAGCTTTGATGGGAGACGTCGAACACGATGCGGTCGCGGGGTGAGTCGAACACGCGGTGCAAGGCCACCGTGGCCTCGACCATGCCAAGATTCGAGCCGATGTGCCCGCCGTGATGGTGCCCATAGGAGAGGAGCGTGGCACGAATCTCGTGGCACAGTTCCTTGAGTTGTCCTGCCGGCAGCGCCTTGACGTCGGCCGGGCCGGTGATGCCGCGCAGCAGGGGTGCGTCGGTGGTCGCGGGTGCTGCGCCTTGGGCGGCTGTGGCTGTGGCTGCAGTCGTAGCGGACCGGGGAACGATTGGACGCTCGCTGCTCACGCCGTCGGTGATGACACTGTCCGATTCGTTGCCCCGCACCTCGCCCATACCAGAATTCTCCCCTCGCATCAGACTTCCGAATTCGACATGCTAGCGTCACCTGTTGCCTAAGTCGTTTCGGGCGGGGCAAATACCCCCAACATCTCCGTAAATGCGGGCGGGCGTATGCCGCGTTGGTTCGGGTGTGGAAGAATGGATGCCAGCTCGTCATTGTCAGGTTATTTCGAAGGAGTCAAGCCGATGAAGGCCGTATACGCATCCACCGTCAACCATGATGATCCGCTTGCCGCGCTCGCGGTCGGAGAGCAATCCGAGCCGCAGCCGCGCCAATACTGGTCCACGATTACGACCCGTGCCGTGAGCGTGAACCATCACGATATCTGGTCCCTGCAGGGCGTGGGGCTAGCCGCCGAGCAGACGCCGATGATTCTCGGCACCGATGCCGTGGGTGTGCTGGATGAGGACATCCCCGGCAAGCATGGCCTCAAGGCGGGCAGCGAAGTGGTGCTGTACACCGTGGTCGGCTCGGATGGCAACGGTGTGGCACCGGGGGAGCGGCGTTCGATCCTGTCCGAACGATATCCGGGAACCATGGCCGAGAAGGTGGCGGTTCCCAGCGCCAACGTATTCGCCAAGCCGGCGAATCTCACCACCGTCGAAGCCGCCGCGCTTGGCACCAGCTGGCTGACCGCCTATTCGCTGCTTTTCAATGCCGCCGGCGTCAAACCGGGCGACTCCGTGCTGATTCAGGGTGCAGGCGGCGGCGTCTCCACTGCCGCCATCCAGCTCGCCCATGCGGCGGGTCTTGAGGTGTATGTCACCTCGCGCAACGAAGCCAAGCGGGCCAGGGCCTTGGAGCTCGGGGCTGACGCCGCATTGGAGACCGGCGCCCGTCTGCCGCGCAAGGTGGACGCGGTGATCGAGTCCGTGGGTGCGGCCACATGGAGCCATTCCGTCAAATCCGTGCGTCCCGGCGGCACCATCGCCATCTGCGGCGCCACCACCGGTGACCAGCCCGGTGCCGAACTGACGCGCGTGTTCTTCCAGGACATCCGGGTGCAGGGCAGCACGATGGGTTCGCGTGAGGACTTCGCACGGCTCCTGCGGTTCGTGCAGATCGCCGACATCCATCCCGCCATCGATTCCGTGTTCTCCGGTCTTGACGCCGCGCCCGAAGCCTTCGCCAAGATGGTCGCCGGAGACGTCTTCGGCAAGATCGTCATCGAGCTGTAGGAGACTCCACCGCTGGGACGGCCTGAGAAGAGCGTTGCCTGGCGCTTCAGTGGTGGTGCGACACCAAGAACTCATCGCCTCTGCCGATATGCAAGGCGTAGGAGTACAGTGGGGGCATATTCTCAATAACTAGGGAGTAAATGATAATGGCAAATGAATCCAAGCCCGAAGTCGCGGTGGTCATGGGCTCCTCCAGCGACTGGGAGACCATGAAGCGTGCCTGCGATATCCTCGACCGGTTCGGCGTCGCCTACCACAAGCAGGTCATCTCCGCACACCGCACGCCGGAGCTGATGGCTGATTTCGCGCATAACGCCCGCGCCAACGGCCTCAAGGTCATCATCGCCGGTGCCGGTGGCGCCGCCCACCTGCCGGGCATGATCGCCGCGCAGACCACGCTGCCGGTGATTGGTGTGCCTGTGCGCTCCCACGCCCTCTCCGGCTGGGATTCGCTGCTCTCCATCGTGCAGATGCCGGGCGGCATTCCGGTGGCCACCACCGCCGTCGGCAACTCCGGTGCCACGAACGCCGGTCTGCTCGCCGTGCAGATGCTCTCCGCGTTCGAGCCGGAACTCGCCGACAAGCTTGAGGATTATCGCAACGAACTGAAGGAAAAGGTGGCTGAATCCAATGCCCAGCTTGTCTGAGGAGACGCACGGCGCCACGCAGATGCTGCAGCCGGGTGCCACGATCGGCATCATCGGCGGCGGCCAGCTCGGCCGTATGATGGCCCTGTCCGCCAAATACATGGGCTTCCGCATCGGCGTGCTCGACCCGACGCCGGACTGCCCGACCGCACAGGTCGCCGACTTCCAGATCGTCGGCGAATACGACGACAAGACCGCCATCCATGATCTGGCGGAGAAATCAGACGTCCTGACCTACGAGTTCGAGAACGTCGACGCCGATTCCATCGACGAGGTGCGCCATCTGGTCGCAGCCCCGCAGGGTACCGACCTGCTGCGCGTCACCCAGGACCGCATCAACGAGAAGACCTTCATCAACCAGCACGGCATCGAGACCGCGCCGTGGCGTGAGGTCAACGACTTCGACGAGCTCGAGGCCGCCATCGACGAGCTGCGCTACCCGTGCGTGCTGAAGACCCGCTCCGGCGGCTACGACGGCCACGGCCAGCACGTGCTCAAAAACGATATGGATCTGGAGAAGATTCGCGCCCGCGGCGACCGCGGTGGCGGCTTCCCCCCGTCCATCCTCGAAGGGTTCGTCGACTTCGCGTTCGAGGCGTCCATCCTCGTCTCCGGCAACGGCAAGGATTACGTCACCTTCCCGATCGTGCGCAACGACCACCGCAACAACATCCTGCACATGACGATCGCCCCCGCCGAGGTCTCGCCCGAGATCGCACGCACTGCGCATGAGATGGCCCTGGCGCTCGCGAAGGGCTTCGAGCTCGCCGGCACGCTCGCCATCGAGCTGTTCGTCACCCGCGACAACCGCGTGATCGTCAACGAGCTCGCGCCTCGTCCGCACAACTCCGGCCACTACACCATCGAGGCGTGCTCCATTGACCAGTTCGACGCGCATATCCGCGGCATCGCCGGATGGCCGCTCATCCAACCGAAGCTCCTGAGCCCGGCCGTCATGGT
Organism: Bifidobacterium reuteri DSM 23975; assembly: GCF_000741695.1. GTDB lineage: Bacteria > Actinomycetota > Actinomycetes > Actinomycetales > Bifidobacteriaceae > Bifidobacterium > Bifidobacterium reuteri. Next base: position 58,667 of record NZ_JGZK01000002.1, on the reverse strand, counting down.
GAACGTGCTCGGCCAGCATGTGCTGCCCACGCGCGCGCAGATCGCCACCCACCCCGAGTGGAACGTGCACGACTACGGCAAGGCGCAGCTGCGCCACAACCGCAAGATGGGCCACATCACCGTGCTCACCGACGACACCGCCCGCACGGTCGCCGAGCTGGAGGCCACCGGATGCTGGGACGACCTGAAACCGTATGAGCGTCCGTTCGTGCAACCGGTGTCGGCAGTCGCGTCTGACGCGGCCGGTACTGCAGCTGCGGCCAGCTCGGCGGCAGGCAGCAGGGAGGCGTGACGTTTCCGTATGGTTGAACATATCGAACGTCAGACCAAGCAGAAGGACGCCATCCGCGCAGCGCTCGCCGGTTGTGAGGAATTCATATCCGCCCAGGACCTGCATCGCAAGCTGGAGGACGAAGGCTCTAGGATCGGCCTCGCCACCGTGTACCGTCAGCTCAATGCGCTGGCGGACACGGGTGCTGCGGATACCATTCGTCTCGACGGCCAGCAGCTGTTCCGTCTGTGCGGCGACGATGGGCATCACCATCATCTGGTGTGTCGCAATTGCGGCAGGACCGTGGAGATCGACCCGCCGAACGAGGCGTGGCTGCGCAGCGTGGCCGGCAAGCATGGCTTCACCGTTGAATCGCACACGCTGGAGGTCTTCGGCCTGTGCCCCGAATGCCAGAAACGGTGATCGGCGCGGAGCGGTGAGACAAACCGGCAATAAGCATCGAGGGCATCCTGCGACAACGCGGGATGCCCTCGATGCTTATTGTTAAAAACCAAGACACGCCTGATATTCCGGTGTTTCCAACGGGTGTGAGGCGATTGTCCGGTTACTACCGATTGACGGGCGGTTACAAGGGAACTGCATCACGGTATATGCCGGGAAGCGGATTATCAAGTGACTGGCCTGACACATCGGCCAGTGGGTCTCATGGTGAGGCTCATCAGAGGAGATTGAGAAGGAGAATACGCTCATGAAACCATGCACTCAGTGTGGTACATCCAATCCGGATGAGGCGAAGTTCTGCCGTCAGTGCGGCACGCCGTTCGCATATGCCAATCCGGTGTCCGCCAATCCGGTGTCTGCCGGTCCGATTCCCGCGGGCCCTGCTCCGGCACAGGCCCCTGCGGAGGTCAAGCCTCTGATCAGTTCCGTTGACCATGAACATCCTGGTCAATGATAGCAAGCAGGAGTCGTTCTACCAGCAGTAATAGGTTGTGGCTCCACGCAACGGGTGTGGGCCGGGCGGCATGTGCCTTGGGAATGTCGACGGCTCACTCAGGAGGAACTGCAACGCAACATGCCAGGATACCCGTTCGACCGGAATCGCAACGGCAATGTAACTCTCAAGGACTTGTAGATGGTCTTGGCCGGCTTGCATTTCGCGCTGGTAGTAGACTGGCTTTGTTTCCATTCGATGGGGAGGAGTTATGCCGACAAGTTACGGTAAAGAGCTGCTGGAGGACCGTTGTTTTGCCAGACTCTATGATCTGATATACAACGCTATATCTCCGAAACTGGAATCGTCTGGATATGCGACGGGTCTTAATCCCGCCATCGTGGCGAGGTTCGGCTCCACTGATCCCGATACGTGGACCATGAAATTCATCTTTTCCAATACAAGAAAGAGCAAGGGCATGACCTCGCTCGATTATGAGGAGAAGAGCATCAATCCGCAAATCATCAAACTGCTGCACTCCTCTGGAACGGATGCTGAATTCGAGTCCGGTATTCGCGGTGAAATCAAACATTGGTTCGCTGACTTGTTTGACATGACGGAATTTGGCTTGACCAGACGCGTCATCGAACACGATATGGAGATAGCTGCAACCGTCGTTGATGGCACGAGTTTCGCGAATGTGCCGGAAACCAATCTATGGCATCTACAGACCTGCTCCCCGTTGCAGACGAGATTCTCGGAACAGGAGATTCGTTCGTTTGCATGGCCCTATAGGAGACTGATCGATTGGCCCGATGACCGGCAATATGATGATTACCGAAAGGGGAAGCGCAGTCGACGGCCATTCCTGGATCGCAAACAGATGATTGCGTGCCTCAGCGGTATCCTGCAGAAGGCTGAGGGCTCTGTGGCGATCAACGTGCTGACACGAGCCATCATCAATCTTCATCCATATATGGTTCAAGACGAATCGGACAAATACACCTATGCCGATACCGATGTGGATCTGACGAACATAACCTATGAATCCGTCGGCATGAATGACGATGATACCGACGATTATTCCATTGATGAGCACGGAGGTGAATCATGGTAGAACATGTTCAGACGCCGATGAGGCGTTCATTTACGCTTCCAGCATCTGCGATTCCAGACGAAATCTTCCGCCTCGAGAATCCGGAATACATTGCGAAGCGGCTGGAGCAGCCTGTGGCTGCCGGTCAGCTGTGGATGGCGAAAACCGAGGTCGGCGCCCAGTATGTACTGGTCGGAGGCGTGAATGATGACGCGCGTCTTATCACGGCGATTCCGATGAGCAACAATGACGCTGAGCGAACCGAAGAGGCATTGGTGGTGCGCAATACTCCATTGGGCATGACTATGGTCGCATGGCCGCAGTTGGCGACCGAAGTGCCGGTCCGCATACTGTTCAAGCCGTTGGGCGAATTCGGACAAGCCGCGTCCGATGCGCTGGTCAATGACCGCGAGGATGATGCGCTTGGCATTGAACGCGCGACAACTCCGGAGGATGCGACAACGTCTGCGGCAAAGGCGATTGTCGAGATTCGCAGATGCATGGAAGCATGGCATGCCATGTGCGCCAAGCTGCCGAAGCTGCACGGCAAGGAAACGATGGAATATCGCACGGATGATGACCTAGCCGCATATTCGGAAGCGCTGAAGACTGTATTGCATTTGACTCCAGCGCAGAGACTGGCTGTAAGCCGGGGACGAACGCTCACTCCCGAGCAACAGCAGAAAATGGCCGATGCCGGTTATGCGACACAACCTCACAAGCAGGAGACGATTGCAGACGATTACCTGATTATGGCCGAACAGCCGCAATGGTATGACGCTGCTTCCGCGATCGCCGAGGCGAATGCCCGCTCTGGCGTACAGGCTGACCCTCGTATGCAGCTTGCGCATAAGGCTCAGTTCGAGCTTGCAGCGCGAACGTCCGGTCATGGTGAGGAGGCGATACGGGGAGCATTCCGTAAAGCTGTTGAGAGCGTGATTGAAGAAAGCGGTAGATGAGCGATAGCGCGCCTGGTTCTCCTCGATATATTGAGGCCCTCAACCATCAGGTTGTCCGGATGCTTGATCTGGCTCATGATCGGCATCCGGAATTTGCCGAGGACTGTTTACATGATCCGTGGTCTCTTGCCGCGCATTGGAAGAATGAAGTATGCGTGAAAGCTGTTAATTCGGTTTTGCATAGCCATCTAGCGCAGCAAGACGGCACCGTTGTCGATGATCAGCATGACTTATTAGGTCTGTTCAGTCCTGCACTGGAGGAGCATGAAGATAATATAATTCAGGTCCAATACCGGAGAGGACGAGATAATACCGCACGTCCTAATTTCACCTTGTTACATGAGCTGGGGCATTACCTGCAGCAAACCGATGATGAGCTAGTCACTCGGTTATTCTCGATTACCGATCTGAATCTTGACAAAAAACTGGAAGAGGAAGCCTGTAATCGGTTCGCCGCGGTCGCCTTGCTTCCGACGAATTACGTCAATGACGTTCGTCGTGGAGGGGCGATTGACGCTCGCATGGTGAATTACATCTTTGAAAAAGGTCGCGAAGATCCGGATCCGAATATCGTACGGGTGTCTCGTCCGGCGATCGTCCGGAGAATGGCGGATTTTCTGGAATACCCGGGCTTTGTGGCCTTGGTTCAGGGTCGGAAGGTCAAAGTGCGCGCTCATCGTGATGGGACGGTCTCTTTTGATGACGAGCTCATGGCGGTGGAGCGCACGATGATTGATGCATTTCATAATCGCAAAAGGGTAAAAGACAATGATGTAGTGAAACTCTGGACGACCGAAGAAGGAGAACCAGTATTCTCCAGTTTGGCATTGTCCCGGTCCGGCCGGCAGATCCAATACTTCATTGTTGTGCAATTCGTGCAGTAAGCAGCGAGTGGAAGAAAAGGAGATGGCATTGATTCAGTCACAAATAACCGACAATAATCTGAAGAATCAGCAGAGCATTCTGTCTCCGGGAATGCGCGTATTGGTGCGTGGCCAGGAATGGCTCATCTCCAAGGTCGAGACAAATTCACTTGGAAATCATGCCGTGACGTGTACCGGAATTTCTCCGCTTGTCCGTGATTCACAGTCGACATTCCTCGATGATCTTGACGATATCGAGCCGGTCGATCCTGTCAAGACTCGGTTTATTCCCGACATGTCGGAACATGCGGATCGTTCCCATTTGTTTATCGAAAGCCTGTTGAGATCCACGGCTCCGACGGATCAGGAGATTCATGTCGGAGACAAGGCCGCCATGGATTCGCTGCCGTATCAGCTTGTTCCGGCCAAGCAGGCCCTTTCTCAACCTCGTCAGCGTATTCTCATAGCCGATGCGGTGGGCCTCGGCAAAACGCTGGAGGCTGGCATTCTCATGTCGGAGCTTATCAAACGGCATAAGGGCCGTCGCATTCTTGTCGTGACAGCCAAGAGCATGATGCTCCAGTTCCAGAAGGAGATGTGGGAGCGGTTTACGATTCCGCTGATCAGTTTGGACTCGTCGCGCATTCAACAAATCCGTTCCGAAATACCGGCGAATGCGAATCCATTTTCATATTACGACAAGGTGATTGTCTCTATCGACACGATCAAACGCGATATTCAGTATGGTGCGGCGCTCGATGCATCATACTGGGACATTATCGTGATTGACGAGGCGCAGAACGTCGCTGATCGCAGTAGCGGCTCGCGTAAGGCGCAACGCTCACGATTGGCTCAGCGGCTTGCCTCCCGTTCGGACACGTTGATTATGTTATCCGCAACGCCGCATGATGGTAAGGCGCGCAGTTTCGCTTCGCTGATGAACATGCTTGACCCGACCACATTACCCGACCCGGACAATTACACGAAGGCTGATATTCGCCAGCTGTATGTTCGTCGATTCAAGAAGGACGTGATTGGTGACGTATCGGGACGTTTCCCGGAACGAAAGGTCACGCAGATTCACTGCGAAGCCTCATCGGTCGAAGAGGAGGCATTCGACTGTCTGACATCCATGCATCTGCGTATGGACGTCAATCGTCGCAATGCCAATTCCGGACTGTTTCGTACGCTGCTGGAGAAGAGCCTGTTCTCGTCTCCTGCGGCTTGTATCGCGACTATTGACGCGCGACTGAAGAAGCTTAGGAAGATCGATTCCGCTGATCGAACCGGCGATGCGGCCAAACTTGAGGAGTTCCGTTCAATACTTGAGCGTATTACGCCACGGCACTTTTCTCGTTATGTCCAGCTCCTTTCAATGCTGCGGAATCCGGCGTACGGTTGGGATGGCAAGAGGCCCGATGACCGCATCGTTATTTTCACCGAACGCATCGAGACGAAGAACTATCTGGAGTCGCGCCTGCGTGAGGATCTCTCGTTGCCGAAAGGCGCCATCGTATCGATGGATGGGCAGATGAGCGACCTTGATCAGCAGAAGATCGTCGAACAGTTTGGCAAGCGAACATCGCCGATCCGAGTGCTGATTGCTTCGGATGTGGCTTCCGAGGGTTTGAACCTCCACTATTTGAGCCATCGTCTTATTCATTTCGATACTCCATGGTCACTGATGGTGTTTCAACAGCGTAATGGTCGTATCGACCGTTACGGGCAGCGCGAACAGCCGGATATTCGTTTTATGGCCATTGATTCTCATAACGAGAAAATCAAGGGCGATGCTCGTATCCTGGAGATTTTACGCGAGAAGGAACAGCAGGCGTACAGCAATATCGGCGATCCCGCGCTGTTGATGGGCAAATTCGACATCGAGGATGAGGAAGCCGTCACTCGCAACGCCATGGAATCAGACATGTCGGCCGCCGAGTTCGGCGAACTGTTGCGTATTCCCGATGAGGACATCGATGAAGACCGCACGGTAAGTCATACTGGCAACAATGACGGACGAAGCGAGGCTGTCGATAGCGAATCGGCATTCGACCTATCCGGTTATCTGCTTTCGCGAATCATGAACAACGCCGATGACGGCAACAGCGATGCTGCGGACGGTGGCGATGTGGATAGTGACCGTGCGAATACGAACCTTACGCTAATGGACGACTATTCTTACGCGTGGAAGGGCCTGAATTGCACGGAATTCAAGGATTCCACCAAGATACGGTCTCTTCAGCAACTAACGGACGCGCAAGGTTTTACCGTGACGTTTGATAAGGACAGCCCTCTACGTGCATGGTTGCGTCGGCGGGTGCCGAATACGGAGACCTTGCGTGAGGATACCGGCACTTGGAGCACTGATGCAAGCTACTGCGAACGCATGGCGCATGGCATCACCGCCCAGCTTCGTGGAGAAAATTGGAGTCGGACCCAGTATCTATGGGCATTGAATCCGTTGATGGAATGGATCAGCACCAAAGCTACGTCACTGTTGTATCGACGTGGGGAGGCGCCGATCATCGGCGTGACGAACGGCAGGTTGGCTGACGACGAGACAATCATCCTGCTAACCGGCATGATTGCGAATGAGCATGCCACACCGGTGCTGGATGAGTGGTTTGGGCTGCGATATCGCAATGACGAGTTCGTTGATCTGTTGCCGATGGAAGATGTGTGGAAGATCACCGGCTATCGTGGCCGCAAGGAGCCGAACTCGGAACGGTATGAGTATGCCAATACCGCAAATTCCGAACCGTCGGAACAGCAGGTTGAGCATGCGCAATTATTGCTAGCCGACGCGGTGCGGCGAGGCCGGAAGGAACTGTGGCAACGAGGTGACGCTTACGAGCAGAATGTTGCCCGCCCGGAGATCGATAAGCAGCTCGAGCGCATTACGGAGTGGAGGAATCGACGAAGCCTCGTTATCGCCGGTTATTCCGATCTGGCCGATCAGCAGCGCAAACTCGATGATATGTACGACGAATATGATGAGTGGGTCAACGAAACGCTGACCGCGTCAGGAGAGCCGGTAATCCGCATTGCTGCGGCGTTTGTAGGAGTGAACTAATGAGCGACAATGATCTGAACGAAACCTTTCCGGGGCTTGAATCCGTCAATGGCTTCTACACGCCGTTTTACATGCAGGAGCTTTTCCCCAAGGCCGTGCGTTCGGTAATCGCTGAACAGTGGAAGGATCTGCCGGCTGAGCGGAAGCCTGCGTATCGTGTTCGGGCGCAACGGCAAGCATATGCGGCCATCGTCAACAATGAGTCCGATTTACTCGAAGAGGAGTCAATCGGCGCATTCGTGGACGGCCTGTTGGATGCTCTCGGATACGTGCACGATGCCAGCACGGTGGTTAATGCCGGGCTAGTCGATCAGCAGTCAGGCGTGCAGATTCCTGTGCACATGCAGGTGAATGACAGCCAGGGGCGGCCGCAGGTGCAGATACTCGTGTCACTCGTCAATGATCCTGATTCCAGTATTCTGGAAAGCCCGGTCGAACAGTCGTCATATACCTGCGAGGAATGCGCACGCATGTTGCTTGCGGATTTCGATGAGCCGGCACGTTGGATAGTTGCGATCGGTTTGCATCAGGCGGTGCTGATCGACCGTCGTAAGTGGGGTGACAAACAGTGCATGCTGTTTGACTTCGACACGATTTTCAGCCGTAACGAACCACATGTCTACAATGCCGTGGCCGTGCTGCTGCACCGGACGAGCCTGTGTCCAGCCGACGGTGATTCGGTGCTTGACTCATTCGATGACGAGTCCAGCAAGCAAGCGGTGTCCGTGTCCGACAGTCTGCGCTCAGCGTTGCGCGAATGCGTGGAGATCCTCGGCAACGAGGTGATTCACGATTGGACGGTGAACAAGAGACGTCCGCTCGATGGCCCTGACGGCATTGATGCGTCCGACCTTACCGTGCAGTGCCTGCGTTACATGTATCGGTTGTTGTTCCTGCTGTTCATCGAGGCGAAGCCCGATCTAGGGTATGCGCCGATGAAATCGGAGATTTACCGTACCGCATATTCGCTGGAAAGCCTGCGCGACATCGCCGAGCAGATGCGCGGACGTATGGATGAGGCTGAAGACACCACGTACTTGGCTGATACACTGCGGAAGCTCAATCATCTGGTGTTCGATGGATACCCGATGAGCGCCAGCATGCTAAAGCATGTGCAGAATAGTGCCATAGCCGATGCCATGTTCGTGGTGCCGCCGTTGAAGGCTCATATTTTCGATCCGCAACGTACCGCATTGATCGAAAATGCGGTGCTTCGCGACAGCGTGATGCTGCAGATCATCGATCTGATGAGCGTGACGACGGCAGGCCAGTCCGATTCTGGCAAGAAGGGGAAGATTGCTCGCCGTCAGCGTATCTCATATGCCACGCTTGGCATCAGCCAGATGGGTGCCGTGTATGAGGCGCTGCTTTCCTATCGTGGGTTCATTGCCAAAGAACAACTGTATGAGGTCAAGCGCGCGCAGGACGATTTCGACCCGTTGAAGGTAGGTTATTTCGTAGGCGAAGGCCAGCTGCATGAGTATTCGGAAGATGAACGTGTACGGTACGCATCCGGGCCGCATAAGGGCGAACCTCGCACCTATGCACCGGGCACGTTCATCTACCGTTTGGCCGGTCGCGAACGGGAGACCTCGGCTTCGTTCTACACGCCGGATTCTCTTGCCGAATGTCTGGTGCGGTATGCGCTCAAGGAGATCGAGCCGCGCATTCATCAGGCCACCGACATCTTGAACCTCAAAATTTGCGAACCGGCGATGGGTTCCGCGACGTTCTTGAACGAAACGATCAACCAATTGGCTGCCAAGTACCTGTCCATGCGTGAGAAGGAGCGTGTGGCCGAGGAGGGTCCTGGAGCGGCCATCCCGGCTGAACGCCGTCAGGCGGAACTGCAGCGGGTGAAGATGTTCATCGCCGACCGCAACATCTACGGCGTGGATTTGAACCCGATCGCCGTGGAATTGGGAGAGGTGTCGCTGTGGCTGAACACGATCTGCGAGGGTTCGTTCGTACCGTGGTTCGGCACTCAGCTTCGGTGCGGCAATTCGCTGATTGGCGCACGACGTGCCGGCTACACAGAGAGCGATTTGAAGACCAAGGCGAAAAACCGGCACTGGTATGAGGTCGCGCCCAAGCGCATCGGATTTGATGCAAGCTCATCGCGCGAGAATCGTGTTTACCGGTTCTTTACCGGCGATCCGGGTATGTGTTCGTATGATGACAAAATCGTCAAGTCCGTCGAACGGAATCATCTTGATATGATCAAGCAATGGCGGAAGGCATTTACCGCGCCATATTCGGACGCGCAGGTGCATGTGATGAAACAGCTTTCCAAAGCGACTGATGAACTGTGGCGAGGCCAGATTGCAAAGCGGCAAAAACTAGAGCATGATACGCGCGATCAACTCGCCATTTATGGTTACAGCGATACGGACGAGGAAAAGCTGACGAAGTCGAATCGTCACAGCACTCAGGGCTCTCTGGACGCTCACGTCTTTGACTCGGTGAATCTCACCATTCGTGAGAAGGACGAGAAGATGGACTCAACATACAAGTCCGAACATGCGCGCAACGCCAGCGAATACGCCCGTTTGAAGCTGGCGATGGACTATTGGTGCGCCCTGTGGTTCTGGCCGATCGGCAAGGCCGACAAGCTGCCGACCCGCGCCGAATACCTGGCGGATGTGTCGATGATTCTGACAGGCGACGTGTCTAGCGAGAACTTCGACCTGTTGTATGAGGGCGGTCAGCTCACGCTTGATGAGGCTGTGGGCGACAACGAGACCCCGCACGATTACGTGACCGATCATAAGGTGAATTTGGATGAGCTGCGTAACAGCAACCGGCCAATCAACGAACGTATTCGAATGGTGGAGGAGATCGCTGCGGAACAGCATTTCTTCCATTGGGAGCTGGAGTTCGCTGACGTGTTCAAGGATGGCGGATTCGACTTCATGGTGGGCAACCCGCCGTGGGTGAAGTTGCAATGGACCGCAGCCGACGCTATTTCCGATGTGAACCCGCGGTATGCGGTCAAGGCGATCAGCGCATCCGATCTGAACAAGAAACTGCCGGATCTGCTGACGGACCAGCGTACTCATGACACGTTCGTTCACGAGTTCGAATCTGTTCAGGGTCAGTTATCGTTCTATAACTCGAAGGGCAACTATTCGCTGTTGCAAGGTCAGCAGACGAATCTGTTCCGTTGCTTCCTGCCGAACGCTTTCGACTTCACGCGGCAGCAGAACGGCGTGAGCGCGTTCGTGCATCCGGATGAGATATATGGCGACACTAAGGCTAGTATTCTGCGAGAACAGATGATGTGTAGGCTCAAGTATCACTTCCAGTTCGTCAATGAGCGGAAACTGTTCGTCGGAGTTGATCATCATACTGTCTTCAGTCTGAATGTGTACCAGAATCCTGAATTAGCAGACACGTCGGTTCGATTTGATTCGATCTGGAATCTATATGAGCCGAAGACCATTGACGAATGCTATGCATCGGACGGCTCCGGTGACATCCCGACCATCAAGGACGAAACAGCCGGTACATGGAATATCCGCGGGCATAAGGATCGCATCATTTCCGTTGACGAGCACGCGTTGAAGATGTTTTCCAAACTCGTGGGGGATGGCACCGAGGAATCATGGCGAACTACGCCCGTGGTCGGTGTTTATGCACGTGAGCTGGTCACTGCTCTGGAACGTATGGCTGAAGTGCCAAAGACTCTACGTGATTACGATAACGTCGTCACCTATTCGGGTATGTGGCATGAGACCAACTCACGCAAGGATGGCACCATCAGGGATGACGTCCACTTCCCGAGTGACGGCGAACCGGTGATCTTCTCCAGTCCGTTCATTGGCGTAGGGAACCCGCTACTGCAATCCACCCGCCGCAACTACAAGACCAACAGCGATTACGACTTCGTGGACCTGACCACCATCGGTGAGGACTACGAGCCGCGCGTCAAGTACGCGCAAGCATGCTCAGATAGCGAATACGAGCAACGCATACAGAAGATGGCGAACGGAAGCCGATTCGATGCGGTGTATAGGCTAGCTTGTCGAGGAATGGTTCCATTGTCAGGCGAACGCACGCTGCAATTAGCCGGCGTGCACCCAGGCGTAGCCTGGGTGCACGCCATAGCGGGCTATGGCGTTCACCCAGAGCGCTACGCGTTGCTTGCGCTCATGAGCGGCCTTCAGGCCGCTCTGCCGTATGATTTCTTCGTTCGTTCTATCGGCAAAATGAATATCAATGCCACGACGTTAAGCATGACTCCTATTCCAGACTCTTGCCTCTCTTCTGAAATCGCTCTCCGCGGTCTGCTCCTCAATTGCCTGACCAAACCGTTTGCGGAACTGTGGGAATCGTGCTGGGAGGATGCATACACCTCAATGGGCTGGGCGAAGGACGAACCACGTCTCACCCCGGAGACGTTCTCCGCACTTACTCGTGAGTGGAACTGGCATACGCCGCTGCGCACCGACTATGAGCGCCGTCAGGCGCTGGTCGAACTCGACGTGCTCGCCTCGATGGCCTTGGGACTCACCTTGGATGAGCTCATCGACATCTACCGTCTCACGTTCACCGTGCTCAAGGGCTACGAGGATGATACATGGTATGACGCCAACGGCCGCATCGTCTTCTCCAAGAAGAACTATGGCGATCTGATCTACAAGCGGGTCGATTTCAACAAAATCCGCAACGCGCAAGCTGGACGTGTCTTCACGCGCACGATCACTGACGACACCCAGCCCGGCGGTCCCTTCGAACGCACCATCGAATACGTAGCCCCATTCGACCGCTGCGACCGCATCGACGATTACCGCACTGCATGGGCGTTCTTCGAACACAAATACGCATCCCAACTTGCAGTAGAGCGAAGCGATCGTGCAACACGGTCAACGCAATCCGATTGACTATGGTCCGGTCCGGCGTCCCGTGGAAGCCGGACCGGCATTGGCAGCATGACTATGGGCGCTCTTTGACAATCGCGCGGTAGGGGCTCGCCTGCATCGACCATGTGGAGAACTCTTTGCTGATGGCCGACAGCACCGACAGCATATCCGTCAGACGCTTCTCCGGCTCGACTCGCAATAGGTTCTCCGCATGGGCTGCACGATTACGAAGCTTGCGAATGCGCTTCAATCGGACAGCAATACGACGACGCCCTTCATCGTCCTGTCTGCCATTGGGGAACGCCTTGCATAGCCCTTGGCTCCACAGGCGTTGTTGTATCGCGTCCTGCATGCCGCTGGCCAAGTCTGCGCCGAGCAGGAGGTCCCACGTGCCAAACGTCAACTGTGCCAACACATCATCACGATTGGGTGCACAACGGTATCGGGGATGATCTTTCGGTCTATGACGGGACTCTGCTAGCGCATGCACCCTTGCCTCCTGTATGCCTTTTCTCAACAAACCGTAGATCTCCTCGGGCGTGCTGTCAGACTCTGGGCCGATCCAGTCCTCCATGCCGAACTCGTTGTGGCACAAGATAACTAGCTGAGCGTCCAACGCGTTCCTCACCGCGATCTCCACATCGGAGCTGTGTTTAAGCACCACTCCAGTAAGTCGTTGATTCCAACGGTACAGTTCGACCGCACGTTGCATATCGTTATCGGCAGCATCCAGATATGGCTGCAAACGTGGCTGACTCAGCATCTGCTCGGCCACTGGCGATTGCGCCGCAGGAGATAACAGGTTGCCGGATTCCGTCCCCACATGCTATCCTTACCATGTTGCTTCGGCGAAAGGCTGAAGCGCTCTACGTCGATGACCCCGGTTCTCACCGGGGTCATTTGTTTGTCTCATGCTACCCCATAGCCCGTCTTTATGCTCTGTAAGGGCGCTACAATCTAGGCAATGGCCATGGTGCGTGGAAAGGACAATGATGATTCCAATCGTTTTGGCACGACACATCCGTAACGGATTGGCGGGTTATCTGGAGACCACGTTCCCCATGACCAGCAAGCCGTTCAAAGGGTCGATTCGATCGCTGGCGAATCAGGATGGAGCGCTCTCGCTCGACCCATTCGTCTCAGTCAAGTTGCCGTTCCGTGTTGCGGATGACGAGCCGTTCCCATTCAACGAATGCCTGCATCCGCAGTATCGGCCATACATGCATCAGATGGCGGCATTCAAGCGCATAGCCAACGGCCAATCCACGTTGGTTGCCACCGGCACGGGTTCGGGCAAAACGGAGTGCTTCCTGTATCCGATACTTGACTACTGCTATCAGCAACGCACCAAATATGGACGTCGCGGCATCAAGGCGATTCTTGTGTACCCGATGAACGCGTTGGCCGCTGATCAGGCAAAACGTATTGCATCGCTTATTGCAGGGAGTGTCGAACTCAACGGCAATGTGACAGCCGGCATGTACGTCGGCGAGCAAAGCCTGGGCAGCAAAAGCGCGAGCACAGTCATGACCGAGGATGCCATCATCACCGATCATGGCACGCTGCTGAGTAATCCGCCGGACATCCTGCTCACCAACTACAAGATGCTCGACTATCTGCTGGTCCGTCCTGAAGATTCACGGCTCTGGGATCACAATGACGAAGACACATTACGATACTTTGTCGTTGACGAATTGCACACGTTCGACGGTGCACAAGGCACCGATCTTGCCTGTCTGTTGCGTCGTCTCACCGACCGTCTGCATGCTGACTCCTCTAAGATATGTTTCATCGGCACCTCAGCCACCATGGGCACCGACGATTCCAAGGCTGCGGTATGCCAGTACGCGTCCGAAATCTTCCACACGGAATTTGACCCGGAACATTCAGTCATAACCGAAAACCGCATTAGTTCGGAAGAGTTTTTTGCCGGCAACGACACCGATCTGCTTGAATACGATTCAACCATTCCCGACAGGAAACAGGCAGATGAGCTTATTCGTCTCGAATCCGATGTGGAACCGGATATCTATCTTAAAAACGCCGCGCAGGCGTGGCTTAACGCGCCGGACGACGCTGACCTCGATAGCATGCAGGCTCGCATAGCGCTTGGCCAGCAGCTTCGACGCTCCCGCTTCCTTGCATCTCTTACCGCTTTGCTGTCATTGCAACCACAACGTATCGGCACGGATCTACTGAACCGGCTATCTACGCAATACGTTCGTTTCAGCCAACTTGATGCCAGACAGCAGCAGGCGGCGGTAGATGCGCTAATCGCACTTGTCTCTTATGCTCGCACGGGGAACGCCGATCATCCGCGCCCGTTCCTTGACGTGCAGGTACAGCTGTGGTCTAAGGAGTTGCGCCAGCTTACCGCGAATATCGTCCCGGCTGACGGTACGGTCCAATTCAAACCCGCCCTTGAGCTCGACAAAACAATCAGCGAACAATACCTGCCAGTCATCAACTGTCGTGACTGCGGTGGCACCGCATGGATCGGCTTTACCGGCAAAGACGGCAGAGTCACCGCTTCGGACAGGAAAGCATTCTATAATGCATACTTCTCCTTCCAGCCCAACAACCAGTTCCTGATCCTGCAACCGTATATCAAGTCGGACCAGGAACAGTTGAACGACGTGCCGGCCGCATGGTTCTGTCCACAGTGCATGCGTGGCAGCACGATGGAATCGGACGATGGCAGTGAATGCGCATGCCCGGAATGCGGTTCGCAACGGGTTCCGGTACGGGAGCGTGTTCTTGAGCTGGTGGCCCCCAACCGTCGTCATTACCGGTGTCCCTTCTGCGCCAGCGAACGTGGCCTCGCACTGGTGGGTTTGCGCTCTACGACCCAGATCGGTGTCATGCTGTCGCAACTTTTCGCCGATGCCTACAATGACGATGATAAGACCATCGTATTTTCCGACAGCGTGCAGGATGCATCATTCCGCGCCAGCGCGCTCAGCGATCATACGTGGCGCTTCGCTCTTCGCAATTCGGCAATGGACTATATCCAGCACGACGACAAGGATAACGCCACATTCGCCCAATTCCTTGATTGTCAGAACGACTACTACCGTCGTCAATACACCAACGACGCGGAATACGTTGTACGGTTTATTGCACCCAATATGACATGGATGCGTGAATATGAGTCCGTGCTCGCGGGCAATCCGGGTGGCCCTGAGCGTAGACGTCTTATCGAATGGATCGGTCGCCGTTTGCGTCTCGAATCATTATTCGAATTCGGTCTGCGTTCTCGTGTCGGCCGAACATTGGAAAAATCCGGTTGCGCAACGCTGTACTTCGATCAGCAAAAACTCAACCAGACGGCGATGCGATTCCGTGAACGGTGCATCAACGAAATCGGTGTCGACGATGCCGTGATTCATTCCGAGGATTGGGCGCGCCTGATTGTCGGACTGCTTGATCTGATTCGGTCCAAGGGTGCCTTTTTTGATATCTCTTATGAGAGATACCTTGCCGTAGACGCAAACCGGTTCTTCCTGCAATATGGCAAGAAAACCGGTAACTGGTGGAGCCCCGGATCGTATTTTGACGTACTCCCCAGATTCCTCGCGGATACGCCCCAAGGCGCGCACAAGGATTCCTACGACACGCTCGGTTCAATCGAATATGTACGTATGGCTAACCGATACATTGCGGATAACGCATTGGTCGGAGACATAGCCCACGAACTATTGAGCCGTGCTTTGGACACGTGCGTTGACGCAGGGTTCATCGCCAAACGGGAGTTTGCAGGCAAATTCGGCACAAAGCACGTATACGGTTTGAACGAAAACGAATGCCGTATCAGCACGGATGTGTCGCAATTGGTATGCTCTGTTTGTGGCCGAAACTATTCGTGCGCCACGCAAAATCTGCAGGTGCGGGAAGGCTCACGCTGCATTACCCGCCAATGCCCGGGGCGC
This sequence comes from Bifidobacterium reuteri DSM 23975, assembly GCF_000741695.1. Taxonomy (GTDB): domain Bacteria; phylum Actinomycetota; class Actinomycetes; order Actinomycetales; family Bifidobacteriaceae; genus Bifidobacterium; species Bifidobacterium reuteri. Next base: position 42,719 of record NZ_JGZK01000002.1, on the reverse strand, counting down.
CTGCATCTCAATACGGATGCAACCGCGGCATTGGAACTGTCATACTACGGCAAACTGTATCGTTCCAAACCGGCCGAACGTATCCGAGCAGCGGAGCATACCAGTCTGCTTGACGGCGATGATCGCACGAAGCTTGAAAAGCAATTCAAAGGCTCCGAACATACTCCAGGCGAAGTGAACGTGCTGACCTGCACTCCAACGCTGGAGATGGGTATCGATATCGGAGATCTGTCCACGGTAATACTTGCATCGATGCCGCCAAGCCAAGCACGGTACATCCAGCGTGCCGGACGTGCCGGACGTCGCGACGGCAACTCGTTAGTGTTGACCGTTGCCAACAGCAAGCCGCACGACATGTATTTTTACCAGCACCCACTAGATATGATCGGCGGGGATGTCACTCCTCCACATATTTTCCTGCATGCAACCGCTGTGCTGGAGCGCCAGCTCATTGCATACGCTCTTGACACATGGGTCCATGAGAAGCTCGTTCATGGAGAGAATCCGAGTGAGATCATTCCCACTAAATTGCGATCTTGCCTAGATAATGTACGGGAAGAGCAGCGCAATGCATTCCCATTCACTTTCCTCGATTACGTGCAGTCCCATGCTATGCTGCTGCTTGACCGCTTCTGCGAGCTATTCGAATTCGAAGAATCGGCAGAAGATGGTGCCCTTCGTGAGCAGTTGGAGCAATTCCTGCTTGGCACGAATGAACATGATGCGGATAGCGGACAGCATTCCCTGCCGCTAAGAATATATCGCGTATTTCAAAAGACGAATGCTCATATCGCCGAACTCATACGGCAGAAGCATCAAATCGAATCCATCATCACGGATCTTGACTCCAAGCCGGATGATTCGGCATACCAGCAGCAGAAGAACGAATGCCGCAGCGAGATTAGAGGCATCGACAAGATCATCAAAAACTTGAATGATCAGAATACATTTAATTTCCTCTCGGATCAGGGTATCCTACCAAACTATGCATTCCCCGAGTCCGGAGTGACGCTGCATACCATCCTCAAAGAGGATAGAATCCCCACTGAGGATGGTAAAGGCGAAGATCTTTCGCCAAGGCAGGATGGTGAAAAGACCCATGACTTCACGCGTCCGGCGGCTTCTGCCATCACGGAACTCGCTCCGGGCAACACGTTCTATGCCGCCGGCCGCAAGTATGTGATTAACCGTATCCTGTTCGCCAAAGGTGATATGGACGAAGACACAGTGATGTGGAAACTGTGTCCGAACTGTTCGCATGCGGAACCGGTCTCCTCTGTTCGCAACACGGCCAGCTGTCCGTCATGTGGTTCCGCGCAATGGGCTGATGTCGGGCAGGAAAGGCCGATGGTGCGCATCGACACCGTCATTTCGGAAGAACGGTACAGCGACAGCGTCGTTGACGGTTCCAACGAAGACCGTAGCAGCATGCTCTTTGTCAAGAACTCGTTGATCGATATCGAACGGAACGATGTGGAATCAGCATGGAAGATCGATCATGGAGACACGGATTTCGCATACGAGTACGTACCTCACGGAACGGTACGCGAAATCAACTTCGGCAAGGCCGATACCGACGGCAGGGAAATGACGGTCGCCGGTGAAAAACGCATACGCAATGGCTTCAATGTCTGCGTCCGCTGCGGTACGCTTGCCGACGATAAAGGGTATATCAATCACTCTTACTTCTGTCCGAATCGTACAAACATATTGAGTGACGAGGAACCCAGCAAGTGCTTGTTCCTGTTCCGTGAAATTCACACCGAGATGCTGCGCATCCTCGTTCCCGGTATTGCTGATGCTTCTGGCGACAGCAGTATGGCCAAATCGTTTACAGCCGCAGTGATGCTGGGTATGTCACGCATATTCGGCAATGTTGCTCATCTCGCTATGACATTGAGCAACGAGCCTCTGCGAGATGGTTCTGGATTGCGCAAAATCTACTTGGTGATTTACGATACGGTTCCCGGCGGAACCGGTTATCTGAAACAGATCGCCGATAACGGCGACAGGCTGATCGACGTGCTACAACAAGCATACGAGGCCATGAACCATTGCGATTGCGATGATGGCTGTTACCGCTGCTTGTATTCGTACCGGCAGAATCGGGATCTTGACAGCATCTCCAAAAAGACCGCATTGGCGATGATCGAACCGATTCTTGGCAACAAAGATCTGTTCGTGCGCACCACAACCGTATCGGATGTCTCGGTCAACAAGCTATTGGACAGCAAGCTGGAGGCCCAATTCCTGGAGGCGTTGCGTCGTCTTTACGCCAATCCTCTGGCCAAAGGAGCCGATGAGCGCGGACGCCGTGCCGTGGTGACCCAAGCGTACATTGATCGCGCCGGACATCATGACGGATACCTCATGATCATCGGCGACTCTCAATGGGAAATCGAGCTGCAGCAGGATGTTTCTCGGCTTGATAATGTTCCGGCAGTGCTGTCCAAGCCCGATTTTCGGCTGCACTGCGTCAGTGATGATCAACCGGTCAATGGTGCGAATGGTGTCGCCAAGCGTCGTAAAGACGTGCTCGTGTTTACGGATGGGCTGCAGTTCCATGCAGGGATAGTTGCCGAAGACACGGCTAAACGTGAAGCTCTGCGTCGATGCGGATATCGAGTGTGGTCACTGACCTACGACGATGTTGTGGGCTTCCTTGAAACGCCCGATGACAAGCGTCTTCTCGATCCAGCGCTGAATGTCAGTGATATGCCGGGCAAGAAGGCGTATAAGATGAGCGTGGAATCTTCTGCCGAGCTGGATCCCGGGCAACTTCCTGCTCTGTCGCTGCTTGGGTATTATTTGTCGAACCCTGATGCGGAACAAGTCCTTTCCTCTCAGGCGGAAGGGCTGGGAGTCGCCATGATCGACAGGCCAGACATGACGCAAGGAACAGCAAAGGCGAACACCATGGCCGCGCTGGAAAACGCGCTTATCGGCACGAGTACGGACTATATGGCGCGTGATGTATTTGATTTCCATCATGCTCAGCGTCTCAATATGTACGTTGGTATCTCACTTGAAGATGACCATAAAACCGTCAGCAACCAGTACGATCTCCTGTTCGATGACACCATCAATGGAGTCGATCTCGATGGCGATAATCCACTGACGACTCTGGACGACGAAGAACGCCAATCATTCAAGCGCGAATGGGCAAGTTTTTGGCATGTTGCCAATATCATGCAATTCGCCGATGCATTCCGTTTCGGCACGATCAGCGCCGTCGCCAGTAAGACCGTATACGCTCCGCTGTGTCAAGACGCGGTGAATAAACGCGCATCTGAGAACGAGAAAGAGCAGATCGGCGGGGACTGGTACAGGATTCTTCAGGACGATATCCTTGAGGCACAGGATCGTCATGCAGCTGAATCCTTTATCCGTGCGGGGATTCCGGCGCCGGACCTGCTTCCCGGAGATGATGTGGAAGAATCAGCTGATGTGTTTATTCCCGTAACGTTCGCATGGACGGATAAACGAATCATATTCTTGGTGCCAAATTCATATTGCGAGGACCCCAAAGCTATGTTCTCCAGTAGCGAATGGAATATCATGACAAACGAAGAAGAAGTGCTGCGGGCATTTTCCAACAAGCAGGAGGGGAATTGATGGCAAACGCAACGTACAAGCCGGAAGTGGTGTTTGGAAAGCAATTTCTAGCATCCTGCTTTGCTTTACCGAAAACGATCCAGCATAAGGTGTCGAATTTTATCACTAAGTTCCAGCGGAATCCGCAATCCACGGGTATCAACCTGGAGCGAGTTAAGAATTCAATTGACAAAAAAATGTATTCAGCTCGGATCGATCAGAAATACCGTATTATTGTGGCTTATGACGGCAGTGAATATCTGTTGTTGTATGCGGACAAGCACGATGATGCATATACGTGGGCAGTGAATAAACGCATTGAAGTCAACCCTCGTAATAACTCCATTCAGTTGTTTGATGAAATCACCGAGCATGAACGCGACGAGGCTCTGCATGAGCCTGCAGCACATGACGGGCTTGTAGCAAACGACTATTTATCATTGACTGAAGATGAGATGAGGGAGCTCGGCGTTCCCGACAGTTATGCGCCGATTATGATCCGTCAACGGACATGGGATCATTTAAATCATTGGCTGGGCAGACTTCCGGAAGATGCTCGTGTCTATCTGCAGCTTGCCGCAGAGGGACAATCGAAAACGGAAGTACTGAAAATGGCCAGGGAAAGTTCTCAGCTTGCGAGTCCTTTGCTTGGTTTGGAACAAACGGTATCGTCTTCACATGTTGGAGCGATGTCGTCGCATGCCGAATCCGACGAGCAATCGGAAACCTCATCCGTCAAACCGCACGCGACTTCATTCCGGGAGGCATTGTCTTCCTACAATACGCAGCAGTCGTTCGTGGTCGTTCAAGGCGAATCCGATCTTCAGCGTCTTCTTGATGCTCCTCTGGAACAATGGCGTGTATTCCTTCACTCCTCCCAGCGTATGTATGTTGAGCGCAATTATCATGGTCCGTTCCGTCTAACCGGTGGCGCCGGCACGGGTAAAACCGTCGTCGCCATGCACCGCGCCAAAAGATTGGCCGCACTATTGCTCAATAGCAAGAGCCGGCAGAAAGTTCTATTCACCACCTACTCATCCAACCTGGCTACCGATATTCAGGCGAATCTGAAGCTGATCTGCACCAATGACGAGCTCGATAAGATCGATGTGATCAACCTTGACAAGTTCGTCTATCGCTTCCTCCGAGACAAGGGATACGGATACAAGATTTGGTACGAAGACACTGGCTATCCGTGTCCAGATGGTCAGATGCGCAATATTGATATGGTGTGGAAGGAAGCGATACGAGATGTTGGAACTGACTCGTTGAGCGGACTGACTGCCGAATTTTTCAAGAGCGAATGGGAACAGGTGATCGTTCCACAGCAAGTTACATCCGCGGCTGACTATCTGCATGTGGTGCGCCGCGGTCGTGGTACGCGATTGGGCCGCGACCAGAAGATTGCGATATGGAAGGTTGTAGACCGTTACCAGCATCTCATGAAGGAATACCAGGCATGCGATATTGACATGGCAATGAGCATGACCGCCAACCTGCTCAATGAATCCAATCGGTCGACGAAACGATACGCACATGTAGTAGTTGACGAAGGACAGGATTTTTCCACTCCGGCATACCGAGTCCTACGCTCGCTTGTTGATGCGCACGACAATGATATATTCATCGTCGGCGATGCCCAGCAGCGAATTTACAGACGTACCGTGGTGCTGTCGAAGTGCGGCATCAATATCAGTGGCCGCGCAAGGCGCTTGAGGATCAACTATCGCACCACTGAGGAAATACGTGCTGCAGCAGACCGTATTTTTGAAATCGACACAGACGATTTCATTGACTCGGTATTTGCCGCCGCTTCCGGCACGGATACCAAGGAAACGCAGCCAGTGCTTTGCGATGATTTGGATGGCAGCACGGAACAAGCAGGTGATAGTCGCTCTCTCTTCAGCGGTCCCGTTCCGACCGTACGCAGATTTGCAACTACCGAGGATGAAATCACCTTTGTTGAGCAGTGGATTGCGGGCAAATGCGGTCTGAACAAAATTGCCAATAACGATGGCGGGGAATCCACGCCATCAGAAGCATATGCGGATGCTCGTAACATCTGTATTGTGGCAAGGACCGGCCCCCGCGTAGAACATTGGGCGTCTACCCTTGATCGAGATCTGCCGTATGGAGTGTATCAACTTAGTCGCGAAGAAGAGGATCGGCAACGTCGCGGCATTCGCATTGCGACCATGCATCGAGTCAAGGGCCTGGAATTTGACTACGTTATCATCGTCGATGTAGAGAAAGGCGCGTGCCCTCCAGAGAGGGCCGTCGAGTCCGCTCCGGACAAACTGGCGCTAGCTGAACTCTACAAACGGGAGCGTAGCCTCATCTATGTGGCATTGACTCGTGCTCGCAAAGAGGTACTGTTGTTGGGGCGTTCGTGACAGCTGGTTCCTTTTCCCGCTGGCCGGCCGGCAGCTGAATCAGAATTGCATCAGGGGTGTAACCGGCGGATATGTCGGTTACACCCCTGATGCGGATTGACGTTGCTTCAGTCGAGTTGAGCGTCTTGTCTTACCGGGAATCAGGCAATCACATCAGGTCGGTTCAGATCAGTGCGCCAGAATCTCCGTGGCGATCTCCTCGCCGCTCATCGATGCCGGGTAGTAGGTGGGCCAGTTGTCCATCTCCTTCAGGGTCTCCTTCTGGGAGGCGTCACCCATGAAGATGTGGAAGTGGGCGGACTTGCCCGGTGCGATACCGTGGTCGGAGAACTGCACGATCTTCGGCGCGCCCTCGGGCACGTCGCCGGTGGCGGTGAACAGGAACCGCACGCCGCGGTTGCCCTTAGCGTAGTCGAGGATCTTGAATCCGTCGTACTTGTAGGTGGCGGTCGCGGTCTTGCCACCGCGGGTGAAGCTCATCTGGTCGCCCTTGATGACGATCTTCTCCACGTCGGTCTTGTAGCCGGTGTCGTAGTACTGCTTGTACTCCTCGGCGGTCTTCGAGTTCTCGCCTGCCTTGGTCACGTAGGCGTCGTTGATTGCCTCGGCGGCCTTGAGCACGCCTTCGGGGCTGAACCACACATGGGGGTTGGTGGAGCCGTGATGGTGATGGTGGCCTTCCTCGCCTTCCTCATGCTCGTGTGAGTGCTCCTCAGTGGCGGTGATGCCCATGAGGTCGCCCACGTTCACGATGGTCTGCTTGTCCGGGTTAAGCTGAGCCTTTTCCGCCCAGCCGTCGTATCCGGCGCCGTTGAGCACGACGATGTCGGCCTTAGCGAGCTTCGCGAGGTCCGAGGCGGTGGCCTCGTAATCATGCGGGTCGGCGGAGGTCGAGTTGATCAGCGAGGTGACTTCGGCACAGGAGCCGCCGAGTTGCTCGGCAAGCGAACCCCACTGATTCACCGAGGCGACCACGGTGAATGTCGTGTCGCAGGAATCCGCAGCCGTCGTCGTGGTGCTGCCGCCGGGTTCACCGCCGGACGTCTGGCCTTGTCTTGCGTAGGCGAATCCGCCGACAATGCCGCCGGCGAGCAGCGCGCCGACGCAGAATGCGGCGATGGCGGCGATAACCGGTTTGCGACGATCGCCGATGGATGCGTGAGTGCTGGGATTGGTTTCCGGTGTGGGCTGGCTAGCGTTTGAGTTAGTCATGGTTGGGCTTTCTACCTGATTGTTCTTATTGTTCTGATTGCTCAGTTTCTGGGTGTGCTCTGCTTGTCAACACATTTCCGACGCGGGACACTATGGCTTCATATACCCTTTCCGTACGGCTGCGGCCAGATTCTGGGGAACTTGGACGACTTCGCCTTCCGGCGTGGTCACCGTGGCCAACTGTGGGACTTTCGCCTTCCAATTGGCTCGGCGCGAGCGGGTGCGTGACCGTGAGGTCCGGTATTTCGGCAGTGCCATCAGCCTTGCCTCGCTTTCCAATGCGGATTCTTCTTATTGATGACGTACAGATGTCCGCGGCGCCGGACGAGGTAGGAGCCGTCCTTACGGGCCAGCGATCGAATGGAGGATTTGACTTTCATGGTGTTGCTTCTTATCTACGGTTTGTGGGTCACCAGCTTGATTTCACTACGCCGGGCAGCTCGCCCCTATGCGCCTTCTCGCGCAGGTTGATGCGGGACAGACCGAACTTGCGGTTGAATCCGCGCGGCCGTCCGTCGATGGAATCCCGGTTGCGCAGTCTGGTGGGGCTGGCGTCGCGCGGCAGGGCGTGCAGCTTGCGCATCGCCTCGGCACGCTCCTCGGCGGTCAGGTGCGGGTTGACGCTGTCCCGCTTGTATTGTGCTCGCCGTTCGGCATATTTCGCCACGATGCGTTCGCGCTGCATTTGTCGGTTGATTTTGCTGGTTTTGGCCATTGGTGGCTCCTCCTGTTCAGCGCGATTCCCGGAAGACGACGCGCCTGCGCACCACCGGGTCGAACTTCAGCAGTTCGAGTCGGTCCGGCGTGTTGCGTCGGTTCTTGCGGGTCGTGTAGGTGAAGCCGGTTCCCGCCGTGGATTTAAGGGTGATGACCGGTCTGATCTCCGATGATTTGCTTGACATGATGCTTCGACTGCTTTCTATTGGTTGTCTGTTGGTTGCATCTCAGGTATCTGACGGATGGCTGTTGGGTGCCTAATGGTTTCCTGCCGAGTGCGCATCGCAGGGCTGATGAGCGTCGCCCGCGTCGAGCAGCCAGTGTCTGCCGAGCGAGTATCGGGCGCGAGTCATCGGTTGACGTTCTGGTTGCGGCGGATGCGAGCGAGCGCCGCTTCGATGCCGATGCGGTCGATGGTCTTCATGCCTTTGGCGCTCACGGTGAGTGTGATGGTGCGTCCCAGAGACGGGGCCCAATACCGCTTCGTTTGCAGATTCGGCGAGAAGGTTCGTTTGGTTTTTCGGTGCGAATGGGAGACGCGATTGCCGGTGGAGGCATGCGTGCCCAGAATTTGACATTGTTTGGACATGATTGCAGACTATACACCATAATGATAACCATTATCAAAAAGGAAGGTTGTTATGATTCATCCGGTATTGCAATCATTGGGAAACGCGGAACGCGGCGCTGGCGTGCCGGTGGTGCTGCTCACAGGGGCGGATCGGCTCAGTCTTGATGCCGTGGCGTTTTCGCTGGCCGACTCCTGTCCGTCCGTGTGCTCGATCGCGTACGATGTGCGGCCGAATGCCGCCGTTGAGTCCGGGCTGGACATCGTCCGCACGGTCGCGCGTCCCCGCGCGGACGGTCTGACGTTCGGCGAGTCGGAGTCGTTCGCCTTGGAGGAGTGCTGCATGAGCTGCACGGTGAAGCATGACGTCGGACGTGTGCTGAAGTCAATATGCTCGGCGTTTGCAGCGGGTGTCGGGGTGGGATCGGAAGTGCCGCCAAGGATTGAGTCGAATGGGTTGTCGGATGCTATGGGGATTTCCGCGTCCGCATCGCCGGAATCCCTGTCGTTTACCATGCCTGAGGCGTTCCTTGTCTCGTTGCCGGTCGGTTTGGAGGGCTCTCTGGTGGCGCAGTATCTGACGGATTTGTTCCGCCTTGATGACTGGAGTATGCCGTTGTTCGTCGGTGTCGTCGCCAATGCGGTGGGTCTTGACGAGTTCGAGGAGCGGTTCTTCGACGACGATCGGCTGTGTCTCTATGGCTTGGGTGAGGAGGATGGCGTCTATGATGAGCGCTCCACTGGTGCCGTGGTCTCCCGCCTGATTCGAGAGTCTTCGTGCGTATTGGAGCTGCCGGTGGTCGGAGCCGGCTGTTTGGCGCGTCATCTGGATGCGGATGGTGAGTGCCGGTGCCGTGACATCATTCGCGCTATAGCCGACTGCGATGCGCTGATATGCGAGGACGCCCATACCGTAAGTCTGATGGAGCTGGTGGGTGCGGCGTCCGGTGCAACGGTGCCACGTGTCTGAGTGCGCGCTGATGCAGGGCTGATTGGAATTGGGTGAATAGGTCAGGTGGATGAGAGCATCGCGATCTGTGTCGTTCGGCATTGCTTGGTCATGCTGTGTTTTGCTGTATTGCTGCGTTACGGAGGGCCGGGTGTTGAAGATTGTGACGGGTCGCGCGGCCGAATGAGAACACGCCGAAACAAATGCAAATGATAATAGTTCTCAATATGTGTTATTCTGTCGTGTTGGTGGCCGGTCGATGTGCAGCAACAGCAACATCGCCCGGCCAAACAGCTGAATTAGAGAGGAAAATCCAATCATGTCCATCATGTCCAACGCCAAGCGCGTGCTTGCCGTCGCAGCTGCTGCAGCGACCCTGTTCTCGATGGCCGCCTGCGGTTCCAGCAACGCCGCCAGCAGCACCGGCTCCGATGCCGCCGCATCCTCCGGCAAGATCGAGGTCGTGGCATCCATTAATCAGTGGGGTTCGGTGGCCGCCGACCTCGGTGGCGACAACGTCGAAGTCACCAATATCATGACCAAGACCAACGTGGAGGCGCACGACTACGAGCCCACGGCCGCAGACGTGGCCAAGTTCGGCTCGGCCAAAGTGGCCGTGGTCAACGGCGCCGACTACGACCCGTGGGCGTCCAAGGCCGCCGAATCCACCCAAGCCACTCTGGTGGACGCCGCCGAAACCGCCGGCATCAAGGAAGGCGACAACCCGCACGTCTGGTTCTCCGCCGAGGTCCGCTCCGCCACCGCCGACGCCATCACCGCCGCCTATCAGAAGGCCGACCCGGACAACAAGGACGACTACGCCAAGCTCAACGAGGATTGGCACGCCAAGGAGGACAAGCTCGAGTCCAAGATCAAGGAGACGTCCGCCAAGACCGCGGAACTGCCCTATGCCGCCACCGAATCCGTGGCGTGGTATCTGGCCGACGACCTCAAGATGAGCGATGCCACGCCGAAGGGCTATGCGCAGGCCTCCGCCAACGAAAGCGAGCCGACACCGGCCGATATCAAGGACTTCCAGGACGCGCTCAAGGGCGGCTCCATCAAGATGCTGGTCTTCAATTCTCAGGAGGCCAGCTCCACCACCGATCAGATCACCGGTGCGGCCAAGGATGCCAACGTGCCGATCGTGGAACTTACCGAACAGATGCCGTCCGAATACGACAACCTGCTCGACTGGATGGATGCCCTGGTCGATCAGTTCGCCGCCGCAGTGAAGTGACTTGGCGACAGGCGGTAATGCGCAACAGACACAACGGCGCGTGATCATAATCAATAAGCTGATCGAATAGCGCGGTTCGCATAGGGATAGTGAGAACGCGAGCTATTGGGGAAGGCTCCTTGTATACGGGTGCTTCGGTTATGCCGAGGCACCCTTTGCACTATTCTGAGGAGTCAGAGAACCGTAAAGAATCGTCGCATGATCATGATTCCCCAAGGTTGTGCGGTAACAATAGCCCTTTGGAAATATTGAAGAAACAATAGGTAAACTGCAGGCGAATGAGCGAAAACACCAGTAACACCACATCGAAGTTCCGTTGGCGGCTCTGGGAGAACCGGGCCGAGGCGGACGAAGTCACCCCGAAGCACCCGCACAAGCCGTTCCCCGGCTGGTTGTACGGCGTGCTGTTCCTCGTATTCGACATCATCGCCGTGGCGGCGCTCGAAGTGGGTGTCTCCTCCAGCTCCACGCGTGTGCAGCTTTCCAGCCCCACGGTCGGCTTCGGATTCGTCAGCAAAATGTGGACCGACGGCAATTTCGTGTTCCTGCTGAACGTGATATTGGTCGGGTTGCTGTATCTGGCGCTGCTCATGCTGTTCAACCGGTTCTGGACGGCAAGCATCGTGATCCTCGCGGCCGGCATCTTCGTGGCCGCGATCGAGCATTTCAAGGTGGAGATCCGATATGAGGCGATCCTGCCCGCCGATCTCGGATTCCTCGGCACCAACACCGGCAACATGCTCACCTTCATCCCGGCCGGGGCCCACGTGACCATTTTGGTGGCGCTGGGCGCATTCATCGCATTGGTGGCGCTGATTCTGGTGCTGCGTCATTTCGATGGGCGCCAAGGCCGTATGATCCGCACCAGGAACATGGGGCTGAACTTCGCCTCCCGATTGATTCTGCTGTTGCTGCCACTGCTTGCATTCTCCCTGTACTGCATGCAGGTGAGCACCACGGATTCATGGGCCAACAAGCTTTCCTTGGGCATGGGCGACAAGCCCTCCATGTGGGATTCGGTCTATGATGCGCAGCGCAACGGCCCGCTCGTGGCCTTCACCCGCCAGGTCAACCCCAAGATCATGGATAAGCCGGACGACTATTCCGAGCAGACCATGAAGGAGGTGGCGGCGCGCTACGAGCAGGAGGCGAAGCAGATCAACGCCTCCCGCGCCAACAATCTCAACGATTCCACCGTGGTGTATGTGCTGTCCGAATCATTCTCCGACCCGAGCCGTGTGCCCGGGCTGAAGGTCAACAAGGACTCCATGCCCAATATCCGCAAGATCAAGGAGAACACCACCTCGGGTCTGATGCTCTCCTCGGGCTATGGCGGCGGCACCGCGAACCTCGAATACATGGGGTTGACCGGCCTGTCGATGGCCAACTTCGACTCCTCGCTCACCAGCCCGTACCAGCAGCTGGTGCCCGGCGCTCATTGGGCGCCCACCATCAACCAGATGTGGGGCGCGCCCGCGAATTCGCTCGGCTACCACCCCTACGAGTCGAGCATGTATTCGCGTGCCACGAACTACAAGAAGTTCGGATTCTCGCACTTCTATACGCTGACCGGCCCTGATGTGATCAAGTATCAGGACAAGATCGACGATTCGCCCTATGTCTCCGACAAATCCTCGTACGATTCGGCGCTTGAGGGCATCAAGGACGGCACCGCGAACAAGTTCATCCAGATCATCACGATGCAGAACCACATGCCCTACCACGAGTGGTACAAGGACAACGACTTCACCGTCGAATCCACCACCGGCACGCCATTGGAGAAGGATGAGCAGGAGTCGATCGAGACCTATCAGAAGGGCGCGTCGATCACCGATCAGGCCACGAAGGAATTCCTGGACGAATTGGACAAGCTGGACAAGCCGGTCACCGTGGTGTTCTACGGCGACCACCTGCCCGGCATCTATTCCTCGGCCGGCCAGGATGACGGCAACTCCTTGGCCCTGCATCTGACCGATTACTTCATCTGGTCGAACAAGGCGTCCGGCACCCAGGGCGTCAAGGCGGATGACGCCGCCTATTCCTCACCGAACTTCTTCGTGGCCCAGGCCGCCGAGCATATGGACGCCAAGGTGTCGCCGTATCTGGCGTTCCTGACCGAGATGCACGCGAAGATCGCCGCTATGGAGCCGCCGGTAGTCAACCAGATTCAGGGCTGGGAGCGCATCCCCGAAGGCCAGAGCATCTATCTGGACCAGGATGGCGAGCCGATGTCCACCGAGGACTTCGACGAGGAGACCGAGCAGCTGCTCGCCGACTACAAGCTCATCCAATACGACATCACTGCTGGCAAAAACTACCTCAAAAACACCAATTTCATGACACTGCCGTAAAGCGGACAACCCGGTGGGTTGTCCGTAGGCAGTGTGGCGAGCCGTGAGGCGAGTCAGCAGTGTGCGGGCGTAGCCCGTCCGAAGTTGCTGTAGCACTGCCGTAAAGCGGACAACCCGGTGGGTTGTCCGTAGGCAGTGTGGCGAGCCGTGAGGCGAGTCAGCAGTGTGCGGGCGTAGCCCGTCCGAAGTTGCTGTAGCACTGCCGTGAAGCCCACAGCCCAGTGGGCTGGTTTTTCGGGAATTGTTTGTGCTGAGGTTGGTTCAGTGCAAGGTTTTCTCGGCGATTGGGTTTGTTTCGGGAATTTCTTGTGCTGACGTCTTTTCAGCGGTGGTTGTTTCTGCTGCAATCGTGCGCATCGCGCATATTCAGTGCGGCAGGCCTACAATAAGGCTATGCGGCGCGTCGATATCAATTCCCAGTGGCAGTTTCGGAGCATTGGCGGCAAAGGATCCGGAGTGTGGCAGTCGGTCACGTTGCCTCATGACGCGATGATTCACGAGCATCGCGATCCGGATACCGCGAACGGATACAATACCGGTTACTATCCGGGCGGCACGTATGAATACCGCACCACGTTACGTTTCGACGGTCGTCCGCCAGCCTCATGCCTGCTGGAATTCGAGGGCGTGTACCCGCATGCCACGGTGATGGTCAACGGTACTTTGGCGGGCGAGTTGACGTATGGATACGGAGATTATCATCTCGATATCGCGGCATCGCTGAAGCCCGGTGCCAATACGCTGACCGTGGTAGTGGACAACTCCGATATTCCCAATTCGCGTTGGTATTCAGGCTCGGGAATCTACCGGCCGGTGTGGCTGTGGACCGCCGAGAGCGCGGATGCGATTCGACCGGATGGCGTGCATATCGAGGCCCTTGTCGTTGGTGATACGGCCGAGGCACCGACCGGTTGCCACGTCAAGGCCAACGTGGCAATTGCCCTTGACAATCCACTCATCCTCGGCCAGTATCTCGATGTCACCATCGTCGATGCGCAAGGAGAGGTCGCGGCCCAATTCCAGGAGGGGAGCGGCACCATTGGCGCCATTGAGGATGCTCGACTCTGGTCGCCGGATTCGCCCACCTTGTATACCGCACTCATCGAATTGCATGCCGATGACGGCACATTGCTCGACACCCATGCCGAACGGTTCGGCATCCGAACCCTGACCTGCGACGCCACGCATGGCTTGCGACTCAACGGCAGACGCACACTGCTCAACGGTGGCTGCGTGCATCACGACAACGGCATCCTCGGCGCCGCCACCATGCCACAGGCCGAATACCGTCGTGCGCGCATACTGAAACAACAAGGCTTCAATGCCGTTCGTTCGGCGCACAACCCATTGTCCAAGGCGTTCCTCGACGCCTGCGATGAAGTGGGACTCTTGGTTATGGACGAGGCGTTCGACATGTGGTGGATGCACAAGACCAGCTACGATTACGCCAGTGATTTCCGCGACCATTACGCCGACGATCTGGCGTCGATGGTCCGCAAGGACCGCAACCATCCCAGCGTGGTGCTGTATTCCATAGGCAACGAGATCGCGGATACCAAGTCACCGCGTGCCGCCGACGCGGCGCGATCCATGCGCGCCATCATCCGCTCTCTGGACACCAGCCGCCCGATCATCGACTGCGTGAACCCGATTTCGCTGTCCATAGCTGCGAAAACCAAGGCCGGCATGGACCAGCATGACATCACGGTGGAAGGGGAACCGGGGCTCAACACCACACTCGAACACGCCTCGGGGCCGATCATGCTGTCGATCATCGACAGGCTCATGCCGGCTGCGCTCGCCACCGGCATCATGGATCGGCAGAGCAATGCGGTGTTCGATGAAGTGGATGTGGCGGGGCTGAACTATTGCCGCCAGGGTCCCGAATGGTTCCACCGCAGGCATCCCAATCGGGTGTTCTGCGCCAGCGAGACCTATCCGCAGGAGATCATCGATACGTGGCCCACCGCCCAACGGTTGCCGTACATGATTGGCGACTTCGTGTGGACCGGCTGGGATTACATCGGCGAAGCGTCGGTGAGCGCATGGGCTTATTCGAATCCGGAGCCATACGGTTGGATGCGCCAATACGGCGACCATATGGCTTTGCGCGGCCATCTGACCGGCCCATACCGGCGTTATCCGGGATTGTTGGGCGGCTCAGGGCTTATCGACATTACCGGCGAGCCGACCGGGCAGATGCTGTACCGGCAGATCGTCACCGGTGTGCGGCGCACTCCGGCCATCACCGTACGCCCCATGCAGCTGTTGTATGGAGCGGGTTCATCCTCATCCCGCGCTGGCCGTACCGCGCGGTTCATAGAGCGAGGGCATGACGGCATAGCCAGCTGGTCATGGGCCGGATATGAGGGTCGTGAAGCCATAGTCCAGGTGTATTCGGGTGGCAGAAGCGTGGAGCTGTCGCTGAACGGACGTCACGTCGGACGTGCGCCGGTGCGCCGGTGCATGGCGGAATTCCGGGTCCCGTATGAGCCCGGTACGCTCACCGCGACGGCCTATGACAGCGGAGGACAGCCGATCGCCGATAGTTCGCTGACCTCGGCCGGTCGGGAATTCATGGTCACCACGGTATTCGAACGGGTCCCCAACCCATATCCGCGAGACGATCCTCGGTGGAACGGCGAGGAGCTGGTCTATGGATCCATCGCCCTTACCGACGCGAAAGGCGAAGTGCATGTCACCGACGATCGCGCCATCACCGTGCTTCAGGATGGCAGTGTGCTCGTAGATGCACCTGAGGGGAAGCCGGTGGGCGGCAGCGGTCGAGCGTATGTTTCACAGAGTGTTTCACAGCATGAGGGCGGCGTGCCAACCCATGTGTCGAACGCCGATGCGGAACTGAATGCCGTACTCGCCCATGCCACGTTGCTCGGGGCGGCCAGTGCCAATCCCATCACCTTCGATGAACTCGCCGGCAACACCTGCACCACGTACTTCGGTCGGGCGCAGGCCATATGGCGGGCCGAAAACAGGACGTATGAATCGTATGAACCGTGATGCGCGATGCCGATGACGCGCACTTATCTGAAAGGCCTTGACATGACCACTGGAACCGATGCCTTCGCCAATCTCAAGCGCGCATATGCCTCCGGGCGCACGCGTCCGCTTGCCTGGCGCCGCGCGCAACTCGATGCGTTGCGACGCCTGATTGACGAGCACCGTCAGGATTTCGTGGCTGCACAGACCGCCGATCTGGGCAAGCCCGCCGTGGAGACTGTGCTGATGGAGCTTGACTTGATAGTCTCCGAAGCGCGTTTCGTACGCAATCGGATGGGGGTCTGGTCAGCCCGACGCCCGGTGCCGATGCCGTGGGCTCTGCAGCCCGCCGCAGGGTGGACGATCGCCGAGCCCAAGGGTGTGGTGCTGATCATCGCACCGTGGAATTATCCGGCGTTGCTGGCGTTGGAGCCATTGGCCGATGCGCTCGCTGCGGGCAATGCCGTATGTGTCAAGCCGTCGGAGCTGGCGTCCAACACGTCGAAACTCATCGCGCAGCTTCTGCCGCAATATCTTGATGCGGAAGCGGTCGCCGTGGTGGAAGGGGGCGCCAAGGAGACCGGTGAACTGCTCGACCAGCCGTTCGACCATATCTTCTACACCGGTGGCGAGCGTGTCGGAAGAATCGTGATGACTGCGGCGGCGCAGCACCTGACGCCGGTCACGTTGGAGCTCGGCGGCAAATCGCCATGCTTCGTGGATGGTTCCGTCGATCTGAACGTGGCGGCCAGACGCATCGCGTGGGGCAAATTCTCCAATGCCGGGCAGACCTGCGTTGCGCCGGATTATGTGCTGGCTACACCGGATATCGCCGAGGTGCTGGCCAAACGCATCGGTGTGGCGATAGGCGAATTCTTCGGCAAGGATCCCGCTGTGTCGTCGGACTATGGGCGGATCGTCAACAATCGCCATATCGAGCGGCTCTGCAAGCTGCTGCCGGCCGGTACCGTGCCAGCTGAGGAGCCGAGCTCTCCGCTGGTGCAGGTGGCGTCAGTGGTCGGTGCTGCAGTGGACATGGTCGGTCGTCGTATCACCGCCGCCCGCGCGGATGAGACGACCGATGGGGAAAAGGCGAAACGTGACGGGCATGCCGACATCCTTACAGTGCCCGGCGTTATGGATCCGGCGGGTCGTGTGATGTGCGGTGGCGTGGTCGACCGCGCCACAAGGTATATGGCACCCACGGTGCTGTTCGGCACGCAACCGGATGCGGCTGTGATGGGGGAGGAGATTTTCGGTCCCATTCTGCCGATTCTGGTGGTCAAGGATGCGCGTGCGGCCATTCATTTCATCAACAGCCGTCCACGCCCGCTGGCTGCCTATGTGTTCTCCCGTAACCGGTCTGTCCGTCTGGCGTTCGAGCGTGAAACGTCGTCCGGGTCTCTGGGATATTCATTGACGTTGGCGCAGCTGCTGTCCAGCCGATTGCCGTTCGGCGGCGTGGGGGCCTCGGGCATGGGTTCCTACCATGGCAAGGCCGGGTTCGAGACGTTCAGCCATATCAAGACGGTGGTCTCCAAGACTCAATGGCCTGATACGATGCAGGCGGTGTATCCACCGTTCAATGCTTGGCGTACCCGGATCGTCGATTGCATCATTGCATTGAGCTGAGTTCGAGTCGAGGCCATAGCTGGATATGGAAGGATATGGAATGGGGGATGTATGTCATCATGCATCCCCCATTCCTGTGCGCGAACGTTGTGCTGATTACTTCAACTTACTTCAGCACACGGTAATAGCTCATACCGCTCATCACCGCAGTGACCTGCGTGCCCTGCGCCGGCGTCATGGCATGAATCATCAGACCGTTGCCGATGTAGATGCCGGCGTGCGTGGCGCTGATCATCAAATCGCCGGGCTGCGGATCGGTGACCAGCGTGCCTGCGGAACCTTGGTCCGCAGCGATACGAGGCAGACTGATGCCGAAGTGGGCGAACACGTACTGGGTGAAACCGGAGCAATCCCAGCCATCGGGGGTGGTGCCTCCATAGACATATGGGGCTCCCTGGAACTGCAATGCGAACGCGACGAGATCGGTGGCATTTCCGGAGACAGGCACGTCATTGGCTGCGACGGCGGTGCGGGATGCGCTGCGGCTGGCTGCCTCGGCGGCGGAATCCGCAGCTGCCTGAGCTGCCTGAGCGGCCTGGGCTTGCTCTGCGGCTGCGTCCTTCTCGGCTTGGGACTGAGTTTGAGGCACATTCAATGATTCGACATCGCCCCAGTCGCCGTTGCTGTCGGTGGACGTCGATTCCACGCCGACGGTGATGCGCTTGGTGGATTTGTAAGCAGGAAACGCACGAGCCGAAGAGACAG
The DNA here is from genome assembly GCF_000741695.1 of Bifidobacterium reuteri DSM 23975. Classification (GTDB taxonomy): domain Bacteria; phylum Actinomycetota; class Actinomycetes; order Actinomycetales; family Bifidobacteriaceae; genus Bifidobacterium; species Bifidobacterium reuteri. The sequence goes on along the minus strand of NZ_JGZK01000002.1, from coordinate 24,361 downwards.
CTCCGGAGGCACTGTCTGCTGCGTTGGCCATGGGGACAAAGCCCAGCGGAAGTGCGAGAGCAGCGATGCAGGCAGCTGATGCGGCGAACGTGCCGACGTGATTGATGGTCACCATGGATGCAATGATTCCTTCCACACAAACTGCCTACCAATATAGCGTTGCCCCTGTACCTCACGCGAAAGGTACAGGGGCAACGCCGAGGACGCTCCGTAATCAGTCATTCAGGGCTTTGAAACCGATGTCGTGGCGATAGAACATCCCCCGCCAATCCAGTTTGTCGATGATCGAGTACACCTTGTCCTGCGCGGACTTGATGTCAGGGGCGGAGGTCTCGACGAGGAGCACGCGGCCGGAATCGGCGACGAGTCCGCCCTTGCCGTCGGAGACGACGCCGGCATAGTAGACGTGGGAGTCCTCATCGACGGGGAGTTCAGGGACGCGCGCGCCCTTGATGACATGCTCCGGATATCCCTTGGATGCGAGGACGACGCCCAAGGTGGCATTGGTTTCATCCCAAGTGAATTCCGGAGTCCCGCCGTTGAGGATCTCGCTGATGCCGGCACCGAGGTCGGAGGTGAGCTTGGGGAGCACGACTTCGGTTTCCGGGTCGCCGAAGCGGGCGTTGAATTCGATGACTTTGGGGCCGTTGGCGGTGGCGATCAGGCCGGCGTAGAGGATGCCGGTGAACGGGGTGCCTTCCTCGGCCATGCCTTCGACGGTCGGACGCACGATGGTGTCGATGGCCTCGTCGATGACGGATTGGGGAATCTGCGGCACGGGGCTATAGGCACCCATGCCGCCGGTGTTCGGGCCTTCGTCGCCATCGTGGGCGCGCTTGTGGTCCTGGGAGATGGGCATAGGCCAGAATTCGGTGCCGTTGACGAAGCTCATCAGGGAGAATTCCTGGCCTTCGAGGAAGTCCTCGATGACGACTTTGGCTCCGGCGGAGCCGAAACGATGGTCGACGAAGATGTCTTCGAGCGCTCGGATGGCGGTGTGCAGGTCCATGGCCACGGTCACGCCCTTGCCGGCTGCGAGACCGTCGGCTTTGATGACGATGGGGGCGCCATGTTCGTTGACGTATTCCTTGGCCAGTTCCAGATCGCTGAAGGTCTGGTACTTGGCGGTGGGAATGTTGTGACGCGCCATGAGCTGCTTGGCGAAGTCCTTGGAACCCTCGATCTGGGCGGCGGCCTTGTTCGGGCCGAATGCTTTGATGCCGGCCTTGGCGAAATCGTCCACGATGCCTTCGATCAGCGGTACTTCAGGGCCGACGAACACCCAGTCATACCCGTTCTGCTGCACGAACTCGATGAGCGCGGCGTGATTCGACTGGCTGAGCTGCGTGATGCGGATACCATCGCCGACCATGCCCGGATTGCCCGGAGCCACGGTGACCTCATCGACGCTGGAGCCCTTGAGCAGGGTGTGGGCGATGGCGTGTTCGCGCGCACCGGAACCGATGACCAGAACCTTCTGACCCATCCTTATTGTGTCCTTTCCTGATTCTGCTGAAAGTCTGTACGGGGTTATGCTCGCGTGTGCGAGAATGCTAGGGTCCTGGAGTCTTTGACTTTACTCCAGGACCCCCAGTGATCACATGCCTTTGTGCAGCTGCACGCGGGTGCCGTCGATGTCCTTGACGATCTTGCCTACGGTGTAGTGTTTCTCGTTCTCAGCGTCAAGCACTCGTTCGACTTCGGCCACCTTGTCGGGGGCGACGATGAGCACCATGCCGATGCCCATGTTGAAGATGTTGTACATTTCGAGTTCATCGACATTGCCGAGGTTCTGCAGCAGACGGAAGATCGGCGGGACGTCCCAGCTGGTGATATCGAACGCGGCGGCGAGGCCTTCGGGGATGATGCGCGGCACCTTTTCCACGAACGCGCCACCGGTGATGTGCGCCACGCCGTGCAGCAGGTCGTCGCCGGCGAACAGGGGCTTCAGCGGCTTCGCGTAGATGCGCGTGGGCTTCAGGATCTCCTCGCCCAGCGTCTCGCCGCCCAGCTCTTCGGGCTTGGAATCGACGGTCAGATTGTGGTCCTTGAACAGGATCTTGCGCACCAGGGAGTAGCCGTTGGAGTGGATGCCAGAGGAGGGCAGGCCGATGAGTACGTCGCCTTCGGCGATGGTGCTGCCATCGATGATCTTCGACTTTTCCACGACGCCGACGGTGAAGCCAGCCAAGTCGTATTCGTCGGCATCGTACATGTCGGGCATTTCCGCGGTCTCGCCGCCGACCAGTGCGGCGCCGGCGTCCACGCAGCCGTCGGCCACGCCCTTGACGACCTGCTCGAGCAGGGCCGGATCGTTCTTGCCGCAGGCGATGTAGTCGAGGAAGAACAGCGGCTCGGCGCCCTGGGCGAGGATGTCGTTGACGCACATGGCCACGCAGTCCTGACCGATGGTGTCATGCTTGTTCATCATCTTGGCCACCATGAGCTTGGTGCCCACGCCATCCGTGCCGGAAACCAGCACCGGTTCCTTGTAGCCGAGGGAGGCGAGATCGAACAGACCGCCGAAACCGCCGATGCCGCCTGCGCCGGGACGTGCGGTACGTGCCACATGCGACTTGATGCGGTTGACGACTTCGTATCCGGCTTCGACGCTTACGCCGGCGTTCTCATATGCTTTTGGCATGAATGGGCCTTTCTAGTATTCCGGCTTCCTTGATGGGGAAGCCGTCTGCAGAGCTGGTTTCATGTATCAGGTTCTCCTGTCAAGGAGATCTGAAGATCGGTTCCGTTATCATCCGGTTCCCCTTGTCAGGGGAGGTCTGAAGAGATTGGTTTCGATATTATCCGGCTCCCCTTGTCAGGGGAGCTGTCAGCGGAAGCTGACTGAGGGGTAGTCAGGTAGTTCAGGTAGTCAGGGCGATGGCGCGCGGCAACGAGGCTACACGGCTTCAGGCTGCACGGTGTTGTATTCGTTGCCGACGTACTTGCTCTTGTACAGCGCGAATTCTGGCAGCCGCACGCGATCTTCCGGGGTGAGCGACTTGAGGAAATCGGCCTCGTAGTCATCGAGGGCGGTGGGGTAGTCGCCGTTGAAGTAGGCGACGCACAGACCGCCGTAGGGCGCGTCGGCGTTGAGCCCGATGGATTCCACCAGACCGTCGAGCGACAGATATGCCAGGGAGTCGGCGCCGATGTAATCGCGGATCTCCTCCACGCTCTTCTTGGCGGCGATCAGCTCCTTGGTGGTGGAGATGTCGATGCCATAGAAGCACGGGTATTTGAGCGGCGGCGAGCTGATGCGCATATGCACTTCGGCCGCGCCGGCCTCCTTGAGCAGCTGCACGATGCGCTTGGAGGTGGTGCCGCGCACGATGGAATCGTCGATGACGATGACGCGCTTGCCCTTGACCACGCCTCGTACGGCGGACAGCTTCATCCTCACGCCCTGTTCGCGCAGCTCCTGCGTGGGCTGGATGAAGGTGCGTGCCACATACTGGTTCTTGATCAGCCCCATTTCGTTGGGCAATCCGGCTGCCTCCGCGTAACCGGATGCGGCGGAGAGCGAGGAGTTCGGCACACCGATCACCATGTCCGCATCCACGGGGGCCTCGGCGAAGAGGCGCGCGCCCATGCGCTTGCGGGCGGAGTGCACGTTGATGCCGTAGATGTCGGAATCCGGGCGGGCGAAGTAGATGTATTCCATCGAGCAGATGGCCAGCTGCGTGTTGTGGGTGTACTGGATGATCTTGTAGCCGTGGTCGCTGACCACCACGATCTCGCCGGGGCGTATGTTGCGCACCAGCTCGGCGCCGACCACGTCCAACGCGCAGGTTTCGGAGGCGAGCACGTAGGCGCCGTTCTTCATCTTGCCGAGGGAGAGCGGGCGGAAGCCGTTCGGGTCGAGTGCGCCGATCATGGCGTCCTCGGTCATGAGCAGGTAGGCGAAGCCGCCGTGCACGGTGTTGAGCGCTTCCTTGAGCTTGTCCATGAAGGTGCGTTGCAGGGATCGACGGATGAGGTGCATGAGCACTTCGGTGTCGGAATTCGAATGGAAGATCGCGCCTTCATCCTCGAGCTTGCGGCGCAGCGACGGGCAGTTGGTCAGGTTGCCGTTGTGGCACAGTGCCACGTCGCCGTCATGGAAGCGGAAGATGAACGGCTGGATGTTGTCCGTGGTGCCGGAGCCAGCGGTGGCGTAGCGCACGTGGCCGATGGCGCGGTTGCCTTTGAGTCGCTCGATTTCCCGCTCGTCGCCGAACACCTGGGTGAGCAGGCCGAGGCCGCGGTGGCCGATGAGATGGCCGTTGTCATTGGAGACAATGCCGGCGCCTTCCTGGCCGCGATGTTGCAATGCGTGCAAGCCGAAATAGGTGAGCCGGGCGGCGTCAGGGTGTCCCCACACGCCGAAGATGCCACATTCCTCATGAATGTCTTCGAGTTCAGCCGACAAGCCAAAGCTCCTTTTTCAAACAGGGGGTTAACTATCTGTCAACCCTACCAATCGGCGGCTACATCGCCGTGTTGTGGGGTGCATGGTCTTCTTTTCTTCCTCCTCGGGTCGAGTGGCGCTGTCCCGGCGCAAGGATTTCGGGGAATCGTCCCCATCATCCCGGATTTCTTGCGCTGGAGCTGGCGTAGTGCAAGGATTCCGGGACGAGTGGGATGATTTCCGGGATTTCTTGCGCTGAGGTGGGTGGGTTCGGGAGGTTGGTTGGGGAGGTTTGGCGCGGGTCGTCTGATTCTCGGGTTCGACACGAACATATCGAACAAATGTTCGACTGTTTTGGTATCATGGGCGTGCCTGGAAATCATAAGGGATGCGACCGAAGGGAGGCGGATGATGGTTCGGGAGACACATACGTATCTCGCAATCGATCTCAAATCCTTCTATGCTTCCGTGGAATGCGCGGCGCTGAATCTGGACCCATTGACCACGCACCTGGTGGTGGCGGACGAGAGCCGCACCGACAAGACCATATGTCTGGCCGTCTCGCCGTCGCTCAAGGCGTATGGCATTCCGGGGCGCGCGCGTCTGTTCGAGGCGAAGCAGCGTCTGGCGGCGGTCAATATGGAGCGCGCCCTCCATACGCCTACGGGCCGATTCATCGGAGAGTCCTGCGACGCCAATGATCTGGCGGCATGCGCATCGCTCAAGGCCTCGATGATCATCGCCAAACCGCGCATGGCGCATTACCTGCAGGTGAGCGGGAAGATCTACGGCATATACCTGAAATACGCGGCTCCCGAACACATCCATGTGTATTCGATCGATGAGGTGTTCATCGATGCGACGCCATACCTGCGTGCCTTGAAGATGACGCCGCATGAGATGGCTATGACCATCGTGCGGGAGATTCTCGCCGAGACGGGTATCACCGCCACGGCGGGCATCGGCACCAACCTGTATCTGGCCAAAATCGCCATGGATATCGTGGCCAAGCATATGCCGGCCGACAAGGACGGCGTGCGGGTGGCGGAGCTTGATGAGATGTCGTATCGTCGATTGCTCTGGAACCATAGGCCGCTCACTGATTTCTGGCGGGTGGGGCGAGGCTATGCCCGCAAACTCGAGCATGCCGGCCTGCTGACCATGGGGGATATCGCCCGTTGCTCGGTGGGGCGGGCTTCGGATTACTACAACGAGGATTTGCTGTACCGCATGTTCGGCGTGAACGCCGAGTTGCTGATTGACCATGCGTGGGGCTGGGAGTCGTGCACCATCGCGGATATTAAGTCATATGAACCGGATGGGCACAGCACCAGCATCGGGCAGGTGCTCACCGGGCCGGCCGACTGGCGTACGGCCCGACTTATCGTCAAGGAGATGGCGGACGCGCTGGCGCTTGATCTTGAGGCCAAAGGTGTCAGGACCAATCGCCTGACATTGGCCATCGGCTATGACATCGGCAGCCTGAATCCCCGGAAACTTGACGGCTGCGAGGACAAATCGATGCGACGGATGGCGGAGTACGCCAAGAATCACTATCAGGGTGACGTCTCCTATGACCGTTATGGGCGTGCGGTGCCCAAACCGTCGGTCGGTTCCATCGGATTGGAGGGATTCACGTCATCCGCGGCCAGCATCCGGCCGTCCATGGCCTCCTTGTTCGAGCGCATCGCCAACCCGATGCTGTTGGTGCGTCGGCTGACCGTTATCGCCGATGATCTGGCCACGCTTGATGAGCTGGCGGTCGGCAAGCGGTATGAGCAGCTCGATCTGTTCGCCGACGAGCCGTCGGGCGCTGGGTTGGGCGGCGATGGGGCGAACGACGACGGGCGTTCCGGTGGAAGGCGTGGACGTGATGATCGTCCCGATTGGCATGTCGCTTCCGCGGATGACGGCGGTGACGGTTCAGCGGAACAATCGGAAGACGGCTCCGGAGGGAAAGGAGAGCAGAACATCCAACGCACACTGCTTGATGTGAAGCGACGCTTCGGTCGCAATGCCGTCATCAAGGCCATGGATCTGGAGGACGGCGCCACCGGCATCGCGCGCAATACGCAGATCGGAGGCCATAGCGCATGACGCTGCAGGAGACTCACCGTTACGACGACATCATCGATTTGCCGCATCATGTCTCACGCCGGCATCCGCAGATGTCCCGTCACAACCGCGCCGCCCAGTTCATGCCGTTCGCCGCCTTGACCGGCTATGACCAGGTCATCGAACAGGTGGCGAAAAACGCCGAAATCCGCATCGCCAAGGCCGAGGCCCAAGGCGATACGGATTTCGGAGCCTGATGTGGGCTGGCTGAGACGGAATCAGCCCACGTGGCGTTCGAAGCGGTGGAAGCCGGTGATCTTGTCGATTTCGGCCATCGCGTCGGCGGGGATCACAAAGCCGGAGGCCTTGATGTTGTTCTCCAGCTGGCTCGGCTTGGAGGCACCGGCGATCACGCAGCTGATCTCCGGGTGCTGCAGGATCCACGCCATCGACAGCACCGGCAGGTTCGTGCCGAGCTCCTCGGCGACCTTGCGCAGACGCTCGACCTTGTCGAGGTTCTCGTCGGTGAGCAGGTCGTTGATCTGGTGATCGGACTGCCAGGTGGCGCGCGAACCGGCCGGCAGCGGCTGACCCTTGCGGTACTTGCCGGTCAGCAGGCCCTGTGCGAGCGGGGAGAACGTGGTGATGCCGATGCCCAGTTTGCGGCAGGTGCCCATGATCTCATGCTCGATGTAACGGTCCTGCAGGTTGTACTGCGGCTGCACCACGGTGATCGGGTAGAGGTTGTAGCGGTCGATGATGCGCTGTGCCTCCTCGAGGCGGGCGGAGCCCCACTCTTCGGAGACGCCATAGTAGAGCACCTTGCCCTGCGCCACCAGATCGCTCATGGCGCGCAGCGTCTCGGTCAGATCGGTGGTCTCGTCGAAGCGGTGGCAGAAGTACATGTCCAGATAGTCGAGCTGCATGTTCTTCAGCGTCTGGTCGATGCTTTCGAAGATATGCTTGCGGCTCAGGCCGCGGTCGTTCACGCCTTCGCCGGTGGGGAAGAAGACCTTGCTGGAGATGACCAGCTCCTTGCGGGGGTATTCCTTGAGAACCTCGCCGAGGAACCGCTCGGCCGCGCCGCCCGAATAGGCGTCCGCGCAATCGAAGAAGTTGACGCCCGACTCATAGGCGAGTCGTACGATGTCTCGCGCCGTGTCCAGCTGCGCGTCGTTCGTCAGCTGCGTCACCCAGCTTCCCAGTGCGATCTCGCTGATCTTTAGTCCGGACTTGCCCACGCTGCGGTACTTCATTGATGCTCCTTCGTTTGCAGCTCCTGCGGTTCCGCGTTCCACGCGCCGATCGGGTGTCTCCGTCGCAACCGGCCGTGAACGCTAACACGTCCATGGAAACACCTCAACCGCACTTGAACGCAAACCCGCACCGCGTCACCTCGCGTGTCGCAAGGCGCCGTTGGAACAATACAGTATAAAAAACTATCTATATATTAATAATAATGCTTCTAATAACTGGAAATTGCTAATATGTTGGTATGTTTACTTTGCTGGATGAAGTCATGCCGGGTGATGTGTCCGCCGGTATCGCACGTCGCATGGTCGCGCGCCGCAAGGAGCATGGCATGTCCCAAACGGCGTTGTCCTCCAAGTCGGGTGTCAGCCTCTCGTCGCTCAGACGGTTCGAGCAGTCACATGAGATTTCATTGACATCGTTGATCAACATAGCCTTCGCGTTGGGATGCGAGGGCGATTTCGAAGGACTGTTCGCACACCCGTACTACAGGGACATCGACGCCGTCGTCGCCGCACGTGGCGACTCCGGCAAGGTGGTCGGCGGGAAGGTTGGCGAGAAAGGCAGAAAAGCGCAGTGATGATGTCTCGCGATGAACTGGGAAACCTGGACGCGACCGTGGATCGTGTGCGCGTGATCTATGACGGGATGACCGTGGGATGGCTCACAATGGCTCCGTCCCGCACATTGGCATTCGCCTACGACCATGATTGGCTGACTGCCGGATTCAGCATCAGCCCTCTGTCGCTGCCACTGCGATCCGGCGTGTTCGTGGCCAAGCGAGACCCGCTCAACGGCATGTTCGGGGTGTTCGACGACAGCATGCCGGATGGTTGGGGAAGATTGCTGACCGATCGCATGCTACGGGAACGCGGTATTGATCCGTTCTCGGTCGGCCCGTTGACCCGATTGTCGATCGTGGGCGCCGGCGGCATGGGAGCGCTTGAGTACGAGCCGGCCGCATCGATGGATGACAGCGTATTCCCGACGGATCTGGACGACATAGCAGCGGAATGCGCCAGCCTGTTGGAAACGGATTTTTCGGATGATCTAGACACACTGTTCGCCCTCGGCGGTTCGTCCGGAGGTGCGCGTCCCAAGATCCTGACGGAAATCGACGGCGAGGAATGGATCATCAAATTCCCGTCCTCCATGGATCCCGCGAATATCGGCGAACAGGAGTATGCGATCTCCCGATTGGCGGTCGCCTGCGGCATCGACATGCCGGAAACACGGCTGTTCCCATCGAAGCGGTGCGCCGGGTATTTCGGTACTCGGCGGTTCGACCGAGTGAGCGGGCCGAACCACTCACGAACGAAGATTCATATGGTTTCGGCCGGAGGATTGTTGGAGACTTCCCACCGTCTCGCCAACCTCGATTACGGTCTGCTGATGCGGCTTACCATGCGCCTGTGCAACAGCGTGGAGGACTGCGAGCGTCTCTACAGGCTGATGTGCTTCAACGTATTCATCGGCAACCGGGATGATCATGCCAAGAACTTCTCATACCTGTATGACCGAGACAAAGGGGAGTGGCATCTGTCTCCCGGCTACGATCTGACCGAAAACCCCGGAATCAACGGCGAACACACCACCGCCGTGAACGGTAAAGGGCGGGGAATCACGATTGATGATCTGACGATGGTCGGCACACGCTCCGGCATCGCCCGTGCGCGGTGCATCTCCATAGCCAAGGACATCCGTGAGCGTGTGGCCGATGCGGGATTCATGGCAAGTATGGGATGAACGCCTCACGGTAGACGGCGATGAGGTGGTCGAGGCTCATCGAGGCGTTGGCCGGGCTGGTCGAGGGCAGCGGCGTCATCGGCACGTCGATGCCGTCCGCCGCCAACGTCGGAGCGATGAGACGGCGATACAGTTGCGCGGCCTTGGCACCGGTCGTGACGATGCGTGTGATCGGCGCGGTAGCGAGGATTGGCGCCGGATCGTTCGGCACGGCGTTGCGGATGCTCGCGTCGGACGCGCCCATGATGTCGCACGAGGCAATCACGTCCCACAACGCGACGTGATGCCGCAGGGCGAACCCGCGTCGCGACTGTGGCGTATCGCCCGCGACGTCCGTCGGATTGGCCGGGTCGGTGAATATCGCCTCCATCACAGGCCAGAACCGGTTGCGCGGATGCATGTAGTAGAACGACTCCTCGCGCGACTTCGGACTCGGCATCGATCCCAGCACCAGCACACGTGACGTGCCGTCCCACACCGGCCCGAATCCATGCTCCACATGTTTCACATGATGTTCCACACGGCTGTCCATGGCTGTACTGCGTTTCACAGGCATACGAACACGGTCGGGGAGCCGGAGGGAAGATCGGCGACCCGTGTCGGCTCGCCGTCCGAAGCCAGATGGAAGACCGTCAGGCCGTTCGACACCTCGTTCGCCACGAGCAGGAGGTTTCCGACCGGCAGGATGTGCCGCGGACGGCTGCCGCCGCAGTCGACGCCGCGCCCGCGCCAACCCGGCTCGTCCTCCGGCGCAAGACGGGACAGGCGCTCACCGTCCCATGCCAACGCCACGATACGTTCCGAGCCGCGCAGACCCACATAGGCGATTCCGGAGATGTCGTTGTGCTGCGAGATATCGTGCACGGCAGCAGCCACCGCCGCATTGCCGGCATCATGTTTGTTGTCGTCTCCGTCTCCGGAGCCTGATGCATTGCCGTCCGCGTCTCCATCCGATTCGCCGCGCCGCAGAGCAGACCACGGTACGAAGGCCAAAGAAGCCGCCTGATCCAGCGGATCGCCACCAAGATCGACGGTCTGCAACACCTTGATGCTGGCGGTGTCGTCATTCGTGTCGAGTGCGCCGGTGGCATTCTCCGAGCCGAGTAGCGTCACCGTATTCGCCCACTCGCCGACCACGGCCACACGCCAATCGGAGCCGTTCGCCGCAGCATCCGCCGCGCCCGGAACGGGCAGCAGATGAAGGTCGCGCGGACCGGTGCCGGATGCCATCGGTACCTCGCCGGTTCGCTCAAGCCTGCCATGCTCCCAACGATGCACATAGATGCGATCAGCACCCAGATCGGTGGACAGCACGTGGCCGTCCTGTAAGGGCAGAATCCAATGCGCATGGGGGCCTTCCTGAGCGGGAAGCGGTCCGCGCCCTTTACCGGCAAGCACCTGTGTGGCCTCGAGCACAGAGCCGTCGGCGGCGATGGGATGCACGCACACATGGCCATCGGCGTAATTGGCCACGATAAGATGCTTCCCACCCAGATCGTCCACAGCTACCGCCGCGTGGGTCGGGCTGCTGCCCGGAGTCGGCACACGGGACAGCTCAGTCAAAGACAGCGCGGTTGTACGCGGGCCGGCGACGGTATCGGTGTCAACGGTGTCGGCATCGGAGACAGTGCCGCCATCCCAATCGATGCGGAATGACGCCACCTCATTGGTGTCCTCCAATACGGCATACAATGTGTCACCGTCACGCGTAATCCACGTGGGGGAGGGCACGTCGGCCAGAACTCCCTCCTTGTGCAACGACACTGCCTGCGTCATGCCATCGTCGTCAATCGATGTGTGCAACGTCAGCGCCTCGATGCCGGGGCATGATGAGCCGCGAAGAGCGCCAAACCCGCCGACTGCAAGTGTCATATCCCCATTACGGGTATCCATGTCATCCACGTCATGAGCCATGACATTCAATCTACTCCACTGCGACCCTGAGCCAAGGGGGAGTCCGAAATATCTGGAAAAACGGAAAGGCTGTTGCCTGCCGGAAACTCAGTCTCTTCCGGCAGGCAACAGCCTTTCCGTATTCATCTGGCGGATATCAGATGCGCATCAGGCGGTGAAGTACTCCACGCCGGCCTCGAAGATCGGCTGGACCTTGTCGCCGGGCACGTTGGCGTACAGGCCGTTGCCGGAACGCTCCGAATGACCCATCTTGCCGAAGACGCGGCCGTCCGGACTGGTGATGCCCTCGATGGCGAGCAGTGAACCGTTCGGGTTCACGGCAAGATCCATGCCCGGCACGCCGGCCTCGTCCACGTACTGCGTGGCGATCTGGCCGTTGGCCTTGAGCTTGGCCAGCACCTCGTCGGAGGCCACGAAGCGGCCTTCGCCATGGGAGATGGCCACGGTGTGCACGTCGCCGACCGAGGTCTTGGCCAGCCACGGGGACAGGTCGGAGGCCACACGCGTACGTACCAGACGGCTCTGGTGGCGGCCGATGGTGTTGAACGTCAGCGTCGGGCATTCGGCGGTCATCGGCACGATGTCGCCGAACGGCACCAGACCCAGCTTGATCAGGGCCTGGAAGCCGTTGCAGATGCCGAGCATCAGACCATCGCGGTTCTTCAGCAGGTCGCGCACCGCTTCGGTCACGGCCGGGGAGCGGAAGAACGCGGTGATGAACTTGGCGGAGCCGTCCGGTTCGTCACCGCCGGAGAAGCCGCCAGGAATCATCACGATCTGGCTCTTGTTGATTTCCTCCACCAGCGCTGCGGCGGATTCGGCCACGGCCTCGGGGGTGAGGTTGTTGACGATCAGCGTGTGCGCTTCGGCACCGGCGCGCTCGAAGGCGGCGGCGGAATCGTACTCGCAGTTGTTGCCCGGGAACACGGGGATGATCACACGCGGCTTGGCCACGGAAGCACCCGTGTACACAGTCTTCTTCACGCCGGATGCCTCGGTGTGGAAATCGATGGTCTCCACAGTCTGGTTCTTTTCCGCGCCCTTGGACCGGTACGGGAACACGGATTCGATGCCGCCCTCCCATGCGTTCTGCAGGTGAGCCAGATCGATGGTCTCGCCGGCGGCACGGAAGGCATAACCCTCCGTGGTCACACCGATCTCACCCACCTCGACCAGGTTGGAGACCGCCGGAATCTTCTCGTTGTCCGCAAGCTCCACGATGAACGAACCGTATGCGGGAGCGAACAGGTCGTCCACGGCGATGCCGTCGTTGAGGTCCACGCCGATGCCGTTGCCCACGGTCATCTTGAATAGGGCCTCGGCGGTGCCGCCATAGCCCGGTGTGGAGACGGCCAGCGCGGTGTGGTGCGACGGGTCGGTCAGCTCCTCGACCAGCGCGAACGCGTCGAGCAGCGCATCCTTGTCCGGGGTCAGGCCATCAGCCAGATAACGCGGCGCGATACGCACGATGCGGTGGCCGGTACCCTTGAACTCGGGGGAGGTGGCGCGTTTCATGTTGCCGACGGCCACGGCGAAGGAGATGAGCGTAGGCGGCACGTCCAGATCCTCGAAGGAGCCGGACATGGAATCCTTGCCGCCGATCGCGCCGGCGCCAAGGTCCACCTGGGCCATCAACGCGCCGAGCACGGCCGCGGTGGGCTTGCCCCAGCGTTCCGGCTCATCGCGCAGCTTCTCGAAGTACTCCTGGAAGCTCAGGTATGCCTTCTCGTGTTCGAAGCCGGCTGCCACAAGCTTGGCCAGCGATTCGACCACGGACAGGTATGCGCCGGTGAACTGGTTCTTCTCCATGATGTACGGGTTGAAGCCCCAAGCCATCGCGGAGGCGGTGGTGGTCTCGCCGAACACCGGGAACTTGGCCACCATGGCCTCGTTCGGGGTGAGCTGCTTGACGCCACCGAACGGCATGAGCACGGTGCCCGCGCCGATTGTGGAATCGAAACGCTCGGAGAGTCCCTTGTTGGAGGCCACATTGAGGTTGGTGACGAGCGCGTGCATACGCTCGGCGAGCGAGCCGGAACGCCATTCGGCCGGCACCTCGTACGCCTGCTGCGCCTCGACGTGCACGACCTGATGCTTGGATGCGCCGTTGGAGGCCAGGAACTCGCGGGAGAGGTTCACGATCTCGTCGCCGTTCCAGGTCATCACCATGCGCGGGTCCTCGGTCACGGTGGCGATCACCGTGGCTTCGAGGTTCTCCTCGCGGGCATAGCCCAGGAACTCGTCCACATCGGCGGCGGCCACGTCCACGGCCATGCGCTCCTGCGATTCGGAGATGGCCAGCTCGGTGCCGTCCAGGCCCTCGTACTTCTTGGGCACGGTGTTGAGATCCACATACAGGCCGTCCGCCAGTTCGCCGACCGCCACGGACACGCCGCCCGCACCGAAGTCGTTGCAACGCTTAATAAGGCGGCAGGCGTCACCGCGACGGAACAGGCGCTGCAGCTTGCGCTCGACCGGAGCGTTGCCCTTCTGCACTTCGGCGCCGTCCAGCTCCAGCGACTCCACGTTATGTGCCTTGGAAGCGCCGGTGGCGCCGCCGATGCCGTCACGGCCGGTGCGACCGCCCAGGAGGATGATCTTGTCGCCGGGGGCCGGGGTCTCGCGGCGCACATGGTCGGCCGGGGTGGCGGCCACGACCGCGCCCACCTCCATACGCTTGGCCACGTAGCCGGGATGGTAGATCTCGTCCACCTGACCGGTGGCCAGGCCGATCTGGTTGCCGTAGGAGGAATAGCCGGCGGCAGCGGTGGTCACCAGCTTGCGCTGGGGCAGCTTGCCTTCCAGCGTCTCAGACACCGGCACTGTCGGATCGGCGGCACCGGTGACGCGCATGGCCTGATACACATAGGAGCGGCCGGATAGAGGATCTCGGATGCAGCCGCCGATGCAGGTGGCAGCGCCACCGAACGGCTCGATCTCAGTGGGGTGGTTGTGCGTCTCGTTCTTGAACAGGAACAGCCAGTCCTGATCCTCGCCGTTCACATCCACCTTGACCTTGACGGTGCAGGCGTTGATCTCCTCGGACTCGTCGAGACCGGTCAGGATGCCGTTCTTCTTGAGCCACTTGGCGCCAATCGTGCCCATGTCCATCAGGCATACGGGCTTGGCATCACGGCCCAGCTCATGGCGCATCGCCATGTAGCGGTCGAAAGCGGCCTTGACCACGGCGTCGTCGATGTCCACTTCGTCCAGCTCGGTGCCGAACGTGGTGTGGCGGCAGTGGTCGGACCAGTAGGTGTCGATCACCTTGATTTCGGTGATGGTGGGCTCGCGGCCCTCCTCGGTGAAGTACCGCTGGCAGAATTCCAGATCGGCCAGATCCATGGCAAGCCCGCGTTCGTCGATGAACCGCTGGCCCGCGGCCGCGTCCATCTCGTTGAATCCGGCGATGGCCTCCACCTTGCCCGGCATAGGTACCTGGGTCTTCAAGGTCGCCTTGGTGTCCAGACTGGCCTCGCGCGCCTCGACCGGGTTGATGACGTACTTTTTGATGGTCTCGATGTCCGCATCGGTCAGATTGCCTTCGAGGGCGTACAGCTTCGCGGAACGCACGGTCGGACGCTCGCCTTGGGAGATGAGCTGGATGCATTCGGCCGCCGAATCGGCGCGCTGATCGAACTGTCCGGGCAGGAATTCGGTGGCGAACACCTTGGCGTCGCCGAAATCGGGCAGATCGTAGGACACGTTATCCACCTGCGGTTCGCTGAACACGGTGGGCACGGTCTGATTGAACAGGTCTTCGGAAATGCCTTCCGCATCGTAACGGTTCACGATGTGCAGGGCCTTCAGGCCGCTGATGCCCAGGATGGTGCGCAGCTCGCCGGCAAGCTGCTGCGCCTCGACATCAAAGCCGGGTTTCTTCTCCACGTACACGCGGAAAACCATGGGGTTCCTTTCTCAACAAATCAAAGCTGGAATGGATTTGGCTCCCTTCGATGAGGGAAGCTGACGTGGTAGATGACCGATGGGAGCCGTGGCTGCGAGACCATTGGTCCTCCCCTCAAATCAGCGTCACTGACAGCTCCCTCACCGAGGAGAGCCAAATGCGGTATGTTGCAGCGTGTGCGTCACTCGGCGACTTCGATGCCTTCGGACTTGGCCAGCTCGGCCAGACGCTCCTCGATCTCCTCGTAGGCCGGGATGATCGAGCCGAGGCCGCGGCGGAACAGGTCCTTGTCCAGGTGCTCCACCTTGCCGGAATGGTCACGCTGGTCCCACAGGCGGCAGGAATCCGGGGTGATCTCGTCGGCCAGCAGCAGCGTGCCATCGGAGGCGCGTCCCATCTCGATCTTGAAGTCCACGAGCTTGACGTCGATCTTGGCGAAGATCTCGATCAGGGCCTCGTTGATCTTGCGGGCCAGCGGGGCGATCTCGGCCAGATCCTCGCGGGTGCAGACGCCCAGAGCCACCAGGTCATCGTCGTTGACGAACGGATCATGCAGATCGTCGTTCTTCAGGAAGTACTCGAGCACCGGCTCCTTGAGCGGCAGGCCCTCCTCCACGCCGAGACGCGAGCAGAAGTGACCGGCGGCCACATTGCGCAGCACGATCTCGAGCGGGAACATGTTCACCTTGCGCACCAGCTGGCCGGTGGCGTTCACACGCTTGACGAGGTGGCTGTCAATGCCGCGCTTCTTGAGCAGGTCGAAGATGATGGTCGTGATGAGGTTGTTCAGACGGCCCTTGCCGGTGAAGTCTTCCTTCTTCTCACCGTCGCCGGCGGTGGCGGTGTTCTTGTATTCGACCCACAGAATCTCGGGATCGTCGGTTGCGTACAGTTGCTTGGCCTTGCCTCGTAGAGCTTTTCCAGTTTCTCCATGACTGCCTTCCAAATCGTGCTGAAGAGCGGATTTCTGGGTGAACTAACGGTAAAAAGGGTACCAATCGCCGGGGATATCCGACATGTACGGAGCGCCTGTTCCTGGCGTCCGTGGTTGAGATGAAGGAATCTTGACCTCTGAGACGAATTATCGGCGAATCGCGGATATCAATCACGACAAAGGCGATAATGGGAAGTGACGTAATGATACAAGGAGGTTCGTCATGATCGATCACATTGGACTGTTCGTCAAGGACGCTAACGAGCGTGCGGAATTCTACGGGAAGCTGCTGGCCCCGCTCGGTTACGTGAAGAAGGCCGAATACCCGGGTGCCGTGTGCTTTGCCAACGACGAGGATGGCGACAGCGTCTGGCTGGAGTCTCCGAAAGGCGACAATCCGGTCGTGCCGACGCACGTGGCCTTCCGCGCCGAGAATGAGGACACCATCAAGGCATTCCATGCGGCGGGGCTCGAGGCCGGCGGCACGGACAACGGCCAGCCCGGTCCTCGTCCGAACTATGGCCCGACCTACTACGCCGCCTTCATCCATGACCCGGATGGCAACAACATCGAGGCCATGCTGAGCTGATTGGTTGCTACTCCACGGTAATCGTCAGTGCGTCGGCGACGTGTGCGGCTTTGGCGCGGGCATCGGCTTCACTGGTACCGATGGCCAGCGCAACGGCCATACGGCGGTGGCCGTGTACCTCGGGCTTGGCGAAGATGCGCAGATCAGTGTCAGGCTCGGCCAGCGCATCGGCGACGTTCGTGAATACCGCCTCGCCTTCGCCTTCCACCACGATGGCGTGGCTGGCGGCCACCTGACCGTTGCGCAACGTCAGCGCCACATGCTCGGGCGTGACCGGCAGGCCCAGAATCGCCCGGGCATGCAGCGCGAACTCGCTGAGCCGTTGTGAGGCCATCGTCACCATGCCAGTGTCATGCGGGCGAGGGGAGACCTCGTTGAACAACACGCGACCATTGGTCAGCACGAACAATTCCACACCAAACACGCCCCAGCCGGTCTCGCCTGCGGTCTGTGCTCGGGCCACAAGCCCCTCCACGGCGGCGCGGGCGATGTCATGAGCGCGGTCAAGTACAGACAGATCGGCATCGCCGTTTACCGCCACGGCCGGCTGCCATGATTCGCGGTAATCCCCTGATTCCTGACGCTGGCCGATCGGCGCGCACGTCACGATCCCGGCCGACGAGCTCACCGTAAGCACTGTCAATTCATAGTCCAGCGGAGCCAGCGCCTCCACAATCACGCGCGACACATCCCCCTCGCCGGCGGCGCGACGGCCTTCCTGCGCTTCAGTCCATGCTGCGTCAATCGCGTCGGCGGAACGCACCACGGACTGGCCGTGACCGGACGAGCTCATCACCGGCTTGACCACACACGGATAGCCGACCTCCAAAGCACCTGCGCGCAGCTCCTCCAACGAGCCGGCGAAACGATACGGGGTGGTCGGCAGGCCAAGCTCCTCGTGGGCGAGCACGCGCAGACGCTCGCGGTCCATGCAGATCGCCGCGATCTCGGCACTCGGCACTACCTGTGCGCCGGCCTTGGCGGCACCCGCCAGCACATCAGTGGCGATGGCCTCCACCTCGGGCACGATGATGTCCGGCTTCACCTCGTCGAACAGAGCCTGCAAATCGGCGGCGCTCGCCATGTCCAATACACGATACTCATGCGCCACCTGCTGGGCCGGCGCGCCTGCATAGGAATCGGCGGCGCACACCCAGGCACCCAGACGCATCAGTTCGATGGTCACCTCCTTGCCCAGCTCGCCCGCGCCGAGAAACAGTACGCGGGTGGGGCGCTTGCCCAGCGGCGTGCCCAGCGGGCGGCCGACAGCGGGGGCGTTGGCGGTCGCGGGGGAGTCGAGGTTTGCGGAATCGTTCACGGCATGCTCAGTCATACCCCACATTATGCCATGCCGCGATGATTTCCCTCTTGAGTCCCACGACGGTTGCAGACTGTAACCTGCTATAAGCATCACGTATAGGCGCGCCATTGCATATGGAACAAACCTCCCGTACCGTATGAATCACCGGCCGATTTGTTCAGCGCGGTCGGGCCAACGTTATAGGGGATGCTCGGCTGGCCTTATAGGTTCATACGCCCAACAGGCGGCCAGCCTGAGCAGTTCAGGCGGTTTGACGGCTAAGTGGTTCGATGACCGAAGGTTCGCCAGGATTCAGGCGGTCAACACGACAGACAAAGGGGGATGCGGTATGTCGGCGCAGGACGCTGCACTGGTTTCTGAACTGATTTCCAGAAGAGCGGTGGGACTCCCCGGCAACCCTTTCGCCGAAGCCGACGCACGCGCCGCGGCCGCCATTGCCGCAGGACATGACATCATCGATCTGAGCAAAGGCAACCCGGATGGTCAGCCGCCTGTGTTCGTGCAGGACGCACTTGCCCAAGCCGCCCATGACCCAGGGCTGTTCCGGTATCCGCCGTTCGATGGCGTACCGCAATATCTGAACGCCATCGCCGGCTGGTATGAGCGCGAGCATGGTGTGACTGTGGATCCCGCAACACAGCTGCTTGCCACATCCGGTTCGTCGGTGGGCATCGCCACTGTGATTCAGGCGCTCATTGACCCGGGCGACACCGTGGTCGCAGTAGACCCTTATTACCCGCAGTATGAGGGGTCAACCTCCGTCGCCGGAGGCAGATTCGAGACGATTCCAGCCGACGCAGGACACGGTTTTCTGCCGGATTTGGATGCCGTGGATGCCGGATTGTGGGAGCGTGCCAAACTGCTGATACTCAACTATCCGAACAATCCCACCGGTGCCGTGGCGTCGCCCGAACTGTATGCATCGGCGGTTCGGCTGGCGAAGCGATACGGTTTCATCGTGCTCAATGACTTTGCCTATGCCGGTCTTGAGTTCGGTGAGGCCCATTCCCTGAGTCTACTGGAGACGCCGGGTGCGCTGGATGTGGCGGTGGAATTGGGGTCGTTGTCGAAGATGTTCATGGTGGCCGGGTGGCGAGGCGGCTTCGTGGCGGGCAACGCCGAGGTGCTGGGCGCGGTCAAGGCGGTGCACCGGCAGACCGCCGTGCTGGCATCCAGCGTCATCCAGCAGGCCGGGGCGATCGCGTTGAATTCCGACCAGTCCACCGCGAAAGACTTGGCGGTGCAATACCAGCACCGGTTCGAGGTTGTGCGCGACGGATTGGACGGCAGTGGTCTGGACGTCGCCCAATCGCACGGTGGATTGTTCGCATGGGCTCGCATACCGGGGCAGCGGGGTCGGGTGGACGATACAGATGCTGGTGGTTCAGGCGCTGGTGACTTGCCGAATGCCGAAGTTGAGGGAGCGGTTACGCATGCCGCAGTCGGCGTATCGGATGCATTCGTCGAATGGCTGCTCAACACCGCTGGGGTGGCGCTGATGCCCGGTACGTGCTTTGGCGAGAACGGCGAAGGCTGGGTGCGTATCAGTCTGCTCAAGCATACGGCTGATCTGTATCAGGCGGTCTCTCGCATACGCCGAGTGTTGGATGATCTGCGATAAGCCATCGGCTGGGTTGCCTAGGTAATTAGACAATTCGTTATACGCCACACCATTGTTCACGGTACGTCCCCGTTGCATCATGATTGCGGGTGGGCCATGGAGCGCATGGGGCTTACACTAAGGCAATGCACGAAAACGGAACTGGTGAAGAGAGCATCGACAGGCCGCTGACCATCGCTTTGGTGGTGGATACCGTCGGCAATCAGGGCAACGGCACGTCGAACTCGGCATTGCAATGGGCCGCCGAACTTGAGCGACAGGGACATCATGTGCGGCTGGTGGGCATCGGCGCTCCCGAATACCCTGCACGCGTGAACAAGGTGCCGTTGGTCTCCTGGGTGGCCTCCAAACAGCTCATGCAGTTCGCGCAGCCGAGCGACACCCTGTTCCGCACCGCATTCCGCGGCGTGGACGTGGTGCATGTCTATATGCCGTTCAAATTCGGCCGTCATGCCGCCAAAGTGGCCCGTCAGATGGGCATCCCGGTGACCGCCGGGTTCCATCTGCAGCCAGAGAACGTCCTGTATTCCGCAGGGCCGCTGCGTCATATCCCCGGCATCTCCGGATTTCTGTATTGGTTGTTCAAGCATTGGCTGTACAAGCGCATCGACCATATCCACGTGCCGACCGAGATGACGGCGAGCCTGCTGCGCTCGCACGGGTATCAGGCGAAGCTGCACGTGATCTCCAACGGGTACTCGCCGGTCTACACGCCGAAGCCCCCCGCCGAATCGTCAGAGGACCCTGATGCGGCGTCGCCGGTGCCTTTCCGCATCATCGCATCCGGGCGCCTCGCGCGCGAGAAGGACCAGATCACGTTGATCAAGGCGGTGTCCATGTCCCGCCATGCCGCGGACATCCAATTGGTCATCGCCGGCACCGGCCCGCTGAAGCACTATCTGAAGTTCCGCGCCGGCAGGTTGCTTGCGCGCAAGGCGGACATCGGATTCCATAAGCATGCCGACATGCCGGAATTGCTGCGATCCGGCGACCTGTTCGTGCATTGCTCCATAGCGGACATCGAATCGGTGAGCGTCATCGAGGCGATGGCCTGCGGCCTGGTCCCGGTGATCGCCGCGTCCGAGCTGTCTGCCGCAAGCCAATTCGCACTGCTTGATGAGTCACTGTTCCCGGTGCGGGACGCGGCGTTGCTGGCCCGACGCATCGACTGGTGGATCGCCCATCAGCGCGAACGGGTCGCATGGGGTGCCAGGTACGCCCAGAACACCAAGGAGCACTATTCCGTAGAGGCGTCCGTGCACAAGTTCGTGGACATGGAGCGCGAGGCCATCGAGGAATGAGATAGCGCTATGTGAATAGATGAAGCATGGGATATATGCAAATCAACTATGTGGACGATTTTTGTTAGCGATACTACGTTGTGCTTTGTGGTAACTTACATTTTTTCCATGTTGATAATGTTTAACTGATGAATACTACGTGGATAAAGAAATAACAACTACATTCCATTCAGTGCCACCCGCTGTGCCGCTAGGGTTAAAAACGCGCTCAGGATTTAATCCTGACAGTTCGGCTCGCCCTACTGGATTGTTGTTCTTCGTTAATGGGGAGAAGCAGGGAGCCTGTACAGCTTCGCTTGTTAATAGTAGTTCTAAGAAATTGGTGATGACAGCTGCCCATTGTTTACATGGGGGAAGTGGGAGTGGTTGGTATACTAAGTTTATGTTTGTACCTAATGCGTCACCGTCTGGCGGAAACACGCAGATGTATGCTATGGGTACTGCTCGAGTATTTACAGACTGGATTAATAATGCCAATACTCAATCGTTATCTGTATATGATGTTCCTAATGATATTGGTTTTATTAGTGTGTCTTCTGTAATGCCCGATTATCTGGGCAAGCCGGTTGAAGTTTTTGGTGGCCATGGTTTTGGTCATTCGAATCTTGGTAGTTTTACTGCTCGAATTGTTGGATATCCTAAGAATCCAGGAAACAATAAAGATCCGCAGTCGTGTGTGACAAAAGTTGAAACTTTGTACCCGTTCAATATGGGTGACGTGTTGAAGGCTTCAGGGTGCTCTTTTGTGGATGCGCATGGTGCGTCAGGCAGCCCCTGGCTTGAGCTTTATGATGAGAATACAGGTATAGGTTGGGCGAATGGGGTACTGTCGGCTGTTCCTAGCCAAGAACATACACTGTTAAGCCCAAGGTTTAATGATCGTGTTTATAAGCTATATAACGAAGCGAATAACGATGGGTTACAATAAGAAATATCGTTCTTTCGGAAATAGTGTTATTAATATCATTTTTTTAATTATTATTATTATTATTCTTGCTTCTGTTTCTCTTTTATATTTTTTTAAGAATGAAATGATTTCCGATGTTACAGTTACTGTTGTTGATGATAGCGATGTTCCCCAAAGCGGCTATTCTGTGAGCTTCACTCCCCTTGACAGTAATCAATTAATGACATTGGTTGCTTACTATACGAATAAAAATGGTCAATATCATGGTAATCTGCATTACGGGGAATGGAGATTGGATGTATCTTGTAGCGATTTATTTCGCTCATGCAAATATGATAACCATGAAGTGAGAGTGATTAATGTAGATCAATCTGTCACTAATATTGTAATCAAAGTTGATTCATGAAGTCTCGAATTACGTTAGTGGTATATGTCTGATTGGTATCTGAGTATTACTGTCTGGCATATACCACCGGTTTTTGTTTTTTACAGCAGCGCGATGAGCTGATCGACCTCTTCGGACGTGGTCGCCCAGCTCGTGCAGATGCGCATGACGGTATGCATATCGTCGGCCTTCTCGGTGAAGCCGAGCTTCACATGCTGCGTCAGGCGGTCGATGGTGGGCTGGTCCATCGTCACGAAGATCTGGTTGGTCGGCGCTTCGAACGTGAGCTGATAGCCCTTGGTCTTGAGCGCTTCGCGGATACGGTCGGCGGCGATGTTCGCGTTGCGTGCGATCGTGAAATACAGGTCATCGGTGAACAGCGCATCGAACTGCGCGCCCAGCACAAAGCCCTTGGCAAGCAGGGCGCCATGCTGCTTGATGCGGGTCAGGAAATGCTTCGGCGTGTTGTGTTTGGTGAATACCACCGCTTCACCAAACAGCGCGCCCACCTTGGTGCCTCCGATGTAGAACACGTCAGCGATATTCGCCAGATCCTCCATCGACAGGTCGCCGCCGGTGACGGTCAACGCATAGCCGAGACGCGCGCCGTCCACGAACAGCGGCATGTCGTAGCGGTGCGCGACTTCGGCGATCGCCTCCAATTCGGCCTTGGAATAGATTGTTCCGTATTCTGTGCTCTGCGAGACGTACACGGAACCGGGGAAGACCATGTGCTCATAGTTGCCGTCGGCATAGAAGGTCTTGCAGAACTCGTCCAGTTCGTGCGCATCCATCTTGCCATTGTGGTGGGGGAGGGTGAGCACCTTGTGCCCGGAGAACTCTATGGCGCCGGCTTCATGCACGTTGGGGTGTCCGGATGTCACTGCCACAACGCCTGCATAGGCCGGGGTGATGGTGTCGATCACCACCTGATTGGTCTGGGTGCCGCCCACCAGGAACCAGACATCCGCATCCGGCTTGCCGCAGGCTTCGCGGATCTTGGCCTTGGCCTGTTCGGTGAGCTCATCGGAGCCGTATCCGGAGTACAGATGTTCGTTGGCGCGCGCTATGGCGTCGATCACCGACGGATGCGCGGCGCGAGAGTAGTCGTTTTCAAAAGACAGCATCAGGAGTCCCTCTCTAGGCGATAGTCCCGAGTCTACATTGTGTGGGAATCAGCTGTATGTTCGCGTCCGAACGAGGATGCCGCGAACATGCGGTCTCTTAGTGGTGCGGAATCGGCTGTATGTTCGCGTCCGAACGAGGATGCCGCGAACATGCGGTCTCTTAGCGGCTCGGAATCGGCTGTATGTTCGCGTCCGAACGAGGATGCCGCGAACATGCGGTCTCTTAGCGGCTCGGAATCGGCTGTATGTTCGCGGCTGTTGCGTTGATGCGCGAACATACAGCGGAAAACCTGATAGCTGATAGTCCGAAACCGGGTGGTGGTACTACCGATAAGCCAGGAAAGGACCCTTAGCCTAGGAAAGACGTACGCTTGTTGAGAAAAACAAAACCCCTCCGCGCAATAAGCAGAGGGCTACTGGGGTGGCCAACGAGGCTCGAACCCGCGACCTTCTGAACCACAATCAGATGCTCTACCAACTGAGCTATGGCCACCATGCTTGTTTCCCAGCAGGACTGGAAGACAACAGATGGATACTATACACAACTTTCGGCCGGCGTGCTCGTCGGCGTGTCGCATGTGCGCCCCGTCGGCGTCGCTCTCTGTGTCGGCTGTGTCGGGGGGGTGTTCCTATGTTTTTGTCAACCTTGTGAGGGGTTGTTGTGTCGTGTCGGGGTTGGTTGTGGTGGGCGTGCTTCGCCTTGGCCTTGGCGGTCGGCTGCCGTGGCCTGTGTCGGTTGGTTTCATGCGGCGAGGGTTTGTTCCTGGTAGAGGGTGCCGTTCTTGAGCATGCTGTAGATCACGTCGCAGCGGCGTCGGGCGAGGCAGATGACGGCGGCGTTGTGGTGCTTGCCTTGTTCGCGTTTGCGTTTGTAGTAGGCGATGGACGGCGGGTGTTTGGTGGAGGCGACGCG
>NZ_JGZK01000001.1 GCF_000741695.1 Bifidobacterium reuteri DSM 23975 | reverse complement strand
GGGTCGCATGGGCCCGTCGACGATGCGGACGTTCTCGACGACCATGCCTTTGACGTTGAGGAGCTGTTTGAATATGCTGTTCATCAGGCGCTTTTCGGTTGTGTTTTTCTTGGTCGATGAACATCCTAACCAAAAAGCGCTCTTCTCTTACCGGTTCAACGCCTCACCGGCAAACAACCACCCACGAAAACAGCAATAGCGCCATATATTGAGGGGCCCAGCTTCTGTCTTTCCCCCAGTCAGCTTCGCTGCCATCCCCTCGTCAGAGGGGGCCAACACCACTCAAACAATTGCGAGACGGACCACTAGGCACATTCATCGTTTTCTTAGGCAGATTCCCAAGAACAGGACGGCACAACAAGGCAGGCATACGTGCCGGGCGCCAATGAATAGTTGACTGCCCTCCGAATCGCTTCCATACACCGCGAATGCAGGAAAGATTGCTCCGCATCCCCATCCCAAGCATCTCCGCCCACCTTCGGAGAACCTCATTGACTGAATTCAGGTCGTCAGCAGACATGGTTTCCCGCCTTGCCGCCAATACCCCCACTCCTCTGAGTCGACCTCAACTTCTTCGGCGAGACTCCTTCAATCGGCGCTCGGCCAGCTGCTCGATCGTCATCGCGATCACCCGAAACTCGAATACAGCGCCGCGACGGGCAAGCTCGCGCGCCACATTGAAGGCGAACTCGGCACGCGCATCCTCATCGGCAAGGCTCGCGGCGGTGGCGACGAACACGGTCCACCGCCGGCCGATCAGCCGGGCCCGTTTCTCCCGATCACGCCGCCACTGCGTCTTGCTTGTACGATGATGATCGCCATCATATTCGACCGCGACTTTGTATTCCGGCCAGGCCATGTCCAACGTCATTGGGAAACCCGAGTCGAACAGTGCATCGGGAACCGTATAGTTCACCGCAGGCTGAGGAATGCCATGTGATAACAGCGAGATTCGTTCCTCGGTTTCCTTCGGCGAATCCGCTCCGGGCACGACCAGCTCCAATGCGCGCAGACACCGAGACCGGCCCTTGAATCCCACAAGTCCGTTGATGCACGCAGCGAAATCGCGATGCACTGCCAAGATGTCACGATTGTTGGCCAATGACGACTGCTTCGCCGTGGCGGTGACGATGGCGTCGCCAAGCACAACCAACGATTCGAACGGAACATGCACCGCCATCTGCGCCCACACATGGAACAGGTCCAATGCAAAGACATGCCGATTGATCCGTACCACGTTCTCATTGGTGACGTATCTCCATATATGGGTGCGTACTTCTTCGTTTCGAGCACGAATGCGCTTGTCCCGTGTGCTGCACACGGCATGCAATGCCAACTGGTCGAGATCGCAGTCGGCCGGCAACGGCACGGATTGCAGCGCAAGGGACGTGGTCATACCGAACAGCAGCCTACGGTCCAATCGTTTGGCGACTTCAGTGCAGCGTTGCGCAGTATCGCGTTTGCGCTGCGCGATGCTTTCGCCCATCGCAGGGACTGGGCCGTTCTCACTCACGGACTCAGCGGCGCGCATAGGGGCGCAAGTCACTTCCGACTCCTCCGGTGGAGGTTCCGCGGCAGCAAGTGAATAGTGAGGTGCGGCATAGGCATCATCATTGATTGCGGTACTCATGGGCTCACCGTAACGAACCGGCCGAAAAAAGGGAAGCCAAAACAGGGTATGTGGTTCCAGCTTCCGTTATACAGAGTAAATGTGGATAACTTCGATGACTCAGCGACCATCTAACGGCACAGTAATCGTTGCGCATGGCGTACGTTAGGGTGGGAGCGCAGAGCGACTGTCGCGCCGATGGACGGCGATGCGCCGGATAATCCGAAGCAGCGCCGTCATGTGGACAGTCGAGCGGATAATCCACAGGAAAGGTGAGCGAGCGCAGTCGTGCCCCACGGAGGGGCTGTTCGCACCGACCGGAAAGTGAGCGAAACGTGACCATCACAGTATCGACGGACGGATCCGCACTAGGCAATCCGAATGGCCCCATGGGCTGGGCCTGGGCCGATCACGACAAGAATGCGGGCGGTGCACCCGGCCATGAACACGATGAGCATGGCTATGACGCGGGCGGTGCCACGAACGGCACCAATCAAATCGGCGAACTGTGCGCGGTGCTGGAGGCGCTGCGCGCGCACCCCGGCGAGGAACCACTGCTCATCGAGTCCGATTCGCAATATGCCATCAACTGCTCCACCACCTGGGTCAAAGGGTGGAAGCGCAACGGCTGGAAGAACTCGCAGAAGAAGCCAGTGAAGAATGTGGAGCTCATCAAGGCCATCGACGCCGAGATCTCCAAGCGTCCGGGGCCGGTGAACTTCAAGTGGGTCAAAGGCCACGCCGGCAACGCGGGCAACGAATTGGTGGACGAGCTGGCCCGCACCTATGCCGGCGACTGCCGCTCCGGCGCACGGGATGGCTATCTGCCGATCGAGGGGTGGCAGTCGTTGCTGAATTCCGAATATGCGCACGGCACCGATGTACCACCGGATGTGCAGCTGGTATTGGACGGCAAGGCCGATGCCTCGGCGTTGCGCAAGCCCGAACCATCCGAAACGCATCCGCAATCGCACGAATCTCGTGCCGGCATGGGTAAGGCATCCGGACAATCGCTTGCTGATATGCTGGCGGAGCCGGAAGGCGTGCCCGATTTCGATTTCGGCGAGCATGCCGACGATTCGCACGATATCCAGCATGCCGAAGATCATTCGCTCGACTCTGCGGCACAACCGGATACAGATGCACGACCATCCGCGCAACCAGCGCAGCCTCATCCGTCCACCGTCCAGTCAGGGCAGCGCAGCGCCACTCCCAGCGGACTGACGGTGTCCGGAACATTGACCTTCTCCCCCGCCCCCAAGACCAGCCCGTATTTCAACGGCCAACCGATGCCGATCTCCGGCACGATCGCCATCGAGGGCTACGTGGACGGCGACGGCAAGCTGACCATCACCAATGCGCCGTTCTTCCGCCAATAGCGCATATGCATCACGGATTGCACGATAAGGGCTATCTCACATCACGCAATCCGCACAAATACGCATGGAAACGGACACGACGGCACAAATTCGCTCATGCGCGTTAGGATAAGAGAGCAAGCTGTGCACCGTTATACCTATACGGTTGAACCAAGGAAACAAAGGAGAAATCCCATGGACAAGGCTCAGCAGGACGCGCTGAAGAAGGCGGCTGGCATCGAGGCCGCCAAGCTCATCCAGGACGGCATGATCGCCGGTCTCGGCACCGGCTCCACCGTGAAGTTCCTGGTCGACGAACTCGGCCGCCGCCATCAGGAGGAAGGCCTCGAGTTCACCGGCGTGACCACCTCCCGCCGCACCCAGGCCCAGGCCGAAAGCTACGGCATCAAGATCGTGGACATCGACGACGTCGATCACATCGACATCACCATCGACGGCGCCGACGAAGTGGACAAGAACTTCAACGGCATCAAGGGTGGCGGCGCCGCCCTGCTGTGGGAGAAGATCGTGGCCACCAACTCCAACCAGATCGTATGGATCGTCGACGAGTCCAAGGTGGTGGACACCATCGGCAAGTTCCCGCTGCCTGTCGAGGTGATTCCGTTCGGCGCCGGCCACGTGATCAAGAAGTTCGAGGCCAAGGGCTACAAGCCGGTGCTTCGTCTTGACGCCGACGGCAAGGAGGTGCGCACCGACGAGAACAACTTCGTGGTCGACCTGCATCTCGAGCGCATCGACCATCCGCAGGAGCTGGCCGAAGACCTCATCACCACGGTCGGCGTGGTGGAGCACGGACTGTTCCTCAACATGGTGGACAAGGTCATCGTGGGCGATCCGAACGGCCCGCGTGTGCTGACCAACGCCAACAAGTGACCTTTCCGGCCTCTAAGTGATCGGTTGGTGTAATCATCAGCCGATTGCACCAACCGGATTCGGCGCCACACCACATCGCCATCCCAAGACAAGCCGCTTTCGCAGCGCAGACGCGCCCGCGAAAGCGGTTTTGCATATCGGCGTCCATATGCCAGCAATCCGTGAAGCGCGATGGAATACGAAAAACCCCGCATTCGTTGCGATTGCGGGGTTTTCATGCCTTGATTGCAGGTAAGACTACTTACGCTGGTGGCGGGTCTTACGCAGCAGTTTGCGGTGCTTCTTCTTGCTCATCCGCTTGCGGCGCTTCTTGATGACAGAACCCATCTGAAGCCTCCATTTCGATTAATCGTAAAAGTTGCAACTTGCACTATAGTACACGTGTTGCAAGACAGAGGGAACTCGTGTGCCGCACGGCGCTTCATCACCTGTTCATTCCGCGTTCACGCAAACTCACAGGACATGCCAAGCATCCACAGATACGGAACAAGGCCGCCATCGTGGCAGCCTTGACAACGCAATCGCATGTCCATTCACAGGTGGTGCATCACAGCGGGAACTTCTGGTAGAACCGTTCCAGCGCCTGCTTGTCACCGCTCGCCTGGAACACCACCGTATCGTTCTGCCACGTGGCGACGGCCTTCTTGGCATCCGAAGGATTCGCCTTGACGGTGTATGAACCGGTGGTGTCGCCGGAGACCTTGACATTACCCGAAGCGAGCTCCTCACCGGTCTGCGCCGCCGCCAGAGCGTCATACTGCGTCTTGGCGTTATCCGCGGTGGACCATTGGGCGACCACCAAAGTAACGTCCTTGGCGTTGTCCCCGGTGGAATAGGTCACCGTGTATTCCTCAAGCGGAGAAGCACTGCTCCAAGAAGTCGTCGCCTCGGCCTTCGTGCGGGCGAAATTCAGCACGCTGTCCGGCATCGCCTTCAACAGCTCGCTGGCGTCATCCGGCAGGGCTGTGGGGTCTATGGTCGGCTTGGTGGGCTCCTCCGCAGCGGCCTGCTGCTGCGTCGTCTGAGGAGTGCTGGCATCATCTTTCTTGATGGCCCATCCCGGCCATACGAACGCGGAAAGCACTGCCAGAATAATCACTACAGCGGCGGCAATCACCACGGCAATCAGTTTGCCATGGGATTGCGTCGTCGAAACGTTCTCGGAGTTGGTCATGGCCAAATTCTCTCACAGCCGTGTGACGCCTTTCCGTACCATCAGACAGGGAAAAAATTTACCGCTACCGAAATCCGGCGTTAGTGTGGAACCATGGCGAAGTCAATTGTGCATTACGTATGTTCCGAATGCGGGTGGAGCGGTTCGAAATGGTACGGCAAATGCCCCGAATGCGGGCAGTGGGGCACCGTGGAGGAGTTCCATGAAGCGAAAGCGGCCTCCGGTTCGCGAACAGCGGCACCGGGCCGTACATCACGCACGCCATCTGTAGCGGTTCCAAGCACCGCCCGTGCAGCCGCCAGGCCCATCACCGAGATCGGCACGGAGACGGTGTTGCGGCTTTCGACCGGATTCAGCGAATTCGACCGCGTGCTGGGCGGCGGCGTGGTGCCCGGATCGGTGACGCTTATCGCAGGCGAGCCTGGCATCGGCAAGTCGACACTGCTGCTGCAGACCGCAGGCAATGTGGCTCGCGCCGTTGCGCATCCCGATGCGTCCCGTTCCCGGGAAAGCAATGGCGGACAGGCGCAATCAGGCACCGTGCTGTATATTTCCGGCGAGGAATCGCAGGCGCAGGTTCGACTGCGAGCCACACGAATCAACGCCGTCGAACAGAATCTGCTGCTGGCTTCGACGACCGACCTGTCCACAGTGCTCGGCCTGATCGAACAGCATAGGCCTGCGCTGGCGATTGTGGATTCCGCGCAGACCATCGTCTCCCAGGAGGTCGATGGCATCTCAGGCGGTTCCACGCAGGTCCGCGAAGTGGCAAGCGCATTGATCGACACCGCCAAAACACTGGACATCCCGGTGTTCCTCGTTGGCCATGTCACCAAGGACGGCTCGATCGCCGGCCCCAGAACCCTGGAACATCTGGTGGATGTGGTCTGCCAGTTCGAGGGAGACAGCGAGACGGCGCTGCGCATGCTCAGAGCGATCAAGAACCGATTCGGACCGACCGACGAGGTCGGTTGCTTCGATATGAGCGGCGAAGGCATCGAGGAAGTCACCGATCCTACAGGACTGTTCCTGTCCACCGGCGCAGGCCGGGACTCCGACACCGGTTCGGTGGACGGCACATGCATCACCTTCACTCTGGACGGGCACCGCAGCCTGCCCATCGAGGTGCAGGCGCTGGTCACGAAATCGGTGCTGCCGACACCACGGCGCGCGGTCAACGGCGTGGATCCAAGCCGCATCGCCATGTTGACGGCCGTACTGTACCGTCACGGCGGCATCAATCTGCTCGCCAACGACCTGTACGTTTCCACGATTGCGGGCGGGAACGCCAAGGAGCCCTCCTGCGACCTCTCCATTGTGGGCGCATTGGCGAGCGCCGCGAAGAACCGGCCGATATCGCGCACGACATGCGCCATCGGAGAGATATCCCTCACCGGGCAGATTCGTCCAGTGCCACGTTTGGAGCATCGCCTGCGCGAAGCGGCAAGACTGGGATTCACCGCGGCCGTGGTGCCGTCCATGCGCAAGCGCTTTACCGTGCCGGGGCTCGACATCATCGAGGTCATTCATCTCAAGGATGCATTGGAGGCGCTCATGAAGTGACCAATCGATAGGCCGGCACGATGTCACGGCACACCAGCCGAGCATGGCGGCATCGGGCGAATGAAGGACATGCTTTAGGATGGTGCTCACCATCCGACGGACGGACGCCAAACAGCACAGGTGCCAAACACCGCAGGCATATGGACAATCTACAACAGGGACAATCCGCGACAAGGGGTCAGCAATGGACACGGAAGCACAGACAGGCATGGCAACAGGGATGACGCCAGACCATTCATCGCCTCACGACTTCGCCTCCTGGGCCGAAGCCATGTCACAGCGCACGAACCGTTCACTGGCAGGCGCACGCCTCGTTGCCGCCCCTTCCGGGATGACCCCAGACTCGCGGCGCGCGGCACAGGAATGGGGCATGGCGGTCGAGACCACCTGCGGCAGGACAGGTATGGCTGCCACATCATTCCGCTTTGACGCGGACACGCCAATCGACGAGATTCCCGACATGCGCGACGCCACCGGCCTGGAGGCAATGGCCTATGCCGAAGCGCATATGCCTGTATTGCACAACGTGTTGTCAGAACTGCAGCGGGAAGGCACCGATTTCACCGGCGTCCGCATCGCCGTATGCCTTATCCTCGAGCCGAAGACGGCGATCCTGTTGCGCAAACTGAAAGCCGCAGGCGCGATTGTCGGTGTCTATTGCGGACCGGACTCGACCGACCCGCGTGTGGCCGAACAGCTCAGACGAGAGGGCGTCATCGTGGAGTCCAGTCGCGATTGGACCCCGGAACAGGCGCACGACGCCGCGTTGCGACTGCTCGACATCATCGAACCGGATATCATCATCGACGATGGCGCGAGTTTCGCCCGTCTCGCCTCGCTGGAGCGTCCGGACCTTGTAGCGAATCTCATCGGCGTGGCCGAGGAGACGACCAGCGGCGTGCGCGCCTTCGCCGGCATGGAGGCCGCCGGAGCGCTTACATACCCCGTGGTCGCAGTGAATGACAGCATACTGAAGACCGGCTTTGATAACGCCCACGGCACTGGAGAGACCTGCGTGACCACGATGCAGCGGATTCTCGGCGATCATGCATTCGAGAACGCACGGGTCACCGTGATCGGCTATGGGCCTGTGGGCCGTGGGTTCGCCCGCCGGGTCCGCGCGCTCGGCGCCACAGTGACGGTATGCGACATCGATGCAGTGGCAGCCCTGCAAGCGGTATTCGATGGATTCGCAGCGCAAGACATCGACGATGCGCTCGCCGAAGCGAACATCGTGGTCTCCGCCACCGGGGTGCGTCATACGATCACGCTCGACCATCTGCGTCTGATGCATGAAGGCGCGGTCGTGGCCGTCATCGGTGGTATCGCGAATGAAATCGCGCTGGATGAGATCCCCCATTTCATGCCGGAGGTGAACCGGGACAGCGTCGAGCTGCATGTTCCGGATGGGCCTACGGTGACGCTGCTCGCGGATGGTGACGGGGTGAACTACACGGTCGGCGGCGGCAATCCGATTGAAATCATGGATCTGAGCTTCGCCGTGCAGGCCAGCGCGGTGGCCTACCTGCTCGATCACCGCGGGGAACTCCCCCACCATCTGATCCGGCTTGATGCCGCGACCGACCGTCGCATAGCCGACGCGGCATTGAAGGCGCGCGGTTATCGGGCCAGCCACGCGGTGGCCGATAATGGCTATGACTGGCGATTGACGAGGTTCGAAGAGAACGCGCGTCACTCTGCCACACAACCCGAAGCGGATACCCCGGCGACCAAGGAGGCCTGATGAACCATTCTGCAGTACATGTCTGGTCAGACACCGACCCGGAGCTGGTGGACCATGTGACGCTATATTCGGCACGATTGGTGATCCCGGTGACCGGCCCGGTCATCATCGATGGCGCGGTGGCGGTGCAGGGCGACCGCGTCATGCATGTCGGCAAGCGTCATTGGGTGCTGGAAGCGCTCAAGCAGGAGATCACGCAGAACGCCACCATCGTCGAGCGTCATTGGGATGGCGTGCTGACACCGGGGCTGATCAACGCACACACCCATCTGCAATACAGCGGCATGGCAGAAGTAGGACGTGGCACCTATGACCGGTTCCGCGCCTGGGAGCTGGCCTTCAACGCGGTATACGCCGAAGCGCAACGCACACGGCCATGGAAGCAATGGGCCGAAGACGGCGCGCGTCAGATGGTCGAATCGGGGACGACTGCGGCAGCCGATATCGTCACCGATCTGGATGCCGCAGGTGCCCTGGCCTCCCAAGGTATGCACGGCATAGCCTACTGGGAGGTCATGGGCTGGCATAATGATGAATGGCTCGAGAAGGGACGCACCGAGCTGAGCCGTCAGCTACGCAAGATGAGCCAGGAGCGCCTCCCCAATCTGGGCATCAGTCCGCATGCGCCGTATACGCTGGAATCCGAACCGTTCGTGGATCTGCCGGATATTGCACGCCGACTCAATATGCGACTGCACATCCATCTTGCGGAAACCCCGCTTGAAGCGGGCACCTATCCGCCCGTGCTCACCACGTATTCGGCCGCCGATTGGCGCGATCATGACTGGGTGAGCTACAAACAGCTCAAAGAGGTCGGCAAGGGAGCCTCAGCCATTCAATTCGTCGACCAGCTCGGATCCTTGGGACCTGATGTGCATATCGCCCACGGCGTGTGGGCGGACAAGGAAGATCGACGCATCCTCAGACAGCGTGGCGTCGGCGTGGCCTTATGCCCCCGATCGAACCGCATCACCAACACCGGCAAGGACGCACCCATCCGCGAATATCTCGAGGAAGGCAATCTGGTGGCGGTGGGCACCGATTCGCTCTCCAGCACGCCGAGCCTCGACCTGCTCGATGATGTGTCGATGCTCTATGACCTGGCACGAGAACAGGGATACACGAACGACGACCTGACCCATCGTCTGATTCGCATGATGACGTTGGGCGGCGCCGCATCCATGGGCATGCACGTGGGCATGAACCGCATCGGCCAGATCAACGCGGGAGCGCTCGCCGACCTGGCGTTCTTCGACATTCCGGTGGACACGTCATCGCCGGCAGGAATCGAAGCGACACTGGAGACACTGGTACGGCACGGCGCGGGAACCAATCGCGCCACCGTGATCGCAGGCCATGAGACCTACAACGACCATGCTTGGTGACCGGGCTCTCGCACCGCAGTTTTCCGGCTTGCAGCACCGCATTCCTGCAGTAAAGCCCCAGTGAATCCGCAACGGTCGGACGAGTAAGGAGGAGAACAACCATGAGTGTCGCGATAGAGAACATGAGCGCATGGGCGCGGTCGATAGTCGACCGGCTTGGTCTCGAAGCACATCCTGAAGGTGGCTGGTATACGCGCGATTGGCAAAGCCCATGTGAGGACAGGGCCAGCGGACGGCCACTCGCCTCGCTTATCTATTTTCTGCTGCCCGAAGGCGACGCCAGCGCCTGGCACAAGGTGGATGCCGACGAGCTGTGGCTCTGGCACGGGCCAGCTCCGGTGACTCTGGAGCTTGGAGGCAGTGGAGAAGCACCCGCCGATGCGAATAGCGAGCGCACCCGCATCATATTGGGGTCGGGAATCACGCCACGGCACGACCAGTTCCACGACGGTGATGCCTACTACGGTGATGCCTACTACGGTGATGCCCGTGTCGATACACAGAGCAGCGCACAGGACAACACGCAGGAACCCCTGCGCGCAGTCGATTTCGAGGAGGCCGCGCACAGCGCCAGCAAACCGGTCATCGGCCATGCTGTGGTCCCAGCCGGCGTGTGGCAGCGCACACTGCCCGGCGAAGGAGATGCACTGGTCTCTTGCGTGGTCAGTCCAGGCTTCGTATTCGAGGGGTTCACCCTCGAATAGGAGGCGACATGGCAACAACCGTCGAAATCAGCGGCAATCGGCCGAGTTCACATTCGAATAGGTAAGGACGCGGTTCGCACACGAACCGCAAACGCACCGGATACATGTTGCGATAACCCGCCATAACCAACGCCGATATCCCAATATGACGGCAGCGGCAACACCGGCAATATGACTATCCTACAATTGGCGCACAGCGCCAAACAGGCGAATCAGGCGCGGGATGTCGGTCTCACGGTATCGCCATAGCGCGCCGAGTGCCACATCAATAATCATTATCCCAATAAGGCACAAGAGAGAGGAACCATCATGTTCAACAACACGAAGGGGCTTATCCGCGTCGCAGCTGCGACCGTCAGCGCCATGGCCCTAATCTTCACCGCCGCCTGCGGCTCCAGCTCCAACCAATCCACAGGCTCCGACACCGCGGATTCCAGCGATATCACCCAGCAGACCGTCACGCCCGGCAAACTCACCATCGCCACCGGCGAGCCCGCGTACGAGCCGTGGGTCATGAACGACAAGCCGGAATCCGGCGAAGGCTATGAGGCCGCCGTCGCTTACGACGTGGCCGAAAAGCTCGGCTTCAAGAAGAGCGACGTGGTGTGGGTCCGCACCACCTTCGACTCCGCCATCGCCCCGGGCGCCAAGGACTGGGATATGAACATCCAGCAGTTCGGCATCACGGACGCCCGCAAGAAGGCAGTCGACTTCTCCTCCAGCTACTACAACGACAGCCAGGCCGTCATCGTCAAGAAGGACGGAAAGTTCGCCAACGCCAAATCGCTGGCCGACCTCAAGGACGCGACCATCGGCGTGATGGTGGGCACCCTGGCTTACGACTACGTCAAGAAGTCCATCAAGGAGGACATCCAGACCTTCAACGATGATGCCGCTCTGGCCCAGGCGCTTGATGCAGGTCAGATCGACGCCCTGGTGACCAGCACTGTGGAGTGCGTGTACATGGTGCAGTCCGAACAGGTGAAGGACGCCACCGTTCTTGGCCGTATCGCCGGCTCCGAAGACAAGAACGGCATGGGCATTGTGCTGCCGAAGGATTCCAAACTCACCGCCGCCACCACCAAGGCCGTGGACGAGCTGAATTCGGATGGCACGTTGAAGCAGCTGCAGGACAAGTGGCTGGCCGAGTACACCACCGACCTGACCGAATTGAAGTGACAGCGGCCTGTCGCACATCGTTGATGGCGACTATCGCCATGATTGCACGGCTCTGATGCCACCGTTCCTCCTCATTGTGGAAGACCTCATTGTGGAAGACCTCATTGTGGAAGACCTCATTGTGGAAGACACGGTGATATCAGAGCCGTATCCATGGGTATGATGCACATCATCACCCGAATACGGCAACAATGGTTCTTCAGACAAGCAAACGAGGTTCAGCTATGACCGGATCATTCACCGCGCCGGAAGGCGATTACCGCAGCGCTCAGCCCGCAGCGCATGCCACCAGTCAAGTCGAGTTGGACCGTCGTCAATACCGGCTCCAGCAGCAGATCAAATCGGTGATCACCAGCCTGATCAGCACGGTGGTGTTCGTGGTGATCATCGTCGTCGGACTGAAGCTCTCCCCCGGCTGGCCTCGGGTCAAGGAGACATTCTTCTCCGGCGAGTATTTCGTCCAGTCATTTCCTGACGTGCTCAAAGGCCTGTGGCTGAATATCAAGGTTCTGCTCGTCGCGCTCGTCGGCGTGGCGATACTCAGCACCCTGATCGCGCTGGTTCGCACCAGTCGATCCCCCATCCTCTTCCCCGTCAGGATTCTGGCGCTGATCTATACGACCGTGATGCGTGGTGTGCCGATCATCGTGGTGCTGTATCTCATCGGCTTCGGCATCCCGGGTCTGGGTCTGTTCGGGCGCATCGACCCCTCGATTCTCGGCACCATCGCCGTGATCATGGGCTACAGCGCGTATGTCTCCGAGGTTCTGCGCGCCGGATTCAACGACGTGCATCCATCACAGCGCGCATCAGCCCGTTCACTGGGTCTGACTGCCGGGCAGACCACCCGATTGGTGGTCATTCCCCAGGCGTTGCGCAAAGTCGCGCCGGCGCTCATGAACGACTTCATCTCCATGCAGAAGGATGTCGGCCTGATTTCCGTGCTGGGTGCCGTGGATGCCGTGCGCGCCGCGCAGATCGATGTGGCCAGCACATACAATTTCACCCCATATGTAGTGGCCAGCCTGCTCTTCATCCTCCTGAGCGTACCGTTCATCCTGCTCAACGACTGGTACACGGCACGCCTGCGCAAGCGCGAGCTGAGCGCGGGCACAGTATGAGCATGAGCCGCCGACCGTGAGCATGAACCCGACACGAACATGAATATGACCATGAGTGAGGCACTGACGAAGAAGGAGACCACAGTGAACGACTCCCATGCACAGCAGACTTCCAACACCACCACCTCCAAACCGGTGCTGCGCTTGGACGATGTACGCAAATCCTTCGGTTCCACCCAAGTGCTGAAGGGCATCTCGTTCGATATCAACCCCCATGAGGTGGTCGCGCTCCTCGGCCCCTCCGGCTCAGGCAAGTCGACACTGATGAAATGCGTCAACCTGCTCGAACAAGTAGATGACGGGCAGATCTGGCTCGGTGACACCGACATCACCGACCCGCGCGCGAATCAGGACCAGATCCGCTCCCGTATCGGCGTGGTCTTCCAGCAATTCAACCTGTTCCCGCACATGTCGGTGTTGAAGAACGTGACGCTGGCTGCCATCAAAGTACACCACTGGGATAAGGACCGCGCGCGGACGCGGGCGCTTGAGCTGCTCGACCGCATCGGCATGCGCAACAAGGCGGACGCCTACCCCGATCAGCTTTCCGGTGGCCAGCAGCAGCGCGTAGCGATCGCTCGAGCGCTGATGACCGATCCCGAACTGCTGTTGCTGGACGAGATCACCTCGGCATTGGATCCGATGCTGGTCGGCGAAGTGCTTCACATGGTCGCAGAGCTGAAGTCGCAGGGGACCACGATTCTGATGGCGACCCACGAGATGAGTTTCGCGCATGAGGCGGCCGATCGCATCGTGCTGCTGCGCAATGGCGTCATCGCGGAAAACGGCACGCCACGCGAAGTCATGGACGAATCCACCAATCCGGAAACCCGCGAATTCTTCGCCCACTTCCGCCACTAGACGCTCACCAAGCGTCTGTCGTCACGCCGTCAGACGCTTGGTCTCCTCGACATTGCGCTTGAGCTCGTCGACCAGCGCGTCAGGACCGTCGAACTTGACCTGCGGACGCAGGAAACCGGTGAATTCCACACGTACCTTGTGCCCGTATAGTTCCAGCCAATCATCGGTGATGCAATAGGATTCCACCACACGTTCATGGAGTCCGGTCTTCTCGCTGAACGTGGGCTTGGTGCCGATGGAGATGGCGGCCGGCCAACGGAGCGGCTTACGCAATGCGGCATCGCAATCAGCCGACTCCTCCCGCCCGGCCGGCATGTTGGACTGCGACTCAGATTGCACCTCGCTGGACATGCTCCCCTGCCCGTCCTGTGCCGATGCGGGCCCTAGATCAACCAGCCAGCCGGCATATACGCCGTCCACAGGAATGTAGCCTTCGACATCCGTGCCGAGATTGGCGGTCGGGAATCCGATGGTGCGGCCGCGTTCTTCGCCATGCACCACCACACCTTCGATGCCATGAGGCTCCCCCAGAATGGCGTTGGCATCCTGGATGCGTCCATGAGCCAGCAAATAGCGCACATTCGTGGAGCTCCATGCGCGCATCGCCCTAGCCTGATGCTTCTTGCTCCAGGCGCGCCTCTCGGCTTTGGTGGCACCGGCCAAGGGATCGTGCGGCTCACCCCACTGTTCGGGCATTTCGGGCTTGAAATCGCGCGGAATACGCACCTCCCCGGGACCCCGATCATCCACTACATCAAGCTCGAAGACGCCGGTGGCTGCGGCGAGGTTCGCGATATGCGCGACATCGCCCTCCCTTCCTTTGCCCATGGCGGCATCCTGGCCGAGCACCAGCGTGCGCATGCCCAATTTGCCGGTCAGCCGACCGAGGAAGAAGATGTAGGACTTGGATGCGAACGCCAACGTATACCGCACCACCAGCACGTGATCGACACCAAGCTGCTCCATGCGGCGGAGACGTTCGTGCGCGCTGGTCAACGCCTCGGCATCGACATTCGCCGCCGTAGGCTCTGTGCCGTCATGCTTGGCGGCCCAACCATGCACAAACGCCGGACGTGGATTGAAGAGGATCACCACCGAGAACGCCCCATGTTGGCGCGCGAGCTCCACCGTACGGCGGATGACGGCCTGATGGCCACGATGCATGCCATCGAAAGCGCCTAACGTCACCACGGCTTTTCTGTCGTTGTCGAACGAGGGCCATTCGACTTCGCCGTGTTCATCGGGAGTCAAGTAGGTGATTTCCATATCCTAGGATTTCCTTTATCCACATTGGGTTGCATCAATGCGCAACCCGGAGATTCCTTTCGGTCACATAATGCCTGGCGACTCTGTATGAGAGGTGTCCAGAGGAATCACACCAGCCGTGACCACTTTACGCGAGGGGGAATACCGTGACCGGTTTGGCCTGATGCGCGTTCGCACGTTCGAGAATGGCCACCACATCGGCTGGCGCATCATCCGATACGTCATCCGGCGCGGGAGCGATGGCAGCGACCTGCGTATCCCGGGGAACCACCCGTTCGATACGCCTGCCGAATCGCAGCTCCGCAGCCTCTTCGGCTGTGATATCCACAGCGGGCATGGCGCCGCGAGTCGCCTGTTCCATGGTCAGTGCGCGACCCAGCACCCATGCGCGACGCTCCTCGCCGGCAAGCCCTGCCGGAGTGTCCAACACACATGTGTTGCGGGTGACGCGCTCCCCTTCGCGGTTGACGAATGTCTTGGCTTCCGTATGGGCGGTGATGGTATGCGCGGATGTCTGCTGCATGGCGTCGGCGGCAATGAGCCCGCTGGCATCATCCGGCAGCGCGAACCGCCCGACGCGAGTGCGCCGCAAGCGGGTCAGATAACCACCGACGCCCAGCGTCATGCCCAGATCACGAGCCAAGGCGCGTATGTAGGTTCCGGACGAGCAACTGATGCGGACATTCACGTCGAGAACCGGTATCAGACCGGTGCTCGCAACTGAAATAACAGTATCAACGCCTCGCGGATCCGACTCGCCATCGCCAGAGGTGACGGAATGGTCATTCAGAGAGGAACAAAAGGATTGGTCCGGACCCGCAGCCGAATCGAACGGGAACGATGCGATATCCTTCTCCAGCAACGGCTCGCCGGCGTTCTTCCCCGTCACGACGCCCGCGCGTACATCCAGCACGGAGAACTCGCTGACGGTGACCGGACGGGCTTTGAGTTCCACGTCCTTGCCTTCCCTGGCCAGATCGTAGGCGCGTTGGCCGTTGATCTTGATGGCGGAGAAAGTGTTGGGAACCTGTTCGATGTTCCCGGTGAAGTGCGAGGCGATGGTGTCGGCAAGCAGGTCATGCCAGAATGTTCCCGTCTGCCAGGACCCCTGTTCCCCATGACGCTTGGTGAGCTCCTTCCACCGGGAGTGTATCGACTCGTCCACATGCACCGCGCCTTCGGCGTCATCGGTGTCGGTGGTGAGGCCTAGCCGAATCGTGGCCTCATAGGTCTTGTCATGCGCCACGATGGCATTGAGCAATCGTGTGGCGTGGCCGAACGCGATGACCAATGCGCCGGTGGCCATCGGATCGAGCGTGCCGGCGTGCCCGACCTTTTTGATATGCAGCGCGCCGCGCACTGCAGCGACCGCGTCGAAACTGGTGACTCCTTGAGGTTTGTCGACGATGAGCAGTCCGCTTGGTTGAGCCTGTGCCATATGGGATTCAGGCTTTGTGATTCTCGTTATCGACATCGTCGCGGTTCTCGTCATCGACGGCATCGGCGTCGCCGGAATCGTCGGCGTCGTCATCGTCGAATTCGTCTTCGTCCGGCTCGTCGTCATGCTTGTAGGGGTCGGCGTCGCCGGCGTACTGGGCGTTGGCACGGGCCTTCGCAAGTTCTTCATCGCGCTTTCTGGCCAGCATCAGGATGTCTTCGATCTCGTGGGCCTCACCGGGCACCTCGTCGAACACGAACTGCAGCTGAGGGGTCAAGCGCAGTCCGGCCTTGCGCCCCACCAGCGTACGCAGGTGGCCCTTGGCCTGATCAAGGGCCTGCTGGGCGCGCTTGCGCTCACCGGATTCCTTGCCTTCGTGCCCGAGCTGCGTCCAGTAGATCTTCGCAATCTGCAGATCGTTGGTGACACGGACTTCGGTGATGGTGATATTGGACAGACGCTTGTCGTGCAGTTCGCGCTCGATGGAGGAGGCGACGACGCGCTGGATCAGCGCAGCGATACGTGCAGCACGGGGATTGGTTCCTGCCATTGGTATTTCCTTCTGTAGTTGTTGGCTGCTCGCCAAAAAGTATCATCGTAGACGACTGAGGGGGCTCATCGGCGAATGCCGTGGACCCCCTCAGTAATTTCCTGCAGTCGGCCCCGCAGTGCATCGTGGGGCCGGTGGGCGATGCCCCGATTCATTTCGATGGGAACCGGGGACATCGACTTCGTGGACTACTTGCGCTCGACCTCTCGCATTTCGAAGGTCTCGATGATGTCGCCGATCTCGATGTCGTTGAAGGAACCGAGGTTGATACCGGCCTCGTAGCCTTCCTTGACGGACTGGACGTCGTCCTTGAAACGACGCAGCGAGGAGATCTCGAGATCGTTGACCGTGGCGACGCCGTTGCGCAGAATACGGCACTTCGTACCGCGCTTGACTTCGCCGTCCTGCACCATGACGCCGGCGATGTTGCCGAACTTGGAGGAGCGGAAGATCTCGCGGATTTCGGAGTGGGAGGTGACGACCTCTTCGTATTCCGGCTTGAGCATGCCCTTCAACGCGGCCTCGATATCCTCGATGGCCTTGTAGATGACCGAGTAGTACTTGATCTCCACGCCCTCGCGTTCGGCGAGGTCAGCGACCTGACGGTTCGGACGCACGTTGAAGCCGATGATGACGGCCTTGTCGACCGTGGCCAGATTGACATCGTTCTGCGTGATGGCACCGACACCGCGGTGGATGACCTGGATGCCGACCTCGTCGGAGACCTCGATCTTCATCAGGGAGTCCTCGAGCGCCTCGACGGAGCCGGAGGAATCGCCCTTGATGACGATGTTGAGCATATCGATCTCGGACTCGGCGAACTTCTTCTTGAAGTCCTCGAGGGAGACGACCTTGCGGCGCTTGGCCAGCTGGGCGGCACGCTCGGTGGCCTGACGCTTCTCGGCAATCTGGCGGGCCGCGCGATCGTCGGCGGCCACGAGGAACAGGTCGCCTGCGGTAGGCACGGAGGTCAGACCCAGCACCTGGACAGGAGTGGACGGACCGGCTTCCTTCATCGCCTGGCCGTTCTCGTCAAGCATGGCGCGGACGCGGCCGTATGATGTTCCGGCGACAATGGCGTCGCCGACATGCAGGGTGCCCTGCTGCACCAGCACGGTGGCCACGGCACCACGACCCTTGTCGAGTCGGGCTTCGATGGTGGCGCCACGGGCATCCATATTCGGATTGGCCCTCAGGTCGAGCTCGGCGTCCGCGGTCAGCAGCACCGCTTCGAGGAGCTTGTCCACGTTGATGTTCTGCTTGGCGGAGATGTCGACGAACATCGTGTCGCCACCGTATTCCTCAGCGACCAGACCGTACTCGGTGAGCTGGCCACGGACCTTCTCCGGGTTGGCACCGGGGACATCGATCTTGTTGACGGCCACGACGATCGGCACCTTGGCGGCCTGGGCGTGGTTGATGGCCTCGACGGTCTGGGGCATGACACCATCATCGGCGGCCACCACAAGGATGGCGACGTCGGTGAGCTCGGCACCGCGGGCACGCATGGCGGTGAACGCCTCATGGCCAGGGGTATCGAGGAAGGTGATCTTGCGCTTCTCACCTTCCAGCGTGACGGTGACCTGGTATGCACCGATGCGCTGGGTGATGCCGCCGGCCTCACGTGCGATGACGTTGGTCTTGCGGATGGTGTCGAGCAGTCGGGTCTTACCGTGATCGACATGGCCCATAACGGTGACGACCGGAGGACGGGGCTTCAGATCCTCGTCGTCCTGCAGCTCTTCCTCATCAAGGTTGATGTCGAACTGCTGCAGCAGTTCCTTGTCTTCCTCTTCGGCGGAGACGAGCTGGATGTTCCAGCCGATCTCCTCACCCAGGATCTGGAAGGTCTCCTCATCCAGGGACTGCGTGGCCGTAGCCATCTGTCCCAGGTGGAAGAGCACGGTGACCAGTGCGGCCTGGTTGACGTTGATCTTCTCTGCCAGATCCGCCAAAGATGCGCCCTGACGCAGGCGGATGACCTGACCGTTGCCGTTCGGAATGCGCACGCCGCCGATAGTCGGTGCTTTCAGCTCCTCATATTCGTGACGCTTCGCCAAACGGTTCTTACGCGCCTTCGAAGACTTGCCGCCCTGACGTCCGAATGCGCCTGCGGCACCGCCGCGGCCACCACGACCGCCGCGTGCGGGACCGTTACTCGGTGCGCCGCCGCCCTGGAAGTTGTTGCCGGCACCGGCACCACCGCGGAATCCACCGCGTGCACCGGACTGTGCAGCGCCCTGGGTGCCGCCGCCCTGACCCGGACGGTTGTGTCCCCACTGGCCGGGACGAGCGC
Organism: Bifidobacterium reuteri DSM 23975; assembly: GCF_000741695.1. Classification (GTDB taxonomy): domain Bacteria; phylum Actinomycetota; class Actinomycetes; order Actinomycetales; family Bifidobacteriaceae; genus Bifidobacterium; species Bifidobacterium reuteri. The sequence continues at coordinate 374,064 of NZ_JGZK01000001.1, read as the reverse complement.
CGCCCTGGCCCGGACGACCGCCCCGGAACCCACGACCTTGTCCCTGTCCCTGACCTGGACGGCCGGGACGACCGTTGCGTCCGCCTTCAGCGGTCGGACGGGCCATCGGATGAGGCCTTGGGATATCGTTCGGCGTCGGCGCATGCATGCCCTGCTTGCGGGAGAACGGGTTGTTCCCCGGACGCGGACCCTGCGCGTGCGGGCGCGGGATGGCGTTGGATGCATTCCCGCCATTGTTGTTGCCATTGGCGCTGCCATGCGGAGCCGGACGGGCGGAAGCGTTGCGATTGTTCTGACGCTGCCCGTTGTTCTGATGCTGCCCCGGCTGACCGCCGTTCGGACGCCCCTGTCCCGGGCGTGCCGGACGGCCTCCGTCACGGTTCTCATGCTGGCCGCCATGACGTGCCGGAGACGGTGCCGCCGGACGAGCACCCCCCTGCAGACGTGCAGGACGAGCACCCGGCGTGGCCTGCACACGCTGGTTATGCGAAGAGGACTGCCCCTGTTGACCCGGCTGGCCAGGCTGAGCAGGCTGTGCGTGATGCGACGGCGTGGCACCCGCGTTCTGTGCGTTCTGCGCATTCTTTGCGCCACGTGCGGCAGCTGACGGGTTCATATTCGGTGCGACCGGCTTATGCGGCATTGCGGCCGACGGCTTGGCTCCGCCCCTGTCGCCGCCCTTGTCCGAGTCCTTGGCGAATGCCGCCTTGAGACGACGAGCCACCGGCGGCTCGATGGTGGAAGATGCGGACTTGACGAATTCTCCCATATCCTTGAGCTTCTCAAGGACGGTCTTGCTGTCGACGTTCAAGTCCTTGGCCAATTCATATACGCGTGGTTTCCCCACTAATTACTCCTATTCTGTGACCACGCGTGCAAGAGCGTGGTCAGTTGGTGATGACGGCAAGCCTACCCTGTCTCATCGTTCGACCATGTTCGTGTTACCTCGCTTTTGTGCGGGCGATTTTACGCACACTGCGACTACCCACATACGCCACACCAGCATACTCATAGCGCTGGATAGTATGGAAAAGCCGCGAGCCGCACCATTGACGGTACGGCTCGCGGCTTCTTCACTGTCCGGAATGCGGTGAACCGGGACACGCTCGATACGCGAATCAATACAGGGAATCACGCAGTCGCAAATCGCGCTTACCTCGATTACTGCGTATTCCTGGCGTCACCGGGCGTCGTCAGCCGGCGCGGCAGCCTGAGCGGCCTCCTGAGCCGCCTTCTGCGCCGCCACCTTCTTGGCATGGGCCTCAGCGGATTCGATGCCGATCTTCCAGCCGGTCAGCTTGGCGGCAAGACGCGCGTTCTGGCCTTCCTTGCCGATGGCCAGAGACAGCTGATCATCGTGGATGTAGGCGATGGCCGTCTTGTTCTTCTCGCTGATCACCTGCACACCGGTGGCCACAGCCGGGGAGAGCGCCGCTGCAACGAACTTCGCCGGATCGTCGGAGTAATCCACGATGTCGATCTTCTCCGGGCCGAGGTTCTCCATCACCGCACGCACACGGGAGCCGCCGGGTCCGATCAACGCGCCCTTCGGGTTGACGCCGTCGGTGTTGGCCTTGACGGCGATCTTCGTGCGGGCGCCGGCCTCACGCGCGATGGCCATAATGGACACGGCGCCGGACACCAGCTCCGGCACCTCGCGCTCGAACAACTTGCGCACCAGCTCCGGGTGGGAGCGGGACACCACGATCTCCGGGCCGCGGATGCCGCGCGCCACGTTGACCACATACACGCGGATACGCTCGCCATGCCGGTAACGTTCCCCCGGCACCTGCTCGCGGCGAGGCAGCAGCGCCTCGACATCGCCCATGGCCACATGCACATTGGAGGAATCGGAGGCATCCTGCTGGACGATGCCGGTAATCAGCTTGCCCTTCTGACCGGAGAAGGCACCAAAGATCTTCTCGTCCTCGGCCTTGCGGAACAGCTGCGTGATGACCTGACGGGCCGTGGCGGCAGCGAGTCGACCGAAATCATGCGGGGTGTCGTCATATTCCTCGCCCAGCTTCGGCGCGGGATGCGGATCATCCTCGGTGGGCTCCACCGGGATCTCGTCGGCGGCCCATACCGTGAAGCTGCCGGAACGCTCGTCCAATTCGACGCGCGCATGCTTGGCCGCGTGCGGGGTCTTGAGGTAGGCGAGGCGAAGCGCTTCAGCCAGCGCCTCATCAAGAGTCTCCGGTTCGATTCCTTGCTCGGCTGCGAGCTTGTGCATTCCTGTCAGGTCCAGTTCCATCGATCCGTACCTCCTATGAAGTTATGTGGCGCATGGCCTTTGATTGGTCACAGTTTGCTATTAGTCTAGTTTTCCATGCAGACACGCTCGCCAATGACTGAGTTTCGTCCTCCTAGCACCGGCAATGGCGTGCACTCCCCTATCAGCCGACATCCTCATGGCAATCATGGTCCGGCCTCGCGATTGTTCGCCGCCGTCTGTGCCACGGCGTTGCTGTGCTCGCTGACCGCCTGCTCGATGCCACGGCTGGAGGGACGGGCCGAGGCCGAACGCACAATGAGCCCGTGCGAGCAGGCGCTTGTCACATCGACGGCCGCCGACGCGCTTCCTGACGGCACACCGCAATTGCGGTATTACATGACATTGCGCTCGGTACCGCTGGCCTGGATCGATGTGGCGGCCCAGTGCTCGGATCGATTCGCCGAAGGAACATTGCGCAATGCCCAGACCAAGCAGGCCTTGGCGACGTTAGCCGGGAAATTCGGCCAGTCGGCTCCCGAGGTAACCGCCGCCCGATTGGACGGCGTCACATCCCTGGATATCCAGACCTCAGCGTTGGACGCTATGGCCGTGGCCGAGGACCGTGCGGGATTCGCCATGGAGGTACTGGCAGCGCAAGGCAAAACCGCAGGGGCGACTTTGCGGCTCGGCGACATGCACAAGACGGCGTCGCAGCAATTGGTGTCGTTGGCCGAGAAGGGTGCGTCATCGACTTCATCAACCTCATCAGCCTCATCGACGTCAAGTACAGGCCAATCGCATGCCGACCCCAGACAGAAGGTGTATGCGGTCGATGCGTTGCTGGCGAATCCCGTGACCATTCCAGATAAGGCCAGCGGACTGACCGTCCCCACTGCAGCGGCCATCGAAATGGATTGCGCCCGCACCGAAATCGCAGCGGTTGCGGACACCGAATCGAAGCCGGATGCCGATACGCTAATGATCCTGTCCGCCTTGGCGGCCAAGCACGCCTACACCGCCATGCAGCTCGGCTACCCCGCCACCGACGCCGCGCTGTTCGAGTAAGGTGCATGAATCGGGCAGAACTGAGCAACTCCCTCGACCTTTACCCTGTACGGGTTATTGCGAGGCCACACACCACTGTGATCGTGCATCACGGCATGAGGTTGCCCGCCGCACGGTAGAGGTCCAACCAGTCCTGCCGGCTGAGCGCGATATCCGCGCCTTCGCAGATCCGTTCGAGCCGCTCCGGGTTCATCGTGCCTGCCACGACCTGGATGTTCGCCGGATGCCGCAGTATCCATTATGCTGTCCTTTCCTGCGGAACAATACACACGTGGTTCCGGCATACATCTCAGAATGCCGTCGATGCGCGACGCTCTATCACAAAATCCGTCGATATCACACGAACTGGAGAATCAGCACCCTCAATGCGCTCAATCAGCATGCTGATTGCGGAATCGGCATATTGATCCAAATGGGAGTTCACCGTGGTAAGCGCAGGATTGCAATGGCGGGATTCCTCGATATCGTCAAATCCGCTGACCTGCACATCCTCGGGAACATTCCAACCGTGCTCCTTGAACACATGCAACGCGCCAAGCGCCAAAGCGTCATTCAGACACACTACGGCACGAGATCGGGCGTCACGAAATGCCGGGACACTCAGCAGGTGCCGGGCACCGCGAGCACCCCAATTCATGTCCCAGCGTCCGCCTTCGATAACCACGTTTTCGTTCACTTCGATGCCGGCATCGGTAAACGCCCGACAATACCCCTGTGTACGCAGCGCTCGCGTTCCTTCCCGCAGAGCATTCACATCGTCGAGACGCCGCTCTGCCACCAAATCATCCGGTGCCCCTATGAGCCCGACACAACCGACGCCCTCCGCAATCAAGGTAGACGTTATGTCGTAGATTGGTTGGACATTGGGCATGGTGACACTGTCGACCAGACCGTATGCCAGCGAATCCCCCGTCAAGACGACCGGGTACCGCTGTTTCAGTATGTCTTTGCAATCAGCCAACGGCTGATCGGCATAGAATATCCATCCATCCGCATTGACACGGTAGGTCTCATCGATGATGCTGGATAAGCCACCGTCGTCATAGGTGTCTATGACGAGACTGTATCCATGCCGTCGTGCGGCTTTGATCAGCTCGCCTGCGTACATCGCCGTCCAAGGCTGGTCAAATGCCATAATCGCCAGGCCGATAATCCTCGTCGTGCCGGTTTTCAACGATCTGGCCGAATAATTGATGGTATACCCCAAACGCTCAATGACCTGCTTGACGCGTTGGCGGGTTTCGGGGCGCATGCTTCCGGAATCGTTGATGACGTTCGATACCGTCTTGATAGAGACATGCGCCTCTTTGGCGACATCTGTGATTGTGACCCGTTTCATCCCGTCATCTTTCATTTCAAATTCACTTCACATGCACGGCGGTCCAGGAGACCGGGGGCAGGGTCACACGCACCATGCCTGATTCGGCGTCGGAGGTGATGGTGTCATTGGAATGCAGAACGACACGGTTCTGGTCCTCCAATGTGTTTTTCGCCAAAAGGTCGTCCTCGTGCAGGGTATCGGCCTTGGCAGAGGAGAACATGAAACCTTCCGGCAGCTTGATTTCGAAATCGTTGGCCGTGTCCATGGAACGATTGACCACGAACACGCTCACCGACCCGTCCTTGCCTCGTACCGCCACCGAATCGACGGTGGGCACTTCACCGTACTTCTGGGTCTCATAGGTCCCGGATGTGAGCTTCGGCTCAAGCACCGTGCCGCTCTTGGCCAGTTTCGCGGTCAGCGAGAACGGATAGAACGTGGACTGCCGCCAAGCCGGGCCACCAGGCTCGGTCATGATGGGCGCAATCACATTGACCAGCTGGGCGAGGCTCGCGGCATGCACACGGTCGGCGTTCTTCAACAGGGTGATCAGCAGATCGCCGAAAACGACGGCGTCCGCCGCACTGTACACATCCTCCAGCAGACGCGGCGCGACAGGCCAGTTATCGATGCCCTCAGGATTTTTGCTCGGCTCATCGTTGATGTACCACACGTTCCATTCATCGAATGATATGAACACGTCATGCTTGCTCTTCAGCCTTGCTTTGGTGGCATCGACGGCGGCGGCCACATCCTTGATGAAGCCTTCCATATCCACGCCGGAAGCGAGGAAGCTCTTCATGTCACGAGTGCCATCCGGCTGCAGCTCAGGGTGGTAATACGCATGGCAGGAGATAAAATCGACGCTTTCGTATGTCTTTTCGAGCACCTGCTCTTCCCACGCCCCGAACGTGTCCATTCCATGGCTGGATGAGCCGCATACCACCAGTTCGACATCCGGATCGATCATGCGCATGCCCGCCGCGACCGAAGCCGCCAGTGTGCCATAATCCTCCGCGGACTTGTGACCGGTCTGCCATGGACCATCCATCTCATTGCCCAGGCACCACATCCTGATGCCGAACGGCTGATCGGCCCCATTGGCCCTACGCTCTTCGGACAGCTTGGTACCACCCGGGATATTCGCATATTCCAACAGGTCAAGCGCCTCTTCCAGGCCTCGGGTGCCCAAGTTCACGGCCTCCATCAACTCATTGCCGCCGACCTTGTCCAACCACCTGGCTATTTCATGCAGGCCGAACTGATTGGTTTCGGTGGAATGCCAGGCCAGATCAAGGCGACGGGGGCGTTCCTCCTTCGGACCGACACCATCCTCCCAGCGATAGCCCGATACGAAATTGCCGCCCGGGTAACGAATGGTGGTGGCTCCAAGCTCCCTGACCAGCTCGATGACATCTTTGCGGAAGCCATCTTCGTCGGCCTGCGGATGCCCCGGCTCATAGATGCCGTCATACACGCAACGGCCCAGATGCTCAACGAACGAGCCGAACAGCCGATCGTTCACCGGGGCGACTTCGAAATCATTATCAACAACGAGCCTTGACGTATCAGGCGCTGCATTTGGGGACTGTTCAGGCATAATCGCTCCTTTTTCGATGCCGCCTTTTCGGTAGAGCAACGTTGTACTTAATATCGTCGGCCAGAACCTCGAATTTGAAAATCGGAGAACTCACATCCAATCAACTTCAATCACTGATTACTTCAGATATTTAATACAACCTTGTACCTTTGATGTTTTACATAATACAACGATTACTCTCCGATCGCAAAAACGGCGAGTACAACGATGTTCTTTTGGCGTCCTTCCGACCAACACGCCGTAGAAAGGGTACGGAACGCCAACGTGACCACGAAATAGAAAAAGGGTCCCGGAACAACCCGGAACCCTATGGGCGGATGAAGCGAGATTCGAACTCGCGGAGGCTTCCACCTCACACGCTTTCGAGGCGTGCTCCTTAGACCGCTCGGACATTCATCCATGTCGCCAAAAGGCAACTTGTTCATTATGCCACATCCCGCCGACCTGGCAAATCGGAGTTTCGCGGCAACTCAGGCGTCAAGGACACGCTGCGGAAAAGCACAATGCGCATCACGCTGCTATGCACCTTCCCCATCTCCCCCAATCCCACGTCACACCCCCAACGTTCCCACCGGAATGACATATATGCCGTCATCTCGGCGATATGCGAACTCCCCAATACCTACCAGCACTGCCAGGAATTCCGGTTCACGAGTGCGGGCGCTCGGATTCCTCAGCAGTTTATTCTTCAGTCGGCGTAGGTTCGCCGCCGCCTCGGGGACCTTGTCTTCGCTGGTCTTGATCTCTATACCCGCCCAACGTCCATCAGACAATTCGATGATCGCATCGCATTCAAGCCCGGAATCATCGTGATAATAGCGGACCGGCTCCATGCCGACGTCCGGCAACGCCCGCGCATATACGAGCAAGTCGCGAATGCAGAGGTTTTCGAACAGGAAACCGAAGGTCTGCCAATCACGAATCAGCGCATCAGGATTCATGCCCAGCGCCGCGGCAGCGATTGAAGGGTCTGCGAAATATCGACGCGCCTTGGTCTGCAATCGCTTCGGATCACGGGCGGGCGGCACCCAACCCTTCACAGGATCGATGACGAACATGCCTTCGAACATGGAGACATACTCCGCTACTGTGCGTTCTGAAATGAAATCATCCAGATTCTCTTCCGCACCGTACATATCTTTGCGAAGCGTTTTGAATGTGACAGCCTGACTGATGTTACGCGCCAACGAATCCAGCAAGCGCCTTGCCACGTCCGAGTCCTTGCCTTGACGAGGGACGCTTTCAGCCAAGGTAAGTCTCACGTATTCCCTAATCAGAATTTGGGCATCAGACACGGTCATATCCACGGCCTCCGGCCACCCTCCACGGCACACTGCGTCCATCAGCCCCTTGGTATCCAACCCGGACCTCGCCGCAGAAAACCTATGCCCGAACAGCCCCGACAGGCTGACTTCACCGCTGGAAAGCCCTGATTCATACAATGTCATGGGATTCATGCGAATCCGTCCGATTCTTCCGGCGCCACTGTGATTCGGAAGCTCGCTGCAAAGCGGCGTGGATGACCCGGTCAACAACCACTGACCTTTGTTCGCTGGCTCATCATCGACATGATGGCGCACCTCATCCCAGATAGCGGGCGCCAACTGCCATTCGTCAATCACATGCGGCCTGTCCCCCAGCAGCATCAACGATGGGTCTGCTTTGGCGACGGTCAGATTGTTATTGCGATCCACATACGTGATGCTGCTCGCGTGTGCACGGGCGGACCAAGTCTTACCGCACCATTTGGTACCAGCGATTTCAACTGCACCAAAGATGCGCAGATACCGAGCGATCTGCGAGTCCACGATACGAGGACGGTAGGTCTCAGGCTTTATGCCATGCGTCGTTGCTTCACTCATCGAATCCATCTCCCGTCATCATCGCCATCTCGCCTGCAATAATCCGAATTTCTCAACCGCGAAAATCCGAACTATACAACTACAATAATCCGAATTTCACAACTACCAAAATCCGAATTTCTCAACCGCAAAAACCCGAATGTGAACCGGCTGCGCTGCCTGTATGTCTTCGCGTCGGCCAGCATACTGCCTCATCAGCTAGTGCAGCATCACAGCCGTATCAGCAGACGATGAGCCCATCAGGACTGCTGCTCGTGCACGGAGGCGTTGACCCATTGGGTCTGCTCGACGTTGTAGCCGGAGAAGATACCGATGTCGAGCATGCAGTCGCGATAATCGCGCCCGTGCGCGATGGTGATGTAGTTGTCATCGACCAGGCGGTTATGCGTGGGATCAAGACCAACCCAGCGACCGTCCTGATACACCTCCACCCAGGCATGCGTGGCACCTTCCCCACCGAGCAGTCCGGCGATGTATCGCGCGGTCAGGCCGACGTGGCGGCATACCGAGAGCATCACATGCGCATAATCTTGGCATACGCCCTTGCGCTGGGCGAGCGCCTGTTCGGCGGTGGTGCGAATCGTGGTGGAACCCGGCGTATACACGAAGGCGTGGTATACCTCATCCATCACTTCGGTGGCACGCTCAACCGGCGTGGCATGCTCCGACAGCTTCGCTAGACGCCTCTGGCACAGATCCACCATCGCCTCGATGCATGGCCCGGGAATGGTCAATGCGGAGTTGAAGCGGTAGAGCGGCTTGTAGATCTCCTTCTTGATGTGCGCATTGTCCACGAAGGCGATGCCGGTCACCGAATAGCTGAACACGTCATGCGGCTCGGGAATGAAACCGGTCATCACCACGGAGTCGAAGGAGTCGATGGTGGTATCCAGCTCGGTATCAGGTCGGATCTTGACCTCCACGTCGATGACCTGCTGACGCGGGCCCGTCGCGGGGATGCAGCGGAGCTGGAACCGATGGTCGGTCACGGGAGCACTGAACGAAAGCTTCATCTCATAGTCGAATACGAGTTTCTTCAATACTGCTCCTGCGATTGTCTTCACGTTCCACGGCATGAGGCCCGTCCGCGGGTACAGGCGTCATATCGCCCTACCGCATGACAGGCCAACAAGACCGCATTACCGGCTGTATGTTGATATCACCTTAGCATTGCAACGCGTCAGATGCGCTTGGCGTCCATGTTCATGGAGCTCAACGACCCCATGTCCTTGATGGCCAACGCGCTGATGCGGCCGGAATAATCATCCAGATACTTCTTGAGCAGCGCCGCCACCTGATCGTACCCGCGGGCCGGCAACTGACCCACCAGCCAGCTCAGGCCATCAGCAAAACAGCTGGGCAACGGCATACCATCAAGCACCATGGAATACGACGCAAGCTTGCGCAACGGCGCATCCATCTGCTCCATCGACAGCCCGAAACGCGTATACAGATCGATACGCTCCAGATATTTGCCGATGAACACGAACGCCTTCAACGTGGGATCGACAGGCGAGTTCTCGATGCCGCCCCAGAAGGCGAGCATGTCGTCGGCGATGTCGCGCTGATTGTAGATATCGTCGGCATCGGCCGCCTTGCGTGCCGCATCGGTGATGTTGGTCATGGCCAGTTCCACATACTGCAGCAGACGGGAGCTCAGTTCCGGACGCAGGATCACCGCGTTGTTGAATGCGGCGGTGACAGCCGAACGGACAGAATCAGGGTTCGTACCGTCATAGAGGAAGCTCGTGACGAACTCGTCGAAGTCCTCGAAATCCTCCGGCAGGTCGAGCGCGTGCGCAAATGGACGGAAAGCGTCCACATCCGTGTCCATCACGCGATCGTAGAACGGGAAGAACTGGTTCAGCGTGGTGAACGCACGCTCGGTGTAGCGTCCGAGCCAATACAGGTTATCGGCTTTGGACGCGGTGACCAGCGACAGCGAGTGATGACGGGACTGGCTGAGCAGATTGGCGACCTGCACCTCGGCATCCAGTTCATGTTCCACACCGGTTTCCGGCGCCAGCACCCACGTGTCCTTGAATCCGCCGCCCTGCGAGGAGTTGACGATCATCTGGCCGGGCACCGAAGAGTATCTGGTCAAACCCGAGTACCAGACGTGCGTGCTCTTGCCGGTAACCACGAAAGCGCGCAGATCGCATTTGCGCGGCGACATCTCCCCGGTCTTGGCATCGACCACGTCAATGTCGCGGAACTGAATCACCTCTTGGGCGATGAACCGGCGCGGCTCTTCCTTGATGCGTTCGGCAAGCTCCTCGCGAGCGGCGGTGTCCAGCGATGAGCCGAACACCACGCCATAGCCGCCGGCTTCGGCGACGTCCTTGATAACCAGTTCGCCCATGCGGTTCAGGACTTCCTTGCGATCGGCCTCGAACATCGGCATATACGTGGGCGCATTGTGCAGAATCGGTTCCTCGCCGAGGTAATACTTGATCATCTGCGGCACGAAGTAGTAGATGGCCTTGTCGTCGGCCGCACCATTGCCCGGCGCGTTGACGATGGCCACGTTGCCGTCTCGGTATGCGGACAGAATCCCCGGCACGCCGATCACCGAATCAGGGTTGAAGGCGAACGGATCGAGGTATTCGTCGGACAAACGGCGGTATACCACGCCTACGCGATGGCGTTTGCCTGCGTAATCAAGGAAGTACACCTTGTTGTCCACCACTTCGAGATCCTCCGGGAAGGCGAGCGCCGCGCCGGTCTTCTCGGCCAGATAGGCGTGTTCGAAGAACGCGGAATTGTAGCGGCCCGGCGTCAATACCACGGCGATGCCCTCGGTGGAGACAAAATCCATGGCCTTGCGCAGCAGGCGCGGATATTCACGGTTGTCGCGGATGTGCACATCGCGGAACAGGCGCGGGGAGATGCGACGTTCAATATCGCGCACGAACAATGGATAGCTTGCGCCGGAGGGGATGCGCAGATTGTCTTCGAGCACCCACCAGCGGCCGTCCTCCCCCTGCACCAGATCCTCGCCGGCGATGTGGGCGAAGATGCCACCCGGAGGCGTCACGCCATTGACCTGCGGGAAGTACCCGGCGGACGTGTATACATACTCTTCCGGAATGACGCCGTCATGCACAATCGACTTGTCCGAATAGATGTCCTTGAGGTAGGCGTTCAGCGCATTGACGCGCTGTTTCAGCCCCTTCTCCAGTTCGTCGAACTCATCGGATTCGATGATGCGGGGCACCGGGTCATAAGGGAACAGACGGTCATGGTATTCGTTGTTCTTGTAGATGCCGAAGCGCACGCCGTTTCTGGAAAGCTCCCGGTTGATGGCTTCACGGCGATTGACTAGTTCATGCGCCAACTTATGCGCGGCTGATTCGATCATCTCGTGCCTGCTCCTTGCTGTAAACGGCCGCTCGGTGCCACCTGCGTATCGCGGAGGCTTTGGCGCACGCTGACGCCGCCACCGCAACCCGGTGTGATGGTTATTAACCTAGGACAGCACCGTTTCGGCAAATGCGCGAGAATGTTACAGGCAGGTCACTTCACAGAGTCGCTTCGAGGCATGCCTGGCGCTTCCCGACGGAATGATGTCATCAGCGAGTCCTGCATCATCGCGATCCCGGTATGTTCCACGCCTCCCACAGTGCAGTAGGCGTGGAACATACCGGCCCACCGGAATCCGCGGCTGCTCGTTAGGATGGATGGTTATGACACGACTTCGCATTGATCTGGCGTACGACGGCGGCGGTTTCTTCGGATGGGCCAGGCAGCCACGACTGCGCACGGTGCAGGGCACCATCGAGGACGCGTTGCACAAGGTGCTTCGCGTGTCTGCCGATGACGCTGACGATCCGTTGCGACTGACCGTCGCCGGACGCACGGATACCGGCGTGCACGCCTCGCATCAGGTGGCGCATCTCGATGTGAGCGATGCGGTATTGCTGCGATGCGTCGGGCATATGGAGGTGCCAGCCGTCGATGCTTTGGCACGCCGGCTCAAAGCCGTACTGCCCCCGGATATCGTGATTCACCAGGTGACGGTTGCGCCTGACGGTTTTGACGCGCGCTTCTCCGCGCTGGAGCGGACCTATGTGTATCGTGTCGCCGACCGCTCGTCCGAAGCCGACCCGAGATCACGTGGTTTCGTGCTGCGCGTGGACGAGGCTTTGGATGTGGATGCAATGAACCGGGCGGCGGCGATGACATTGGGGTTGCATGATTTCGGCTCGTTCGCGACGCCCAACCCGGGCGGGACCACAATCCGCGAGGTCAAGAACGCCTATTGGAGGCGCATTCCCGCCGTTCCGCTGGTTCCATCAGGTTCGGATATGGGCGAGTCATACCGGACTCCGTCATTGGAATCAGGATTGCTGGTGTTCACGATTGTCGCCGATGCGTTTGCCCGCAATATGGTTCGCTCTCTGGTCGGATCCTGTGTGAAGGTCGGTTCGGGACGCAAATCATTGGATTGGTTCGCCGATAAGATGGCACACCCTGTGCGGGAGGGCTCGAGTGGGCCCATTGCGCCTCAAGGACTGACTCTGGAGCACATCGCCTACCCCCCGGATGAGCAACTTGCTACCCGCGCCAATGCAATCCGGGCGGTTCGTACCCTCCCGTGATATCTGGCAGCCCCGTATCGCCCCGGATGATCGACAACCGAGAATTTGCGTCGCTGACAACACCCCAACGACGCAAATTCTCGGGATCGGGAATCGTGCCAGAATCGTCCCAGAATTATGCCAGAAGTGACCTGATGCGAGATATGGAAAAGGGTTGGAATCCATTTGGATTCCAACCCTCTATCTAGCTTAGCGGAAAGCTATTCAGCTCACTCGGCCTTCTCGGCGGCGGCTTCCTCGGCCGGTGCCTCGGTGGCCTCAGCAGCAGCGGTCTCCTCAGCCGGAGCCTCGGTGGCCTCAGCGACCGGAGCCTCAACAGCTTCTGCGGCAGGAGCCTCGTCGGCGACCTTGGTGGCAGCCTCGGCTTCCTTCACGACAGCCTTCTTGGCAACCGGCTCGGTGACGAGCTCGATGATGGCTGCAGCAGAGGAATCGCCAACGCGCGGAGCGATCTTGACGATACGGGTGTAGCCACCCTCACGCTGCTCCATCTGCTCGGCGATCTGGGTGAACAGCACGTGCACCACGGACTTGTTGCGGATGACGCGCATCACGCGACGACGGGAGTGCAGGTCACCGCGCTTGGCGAAGGTGATCAGGCGCTCGGCCAGCGGACGAAGGCGCTTGGCCTTCGGCAGCGTGGTGGTGATGCGACCGTTCTGGAACAGGCTAGTCGCCATGTTTGCCAGCATGAGGCGCTCGTGCGCAGGGCTGGAAGCCAGACGCGGGCCCTTCTTAGGTGTAGGCATGGGTTTTACTCCTTATTGTCCGCAACGGCAGGCAGGTGGGCATATGCCCGAACATCCGCCTGCCATTATGGACGGTTTGTCAAAAGGGGCAGATCACTCGTCTTCAGGCGAGAAGAACGTGCCACCTTCGAGATTGTTGGTATCGAAGGCCATCGGCGAGGACTTGAGGCTAAGACCCAGGGCCTGCAGCTTCTCCTTGACCTCGTCAATCGACTTCATACCGAAATTGCGGATGTCGAGCAGATCCTGCTCGGTGTGGGAGACAAGCTCACCGATGGTGTGAATGCCCTCACGCTTGAGGCAGTTGTAAGAACGCTGCGTCAGGTTGAGGTCCTCAATCGGGACAGCCATCTCGGGGTTGGTCTCCTCGGCCACCGGGGCCGGACCGACTTCAACGCCTTCAGCCTGGGTGTTGAGCTCACGGCACAGGCCGAAGAGCTCCACCAAGGTCGAACCAGCGGAAGCCACCGCGTCGCGCGGCGAGATGGCGGGCTTGGTCTCCACGTCCAGAATGAGCTTGTCGAAGTCCGTGCGCTGTTCCACACGGGTCGCCTCGACCTTGTAGCTCACCTTGAGCACCGGGGAATAGATGGAATCAACCGGGATACGGCCGATTTCACCATTGTCCTGCTTGTTCATCTGAGCCGGAACGTAGCCACGACCGCGCTCGACGGTGAACTCGATTTCGAGTTCGCCATCTTCGGCGAGAGTGGCAATGTGCTGATCCGGGTTGGCGATGGTGACGCCGGCCGGCGGAGTGATGTCTCCTGCGGTAGCCTCACCCTTGCCGCTCTTGCGCAGGTACATGACCACAGGCTCGTCATACTCGCTGGTGAACACAATGCCCTTGATGTTGAGCAGGATCTCAGTCACGTCCTCCTGGACACCCGGCAGAGTGGTGAACTCATGCAGGGCACCGGAGATACGCACAGAGGTCACAGCCGCACCAGGGATGGAGCTCAGCAGCGTGCGACGCAGCGAGTTGCCGAGCGTATAGCCGAAGCCAGGCTCGAGCGGCTCGATGATGAAGCGGGAGCGCTGCGAATTCAGAGATTCCTCGGTCAGAGTCGGACGCTGTGCAATAAGCACTGTGGTTATCCTTTCAGCTTGAACTCGGTGGTGCACTCACCGGTCAGGCGGTTTTGGATTGATTTCGTATTGCTGAGTGCTCAGACGCGACGACGCTTCGGAGGACGAACGCCGTTATGGGCTTGCGGGGTGACATCGGTGATGGAACCGACCTCGAGACCCGCGGACTGCAGGGAACGGATGGCGGTTTCACGACCGGAACCCGGACCCTTGACGAACACGTCGACCTTCTTGACACCGTGTTCCATTGCCTTGCGGGCAGCGGACTCGGCAGCCATACCAGCAGCGTACGGCGTGGACTTACGGGAGCCCTTGAAGCCGACATCGCCACCGGAGGCCCAGGACACCACAGCGCCGGACGGATCGGTGATCGAGATGATCGTGTTGTTGAAAGTGGACTTGATGTGAGCCTGACCCACCGGAATCGACTTGCGATCGCGGCGACGAGCGGGCTTACGAGCGGCTTGCTTTGGAGCTGCCATTGACCCTCGTTTCCTAATAACGAACTTTGTTGTTGATATTCGAACGATGGAATGCCGAGCATCCCGTGGTTCGAATCATGCCACTCTTACTTGGTGGCCTTCTTCTTTCCGGCGACCGTGCGCTTCGGGCCCTTACGGGTGCGGGCGTTGGTCTTGGTGCGCTGACCGCGCACAGGAAGTCCCTTACGGTGACGCTGGCCTTGGTAGCAGTTGATCTGAATCTTGCGACGAATGTCCGCATCGATTTCACGACGCAGGTCACCCTCGATCTTGTAGTTGCCCTCGAGGTAGTCACGCAGCGTGATCAGCTGCTCGTCGGTCAGATCCTTGACGCGGGTGTCCGGGTTGATACCGGTCGCGGCAAGCGTTTCCTTGGCACGAGTGCGGCCCACACCGAAAATGTAGGTGAGGGCGATCTCGATGCGCTTCTCATTGGGGATGTCGACTCCGGCAAGACGTGCCATTGCGATTCCTTCTTGTTTCCGTAGGTCTTGCACCCGCTCCCCCGGTAGTCCGGCACGGGCCTACGTACCCGTGGTTCAGTGTCGTTCCCTTTCGGGAAGCACTGTGAGTGAGTGCCTTAATTGTGGTGCCGCTGGAGAATCTGCTCTCAGCCCTGACGCTGCTTGTGGCGGGGGTTGGTGCAGATCACCATGACGCGGCCGTGACGACGAATCACGCGGCAGTTTTCGCAGATTCGCTTCACACTAGGGCTGACCTTCATGGTTATCCTTTACTTGTGTACCTTTACTTGTAGCGGTACGTAATACGTCCACGATTCAGGTCGTAGGGGCTCATTTCCAACACCACACGATCCTGGGGAAGAATACGAATATAGTTCTTGCGCATCTTGCCGGAGATCGTGGCGAGCACGATGTGCTTGTTTTCGAGCTCAACGCGGAACATCGCGTTCGGCAGTGCCTCCACTACCTGACCTTCGACTTCAATCACACCGTCTTTTGCCATGTGCCTCAGGTTTCCTATCGCTGGACGAATTACTACGAGTGCATCCGAAGACACACCGACATTCAAATATATACAGGGGCGTATACAGAGGTACCCCTACGCAACACCCGGCGTGTCGCATAGGGGTACCTGATCCGATCTGTGATATCGGAACTATCGAATCAACTCTTCGTTGGCTGACTCAGTGCAGGTCGCTGATGATGCGCTTGCTGATCTCGCTGATCTCACCGACACCGTTCTCAAGCACCAGCAGGCCGCGAGACTTGTAGATGTCAAGCAGAGGAGCGGTTTCCTTCTCGTACGTTTCCAGACGCTTTGCGATGGCCTCCGGAGTGTCATCGGCACGTCCCTGCTCTGCGGCGCGCTTCTTCATACGCTCCAGCAGCACTTCGCGGTCGGCCTCGAGCGCCACCACATGGTCAAGCGGGGTGCCCAGCTCGTCGAGCATCTGATCGAGGGCTTCGACCTGAGCGGCGTTTCGCGGATAGCCATCAAGAATCCAGCCGTTGGCGCAATCCTCCTTGGCCAGACGATCCTTGACGATCTTGTTGGTCAGGGAATCCGGCACGAGCTCGCCCTTGTCGGTGTAGCTCATGGCCTCCAGACCCAGTTCCGTCTTGTTCTTGATGTTGAAGCGGAAGATATCACCCGTGGAAATGGTGGGGATGTCAAAATGCTCGGCGAGCAGTGCGGCCTGAGTGCCCTTGCCCACGCCCTGAGGACCCATGATGAGCAGACGCATGGTTTATCTCCTTTTGATAGTGCTTGTCGTTGTATTAGTACGGAATCGGCACGACTGGCCATATGCCAACCGTGCCGATGTCATTGGAGGCTTACTTGCCTTCCTTGTGATCCACGTTTTCGAGCAGGAAACCGGTGTACTGGAACTGCTCGGTCTGGGCCCGGGCCTGACGCAGGGTGTCGAGACCCACGCCGGCGATGATCAGGATGGTGGTGCCGCCGAACGGCAGCTGCGCGTTCAGTCCGAGCGCCATGATCAGCACGGTCGGGATCAGGGCCACGAACAGTAGGTAGACGGCGCCCACCGTGTTGAGCCTGTTCATCACATAGGTCAGGTAGCGGCTGGTGGCGTTGCCGGCACGGATGCCGGGGATGAAACCGCCGTACTGCTTCATGTTGTCGGCGGTCTCGTCCGGGTTGAACGTGATGGACGTGTAGAAGAAGCAGAAGAACACGATCATCAGCGCGTACAGGGCGATGTACCACACGCTCGTGGTGTTCGCCAGATTCGCGTTGATCCACTTGACCCACGACTGGTCGGACTTGCCGAACTGGGCGATCAGGGTCGGGATGGCGAGGATGGAGGACGCGAAGATCGGGGGGATCACGCCGGACATGTTGATCTTGAGCGGCAGGTAGGTGGAGGAGCCGCCGTACATCTTGCGGCCGATCATGCGGCGCGTGTACTGGACAGGCACACGACGCTGGCACAGTTCCACGAAGTCCACGAAGATGAGGATGACGACGAGCACCGAGACCACGATGGCGAACTTGGCCCAGTCGCCGTCGGTGCCGTTGGTGCCCCAGCCGATCTCCCACAATTGGGGCAGGAAGCCGGAGCAGATGGACATGAAGATCAAGATGGACATGCCCTGGCCGATGCCCTTGTCGGTCACGAGCTCGGCCATCCACATGATCAGACCGGTGCCGCCGGTCATGATCAGCACCATGACGACGAGGTTCCACACGGAGCCGTCCGGGATGACCTGGACGCACGCATAGTTGAACAGGGCGCCGGAACGCGCGGTGACCAGGATGGTCGTGGACTGGAGGACGGCCAGGCCGATGGTCAGGTAACGCGTGTACTGGGTGAGCTTGGCCTCGCCGGACTGGCCCTCCTTGTGCAATGCCTCAAAGCGCGGGATGACCACACGCAGCAGCTGCACGACGATGGATGCCGTGATGTACGGCATGACGCCCAACGCGAAGATGGACAACTGCAGCATGGCGCCACCGGAGAAGAGGTTCACCAGACCGATGAAGTTCTCGGACGCGGTCTGCATCTTGCCGACGCACTCCTGCACCACCGAATAATCCACGCCCGGGGTCGGAATGAACGACCCGATACGGTAGATGATGATGATGAACAGGACGAATAGGATCTTCTTCCTGAGTTCCTTAGTCTTCAGGGCCTGGATTAATGTCCTCACCTGGATTTCCTCCCTATGGCACGCTTGGGAGCGCACAAATACACAAACTATCGAACGAGCATAGTCTAACGTGCCTACTTGCCACACCTATGTCTCGAGAAAAGCATAGTGATGATCTCTAATATTCGTCCAATATTCGAGGACGATGAATCACCGATGGACGTTAGCCCGGGTAGGCAGTACTTGAAAAACGTTGGAATATGACGAACCCCCGTCCACCGGAAAGCGAACGGGGGTTAGTCATATTGCTGTGATCAGCTCCTCAGAGAGACTATCAGTCCTCGGAGATGGAGCCACCAGCTGCTTCGATCTTGGACTTGGCGGAAGCCGAAGCCTTCACACCCTTGAGGTTGAAAGCAACGGTGGTTTCGCCTTCACCCAGAACCTTGACCGGAGCGTTGCTGCGCACAGCGCCCTTGGCGATCAGGTCGGCCACGGTCACGTCGCCACCCTCGGGGAAGAGCTCCACAAGACGTGCGATGTTGATGACCTGGAACTCGACCCTGAACGGGTTCTTGAAGCCACGAAGCTTCGGCAGGCGCATGTACAGCGGGAGCTGGCCACCTTCGAAGCCAGGACGCACGTGATTGCGCTTGGTCTGGCCCTTGGCGCCACGACCAGCGGTCTTGCCCTTGGAACCTTCACCACGGCCAACGCGGGTGCGATCCTTGTTGGCGCCCGGAGCGGGCTTCAGGTCGTGCATCTGCAGGATTTCGTTATCTGCCATAATCAGTCAACCTCCTCGACGGTGACCAGGTGGCGCAAGGCGTTAGCCAAGCCACGGTTGGCCGGGGTGTCCGGACGGACGACGGTCTTACCGATCTTGTTCAGACCGAGGGTCTTGGCGGTAGCGCGCTGAGCCGGAGTACGGTTCACGAGACCGTGATGCAGGGTAATCTTCAGGTTCTTAGCCATGATTATCACTCACCATCCTTCTCTTCAGCGGCCTTGGCAGCAGCCTCTTCGCGAGCCTTGCGGGCTTCGGCGATGCCTTCGGCGCGGGCACGCAGCAGGTTGTCAGGAGCGACTTCGTTCAGAGCGAGGCCACGACGGGCTGCGATCTCTTCCGGCTCCTCGAGCTGCTTGAGGGCAGCCACAGTGGCGCGGACGACGTTCACGGCGGTGGCAGAGCCCATGGACTTGGACAGCACGTCGGTGATGCCGGCGCATTCCATAACGGCGCGCACGGAGCCACCGGCGATTACGCCAGTACCCGGAGCTGCCGGGAGCAGGAGCACGGTGCCTGCGGCATCGTGGCCCTGAACCGGGTGGGTGATGGTGCCGCGGACGCGAGGCACAGTGAACATGTGCTTCTTGGCGTCGAGCTGGCCCTTGGCGATGGCGGCCGGGACCTCACGGGACTTGCCGTAGCCAACACCAACGGTGCCGTTACCATCGCCGACCACCACGAGGGCGGCAAAGCTGAAGGTACGACCACCCTTGTGGGTCTTGGACACACGGTTGATGGTCACCACGCGATCGAGCATTTCGTCGCCGCGGTTTTCCTCGCGACGGTTACGACGCTCGCCACGACGGCCCTCACCGCGCTGGCCACGACGACCCTTGCGGTCCTCGTTGTTGGATTCGGTCGCCACAGTGTTCTGAGTTTCTTCAGCCACTTGGGTTTCCTTTGCTTCGTTGTCGCTCACAGTGCCAGACCTCCCTCGCGGGCGCCTTCAGCAACAGCTGCGACGCGACCAGTGTACTTGTTGCCACCACGGTCGAAGACGACTGCGGTGATGCCGGCAGCCTTGGCCTTGTCGGCAATCAGCTCGCCGACCTTCTTGGCAGCCTCAACCTTGGTGCCCTGGAAGCCGGCGAAGTCGGCCTGCAGAGTGGAAGCGGACACCAGAGTCACGCCCTTGGTGTCGTCGACCACCTGGGCAACCATGTGGCGGTTGGAGCGGGTGACCACCAGGCGCGGACGCTCGGGGGTGCCGGAGATGCGCTTGCGAATGCGTGCATGACGGCGCTTGAGGGCGACCTTCTTGCCCTTTCCGAGAATTGCAACGCTCATATCACTTACCAGCCTTTCCAGCCTTGCGCAGGATGTGCTCGTCGGCGTACTTGACGCCCTTGCCCTTGTAAGGCTCCGGAGCGCGCAGCTTGCGGATGTTGGCGGCAACCTGGCCGACGACCTGCTTGTCAGAGCCCTCAACGACCACATGGGTCGGATCGGTGACCTTCAGCGTGATGCCTTCGGGCGGGTTGACGGTGATGGTGTGGGAGTAGCCGAGGAAGAACTCGATGCCCTGGCCCTTGGCGACGGCGCGGTAACCTGTGCCGACGATCTCGAGGGTCTTGGAGTAGCCATCGTGCACACCCTTGACCATGCCGGCGATGATGGAACGGGCCAGACCGTGCTTGGCACGGGTCGGACGCAGGTCATCGGCCGGGGTGAGAATGATCTCGTTGCCTTCGACGACAGCGGAGATGCCTTCCGGAACCACGTAGGAGTCGGAACCCTTGGCACCCTTGGCCGAGAAGTTCTGACCGTCGATCTTGACTTCGACGCCAGCAGGGATGGCGACGGGGAGCTTACCAATATGCGATGCCATGTTTCAGCTCTCCTTTCTCACCACACGAAGGCGACAATCTCGCCGCCAATGCCTCGGTCGAGGCATTCCTTCTGAGTCAGCAGTCCCGAGGAGGTCGAGATGATGGCGATGCCCAGGCCACCGAGCGGCATCGGCAGGGAGTCGGACTTCGCGTAACGGCGAAGACCCGGCTTGGAGATGCGCTTGATGCCCTGAATGGAACGCTCACCGTTCGGACCGTACTTGAGGGTGACCTCAAGAGTCTGGCCGACCTTGGCTTCCTTGGCGGTGAAGTCCTTGATGTAACCTTCACGCTTCAGGATCTCGGCGATGTTCGCCTTGAACTTCGAGTACGGCATATCCACGGTTTCGTGCTTGGCCGCGCTCGCGTTACGCAGACGCGTCAGCATGTCTGCGATCGGATCTGTCATTGTCATTTTGGGCTTCATGCCCTTTCTCGCCGTGGTTTCCGCCGCTGTTCCGCCCTCATGGGCGGAACGTGCCGCGGACCTTCAGCGTCGATGTTTACCAACTGGACTTCGTAACTCCGGGCAGCTCGCCGCGGTGGGCCTTCTCACGAAGGCAGATGCGGCACAGGCCGAACTTGCGGTAGACGGAGTGGGGACGACCGCAGACCTGGCAGCGCGTGTAAGCGCGCACCTTGAACTTCGGCTTGCCGGCCGCCTTGTTCTTAAGAGCGGTTTTTGCCATATCAGTTCTCCTTGAAGGGGAAGCCGAGGTGCTTCAGCAGAGCGTAGGCTTCCTTGTCGTCCTTGGTGGAGGTCACCACAGTGATATCCATACCGCGCACGTGGTCGATCGCATCCGGATCGATCTCGTGGAACATGGACTGCTCGGTGAGACCAAAGTTGTAGTTGCCCTGGCCATCGAACTGGTGGCCGTTGATACCGCGGAAGTCGCGGATACGAGGCAGCGCAAGGGTCAGCAGACGATCCAGGAACTCCCACATGCGGTCGCCACGCAGGGTGACGTACGCGCCGATGGCCTGGCCTTCGCGCAGATGGAACTGAGCGACGGACTTCTTGGCCTTGGTGATCTTCGGCTTCTGGCCGGTGATCACAGTGAGATCCTTGACGGCACCTTCGATGAGCTTGGAGTCACGAGCAGCGGCACCAACGCCCATGGAGACAACGACCTTCTGGACACGAGCGACCTGCATCGGGTTGGAGTACTTGAACTCCTTCTCGAGCTCAGCGATGATCTGCTCGTTGTACTTGGCCTTCAAGCGCGGGGTGGCCGGCGCTTCGACAGTGGTATCGGTCATGCCAGCTCCTTTCCGGACTTCTTGGCGACGCGCACGCGCACGGTCTTCACCTTGCCGTCACGCGCCTCTTCCTTGATGGTGACACCCACGCGGGTAGGCTGCTTGGTCTCCGGATCGATGATCATCACGTTGGAGCGATGAATCGGAGCCTCGGTGGACACAATGCCTGCCTGCTGACCCTGCTGGGTGGCACGCACATGCTTCTTGACGATCTGAACGCCTTCAACGATCAGTCGGTCGTTCGGAAGCACACGCTTCACGGTGCCTTCCTTACCGCGGTCCTTGCCACGGATGACCTTGACCAGATCGCCGCTCTTAATCTTGGCTACCATGTCAGATCACCTCCGGAGCGAGGGACACGATCTTCATGAACTTGTGCTCACGCAGTTCACGACCAACCGGTCCGAAGATACGAGTGCCCTTCGGTTCACGGCCGGAGCCGAGAATGACGGCGGCGTTCTCGTCGAACTTGATGTAGGAACCGTCCGTACGACGGGATTCCTTGACAGTGCGGACGACAACGGCCTTGACCACGTCGCCCTTCTTGACCGACCCGCCAGGAATGGCGTCCTTGACGGAGGCGACGATCACGTCGCCGATGCCGGCATAGCGTCGCTTCGATCCGCCGAGCACTCGGATGGCGAGGAGTTCCTTCGCACCCGTGTTGTCGGCGACATGAAGCCGCGTTTCCTGCTGAATCATTGATTCTCCTTAGCCGAGCTGGTTCTCCCCATTTACCGGGGCATCGTGGAGTCCATGATGCCCCGGTAAATGGCGAGCCTTGCCGAACTTTACTTACTTAGCGCGCTCGATAATGGATTCGAGACGCCAGCGCTTGGTCTTGCTCAAAGGCCGAGTTTCCATAATACTCACGAGGTCGCCAATGTGGGCGTCGTTGTGTTCATCATGGGCCTTGACCTTGCTGGTGGTACGAACGACCTTGCCGTAGAGCGGGTGGGTCGAACGATGCTCGAGCTCGACGGTAATCGTCTTGTCCATCTTATCGGACACGACGTAGCCGCGGCGAACCTTACGGGAGTTACGCTCTTCAGCCATAATCACTTCTCCTTGGATTCGGTAGCGGCCGGCTCCTGGCTGATGCCAAGCTGACGCTCGCGAAGCACGGTGTACATGCGGGCGATGTCGCGCTTGACGGCCTTGAGACGGGCAGTGTTGTCGAGCTGACCGGTCGCGTGCTGGAAGCGCAGGTTGAACAGCTCTTCCTTGGACTTCTTGAGGAAGCCTTCGATTTCCGCGTCGGTCTTCTCGTTCAGATTCTTGATGGAGTAATCAGCGGTACCGATAGCCATCAGATGTCACCACCTTCACGTGCGATAATGCGGCACTTCATCGGAAGCTTATCGATGGCGCGGCGCAGGGCCTCCTTGGCGATATCGTCAGAGACGCCACCGATCTCGAACATCACGCGACCAGGGCGGATGTTGGCGATCCAGAACTCGGGAGCACCCTTACCGGAACCCATTCGGGCGCCGAGAGCGTGCTTGGTCAGCGGACGATCCGGGAAGATCGTGATCCACACACGGCCACCGCGCTTGATGTAGCGGGTCATGGCGATACGTGCAGCCTCGATCTGACGGTTGGTCACGTAGGCCGGGGCGAGAGCCTGGATGCCGTAGTCACCAAAGTTGATCTCGTTGCCACCCTTGGACATGCCAGAACGCACGGGGCGGTGCTGCTTGCGGTACTTAGTCCTCTTGGGGATAAGCATTCTTGCTCACTCCTTCGTTTCTGCTGCAGGAGCGGCCTCGGCGGCAGGAGCTTCAGCCTTGGGGGCTGCGGACTGCTGCTGGGCGGCGGAACGGTTGCCACGGCGCGGACGACGATCGCCACGACGGCCAGGACGGTTGTTCTGCTGAGCCTGCTGCTCTTCGAACTCGGATTCGGTCATATCGCCCTTGTAGATCCACACCTTCACGCCGATACGGCCGTAGGTGGTGCGGGCCTCGAAGAAGCCATAATCGATGAGGGCGCGGAGGGTCTGCAGCGGAACGCGACCCTCGCGGGAGAACTCGGAACGGCTCATTTCCGCACCGCCGAGGCGGCCGGAGAGCTTGATGCGGATACCCTTGGCACCAGCGTGGATGGCGTCCTGCTGAGCCTTGCGCATGGCACGGCGGAAGGTGACGCGGTTGGTCAGCTGCTCTGCGATGCCCTGAGCGACGAGCTGGGCATCCAGCGCGGCGTTCTTGACTTCGAAGATGTTGAGCTGGACCTGCTTGCCGGTCAGCTTCTCGAGCTTGGCGCGGACCTTCTCAGCCTCGGCGCCACGACGGCCAATCACGATGCCCGGACGGGCGGTGTGAATGTCCACGCGGACGCGGTCACGGGTGCGCTCGATCACGATCTTGCTCACGCCAGCGCGCTCGAGGTCCTTGTTCATCTCCTTGCGGATCTGATCATCCTCGAGGACGAAGTCGCGGTAGCGTTCGCCGGGCTTGTTGGAGTCGGAGAACCACTTGGAGCGGTGGTTCTCGGTGATGCCCAGACGGTAGCCAAACGGATTGATCTTCTGACCCATCTTTAGCGGGCTCCTTCCTTGTTAGCCACAACGACCGTGATGTGAGAGGTGCGCTTGTTGATGCGAGCAGCACGGCCCTGGGCACGAGCGCGGAAGCGCTTGAGGGTCACGCCTTCATCAACAAAGGTCTCCTTGATGACCAGGTCGTTCTCGCGGAACGGCTCGCCGGCCTTGTCGGCCTTCACACGAGCGTTGGCGATGGCGCTCTCCAGGGTCTTGCGGACCGGCAGGGCCGCAGCCTGAGGGGCGAACTTCAAAATGGTGACGGCTTCGGTCGCCTTCTTGCCGCGGATGAGGTCGACCATGCGGCGAGCCTTGCGCGGCGTCACGCGGACGTGACGAGCGATTGCTTTAGCTTCCATGTTCTATTCCTTATCCTTAGCGGCGGGCCTTCTTGTCGTCCTTCACGTGACCCTTGAAGGTCTTCGTGGGGGCGAACTCACCCAGCTTGTGACCAACCATGGCCTCGGTGACGAACACCGGGACATGCTTACGACCGTCATGAACGGCGAAGGTGTGTCCGATGAAATCAGGAGTGATCATCGAACGACGGGACCACGTCTTGATGACGTTCTTGGTGCCCTTCTCGTTCTGCTCGTCGACTTTCTTCTGCAAGTGGGCGTCGACGAAGGGGCCCTTCTTGATGCTACGAGTCATCTTCTCGATACTCCCTTACTTGCGGTTCTTGCCAGACGGACGACGACGAACAATCATCTTGTTCGAAGCCTTCTTCGGACGACGAGTACGAACCTCGCCCTTGCCCCACGGGGAAACCGGCGGCTTGCCACCGCGGGTACGACCGCCGTGCGGGTGGTCGACCGGGTTCATGGATTCACCACGGGTAATCGGGCGCTTGCCCATCCAACGGGCGCGACCAGCCTTGCCGAGCTGGATGTTGGCGTGGTCCTCATTGCCGACCTCGCCGACGGTTGCACGGCAGCGGGCGTCGACGTTGCGGATTTCGCCGGACGGCATACGCAGCTGGGCGTAAGCGCCATCCTTTGCGACGAGCTGGACGGAAGCACCGGCGGAGCGGGCGATCTTGGCGCCGCCCAGCGGCTTCAGCTCGATGGCGTGGACCACGGTACCGGTCGGGATGCTGTGCAGCGGCAGGTTGTTGCCCGGCTTGATATCGGCCTGGGCACCGGTCTCGATGACGTCACCCTGCTTGATGCCCTTCGGCGCGATGATGTAGCGCTTCTCGCCGTCTGCGAAGTGCAGCAGGGCGATACGAGCGGTACGGTTCGGATCGTATTCGATCTCAGCGACCTTTGCGGGCACGCCGTCCTTGTCCCAACGCTTGAAATCGATGAGACGGTACTGACGCTTGTGACCGCCGCCACGGTGGCGGGAGGTGATACGGCCGTAGGAGTTACGACCGCCGGTCTTGGACTTCTTGCGAAGAAGCGACTTCTCAGGCGTGGAGCGCGTCAGCTCGGAGAAATCCGAGACGGACGCGTTACGACGGCCTGCGGACGTCGGCTTGTAAACGCGGATAGCCATAATATAGTTCTTCCTTTAACTTTTCTCGGCTAGCCTTCAGTTGCCGAAGATGTCGATCGTCTGGCCCTCTGCCACGGTCACGATGGCGCGCTTCTGGGAAACACGCTGGCCGAAACCGGTGCGAGTGCGCTGCTTCTTGCCAGCGCGGTTGAGGGTGTTGACGTTCGTCACCTTGACCTTGAAGATCTCTTCAATTGCCTGCTTGATCTGAACCTTGTTTGCGTCCTTGGACACCACGAAGGTGTACTGGCCACGATCGGAATTGGCGTAGCTCTTCTCGGAGACGATAGGCTTCAGAATCACGTCATGTGCGGGCTTGTGAATAGCGACCATCGGAATCAGGCCTCCTTCGGCTCAGTCTTGGCAGCCACGAAAGCCTCGAAGGCTTCCTTGGTGAAGACCACGTACTGCGCGGTGACCACGTCATACGTGTTGAGCTGATCGACGAAAATCGGGTGAACGGTCGGGATGTTACGCACGGACAGCCACTCGTTGATGTTGTCGCGAGTGAAGACGACCGTGGTGAACTTGTCGGCGGTGATCGGGCTCAGCGCGGCGACGGCGGCCTTGGTGGACGGGGTATCGGTGATGCCGAAGTCCACAACGGCGATACGACCGGCGTTGGCGCGATCGGAAAGCACGTAGCGCAGGGCTGCGGCCTTCATCTTCTTCGGGGTGCGCTGCGAGTAATCACGCGGCTGAGGACCGAACACAGTGCCACCGTGGTACCACTGAGGAGCGCGGATGGAGCCCTGACGAGCACGACCGGTGCCCTTCTGCTTCCACGGCTTCTTGCCGCCGCCGGAAACCATGCCACGGGTCTTGGTGGCGTGGGTGCCCTGACGGGCAGCAGCGAGCTGAGCAATGACGACCTGGTGAATCAGCGGGACGTGAGCCTGCACGTCCTCGGCGGAAACGCCGAAGATCTCAGCAGGGGCCTCAACGGTACCAGCAGCCTGGCCCTTGGCGTCAGTGACGTTCAGAGTAACGTTTGCCATGGTTTATCAGGCTCCCTTCACAGCCGAACGGACGAGAACGATGCCGCCCTTGGGGCCCGGGATGGCGCCCTTGATGGCGAGGATGCCGTTCTCGACATCGGAGGAGATGACGGTCAAGTTCTGGGTGGTGGAGGTCACATGACCCATACGACCAGCCATACGCTTGCCCTTGAGGATACGGCCCGGGGTAGCGCATGCGCCCACGGAGCCAGGACGGCGCTCGTTCTTGTGAGAGCCGTGGGAACGACGGTAGGACTTGAAGCCCCAGCGCTTGATGGTGCCGGCGAAGCCCTTACCCTTGGTGGTACCGGTCACGTCGACTTCAGCACCTTCGGCGAACAGCTCGGCGGTCAGTTCCTGACCGGCCTCGAACTGGTCGACGTCGTCGGTGCGCACCTCAACGAGGTGACGACGCGGGGTGACACCGGCCTTGGCGAAGTGACCTGCCAGCGGCTTGGTCACCTTGGTCGGGTCGATGGCACCGTAACCGAGCTGAACGGCCTTGTAGCCGTCGGTCTCCTCGGTCTTGACGGCGGTCACCACGTTGGTGGACACGTCGACGAGAGTGACGGGCACGAAGAAGCCATTCTCGTCCCAGACCTGAGACATGCCGAGCTTCTTGCCCAGCAGAGCCTTGCGATTAGACATAATGCTTCCTCCTCCCTTACAGCTTGATCTCGATGTTGACGTCTGCAGGCAGATCGATGTGCATCAGGGAATCCACGGCCTTGGGGGTCGGGTCCACGATGTCGATGAGGCGCTTGTGAGTGCGCATCTCGAAGTGCTCGCGAGAATCCTTGTACTTGTGAGGAGAACGAATAACGACAAACACGTTCTTCTCAGTCGGCAGCGGAACCGGGCCAACAACCGTTGCGCCCGCGTTCGTCACCGTTTCGACGATTTTCTTCGCCGATTGGTCGATGACCTCATGGTCATAGGACTTAAGCCTGATGCGGATTTTCTGTCCCGCCATTGCCGTCCGCCCTTTCTAGCGATTCGTTGTAGTGTTTACCAACCTGCTTCATTAGGGCACCGGCGCGCATGGCCTCCCTTGGACATACGTCCTCTGGCGGTCATCCGACATCAGTGCGCGGCTTCTGGGTTTCACCCGAAAGTGCTCTCCAGTCCGCGCTCGCTTTTTTAATTCCAATTTGCGAGCCCAAATCAGGCAACTTGTTTATCTAAGCACCGAGGTAGGACTAATTGCGAACTCATGTATTCCGGCGTGTCGCCCTTGGATTCCTGACCATCATCTGGCCTCGAATCCCCTTGCACCTCACCGTTCTTCAGCCACACCACCCATCAACCTCTTCACCCCACCGTGCTTCTGCAACGCCCATCAAACGAATTATCAATCCCGCCCACACACCGACGTTCTGGGCATATACGTACTACAAGAAAGGTCCCATACCATGTTCTGGGCATATACGTATCTTGTAGACCTTGATTTTGCCGCCAGATGGTAGTTATATGCCCAGAATCTGCTTAATGACACGGTCATGCCCAGAATATCTAGTGGGTATATGCCCAGAATGGGATTGGAGCACCGACGAAGCCGGTTGGTGCCGATTACAAATGTCGCAATATGTCCAGAACTCTCTGATCAGCCCGACGACCAGGCCGTTCCTCCATGCCAACAGCCTGTCCTCAGCTCAACAAAGCCCTATGACCATCTACATGGCAAGACCTGAAGCCGGGCTGAACCGACCAATTGCCACATGTCCGCCAAGCCAACAATCCGACAATGCGACAGCCATGTCCAGTACAGTAACCCAAAAGCCATGATGGGCCCGGCAAGCCCCTCCCCACAGCTGCATCAGTCCTACGTCCCAACTGCAATCCGACAGCCGTGCAGTCCATCCGCCCGTCCTCCACCGCACAATTGCCGACCGCTCATCAATCTCTCTCACGGCACGGCACACCTACACAAACCCGCTCACATACTGCGTGGCACGCCAATCGACTCCAACTTTCGCACCAGTTGCGCCCTTTCCAGAGCTTCCCGGAACGAAAAGCGCACCATTCCTTTCACCACAAGTCGGATACGTTCCTCACGTTCCTTCTCCGCAATAATCGTTTCCGATAGATTCCCGTTGCGGAACATCGACCGGTCCTTATATTTCACACGTCCATCGAGCTCAGCCACAATGAGTCCGCCATGCTCGTCGCGCCAAGCAAAATCGACACGATAGACAGTGCACGCATTATATGGATCGACGATTGGTTCCTGCAGCAACGGCATCGCGAATCGTTCCTCCAACATGACACCCAGCGCATAGGCCTCGCCACCATTCTCTGTATCGCCCGTTGCCGGTGCCAACGCACGTAGTGCCACGTCCTTGTTCCACCCCGGCAAGGACTCGAAGCACCGCTCGAGTTCATCCTTGCTCATGACCCGTTCACGCAGCACGGCTTCAATAACTGCGAGCGCATCGGGGAACGACTGCTTTCGCGCGCAATCGAACACTGTCCGAGGCAGAGGGGTGACACGAACGCCGTCGACCATCTCAAACCGGTCATCACGTATGTGATGATGACGCACTTTGCCGTAATCATGAACATGACGATTATCAATGGTGCGAATATGAATCAAATCCATATGCCGTGTCGCCGTATTGATGCCGTACACGGCAGCGGCGGTCATCCCACAGAAAATCCATTGCGGATGCAATCTCGCCAACGAGCGCACCACATGAAGATACCTGTTTCGAGCGTCCAATTGGGCCCAATAATCTGGTCGCGCATACAAACCCGGATAGGCGCATAGCAGATCGCCGAGTTTGGCGCGGCGAAGAAGCACTCGTCGCGATGTATCCGATTCACCCCATACGCATAGTCGCTGCCGTTGCGCTTCATCCAGGCGCCGATCCAGATCCTTGTTCCGTCTCATACACCGACGCTAAGCAATGACGGATATGGCTGTCCAGCCGAACCGACCTATGTGGTTCCAGCTTGCCGAGTTATCCACATTCGTGTGCGAAAGCGACGCAGTATGACTGGAACACGGCGAGGGTGACGCGGGTCTATGTAGACAAGGCTTGTGTTGCCTCGCCTACGCAGGTGAGGCAACACAGCGACTGTACAGGCGAAGGTTACGCAGGTGCAATCTACGCAGGTGAGGCCACGTGGACGGAGACAATACGAAAACACAACGGAAACAGGGCGAGCGGGAACGAAGCGACGTGGCGGATGTCACAGCAGGGATCTCGGGACAAGGATTGTGGGTCAGGACACGGCCAATTATCGTGGGTGCTGTGACACAATCACTGGCCAAGAACATCCGCCCTATCACCGATCACGGCGCAAACGTGCTGTATCAGCACGGCACACTCGCGTTGCTCGTACCCGGCCTGCTGGAGGGCACCACCACCATTGGCGAACTGCTCGAGCACGGCGACACCGGCATCGGCACCGGCGAAGGACTGGACGGCGAACTCATCATCCTCGATGGTGTCGCATACAAGATAGGCCAGACCGGCGTGGCCGAACGGGTCCCGGACGATTTCACCATGCCGTTCGCCAATTCTCATCGTGCCGCATTCCAGTACCAGTGCGAGCGCGAGGACATCGGCCTCAAAGAGCTCAATGACCGCATCGTCGAGGCCAACGGCCGAGCCAATACGTTCTTTTCTGTGATTGTGCACGGGACGTTCAGCTTCGTCAAGACTCGTGCCGTGATCAAACAGCAGGCACCGTATCCTACGCTGCTCGAGGTGGCGGACCGGCAGGCCATCTTCCTCAGACATGATGTGACCGGCACCATGCTGGGCTACTTCTCCCCCATGATGTTCCACGGGGCCGCCGTGGCCGGATTCCATGAGCATTTCCTCTCCGATGACCACACCTTCGGCGGCCATGTGCTTGACGCGGTACTCGGCAGGGGGAAGATATACAGTCAGGTGTTCGACACGCTGGTGACGCATCTTCCTGTGGACGACCCCAATTACCGCAATCACGACTTCAGCCAAGATAATATCGGCGAGGCGATCACCAGCGCCGAAGGTGACACGCACGCGGATCATTCCGCCTAACGGGCACGCCAGCCATTCCGCCTAACGGGCACGCCAGCCATTCCGCCTAATGAGGGTCGGCACAGCCACAGCATCCGCGAGCTGCAACATCCGCAAGGCACAGTCGATGATGGTATGTATCCGTCGACCACCCCTATGAACCCGCCGATTACCCAGTAACCCGGCAATCAACCCGCTCAATCCAGCAATCCAGCAATTTAGCAATTCCAGCAAACCGAATCTGTTGCACCCGGCGAATCTGTTGCGCCCGGGGTTGAATTGATACCTTTATATATATGAGCGAGCACTCCTCCCCACAGCCGCAGTCCAACGACGTCGTCAGGCAATCATCGGTGGCTTCCGTTCGCAATACCCCCCTGCAGCGTTCGGACAGTGCTTCCCAATCCCATTCCAGTGCCGCCATGCAGGCCGAGCGCACTTCACGGCGACGCCGCACCACACTGCGCGATTGGATTCCCGACCAGCCCGGCGCATGGGTCATGGCCTTGGCTCCCGCGCTCGCCGGAGCGATATGCGGCACAGCCGCGGCAGTGGCACGATCATCCGCCCAGTCGGGTTTCCCGGCGACCGCAGCCGGCTGGTGGGTTCTGGCGTGTTGGGCTCTGTGCTACTGCTTGGAGTTCACGACCGCACGCTGGCTGAAATCCCATTGCGCATCGCGCTATCTGCCTCCGGCACTCGGTTACGGCATTGCGCTTGCCGCCGTAGGGTTACCATTCCTGATCGCGCACGTCGATGTGCTCGTATGGGCTCCCGTGTATGTGGTATTGGCGGTTGTGGCATTCGCCGGCGCATGGTTTCGCCGCGAACGGTCGCTTTGGGCCAATGCGGCAGCGGTGGTTGCCGCCAGCCTGATGTCGATGATCACATTCCACTATGCCGCGCATTCGCCCAGTATTCCGCAGGTCTCGCTGCCGGGGCTGGTGCTCGCGCTCTGTTTCGCCGCAACCCAGTTCGGCTCGGTGCTCTTCGTGAAGACGATGATTCGGGAACGCGGCAAACACTCGTATGTCGTCGCCTCCTGGCTGTGGCATGCCGCGCTGCTGGCTTGGTGGCTTATCCCCGCGAATCGCAGTCCCTATCTGGTGATTATGGGGGTGGTTCTGCTCGCGCGCGCCATCGCGCTGCCATTGGTCGCCCGCACACGAACCATAAAACCCATGATCGTCGGCATCACGGAGTGCTTCGCCAGCATTATCGCTTTCGGCTGCATCCTCGGCAATACGCTGATGTATATCCCGCATATCTGATGGCCCCACGATGTAGGGACTATCCCACGATGTAGGGATGCAACAATGCGGATTGGCGGAATGAAGCCATTTTGCGTTACAACACCATGGGGAAATCCCTATACCATGGGATAACCCCTACCATGGGATGCAACATGGGATGACCCATAACGACAACGGCTGAGGGGAGCCGCGGAACAATCGCCGCGGCTCCCCTCAGCCGTTATCGTGTTTGCTTATCAGACTTTCAGTCGGACTCTCAGAGCCGCCGTCCTCAGACGCGCTCAGAGGCTTCCTCGGTGGCCGCCTCACCCTCGCGGTCGACACGAATCTGGTGGCCTTCGGCCTGGCTGACGCCGTAGTAGGCCGCGATGGCGATGTCCTTCATGTCGTTGATCAGCGGGATGCGCGGGTTGGCCGGGGTGCACTGGTCCTCGTAGGCGCGCATGCCGATCTGGTCGAGGACGCTCCAGAAGTAGTCCTCGTCCACACCGCAATCCTTGAAGCTCTTGTTCATGCCGAGCTTGTTGTCGCGGTAATCCTCAACGGCCTTGGCCAGGTTCTCGACGGCCTCGGCCGGCGTCTTGCCGGTGTCGATGCCGAGGTTACGGGCGATGTCGCGGTAGCGCTCCGGAGCCACGTACTTGCTGTACTTCGGCCAGGAGGTTGGTTCCTCCGGAATCTGGCCGTTGTAGCGGATCACGTACGGCAGCAGGATGGAGTTCGTGCGGCCGTGGGCGATGTGGCACAGCGCGCCGATGGTGTGGGCCATGCCGTGGCACATGCCGAGGAACGCGGAGCCGAACGCCATGCCGGCCATCGTGGCCGCGTTGTGCATCTTCTCCTGTGCCTCGGTCTTGGCCAGACCCGGCTCGCCGTTGACGGACTCGGCCAGGTTGTCCCAGATGAGCTTGGCCGCGTGCAGTGCCATGCCGTCGGTGAAGTCGTTCGCGTACACGGACACGTATGCCTCGAAGCTGTGAGTCAGCGCATCGAAGCCGGCGTCGGAGGCGAGCTTGCGCGGCTGGGTGCGGGCCAGCACCGGGTCCACGATGGCCACGGACGGGGTCAGTGCGTAGTCGGTGATCGGGTACTTGTAACCGGTCTTGTGGTCGGTGATCACGGCGAACGGCGTGACCTCGGAACCGGTGCCGGAGGAGGTCGGGATGCACACCAGCTTGGCCTTCTTGCCCAGCGGCGGGATCTTGAACGCGCGCTTGCGGATATCGAAGAACTTCTCGCGCACGTCGGAGAACGCGATCTCCGGGTGCTCGTACAGCAGCCACATGATCTTGGAGGCATCCATCGGCGAGCCGCCGCCGACCGCGATGATGGTGTCGGGCTCGAACTCCTCGCGCATCATCTCGGCGCCCTTCTCGACGGTCTCGACGGAAGGCTCCGGCTCCACGTAATCGATGATGCGGAAGGTCACGTTGTTGGCACGGGCGCGCAGCTGGTCGATGATCTTGTCGACCACACCGAGCTGCTCCATGACCTTGTCGCATACGATGACGGCCTTTTCGATGCCGTACATGTCGCGCAGGTACTTGATGGCGTTCGGCTCGAAGTAGGTCTTCGGCGGGATCTTGAACCACTGCATGTTGTTGTTCCTCCGGGCGATGCGCTTGATGTTGACGAGGTTCACGGCCTGCACGTTGCCCGAAACGCTGTTGCCGCCGTAGGAGCCACAGCCCAAGGTCAGCGACGGGGCGATGGCGTTGTAGATATCGCCGATGCCGCCGAGGGAGCTCGGCTGGTTCCAGATGATGCGGCAGGCGTGCATGCGGACGCCGTACTCACGCACAAGCTCCTGGTTGTTGGTGTGGATGGCGGCAGTGTGGCCTGCGCCCAGCTTGAGCATCTGCTCGCACATCTCGAAAGCCTGCTCCTTGTTGTCGGCCTTGAGGACGGCCTGCACCGGGGCGAGCTTCTCGTGGGTCAGCGGCTCGTTGTCGGAAACCTCCTTGCATTCGGCAGCGAGGATGGTGGCGTCGGCCGGAATCTCGAAGCCGGCGGCCTTGGCGATGAACTGCGGGGACTTGCCCGGAACCACGGAGTTGAGCTTCGGGGTCTGGCCGGAACCGGCGGTACAGCCGAACATGTACTGCTCGAGCTTGGCCTTCTCGTCTGCGTTCACGAAGTAGGCCTTGCGGGTCTTGAGCTCCTTGACCAGCGCATCATACACGTCCTTGTGGGCGATGATCGCCTGCTCGGTGGCGCAGATCATGCCGTAGTCGAAGTGCTTGGACAGCACCAGGTCGTTGGCGGCGCGCACGATGTCCACATCGGAATCCACATAGGCCGGGGCGTTGCCGGCGCCCACGCCGAGGGCGGGCTTGCCGGAGGAGTACGCGGCCTTGACCATACCCGGACCGCCGGTCGCCAGGATCGTGGCAACGCCGGGGTGCTTCATCAAAGCGCCGGTGGCCTCGATGGACGGGTGTTCGATCCACTGGATGCAGTTGGCCGGAGCGCCGGCCTCGATCGCGGCGTCACGCACGATGCGCGCGGCCTCGACGGAGCACTTCTGCGCGCCCGGGTGGAAGCCGAAGACGATCGGGCAACGGGTCTTCAGAGCGATCAGGGACTTGAAGATGGCGGTGGACGTCGGGTTGGTGACCGGGGTCACACCAGCGACCACGCCCACCGGCTCAGCCACTTCGTCGATACCCATCACATCGTCCTCGCGGATGATGCCCACGGTCTTCTGACCGGCCAGGTAGTTCGTCACGTGCTCGCACGCGAAGATGTTCTTCGTGGCCTTGTCTTCCACGAGGCCACGTCCGGTCTCGTCAACGGCCATCTTGGCGAGCACCAGATGCTTGTTCAGGGCGGCGATGGATGCCTTGGCAACGATGCGGTCAACCTGCTTCTGATCCAGATCCTCGAATGCGATCAACGCCTTCTGCGCCTTCTCGACCAGCGCATTGACCTCGGCCTCAGCTGCGGCCTGCTTCTCTTCCGGGGTCGGCTTGGTGGCTTCGACCTTTTTTGCTTCTGCCAATTTGGGTCCTCCTCGATCTTTCTTGGGGTTGGTTGGCAAAGTATTCTGTTCTGTCATGCGCCACCAGGACCGCCACGCCGATACATCCGAAGTGGCCCGCATAGATTGGCATCTACGCACCCTGACGCGCACCGTCACAGTCACTGTGACCTGAGTCACAATATACCGAAGGCATTTATGGTCTGCATACGCACATAATCAACGGCGTTTCATGATTATTAATGATATATTTATGTGCAATATTGTGATATTTACTTAACAATTTCGCACTTTTCTTGCTTTTTTGATGTATTTTGTTTGTTTTTTTAGCAAAATCACAACCCTACTCACACATCATCTCGCCAACTTATAGAAGATTCTTTTCCATAAGTTGCCACTTGGAGCAGATTTTATGAAATAAATTTTCCAAAAGTTCGCTGACGAGTTGGAAATACAAGGAACTCCCGTGCCATCAATCTTAGATTGCGGCCATCGCGGACTTTTATCAAGTACACTGTTATATGTCTCATCTCACAAAGGGGTAATCATGAGGGCAATGCCGGCGACCGCGTTGAAGACGCACAATCGTAATGCCATGGCTCAATACCTCTATGAGCATCGAAACGCCACCAAGCAGGACTTGGAGCGCGACCTGGGACTGAGTCTGCCCACCATCACCCAGAACCTGCGCGCGTTGGAGGACGACAGCCTGATCCGCAAAGGCGATCTGCAGGACTCCACCGGCGGACGAAAAGCGCAGATGTACGAGTTCGACCCGAACCATCGCACCGCCATCGGTGCAGTGATGCGCGCCAACGAACTGCGCCTGTGCGCCATCAACCTGTACGGTAAGGTCATCGACCGTCGTATCGAATCGGCGCCGTACCGAAACACCAACGTCTACTATCAGCGCATCGGCGACATCATCAACGCCTTCGCCGCCGACTTGGAGCGCCGTTACGGCGCGGTGTTGGGTGTCTCATTCGCCATCCAAGGCATTCTCTCGCCCGACGGCACGACCATCACCTTCGGCACCATCATGGGCAACACCGGTCTCACTTTGGAGACCCTCAGCCAATCCATCCACTGCACGTGCATGATGATCCACGACTCGGACGCCTCCGCCATGGCCGAACTCTGGTTCGACCCCACGCTCACAGACGCGGTATGCGTATATCTGGAGCGACGCCCCGGCGGAGCGGTCATTGTGGATGGCAAGCTCTATCAGGGGCCCAACCAATGCAACGGCACTATCGAGCATATGACGCTGGTGCCGGATGGACTGCCATGCTATTGCGGGCAGCGCGGGTGCATGGACGCCTACTGCTCACTGGAGACCCTGCCCGAGGATTACGAAAGCATCCCCGGCTTCTTCAGCGTGCTTGAACAGGGCGAGCGCCACCACCGCGAACGCATGAACGCATGGCTCAACTATGTGGCGCAGGCCATCGTGAACGCGCGTTCGATCATCGCCGGCGACGTGATCATCGGAGGCGAAGCCGCACAACATCTTACCGACGAGGACATCGAGATCCTGCGCAGCCGTATCGTCGGGCGCAGCCCGTTCGGCACCGACCATTTCACGCTGCGCACCAGCTATTGTGCCGAAGACCAGAACATCATCGGCGCCGCGCTGCGATTCGTGGAGGCATATCTCACTGACATCCAGGTCAAATGAGCGGTTATTTGTGAGCTACTGGGCCATGGCCTAATCACAGAGCGGCACAAAGCATAAGGTATAGCCGCAGTCTGGCTGCGTCCCGTTGAAAAGCATACGCATCCGAACTGCATCCAAACAGCACTGCACTCGATAAAACTCACCATCAAGCATCGATGTGGATAACTCTGGAAGCTGGAACCACATGGGCCGGTTCAGCTGGACATGCCTTGATTGGTCCCACTACGCTCAAACCACCGAGCAGGTTATCAACAAAGGAGTTGACGCAAGTGGGGTTGCCAAGTAGATTTGTGTATATCGACGGGGAAGATCCAGTGATTCTTCCATCGGCACATCGTGAGAGCAAACACGGGGAACCGCCGATCGCCGACAGCGACATTCTCCATGTCTATCGACATGGCATCGAGGTCGCTGTGAACGATCGGCGTATTCCTCCCACCCATGTCCTTGTGGGCACCGGAGCTTCAGGCGCGGTTCTCTATGAAATTGGCGTAATCGAACGCCAATGGATTCCAGGCATGGACGAACACGTCATCGTGCACGCCATGCGCGCACGGCTGTCCTATGAAATGAAATGGCTGCTGCTGCAGTACCACGAAGGTGATGGACATGAGATTTGAAGACTATACGCCCGAAATGCAGGCGAAATTACGGGCAATAGGCAACGCCGCCGCCGATGCGGTCGAAGCACAGGATTCCCCTTCACTGGGAGATCCTGAAAACGATCCGAACTTCTCCCCGGAGCTTGAGCTCAGCAGGCTTCTGAATCGTCGTCGAACGGAGCTGAAAGCAATCGATGACAGCATCACGCGCATGGTTCTGCTCATGCACCGCAGAGGACAATCATGGGAGACCATAGGCCGAAAGCTTGGCATCACCGGGGAGGCTACGCGATTGCGATACGCCAAACTGGAACGTCAATAGCCGACAGTCAAATACCCGTGTAATGAGTCGTATAATGAACCGAAAGCTTGAAATCCCAGAAGACACCGTCATTGGGCGACTTTGACAACAGCTGTAAAGCCTCCTGAATTCTGTCACCGAGAAAGTCCTGGGCCTCTTCAAGCTTCATCTCACGGGTGAGAAGGAAGTGGAGCAGCGCTCACAGGCACGGCATCTACAATGGGGGTATGAGAAATCCACCGTTGCATCGTTATGCCACTCGTCCCGGCCTGTACTTCACCGATGATGGAGGCGCTGACGTCATAGTCCGCTCCGAGACCGCGGGACAGGTATGGCTATGCGTGCTTGAGCCGGTCGACAAACCCAGCGCATTCTTCCAAGATGCGATTCGTCTGTTCTCAGACCCGGGCGTCTCCTTCATCCAGCAGATCCATGAGTTCCCGGTGTGCACCCGCATCATCGAGCACCTGTATCTCCGGGAGACGCTGTTCCGCATGAACGGCCCCAATTACGGACTATGGTACGTGCACCTGCCCAAAGCCTGGGACGGCATGCAATACGGGTATCGCGTGGATGGCGCATGGGACCCCAAGCATGGCGTACGCTTCAACCCATACAAATTCCTGCTCGACCCTTATGGCAAGGGCATCGAAGGCAGCATGGAGCTCGATCCGGCGGCGTTCTCCTACCAATGCGAAGTGCATGACCGCAAGGTCGTCGGATCGGCATACGGAGCGATGAGCACCATCGATTCACTGGGCCATGTACCGGTGTCCGTGGCCATCGACGACCGCGACATCCACAAGCATGAGGACGATCCGGGGCACCCGCATGTACCGTGGCGGAAAACCGTGATTTACGAGATGCACGTCAAGGGCTTTACGGCCAACGCTCCGTGGCTGCCCGAGGAACTGCGGGGCACCTATGCCGGGCTCGCTCATCCGATCACCTTGGCGTATCTGCAGAACCTCGGCGTCACCACCATAGAACTATTGCCTATCCAAGCCAAACAGGACGAACTCTTCCTCCAGGAACACGGTCGCAAGAACTACTGGGGATACTCAACCCTGAGCTACTTCTCCCCCGAACCCTCGTACGCCACCAAGGCAGCCCAAGAGCACGGTGCGGGAGCCGTGCGCCAGGAAGTCATCGACATGGTCCGGGCCCTGCACGAAGCCGGCTTCGAAGTCATCATGGATGTGGTGTACAACCACACCTGCGAGGGCGGGGTCGAAGGTCCGACCGTCTGCTGGCGCGGATTGGATGATCTGGCGTATTACCGCCACCAGAAGTCCAATGTCGGGCGTCTGGAGGACACCACCGGCTGCGGAAACACCTTCGATTTCACCAATACCCATGTGGTCACGTTTGCGGTGGATTCGCTGCGGTACTGGGCCAAGCGCATAGGCATCGACGGCTTCCGTTTCGACCTGGGCGTCTCGTTGGCACGCCTCAACGGCGAGTTCACCCCGCATCACCCGTTCCTGTACGCGTTGCGGTCCGATCAGCTGCTCGGCAACCTCAAGCTCATCATGGAGCCGTGGGATCTGGGCAATCTTGGCTGGCGCACCGGGCAGTTCGGCATCCCGTTCGCCGAATGGAACGACCGGTTCCGCGATACCACGCGCACATTCTGGCTGGAGGATGTGGACGGCAGCATGGAATACGGACGGACCAGTCTGCAAGAGATGGCCACGCGCATGTGCGGCTCGGCGGATATGTTCGCCACCGACCCGGGACGAGGCGCCACGGCATCCATCAACTTCGTGGCCTGCCATGACGGCTTCACGCTTACAGACCTGACACGGTACCGCACCAAGCACAACGAAGCAAACGGCGAAAACAACAACGACGGTTCCTCAGTGAACCATTCAGCCAACTTCGGCGTGGAAGGCGTGACCGACGAACCGGAGATCATCGCCGCACGGGAGCAGGCCGCCATGAACATGACGGGCACCATGCTGCTTTCGCTCGGCACGCCGATGATGCTCGCCGGCGACGAATTCCGCAATACGCAGAACGGCAACAACAACGCCTACTGCCAGGACAACGAACTGACCTGGATGAACTGGGATTGGCTGTATTCCCCGTACAAGACCCGCGAGATGCGGCGCTTGGAAACGGTCTCGAGGCTTATCTCGCTGCGCAAATCGCTTGACCTGTACCATCATGAGGACTTCTTCACGCGATTGACGCAGATCGGACTGTTCAAGCCATCCGACCGCGTCAAATGGTTCCTTCCCGACGGATCCTCCCCGAAGGAACGCGATTGGTTCGATCTGAGCACCCGCGGTTTCACCATGCGACTGCTGTCCAACACCGAGGTCGACGTCTGCATCGTGGTCAACGGCGTGGCCGAGAACCGTGACTTCCGGCTTCCTGACGACAGCACATGGATTCCCAAGTGGTGTTCCGCCGAAGTCAATGGATTGTGGCCGGGTCAGGGCGGTCATATCGGCACCGAAAAGGATAACGAGGAAATCAGCGTCTGGATGCAGCATGTGCAGAACGCCAATGAAATCGTCAGACGTCTGGCTGAGGAGGCGCAAACCCACAAGGCCGATGCCGCAGGCATCGCCGGATTCGACATCGTCGACAACAGCGCGGCGCACGGTGGCACCACAATCGCCGGTGATGCGGCAGCAGTCAACGCTGCGGCGGCAAACGGAAGCCCACGTATATCCCCCAATATCACCTTGTATAGGGCGGACAATGCCAGCGACAGCGGGGGCATCGACAGCACTGCGGCCGAGAAGGTCCCCGGTGAGAACAGCGCGATTGATCCTCACAATGTATGGACGATGCCGGCGATGTCCATCACGCTGATGAAACAGGTGTGAGAAGCAGCAACGGGATTGGCCACAGCACAGGCCACACATAAGGCAGTGCGCCGACAGGACGGTTCAGTCTGTCGGCGCACTGCCTCAGTACTAGTGGTCTATCTGGTAAATAATTGAGGGATTCAGTTTTTCTCTCCCCCAGTCAGCTTCGCTGACAGCCCCCTCGTCAGAGGGGGCCAGCACCACTCAACCAATTACGAGACAGAC
Source organism: Bifidobacterium reuteri DSM 23975 (assembly GCF_000741695.1). Classification (GTDB taxonomy): domain Bacteria; phylum Actinomycetota; class Actinomycetes; order Actinomycetales; family Bifidobacteriaceae; genus Bifidobacterium; species Bifidobacterium reuteri. Next base: position 333,210 of record NZ_JGZK01000001.1, on the reverse strand, counting down.
CACTAGCACATATACCGGGATATACCAAAGAGCCCTTCGTGGATGACCACGAAGGGCTCTTTGTGCTCGGTAAAGACACAGAACGCCAGCGGATTAACGCTTGGAGAACTGCGGGGCGCGACGTGCCTTGTGCAGACCGGCCTTCTTGCGCTCCACGACGCGAGAGTCGCGGGTCAGGAAGCCAGCCTTCTTCAGGGTGGCGCGGTTGGCATCACGGTCGATGGCGTTCAGCGCACGGGCCACGCCGAGACGGATGGCACCGGCCTGACCGGTGGTGCCGCCGCCGTCAACGAGGACGATAGCGTCGAACTTGCCTTCGAGCTTGAGCAGAACGATCGGAGAGTTGACCTCACGCTGCAGCAGCTTGGAGGGGAAATACTCCTCCAGGGTGCGGCCGTTGATGGTCCACTTGCCGGAGCCCGGAATCAGACGGACACGGGCGACGGCCTCCTTGCGACGGCCAGTGCCATAGCCCGGCTCAATCGCGGAGGTACCGGTGCCAGCGCCAGCGTTGGTCTCGGTGGTGTAGTTGGTGAGCTCCTCTTCGGTCTCGACAACCTGGGAGTCGTTGGTGTTTTCAGCCATGATATCTATCTCCTCTCAGGTTTCACTTGGCCTGCTGAGAGATCTGAGCGATCTCGAAGGTCTTCGGCTGCTGGCCTGCGTGCGGATGCTCGGCACCGCGGAAGACGCGGAGACGATCAAGCTGCACCTTAGCCAGACGGTTCTTCGGCAGCATGCCCTTGACAGCGGCCTTGATGATACGCTCGGGGTTCTTCTCGAGCAGCTCAGCGTAAGAGTCGCGGCGCAGACCACCAGGACGGCCAGAGTGGACGTAGAGTTCCTTGCCCATCTTGTTGCCGGTAAGAGCGATCTTGTCAGCATTGATGACGATGACGAAATCGCCGAGATCCGCATGCGGAGCGTAGGTCGGCTTGTTCTTGCCGCGCAGCAGGTTTGCAACCTGGGAGGCAAGACGGCCAAGCACCACATCGGTGGCGTCGACGATGTACCAGTCGTGGGTCAGATCAGCTGGTTTCGGAGTGAAAGTTTTCACTGGAGTACCTTTTCTATATATTGTGTTCCGGGTCTCGGCTGCCTGGCGTGGCTTGGTCAGAGCCGCATCCACAAAGCTTTGAACCTCATTATCCGTGGGCTCCCTGAAAGTCCTCGATGGCGAGTGGGATAGCGCTTTGAAGGACCCCTTAGGGAAACACAACAATCCACTAGTATATCGCGGGTCTTGACATAATAAAACGGCGTGGCGGACTCTTTCGTCCGGCCACGCCGTTTGCCTGAACCTTCTGTTCCCCGTCCGGGAACCCGATGGCGTCAGGAGTTGAAAATCTGCGCGATACGCTGCGCGCCAGCGGTGTCGAACACCGTTTCGAGCGGCACCACGTTGCCCTTGGCATCGGCCAGAGGAATGCGCCAGTTCGGATACTCGTTGTTCGTGCCAGGCTGGTTCTGTGCACGCTTCTCGCCTACCGCATCGGTGATGGATGCGGCAAGCAGCTTGCAGGGCGCATCCTTCAAGGCACGATACAGCGCATCGACGATCTGCGACTCGTGCGCCACACGGTCCTCGGCGGCTGCGGCATCGAGGTATCCCTGCTCCACCAGCATGGCGATCATGGCGTCCTGCTCGGCCTTCGCGGAAGCCTCGAACTCCTCCGCCGGACCGGACAGCAGTCCAAGGCGTTCGCGGATCTTCACGTGTTCGAATTCCAGATATCCCGCTGCCGGCGGCAGATCGTGCGTGTTCACGGAAGCCAACGCATACGGACGGTAATCGGCAGGCTTGCGGAATACGCCGTCACGCTGCTCGAACCATTCGACAGCGCAACCGAGGATACCGTGGCTCGCCAGTGAATCGGCCACATATTCCGGCACCACGCCCAGATCCTCACCGACCACCACGCCATGCGCTCTCGAAGCCTCAATGGCGAGAATACCCAGCATGATGTTCGAGTCGTAATACACGTATGCGCCATCCATGGCCGGATGTCCCGACGGAATCCACCACAGGCGGAACAGACCGAGGATATGGTCGATGCGAACGGCACCGGCGCGGGCGAACATATCATGCACCATGTTGCGGTACGTCCGGTATCCCGTGGCCTCAAGATCGAGCGGGCTCAGCGGAGGCTGGCTCCAGTCCTGACCTTGCTGGTTGAACATGTCCGGCGGAGCACCGACAGTGGCACCCTTGGCGAAGCGTTCGGGATTCCACCATACATCGGCGCCGTTGGGATGCACGCCAACCGCCATGTCGGACATGATGCCGATCTGCATGCCGGCATCCTTGGCCGCCTGCTGCGCTGCGGCAAGCTGCTCCACGGCCACCCATTCCAGCCAACGATAGAAGTCCAGCGTGTCGGGGAACTGGCTCTTGAGCTTGGCGATCTCCGGGGATTCGCGGTTCAGCAGCTGCTCCCAGCTGCTCGGATCGGATGAGGGCGCACCCCACTTGTCATAGCACAGGCACCATGTGGCATATGCTTCAAGATCGTTGCCGCTGGCGGCTTTGAACTCGTCGAACGCCGTCTGGCGGGCTTCCGTGCGCCCGGCCTTGAAGATGATCCAGAGCGCGTGCATCTTGCTGCGCCACATGGCATCGCGGTCGATGACCTGCGCGTCGCCGTTGAGCGGGTCGACGTCGGCGTGCAGGGCATCCACCTGCGCCTTGAGGTCCGCTGTGAGCAACGCATACTCCGGCAATGCCTCCGGTCGGATGTAGGTGAAGTTCACCAAGCGACGGCTGACCGGCAGGTACGGAGAAGGGGTGAGCGGCGATACCGGTTCGGCCGCGTGCACCGGGTTGATCAGGATGAAGTCGGCTCCGGTCTTTCGCTTGGCGTCGATCAGCAGCTGCCTGAGATCCTCGTAATCGCCCACACCCCAGGAACCGGAGGAGCGAATCGAATACAGCTGGGCCATCCAGCCCCAGAGGCTGCCGTTGTTCATCGAATCAAGGAGATCGACCTTGCTGGGTGCACTGATCAGCGTGGCATCCTGCGTACGGTCTCCCACAGTGACGTGCAAGGTATGGTATCCGACTGGCAGATTGGCAGGAATGACGAGTGCCGCAGTGGAGACGAAACGGTCGCCAAGGTCAAAAGCCTGCGAACCATCGCCCGGGCCTACCCCAATGGTGCCTTCATAGGGCTCGCCGTTTTCCAGTGTGATGGTGGCGCTCGGCGTCTCGAGGATACCGGTGTTGACCAGCACCTGATCCTCCGCGCCCGCCGTGTGGAGCACCGTAGGTGCCACCAACCTGGAGTGACGTTCCTTGAGGATTCGATGAATCTCCGCTTCCTGACTATCCTCATCCCGGGCGTCAATGCCCAGAGCGGACAGCACCTCGATCAGGACATCATCGTCAATCTCGTGGTAGTCGTGGCTCATGCCCACATAGCTGGTTCCGATGCCGACCAACTTGGCAAGACGAATAAGAGGGCGAGCCAGTCGCTCTTCATTCTCGGTGTTCTCACTCATACTGCACAGTTTAGCGCCCCCAATACCCTCCACACAGGAGCAACAACGCCGCAATCACGCGAAATTCCCTGATTATTCAGTATTTTTTCAACAAATTGGGTAGGAGATGGACACAGCGGCGGGTACGGCGCCGGCCTCACAGACGCTCAGCGTACGTTTACTGTGGCTTCGCACCTACTTATCTCACCAAACGTACACTGAGTGCGAGTAAGCGTACGTTTGGTGAGGTATAAGGCAACGTTTGGTGCACGCTGCAACGACACAACGAGGCGGTAGCGGCACAACAGCAACAGAGGGAATCTGCGGGCTACTGACGCTGGGCTACGGCATGGCGGACTTCCGGGGATGGATCGTCGGCAAGCTTCTGCAGCATCTGCGCGGAGGTATGCGGATTCAGCGCCACAGCCCGCCGCACCATCGATGCAAGCACCGCCGGAGCCCCCTCTTCGAGCTCGGTGCCGAGAACACCCAGATAGTCCAAGGTCTCTGCGTCGGCATTCGGGTCCTGCGCGCCTTCAAGCCGCATCTTCCAGCTGGTGCGCTTGTTGCGCAACGCGTGGTCGCGCACCGCGGGCACGGGATCCTTGGTGAGGCGGCCGACCAGCCAGTTCTTGTCGTCCTCATTGGCGGCCACGGCCTGACGCACTGATGGCTCAGGGTCTTCCGACAGCTTGACCAGAACATTCGGGAACGGCATCGTCGTGGCCAGGAACACGCGGTCCTCCACCGGCGTGTGCCGGTTGCCCGCAACGGCTTCCAATAATGCGGTGGCCCGCGAGAACGCCGCCTGATCGGACCGGTCCGGCAGTGGACGCCGCGCAAATTCCGAAAGCTCGGCGGAGTCGGTGGAATGCCTGAGACGTTCATACGACGCGGTCAGTGGCTCGAAGTTCTCTGCTTCTTCGGCCTCGGCTGCAGGCTGCTGTTCATCAGTCTTCTGGTCAGTCATGGGATACAGCTTAGTGGGTGGCTCCGCCAGCAGATCACTCGGCGACGGGGACGGGAACACTGATCAAGTCCATGGGATCAGGCGTCACTGCGGCATTGAAGGTTTCCCGCACCCGTTCCTCGAAACGTACGGCGGCATCAAGCGGAACCACGGCCGTCAACACCACGTTCGCCTCATAGGTTTCATCGGTCTGCCTGCCGCCCACCTGCGCCAGCACTTGTTGGAACCTGGCCAGCTGAGGGTATTCGAGACGGACCCTGTACCGACGCGCGACCATGATGCGCGCCACCTGCGCCGCCTTCATCGCCAGGGATGCGGCTGAGGAATATGCGCGGACCAAGCCTCCCGAACCGAGCAGGATACCGCCGAAGTAGCGCGTGACCGCCACCACGCAGTCGGTGGTGCCGGACTGTTTGAGCACATCGAGGATTGGTTTGCCGGCGGTGCCGGAAGGCTCACCGTCGTCACTCATACGTTCGGAAAGACGACCATCGGCACCCCCGCATACAGCTGCATACGCCACGTGCCGGGCCTTGGGGTGCCGCTCGCGTATCGTTTCGACGAATGCGAGCGCCTCATCCAGCGTCGCCACATGGGCGGCGTCGCCGATGAATTCGGACTTCTTTTCGACCAGCGCATCATGTGCGGGGGCTTGAGGGGTGTTGAGAATCGTTTGCATGGGCATCGGTGTGGGTATCGGCGATTGGGATTTGGTAATTGGCTCCGCTGAATTCGGCTCTATACCGACAGTACAGACGCTCTATAGACGTTCTATACAGACAGACACTGAGCCGCATCGTCCAGCGGCGGCACTTAGCGCTCGGAAACGACCACGTTGTAGTCTTCACCGGCGAAATATGCGGTGAGACAGGCGATCATCTGACGGGTGAGCTCCTTGAATGCGCCATCCGTGCGCCAGCCTACATGCGGGGTGAGCACGACGCCGGGAATTGCGCAGATGGCATCGTCGGCGGACAGCGGCTCATGGTCGAATACGTCGAGGCCTGCAGGGATATCCCCTTTCCGGAGCCGAGCGAGCAGTGCACCGGGTTCGATGACTTCGGAACGTGCGGTATTGATGAACAATGTGCCCGGGCGCAGACGGGCAAGATGCTCCGCGGTGACGATGCCACGCGTGGCGTCATTCAGCGGCAGATGCACAGAGACCACATCACTGCCGGCGATGAGATCGCCCAGATCGTCAACCGGAGTGACATCCAGACCGGCGAAACGTTCAGCGGGAACATGCGCGTTCCAGGCACTGACCTGCATGCCGAATCCGCGGGCGATGCCGGCGACCGTCGATCCGATGCCGCCGAGTCCGATGATGCCGAGTCTGCGGCCGGCAAGTTGCAGGCCATCGCCGCCGGACCACGCCCAGTTGCCGGACTTGACATCGGCGTCCAGCGCACCGACGCGACGGACCAGTTCCAGCATCAGCGCGAAGGCGTGTTCGGCCACGGCATGATCGCCATAGTGTTCGGCATTGCACACGCGAATCCGATGCTCACGGGCAAGCGGCAGATTGATATAGCTGGCCACACCGGTGCCGCAGAAGACGATGCATCTGATATGGCTGCGTTCGGCGATGGCATTCAGCAAATCATCCGAGATATGGTATCCACCGACCAGCAGGGCGTCGGCATCGGTGATGCGCTCCGCCAACACGGCTTCATCAGATGTGAACTCCTCATACATACGCACGCGAGCCACATCCTTGAGCGCCGGAAACTGCGCCTTGATGGGTTCGATCATGGACTGCAGCAGCGAAGGCATCACCACAAGCGGAAGGTCAGTGCGCTCCGGCTGGGTTTCGTAAATCTCGGTCATGTCCCCCACATTAGGCGGCCGGCGGGAGAATGGCGCATGACAATCGGTGCGTGGCTATTGCTGCGACTGTTGCTGCCGTTCCTGCGTAATGTTCCACTCGCGCACGACGTTCTGGTCGGCACCCATGGCATAGATGACATTCCAGATGCGTTGGCGAACCTGGGCATCCTGATCCTCCGACCAGCAGGTGCCTATCGGATGGTCACTGGAGATTGGGCACCATTTGTATGTGCCCTGCTGCTGGTTGGCGGTCGGCACCCAGTCAATGCGGCTGACGCGCCAGGACCCCTTGACGCCTTTCTTGCCGGCGAACTGCACGCGAGCCGTGACGCTTGGTTGTTGACGATGGTCTCCGCTGGCGCGGATTCGGTCACCGCATTGCCCAGACCGTAGATGATCCATGTGCCGTTGTAGTTCTCGATGGGTTGCGCGCAATGGCATCCGGCGCCATAGATCACGTCGAAGGCACCGGTATCGGCAAGTTCGTGGGCTTCGGATACCTGCCAGGAATCCGCATGGTCAAGGTATTCCTGTACGGAATGCATGGCGATGGCCACCACATCGGCACCCTGTTCGCGCGCCTTGTTGGCCTTGTCCACCGCACGCTGGATATCGCTGTCGTGATGGGGATCGCCGGCATCACGAAGACGGTCGACCTGCCAATCCTGATCCGGGGTCATGCCGTTGAGGGAGACCGTTCCCGTCACCAGCCCGAGCTTTCCGCCGCCGGTCGGCGAGTCAATGATCAGAGGCTTCATGGAATCCTCTTCGGTCTTGTACGATCCGGTCTGGGCGATGCCGTCCGCCTCAAGCGTGTCCCAAAGCCGTTGAATGCCCTCCGCACCCTGGTCCCAGGAATGGTTGGTGGCATGGGTGCAGGCGTTATATCCCACGTTGCGTGCCGCATCCGCCACTTCCGGAGGAACGTTGAAAATCGGGTAGGCGGAATATGGGCCGCCGCGCTTGGCGATGGGCGTCTCGAATTCGCACACTGCGATATCCGAGGCTTGGATATATTGCTTCATCGGCTCGAACAGCGGGTCAAAGTTGAATGCCGTGCCATCAGTGGCATTGATATTGGGGCCACGGAACTGATTCCATAGCCCCTCATGGAACAGCAGGTCGCCATTCACCAGCATCGCGATGCAATCCGTATCCGGGCAATCGGGCGAATTGCCGTGATGCTCGGCTACAGGAGAGGGAGCCTGCCGCGTTTTGTTAAGCGTGGCCCCGGACGGGCCGGCGGATGCGGTCGCGCCGGGCAGTTGCTGCGAACCAGCCACACGATGGTTCACACCCAGCCAAAGACCCAACACCCCGGCGCCCAACACGACAATGATGCACGCCAGCACGATTGCCAAGCGATGATTCCGCCCCGATGAGGCCCGATGCTGGCCTCTACCTGCGATATGCGTCATTTGCATTCACCCAATCGACTTCTCTCCACTACTCTTCCAGACTACTCCCCGGGCACCACTCCCCGAGCTTCCCCGGATTCATACGCGTGCGTCCCCGGCATACGGCGCGACCAGAACGTGACATTATCGGGCCAAATAATGATTTTGCATCGTTGTGCCGCGAATTGCACTTCTGTAGAATAAAACCCGGAGACGGCGGACAATGGCGTACCTCCGGCTCCGCTACATACCGCATATGTAGTGGACAATTCGCTGGCGCCGTATCCGTTATCTGTTACCACTCTGTTTACCGTCTATCACGCCCATAAGAACGCGCCACTACGCACCTTCGCGCGAATGGCCGGCAAGCGCGGAAACGGCTTGAAACCGTTGGAATACCGCCGTTTTCGGCATGAAAAAAGGGTTCCGGGCGATTGCCCGAAACCCTTGGTGGCGGAGTCAGAGGGATTCGAACCCTCGAGCCGCTTACGCGACTAACACCTTAGCAGGGTGCCCCTATCGGCCACTCAGGCATGACTCCATGTTACGCATCGAGCGCAACAGCAAACTACTGTACCACGAGTCGTGGATGCGGCGTGCCGCGTGGCGGACATATAAAGTCACATCAGTCACCCTTAGCCGGCGAAGCGTCGCCGGAGAAGGTGACGATTACGGCGAGAATCACCAGTGCAACACCGATCAGTTCGCCGATTCCCGGAACCTCGCCGAACACCAGACCGACTCCCACTGCCACAGCCGGATTGATGGACTGCATGACGGAGAACGTACCGGAGGATGTGCGACGCAGCGTGATCTGCTCCACCACATACGGGATGAACGACGCCAGCAACGAGATCACGAACAGCAACAGCAGCAGTTTCAGCGGGCCGAATGGCTCAAGAGCCCATGTGGCATCGGCTTTGGGATGAATCACATGCTGTACCGCCGGCACGCCGAGAACCATCGATTGCGCCGCCCATCCTATGGTCACGGCGATGCAGAGGTTGTCCAACGAGTTGCCGCCTGCGGCGACCTTCCGTCCGGTGACGATATAGACGCCCCACATCGATCCGCCGATCAGAATGGCAATCAGGCCGATGAGAAAATGTCCGCCGCCCGAAGGATCGGACAACGATATGCCGGCGAGCAGCACCACGCCGACCGCCGCGATGCCGATGCCCAGCCTTTCACGCCAGCTGCGTCCGGTGATCACCGCCACCGACAACGGCCCGATGAACTCGATGGCCACGGCGATGCCCATGTCCATATTGCTGATGGCCACATAGAACATCGTGTTCATCAGGACCAAGGAAACACCCAGCAAGACCAGCAATCCCCAGCTGCGGGCGCTACGGCGGAACAATCGCCCGCGCTTGGCGCGTTGCCACGGCCTGCGCCACAGCAACAGCATCAGCACCATGAATCCCACGCGATACCACACCGAGTAGAGCGGGTCCAGCTGGGTGAAGGCGAGTTTGGCGATGGCCGTCGCCGTGTAGATGATGAGCGCCTCACCGATCACGATCAGCGCCACAGGAACACGATTGAGGATTTCGACCACTATCTTCTTCATGCGGTTCACGCTACTCGGTTTGCCGGGACACCACCAACCGGGCGCATCTCAGGCGCGGACGGCGACATCATGCGGACCTCGCCATGAGACACCTTTCGTTTATGGAAGGATTCATCACGCATCCGGTTCCTACAATGGTGTCTATGAGCAATGCACCGAGGCTGGCCGCAGCCAAACGCGATTGGGGTCATGATGAGACCGGTTGCACGGTGCTGCATATCGATATGGACGCGTTCTATGCCTCGCTTGAGGTGGCGCGCCACCCCGAGCTTGCCGGCAAGCCGGTGATCATCGGCACCGGCCCGCGATCGGTGGTGTCCGCCGCAAGCTACGAGGCGCGACGCTACGGCATCAATTCGGCGATGCCTTCGGCACGGGCCCGGCAACTGTGCCCGAACGGTGTTTTCCTGCCGGTGGATATGCGGTATTACCGCATGATGTCGCATCGCATCATGCACGAGGTGTTCCTCACGGTCACGGACCGTTTCGAGCAGGTGTCGGTGGATGAGGGGTACATGGACGTCTCTGCGGCGCTACTCGCATGGGAAAGACCCAGCGCCATCGGCTCGTGGATACGGCAGCAGGTACAGAAACGCTTCCTTGTGACCTGTTCGGTGGGCATCGCAGCCAACAAGCTCGTGGCCAAAATGGCCTCGACCAACGCCAAGCCGGATGGCATGCTGCTTATTCCGGCGGCCAGATCCGCCGAATTCGTGCAGATGATGCCGTTGCGTGGCATTCCGGGCATCGGTCCATCCTTGGAGAAACGTCTTAACGCGTGGGGCGTGACCTCAGTGGCGCAGCTGGCGGATATGGATGAAACGGCATTGGTGCGCGCCACCGGGTCTACCGCTGCGGCACGTGGCCTGTGGGCGGCTTCCCACGGGCTGGATGCCAGACAGGTCACGCCGGTGCGTGAGGAGAAATCCATCGGATCGGAACGCACGCTGATGCAGGACACCAAGGATATGGCCATGGTGTGCGGACTGTTGCGCTCGGCGTGCGACGAGGTTGCCGGCACGCTTCGACGCAAGCGCTTGCTGGCGCGCACGGTCACGGTGAAGCTGCGGTTTGCCGATCTGAGCTATCAGACCCGTTCATTCACCATGGAACGCCCGACCGACACCGCCGGCGTGCTGTATCCCGTGTGCGTGCGGCAGCTGCGCATCATGCTGGGCATCCCGGCTGATGCTCCTACCGATGTGCCGCTGCCCAAAACCATACGCCTAGCGGGCATGAGCGTCTCTTCGCTCAGCGAGACAGCGTCCACCGCTGTGCAACCCTCCTTGGACGACATGCTCGAAGAGGCCGATGACTCGCGCAACCGAACTGCCCAAACCCGCCGTCATGACGCTGAAGCGGCTTTGGACGCCGTGCGCCGCAGATTCGGAAACCAAGCCGCAAGACTCGGCGTATGACTTCCCACTTTGACGGTTCACATATCGATGCGAATGCGACTCGAACCACAAAGCGCGATGGCACTGACGCTACGCGACTGGTGTACTGCCTCAACAGTTCGTTGACAATGACTACCCCTCAGTCCCGCTTCGCGGGACAGCTCCCCTGACAAGGGGAGCCGATGTACACAGAAGAACAGTCCGACACTTCACGGGGCCAGCTCCCCTGACAAGGGGAGCCGAGAATACAACTTATTTCTGACGCTACGCGACTAGACGCCTGCAGGCGGATTGGATGGCTTCGTCAGTGGCGGTGGCGGAAAACCGCAGGTATGCGGGAGCCCCGTAGAATTCACCCGGGCTGGGAATGATACCGATCTTGGCGAGCTCGGCCATGTCCGTCCAGCAATCGCCGGACTTGGCCTTGACCCAGACGTATAGCGCTCCGGCAGGCATCCGCACCTGATAGCCGTATGCTCCCAAGGCGTCGACCAACCAGGTCAGACGACGATGATAACGTCCCCACTGCTCATGCACGGCGGCTGTATCGCGCAACCCTGCGGCCATGGCCGCCTGGACCGGCCCGGGAATGATCTCACCGATCTGCTTGCGGTATTCGCTCATCTCACGGACCAGACGGTAGTCGCCTGCGATCAATGCCGTGCGATATCCAGCCATGTTCGACTGTTTGGACAGCGAATACAGCACCAGAATGCCGTCGGCGGACCCCTCGCACACCTGCGGGTTCAGCGCGCATGGTGTGGCGGACAGGCTGAACGACTCGGCTGCGGCAGGCTCGTTGGACCCGCCGTCGTCCGACTGCGCTCCGGCACCGGGCATCTTGGCGCGCCCGGAACGCCAATCCATCAGGGCATAGCATTCGTCGGAAAGCACCACTGCACCGATACGACGAGCCGCAGCGACGATTTCCGCCAGCCAATCGGCACCGATGACCTCGCCGGTGGGATTGCACGGCGAGTTCACCCATATGGCCTTGATGTTCGGCTCATCGACCCATGACTCCACATCGGCCACATCATCGACCTTGAGCACCGTGGCCCCGGCAAGTTGAGTGCCGATTTCATACGTCGGATACGAGACCTTGGGCTGCACCACCACATCTCCAGGCCCCAAATGCAGCAGACTGGCCATCAAGGCCACTGCCTCCTTGGACCCGACCGTGGGCACCACGGCCGCGTTAATGGACTTGAGATCCACGCCTCGTATCCGCCTGAACCATGCATCCATGGCTTCTTTGAGATCTGTGGAACCGGCAGTCACCGGATAGCCATGCGCATTGGCCGCATCGGCGGACGCAACCAGTGCCTGCTGCACGCTGGCCGGCACCGGATCGACGGGCGAGCCGACGGAAAGGTCGACCATGCCTCCCGGGGCGGCTTTGGCAGTGGCTTTGTACCCGGCGATACGGGACCAATCGTAGGGGGAGGAATATGCATGGAAACCCATCGGAACCCTTTCTTCAGCGTACTGTATTCACGATATGACGAACCCCCGGCCTCAATGGTCGGGGGTTCGAGATGTGTCGGCCTACTTCTCCTCAGTCAGCTTCGCTGGCAACGCTCCCTCACTGAGGGGAGCCACAGAATCTCATTGATTCTGCGGAGGCAGGGCAGCCACCTGCTCGGGATCCTTGCCGATCGGGCCAGCGGCGGAAGCACCGCCCATGTCACCGACCTCGTTGAAGAAGCTCACTGCGGCATCCTTGTACCAAGCCCACTCATCCGGCAGGTCGTCCTCGTAGAAGATGGCCTCGGTGGGACACACGGGTTCACACGCGCCGCAATCGACGCACTCGTTGGGATTGATGTACAGCGAGCGGGAACCCTCATAGATGCAGTCGACCGGGCACTCGTCCACACATGCCTTGTCCTTGACATCCACGCAAGGCTGGGCAACAACATATGGCATGGAATCCTCCTTGGAAATAACGCTGTGTCAATTCTAGGCTCGCGACCGGACGCGCCCGGCGATCCTCGGCATCCCGGGTACCTCGGCAGAGCGTCAGCCGTTGACTGCCTTATCGGTCTCGGCGGAGAGCTGCTCAGTCAGATCGCCCTTGCCCAGGCGCGCATGCCAATAGCCATAGCCGAAGTAGATGGCGAAACCGACCGCCAGCCACACCACGAAACGAATCCACGTGAGCACGGTAAGGTTCAGCATCAGCCAGAAGTTGGCCAACGCGATCAGGATAGGAATCCAAGGATTGCCCGGCATCTTGAAGGCTCGCGGCAGATCGGGGCGCTTGGCGCGCATGATCGGGATGGAGATGGCCACCAGCGTGAACGCGGAGAGCGTGCCGATGTTCACCATGTCGGAGAGCACGCCGATGTCGAAGAACGCGGCGACAAGCGCCACCACTACGCCCACACCGATCTGCAAACCGGCAGGAGTGCCATGCTTGCCGGTCTTGGACAGGCCTCGCGGCAGCAGGCCGTCACGGCTCATGGCGAACACGATGCGGGTCAAGCCCAGCAGCAGCACCATGACCACGGTGGCGAGCCCCAGCACGATGCCGAAGCTGATGATCTTGGCAGCCCAGTTGGCCCCCACCAGCTCAAATGCGGTGGCGAGCGAGGGGCTGTCCTGCTTGGCGAGGTCCGTGTAGGAAACCATACCGGTGGTCACAATGGCCACAAGCATGTACATCACGATGATCAGGGCCATGCCCACACCGATGCCCAGCGGCACGTTCCTATGCGGGTCCTTGGTTTCCTCGGAGGCGGTGGCCACCACATCGAAGCCGATGAACGCGAAGAACACAAGGGCGGCACCGGACAGGATGCCGGGCACACCGTAGATGGATGGCGTCATGCCTGTGGCCCACTGCCACAACGGCTGTCCCATGGCACCAGCGACGGCGGCGGAGCTCTGCACGCTGTCCGCAGGCTGGCTCGGCGGAACGAACGGCGTGAAGTTCGAGGCCTTGACGTAGAAGAAGCCGACAATCACCACGAAGAACACGATGGCGATCTTGAGCACGGTCATCGCGCCGTCCACACGAGCGCCGATCTTGGTGCCGAACACGAGCAGGACGGTGAAGAACGCCACGATGATGATGGGCGCGACGTCGACGGCAAAACCGCCGATTGTGATGTTGGTGTTGAGGCCCCAACCCATCAGGCGCATGAAATCATTGAGATACACACCCCAGTATTTGGAGATCACCGAACCGGCCATCAGCATCTCCAGGATCAGATCCCAGCCGATGATCCATGCCATGATCTCACCGACCGTGGTATAGGTGAAGGTGTAGGCGGAACCTGCCACCGGAATCATCGAGGCGAATTCCGCATAGCACATCACAGCGGCACCGCAGACAATGCCAGCGATCAGGAAGCTGATGATCACCGCCGGACCGGCATGGAACGCGGCGGCCTGTGCGCCCACGGAGAAGATGCCGGCACCAACGGCCACGGCCACACCCATAATGGACAGATCCCACCACGTCAGGTTGCGCTTGAGCTTGCGGCCCTCTTCACCTGTTTCGGCAATGGTCTGTTCGACGGATTTCGTTCGGAACAGTTGCATAACAGCCTTCTCTTTTCTCTCGAGTACACGGCAGGTGCACGCAAAAATAACGAAATCTGAGTATAGAAGAGGCTGTGTGACTTGTCTATTACCGTTTGCTGCCTGTTATCCGTTTTCGCCGACGAGCAAGACCGCATGCGACAGGATTAGGCAAGACAGGTCAACTCAGACAGGTCGCTCAATCAAGCACGCCCACACATACGGGCTCGGGCACCAGATCGATGCCGAACGCATGCTTCACGGCCTGCTGCACGGCACGGGCCAGACGCTCGATGTCCTTGGCCGTGGCATGTCCGCGATTGGTCAGCGCCAATGTATGCAGAGTCGACAGGCTGGCGGGAGCATCCGGTTCGACGGCGAAGCCCTTATGACATCCGGCATGGTCGATGAGCCATGCGGCGGAAGTCTTTACACCAGGGTCGCCATTGGGGAATGTGGCGCTGAACCTCGGGGCGTCTTCGGGAAGAGCGGCGGCCTGGTCTGCGGTGAGGATCGGATTCATGAAGAACGATCCGCAGCTGTGCCGGTTGTAATCGGGAGCCGGCAGACCTTCGTCATCCTGAGCGATGCCGGCGGCGGCATTCGTATCAGCCAATCGCTTGAGGTCAAGCAATACATTGGATTCCCGCTTGGTGCCCGCCATCTGAGGCGACGCATAGCGGTTGGGGTCCTCGAGCATGCCTTTGGTAGCACGCACCTTGATCACGGCTTCGCGAATATCGCGCGTGGCCATGCGGTCGCCCACTTCGACGCCGAGCGCCTTGGCCAACTGCCCATAGCCCACAGTGCCTTGCGACGAGTGGGTCAACGCAAAGGTCACGGACAGCACCACAAACCGTGGCGTAGGGAAGAATTCGGCCGCCGGATGGCCCGGGCTCTCGTACATGCTCGCCTTGAGTGCGGAATAACGGTAGCCGAAATGAAGATCGGATGGGGTGAGGTCGCGCGTCGTCTTGGTCTTGCGGTCCCACACTTCCACCGATTCGACCGATGTGGCGACCTCCTGCCCGTATGCGCCGATGTTCTGCACCACCGAGGCACCCACAGTGCCGGGGATGCCGGAAAGCCCTTCCACGCCCTCAAGGCCAAGCTCCACGGTGAACGCCACGAAGTCATCCCAGTTGGCACCGGCCTCGGCATTGACATGCACGGTGCGGTCTTGTCCCTCCACAGGAGCCGCCTCGTCAGGCACGGTGATCTGACGACGGGCGTCACGAACCACTACGCCATTGAACGGTTCATCGGCGATAAGCATGTTCGAGCCTCCACCGATGACCACCAGAGGCAGTCCTTTGGAGTCGGCATCTTCGACGGCTTCGATCAGTCCGACGCGTGTGGTCGGTTCAACAAAGTGAGCGATTTCGCCGCCCACGCCCATAGTGGTGATGTCTGCAAAACTGGTCATGGTTCCTTATCCTAGTGCGTGCCGATGCTCGTCTGTCCGTCTGACGCATCACAATGGGGGTGCCGCACGAAAGGGCATACGAAAAAACCCGACCGGTTGGGGTCGGGTTTGAAGCGTGATGCTTTGCAGGCAGAGTCTCGAATCAACGAGTCTCGCGGTGCACGGTCTGCTTGCCGCAACGCGGGCAGAACTTCTTGAGTTCAAGACGATCCGGGGTGTTACGACGGTTCTTGGTCGTGATGTAGTTGCGCTCCTTGCACTCGGTGCAGGCCAGCGTGATGCCCGGACGGATGTCGGCGCTCTTAGCCATTCTCATTCACCTCTGTGTTACTAGGTATAGTAAGCGCCCACCGGTTAGCGGGCGCAGTTTGTAGCGAGGAAGAGGCTCGAACTCTTGACCTTACGATTATGAGTCGTACGCTCTAGCCAGCTGAGCTACCCCGCCAGAGAGCCCCGAGTGAGAATTGGACTCACGACCTCTTCCTTACCAAGGAAGTGCTCTACCACTGAGCTATCGGGGCGTGGCGGATAGTGGATTCGAACCACTGAAGCACGAAGCGGCTGATTTACAGTCAGCTCCCTTTGACCGCTTGGGAAATCCGCCAGTCTGTTTCCCGCCGCGGTGTTTGACCTCAACAGGCAACTCGGATATATAAACACATCTGGCGGACGGACGCAACTTTAGGGCGCGCCTCGGCGTGTCGCCACCTTGCCAGAAGGCCGGCTCCCCTTGCAATTCCAAGGGAAACCGGCCTTTCGAACTAACGGCGCGGGATACTATATCCTGAGTCAGGAATTCGTTGACGAATTCACTACCCCTCAGTCCCGCTTCGCGGGCCAGCTCCCCTGACAAGGGGAGCCTCCAATTTATGCGGGATACTAAAAGCCGGCCGCCTTGAGCTTGGAGCACACGTCGATGACCAAGTCGTTGGCCTCCGCCTCGCCGATGGAGATACGGATGCCCTCACCGGAAAAGACGCGTGTGGACAGGCCAGCAGCCAGGAACTGGGCGGCGGCGGCATCGGTCTTCTCACCCAGAGGCAGCCAGAAGAAGTTGGCATACGGCTCCGGGAAATCCCATCCCTGCTTCTTCAGTGCGGCCACCACACGGTTGCGCTCGGAAATAATCGACTTGACCCTGTCGGTCAACTCGTCGTATGCATCCAGGCTGGCAAGCGCGGCGGTCTGCGCCACGTCGGTCACGCCGAACGGAAGCGCCACCTTGCGCATGCCGTCGATCACATCCTCGGGCGCGATGCCGTAACCGATGCGCAGGCCGGCCAGACCGTAGGCCTTGGAGAAGGTGTGGGCGACCACCACATTCGGGAATTCGCGGAACAGGTCCATTGCCACCGACGTGTTGGGATCTGTGTTGAATTGGAAGTAGGCCTCGTCGAACAGCACCAGCACATCTGAGGGTACCGCTTCCATCAGGCGGCGGGCGTCTTCCGCGGCCACCGACGTGGAGGTCGGATTGTTCGGATTGTTGACGATGACCAGGCGAGTCTTCTCATTCACGGCATCGATGAGCCCGTCGATGTCATGCGAGCCGTCCGGCAGGTTGGGCACCTGCACGCTGGTGGCGCCGGCACCGGCCACGATGATCGGATACGCCTCGAAGCTGCGCCACGGGTAAACGACTTCATCACCCGGACCGGCTACAAGCTGCACCAGCTGCGTAATGACTTCGGTGGAGCCGCAACCGAGCACGATGTTCTCCGGCTTGACGCCGATCTCCTCACCGAGGCGCTCCACCACGGCCCAACCGCGCATGTCCGGATAGCGGTTGAGATGCGGCAACGCGTGGCTTTCGATGGCCTTGACCACGCTGGGCAGCGGGTCGAAAGCGTTTTCGTTGCTGGAAACCTTGAAGGAGCGCTGGCCCTCCACCTTGGGAGCCGGCTTCCCCTGTTTGTACGAGGGAATGGTATCGATGATACTGCGATGTTTGAAACTCATGACACCATCCTATACCGTTTTCCTATATGCCGCTCAAAAGGCCCGAATTATAGCGGTTTGCGGGCATTGGGCATCCCTTGCGCGCAATGATGTCCGCTGGCATGCTGGGCACATGACTTCAGATCTTGTACATCACGGCACATCGTTCGACGGCAAGCCATTGGGGTTCGGCACGCTGTCCATCCATCTCGGCAACGGTGTCGACGCCGAAACCGGCGCGATTCGTCGACCCATCACGCTGGCCAACGCCTATGCGTTGCCCTATGACCCATCCGACATCAACTGGTCCAGCTCGGACGTGAACCTCTACACCCGCAACGGGCATCCGAACCAGCGCTATCTCGAAGAAAAGCTCGCCAGGCTCGAAGGCACCGAAGACGCAGTGGTGCTGGCCTCCGGAGTCGCCGTCCTCGCCGCCACATTCACCACATTCCTCAATCGTGGCGACCACGCGATCTTCTCCGACACCACGTATATCGCCGCCTACCGCCTGCTCAACCAGATCCTGCCGGAGAAGTATGGCATCGAAACCACCATCGTGGACACCTCGGACCCACAGAACGTGGCCGATGCTCTCCGCCCGAACACCAAACTGGTGCATATAGAGACACCGGCCAACCCGACACTCAAGGTGTCCGACATCAAGGCCATCGCCGCGCTGGTGCATGAGCATGGCGAGCACACCGGCACCGAAACGCTGGTGAGCGTGGACAACACGTTCAACACGCCATACAACGTTCGTCCCATCGACTTGGGCGCGGACATCGTCATCGAATCGCTGACCAAATACATCAATGGCCACGGCGATGCCCTCGGCGGCGTAATCGCCACCACCAAGGAGCGCACCAATGCAATCCGCTTCACCGCGCAGGTGAATTTCGGCGGCATCATCTCCCCGTTCAACGCCTGGCTCATCAACCGCGGCTCGGTGACGCTGCCGTTGCGCATCCGCCAGCACAATGCTTCGGCACTGGCCATTGCCAAGCATCTCGAATCCATTCCGTCAGTGCGCTTCGTAGCGTATCCGGGATTGGAATCGCACCCGCATCACGACGTGGCGGTCAGCGAACTGGCCCGACCCGACTCCGGGTTCGGCGGCGTGCTGGCGTTCGGGCTGGATACTGACCATGACGGACATAACCGGTTCGTCTCGAAGCTCAACGTGATCACCTCAGCCGTGTCGTTGGGCCATGATGAGTCTCTAATCGTGTTCCTCGGCGAGGATGACGAGCGCCAGTACCTGTATCCGCCGGAATTCCACCGCGGCTTCTTCCGTCTGGCCGTGGGCCTTGAGGATACGGATGATCTGATCCGCGACATCGACCACGCGCTGTCCGAATCCGGCTTCGCGGTTCAGTGAAGGTCCACGGACAATATCTAGTGGTCTGTCTCGCTCATATTCTGTCTCTCCCCCAGTCAGCTACGCTGACAGCCCCCTCGTCAGAGGGGGCCAAAATAACACCGTCGTTTCCAGCGCAGCAAATGGCACGCTGGCATTAGTCCTTGCGCTTCGTCAGCATCCAGAAGGATTGAAGCCTTTCGGCTAGGTCTTTCACCGGTTCAGGCGTGCCTCCGAAGGCGAGGGCCGTGACATTGCGCGCGACGGTTGTCGCGATGTCGGCGCAATCAGGGTATCGGCTGGCCATCTCATTGGCTATGTCCATATCCGTGTCGGTCGGCTTGGCGTGGCGGACCACCCTCCGCATCTCTCGCCATGCCGCACGCCATGCCTCGGCCGCAAGCTTCCGATCGCCATCGTCGGCCGCAGCGCGGGAGATGACGCCCAGCACACGTCTGCGCCGCAGATACCGCCAGAGTTTCGGCGAGCCGACACCGGCGCCAGCCAGCACCAGAGCCAGAAGAACCGCAGCCAGAATGCGCAGCCATATCGGCCAGGCCATGAACCGATCGACTGCCAGGGTCCAAAGGCTGCCAGATGTACCGGAGCCGGTAGCGGCGGCCTGCTGGTCCTCGGTCGAATCGGCGGCATCGGAGGACTGGTCCTGGCTTTCGGCATCCTCGCCCGCCGAGGCGTCATCCTGAGACGAATCGGGTGTCACCGTCGTCTCGGGCGCCGTGGTGGTATCACTGGAATCACCGGTGTCCGAGGAGTCAGCTGAAGCCTCATCGGATGATGCCGAACCGTTTTCGGTGGTGGCGGGCGTCACATCGAACGGCACCCAGCCCACACCATCCAGATAGGCTTCCACCCAAGCGTGCAGTTGCTTGGACTGCACGGCGAAGTAGCCGTCATCATCGCGCGGTTCGACGCCTGCGTTGTAGCCGATGGCGATGCGCGTCGGCACGCCGAGCGCACGGCCGAGCACGGCGAGTGCGGAGGCATAATGCTGGCAGTATCCGGAATGGCCACCGTCTGGATTGAGGAAATCGTCGATGATGTGAAGATTGTCCCGACCGTCGCCGTCCGGGGCGTCCAGCGAATAGGTGAACTTGTTCTCCGGTTTGGTGAAGTAGTCCACAAGCCACCGCATGGCGCGCAACTGGTCGTCATAGGTGCTGCCGGTGATGGGTATGCCTGCGGCCTGCGCCTGCGCGATGACTGATCGGATGTTGTCCGGCAGCTCCTTGGGCAGCGACGTATACCGGTCCTCGTGGGCACGGCTGTCGCTGTACTCCACAAGCCGTTGCACGCGTTCGCGATATTCAGGGTTGTACGAGGTGGTGCTGCCCGGAATCGTCGTCATGGAGCTCAGGTTGGGGATGGCCCGCTGCAGCACACCGAACGCCTGCCGGTCCCACTGCATATCGTGTGTATGGAATGTGGAGATGCCATCCTCGAAATCGGTATCGGTGTCCTCTACATCCAGCGGGAATGCCAGCACCGAGGAGTCACCCCCCGAGCCGTCGCCAAGGTAATAATCATCCTTGCCCAATCCGAGCTGGCTGATGACCGTTTTGTTGAACGCGATACTGCCGGGCATGGTATACCGTTGCCCCTGCGCGGTGGTCACCTCGCCGCTGTCCTTGCCGCTGACCGAGCCAAGGTCCCACCCCGAAGGACCGGTGACCGCGCCATCAGTACCTATACGGACCCGTACCAGCAGGAAATCGCCATCGATCTCCCCCAATCCTGTGTTCGGCAGATTGCGTCGCGCCCGGCTCCATGCCTCACGCTGGGCATCGGAGACCTGCGCGTCATCGCCCATGATGCCGTCGCGCGCATCGACAATGGTCGACAGCTGGCTGAAGCCCTGAGCGTTGGTGATGGGGTCTATTACCGTGCCATACGCCATATATCGCGTATCCGTCGAAGTGCCGTTCTCACGATTGTAGATGGTGCCGTCCTGATACTGCAGCCAATCCCCTCCCGCGCCCTCGACATAGGTGACGCCGCTTGGCACCGGAAGGAATCGGGATTTGAACGCGCCGATGCGGATATTGGCATTGACCATGAACCGTTCCATCGTATCGGAGCTTGTGGTCGCCACGTTATAGCCTCTATAGCCATATACGTCCATGTAGGCGGCAAGCGGGCTGAAGCTGAAACGTTGCCGGCGGGTGAGCTCGTTGTCGCTGTCCCGTCCAAGCTGAATGCCAGAGCCGTACAGACCCGCATCCAATGCGAAATCCTGGTCATAGCCCCAGGTGTCACCGTTGAAATCGTCGAGCGAGGTCAGACGCAGGTACAGGCGTTTGTAGGCCTGGTAGGTGAGCACGGTGGCGCTTGAACCGGCTGTGATGTTGCGTTTGAGGTCGATCATCGGGCTGACGGTGTTCGATGTGAACATGCCACCGCCCTCCCCAATGGATAGCGGCACCCGGTAGGCGAGTTCGTACGCCGGACCGGTCAGAGGCAGGGTGACGGCGACCGCAAGCGCAGCGGCGAGAAGCGGCGAGGCGTCGAGCGCGACAGCCGGCATCGCGAATCGGCGAGACGCTGCGACACGGCCGGGTTGATGCGCGCCGCCCATCTGCGTTCGCGCCCCCGACGGCACGGCAAATCCTGCACCGCCATGCATCTGCTGCGGAAAGGCCGCCCACAACGCACACGGGAAAGCCCCGACGACGAGCCCTATGGCCCATAACGGTGCCGTATGTCCTGCGAGCGCATAGTCGGCGGCAAGCGCGACGACGGGCAGTACCGCCATAACGGGAATGGACGCACGCCAGACCAGAATCACACGGATCACCATGGCGATGGCGGCGATCAGCACGGTCAGGAACAGATCGGATCGCTCGGACACGTTCAGTGGCGGCAACTGCAGGTTGAGCTCGTCGAACCCGGTCTCGAAGTCGACTGTGAAGGCGTTGAATGACGCGGACAGCTTACCCGGCACGGTGCTGGGCGCATCACCGTACTGGGTCGATTGCCAGATGGCCCCAAGCTGGGTTCGCAACTGAATGACTGTAAGCAGCGCCGCAGCGATCAGCGTGATGGCGGCGAACCCGGCAAGCCTTGCGACCGGTCGAGTGTCGCGCAAACGCACCACAGAGCTGCGCGGCTGCGTCTGCGAAGAAGAAGAGGAGACGCGCGGTTTGGGCCACAGCACGCCCAGCGCATATCCGACAGCCGTATCCACGGCGATCAGCGCGAACAACGCCGCCGCGAACCACATCCACATGCGCGGTGGAGACATAAGGCCGGAGACGCCCTTGAGCGCCGCGCCGAAGAAGAACATCAACGCCACGGCCCCTGCGATTCCAGGCATGATGGCAGCCAGCCGATGGCGTATTCCGCGCGGCGCGCGGGTCTCCACACGAGATGCAGTCCGACCGGCATGTAGGTCGAATGCGCTCCTCACCGGCGTCAGGTCGATGGTTCGATACGTGGCGGTCTCGTCCTGCCGGAGCACTGGAGCATCGAGCATGGTCGTGTCGTCGGCGGTCGGCAAGCGGCGCAACGCACTTGCCAGAGCCTGATCATCGGACGCATCACATGCGATGATACGGACCAGCCCATGGCTGTTCATGGCCAGTCTGCCAATAGTCGCAGCCCGGGCTGCGGCTGACGGGGCATCGGCTGACGGGTCATCGGCCGCATCGGCCGCATGATCATGCGGCTTTACCGCGGGCGGCATCACCTGCACTGCGGCAAGGAATCGTTCGACCGCTTCGATGCCTTCATGGCTGTGCACGCCATCCGAGATGATAAGCCGCTCGGATGTCGTCCGCGTCCCGTGCTGTCGCACGGCATGCACCCATGGCATCAGGGCGTTGACTTCAGCATCCAGCTGTTCGGGGGTCGCGTCAATGGTATTGATCACGAACACCGCGGTGGCGCGAGTATCACGGCTGGACTCCCGTGTCATCAGCTCGCCACGATGCGCGGTATGACGCCAGGAAATGAGCTTGAGCGGGTCGCCGGGCACGTAGGCTCGCACACCACCCGAGAGCTCGGATTGACTGGCTCCCGCCCGGTGTCTGTCCACACCTGAGGCCCCGTGCGCTGTCCGCTCCTGCACATCAGGCAACCGCAGCGTCTCCCCTTGCGCGGGCAGTATCTTCCGCGCAGCGAACAGGCCCAATGGTGAGCGCCATCTCACCTCCACACCGACTGTCAAATACAGTCCGCGGCGCTCGGGCACCTTGCCCGTCAGACGTGCCGTCACCTTGCCGTTCTGGTCACGTTGCTCGATCTGGCGGACTGCTTCGGGCGAGCCCAGCGCAAGCCATCCGAACCATTGCGCGATGATGAATCCCAGCGAACAAACCATGACGACGGCGATGGCGACGACGGCATCCATCAGTGTCCGGTCATCGAGCAGCAGACCGGCGAAGCAGCAGACCGCACCGGCTGCCGTCAGCATCAGCCCGGCCAACGTCGGACGGATGAGCCCGTGACGGTGGAATCGTGTGCCCATGGCCATCAGACGCCCTCCCATGCCCCTCACACGCGCGGCACTGCGGTGGAGGCTACGATGTCTTCGACGACAGAGCGGGCGCGAGACATCGCCCCGGCATCGATTCCGGCATCATCCAGCACCAGACGATGTGCGAGCACCGGCACGGCGAGTTCCCGCACATCATCGGGCAGCACATAATCACGTCTGGCGATGAACGCACGCGCGCGAGCCATCGCCGCCAGATGCAGGCTGGCACGCGGCGAGGCACCATAGCGCACACCATCATGGGAGCGCGTGGCCCTGGTGAGCGTCACCAGATAATCGGCCACAGGCCCGGCAAGCCGCACGTCGCGGACCGCGGAACGCATATCGGCCGCCTGTTCGGCGCTGCATACCTGACTCACCCGGTCCAGTGGATTCGACCAGTCGGTCGCTATGAGCATGGCTGCCTCAGCCTCGGCTGACGGATATCCAAAGCTCGTGCAAGCCATGAAACGGTCGAGCTGGGCTTCCGGCAACGGATATGTGCCCTCCAATTCAATCGGATTCTGTGTGGCGATCACCAGATACGGGTCTGGCAACGGATGGCTGACCCCGTCCACACTGACCTGCCCTTCGTTCATGGCCTCCAGCATGGCGGATTGGGTTTTGGGGTTGGCGCGATTGATCTCGTCGGCGATGACGATGTTGGCGAACAGCGGGCCGGGATGGAATTCGAAGTCATGCGCATCCCGCGCATAGATGCTGACGCCGGTCAGATCACTGGGCAGAAGATCGGGCGTGAACTGGATGCGGCTGGCCTGACCGCCTATAGCCTGCCCCATGGCGCGGGCCAATGTGGTCTTGCCGACTCCCGGCACATCCTCAAGCAGCAGATGTCCGCCAGCAGCAAACGTGGTGACCACCAGATCGATGACCTCGCGCGAACTGGACAGTGCAGACTCCAAGGTATCGGCGATGCGGACAAGCTGGTCTGCGGAAACGGTGGCACTGGCGCTCATGACAGCCTCTTTCATAGCGACTTCAATCCGCTACCCAGTGTACGTGCAGCGCGCCGGAAGCCTCAACTACGCTATGAGCGAGCACAGGTTTCCCTCACCCAACTACCCTCAGCAAACGTACACTACGCCGGCCTCAGCGTACGTTTAGTGCGGTAAGGCGAGAGGATGACGGGACGGAATGCGCAGGAGAGGGCGGAATGACAAGACCCCGGCTGTTCGGATGAACAACCGGGGTCTCATGCAGCGATAACGACCAGCTGCGAGCGTCACTCAGCCAGCGTTACTCAGCCAAGGATGGCGAGCACATCGCGAGAGCTGACGATGAGGTAATCCTCACCCTCGTAGTGCACCTCGGTGCCGCCGTACTTGGAGTACAGAATCTTGTCGCCGACCTTGACATCCATCGGGATGCGCTCGCCCTTGTCATCGCGACGGCCGGGGCCGACAGCCAGCACTTCGCCCTGCTGCGGCTTCTCCTTGGCGTTGTCCGGAATGTAGAGGCCGGATGCGGTCTGGGTCTGGGCTTCCGCCTGCTTGACGATGATCTTGTCTTCCAACGGTGTGAGCTTAATCGACACTGTGGGTCACCTCGTATCTCTATAGTTCAGTTCGATAATGCCGCGCCAGAACGTCTCAAGAGGCTGACGATCACTTGCGTTGTCCCTTTGCGCTAGGACTTATGGTAGCGCGATTATTAGCACTCTGCCAACTCGAGTGCTAACGCTGTGAGAGAAAAACGATGCCAATCAGTTGCCTCGACGGGCGAGGATGGAATCAAGCCCCACGCTCAACGAATCGGAAGTCGCCGCCGGAGCCTCGACTTCGGCGTGCTCCTCGCGCTCCCGGAAGGACTCGGCCTCCTCGGCTTGGACTGCATCCACGTTCGCACTGGCCTCGTTCGCACCGGTTCCATCAGAACCGGCCTCATCATCCGAACCGACCTTGGACTTGGCAGACGATTCAGCCTTCTCCGCCGCCTGCGCATCATCCGCGGCCTTGGCGGCGCGCGCCTCATCGATCAATCGCTCAGCCACTTCCGGCGCCACGGGCTCAGCCTTGGATACCTGACGAGTGGACTTGATCTCCAGGCTTTCCGGCGCATTGCCCTCGTTGCGCGGTTCGCCGAGCGAGAACGAAATAAGATCCTGCGAGGTGGCCATGTCGAATACGTCCAGTGCACGGGCCGGCGTGACCGACGCCAATTCGGATGTGGCGTCACTCATCTCTTGGTCACGCTCGTCGCGCACGGTGAGGGATGGTTCGGTGGCAGAAGCACGCTTCGTATCCTCTTCGGCTGGAGTGTGCCGGCTGGACTGTGCATCGGCTTGGTCCGGTGTCTCGGCATAAATCGAATCCGCTGACGGCGAGGACTGCTGCGAAGCCCCCTCGGCCACCGCTTCGGACTGGTTCTCGCGGCGCTGGCGTTCGCGCTCCGCCTTGGCTTTGGCCTGCTCGACCTCCGCCGCACGCAGCGCACGACGAATCTGGCGTTGTTCCATCACCTCGGTAGAGGTCTCATCGGGCATCTGACGCTGAACACCCTTATCCACGACGACTGCGGCCTTGGAATCACCGGCATCACTGCGGTCAGCGGATTCCGACCGAGAGCCAGCCACTTCGGCAGTCGCCTGATCGCGCCTGGCATTCTGCGTCACCTGAGGGGTACGGGTACGTGCATGCGTACGTTCGTAACGCCGCACCTTACGTTCCCATTCACGAGCCTGACGCGCCGCGTTGGCACCCAAAGCCAGCACCACAACCGTCAGGGAGAACGGAATCAACGCGAACAGCGGGCTGAAATGCAACGTCAGACCCAGCACCACCACCAGTACCGTTACGGCAAGCAATGCACCGACAAGAATCTGACGGCGTCTGATGGACTGCCTGCGCAGTTCACGCACATGCGCGATATGCGCCGGTGTCAGTTTTCCTGACGTTGTAGATACTGGCATTGCTGCCCCTTTCGCCTCACGCGGCTTGACATCGCCGAATCGTCTGCCATCCGCCGCCTCCACTATGCGCAGCGAGGGAGAGTAGCGATCCTGCCGGTGTTCGGCTGCACGCTTCATACCGTTGGCCGTACGCGCAGGCAGCCATACGGCGACTACGATCACCGCTATCACCAGCACGATAACTGTGCTTAGTGACTCGTAACCCATAGAGTCAAGAATAGGAGACCCGCCGACGAACTGGCAGGTTCAGCTACGGGCGTGTCGAACCAGACGACCCATGCAGCAATCGCTCAGTGAACCCCTGCCCGGCATCCTCGGCCAACATCGCGAAGGTCACATGGTCACGCCACTGACCGTTGACATAAATGTATCGTTCGCGCAATCCCTCATGATGCGCACCCACTTTGCGCACCACCGCCAGCGAGCGCGCATTATCGGGCAGAATGGCAATTTCCAGACGATGCAGAGCCGGACCGAACGGATCGGTCAACGCCCAGTCGGCAAGCATGGCGAGCGCCATCGGAGCGAAACCATGGCCCGCGTAGCGTTGGTCGACCCAGTATCCGACCACACCGGTGCGCATCGAGCCATAGGAGATCGCGCCCAAGGAGATCTGCCCGACGATGCGCATCTGGTATTCGATGGCGAACAAAGCGCCTATGCCATGCTGCTCGTTGCGGCGCTGGCGTTGGATCCATTGGTTGAATGTGATGGATCCGCCATGCATCGGATCGCCCGACTCCCAAGGTGCCAGCCACGCGTTGTTGCGCCAGCGGACCTCATCCCAGGCGTCCTCGTCATCCATGGTCAGCGGGCGCAGCACGATGGGACAACCGGCATGGGTCAGGCGGGGCATGCGAATCTGGTTGTCGGGGTGGAGCGCTTCTTTGATGGATCGGAAAACTGACACGGCCCTTATTGTAGCCACGTATCGACATGACGGATCATTGCCCGGGTGCGATATGTTGTGCGATATATTTGCGCTATGTTGTGCGATATGAGCGACAACAATTCCGCACATGAGGATCCGCAGGCGGCCGGCGAACCGTCCAAGAGCGAATTGCGCCATCGCGCGCTGTCGCTGCGCAAGCGCACCACTTCCCATGAGCGCCTCATCGCCGGACGCGCCCTGGTGCGCGAGCTGCCCGAACTGACGGTCCGGCCGCATATGACGGTGGCGGCATACGTGTCCATGGGCACGGAGATCGAGACACGGCCGCTGATTGCATGGCTGCTGACGCAGGACTGCACGGTTCTGGTACCGCGATTGGGATCCGGTCTCGACATCGGCTGGAGCGTCGTCCGTTCGCTGGACGATCTGCAGGAAGTGAGCGGCACCGGCCATCTGCGGCCCGACGAACCGAGTTCGGACGTGCTGCCTCCCGACGCCCTCAAGCAGGCGGATGTCGTCATCGCACCCGCCCTCGGCGTGGACTCGCAGGGCGTCCGCCTTGGCCGCGGAGCCGGATGGTATGACCGTGCACTGGCCGCACGACGGCAGGATTGCCTGCTGATCGCGGTGTGCTGGCCGTGGGAGGTGACCGGCGGCCGTCTGCCCACCCAGCCGCATGACGTGCCGGCTGACGCTGTCCTCACACCGGCGGGATATCGGCGGCTTCGGCGTCGCGCAGACGACTGATTCCCGGCATTGGCCTTGAGACCACCGGCTGCCGGGGCTGACCCACCGAAGCGAAGTGTCAGTGCTCTCAAGACGAAGCGTCAGCGCTCCCAAGGCGAAGTGTCAGGGCAATGACTAGGATATGAACGGTTGCTTGGCATGGCGCTGGGTCATGCGGGAAAAAACTTGTGTATGTGTGTGGAGGAATCCGTTGCCTACTTATCATTACCGCTGCAAGAACTGCGGCTACGATTTCACCGAACAGCAGTCGTTCTCCGACGATCCGATCACAGTGTGCCCGAAGTGCTCTCAGGAGCAGGTGCATAAGGTGTATTCGGCCGTGCCGATCGAATTCAAAGGCCACGGTTTCTACCGTACCGACAAATCATCCAAGTAATGTCCACGATGTGAAACTATGTGGATAACTCGGCAAGCTAGAACCACATAGGTCGGTTTGGCTTGCCAAGACGCTGACACTACGGTCACCATGTTCGCATGGTGACCTTTTCTGTATTGCCGAAATTCAGGATTCCGCCCACCGGCTCATTGCGGCGCCGACGGGCCTCTTTTGCAGCACGGCGCCTCACCGCCGCACTGTGCGCCGGTTTGGCATTGTTGTTCGCGATTGAAGCGGTGGTGTCACAGACCGGCACGGCACCGGTGGCGGTGGCCGCACGGCCGATCGCGCGCGGCGAGATCATCGGAGCGGACGATGTGGAAGTCATCCGGTTCCCTGTTGTCGCAGTGACGGCATCCATGACCGACTCCATTGACGAGTTGATCGGAAATGTCGCATATATCGATATCGGCGGCGGCGATCCGGTGCTGACATCGATGACTAGGGCTGCTCCGCTGGTGCCGCCGGGGAACACCGTGGTGGAAGTGCGATTGGCCAGCGCCTTGGACGAATTGGCAACCGGCGATCGTGTGAAACTGGTGTCAGCATTGGGATGCGCCGACGGCGGCCATTCCAGCGACGGGGGCAGCAACGAGAACGGTACTCAGACGGACACTTCGCCGTCGTATGGCACCGCCGCCACATGCGTGCTTGCCGACGACGCTCTGGTGATGGGCGTCAACGAGGCGGACCCGGATGCCGAATCCGGATATGGCACAGTGCAGCGCAAGGCATCATTCGCGATGCCGGCCGATGCAGCAGTACGCGTCATGCAATCACAGGAGGCCGGCGCGATCGTAGCCGTGATGCGCTGAAGTGAGCGGGCGCACCACAAGCGCCCGCGAAGGCCGCCTCACTGGGCGAAGTTCAACGCTTGTCGTTGAACACAGCCCAGTGAGGCGGCAGCTCCCCCAGGATGCGCTTGTCGTCGTCGGCGTCGCGCTGTTGCTCGGTCTGCATGTCACCGGGCTCGAGTTTGACGCCATCGGCGTCGAACCGCTCAGTGCCTTTCATGACCACACGCCTATGCTGGCGCGGGGTTCGGCGGCTCGCCGAATACTCAGCCATGCCTATGCCACCTCGCGGTAGATCTCCGCCGAGACGAGTCACGATACGCTCGACTTCCTTATCGGGATTGACGAAGGCAGCCACACTCCACACCGTCATGACGTTCCAACCCAACGACATCAGGTCCTGGCTGCTCAGACGGTGACGGCGGCGAGTGGATTGCACCGACATGAAATTGGCGTCATCGGTCTGCACAGCCAACGCGAACGGCTTGTCCTTCAAGCCGACGACGAGCGGGATCTTCACGCCCTTGTCAAAACCGTAATCCACCGCAGCATCAAGGCCACGTGCACGCAGGCGATCGGCAAGATCGTTGAACAGCACATTGCCGCCAGCCACAGAGCGCACCGGCAGCACCGGCCGCTCATCCATCTGGCCCGCCCACGACAGCACCGTTTTCAGGAATCTCGGGCCTGCCTGATGCAGGCGCTCGTCATCCATGTCCTCCGGGCCGAAGGCGGAAACGATGTCAAGATTGCGGTCGGCGAGCGCCAGAGCGTCCAGGAGCATGCCGCGACCCCCGTCGCTTTCCAACACTCCGAATTGCTGCAGCAGACGGCCGTGCACGGTCTTGGCGTAGCACATCGAAATGATCACGTCCGTGGCCTGCGTACCCGATACATCGCGCAACGGCACCAACCGCACATGGCGCAGGAAGCGCCCCATCGGCTTGTTCTTGGAAGCGAGCGACTTGAGTTCGGCTCCCAGACGCGTACGGAACACGTCCGTCATCACCACGACGGCGAGGATGTAGCGGGAAGGCACCACGGTGAAGCTGGAGGCGCGCTCGGTGATGAGACGCACGACTTCGTCGATCTCCTGCTGACTGGACTCCACGAGACCGGTTGACATCACGGGTACGCCATTGGCCTCGATGCGGTGGAACCGGACCGAACCGGTGGCCGGCTCCGTAGCCACGTCGTAATCGACGGGCCCGTATCCCTCGGATTCCAGAAATGCAGCCAACCGTGGCGCACGGCAGCATGGCTGAGCCACCACTGTGACATGTGGCAGCATGCCAATCAGTTCCTTGACCGATTCGCTGGTGACCGTTGCACAATGGGCGATCACCACCACCTGGCGCACACGTCCCAGGATGGACAGTAGTTCGATTGACGGGATATGCGCGCATGCATCGAGAATGGCCACGTCGGCGAGCATGCCCGGCTCCGTGAGAGCGGCCAGGGTACCCGGTGCCGCCACCATGATCGGCTTGGCCGCAGCGAGGATCTCCGGATGGTCGCGGCGGATTCGGCTGAGCGTCACATGTCCGCGTCCCGCGAGCACGGTGTGCAGCTGATTGGCTTCCTGCGTGCGGGAGAACAGCATGTCGCACAGCCGGCGCATCGATTCCTGCGCCACCATCGGCCCGATGGAGCGCACGTGCTCCACATCGACTTGCGCGAACCGGTCGGATGCGGTCTGCAACGCAGACCCATCCTGATTCGAGATGATTGCGGACGAGCGAACGATGTCGTCGAACACCGTGGTCCACCATGCCAGCTGCAGTTCCCCGCGAACCTGATCGACGCCGACATGCCGAATCGTCAGGTCATTGACCAATTCAGTCAGGCCAGCCGCTGCGAGGTCCTGTTCCAGACGGCAACGTTCGGGCAGGGTATCCAATGCCTTGCGGTCGTCGAGCAGCGCTTTCAGGCGCGCTTCGACCGTGTTGAAATCGACGGTCTCCAGATTGCCGCCGGTAGGCGTGGTGGCCAGCACGGTGTCCAGGGAGGTCATGTTGCCCAGCAGCCCATCAAGTGTGGTGATGATGTCGTCCAGCTTGGTGGGCAGCACCGGCCAGCCGCCGTGAGGCACGAACTGGCGCCACTGCTCCCCCTGCTTGGCCACGACCTTCAGCGCCTCATGCAGATCCTCCACCTGGGCGCCGACCCGCAACAGGGACTTGGCTTCCTTGATATGGCGGCGACGCTCCCAGAAGCCCATGCCAGCCCCCTCGGACTTGCGCTGCGCCTTGGACATCGTGGCCTGAATCATCGCATCGATGTCCCGCTCGAAAATCTCCGGCTGGAAGACATCAAGCACACGCCTGAGGTTCTTGAGCACCGTCACCTGACGCTCCCACTCACGTGTGGTGGCGGGTACAGGGAAACCGCACGTCTGCACCGTGCGCTTCACCTGCTCGCGCGTGGCAGGCAGATAGCGGCGCAGCAGGTCATCCACACGCCGATACGCATCGATGGCCTGATCCTCAGTGGTCAGATTCGCCTTGTACCAAGCCGTGTCTTCGGGGCCGATGGCAAATTCGCCGAGTTCTCCCGCACGCTCAAGCTTGCTAATCCACGCCTCCATGTCGGAGCCGACGGTAAGCGCGCTTTGCTCGCGCAGGCGCACATGGGTGGCGGGATGCGTGGGCAGCACGGAGATACGCGCCAGATTCTGGATGGTCTCATATGCGGAGACGTTCCACTTGTCGCTGACGCCGTGAAGATCGCCAAGGTATCGGGTCAGTCGGGAGCGCACTCCCACCAGCTCGTCGGCCAACTGGTCGAAACGCTGGGTTGCCACGCCCGGCTGGAAACCGACCGCTGCGATAAGCTGCTTGTCGATGGCAGCATTGGCGTGCTCATCCGAAACGTCAAGCAGCTGCGCCTTGAGCTCATGAGCCGATGCGGCCTGGATGAAGCGACGCTTCTGCTCGGTGACTCCGGGCACATACAGCACGGAGCGTCCGCTCATCAGGCAGCGGGACGCGATAGCCACGGCCTGCTCGGCGGCCCCCTTGGGGAAGCTCCCATCGATCACGATGCTGTGACCGGCAGCTGCCAGATCCGCCGCGTACCGTACGGTGTTGTCCACATCCCCGACCGCGAATTCGGCATGCGGATCGGAATCGAACGGGCTGTACTGTGGCGGATTCGCATCTCTGAGCGACGCCTGCGCCTGCTCGTCGCCGGCGAGCGCATCCAGCAGCACATTGCCGGTTGCACCGTTCTCCAGCTGGTCGATGAACTGCTGGCTTTCTGACACGATCAATGAGTTGGGATCCATGAAGCAGCCCAGCACGATATGGCGTTCGATGGCGAAATCGGCGATAGCCTCATGCGCCTCGGCGGCAATCCGGGAGAACATCGCGGAGGTCTCAGGCGTACCGCTGTCATAGCTGGATCCGTCGAACAGCGCATCCTCGTTCAGATACACGCGCTGCTCGCGCAGCACATTGACGAATGTGCTGTTCAGCGTGACGCGACCGGCGAACTGGATGGAGGGCGCGGAGCCTTCTTTGGGTAGGAAGACGGTCACTGGATACAGCAGCACCGGCAGCGCGTTGCCGTTCCATGTGGCTACGCCCACCGCCATCGACAGCTCCGCCACGCCGGAGATTCGGCGCTTGGCCGTCTGATCGTCGAGCACTCGGGTGAGATGGCGTTCCGCCGCCTTGAGCATGCCGGTATCACGGAACAAGGAATCCAGGCGGACGTGGCCTGATGCGAACAGCTGGGCGATTCCGGACGGATGGGCATGGGTCATGTCCAGTTTGGCCACCAGCTGGTTCACGTCCTCCAGCGGCGACGGTGCGAGCATGGCACGGTACTTGTCCCGCCAACCGCGGATACGGTTCAGTCCGATCATGGTGCTGGCCGTCCGCTCGTTCTGCTGTGCCTGATGTTCCTGCTGATTCTGTGGATTCTGCTGATTCTGTGGATTCTGCTGATCCTGCGTTTGAGTCATCTCCCGGCTCACTTTCCGACCGCTTCGCGGTATTCCTGATAGCCCTTGTTGTTGGCCAGAGCTTCATCGATATCAGCTTCGCCGCGGGCGGCAAGCCAAGCGTACATGTCATCGTACAGATATGGGTTCATCGCGAGAAACGCCAGCAATTCGGGACGGCGTGCGATCTCGAATTGCACCGAGAAGTCCTGCGTGGTTTGGGCATCGTTGGAATTGTACCCATCGACTTCCACCACCGGCTCCTGTGCCTTCAGCTCACCCTTCGCCACCTTGTCGAACACCGACCCCGGCTCGAATGCGGGGGTGTACGTGTTGGCTGCGGCATATTCCGAGGCACCTGCTGCGGCTCCGGCAAATGCGGTATCCGTACCCGTCTGCCCGGCGGCGCTCACAGTACCAGAGCCATCCGCATGGGTCGCGCCATCGCCAGCGGTATCGTCGCCCGGCATGACAATAGGCTCGAACACCAGCGACGGATTGGTAGCGTGCGTCGCGCCATCCGTGGTCTCCGTGGCATTCGTGGTCTGGCCATCGCCTGCCTGCGGATTGCTGGTCTGCTCATCGCTGGACTGCGCGGCACTGGACTGCTCAGTGTAGGCCTGTGCAGTACTGGTCTGCTCAGCACTGGTTTGCGCGGACCGTTCGGCAGACTCCCCGTCTGCGGGAGTCGATTCCGGCACTGCTGTGTCACTGTCACTCTCGCTTGCGGATGCGCTCAACGTGGCATCCTGGGCGGGGCCGCTCCCCTGTTCCGCAGACTGCGTTGCCGTTGATTCGGGCGACGGGTCCGGTACGATCGTCGTCTGGTCCACTGGCTCGGCATTGTTTGGTTCGGCATGGACCGATTCAGTATGGTCCGATGAGGACTGTTCCGCCAAATGCGCAGGATGGGCGATCGCATCCACCGGAACCAACCCGGAGATGCGGATACCCGGACGCAACGCGGACTTGGGCTGTTCGCTCTCAGCGGGCGTCTCCGGCTCCACGGGCTCCTGTGCAGCGGCTTGCTGCTGCGCTTCGGCATCGGCAAACAAATCACGCGGCGAGAGTGGTTCTTCGGGCTGATGGTTGAGTTGCACGATATTGAGACTGCCCAGCTCCAACTCGTTGACTTTGCGCTTCACACTATCCGCGCTGAATATGGCGGTAGGCTCCCCTGCGCGCAAATCGAGAATATCGTCCACCGACATGTCCGCGGCATCCGGCTCCTGCGGTGCATCGGACGTGGCATAGCCGAAGAGATCCGGCACCGGCTGGCTGGATTCCGCGTCAACAGGCTCGTCGATACGGATGAAGTCGGCAGGAACATCACCGAACTGCATACGCATCGGTGAGACAGGCAGGAGAAAATCGGCATTCGCCGGCAGACGGAGCAAATCCCCGTTGTCACGCACCACATATGAACCGTTGGTGGAACCAAGATCGCGCACGCATGCCGAACCATTCTCCTGCACCGAGAACAATGCGTGACGTTTCGACATCGACTTGGTCTGGTCGACCACATCCAGACGGGTGCGGCCATTGGCGGCAAGCGGGCGCAATGGCTTACGACCAATCTCCAAGCTCTCGCCAGGTTTGACGCTGACCTGATCAACTCCATTGATCCGCACCGTCCACTCGCTCACCATGACCGCCTTCCTAAACACACTACTGACCACATTACGTGCAATTGTGTCATCTTGTGCTGATTTTCCGCGAATTATAACGAGAAGAATCGCCCGGTTTTGTCGAAAGGCTCTATTCCCCTCGTCAACTGACGGAGACTGACTGACGGAGATATAACGTTGCTGACGGGGAATAAGACGTTAGCTGATGGAGATACCACATAATTCCGTTGTATTTCCGTCAGTCAACGGGGAAATCCACAGCGTCTAGTCAGACTAGCGTCTGACCCGCAGCGTATTCCCCTCAGTGTCCAAACCGACAGTGCCCAAACCGCCAGGCCAATAGGCCGATAGTTTCATCGCGCACAAATCAAGAAATACAAGAAACCCCGCATCCTGATTGCTCAGATGCGGGGTTTCACAAGCTGTTGATTCGCGGCTCAAGCCGCACAAATCACTTGAGCTCGACGGTGGCGCCAGCCTCTTCCAGCTGAGCCTTGGCCTTCTCGGCGTCTTCCTTCTTGGCCTTCTCGAGGATGGCCTTCGGAGCGCCGTCAACCATAGCCTTGGCGTCAGCCAGGCCAGCGTTGGTGATGGCCTTGACAGCCTTGATGACCTGGATCTTCTTGTCGCCGACAGCGGTCAGGACGACGTCGAACTCGGTCTTCTCCTCTTCCTCAGCAGCAGCGCCAGCAGCCGGAGCGGCAGCGACAGCGGCGACCGGGGCAGCGGCCTCGACGTCGAACTTCTCTTCGAAGGCCTTGACGAACTCGGAGAGCTCGACGAGGGTCATTTCACCAAAAGCTTCCAGGAGCTCTTCGTTGGTGTACTTAGCCATGATGGCTTCCTTTCATTCTGGCGGCGGCCTGCACGACTCGGCGGCCTTACCGTCTCAATGTTGTATTTGTTTTCCGAATTGTTCATGCGGCGAGCCGCATGGGAATCAAGCTGCCTTTTCCTGCTTCTCGCGCAGAGCATCGATCGTACGCACGGCCTTGGTAGGCAGAGCGACGAACAGGTATGCGGCCTTGGCAGTCGTGGCCTTGAGGTCTCCAGCGAACTTGGAGAGCAGCTGCGGGCGAGACATAAGGTCGGCAAGCTTCTTGGCACCCTCGGCGTCGTAGACGGTGCCATCGGCATAGCCGCCCGAGATCACGAGAGCCTTGTTGGTCTTGGCAAAATCACGCAGCGTCTTCGCAGCCTCGATGAAGTCGCCCTTCACGAAGGTGATGGCGGTCGGGCCCTTGAGCAGGTCGTCGAGACCCTCAATGCCCGCTTCCTTGGCGGCGATGCGCGCCAGCGTGTTCTTAGCCACAGTGTAGGAAGTATCGCGGCCTAGCTTTTCGCGCAGTTCGGAAACCTGCGGAACGGTAAGCCCGCGGTACTCGGTCAGGTAGACAGCATCAGCGTTACGGAACTGTTCCGTAAGCTGAGCGACCACCGCTTCCTTTTCGGGCCTCTTCATGGCGTTCCTTCCTAAATCGGCCATTGATCTGAAATCGGAACACTCGGCTGGGCAATAAAAAAGCCCTGCGCACAGGCAGAGCAATACATCATGAAGCGTATCCGCTTCGGTCCTTATCGGACGCATATCTCTCAACCTGCGCTGGCTTGGCGAACCAAACTTCGGAAGTGCGTTTGCGCGCACCTCAACCAACGGTCTGTGGTTTACGAGTGGATAGACTACGGTCGGTCGCGGACAAAGCAGCCGTCGCCCATCACATCGGCGTGTCGCAATAGCAACGATTCTGCCATCGAATCCCAATAATCTACGGAGTCAAGCCAATCCAGCCGAACGCTTGGCACAATCGTTGCGGCTGACCCATCATACAGTGCAACGATTCTGCCATGCAGGCCGATTGATTGACGCAATACCGCCAATCTCCGCTCGGCAATGGCGGAATCGTTGCGGATGTGCCGCCAAAACAAACGGGCAGGCCGACCCAGCGGATCGACCTGCCCGAATCATAGGCTTGCCAAGCCCGTCACAGAATCGCCATGCACACGAAGTCCAGGATGAACAGCGCGGAGACGATCCAGAGCATCGGATGGACCTCCTTGGCCTTGCCCTTGCAGGTCTTCACGATGCAGTACATGATGAAGCCGCCGGCGATGCCGTAGGAGATGGAGTAGGAGAAGGCCATGAACACGGCCGCGAAGAACGCCGGGATGGCCTCGTCGATGTCCGCCCAGTTGATCTCCTTGAGCGAAGCGGCCATCATGCAGCCCACCAGCACCAGCACACCGGCGGTGGCGGCAGACGGCACAGCGGAGACCACCGGGGCCAGGAACGCGGACAGCGCGAAGCAGACCGCCACGACCACCGAAGTCAGGCCGGTACGGCCACCGGCCGCGATACCGGCCGAGGACTCCACATAGGTGGTGGTGTTGGAGGTACCGCAGATGGCACCGATCGAGGTGGCGATGGAGTCAGCGAACAGGGCCTTGTCCATCTTGGAGGAGAAGCCATGGCCGTTCTCCAGCGCCTTCTCGTCCTCCAGGGAGAAGATGCCGGTGCGGCGACCGGTGCCGATGAAGGTGCCGAGCGTGTCGAACGTGTCGGACATGGAGAACGCGAAGATGGTCACGATCACCAGCGGCAGCTTGGCCGGGTCGGAGAACAGCGCCGGGAAGCCGTCGGCGGAGAAAATCGCGCCGAAGGTCTGCGGCAGCTGGGAGAAGGTCTCGGAGATGGACATCGAGGAGCCGAAGTTGGTCACGCCGAATGGGATGCCCACCACGGTGGTGATGGCGATGGCCAGCAGCAGGCCGCCCTTGACCTTCATCACCGTGAACACGACGGCCAGCAGCAGGCCGATAAGGAACACCCACAGCACCTTGTCGTTGAAGGTGGCAAGACCAGGAGTGGCGGCCACGGCACCGCCCTCGGCGGCGGCCTTCGGGTCGCCGGGCGTGAACTTGATCAGGCCGACGTTCAGCATGCCCACGTATGCCACGAACAGGCCGATGCCGCCGCCGATGGCCTGCTGCAGCACCACCGGGATGGCTAGGATGATCATCTTGCGGATCTTGGTGACCGTGATGATGATGTTAATCAGACCGCACAGGAACACCATGCACATGGTCTGCTGCCAGGTGAAGCCCAGGCCGAAACATACCGTATAGGTGAAGAATGCGTTGAGGCCCATGCCGGCCGCCTGCGCGTACGGCACGTTGGCGAACAGGCCCATGACCAAGGTGCCGATGATGGCCGCGATGATGGTGGCGAGGAACACGCCTCCCCACGGCATACCGGTCTGGGACAGGATTTGCGGATTGACGACGATGATGTACGCCATCGCGAAGAAGGTGGTGAGGCCGGCCAGGATCTCAGTCGAGACGGTCGTGCCGTTCTCCTTCAAATGGAAGAACTTCTCCATTACTCTCTACTTCCTTGGGTTGTGCGGGGTTTCGCCGTTCGCCGGCAAGCGAGAGACGTCGATGCGTGGCACCGACACAGACGCATAAACGTCAATGCTGACGTCAATGCTGCCATTCGTCTGATTTGCTTGTCGTGCTGGACATGGTCACCCCGGCGAGAATTGCGACTCGCCCTGATCGACCTGTCCGCGCGCGTTCGACGCAGTCACCCGATCAGAACCATCGTTGATTATAACCGGTGCATATATCGCGAAAACACTGCCGTCGGATTCGGAGAATGCAGTTAGCGGAAAAGCGTAGACTGGCAATCGCAGATAAGAGGCCGAAAGAAGGGGAACATGGCACAGACACCGGTGGAAGTCAGTATCACTTCATGGAGAAAGAACACGGTCAAGCCGGGGCATGAGCACGGGCGCGTGCTGTTGATGCCCGGCACTGGCTACAACTGCGATCGTCCGCTGCTGTATTGGGCTGCCCAGGCATTGGCGGAAAACGGCTGGCGCATCGATCGTATGAATGTGCGCAACGCTTCGGACGACCTGTCCACCGTGATTCCTGTGCTCAATGATGCCATCGACGATTGGGTCGCATCAGTGCGCAACGCATCCGGGACCGATGGCTCTGCCTCGCCTGCCCGCGCGCCGCGACTGCTGCTGATCGGCAAATCGTTGACGACGATGACCTATCCGCATGTGGCATCGCACTATGGTCTGCCGTTTGTATTGCTGACTCCGGTGCTGCATCACGCCGACTTTGACCCGTCGGCGCGCGTGATCCCGGTGCCCGCCGTCGGCGATGACATCGTTGGCGAGCCCGAGGCGCCGAGCGTGGAAGAGGCAGCACAGGCGATTCGCTCAGAACATGCCGGCGATTCGCATGCCCGAGTCAGCCGGTACAACGGCCCTGCGCCGCTGATTTGCGCCGGCACTGCGGACCCGTTCTACGACCGTACGCGCGCGAATGCACTGACCCCGCACGTGCATGAGTATCCGGACGCCAACCATTCAATCGAAGTCCCCGGCCATTGGCGTCGTTCGCTCGACTATCTCAAGGAAGTTACCGCTTCGGTGGCTCAGTACGCCGCCACACTGTGATGCAATCGCACCGCAACGATCCTGCCAAAGCAACTGGCAGATTGGCTTAATCAGAGTAAGTCACAACCCACCATGGCAGAATCGTTGCAC
This sequence comes from Bifidobacterium reuteri DSM 23975, assembly GCF_000741695.1. Classification (GTDB taxonomy): domain Bacteria; phylum Actinomycetota; class Actinomycetes; order Actinomycetales; family Bifidobacteriaceae; genus Bifidobacterium; species Bifidobacterium reuteri. Next base: position 293,951 of record NZ_JGZK01000001.1, on the reverse strand, counting down.
TTCATAATGCATCAGCAGCGACGATTCTGCCGAGTAATTCTGCCAATCGGCATAAGTGCGCCAGACTAGGTCGAGGATTGGCAGAATCGTTGCAGGCGAGAAAGAAGAAAACAAAACAAAAAGACCGCCTCACGGGCGGTCTTTATCAGCCTTACGCGGTCAACGCCACGCTCAGGCACAACCTGCGTACAGCCGCGTGGGCCGCGCGCAGGATCGATCAGCCGAAGCGGCCGGAGATGTAACGCTCGGCCTCTTCGTTCTGCGGGTTGTTGAACATCGTCGTGGTGTCGGCGAAGTACTCGAGGTGACCGGGCTGGCCAACGGCCTTCAGGTTGAAGAAGGCGGTGTAGTCGGCGATACGGGCGGCCTGCTGCATGTTGTGGGTCACGATCACGATGGTGTAATCGTCCTTGAGCTCGTTGATCAGATCCTCAACGGCCAGGGTGGAGATCGGGTCAAGGGCGGAGCAAGGCTCATCCATCAGCACGACCTGCGGGTGCACAGCCACAGCGCGGGCGATGCACAGACGCTGCTGCTGACCACCGGAAAGGCCGATGCCCGGGTTGTCCAGACGATCCTTGACTTCGTTCCACAGGTTGGCGCCGCGCAGGGCCCACTCAACCAGGTCGTCGGCGTCGGACTTGCTCAGGTGCTTGTTGTTCAGACGAACACCGGCGAGCACGTTCTCGCGGATGGACATGGTCGGGAACGGGTTCGGGCGCTGGAAGACCATGCCGACGTCACGACGAACGGACACAGGATCCACGTCCTTGTCGTACAGGTTCTTGCCCTCGAGCAGGACCTCGCCCTCGACGTGAGCGCCGGGGATAAGCTCGTGCATACGATCCAGGGTGCGCAGCACGGTGGACTTGCCGCAGCCAGAGGGGCCGATGAACGCGGTGACCTTGTTGGCCTCGATGTTGATGTTCACATCTTCCACAGCAAGGAAGTCACCGTAGTAGATGTTCTCGTGGTTGACGTCAATACGTTGTCCCATGATGTTTCCTTATTCCTTATTGTTGAACGGTTTAGCGCTCGGTCTTGACTGCGAAGACCTTGGCGACCAGACGGCCGATCAAGTTCAAGAGCAGCACGATGATGATCAGCACAAGTGCGGCGGACCAGGAACGTTCCATAGGAATGGTGGTGACGCAGGAGGCGTCGGCACCAGCCGGGCAGTTGGCGTTGAGCTTGGAGTATTCCTGATAGACGTACACAGGCAGGGTGGTCATCTGGCCGGAGAAGAGGTTCACGTTGGTGCTGGCGATGTAACCTGCGGTCATCAGCAACGGTGCAGTCTCACCGATCACACGTGCGATGGCGAGGATGCAGCCGGAGACGATGCCCGGCAGAGCGGTACGGAGCACGATCTTGGTGATCGTACGCTGCTTGGTAACACCCAGAGCAAGAGAAGCCTCACGAAGATCGTTCGGAACGATCTTCAGCATCTCTTCACAGGATTTGACCACGGTCGGCAACATCAGCAGGGACAATGCCACAGAACCTTCGAAACCGTTGATGGTACCAGGTCCGAACACGATGGTGAACATCGAGAATGCGAACAGACCGGCGACGATGGAAGGAATACCACTCATCACATCGACGAGCAGCGAGATGGTCATGGCCAGCTTGCCGCCGTGCGCGTATTCAACCAGGTACACGGCGCACATGATGCCGATCGGGATGGAGATGACCATTGCACCGGCAGTGATCTCAAGAGTACCGATGATGGCGTGGAGAACACCACCGTAGCCACCGGACGGGGTCGGGTTACCACCGACCACACCGGTCATGTTGTAACCGAGGAAGTTCAGGTTCAGACGCTTCGCACCATTGATAATGGTGGTCCACAGCACGGAGACCAGCGGGATGCAGGCGATGACGAAGGCCAGCGCGATGACGCCGGTCATCACGTAGTCCTTGATCTTACGGGCCTGCTCGGAGGAACGGGTCGGGCGGAACTTGTCGAAGTCGATGACGGGAGCGCCGTCAAGGTTCTTCTTCTTGGTTGCTTCAGCCATCAGGCACCCGCTTTCTCAGTGATCTTACGAGCCACGAAGTTCACGACGAAGGTGATGAGGAACAGGATCAAACCGGTTCCAATCAGGACGGACACGCCGAGGTCGTTGGCTTCAGGGTACTGTGCGGCGATGTTGGCTGCGATGGTCTGGCTCTGGGAAGCCTGCAGTAGCTTGATGGAGTAGCTGAGGCCAGGAGACAGGATCATCAAGACGGCCATGGTCTCACCGAGTGCACGACCAAGAGCCAGCATGGAGGCGGACACGATACCGGACTTGCCGAACGGAATCACGGCGAGCTTGATCATCTCCCACTTGGTGGCGCCGAGGCCATACGCAGCTTCCTGCTGCAGGGACGGCGTCTGGAGGAAGATATCACGCGACATGGAGGTGATGATCGGCAGCACCATAACGGCGAGCACCACGGCGACCGTACCCACGGTACGCTGCGGGTTTGCTGCAGGACCTGCGAAGATCGGAATCCAGCCAAGGTGGTTGGCCACCCAATCCCAGAACGGGTAAATGGCAGGAACCAGAATCAGACCACCCCACAGACCGTAGATTACGGAAGGAATTGCGGCGAGCAAATCCACCACATAGCTCAGACCAGTGGCGATGTTCTTAGGCGCATAGTGCGAAATGAACAGTGCGATGCCGATGGAAACGAAGAAGGCGATAATCAGGGCGAGGATGGAGACCAGCACGGTGCCGAACAACAGCGGGAGCACATAACCCCAGAAATTGTTCGCCTTACCACCGGTGAAGTTGGAAACAGTCTCGTTGTTCGCAGCCTGATCGCCACCGATGAGCGGCCATGCGCGGAAGAAGAGGAAGAGGAATACGGCGGCAAGCACCACAAGAATCAGGATGCCGCAGCCATACGCCACACCGCGGAACACCTTATCGGCGGTTTTCCCGCCTGTGGGTGCGAGAGCCGTTTTGTCTTGCGAACTCACGGATTCTCCTTATATGAAGGAATTGACAAAAACGATTGCGAGTAGAGCCATGTGGGAAACATGTCCTTTACCCGCTTTGAGCCGCAGCCGTTTACTACGACTGCGGCTCAAAGTTTCAGACCATTGATTTGGTCGGTTTTCAGTTATCCTGAATCAATGAATCATGCGGTTGTGTAACCGCCGTGAGTCACTTGGTCTTGATGGCCTCGATGGACTTGCTGATCTGGGAGGTCAGGCTGGACGGCAGCGGAGCGGAGCCGGCGGCATCCTGAGCGGCCTTCTGGCCTTCCTCGGAGGTGACGTAGGTCAGCCAAGCCTTGGCGAACTCGCCCTGCTTGGCGTCCTTGTAGGCCGGGCAGACGATGTCGTAGGAGACCAGCACGATCGGGTAGGCACCCTTGGCTTCGGTGGCGTGGTTGATCTTCACAACCACACGGTTGTCGCCCTTGGCGGTGTCGTCGAGCTTGGAGTCGCCGATGACCTTGGAGCCAGCCTCAGCGGAGATCTCGTTGTAGGAGTCGCCGACCTTGATGGCGGCGGTGCCGAGGTCGCCAACCTGGGAGAAGTCAGCGTAACCGATGGTGCCGTCGGCCTGCTTGACGGTGGAAATCACACCGGAAGTGCCCTTGGCGCCCTGGCCAACCTCGTTCGGCCAGTTCTCGGAGAGGTCGTAGGTCCAAGCGTCAGGAGCCTGATCCTTGAAGTAGGAGACGAAGTTCTGAGTGGTGCCGGACTTGTCGGAGCGGTGCACAACGGTGATCGGGGTGCTCGGCAGCTTGAGGTCCTCGTTCTGGTCCTGGATGGCCGGGTCGTTCCAAGTGGTGATCTTGCCGTCGAAAATCTTGGCGGCGGTAGCAGCATCGAGGTTGATGTGCTTGCCGGCGTCGGAGATGCCCTTCAGGTTGAAGACGATGGCAATCGGGGAGATGTAGACCGGGACGTCGAAGGCCTGGCCGGAGGCGCAGACAGCCTTGGACTTCTCGATGTCGTCATCGGACAGGGCCTTGTCGGAGCCGGCCCAAGCGGTGGCACCGGTCAGGAAGGTGGTCACGCCAGCGCCGGAACCGGTCGGGTTGTAGGCGATCTTGGCGTCAGGGTTGGTGCCCTGGAAGCCGGCGATCCAAGCTTCGACGGCAGCCTGCTGGGAGCTAGCGCCAGCGCCCTGGAAGTCGCCGGAGACCGGCTCGGCCTTGGTAGCGGAATCGGTGGAAGAAGAGTTGTTGCCAGTGGAGGCAGTGTTGTCGCCGCAGGCAGCGACAGTAGCGAGCATCGCGATGCCGGACAGAGCGGCAAGGGAGCGAACGAGAATGTTCTTCTGCATGATGTTTCTTATTCCCTCTATCAGTAAATCTCGGGCAGGAAAACCCACCCGGTCAACTCATGACATTTACTAGAGTATTAGCCATTGAGAGGGGCCAAAACCGAAATCAGTAAACAGAAGATGAACACTCGAGCATATTTGAAACTACACGAAGCATGTGTAGTTTCCGTACTTTGTTTCACTCCGTGGGCTTGTCGATTTTGTAGCCGAGTCCGCGCACGGTCGTCAGATACTTGGGATGAGCCGGGTCCTCTTCGATCTTGGAGCGCACACGCTTGACGTGCACGTCAAGCGTCTTCGTATCGCCGACGTAATCGGAGCCCCAGATGCGATCGATGAGCTGATGGCGGGTCATCACACGTCCCTTGTTCTGCATCAGGTACTCGAGCAGCTCGAACTCCTTGAGCGGGAAGAACACGGTCTCGCCGCGCACGGTGACCTGATGCTGGCCGACCTGCATGGAAATGTCCCCGCATACCAGCGGAATATCATCATCCACGGCACCGGTGGACTGGGCGGTGGACTGATTGCGGCGCAACACGGCACGGATGCGCGCCAACAGCTCGCGGAACGAGTACGGCTTGGTCACATAATCGTCGGCACCGATCTCCAGTCCGACCACCTTGTCGATCTCCGCGCTCTTGGCCGTGAGCATGATAATCGGCACGCGGCTTTGTTCGCGTATCCGACGGCACAGCGCAGTGCCGTCAATGCCCGGCAGCATCAGATCAAGCAACACCATGTCGATGCCACCCTTGGTGAACAGTTCCAAGCCCTCCTCACCGGTGGCCGCAGCAGACACGTCATACCCCTCGCGTGTAAGTTGATAGACCAATGGTTCGCGATAGGATTCCTCGTCTTCGACGATAAGAATACGTGTCATAGTGGCCTTTCTCGGGTATGTCCCCGGTCGGGTAAGCGCAAAATTCTCAGATACCATCGTAGCCATCCCCTCTTCGTTCTCCTGCCGTTTGCCTAAAGTACGTAATTTATTAGTATGCGCTACGTGGAGTGAATACGCGAAAACACCCTGCCACGTCACGATCTCCGCGATTGCCACCCGCGCGCATCGGGCTGTCGTGTTCGCCGGGCCTCGCCATGAGAGGGGTTCCCGACAAATCGACGCTTCTTCAACGCTTGGAAGATTCAGCCTGTGAGCCGGCCTTCCGGCTGAGATCTGCCAGAGAATCGACGCCAGCCTTTCAGGACGCCGATTCCGTCATCTTCCCACCGGCATCATCATCGGACACCGGCGATGCGGGCCCGGAAGCGGAAGAATCCGCAGTGGTGGAATCCACAGCGGAGACACTTGAAGGACTCCCCTGCTGCACCGGCTCCTGCTCGGCAGCAGGCTCCTGCTCAACGACGGGGTCGGACTCAGACTCGGCAGCGGGCTCAGGGTCGGGCTTGGCAGCGGGCAATTCGATGGTGAACGTCGACCCCTCGCCTTCACGGGACCACACGGAGATGCGTCCGCCATTTTCCTGCACGCAGTGCTTGGTGATGGCGAGCCCCAGCCCCGAGCCGCCGGTCTGGCGCGAACGCGCGGGGTCGACGCGGTAGAAACGTTCGAAGATACGGTCCAAGGACTCCTCGGGAATGCCGATGCCCTGATCGACCACGCGAATAGCGACCTTGCCGTTACGCTCCGCAACATCCACGGCCACCGTGGTGCGCTCGGGCGAATAGTGAATGGCGTTCTCCACCAGATTCTTGACCGCCGTCTGCATGGCATCGGCATCCGCCTTGATGTACAGATTCCGCGCCGACTCGGCATCAGCCGCGGAAGCGTCGGTGGCATCGAGCGGCGCCGAATGCCCGTTGGCGTTGAGACGGATATCCACATGGTGGGCCTCCGCCTGCACCTGGTTGTCGGCGATCGCAGCACGGGCTATGTCCAACGCGGAGATGCGCTTCGCATTGACCACGCCCTGAGAGCTTTGCGCCCGCTGCAGATCGATCAGGTGATGCACCAGCTCGGTCAGTCGCGCCGACTCCTTGGATATGCGGCCGGAGAAGTACCGTACGGCGTCCGGATCATCGGCGGCATCGGTGATAGTCTCGGCAAGCAGCGCGATCGCTCCTGCCGGAGTCTTCAATTCATGGGAGACGTTGGTCACAAAATCACGCCTCACAGCCTCGAAACGACGCTGTTCGGACATGTCGCTGATGAAAATCGCATACAGATCGTCGCCGATATCGCCGATGCGCACACGCAGATACAGGGTGTTCGATGGCCTGAGCTGTCCGGCTTCAATACCTTTACCGGTGATGGTCGAAGGGAACGGGCTACGGTCCACTGGCAGCTGGACTTCACGCTCGCGCACTCCCCCGTCCGAGGCGGCCTGGGTAAGAATGTCTTCGACTTCACGCGAATTGATGCGCTTGCCCGAGACGAGTCCGAACGGCGCCGATCCGGGGCTGGCGTACTGCACCTGTCCGTTGCGGTCGGTAATGATCAAGGCTTCCGGCATGACCTCTATGAGACGACGCTCGGTGGGGCGAACGGGTACGTCCTCGCCGAACAGTGATTTGGCGTCCTTATCGGAGGCGAAGGCCTCCTCGGCTGCGGCCCGCCCGGAGGCTCGCCCTTTGCCGTACGAGATGACGATGGCCCACGCCATGCACAATGCGACCAGCACCAGAATCACGATAATCTGCCAGAAACTCATGATTCCTAGAGTAAAACGTCTCTCATGTAGCACACGAAGCCGACTACGTAAGTTCGCCTACTGTTCATTTGAGGAGACGTGCAGCGCCAGGACCACGGACGCCAGGCACTGGCGGCAGGCGACGCCATATGCCGTGCAACCCATCCGACAGCTCGATGCATCGCACTCGCATCAGCAATACCGGGCCAGCACAAACCACATCGACACAAACCACATCGACACAAACCACATCGACACAGGTACGAAAAAACGGCGCCACCACGAATGGCGACGCCGTTCATTCGACGGTCAAGGTCAGAACGACCTCAACCATACGATCACAGCTCGTAATCCTTATCCTTGCTTTCCTTGATGAGGAACAGGGCGAGCAGGGCGAGCGCGGCCATGATGGCCATGTACCAGCCCACACCGGCCACGCCGAACTTGGAGGAAACCAGAGCCTGGGCGATGGTCGGGGCGAACGCGCCACCGAAGATGGCGGCGAGGTTGTAGCTCAGGCCTGCGCCGGAGTAACGAACGTGCACCGGGAAGAGCTCAGGCAGGTAGGCGCCGCACGGCCCGAACAGGCCGCCCATGAGCACGAAGCCGACGCACAGGAAAATCATGATGTGGGCGGCGGAGTGCACGAGCAGCAGCGGGGTGAAGAAGCTGAAGACCAGCGTGCCAGCAGTCACCACGAACAGGACCTTCTTGCGGCCCACCTTGTCGGCGTAGACGCAGGAGACCACGATGAAGATGGCGAAGAACACCACCGAGCACATCTGCATGAGCAGGTAATCGCTCTGGCTGAACTTCAGGCCCTTGACGCCGTAGGAAAGGGACCAGGTGCCGAGCACATAGAACAGGGTGTAGGTGATGCCCATGGCGACCGTACCCAGCAGGACTTCCTTCCAGTACGGCAGGAGGTCACGCAGCGGGTGCTTGGAGGTGCGCTTCTCAGTGTGCGCCTTGCGGAACACCGGGGTCTCGGACATGCGGGCGCGCACATACAGGCCGATGATGACCAGCACCGCGGAGCACAGGAACGGGATACGCCAACCGAAGGCGATCATCTGCTCCTGGCTCAGGTTGGACTCGAGCAGCAGGTTCAGGCCATAGGCGCAGAAGAAGCCGATCGGGGCGCCAAGGTTCGGGAAGGAGCCGTAGAGCGCACGCTTGTCGGCCGGGGCGTTTTCGGTGGCCACGAGGGCGGCACCGGACCATTCACCGGCGAGGCCGACACCCTGGCATGCGCGGCAGATGCACAGGATGACCACGGACCACGGGCCGATCTGGTCATAGCCAGGCAGGCAGCCGACCAGGAAGGTGGCGATGCCCATCGTCATCAGCGCGATGACCAGCGTCTTCTTGCGGCCCATCTTGTCGCCGAAGTGGCCGAACAGCATGGAGCCGAACGGGCGAGCAAGGAAGGACACGGCGAACGTGACGAACGCCATCAGGGTGGCGAGCGCCGGGTTGGACTTGGCGACGCTCGTGAAGAAGATCATGCCGAAGTAGCTTGCCGCGGCGATGGAATAACAGTAATTGTCGTAGAATTCGATGGCCGTACCGACCATGGAAGCAGCGATGATCTCAGGAACCGAATCCTTCTTCACGGGTTCCTGAACGGCTGCGGTTGCAGTTGCAGACATTATGGTTCTCTCTCCTCATGCTGCGAATCAGCGTTTGCATACGCTGTCCGTACATACTTATGCAGCATGTGCCATGGCTGCGGTTGGCATGCCATGGCTCACAATTCAAAGCACAACGACAGGCATGCGGAGAGGCGTGAATCGGCTTGTGGCCACAACGACGTCCCCACACATCGCTGTGCCTGATGTTCGAGTATGGACCTTGGCTGCGGACGAGAGCCTGAATCGTTCACATTGTGAACCTACGGGCCTATAGGCCTATGGGAAAGACCTGTGAGCACACAATCCGTCGCCATATGATGACGCCCCTCATGAAGAGGGGCGTCATCAGAGCGTCATCAGTCCATCATCAGGGCAGCCGAAGCCAAGAGAATCACAGTCGCTTGACGATGTCCACGGCAAGGCGGGCAGCAGTGTCGGCGTATTCGGAGATATCGAACTCCTTGAACACCTCGTAATCGGTATCGGCATTGTCGGAGAGCGCACGAATCACCAGAGCAGGCACATCGTTGCGGGCGGCGACCTGCGCCACGGCGGCACCTTCCATCTCCACAGCGTCGGCACCGGTTCGGCGAATGACCTCCTCGACCTTTTCGGGGGTGTCCACGAAGTAATTGCCGGAGGCGATGATACCGGTGATGTGGGTGATGCCGGCATTGGCGAGCGCCTGATCGGCGACCTGCAGCAGGTGCGGGTCGGAGAAGAATTCCTCGACCGGCTTGTCTTCGGTGCCGGGCTTCCACTGTCCCACCAGACGCATATCGGTATCGAGGTAACGCAACGTACCACCGAGCACCACATCGTTGATATGCAGATGGGTGTTGAGATTGCCGGCGATTCCGGAGAAAATCACGGCATCCGGCGCAAATTCATCGATGAGCAGCTGGGTGGTGGCCGCGGCATTCACCAAGCCCATGCCACCCACCGTGGCGGCGACCTTGATGACGTCCGAACCGAACGAGTCCACGGTACCCACCGCGATGTCCAGACTGCCCTTGGCGATGTGGGTGACGTGGGTGAGCGACTTGGCGATCAGCGCCACTTCCTCATCCAATGCGCCAATGATGGCTACCGTTTTCATACCCATATATAAGTTCCTTTCACGTTATTACATCTCAGACTAGAAGAACTACCCCTCAGTCTCACTACGTTCGACAGCTCCCTTGACAAAGGGAGCCAGAAGGAAGGTCAGTGCCAGCGACGGGTGGCGACGGCGTCGGCCAGCTCGCGCAGCAGTGCCTCGGTATCCGGCCAGCTGATGCAACGGTCGGTGATGGATTTGCCGTAGACCAGCTGGTCGAGAGGAGCGGCCGGCTGATTGCCGCCTACGAGGAAGCTTTCCATCATGATTCCGGTGATGCCGCGCTCACCTGCCGCGATGCGCCGCGCGATGTCCCGCACCACTTCAGCCTGACGATGCTCGTCTTTGCCGGAGTTGCCATGCGAGCAATCCACGATCAATCCATGTGACGCGGCGGAATCCGCCGGCATTTCGTCGCGGATCGTCTCCATGGCCTTGGCCACGGACGTGGCATCGTAATTGGGGCCGTGAATGGAGCCACGCAGCACCACATGGCAGTCCGGATTGCCGAGTGTCTCCACGGCACAGGCACGGCCCATATGGTCGATGCCGAAGAAGGTATGCTGCTGGGACGCCGCGAAACAGCCGTTCACCGCCGCCTTGACCGAGCCATCAGTGGCGTTCTTGAAACCGATCGGCATCGACATGCCACTGGCGAGCTGACGATGCACCTGGCTTTCCGTGTTGCGCGCACCGATGGCACCCCAGCTCACCGCATCGGCGATGAACTGCGGGCTCGTCGGCTCAAGGAATTCCGTTGCGGCAGCCAGACCTTCATCAAGCACACCGAGCAACGTCTTGCGTGCCAGCAACAGGCCTTTGCGGATGTTGTGGGTGCCGTCGATGTCCGGGTCGTTGATGAGCCCCTTCCAGCCGACCGTGGTACGCGGCTTCTCGAAGTACACCCGCATGACGATGAGCAGCTCGCCGTCGAGCTCGTTCATGACTTTCGCCAGTCTGTGGGCGTAATCAAGCGCAGCTGCCGGGTCATGCACCGAGCACGGACCCACAATCACCAATAGACGATCATCCTGCCCATAGAGGCAGGCGCGGATCTCGTCACGCGAGTAGGCGACGATCTCCTGAGCATGCGCGCTGAGCGGCAGTTCCGCTAGCACTTGGGCCGGCGTAGGAAGCGGCTCAAGCTCCAGCACCCGTCGGTTGACGATACGGCTGACGCCGACCTGATCCTCCCAACGCGGCACATCGGTGGCGACAAGCGGATTCTTCCCCTCATCCATCGCCTGCCGGATGGCCCGAAGCTCCTCCGGCGTGTTCAACGGCTGGGGATGGACCGGTGATGTCTGCTCAGCCAGGTTCTGGCCTTGCTGCTGCTGCATGTTCTCTTCTCCTTGTGCACTATCTTCCCCAAGAATAAAGTGTCACAGGAACAAACAAACCCTCAAACACACTTCAGCGCCTCAGCGCGCCTGCAGTGCGCCCTTCTGCTGCAAAACGCTCACTGAGCACTGTTCAGTGAGCGTTTCTTGCAACAAAGTACCTTATCGCTGAAGGTTGCGACGGGCGGTGACCGCGTCGGCCAGCGTATGCAGCAGCTCGTTGGTGCGGTCCCACGGCACGCAGGCATCGGTGACGGACTGTCCGTAGACGAGCTGGTCGAGCGGCGCGGGCTTCTGATGGCCGCCTACGAGGAAGCTTTCCATCATGATGCCGGTGATGCCAGGCTCGCCGGCGGCGATGCGCTCGGCCAGCTCCTCGACCACTTCGGCTTCGCGGTTCTCATCCTTGCCGCAATTGCCGTGTGCGGCGTCGATGACCAGACCATGTTCGCTCGGACCGGACGCCTTGGAAGCCTTCAGCGCGGCCAATAGCCTGACGCACCGATTCGGCATCATAATTCGGACCGGTATTGGAGCCGCGCAGAATGAGATGGCAATCCGGATTGCCCTTGGTCTCAGCGGAGATGACGCGCCCATCGAGGTTGATGGACAGGAAATGATGTTCGAACCCGGCCGTGTAGCAGGAATCGGCGGCAGGCTTGATCGAACCGTCGGTGGCGTTCTTGAAGCGACCGGCATCGACAGGCCGCTGGCCAGCTCGCGGTGAACCTGGCTTTCCGTGTTGCGCGCACCGATGGCACCCCAGCTGATCGCATCGCAAATGTACTGCGGAGTGATGGGGTCAAGCCATTCGGTGGCGGCGGGAAGGCCGAGGCTCAGCACGTCGGTCAGCACCTTGCGGGCGAGCCACATGCCCTTGCGGATGTTGAAACGGCCGTCCAGGTCAGGGTCGTTGATCAGGCCCTTCCAGCCGATGGTGGTACGCGGCTTCTCGAAGTAGACGCGCATCACGATGACCAAGCGGTCTTCAAGCTCGCGCTTGACGGCGGCCAGTTTTTCGGCGTATTCATGGGCGGCCTTCGGATCATGGATGGAGCACGGGCCCACGATAACCAGCAAGCGGTCGTCACGGCCGTTCAGCACGTCTCGGATCTCCTGACGGGAGTGAAGCACCAGCTCGCTCATCGCGTCGGTAAGCGGCTGCTCCTTGAGGAACGCGCGAGGCGCGGGAATCGGGTCAAGCTGGCGGATGTTGATGTCCACGGTCTCCGGAAAGACGGCCTGCTCCCCCAAACGACGCTCGTCTTCGGAACTGTCCGGACCACGAAGTGCTGCCATGCCGACTCTCCTCTCTTGCTCTCCGAATGATTCAAGCATGCGAAAACGTAAGTCTACCTGTGCGTCTGCCGATATGGAAACGTCCGGCCGTTTTGTGGACGGCCGGACGTTTGCGGGTTGGGTGGCGGGCCGGCGGCTTAGGCATACTAGCGGTCTGTCTCACTAATAATTGAGCACTCTTCTCGTGTCTCTCCCCCAGTCAGCTTCGCTGACAGCCCCCTCCGTCAGAGGGGGCCGATACGGCTTGTATGGCTCCCCTTGTCAGGACAGCACCGTGAAGCAAACAGCGAAGCTGTTTGTAGGTGCTGTGCGAGCCGACAGGCGAGCCAGTTGAATGCGCGCGTAGCGCGTCCGAATTTGCAGGACGAGCTGTCGGCGTAGCCGACTGAGGGGTAGTCGTCAGAGGGGCCAACACCACTCAGACAATTACGAGACGGACCACTTGTTAGCCAATGCGCTCCGCGCCCTGCAAGAACGGAGCCGCCTACGGCGGCACTCAGCATTACCTTCGCCGTTCCTCGTGGCCTATCGGCCCCGAGCCGCGCCTGTGGAAAGCCCACCGGGCTTTCCACTCAACGGCGCGTCGGCTCAGGCGCGCTTGCGTTTCACGCAAGCGCGCTCCGCGCCCACCGCCGGCCTGTCGGCCGGAAGCCGGGAAAACAACCCACTGGGTTGTTTTCTATTCCCGGCTTTTCGCATTGGCTGATGCGCGCTTCGCGCGCTACTTAGCCAATGCGCCCATCGGATCCCATGCGGGGAGCATGGTGGCAGGCTCTTCTAGGGCCTTCTGATACTCCTCGGGGAGCATGGCCTTCGGAACCGCCACCTCGTAGACGTACTCGGTGAACCAGTCGTCGGACATGGTGAAGTAGCCCTTGTCGGCGATCTTTGCACCCCAGGAATTCTCCACGCGCCAGCGGCGGGTCGTGGTGCCGTCATCGGCGACGTCCACACCGGCGAAGGCCATGGCGTGGTTCATCGCGGAATCGGCGAAGCGCACGCGGGCCTCCTTGTCGAGGTCGAAGTCCACGTCGTACACCTTGCCGTACTCGAACAGGTCGGTGGCCCAGGAGCCGTTCTCGCGGTCCATGAACGGGTGGCAATCAGCACCGAACCAGACCGGGATGCCCTGTTCGACCAGGATCTTGCGCACGCAGTCCTTCATGAACTGGTTCGGCACGTTGAGGTATTCGGTCGCGTCTCCACCGGCAACGTTGCCCAGGTGTTCGATGCCGATCTTCTTGCCCTTGGCGTGTTCGGCGCGCGGGTCGTCCACGAGGCACACGTAGTCTTCAAGGCCGGCCGGGCCCACGTACTTCTGCCAGAATTCGACCGGCGTGATCTCGCCGTCGCGATGGAACTCGCCGTCGGCGTCGGTCCACTCCCAGTCGAAGGAGACCGGCGGCTCACCGAGGTGAATGGTCAGGATGCGGTGTCCGGCAGCGGTGGTCTCGGCCACGATCTCGTCGGTCTTGGCCTGATCGCCGGCCGCCGCATACAGGTGCGCCACGGCGGTGTGCAGCAGGTGGCGCAGCTGGGTGTTCATCGCACCGGTGTTCTTGGAGGATTCGGTCTCCGGGAACAGGTCCTTCGGCACGGCGCCATACTTCTTGTACACATTCATGGCCATCGTCCACTGGCCACCGTCGCCCATCACGTCGGCGAGCAGATGCTGCATCAGACGGGAGTCGGCAGGTTCGCCGGCTGCCACCAGTGCGGCCACATCCTTGAGGAAGTAGTTGACGCGCTCGAGCTTGTCGTAGTACATCGCATAGTTCTGGGAGAACTCGAACTCCTTGAGGTTCATGTTCTTCTTGGCGATGAAACGGGCCACGTTCAACGAGCTGAACAGCCAGCAACGGCCGGAACGGTCCTGATGGGTGGCTTCGCCGTTGTCGACCACGGTGGAGAAACGACGCTGCAGCAGACGTGCGCGGTCGTAGTTGCGCGCCACCTTCTCGATACCGGCGGCGGTCACCGCGTTCATGGCCAGACGGTTGGTGCCGTCGGCGTCGAATTCGTCACGCAGGGCGTGCAACGCTTCGCCGGTCAGAGGCGAGAGTTCACTCATGTCTACTCCTTCTTCGGATTGGTGCGCTTGTGGCGCGTGTTACAACGATTGCGGCACCCGGCTCAACGCACAGGTGCCGCAAGTTCTTGTCTCTAGCAGTGTAGCCGGCCGACCGTAAAAGGCTTCCGCACATCAGCTGCAGGTATTTTGTATACCTGTGTAACCGGCTGCAGGTATTTTGTGCTTCCGTACGCTCAACAACCGGCTCTATTGAGACACAAATTACCTGCACCCCCTTTTCATGTACCTGTATTACCTGCAGCGTTCTGCTGAAATGTCTCTGTTTTACCTGCATTCAGCGGAACAGCGCATATCATGTCCCCGTAATAGGCCATAAATAGACACAAAAGACCTGCAGCACGACCTGCAACACGATCCACGATGGAGGTTTGCAGGTATTTTGTGTACAGATATGCGAAAGCCCGGCACCTGGCCGGGCTTGGCAATGGTCAACGAACCATATCAGTAGTCATCAATGGCTGTCAACGGCTATGCAGCACTCGGTAAGAGCCTCGGTGAGGCACTCTTCGAGGACCGTAACCACGCTCACTGCTGTTCCGCGATGGCCACGGTGGGCTGTTCGTCGGCGGACACAGCGGCCTCGTTCGCAGCCTCGGCCTCGTTCGACTGCTCGGCAGGCGCAGCATCTGACTCCTCGGCGACGGCCTTGGCCGGCTCGGTCACGGTTTCGCCTTCCACCGGTGCCGGCACCGGATTGACCACCGGCAGCGACGTTTCGGCCGCGTTCTTGGTGGCCTCGAACGCGAATCCGGAGAAGGCCTGGGCGAACATAGAGCGCAGTTCGGAAACGCGCTGGGTGATCGTGGCCTCACGCTCCTGAAGATCGGCGATGTGCTTGGTCAGGCTGTCCAGCTCGCTCTGGGCGGCAGCGCGACGCTCCGCCACCTGGGCGTCAGCGTCCGCACCGGCCTTATGCACGATGGCGGCAGCCTGGGCATCCGCTTCCTGACGCTTGTTCGCTGCATAGGAATCGGCTTCTTCGCGGGTGGTCTTGGCCTGCCCCACCAGCTCGTCGGCCTCCTTCTTGGCTGCCTCGCGACGCTCCTCCAAGTGCTGCAACAGTTCATTGACCTTCTTGGTGGCCTCGTCCTGCTGGGCGGCGATATCGTTGCGGATCTGCTCGACTTCGGCGCTGACTTGGCTGATGGTATTCGTACGGCTGACCTCGGCCTCGTCGGTGATCTCCTGGGCCTTGGACTTGGCGGCATCAATGATCTCACCGGCCTTGCGCTGCGCCTCGGTCATCATCTTGGAGACCTGTTCACGCACATCGGCGAGCTTCTTGTTCGCCTCCGCAAGCGCGGCCTCGATCTGATCGTTGGAATCGGACTTGAGCTTGGAGATCTCCTCGTTCGCGGCCTTGCGCTGCGCGGCGATCTTGGCGGTGGCCTCGGCCTTCATGTCCGCCAGCTCGCGTTCCTGGGAGGCGCGCTCGGAGGACAGCTTCTTGTTGTGCTCCTCGCGTGCGTTGCTCAGCTCAAGTTCCACGGCCTGACGCTGCTCGGTGATGTTCTTGGTGGTCTCGGAACGCAGCTGATTGGTCTCCTGCTTGGCCGAAGAGGTCAGGGAGCCGGCCTGGGTGGTGGCGTTCTGCAGGATGGAGGATGCCTTGGCGTTGGCGTCGTCGAGGATGTGCTGTGCATCCAGTTTGGCATTGTTGAGCAGCGTTTCCGCCTGGGCCTGGGCGGCCATACGAGTGGCGGAGGCGTCCTGCTTGGCGCGGTTCAGCAGCTCGGTGCTGGTCTGTTCGGCGGAGGCGAGCATCTGCTGCGCGTTGGCGCCGAGCGATGCGAAGCTGTTCTTCTGTGGCTTCTTGTTGCGCTCCTCCTGCAACTGCGCCTGCAACTGCAAGATGCGATCATCGTCCGCGGCAATCTGCTCACGCATGCTGGCCAACGTCTTCTGAGCCTGGTTCAGGCTGTTCTGGGCGGCGTCGAACGCCAAGTCGACCTTCTCTTTGTCATATCCTCGCAGCACCACCGGGAAACGATCCACCATGGCTGATTATCCTTTCACATCCAATAGCCTTTGGCTTGTCCTTGATGCACTGTACCGCATACGGATGATGGATACAGCCATCGATATGCAATCGTTACAATGCGTGCGAACGATGTTCTAGTTTGCCGCGGCAACAAGGTCATGGTGACCATGGCTACACCGCGGCGGGTCCTGCGCGTTCAGGCGATGAGAATGTCCGAACTGGAGGGGTTGAGATAGTAGCGCACGGTTTCGCGCACCACGTCACGCCCGGCCTCGATCTGCTGCTCAAGCGGCAGACCATGCTGCGACGACTGCTCGGGACGTACCGGCGGGAAGCTGACGAATCCGCCAAGCACGCGGTCTTGCGTATCCATCCAATTGAGCAGGTTGTAGAACAGCGAATTGCATACGAATGTGCCGGCATCGGAGCTCAGAGATGCAGCGATGGAGTCATCGGTGAAATCCTGCAGAATCGAGCGCAACGGCAGTCGGGTCCAATAGGCCGCAGGACCGTTCGGGTCAATGGGCTTGCGGCGCGGAATCACATTGTCGGCATCCGGGCGCTCTGTATCCATCAGATTTGTGGCGCAACGCTCAAGCATCACGCTGCGGGCGGAATGCTTGAGCCCTGTGGCGATGACGATATCCGGCTGTACGGCTTCGATGCCTTCCTTCAGCATGGGCCAGGCCTTGGCGAAACTCACCGGAAGGCTGACCGCGTGAACCTTGACTTGAACTTCGTTGAGCACGTCGTCCGGTCCGGACGGCTCTCCAAGGCCTCGTTCGGCGATCGCCTTGGGCACCTCGTATGCAGGGTTGATGTCCACGTCAGCATAATGGTCGAATCCGGATATCACCACATTGAGTTCACGCATATCACACAGTGTAGCCGCCTGCGACTACCGCATCTGGCCCGCGGCCTGGGCAAGCAGCGCATGCATGCGCGCGCGGGCCTCCTCCTTCGGGTCGCGGCCCTCGATCTCCTCGGCGATGCGCTCGGCGGTGGGGATGTCCTCCAGCGTGGTGATCTTGAGGTTGGTCTCCGCGCCGGAGACGATGGCCACCGGTTCGTTCGGCAGGTAGTCCACCACCACGCGCGTATCGTCGGTGGGATGGAAGTCCGGGTCGGCGGCGGCGAGCTCATAGGCCTTGCGGATTGTGGAGAACCGGAAGGACTGCGGCGTCTGCGCGCGGAACGTGTTCGGACGGTCCGGCACAGACCTGACCACTTTGAGGTCGCCCAGATCCTCGGTGAGCAGCACGGTGTCCGTTGACGCATAGGCCACGGTGGCGGCTTTGAACTGGTCGAGCGCGTCGATGGATCCATCGATCGCCGACTGCTGGACGAACGGACGCACGGCGTCATGGATGAGAATCTTGGCGTCATCCGGGATTCCGGCCTGAGCCAACATGTCCAGGGCCGCGGCAGTGGAATCCACACGTTCGGCACCGCCGTCGATCACCACACGCACCTTGGCGTATCCCCGCTGGTCGATCAGCGATTCGACCTGGGAGCGCACTCTGCTGTTGACCACCACGACGATATCGCTCACGCGTGCGCATCGCTCGAACGCCTCGATGCTCCAGCACACGATAGGCTTGCCGCCCACAGACACCAGTTGCTTGGGGTTGTCGGGGTCGAATCGCGTGCCGAATCCCGCGGCGAGCACCACGGCCACCACCGGTGTGGATTGCGTGGTCGCAGCTTGGCCGGCAGACGACGATTGCGCAGACGTCTGCACAGTCGCGTGCGCAGACGCGCGCATGGTGGAAGTATCGATTTCTCTCTCAGTCATAGGCACCACCGTAGGGTGAGGGATACCCGTTCGTGACCTGCGTCACTCTATTCTTTACATTCTTTACCGAATGTGCTCGTGATTCGTGCACTATCCACACATTGCGCATGTGCTATTCGTGCATCGTCCGTGCACTATTCGCGCACGACGAGAGCAAGCATGCGGCCTTCGTGGGACTTGCCCGCCAGCGAGGCGCGGCGATGCGAATACCAGAGCGGGTTTTCGAGCGTGCACATGCTGCGGTTGATATGGGCGATGCGTTCGGCGAGCGCCGCCGGTCCCTCGCCATCAGTACGGCACAGTTCGGCCAGTTCGGTGTCTTCTTCCAGATATTCGGTGGCGGCGTGCACGCGCGGCATCGAATCGACGACCTGATGAACGCCCGCGAACGCCAGATCGATCATCGCGGCCTCGGCTATGTCGATGCCCGCTCCACCGAAGCGGGTTTGGGTCTTGGTCAGGGGGAATCTCTTGACGAACTGATCGGCGATGTCATCGCCCACCTCATAGCAGTCGCCGCAGATGCGCGGGCCCAATGTGGCCACGATGCGGCTCGGCTCGGCACCTTTGAGCTTCATCAATTCCACCGTGGCGCCGATGATGCCGCGTTCCAGACCGCGGCGTCCGCAATGCGCGGCGCCGATGATGCCGGCCACCGGGTCGGCCATCAATACCGGCAGGCAGTCAGCGGCGAACATGCCCAACGCGATGCCTCGCCGGGCGGAGACCTGGCCGTCGGCGTCAATGACCACGGCACCGCCGTGTTCGGCATCGGTGTTTCCGGTCGCCTCATCGGCAACGAGTCCCGCGGCAGACAGCGCATGATGCGTACCGGAACCGTCGAAACCGAAATCGGTGTTCACGGCGTATTCGTCGGTATCGACGTCCACTGCGACGCCGGAATGCATCTGGGACACCAGGGACAGCGGCGCGCCGATCGCTTCGGCGAGCGCGATGCGGTTGGACAGCACGGCCTCTGGCTCGTCGCCGGATTTGCCGCCGAGGTTGAGGTTGCCCCAGTCGCCTGCGCTGAGGCCGCCGAGTCTGGTGGTGTAGACCACCTTGACACCGGGAGCCAATGCGATCGGGATGGTCACCGGAATCGGGCGACCTTCACGGTCGGTGGAGCTGATGGCGTTGGAGTCAAGGATTTCGTCGCTGTATTCGGTCATGGTCATTCGGCTTTCAACGTGGGTTTCTTGGTGCGGGAGCGGATGGCGGCGTTGATCGGCACCTGGTGCGGGCAGGGCATCGAGAACACATGCGCGGGATTGTTGATGGCGGGGACGGGCTGGCCATCGGCATCCCGCAGACCTGCGTCCGGCACGGTGAACACCAGCGGCTGTTCACCGGGCAGCAGGAATTCGACTTCCTGGCCCGGCTCGATCTTGTTGCGGCTCATCAGCGTCACGCGGCCGCCTTCATCGGCGCTCCAGCTCAGCACCTCCCCCACCACCATCCACGAGCGGAAGTAGGCGGAGCGGTCGATGTTCTGCGTCACCTTGTGTTCGGGATAGTAGAACCCAGTGGAGTAGTCGCGATGGGCGACTTTGTCGGTCTCCTCAAGCAGCCATCCGGGCAACGTCACGTGCGGGGCGGGACGGACCGCGGCATGCTTCCAATCGCTCTCGATGACTTCCACCGCCGTGTTGGATTTGCGCCGGGTGGAGCGGGCGTGCGCGCTCATGCCGTCGGGCTCGGCGACGGCGACGACATCTGCACCGGCACCGGCACCGGCACCGGCACCGGCACCGGACTGTCCTATCACGGTGATGCCCGGACGCTCGTAGCCGTCGTCCGCCACACCGGCGAACGCCTTGTCGGCGTTGCGCATCACCTGATCGCCGGCATCATCCGAGCCGAACGCGGCCATCACCTCGGCATAATCGGGATCGGACGGGCGGACCACGCGGTCGTGGAACGGCTGCAAAACCGTGCCGTCCGCCGATTCGAACCCGCGCTGCACCATGTATTCGTTGACCGCGGTCTTATAGGCGTTGGTCATCGCGGCGATGTAATACGCGCTTTTGGCGCGGCCTTCGATCTTGAGGCTGGTGGCGCCGGAGTCGATCAGGTCATCCAGGTGATCGAGCATGTTCATGTCCTGCGAATTGAACAGGTAGGCGCCGTCCTTGGTCTGCTCGATCGGATAGTACTTGCCGGGGGCGCTTCTCCTCCACGATCGAATACTTCCAACGGCATGGCTGCGCGCATTCGCATGATTGCCGTCGCGCCCGGTCAGATAGTTGGAGAACAGGCAGCGGCCGGAGAAGGCCATGCACATCGCGCCATGGACGAAGCACTCGATGTCGAGGTCGTCGGGGATGTTGGCGCGGATGTCGCGCACGGCCTGCAGATCCATCTCGCGGGCCAGCACCACACGGCGGGCACCCAGCTCATAGAAGGCGTTCGCAGCCTGATAATTGGTCACGCCAGCCTGCGTGGAGACGTGCAGCTCCAGGTTCGGCGCCACCTGACGGGCCATCATCATCACGCCGATGTCGGAGACGATCAACGCGTCCACACCGGTGTCCTTGAGCTGGCCCACGTACTCGCGCATCGCCTCGATCTCGTTGTTGCGCGGCAGTACGTTGCAGGTCACGTACACGCGGGCGCCGCGCGCATGGGCGTAGCGCGAGCCCTCCTCAAAGTCCTCGAGGCTCAGGTTCTTGGGGGCGGAGCGCATGCCGAACGCCTTGCCGCCGCAGTAGACGGCGTCGGCACCGTAATCGACCGCGGTCTTGAGCCCCCTCAGATTGCCGGCTGGCGCCAGCACTTCGGGCTTCTTGCGTGTGGGAATGGTCATCGTCGTGTTCATCATCGCAATAGTGTAACGACGGGTCTGTAATGCGCGAGCTTCTTATGGACGGGTACCGATAGGCTGTGTGACATGAAGATTGATATCGTGAGCGTATTCCCCGAGTACTTCGAGGTACTGAACTTGAGCCTGATGGGCAAGGCGCAAAGCAAGGGCCTTCTGGAGATCACCGCCCATAACCTGCGCGACTGGACGCATGACGTGCATCATTCGGTGGACGACACCCCGGTGGGCGGCGGTGCCGGCATGGTGATGAAGCCCGAGGTATGGGCGGAATGCCTGGACGACCTGCTGGAACTGGAGCCTCCCTCGGAAAACGGCCCGGCGGAGGAACTCGCATTCCCCTCCTCGGAAGCCGAGGATTCACCTGATGAAGCGATACTTGACTTCTCGGAAATTCGCGACGATGCGCTTCTGGATGAGGACGCTGCGGATGTGATGGATCGTGATGCCACCGTCGAGCCCGACGGAGGCAGTGACAATGGCGCAACGAACGGCACCGACATGGCACCGACTCAGGAATCCGCCCCAGTGCTGATCTTCCCGAATCCGTCCGCTCCGCTGTTTACCCAGCGTGATGCCACCGAGCTCAGCCATGCCGGCCATCTGCTGTTCGGCTGCGGACGCTATGAAGGCTATGATGCCCGCATCCCCGAGTACTACCGCGCGCAGGGCATCGATGTGCGCGAGTATTCGATCGGCGACTATGTGCTGAACGGCGGCGAGGTGGCCGTCTCCGTGATGCTGGAGGCGATCACCCGCCTGATGCCGGGGTTCATGGGCAACCCCGAATCGATTGTGGAGGAATCCTATACCGGCGAAGGCGCACTGCTGGAGCACCATCAGTACACGAAGCCCGCGGTGTGGCGAGGCATATCCGTACCGGAGATCCTACTGTCCGGCGACCACGGCAAAGTCGACCGGTTCCGTCGCGATGAGGCGCTGGCCCGCACCAACGACATACGGCCGGACCTTATCGAAGCCCTGGATTGCAAGGCGCTGGACAAGGCCGACCGTAAAACACTGATGTCGCTGGGCTGGGAGGTTTCCGCCGCCCACCCGCGGCGTCTGGGCTGATTGTCTGGCGAGTCCGCCGCTCAGAGGCGCTCGGCAAGCCAGTCCAGCACCAATCCGACCGCGCGATTACTGCGGAAACCGTAGGCGGCATGACTGGCGTTGCCCAGCTTGTAGAAGGTCACGTCCTTGCCGAGCGCCCTCATCGTGGCGTACAGACGACAGCTCTGATTGAACGGCACCAGCAGATCACGCCCGCCATGCATGATCAGCGTCGGCGGCGTCACACGGTCTGCGTCAAGGTACGTCATCGGCGAAGCGTTGCGGCTTAGTTCCGGATGCTCCAGCACATTTACGCCACCGATTTCCATGCCTTCCGGGCACTCGGCCGGCGCGTGGTTCTGCGAGCTTGGATAGTAGTTCATCATGGCGAAGTCGGTCGGACCATACCAGTCCACGATGCACTTCACTTCCGCACTCACCGGCTGATAGTCCGGTGTATCCGGAGCGGTATCACCGGTGAAACCGGCCATCAACACTGTGTGGCCGCCGGCGGAATCCCCGAAAAGTCCGATGCGCTCCGAGTCGATACCTAGCCGTTCGGCATTGGCGCGGATATAGCGTACTGCGGTTTTGCAATCCTGCATCTGAGCCGGGAATGGCGCGACATCGCTCGGACGGTATTCGGGGACCACTACCACATATCCCTTTTCGGCGAGGCGGATGTAGAGGCTGTTGAAGGTGGAAGGATTCGGCTTGTGGAATGCGGCGCCACGCATGTAGACAATCACCGGCCAGCCAGCTTCGGGCTCGCCGTTCGGCATATTGCCATCGTCGTGGAACGGCGTGTAGATATCCACACCGAGTGGCAGTTCAGTGCCGTCTGCGAGCGCGCGGGTCACATATGTTTCATGGGTGATGTAGGTGGAGTAGAGGAAGTCGTCGGTATCAAGGTCGTCGATGACGATGCAGCCTTCCGGCGTCTCCTCGGTGCGGGGAAACTGCGCCACCTGGCTCGGCGGTGTGGGGATGGGCGGCAAAGGCATGGCGGCCGGCGGCTCCACCAAGGATTCAATGTCAATTGCTGTCATGGCAGTGAGAGTTCTTTCTATTCAAGTTCGAGGTTTGCGCAAACTATAAGGTCTGCGCAAACTCAGAGGTCACACAGATTATTCGATCACATAATCGGCTGCCGCGTCACAGCGGAGTCACAGTCGATCCTTGAGCCAGTCGAAGACGACATCAAACGCCGCATCGCTGCGGAATCCATAGCAGGCATGGCAGGAATTATCAAGCTTGTAGAAGGTCACGTCCTTGCCGAGCGCCCTCATCGTGGCGTACAGACGGCAGCTCTGATTGAACGGCACCAACTGATCGCGGCCACCGTGCATGATCAGCGTCGGCGGAGTCGGTCGATCGGAGTCAAGGTACGTCATCGGCGAAGCGGCACGGTTCAGTTCGGGATGCTCCAACACGTCCACGCCACCGAGCTCCACGCCTTCCGGGCACTCGGGCACGTGATGGTTCTGCGAGCTCGGATAGTAGTTCATCATGGCGAAGTCGGTCGGACCATACCAGTCCACGATGCACTTCACTTCCGCACTCACCGGCTGATAATCGGGCGTATCCGGAGCTGTATCACCGGTGAAACCAGCCATCAGCACCGTGTGGCCACCGGAGGAGTCGCCCCAGAGCGCCACACGGTCCTTGTTGGCGTGGAATCGTTCGGCATTGGCGCGCATGAAACGCACCGCGGTCTTGCAATCCTGCATCTGAGCGGGGAACGGAGCGTCGTCGCTGGGCCGGTATTTGACCGCCGCCACCACATAGCCGCGTTCGGCGATACGCACATAATAGTTGAGGTAGTCGAGCACGTTCTGCTCATGGAAGGCGGAGCCGCGAACGAACACGATCACAGGCCATCCGTCTTCCGGGATTCTGCCTTCCGGCATGTTGTCTACGCCCGGCGTGAACACCCACAGCGGCATGTCGACGGAAGTGCCGTCGGCCAGCTGACGGGTCACATAGGTGATCTGCTCCATATCAACCGGGTATCCGAAGGTGTCTTCGGAAGGTTCGGAAAGCACGATGCAGCCTTCCGGTACTTCGTCGGTATGAGGGAAGTTCTTGGTTTCCGGGATCGGGGTTTCGATGGGTTCGAGCGGCTGCGGTGAGGGCGGCGCGATCATCGAGGAGACATCAGGAACGGCGGAATCATTGGTTGGATTGGTCATGGTGTACTTCCTTGGGCTTGGATTGTCCGCGCACGCGCTGATTGATGAGCTGAGCAATGCGCTTACCGATTCGTTGACCAGTACGCTTGCGGTGCGCGGATGAAGGATATGAATGGATGATTGTGATTTGTTACGGCAGTGGCGGCCACTGTTGACCGCCACTGGAAAAGAATTCACTGGTTTTGAGGCATCACTGCCACAAATCTTGTTGGTTTTCGGCTCCGGTAGATAGCCTTACTCGGCAGCCTCGGCGGAAGCCTCTACTGCGGCGGGCTTCTTCTTGTCGAAGGCGTTGAAGACGAGCACCATCACGATGCAGATGAGCATCATGATGCCGGCTTCGTTCAGGGATTTCCACGTGCTGGTCAGACCGGTGAGCGCGCCCAGCGCAGCGAATGCGTAGGTGGGCAGGAAGGAGCCGACCGAGTTGCCGAAGAAGGCGTAGGAGGTGGCCTGTGCGGAGATCGTCGGATCAGTGTGCTCATTGACCAGGAAATTCACGTACGGCATGAACCAGCAGAAGCCGACGCCGAAGAGCACGGCCGCCGCATACCAAGCGCCCAGCGAGGCGGTGTTGGCCCACAGGAACAGGCCGGCCGCCTCCATGGCGATGGCGATGATGCCGATGAACATGCCGACGAAGCGCTTGGCGAAGCCGAACAGGAAGCCGCCGATGAAGGAGGAGATGGATACGACAGTCATCACTGTCGCGGCTTGGACCGCGGTGATCACACCGGTCTCCTCAGCTGCAAGGGACAGGTTCACGGTGTAGAAACCGTAGCCGGTGGCGAACACGATCTGCAGGACCATGCCGAAGTATGCACCGAGCGGCATCTTGGTGCGCTTCGCCTTGGTTGCGGAGTCGGCCTGCGCGCTCTTGTGCACCCTGCCGATCTCGTTCACGCTGTTCGGCACGAAAGCCAACACGAAGAAGAACACCAGCAGGGCGAAGAAGTAGACGAAGTAGAAGTAGTGCCAGTCGATGGTCATGATGCCGGCGATGGCGGAGGAGAAGATGGTGGCGCCCAAACCTACCATGGCGGACTGGATGCCCATCATCGTGTCAGCTTCGCGCCCCTTGAAGCAGTCGACGATCAGGGATGCGGAAAGCGGCTGGATCAGGCCGACGCCGAAACCGCAGATCACGCGCAGTACGATCTTGAAGGCAAGAGACGGTACGAA
Organism: Bifidobacterium reuteri DSM 23975; assembly: GCF_000741695.1. Lineage (GTDB taxonomy): Bacteria > Actinomycetota > Actinomycetes > Actinomycetales > Bifidobacteriaceae > Bifidobacterium > Bifidobacterium reuteri. Next base: position 268,517 of record NZ_JGZK01000001.1, on the reverse strand, counting down.
CATCGGCAGGAAGCCGCCGGCGAAGCACAGCAGAGTGCCGAGCAGGCACAGGTTCTTTTTGCCGATCTTGCTGGCGAACGCACCGCCGATCAGCGTGGCGATGATGCCGCCAATCACCGGCACGTTCACGAACGACTGCAGTTCCATGGTGGAGGCATTCGGGAAGTCCTGCTTCAGGCTGGAGACCACGGCCATCGTCACCGAAACACTGCACAGCAGCAGCGACAGCGACAGGATCGCGCTTTTCAGCATGGCGCGTGCACCGCCACTTTGCGGCAATGCGGCAACGGCATCATGGGTGCCGGAAGTTACAGGTTCGTTGCTCATTGGGAAGGCTCCTTTGCTTTACCTGACTCATTTGCTTGTCCTTGCAAACGTGTTTTCAGCATACGGAGCGCGTCACGAGGCGACTGAGCTAAAAATTGACCCTTATCCGTCACTTTGTGACATGTTCGGATATTGGCTCCTCAGCGCGTGACCCATTCACCGAAACCACCCGGTCACCTCGGTACAAGCGGCGGAAAGCGACTGGCGTCATACCGAATCGAGCGGAGAATGCACGGGCCAGTGAGCGCGGATGGGAGAATCCGTTGCGCTGTGCGATCTGCGCGATGGTGAAGTCGCCGTTCAGCAAATCATCCACCGATGATTGCAGCCGAATCTCAGTCAAGTATTGGTCGGGGGTCACGCCAGCACACCGTTTGAACATGCGGGAGAAATACTCGCGTGAATATCCGAAACGCTGTGCAATCTGCGCAATCGATATTCCGCTTGCGAAATGGGTGCTCATGTATTCGGTGATGTTCTGAATATCACCGAACGCGATACCCCCCGAAGTCGTTTCATCGTCCACTACCCACCGTTCATCGATATGGCACAGGAGCGCGAACAGCAGCGCGTTCATGCGGATGAGTTGCATCTCCGATTCGTCATATGTGCATTCGACGATGCGCTCGCACAGTTCCACCAGCTCGTCAGCGGTATATTCGCAACCGCTCCCCAGAGGCACCCCTTGAAGCAGATGCCGATTGGACAGACCGGGATCCAGGCGTGAGAGATATTCCCCATCAAAGGTGATGGAGAGGCAGCACTGACCGTCTTCATACGGCTCAGGATGGATGGAATGTAGGCTCTTCGGACTGATCAGACAGAGTTGCCCGTCATTGAGGGTGACCTCTTGGCCATCGATGAACAGCATCACCCTTCCATGCCGGGGATAAATCAGTTCACTACCCAGATGCCAATGCAACGGCACATCCTGCGCCGGCATTTCCGTGTGGACACGCACAATAGCAGGGCAGACCGGCGAGCAGCCCCATGATTCGTGGTGATCACCGTCGATGACCGATTCATAGTCGAGATTCCGGTCGACGTGGAACATCCGTTGCGAGGCTTCAGCCGTGAACATGGATCACTCGTTTTGCTCAGTGAACACCGCGGTGTCGGCGTCGGGCCCGGCGGACTCGGCGGCGTCGGCGGTTTCGGCGGATTCTGCAATCGTCTCGATGTAGAATACGGCGGTTTCGCCGTAGTTGCGGCGCTCGGTGATCGCCCAGCCTTCAGGCGCTGCGGGGTCGTCGGAGCGGATCGAACGTTCCAGCATGATGACCGTACGCTCGTTGGTGGCATCTCCGGCTGCCAGATCGGCGAGCAGCTGGTTGCAATCGTCGGTCCCATAAGCGTAGGGCGGGTCGATAAAAATCACGTCGAACGACTCGCCGAAGCCGCCTGCCACCGTTTCGGCTTTCTTCGCCAGCACACGGGCGCTCAGATTGGCGTTCCACGAACGGTTGCGCTTCAGGTCGGCGAGGGTTTTGGTAATCAGCGCGGCAGCCGGGCGCGAGCTTTCCACCGCCACCAGTTCGCGAGCGCCGCGGCTCAGCGCCTCGATGCCGAGCGCGCCCGTGCCGGCGAACAGGTCGAGCACGCGGGCGTCATCCAGAACTCCCCACGAGTCGAGATGGGAGAAGATGGCCTCCTTGGTCCGATCGGTGGTGGGGCGGGTGCCGGTTTTCGGGGTGGCCAGCGCCACGCCTTTGAATCGTCCTGAAATTACGCGCATGTTCACCAGCTTAGCCCAGTCAACAACAAGCTGCAGGTGAAACAATGCCATGAAGACTGGCAATACCGGCGTAACGACAAGGCCAGCCGTCATCTGCAGGCAAAACAGGTACAGATATAAGTCATAGTTGCAGGTGAAACAGTGTCGTGAAGCACAGCTGCAGGTAAAACAGGTACGCGACCAGCATCAAAAAGGCCTCTACATGTACACTTTTTACCTGCACGCCCAAATAATTAGTGTTGTTTTACCTGCACCCGGCTTCCCCGGCTTCCCCGGCTTCCTCAGATTCCGCGGCTTCCTCGGCTTTTGACTTCCTCTCCATTTGCCACTGACTACTCTCGGACTATCTCCTGAACTACCGGCTACTCCTGATCGTCCTGCACATAGATAGCTTGGGTGATCTCCTCGCGCAGCTTGACGAATTCGGGCATGGCACGCACCTTCTCCATATTGTCCGGATCATCGGGGTCGCGCGGCAGCGTGATTGGAATGTCCATCTTCACCGTGCCGGGGTGCGCGCTCATCACGATCACACGAGTAGCGAGGAAAATGGCCTCGTCCACGCTGTGAGTGATGAAGAACACCGTGCTGTGGCGCTCGCGCCATATGCGAAGTAGTTCGTTCTGCAGCTTCTCACGGGTCAGGGCGTCCAACGCACCATAAGGCTCGTCCATCAGGATCACGTCTGGCTCGGTGGCGAGCACGCGCGCGATCTGCGCACGCTGCTGCATGCCGCCGGAGAGCTCGTATGGACGACGGTCGGCGGCGGAGGACAGTCCCACCAAATCGAGGAAATGGTCGGCGCGTTCCTTACGCTCCCCCACCGGTACGCCCTGCATCTTCATGCCGAACTCCACGTTCTTGCGCACGGTGAGCCACGGATAGAGCGGAGGCTTCTGGAACACCACGCCGCGTTTTGGACTCGGTCCGTCAATCGCCACGCCGCCGGAGACCAGTTCACCGTCCGACGGCTTCTCGAAGCCGGCCAACATATTGAGCAGCGTGGTTTTGCCGCAGCCCGAACGACCGACCACGCAGATGAAGTCATGCTTGTTGATTGTCAGGTTGATGTCATGCAAAGCGGTCACCTGATCGCCCTGCTGGGTGATGAACCGTTTGTTGACGCCACGGATGTCCACCGCCACGCCCTGATCGTCCATCGTCTTCTTTTCGGTAAGCTCACCCCAAGTGAGCGCGTCGTCCTTCGCCATGATAAGTCCTTTCTCGCTGCGCGAACCTCGGCTGAATACTGCACGGGTGCGGCTGATTACTGCTTGGCCACCTGATCGATGGCGTCGGTGTAGAGCACGTTGGAATAGTCGTCGCTCACCTTGTCCAGACTGCCTTGGGTTTTCAGGAATTCCGCGGTGTCCTTGAAGATGCCCGGCAGCTGTCCGTGGAAGATGTCGCTTTGGTCCTTGGCCTGCGGGTAGGTGTAGCCCTTGAACTGCTTCTTCACGTCGGCCACCGAGTTGCCGAGAATTGTGGAGATGGATTCCGCAGAATCCGCCTCTTTGCTGGAGATGAGTCCGACCGCGTAGTTCTCCACTGCGGTCCAGGTCTCCATGACCTCCGGGTTGGATTTGATGAACGCGTCCGTGGCGAGCTCCATATCGTAGGTTGCAGAACCGGTTACGGCGGTGGCGGCGCTGGAGGTCACGATGGTGCCACCATCCGCCTTCAAGGTGCTCAGGACCGGATCCCACACCCAAGCCGCGTCAATCTCGCCGCGGGTCCATGCGGCGGACATCTTATCCGGGTCAAGGTTGATGAGGTTCACGCTGGTCTCATTCATACCCGCGTTGTGCAGTGCGGAGAGCAGCGAGAAGTGCGATGTGGAGCCGAACGGCACGGCGATGTTCTTGCCGGCGAGGTCCTTGATGGACTTGTAGTCGCCGCCGCGTGCCACCAACGATTCCGCGTCGCCGATGATGTCATGGATCCAAACCACCTTCACCGGAAGGTTCAGCGGGGCGGATGCCGCGCGCACTGCCGGGGAAGAACCGGCCAGCCCGATGTCCAGCGAGTTCGAGCCGAACGCCTGGATTACATCTCCACCGGAGTTGAACTGGCTCCACTGGATGGTGGCGTTCGGCAGGCAGGCTTCAAGCAGCCCCTTGTCTTTGACAATCAGATCCGCGTTCGGAATGGCCTGCCATGCGATGCGGATGGTGCCGGTGAAGTCCTCGTTCTTGGCCGAGGGCACCGGACATTCGCTTACCGCCGCACCCGAGGTGTTGCCGACCAGTTCGTCGGCGGTCGGCATCTTACCGCAGCCGGCGAGACCGGCGAGCATTGAAGCGCTCACCGCCAGCGCTCCGACTCGGCGAACCATCCTGCGGCGTTTTGTTTCACGATATGTTTCACAACCGTTCTGCCGCTCGCCACCGTCCGACGCCATCAACTTGGCGACATTGTTCTTCAGCATCGTGATTCCTCTCCTCGATTGATTTGCCATACTGTCTCTTCGCCGTTATTCCTTGCCCACCCACGGTGTCACCAGATGGGTGATGCCGAGAATCAGCCAATCGAGCAGCAGCGCCGCGATGCCGATCACGAAGATGCAGGCGATGGTCAATGGCGTGTTGAGCTCGGTGCCGGAGAGATAGGCGAGCGCGCCGATGCCGGGGATACCGTTGTTCAGCTCAGCGGCCACCACGGTGGTCCACGCGAAGCCGACCGCCAGCCGGATGCCGTTCATGATGGACGGCAACGCGCTCGGGAAGACCACGAACAGGAATGCTTTGGGTCGCGATGCGCCGAGGGAGAGCGCGGAGTTCACGCGGTCACGGTTCACCCCGTTGATACCGTCGACGGTGGCGAGCACGATTGGCGGGAATGCAGCGAGGAACAACAGCCAGATCTTGGTGGTGTCGCCGATGCCGAACCAGACGATGAGCAGACCGATGTAGCCCAGCGGCGGCAGCGCACGAATGAAGTTGATGTATGGCAGGATGATGCGGTTGAGCCAGCCGATTTCCGCCAAGACGAAACCGACCAGTACGCCGACCACGATACCCAGGGCCATGCCGATGCCGATGCGCTCCAGCGAGACCACAAGATGCTGCCACAGGAAGTACTGCTGTTCACCGCAGACGATGCGCGAGGATCCGGCGGAGGCCGGTCGGCAGCTGTTCGCCTCGATGAAGGCGTCCCATACGGCTTTCGGCCCCGGCAGGTACAGCGAGTTGATGAGGCCGGCGGAAGTGACCGCCCACCATACGGCGATCAGCAGCACCAGCGAAATCAGCGGCTGAATCTTCTTCGACTTCATCCATGTAGGCAGGGGCTTGCGCTTGGCGGTGGCGGCACCCTCTACAATGGACACTCCGCTGATGGCGGTTCCCGCCACTACCGACGTGCCCGGCTCATTCTGGTTTCGGCTCGGAGTCGGTGTTGTTGCATCGCTCATAATCGTCTCCTCTGCTGGTCTTTCCCGATGTTTCCCTTGTTGTACCGGCGGCAATCGCGTGATCGATTACGTAGTTCTTACGACTTGCAAACGTTCTGTTTCCACATTATTACCGATTGCTCGAATAGTGGACTTGAATATGGAATACGATAGCGAGACCGAGGAAGGCGCCCGGTATGATGCCAAGCGCCCGGCATAACCATTCCCTGTCTCGGCTCGCTCCGGTCAGTCGGTGGCGGCCAGATGCTCGTACATGTCCCGGAGCATCTCGTCGGTGATCTCGACCGGATTGTTGTACAGGTTCGGATGGCGGCTGATGCGCACCAGATCGTCGATCTGCTCGGCGCTCAGGCCGAGGTCCTTGAGCCCGGTGCGCAGCCCCACCTTGGCCTTGAGCTCGTGAATGGCGTCGGCCATCGCACCCACATCCTCGAAGCCGATGGCCCGGGCGAACTCCTGCACACGGCCGTGCTGGGCGTCCGCGTTGATTCTGGCAAACCAGTCGAGCGTCAGACCGCAGGCCTCGCCGTGCGCAATGCCATGGATATTGGTCAGCGGGAAGGAGCAGGCGTGCGAGGACGTGGTCTTCGGCAGCGTGAACGCCAGCCCGGCGATCACTGACGCCTCGCACATCTTCTGACGGGCCTCCGCGTTGTCCGGTTCGGCCACGGCGATGGGCAGGTACTTGAACACGAGCGGCGCAGCGTGAATGGCGCAGGCGTCGCAGATCGGCTGATGCCCCTTGCTCCAATAGCCTTCGATTGCTTGGCTCAGCACGTCCATGCCGGTGGAGGCGGTGACGTGCGGCGGCACCGAATAGGTCAGTTCTGGGTCGATGATGGCCACTGAGGGGAAGAAGCCGTCCGAGACAATCGGCGCCTTCTTGCCCAGCGCGCGGTTGGTGAGAACGGATACGCAGGTGACTTCGGAGCCGGTGCCGGCTGTGGTGGGCACTGCGATGATCGGCAAATGCTCCTGAGGCATGGCCTTGCCAGTGCCGTGGTAGTCAGCAATGGAATCGTTCGTCAGGGCGATGCTGGCCGCCGATTTGGCGAGGTCCATCGCGCTGCCGCCGCCCATCGCCACCACGAATTTGAGGTTCTTCTCGCGGATCAGGGCCGCGGCCTTATCCACTTCGGTAACGTCCGGGTTGGGCGAGAATTCGGAGAAGATCTCGCTGATCGCGCCTTCGGAGTCCTTGACAATCCTCTCAGCGGTGCCGTTCTTGGCGAAGAGACGCTCGGAAACGAGCAGGCCCCCTTCCGTTAGACCCATTTCCGCCGCCACGTCCTTGATCTCACGGACGCGGCCGTTGCCGAAGCGTATGGCGACCGGCTGTTGATAATCCCAAAGCATTGTTGTCGTTCCTTTCTGTCCGTACGGCTCCCCGCCGTCGGCTTATGCCGACGGCTCTCCTCAACGAGGGGAGCCGCAGCAAGGACTCAGTCGCAGAAGTTCTCGTCGACCCAGGTCAGGACCTCATCCACCTTGGGCAGTTCGGCCTTGAGCTCTTCGGCGGTGATGGTCAGCGGCGGGCAGATGTTCACGTTGGTCTCACGGCCGAAGGTCAGGAAGCCCTTGTCCTTCAAGGCGCCCATGATCTTGCCCATCACCGGATTGGCGGTGTGGTACGGGCTCATCAGTTCGCGAGTCTCCTTGTTCTTGACGATGGTCATCGCGGAGAACAGGCCGATGGTGCGCGATTCGCCCACGCACTTGTGCTTGGCTGCCATTTCCTCGAGGAACGGCTTCAGGATGCCTTCCATCTCCTTGACGTGACCGGCTACGTCATGCTCGACGTAGTAGTTGACGGCGGCCACGCCGGCGGCGCAAGCCAGCGTGTGGCCGGAATAGGTCAGACCGCACTGCAGCACATGGTCGGTGAAGTAGTCGGAGATGGTCTTGGAGACCACCACGCCGCCCAGCGGCACATAACCACAGGTGACGCCCTTGGCGAAGGTGAAGATGTCGGGCTTGATGTCGAAGTTCTGCCAGGCGAACATCTTGCCGGTGCGGCACCATCCGGCCATGACCTCGTCGCAGATCATCAGGATGCCGTACTTGTCGCACAGGGCGCGCACACCCTCCATGTAGCCGTCCGGCGGCAGGATCACACCGTTGGCGCCGACGATGGATTCCATGATGATGGCGGCGATATCGTCCGGGTTCTCGTAGATGATCTGGTCTTCGAGGCGCTTGAGGTACACAGCGGTGACCTTGGCGTCATCCTTGCCGCGTTCGAAGCCGTCCTCGTACATGTTCGGGTTCATGAAGTGCACGAAGCTCGGGGCCGCGCCGCCGGCCTCGGTGGCGAAGCGACGCCAATCGCCGGAGGCGAAGGACGCGCCCAACGTCGAACCATGGTAGGAGCGGTAGCAGCTGAAGATCTTCTGGCGGCCGGTGACCATGCGGGCCATCTTGATGGCGTTCTCGTTGGAGTCGGCGCCGCCGTTGGTGAAGAACACACGCTGGTAGAAGTCGCTGCCGGCAAGGTCGACAATCATCTTGGCGAGCTTGGACTTCGGCTCGGAGGCGTAGGCAGGGGCCATGAAACACATCTTGTCGGCCTGGGCCTTGATGGCATCCACGATCTCGGGCAGTTCATGGCCGAGGTTGGAACACACCAGCAGCGACGACATGTCGGCGTACTTGTTGCCGTCGTAGTCGTAGACGTAGATGCCCTTGGCGGACTTGACCGGTATCACCGGCTCGCCCTGCTTGTGCCAGGACTGCATCACGTATTCGCGGTGCAGCTCGGCCACTTCTTCGCCGGTCAGTTCCTTGGTTGCCAGTGATTCGCTCATCGTCTCGTCCTTTCATGCGGGCTTACGCCAAACAGACGAAACAGAGATGTGCACGATACACAATCGAAACAACGGTTTCGCGATGTGCCGCATCACATGATTGCTATTTGCTGCTTGACGACTGCTTGGAATCCTTGTGGATTCCTTGATTGCTTTGCAGTCTACGAGCGAATGATTCATGGTTCCATATCGCAGAACCTAAAGATGATTGTGCTCCAGCACAATCATCTGCGATTGCATCCTGCACAGTTGACTAGCAGTCGAGGACCTCGCGTACCTGCAGCCCCACCGAGAGGAATTCGCGCGTGCGGAAGTCGGACAGGCTCACGCCCAGAATGTCTTCGATTTTGTTGAGTTTGTAGCTTACGGTGTTGCGATGCACGAACATGCTGGCGGCGGTCTCCTTGACCGAACCGGAGAACTGGAAATACACACGCAGCGTCTCGGTCAGATCAGTGCCGTTCACACGGTCGTATTCCACGAGCGGGCCGATGCTGTCGTGATAATAGTCCTCCAGGATCGCATGGTCCGAGACGGCAAGCAGCAGCTTGTCGATGCCGGAATTATCGTAGAGGGCAACCTCGCCCGCACGACCACGCAGATGCTGCAACCGCTCGAGTTTCAATGCCTGATTGTAGCTTTTGCCGATGCATCGGGCTGACTTGGTCACCTTGCCCACGCCGATGTATGTACGTTCGAGTGTCGTGCCCTGACTACGAATCGCGGCAATCATCTCGCGCACCATCATCTCGACCTGTTCGGCAGTATATCTGGCGAACACCAACACCAGCCGTCCTTCGATGTGCACCACAGCCACACGCCATTGATTGCGCGTAATCAACGATTCAATGTCACGACTGTACAAGGCTACACGCTCGGCGTCGTGATGTCCGTGGACGAGGTGGATTCCCGGTTCATTCCCGGCGACGGATGCAGTCGCCGCCCCCACCGCCGAGGTGCCGTCATCCATCGGCTCAGCCGGCATCATCATTGCAGTATCGGCGCACGCGCTGAACACGGTCACGCAATAGTTCCAGTCCTTGGCAAAACCGGATTGTTCCAGATATTCGAGATACATCTCCTCGCGATCGGGATGGAAGATGGCGTTCTCCAGCGCCGCGGCCAACTCCATGCTGTGCTTCTCGCTCATCGTGATGGCTAAACTGAAGCTGTGCATGATCTGTGCCATGTGCACGCTCCATGGCACTTTGAATAGCGGAAAGTCATGCTCGTCGCAGAACCGTATGGTTTCCGGGCTGATCTGATGGATGAACGGGCCGATGTTCACCACCACACCTGTGGCTCCAGAGGCGTAGGCGCTTTTGACCAACGGATACAGGTCCTCCTGTGTCTCCAGACCGATACCGGTGGTAAACGCAATCTCCTGACCTTCGAGGAAGCCGGCGATCTCCTCGTTTTCGACCATATGCACCCATCGCACCGGCCGGTCAAGCCCACCTCGGCCCGCCACCAGCACCATGTTCTGGTCGGCGGTCTGCTCCACCAATTCCTTCAAACGAACGGTCATTCGCCTGCTCCTTGTCCTTGCCTATGGTGCAATCGACCTACAGCACGATCGATGCGCCGGAAACCACCAGCAGCACATAAGTGAGTTTCAGGAACGCCTGTTGGCTCACATGCTTCTGGAGGCGGTTGCCGAAGACGATCGCCACGACCAACGGCGGAATCGACACCGCCGTAAGCACCAGTGCATGCGGAGTCAGTACGCCGGCAACCCCCTGCTGCACGGCCAGCACCGAATTGAGCGCCACCCAGACGCAAGCCATGGTGGCACGGAATTCGTCTTTGTCCTTGAGCCTCACCGCAGCGTAGATGACCAGCAACGCACCACCGGAGATGAACATGCCATGGATTACACCTGCCAGCAGTACGATGATGACGAGCAGCCAGTGCGGCGGCTCGCCATGCGACGGCCATATCAGATTCTTCAACGCGATTACGATGATGAACACGCCGTAGGCCTTCTGCAGGGGCGTCAGAGGCAGCACCGCATACAACCCCACGCCAGCAGCCATGCCGATGGCCATCAGTCCCACCATCTCGCCAAGAATGCGCCACCGAATATGCGCACGATGCTGCACGCCCAGCCACAGGCATGCCAGCAGCGTGGTCAGATTCAACACCACTTTGGCGGTATCGGTTCCAAGCAGCAGCATCGAGAACGGCATCGCGAGCACAGTGCCCGCGAATCCAGTGATCGCCTGAATCACGTTCGCCGCGAACAGCACGACCAGAAACAGCACATCGCGCATGTTCTCGCCCATCATCTCTCCTTGCAGCAGTAAGCCTTGCCGGACCGACAATGGACACACCGTAGCGAGCCTGCGTAAACTGGCGCGTTACGGTCTCAGCTGGAGGTCAGGAAGGTTTCGTTGCCGCGGGTGAAGTCGAGTACGGCACCGGCGAGCTGCACGTCGTCCGTCAGCTCCGGGTCGTCGGCGAGGATCTGTTCCGCGCGCGAGCGGGCGTCGGCGATCATGTCGGCGTCCTTGACCACGCGCAGCAGTTTGAGGCTCGACTTGCCGCCGGACTGCGCGTCGCCCAGCACATCGCCGGCACCGCGGAACTCGAGATCGGCCTGCGCGATTTCGGCGCCATCCAGAGAATGATGGATGACTTCCAGCCGTTGCTCGGCAATCGACCCCGGTTCGGCTCGCGAAATCAGGAACGCCCACGAATTCGTGCCGCCTCGGCCCACGCGTCCGCGCAACTGATGCAGCTGGGACAGGCCATATCGGTCGGCGTCGAAGATCACGATGCAGCTGGCCTGCTTCACATCCACTCCGACTTCGATCACCGTGGTGGACACCAGCACCGGCGTTTCCCCGGCCGCGAAATCAGCCATGACCTGGGTCTTGACGTCATCCTTGTCCCGTCCGGTCAGCGTGGCGAACCTGACGCCGTCGAATTGCGGCAGCTTCTGCAGCCGTCCTGATATCTCCTCCACCGAATGCAACGGCGGGCGGGCGACGGTCTCCCCGTTCTCGTCGTAGGTCTCGTACGGGTCGTCGATGCCGACCGATTCGGCCTTCCGGGACCCGCCGCGTACGTGGGAGGCTGAGCGGCGACCGTTGTCTTCGGCCGCCCTGTTGCGTTCGGCGGACGCTTCACCGGACTCGTCGTCCGCGTCGATGCGGGGACAGACGATATACGCGCGCTCCCCCGCGTCGATGCGCTGGCGGATGTGCTGGAACATACGGACCATCGTGGGGACGTCCGCTTCGTTGACCACCACCGTGCGAATCGGCTTGCGACCGCCCGGCAGCTCGGTAAGCCATGAGATGTCCAAATCACCAAACCATGTCATGGCGGCGGTGCGCGGAATCGGCGTCGCGGTCATGACCAGCAGATGCGGCGTGGTGCCGTCATCGGTTTTGGCATTGAGGCTTTCGCGCTGCTCCACGCCGAAGCGATGCTGCTCGTCGATCACCACCAACGCCAGACGCGGGGCCTGGAACGTCTTGGAAAAGGCTGCATGCGTGGCCACGATGATACCGGGCACACCGCTCGCCGACGCGGCCAGCGCCTTACGGCGGGCGGCCAGTTTCATGCCTCCGGTCAGCAGTGTGACAGGGATTGCTGGGCTCGCGGAGGAAACGGACGCCGTGAGCGCCGTAGTATCCGACTCGCCGCTCGAATCACTGCGCACATTGGTTTCGTCCAATCGCGCCAGCATCGTGACGATCGTCTCATAATGCTGTTCGGCTAGCACCTGGGTGGGAGCCACAAGCACCGTCTGATAGCCGGCGCCGACTGCTTGCAGCATGGCCGCGAGCGCCACCACGGTTTTGCCGGACCCCACCTCGCCCTGCAGCAGTCGCTGCATCGGACAGTCGCGGGAGAGATCGTTGGCGATGTCATCGATGACCTGGCGCTGACCGGCCGTGAGCGAGAACGGCAATGATGCGATGAACCGGTCGCGCAGATTGCCGTGAGACCCGTCATGCGACGAGTTCCGGGACATGTCTTTCTGTTCTTTTTGTACGGTGGCACCGGTCGAACTGGCATCGGCCGGTGCGGCATCAGTCGAACCGGCATCAAGCTTGCAGGCATGCGCGCTCGACCTGTGCGCATGCTGGCGCGCCTTGAGCAACGAGATCTGCGAGACGAAGGCCTCTTCGTAACGCAGGGTCTCAATGGCGCTGTTGAACCGCGAGCGGGAATCGGGATCATGAATGGCAAGAAACGCCTCGGCCCGGTGCAACAGCCCCCGAGCCGCGCGCACCTGCTCGGGCAGGATGTCGGGAATGGCGCAAGACAATCTGTCATCCACTGGTAGATTCCCGGCAGACGGATTCCCGGCAGACGAATCGACCGGGGAGACTTCCCCCTCACCTGACTGGACGGCGATGCTTTCCGTACTGGGCGGCACCAATGCAGTCGCCTCCGCAACAGAGGCGCCAGCCGCCCCACCGGGTTGGGTGGAAGTGCGCGCACCCATCATCCACAGGAGGTTCAGTATCGTCTCATGGATGCGTTCGGACGAGATACGCGAATTGGCATGGTAGACCGGGCGCGGACGGGTGACGCGCAGTATGGCGTCGTCCAGGGAATCGGCATCGTACTTCAGCGACGATGGCACCGGCGACCCTGCAGCCGCGCCTCCCGATACGCCGGTCCCATTGGCGGCCGGCGAAGACGGGGCGACCGTCATGACATCCGGATGCGTGAACTGGAGCTGGCCCATGTACTCGCTGGGCACGCCGGAAACCACCAGTGTCGGGCTGGATTTCAACCGCATGCTCACCCAATCGATGTAGTTCTTCCTCCCGCCGAAGAACGTGAGCTGCGCGGTGCCGCCAGGCATGTTGCGGGCTCTGGCGAAATCCGCGTCATCAACCGTGGCGATGACGCGGAACGTGCGGCCCGGCACCACGCGGACATCGCGTACCGAGGCGACGAACGCCATCTGCTGGCCGATCTGCGCTTCGCGGATGGTGCTCAGGCGTACCGGATCGGTGACGCGGAAGGGGTAATAGGTGAGCGCGTCGCCCACAGTGACGACGCCCAGTGACTTGAGCGCGGACACACGGCGCTTGTTGGCGACCAGCGATGCCAATGCAGTGTCCAAAGTAATGCCCATAGCTGCTTATTCTATAAAAACAAAACCCGCCGAGCCGAAGCTCAAGCGGGTTTTGCAGACGTCAATACCTGATTCACGCGACCACGCGCTGAACCTTGCCGGCCTTGAGGCACTTGCCGCACACGCGCAGGCGAGTGTTCTCGCCGTCGATGGTGGTGCGCACAGACTGGAGGTTCGGACGGAAGGTACGCTTGGTACGACGATGCGAATGAGATACGGTGTAACCGGTCTGCGGACCCTTACCGCACACTGCGCAACGAGCTGCCATGATGGACTCCCTTTAAACCTTGATGTTTCAAGTCTTTTCCGTGTCCAACCGGCGGTGTTACCCGACATGCCGAACACACAACTTCACAAATATACAGCTCAATACCGACAATCGCAACTTATGCGCGTATCATGCCGCGCTTGGCACTCCCCCAGACGCCGTCACAGCAATGATGCCACCACACCGGCGGCATGGGAGAACTCCTCGGGCGTGGTGTATGCATAGCTCAGGCGCAGCGCGTTGTTGCCCGCAAAATCATAGATGTCTCCGGGATTGAGCAGCACGCCATGATCGAGCGCCCGTTGGAACAGCCTCGCCATGCGAACCGGCTCGTCGAAGGACAGCCAGATGTAGAAGCCCCCGACCGGCACATTCCAATGGGCGCGGCCGGCGAAGAGCCGGTCCAGCGTTTCCAGGGCTGCATCGCGACGCCGGCGCAGCGCCACGCGCAGCGTCTCCAGATACTCGGCGTACATCCCCGATGTGAGGAATCGCGCGAACACCCACTGGTTCAGGGTGCCGGCACCGTAATCCATCTGCATCTTGACGTCGGCGAGCCGGTGCACGATGCGCTCGTCAGCCACGATCCACCCGATGCGCAGTCCCGGCGCCAGCGCCTTCGAGGCGCTGCCCACGGTGATCACCATGCCCGTCTCATCGCATGCCTTCAGCGATGGGGGCACATTGCCGTCGAACACCAGATCCTGATACGCGCAGTCCTCGATGACCGGCAGCCGGTCCGCCACACATGCGTCCACCAGCGCCCGCCGCCTCTCCAGCGGCATGGTGACGCCCGTGGGATTGTGATTGGTGGGGATGGTGTACAGCACCGCGCCGCCACCGGAGGCGGAAGACCTGGCAGGTGCCGCAAGGCCGGACGCGCCCACCGAACGCAGCACCTCGGGCAGCGACGACACGTCCAGCCCCTGTTCGTCCATCGGCACCCCGGCGAGCCTCATGCCCGCCGACTGGAACACCTGCAGGGATTTGATGTAGCTCGGCGCCTCGGCCAGCACCGTTGAGCCGGACGACAACAGGCTCACCGAAATCATCTGCAACCCCTGCAACGCCCCGGACGAGATGAGCACCTGTTCAGGGCGGCAGTCGATGCCCCACTCGTGCATGCGCCCGGCTATAGCTTCGCGCAATACGTCCAGCCCCTCGGGCGGCGGATAGCCGAGCGCATCGATCTCCTCGGCGGCCTCATGCGCCACACGCCGCCACATATCCCGCGGGAACAGTCGCGGGTCGAGTTCACCCGTGCCCAATCTCGTCTTCGTGGGATCGAATTCAAAGCGATTGATGGCCTGAATCGTATCGTTGTTCGCCTTGAAGAAGCCGGAAGAGACATAATCCGCCCAGTCAGGCGCGCCGGAGAGCATCAGCGACCAGGTGTTGCTGACGATGCGCGTGCCTGCGCCATGCCGTCCCTCGACGACGCCATAGTCGGCGAGCTCCTCGATAGCCGCGATGACGGTGGACCGGTTCACGCCGAAGGCCTCCGACAGTGCACGCTGGCTGGGCAAACGGGCGCCGATGGGCCAAGCACCAGAGGCGATGCGACCGCACATGAAATCGACGATCTGCCCGGTGACCGGGCGATCGGCAGACCGATCCGGCTTCCAATCGATGTGCAGTGGTGCGATGCGCGCCATACGGCACCTCCTCTATCTCAGTCCATCTCGGCGGCAATGGCTCCCGCCCACACATTTATCCCGCCATCGCGCCGGCCGATGCAATACTCTGGCCAACAGCGCACATTTGGTTGGGCAATAGCATCCGTTCTTGGCTGGTTGCCAACAGTACACGATTATCTAGCATAGGACGATAGCACTGCAATTCTGGGAAACGATAGTGCGTCACCTTTGGTACCTACGGTGAATCCAACGCAGTTTGGCTGGTACAGATAATCATATACCACCCAGCCAAATTGTTGGCAATACACAGGGAGCACAGGGACCGAAACGCACACAGGGGAATGCGCAACGCGCGCACAACACAAGCGACAGCAGAAAGGAAGCCCACAATGGGTCTGTACCTTCAGGGATTGACGATGGGATTCGCCTACATCGCACCGATCGGCATGCAGAATCTGTTCGTCATCAACTCAGCACTGACCCGCACCCGACGCAACGCCCTCATCACCGCGCTCATCGTGGTCTTCTTCGATGTGGCACTGTCGTTGTCCTGTTTCTTCGGCATCGGTGCGCTGATGCAATCGCACCCTTGGCTGGAACATACCGTGCTCGGGCTGGGCGGACTGGCGGTAATCCGGATAGGACTGGGATTGGCACTACCCCGCAAGGGACAGTCCCCCGCCAATCAATCCGAGCCGGCGCCGCATACTGCAGCCGGCGGCAGCGAAACTCAATCCAGCGCCGCCACCGCACGGATTCCCAATCGGCATCTCGGTGTCCGCAGACTGCTCCGCACCATCGGCACCGCATGCGCCGTCACCTGGTTCAATCCGCAGGCCATCATCGACGGCACCTTGATGCTCGGAGCGTTCGCGGCCACCCTCAACGCGCAGCAGACCACACCATTCATCACCGGCGTCGAAACCGCCTCCGTGCTGTGGTTCTTCGGCGTGACGCTCCTCGTCAATACGTTCGCGCACAAGTTCAGCCCAAAGATCCTCACCCTGCTCAACCGTGCATGCGGCTGGGTCATCACGCTGTACGGGGTCAAACTGCTCATCGATTTCACGCTCGCCGTGCTGTGAACCTTGTCTGTCACCTCGACCCATGACCCCGATGTGCCACTGAAATCCCCCTGATGCACCGCTGTTTCACACGTCTTATCCAATAACGAACGGCGGTTTGTCCATTCCGATTCCGATGTGCTCCCATATAATTTCCTTAGGAGACGTCGGGAGCGAAGAAGCTCTGAGTGTTTCCATGCGCGACAAAGGAGGCTGTCATGTTGGATTTGAGACGAGGAATCGGCACGCACCGGCCGAGTGTGATCTCCCTGGGGCAGATCTGGGTGGACATCATGATGAATGTGGACGAAGTGCCGGCACAGGGCGGCTTCGCCGTGGCCGACCACCCCAAGCCGTCTATTGGCGGCAGCTACCGTGTGCTCGAAGCAGTCAGCCGCATGGGAGTGCAGGCCGAGCATGCCGGCATCCTTGGCAACGGTCTGTGGGCCAACTTCATCCGGCAGTCGTTCCAGGACAACGGCATCACCCACATCGGCCAGGATCGGCTGGACGAAGATTCCGGATTCCGCGTGGTGCTCAACTCGGGAGCGCCCCAGAAGACCTTCATCGCCTCCTATGGCGCCGAGGCCCACGGCGGCACCGACACCTTCTCGATGCTTGAGCCCCAGGAGCATGACGTCGTCCACATCAGCGGCAATACGCTGATGGACCACACGGCGACCGGAGTGGACGGTTTCCTGCTCAAGGCGGGCACCGACCCGTCCACACGTGACTATGCGCTGGTCATCAACCCGACCAACACGTTGCGTCTGGTCAACGACCATATGCTCGAGGATCTGGTGCTCGCGCGACCCATCTGGTCCTGCAACCGCCAGGAGGCCATGACATTGGCCGAACGCCTGGGCGCCCCGATCGACGACAGCAAAGTCACCATCGGCGGCGGACTGGACGACTTCATGCATCAGCTCTGCGATGGACTCGGCGCGACACTGCGTGCGCCGCTGGTGGTACGCGTCGGTTCGCTGGGGGCATGGGTGCGCATGCCCGGCGGCGACACCACGCATATTCCCGGATTCCCGACCAAAGCAGTACATACCCGTTCGGCAGGCGGATGCCACACGGGCGTGATGTGCGCGATGCTGGCCAGAGGGCACGGTCTCCCCGAAGCGGTGAACATCGCCAACGCCGCAACGTCCATCGCCATCTCCCGCAGCGTAAACGGCATCCCGCAGTGCCCCGAATACGATGAGGCCATGACGCTGCTCAAGAAGTAGCAACGCCCGCCTCACCTCCCCAACGCCCTTCAGCGAATGCCGGACATGGAGTCCGCGTCGGACACACCCCAGCGGTGAAGTCTGACGCGGACTCCGGCATGTTTGTTCACATTCCGTTCAACTTAAACGGCACTCGGCGTATATGCATCGCTTCTACGATTGATTCAGTTGTGTAAATCCCAAGGAGCGTAAGCATGAGCGCAGCCAGCACCACGTCATCGCCGGCAACCGGCAAACTGTCCGCCCGTGAGAAGAAGTGGATCGTCTACGATGTCGGCAATTCCGCATTCGTGCTGCTGTCCACCGCCGTGATTCCGATCTACGCGAAATCGCTGATGCCTGCGGACGGCAACATCGTGTCCGCCTGGGGATACGCGCAGACCATCGCCTCGCTGGTCATAGCGCTCCTGATGCCACTGCTCGGCTCCATCGCCGACGTGCAGGGCATGAAGATCAAGTTCTTCCTCGGATTCTTCGGCACCGGCGTGGTGATGTGCTGCGCGATGGCACTGCCGCTGACATGGCTGCCGTTCCTCATCGTCTATGTACTGGCCACCATAGGTCTGAACGGCTCGTTGACCTTCTATGATTCGATGCTCATCGACACCACCACCAACGACCGCATGGACAAAGTGTCCTCGCACGGCTATGGCTGGGGGTATGTCGGCTCCACCATCCCGTTCATCGTGTGCATCGCGCTGATCTTCGGCGGACCCGCCGTGTTCGATTGGTCGACCGTGGCCTGCACGCGCGCCTCGTTTATCATCACGGCCATATGGTGGGTGGCGTTCACGATCCCGCTGATCACGAGCTACCGTCAGGAGCACTTCCGCGCCACCCGCGAACACACCGCCGAAGCGATCCGCGGCACCTTCACCGAACTGGGATCGACGTTCGGCAAAATCGTGAAGAACAAGCCGCTCTGGATGTTCATGGTCGCCTTCTTCTTCTACATCGATGCCGTGAACACGGTGATTTCGATGAGCACCTCGTACGGCACGCAGCTGGGCATCGACTCGACCCAGCTGGTGGTGGCCCTGCTGGTCACGCAGTTCGTGGCCTTCCCCTGCGCGATCCTGTATGGCCGTCTGGCCGGCCGTTTCGGCTGCAAGCCGATGATCACCGTGGCCGTCATCGCCTATATGGGCATCGTGTTCTTCGCCACGTTCTTCCTGAAAGCCGCGCTTGAATTCTGGATTCTCGCGATTCTGGTGGGCATGTTCCAAGGCGGCATCCAGGCGCTGTCCCGTTCGTACTACGGCAAGATCATTCCGAAGGACCACGCCAACGAGTACTACGGCTTCTACGATATCTTCGGCAAGACCGCCTCGATCCTGGGCACCTTCCTCGTGGCCACCACCACGTCGCTGACCGGCAACGCCTCGATCGGCGTGCTGTCCATCGCCATCCTGCTGGTCGTGGCCCTCGTGTTCCTGACCCTGCAGAAGGATCCGACCAAGGTCACGGCATCGTCGGCAGCGACGGCCTGACCGTCATCATCAACCATCCACAGCACATACTTCAGAATCGACAGGCGAATATCATCGTGAACGATGCAACGAAGCAACAATCGGATGACTCATCCATCCCGGACAATCAGAGCGACGGCAGCACATCGGGCTTCCAACGGCGCAAGCTCAATGTGCTGATCGTCAGCGAATCGTCATTGGAGCAGACCAACGGCGTTTCCGGCAGCGTCAAGCATATTCTCGACCGGTTTGCCGAACACGGGTTCTCCGCCCGCGTGATCGCGCCTCAGCCCGCACCAGAAAGCGGAGAATACGCCGGCTACCCTGTGGACGCGGTGCCGACCGTGCCGATTCAGAAGTTCAATGTGGCCATTTCGCCGAAAACCCCGATCATCCAATCCATCGAGGACGCCCCCAAGCCGGACATCATCCACGTGGCGGCACCGATCTCCAAGCTGGGCCATGCGGCGCTCATCGCCGGCGAGGAGCTCGGCGTGCCCACCGTGGCCATCTACCAGACCGATGTGGCGCAGTACGCGCGCCGATTCGCCCGTCAGGCGGTGGACGGTGTGACGGACGGCATAGCGCCGCACCACACCGGATGGCTGCGCAAAGTGAGCAAGGCCGCCGGCGAGAAGGCAGAGGATATCGTGGCCAAGCGCATCGCGCAGATGCACAACATGGCTACGCTCACCCTCGCGCCCACCGACCAAGCGCGGCAGAGGCTGGAATCGTTCGGCGTGGACCCCTCACTGATCCGCCTATGGGGCCGTGGCGTGGATTCCGATTTGTTCACCCCCACGCGCGCTGCGGGTGGTCATGCCGCTGAACTGCACAGCGCATGGAGCCATGACGGCACCATGCCGGTGGTTGGCTACGTGGGGCGTCTCGCCCCTGAAAAGCAGGTGGAACAGCTCGCGGCACTGGCCGACCTCAATATCCAACTGGTCGTGGTCGGCGGCGGCCCGATGGAGGAAATACTGCATGAGCAACTGCCTCATGCGGTATTCACCGGCATGCTTCATGGCGACGACCTCGCCGACGCCTATGCCGCATTGGACATCTTCGTGCACACCGGCAATGAGGAGACGTTCGGGCAGACCATTCAGGAGGCCATGGCGTCCGGGCTGCCGGTCATCGCCCCGGCCAGCGGCGGACCGATTGACCTGGTCGACACCAATGTGACCGGATTGCTGTACCGTCCCAATGATGAGGACGATCTGCGCGAATGCGTAACGCGACTCGTCGAGGACGAGCCGTTGCGTCGGCTCATGGGCACCAACGGACTCGCCGCTGTGCAGGGGCGCACCTGGCCGAACATGGTCGACCGGCTTATCGACTACTATCGTCTGGCCATCGAACTGAATCTCGCCCACCGCGCCTAGTGCGCCACATACCGACTCACAGCCTGTGGCTGCCCTGCGCACGCGTATACTGTTCTGGGCGCGGCGGGGCGTCTTCTTTGCCGATTCATCCCTGCGCGCCAGCCATGGCAGGAACACACGTCAAAGAGAGCAGTATGAGTCAGACCGAATCCGATACAGCCGTACAGTCGCAGCCGCCCGTTTCCGATACGTCAGCCGAGGCGACGGCACATGCATCATCGGACGAGACCAGCGGCGGCACAGACCATACCAAGCATGCGTTGCACACGAATCTCAAGCGGGGCATGGAATCACGCCATCTGCAGATGATCTCGCTCGGCGGCGTCATCGGAACCGGTCTGTTCCTGAGTTCCGGCTACACCATCCAGCAGGCGGGTCCCATCGGCACCATCCTGGCGTATGCCATCGGCGCGGTCATCGTGTATCTGGTCATGCTCACGCTCGGCGAGCTTTCGGTGGCGATGCCGGTGACCGGTTCCTTCCATGTGTATGCGGAGCGGTTCATCGGACCAGGCACCGGATTCGTCATCGCCATCCAGTATTGGATGACGTGGACGGTGGCGCTGGGTTCCGAATTCACGGCCGCCGGTCTGCTGATGCAGCGTTGGTTCCCCGATACGCCCACATGGATGTGGTCGGCAGCATGCATCGTGCTCATCTTCACCTTGAATGCGTTGTCGGTGCGGTTCTTCGCCGAGGCCGAGTTCTGGTTCGCGTCCATCAAGGTATTCGCCATCTGCGCGTTCATCGTAATCGGTCTGCTGGCGATTTTCGGCGTAATCCCGATGAAGGGATACACGCACGCCCCGCTGTTCGGCAACCTCATCAAGGACGGCATCTTCCCGAACGGCTTCATGCCGGTGTTCGCCACGATCCTGACCGTCAACTTCGCCTTCTCCGGCACCGAGCTCATCGGCGTGACGGCCGGCGAAACACGTGACCCGGAAACCGCCGTGCCGAAGGCCATCCACACCACCCTGTGGCGTCTGGTGCTGTTCTTCATCGGCTCTATCGTGGTGATGTGCGCGCTGATTCCATGGCGTCAGGCCGGCGTGGGCGAAAGCCCATTCGTGCTCGTATTCAGCTCTATCGGCATCCCATATGCGGCCGATATCATGAAC
Organism: Bifidobacterium reuteri DSM 23975; assembly: GCF_000741695.1. GTDB lineage: Bacteria > Actinomycetota > Actinomycetes > Actinomycetales > Bifidobacteriaceae > Bifidobacterium > Bifidobacterium reuteri. The sequence goes on along the minus strand of NZ_JGZK01000001.1, from coordinate 246,956 downwards.
TTCGTGGTGCTCACGGCCGTGCTGTCCGCCTCGAATTCCGGACTGTACGCCTCCACGCGCATGGTGTGGTCGATGGGGCATGAAGGCATGATCCCGCGCTGGTTCGCCAAGACCACCCGTCATGGCGTGCCGTTGCTGGCCCTGTGCGCGGCCATGGCCGGCGGGTTGTTGGCGTTGCTGTCTTCGGTGGTGGCAGCGTCCACCGTGTATCTGGTGCTGGTGGCGCTCTCCGGCCTGTCCGCCGTAGTGGTCTGGATCGCCATCGCCTACTGCCAGATCGTGTTCCGCAAGCGTTGGGTCGCATCCGGACATCAGGTCGATGAGCTGAAATACCGCACGCCCGGCTACCCCTATACCTCGTGGGGCGCGTTCATCCTGTGCACCGCTTCGTTCCTGCTGGTGTTCTTCGACAAGGAGCAGCGGTTCGCGCTGGGCGCGGAACTGGTGTTCATCGTGCTGTGCTATGGCGCCTACTTCGTGCAGCGTTGGTGGAGGAAGACCCATCCTCGTGAGGAGGATACGCCGGCGCAACTGCCATAAGCTGACGTTGCGGCCCGGCACCGGCCCAGGCCGCAACATTACGCGGCCACATCACGCATCATCCGCAGGGTGGTCGCGATTGCCAGGAAGCAACCGGCTAATATCCATCTGCCTCTCTCCGCCAAGTGAGCGCTCCGCGTCAAGGAAGCAGTCTGGCGCGCAAGGAGACGGCATCGGTGAAACGGATGCCGTGCAGTCCGGCTGCGGTGCCAGCCTCGGCGTTCCACGGCTTGTCGTCCACGAATGCCGTATGTGCGGGATCCACGCCAAAACGGGCGATGGCACGCCGGAAGATCTCCGGGTCGGGTTTGTGGATGCGTTCCGCACTGGAGACCACCACATCCTTCAGCAGGGTGAGTTCAGGGAACAGCTCGCGCGCCGCGTCCACGTATTTCACCGTGAAGTTGGTCAGTCCCCAGCAACGCACTCCTGCGGCGTGCAGGTCGCGCAACAGTTCGGGCATGCCGGGCAGCATGCCGACCAATGCCAGTCGCTGCCGGGCGAAATACAGCCGGAATGCCTCATATGCAGTCTGATTCGCCACAAAGGGCGCAGCTTCCCCAGTAGCCACCGCATCGGCAGTATCGGCAGTATCAGCCATATCAGCCATCGAAGTGTCGACGAACCCGGCCACCTCATGGTGGGCGGCATAATCCGCGAGTACCCGCTCCTCGCTCCACCCCAAATCGGACAGCTCATCGTAATGCCAGAATCCATAAGGGTCACCACGGTCGAACAATCGATCGATCACCGCTTCTGGCACCCGTCCGGTCAGCGTCACGCGCGGCTTCCAGTCAACCAATACGTCGCAGAAGTCGAAAATCACATCGGAAAACGCAGCCATAGCCATCACCTTAGCCTGACACAGCCCAGAGCGACATCCATCGCCCATATCAACGCCCATATCAAGCATCGGAATCACAACAACCGTCGCCCAGATTTGTAGCTAGCAACCACCCTATCCGGCGGCGACGCGGACATATGATAGGGCATATGAATCCTCGCATTGCCGCATGCCGATTCGGCGTGATCATGCTTACGATATTCTGGTGGACGTGCCTGGCCGCAACCCTTCTGCTGGGCGCATCACTGTTCACGATACTCGCCGCAGGCTGGCCGGCGCCCTGGGCCGACGCATGGCCCACGTGGGCAGCCTCGGTGGCCGTGACGGTCATCATCGAATCTCTGGTGTTCTGGATCGGCATCATCACCGTGTACGTCACATCCGTACAATTGGGGCTCAAAATCCGTGTGATCGGCATCCTCTGCGGATGGATTCCCGTGGCGAATCTCATCGCGCTGCATCTGATCATCCGCACGGTCGGCGACGAAGTGCGGTTCGAATCCGCCAAGGACCGACTCGACCGTTCACGCGCCGCCCAGCGCATCTGCGCCACGCGATACCCCGTACTGCTGGTGCATGGCGTGTTCTTCCGCGACACCAAAGTGCTGAATTATTGGGGCCGCGTGCCCGCCGAACTGCAGCGCAACGGGGTCGTCATCTATTACGGAGAGCACCAGTCGGCCGCTTCGGTGCCGGATTCGGCACGTGAGCTGACCGAACGCATCCGCAGCATCGTCGAGACCACCGGATGCGGCAAGGTGAACGTCATCGCCCATTCCAAGGGCGGATTGGACATGCGTTACGCCATCGCCCGGTGCGGTGCCGCGCCATACGTGGCATCGCTGACCACCATCAACACCCCGCACCGCGGATGCGGGTTCGCGGATTACCTGTTGGAGAAGATTCCTCTCGCCGCCCAGAAACAGGTCGAGTCGGCCTACAACGCCGCGGCGGCCCGGCTCGGCGATTCCCAGCCGGATTTCATGGCCGCTGTGCATGATCTCACCCAGGCCGGCTGCACCAGTCTCAATGCCGAAATCGGCGATTGGAACGAACTCAACTGCGCTGCGAACGGCGCTGTGGGCGTTGCTGTGGGAGGCATGGCAACCGGCACAGCCAACGGCACATCGAATGGCACATCAGGCAACACTGCTGGGGTCGCCGCCGCTGACCCGTTCGCGGGCATCGTATGCCAGAGCGTCGGCTCCAAACTGGCCCACGCCACCACCGGCAAGTTCCCGCTGAACTTCACCTATCCACTGGTCAAGTGGTTCGACGGCCCGAATGACGGCCTGGTGTCCCAGCCCTCATTCCCATGGGGCGAACGGTTCATATGGCTGGAGCCGAACGGCACGCGCGGCATCTCGCACGCCGACATGATCGACCTCGACAGGGAGAACATCCCCGGGTTCGATGTGCGCGAATTCTATGTACAGATCGTGGCAGGGCTCAAGCAGCGCGGCCTGTAAAACCGGAAAACAAAAAAATCCCGCCAAACTGGCGGGATGCATCGGGTGGGCGATGTAGGAATCGAACCTACGACCCCTTCGGTGTGAACGAAGTGCGCTAGCCGCTGCGCCAATCGCCCGATTGGCATAAGAAAACCGGCAGCCGTCTGCCGGTCTCATGCGAGTGGGCGATACAAGATTCGAACTTGTGACCCCTTCCGTGTCAGGGAAGTGCGCTACCTCTGCGCCAACCGCCCGGGTCAGTTCATCAGGCTGAACCAGCCTTCAGAGAGCGGACAACGGGACTCGAACCCGCGGTCTCAACCTTGGCAAGGTTGCGCTTTACCAACTAAGCTATGTCCGCAATGCTGCTGTATGAAGCAACAGGTGAATAAGATACGCCATTTATCGGAAAAATGCACATTCCCGCGTGTCTCCGCATGATTCCGCGCTTTTCGCCGTTGCTCACATATGGCATCAGTCCACTTCTGCGCCTCCCGCACACCACGCTCGCACACGCATCCCGCACATGCCCTTCCCGCGCCTTCGCCCAGCGCGAAGGGATTGTCAGGCACGCGGGCGCACAATGGGGCATGGCAATAAAAAGTATCGAAACTGCATGGCTCCGACCGCCCAGCCGCGAGCATCCATGCAGCCCTACAGCCAAGGAGTACATCATGACCAAGCTTCTGTTCGTGGTCGGCAGCCTGCACAAGAACGGCTTCAACCACCAGCTCGCCGATGAGGCCAAGACCCTGATCGGCGACCGCGCCGAAGTCGAGTTCCTCGATTACACCGACGTCCCGTTCTTCGACCAGGACGTCGAGTTCCCGAACCCGCCGGCCGCCGTCGACGCCGCCCGCAAGGCCGTCGTCGAAGCCGATGGCGTGTGGATCTTCTCCCCCGAGTACAACTACAGCTACCCGGGCGTGCTGAAGAACCTGCTCGACTGGCTGTCCCGCCCGCTGGAGCCGTTCCCGGCGGAATCCGCTTCCGTGCTGGCCGGCAAGAAGGTCGCCATCTCCTCTGTAGCAGGCCAGTCCGCCGGCGCCGGCACCCGCGCCAAGCTCAATGAGGTGCTGGGCTTCAACAAGGCCGAGCTGCTGCCTGTGGACGAGCAGGCCGGATTCGCTCTGGCTCCCGAGGCCTGGGGCACCGGCAAGCTGGGTCTGACCGACGAAGACAAGGCCAAGCTCGCCGCCGAAGCCGACGCCTTCCTGAAGTTCGTCGAAGAGTAAGCCGATCGGCGCATTCAGCAATGCGTCTTTCTTCCTTTTGGATGCCCGTGCCGAATCATTCACGCATTCGGTACGGGCATCTGTCTTCAATGAGGTACATTAAGCCGCCTGCGGAAAGCTACTACATTGAAGGCAGATAGTCCCAAATCTTCAAGCTAATGGCAGCATTCGGCGAGCGGACGGATAATGATGTCCATGAATGAACACGCACGACGCCCGATAGTGCGAGCCACGGTCGAAACACCGATTGGCCGCATGAGGATGGCCTCGGACGGCGAGACCCTGACCGAGCTATGCCTCGAAGATTGGTGGTGGGCCGCTTCCGGAGCGTCCCAAGGACTCGATGCCGACGACACCGACAATGACGACGACACCGACGTCGGTAATGCCGACACCAGCGACGCCGATTCCGGCACCGCTGAAGTGTTCCGCCAAACTCGGGAATGGCTCGAAGCCTATTTCGCAGGCGAACACCCGAAAATCGGCGCCGCACCCCTGCTCAACCCTCATGGCACGCCATTCCAGCATGAAGTATGGGATCTGGTGGCGGAAATCCCCTATGGGGAAACCGTGAGCTACGGCGAGCTCGCCGCGGAACTTGCGGAGCGGAGAGGCGGCGGCCGGATGGCCGCGCAGGCCGTGGGCGGTGCAGTGAAACGCAATCCCATCACCATCATCGTGCCATGCCACCGTGTAGTGGGAGCCAGGCGGCACTTCGGCGGCTATGGCGGCAGACTCGATATCAAGGCGGAACTGCTGGAACACGAAGGCGTGGATCTCAGCCGATTCGACCTGGACACCGCCGGATAATCACCCATAACCAACACCTATAGGCAAAGGCGTGTGTACCACCCTTCCGTCCTGTACTGTGGCACACAACGGTTCACGTTTGGGGGAATGTCAACCGTTGCATAACACAGGGGAAATAGAGAAGGGGAAATCATGGGATCACGCATCTCATCGACACGCAGGTTGGCCGCGCTGGCGCTCGCAGGCACTTTGGCGCTTTCGGGTTGCGGCGCGGCCGGCAGCGCAGGAGACAACGGCACGACGAGCAGCAACGGCGCGCCGCACTCGGGCGGCATATTGCGCATCGCAGAGCCGACCGAAATCCTCAACTGCATCGACCCGTCCCAAGCGGCATGGACGCCCACCCGATCGCTGGTGCGCCAATTCGCCGAGTCGTTGACCGACCAGGATCCCGAGACCGGCGAAATCAAGCCGTGGCTCGCATCCGACTGGACGGTGGGCAACGACGGCAAGACCTACACGTTCAATCTCAAGCATGGCATCACGTTCTCCAATGGCGAGCCGTTCAACGCCGATGCGGTGGTCGCGAACTTCAACGCGTTCCTCGATGAGGCGAACAGCGGCATAGGCCCCATCACCTACATCACCGGCCTGGAATCAGTCACCAAGGTGGATGATGACACGGTGACGTTCACCTTCAGCCAGCCCAACGCCGCCTTCCTGCAAGCCACATCCACCACCACGCTCGGTCTGCTGGCTCCGGAATCGCTCAAGCAGACCCCTCAGGAACGCTGCCACGGCAAGAACCTGTATGGCACCGGACCGTTCACGCTCACCCAATGGGATATCAGCAGCAAGACCACCCTGGCCCGCCGTGAGGGATATAACTCGCCTTCGCCGTTCGAGACGCGCAGTAAGGGCGACGCCTATCTGGAGGGCATCGAGGTCTCCTACATCCCCGAGCAGTCCGTGCGCACCGGCAGCCTTGCCGGCGGCCAGATCGACGCCATCTGGCAGGCGGCGGAAGGGGAGATCTACGAAAACGAGGCCGCACAGATCAAGGCCGCCGGAGGCACTATCCAATCTCGAGCAATCCCCGGCACCTCGTACGACATCTATCCGAATGTGCGAGACGAAAGCCGTCCATTGTCCGACAAGGACGTCCGCGAAGCCGTCTCCCTGGCACTCGACCGCGCCGCCTATGCACACACGGTGTACCGTCAGGATTATCCGGTGGTCAAAGGCATCCTGGGCTCGTCCACCCCGATGTTCCAAGCCACGCCCGATGCGATCAAGTATGACGTGGACAGGGCGAACGACCTGCTTGACAAGGCAGGCTGGAAGCTGGGCGAGGACGGATATCGGTACAAGGACGGCAGGAAACTGACGCTTATCATGCTGGATTTCGTCAAGAACCCCGGACAGGATCTTCTGGTCGATCAGCTGCGTCAGGTGGGAGCCGACCTGCAGATCGAGATCAGCACATGGTCGGATTCGGTGAACAAGGAAAAGACCGGCGAATACGACCTGTCAATGCTCTGGAGCTATACGCGCAGCGACCCGTCCGCAATCGACAACCTGCTCAACGTGAAGGACGGGACCGGCAACAAATACGCCCGCTGGAACATCGCCAACGCCGAACAGCGCGCCAAACTGGATGCACTGTTCAGCGCGGGCATCAATGAGCTCGACTCCGCCAAGCGCGAAAGCATCTACAAGGAACTCCAGCAGTATCTCGCCGACGAATACCTCCAGATCCCCATCTATGAACGCGTGGGCGATCTGGCGCTCGGCGCGAACGTGCACGATGTGCGCTTCACTGCGGAATCATTCATCTCGCTCTATGGCACTTGGATTGATTGACCGCCCCGTCGCACAGGTCGTAATCCATCATTTCCGGCCGAAGTGATGAACAACGGCGCCCATGTGTTCGCCGTGGGAGCACCGCCGGAAAGCCGTCCGCCATAGTCTCGTACAATCATGCCAAGAGCCGGGCCTTCCGAGCCCGGCTGTGCGCAGGGAGGGACGCGGCTATGGCGAACATCATTGACTATGCGCGCGATGAAGTGCGCCCGTTCGACGAGCTGCCGTTCAACGAGGTGGACGCGCTCATCCTGGCCACGCTGGTCTATGAGGACGTGGCCAACATCGGCCCCGCCCTGATGCTGGACGAAAACCAGCCACACGCCTCAGGCAGTTCGTTCGCCGGCCGACTGCGGGCATTCGAGCCTGAGCATCCGCTGATTTGGTTCCGCAATCTTTGGCACCCACCGCTGGAATCGGTAAGCCTCGCGGAAGCGAACAAGGAACTGCATCATTCGCTATCATCCGGCGATGACGACAAGCCCCACGAACCGCAGGTGGTGGCGGTCATCGACCCCAGCCTGACGCATACGCTATTCCAGGTGTGCGCAGGCTCTCCGCGATTCCGCAACATTCGTCTGGGCGCTGTGGCCGAACACGTCAACCGCGGCGAACAGACGCAGTTCGCGGCCGCGACATTCCAATTGCCGGATGGCCCAAGCAGACGGCACCGCACACATAAAGGCACGCTGGTCATCTCCTTCCGAGGCACCGATGATTCATTCATCGGATGGAAGGAGGATTTCAACATGTCCTTCCAATACCCCGTGCCTGCGCAACGCGCGGCGAGCGCCTATCTGGACACGGTGGCCCGACTCTGGCAGGGGCCCATCGTGCTGACCGGACACTCCAAGGGCGGCAATCTGGCGATCTATGCGGCGATGAACGCCACACAGAAGGTACAGCGCCGCATACGGCACATCTATTCCCTGGACGGCCCGGGGTTCCCCCGCGAGATTGTGAGCAGTCCCGCGTATCTCGCCGTGCAGCCAAAGGTGACGAAGATCGTGCCCAGCTCCTCTATTGTGGGCATGATCTTCGAGACTCCGGAACCATGCCGTGTGGTGTCTTCGGATTCGGACGGCATCATGCAACATTCCGCGTATACCTGGCGGGTCGACGGCGACCGGTTCGTCACCGAGCCCGATATCAGCACCGGTTCGCAGTGGTTCAACGAGCAGCTCAATCAATGGGTGACCGACCTGACGCCCGAACAGCGCGAACGTGCCGTGGACGCCTTGTTCCGAGTCCTGCATGCCAATGGCGCCACACGGCTAGGGGACCTGATGAGCCACCTTCCTGCGTCCATCCCCTCCATGCTGGGCGCATATGTGGGACTCACTCCCGAGGACCGGCGGCATCTGACGGAAGCCGTGGCCATTCTGCTCAGAGCGTCCACCACGAAAGCCAAGGGGAAGGCGGCGACCTCCCGTACCGCCGACGAAAGTGGCACGGCCCCAGAATCCGTATCGGAGGCCCATGCCGACGGAGGAACGGCCGCTGACGAGCCGCCATCGGCGTCGTCCAGCAGCCAGTAACCGGTCAGGAACGGCAAACGCCAAAAACCACTATCCGCTCGGCATCAAATCGCCAGTTCAAATTGGTTACTCTGTATAATAAACTCACCAATAAGATAGTACGAACAGGGTGATCAGCATGACCGGACCGGTTCCGCCGATCACGTACGCGAAAGAGGGGCATCATGCCACGTCCACGCCTGAGTTCCGAAGTGCTTCCCGCCCGCGACCGTCTTGAAAACGCGTTCTGGGAGCTGCTCGCCAATCGCGACTACCGCAAGATCACCGTCACCGACATCGTGCGCGAGGCCGGCGTGAACCGCAATTCCTTCTACTACCATTTCGCCAGCCTGCATGAGCTGGCCGATGCCGCCATCATGCATCAGGTGGAATCCATACCAATCAATCAGCGCCCCGACCCGGACGGCGATCCCACAGACCAATGGAGGGAACGCATCACCTGGATCCTCTCCCACCCCGAGCAGCGCCGTCGCCTCGACCGGCTGGCGCTGATCGCAGGCCCGCATAGCACAGTCGAGCTCGCCGAATCCCTGCGTGATTTCACCCGTCTGCAGATTGTCAACATGCTGCAGAAGGACCCCACCGACCTTGATCTGAAAACCGACCTCATGGTCGACTTCTCGGTGGGAGGGCTGCTGTCCGTGCTGCATCGCTGGCCTGAGCTCAGCGACACCATCGAGCTCAAGGACCTGCTCAAGGAAGATGTGGCAGTCCTGGCCATGGGCATCTATCTGGCTATGAGCCGCGAGGACATGCTCACATACTGGCGACGCATCTTTACATCCCACATGTGACTTGTCCGTTGTCTCCTCGATCAGCACGAGGAGACAGACGTGCGAACAGCCCCGCAGAACCCGCCCACGGAATACCGCCACAGTGCGCGCCGCACAACAAACAGGCCGCAGCCGGCATGGGCATGAGAGGTTTCTCACAAGGCGCAATCGCCGACAATGCTGGCGTTTCAACGTCCGACACGGAAAGATGGTGATTATGAGCGAACAGACCGCATTCCCGCATGGCACCCAAACGACCACACGTGTGGAGCATGACTGCATCGGCACATTGGAGGTCCCCAGCGATGTCTACTGGGGCATCCACACCCAGCGCGCCATCAGCAATTTTCCGGTCTCCGGCATCACGGATGGCCAGCACCCGGAGCTGATTCGCGCCTATGCTACCGTCAAGCGCGCATGCGCCATCGCGAACGAGGAGCTCGGCCTCATCGACCACGATAAGGCCGAAGCCATCCGCCAGGCATGCCATGAGATCGAACTCGGCAAACTGGCCGACCAGTTCCCGGTGGATGTGATGCAGGGCGGTGCCGGCACGTCCGCCAACATGAACATGAACGAGGTCATCGCCAACCGGGCGCTGGAGATCGCCGGCCACCAACGCGGCGATTACGCCTATATCCACCCCAATGACGACGTCAACGAATCCCAATCCACCAACGACACCTATCCGGCGGCATGCAAGCTCGCGCTCATCGACGCGATAGGGCCGCTGGCCGAAGCCACGAAGAAACTGGCCAAGGCCTTCCATGATCTGGCGGACAAGCACATCAACGACGTGACCATCGGCCGTACGCAGCTTCAGGATGCCGTGCCGATGACCTACGGCCAGGAATTCCATGCCTTCGCCACCCTGCTGAAGTCCGATCTGGCGGCCTTCGACCGCGTAGTGCCCCTGCTCGCGCAGTTGAACCTCGGCGCCACCGCCATCGGCACCGGTATCTGCGCCGACCTGCGGTTCCGTCAATCCGCCACCACGCATCTGGCCAACATCACCGGCCTTCCCATTACCGCGGCACCCGATCCGGTGGCCGCCATGACCGATATGGGCGCCTATGTGGCCACATCAGCGCCCGTGAAGAGCCTTGCCGTGCACCTGAAGAAGGCCGCCGACGACCTGCGACTGCTGAACTCCGGCCCCCGCTGCGGATTCAACGACCTCAACGTACCGGCCCGTCAGGCCGGCTCGTCAATCATGCCGGCCAAGGTGAACCCGGTGATTCCCGAATGCGTGAACCAGTGCTGCTTCTCCATCTTCGGCATGGATGTGACCGTGAACTGGGCCGTGGCTGAAGGCCAGCTGCAGCTCAACGCCTTCGACCCGCTGATGGTGCATGAGCTGCTCACCGGTATGAAGCTGCTCACCAACGCCATGACCATCTTCCGCACCAACTGCGTGGAGGGCATCGAAATCCATACGGAAATCGGCCGCGACTATGCGCAATCCTCGCCATCCATCGCCGCCGCGCTCAACCATTACATCGGATACGAGAAGGCCGCGGACATAGCGGCCGAAGCCGTACGCACCGGCCGCACGGTCCGCGAGGTGGCCGGCGAGCGCACCGATCTGCCTGCGGAGCAGCTCGACGAGATCCTCGATCCGATCCGCCTGTCCCGAGGTCTGGGACAGACCTGCCGCGAGCATCAGCAATGACATGATTGTCGACACGACAGTCGCGCCGGCGGTTGTGTCGACAATCATGCAGACGGCGTCACACCGCCGATCATCGGGTTTCCGGTGCGTTCACCTGAGCCGCTCCATTACCGGGCCAACGAACCGGACCACCGCATCTGACCAACGCACCGGCAACTTCCAGCGCGTTTCCCGCAGTCTCCACAGCTTCCCCCAATAAGCCCGATACAGTGGCAGTATGACAAACAACGTGACTATGAGCGGCATTGAACAATGGTTCCAGATGAATATGGGCCGACTGATCTGGCTGGTATTGATGACGGTGCTGGCGTTGGTCGCCGACCGTATATTGAGCCGGCTTCTGAGGAAAGCTCTTGACAAATCCCAGATTCCCAGCGCATCGATCTTCATCAATCTCGCACGTGTGCTGATATGGGTGGCCGCCATCGCCATGGTGCTGCAACCGGTGTTCGGCATCAATCCGACCACGCTGGTCACCGCTCTTGGCGTCGGCGGCGTCGCCCTCTCTCTTGGTCTGAAGGATACGATTGCCAATGTGATCGGTGGATTCGGGCTGATGCTCGGCCGCGTCATCCAACCGGGCGACCTGGTCACCGTGCAAGGCGTGACCGGCACCGTGCATGACATCACATGGCGTCACACTACGGTGCGCACACGTGGCGGCGACTTCATGATCATCCCTAATTCGGTATTGAATACAGCGGCTCTGACCAAGCTCAGCCCTGTGAGCGAAAGCATGATCACGCTGGAGTTCACCGCCAAGGCATCCTGCGACCCGGATGAGGTGAGCCGCGACATCCTCGCCCGCGTCACCGCCGCAACCGCCGACCTTGAGTTGGAATCACAATCGCCGCTCGTGAAGTTTACCGGATTCTCGCCATACGGCAGAACAGGTCAGGTACTGCTGTTCGCACGCCCGGGCGTGCTGTTGTCCACCATCCGCGACAAGGCTGCGCGCGCTATTGCGGAGGGAGACCCTCACTATTTGGTGGAGAACGGCGGTTCATCCTACAACGCGCAGGAATGACAGCGTTCAGCAGAGATCCGAAAACGATTGTGGGCGATGCCGAAGTCCGGCATCGCCCACAATCGTCATTACGGCATCACCGCGATCTCAGTCATTGCAATAGCATCCAGAAGGTCAGCGCCAGCGTCAGCAGCACATAGACGATGACGCCGGGGTTCGCGTAGGCAGTACGAATCTTGAGACCGGCCGGCAATTCCTCGGGCGCGGTATAGAACTCCCAACGGTTGCGCCAGCGCACCAGCAGCACGATTCCCGCGACGCACAAGGCGAGCATCGCCAAGTAATACAGAGACACAACAGCGAGGCCATTGAGCTGCCCGCTGGCTGCCATGCGCGCTATTTCGCTTTCACTCAACGTACCGTTCAGGATCCTCGGATCAATCAGGCGTATCACCGCAGGCCCGACTACTCCACCGAGGAGATTGATGGACATGTGCATGACGATGACATACCACAGGCGTGAGGTGCGCGTGTAGACATATCCGAGGATGAGTCCCAGACCGAAGGCATAGAAGAATTGGTATATGTTCAGGTGGAACAGGGCGAATGCCAAGGCGGAGAACACGATGGCGGTTTTCTCACCGTATCGGCGCAGACGGGAGATGATCTCCTTGCGGAAGATCCACTCCTCGAATATCGGTGCGAACACACCAGCGAACAACGCGACAGCCCATACATCGCCTCCAACCAGCAGTTGCTGGACACGGTCGCTTGCCTGCCCTTGGGAAACGACCGCAGCCATCAGCTGTCCGATGAGATTGCCGGCTACCATCACCGGCACGCACATGATCAGCAGCTGAGCGAACTCGCCGCCCTTCAACGTGTATTGACGCGTCTTGACGGCGGGCACCAACGTGAAGATCAGCATGCTCAACGGTATGGCGATCAGATACATGGGGCCGGAAGAGGTCAGCAATGACATCCATGTCGGCTGATTGCCTCCGAAGAATTGATGCGCAGCCCCGCTCGCCAGAATATTGCCTCCGATCCACAACGCGATCATGACGGCAAGCGCGGCGCCGATCAGCGTGAATCGTCGATAGGCGACGAACCACCAATCCCTCGAGGGCTGCTGGAGTGCGGGCATCGGCTGAGGTTGCTGTGCGCTCGATGACGCATCAGGCTGCGGCGCATCATTGGACGGCGACGGATTGGACTGTGTCATATTGGACTGTGTCATATTGGGCTGTGCCATATCGGGCTGTATCACAGGTTGCGATGGCTGAGCGTTGTCCTGCTGCTGCGGAGCTTCCGGAGCGGACGGCGTTGTCTCGTTCATGTGCATTCCCCCATCATCATTGGTCTGACAGCACCGATTGTGTATGCCTGTCATGTTCCAGAATACGGTACCGATGCCAGATGCATACTCATCCCTGAGGGTGATTCTGCAACGAGTCGGAACAGAAGCAAACGGGGGATCGCGCATAATCGCACGATCCCCCGATAGACAATACAGACGTCAGACGAACGCTCAGCAGGCCAGTGCCGCCACAGGGCGAGGCGTCACGATGACTTCGTCGCCGGCGGCCAGACCAGCGGGCAACTCGTTGGCGGGCAACTGCACGGTGACCTTGAGCTGTTCGCCCTTGTTCCAGCGCTGGAATTCACCGGAGGTGATCACCGTGTCCACACGCACCAGCGAGCCGAGGAAGTGGATCACTTCGACACGGGCATGCTCGCCGATGTTGGAATCATGCTGCCCGGGCAGGCTCAACGCAAGGTTTTCCGGGCGCACCAGCACGGCGACCGCATCACCGGCGGCGGAACCGGCCAGCAGCGGCATACGCTGGCCGAACACCACGGCCTCCTCGCCATTGGAGGCACCGGGCAGACGGTTCGTCAGACCGATGAAGGTGGCCACATATTCGGTGGCCGGACGCTGGTACAGGTCCTGCGGGGCGGCGATCTGCTCGATCTTGCCATTGTTCATCACACCGATGCGGTCGGCAACGGCGAGCGCCTCCTCCTGATCGTGGGTCACGAACACGGTGGTGGTGCCGGTGCTCAGCTGGATGCGGCGAATCTGGTCGCGAAGCTGCACACGGACCTTGGCGTCCAACGCGGAAAGCGGCTCGTCGAGCAGAAGCACACGTGGCTTGACGGCCAACGCACGCGCCAAGGCCACACGCTGCTGCTGGCCACCGGACATCTGCTGGGTGTACTTCTTGGCCTGATCGGCAAGACCCACCAGGTCAAGCTGCTCCATCGCGATCTTGCGACGTTCTTCCTTGCTGACGCCACGCACTTCAAGACCGAATTCCACGTTCTCGAGCGCGGTCATATGCGGGAAGAGGGAGTAGGCCTGGAACACCATGGCCATCTCACGCTTGTTGACCGGCACACCGGTCACGTCCTGACCGCCGACCATGATGCGGCCGCCCTGAATGTCTTCGAGGCCAGCCAGGGAACGCAGTGCCGTGGACTTGCCGCAGCCGGAGCCGCCGAGCAGTACGACCATTTCGCCGGGCTTGATGTCCAGGTTGAAATCGTCGAGGGCACGCTTGGTGGAGCCCGGATAGATCTTGACGACATCCTGCATCTGGATGGAGCCACCGCCTCGCTTGGCGGAATCCTTGAGCAGGGCCTTGGCGGCCTTGGTCACATCCTTGCCGCGCACGCCTTCGAGGGTGGCGGTGGGATCGTTCTTGAACGCCTCCTCCTCGGCTGCCGGGGAGACCGGCGCGGAAGTGGCGGTTGTGCTGTCGAGAGTCATGATGGATTACTTACCTTCCCTTGTCTTGCGCATCGCATCGGAGATCAGGTCGAGCGCAACAAGCAGCACCACGCCGAACAGCAAAGCAAGCAGCGACATGGCGGTGGAGATCTGAGAATTGGACTGGCCGAGCTGGTACAGCGCGACCTGCAGGTTCATGCGGCCGAGCAGCGAGGCGACGGTGTATTCGCCCAGAACCACAGCGATGGAGATGAACGATGCGGACAGAATCGACTGCCACAGGTTCGGGATGATCACGCGGAAGAACACCTTCGGCCAGGATGCGCCCAGCGAACGCGAAGCCTCAACCAGCGTCTTGACGTCGATGGAGTTGAGTCCCACGGCGATGGCGCGGAAGGCGAACGGCATGACCAGAATCACGTAGGCGAAGCACAGCCAGATAGGGTTGGTGCTCAACACGTCGGCGGACAGCCAACGATAAATCGGGCCCAGGCCCACCACGAGCACAATGGCCGGAATGGTCAGCGGCAGCGTCGCCACCCATTCAATCGCGCGTTCCAGAGCCTTGGAGCGAATATGCACAATGACCATGGTCGGCACCATCAGCAGCAGCATAATCACCACGGTGACCGCGCACAGGGCGAGCGAGGTGCCGATGCCTTGCCACAGAACCGTCAGATCGGCTCCAAGCGATTCGCCGTTGCCGGTGAAAATCGCAATCCACGGGGCGGCGGACCAGCGACCGGACAACGGGTGGCGCAACGTGAAGACCAGCATGGCTATCAGCGGCACGAACAGGAACGCCAGCGTGATGAACAGAATCACGAATTTGATGATGCTCTGCTTGCGGATGCGAGCTGCGCGCAGCTGCGGCGGCTTGGTACCGGTTTCGCCGGCCATGGCGGACTTGGCTGCCACGGTAGCCACGGTAGCGGAGGTTTCATTCACTGCCAACGTCCGGCCCTCTTTTCCACAGCGTGGCTCAACAGCATGACGATGGCCACGACGATGATCATTGCAAACGCCAGCACCTGGGCGAAGCCCTGCTGATTCGGATCCATCTCATTGCGCATGGCGCCCTGGATCATCAGCGGAACCAGAATCGAACGCTGGGAGAACAGTGCGGCTGCGGTAGCGTATGCGGAGAACGCGGACGCGAACAGCAGCAGGAACGCGGAGATGAAGCGAGGCGCCAGAATCGGCAGCGCCACACGCGTCCAGTACTGGAATGTGTTGCCGCCCAGGGATTCGCACGCCTCACGCCACTGCGGGCGGATCGAATCGACTGCCGGCAGGAAGATGATGATCATCAGCGGGATCTGGAAGTAGCAGTACACGGTCACGAGGCCGGGCAGCGAGCTCAGCCAGTTCGGGTTCACGGTGAAACCGGTCAGGGTCTTGATGAGCATGGTGCCGATACCGTTGATGCCGATGGTGGCGATGAACGCGAAGGCGAGCATCACGCCACCGAACTGGGCGAGCACGGAGGAGATGGCGGAAACCAGTCGACGCATCAAACCGTTCGGCTTGGCTCCGATGACCAGCGCGTATGAGGCGAGGCCACCGACCACGGTGCCAATCACCGAGGACGCGATGGACACGAGGATGGAGGTGACGAACGCGGACAGCGTGTTGGGCTCGAACAGCTTGTTGAAGTTGGCGAGCGTGAATCCACCGTCACGGGTCTGGAACGCACCGATCACCACGATCACGGTCGGCGCGAGCAGGAAGCACGCGGTGTAGGCGAAGAACGGCAGGGTGACGGCGAAAGTGCCGAGTTCCTGACGATGGCGCGCCAGCGTGGAAGAGCTGGAGTTAGCGGACGGACCCGCCACCTTGGCGGCGGCAGGTCCGTTCTGTGCGATTGCAGCAGTCATAGGTGATTACCTTGAATTACCTTTGATTGGCTTGAGCGTGGGCGTCCGGCTCAGTTGCCGATCGTCTTGTCCCAGTTGTTCTGGAGCCACTCGGTGATGCGGGTGGCGTCATCGTTGGTGTAGGAGACCGGCTTGCCCTCGATGGTGATGGCGTCCTTCAGGGTGTCCTGATCCACGGTGCCGTCTTCCTTCATGGAGGAGAGCAGGACCGGGTTGGCACCACCCTTGAACCACAGGTTCTGGGCTTCGGCGGAGTACAGGTACTCCTCCCAGAGGCGGGCGGCGGCCGGGTGCGGGGCGTCCACGTTGATGGCCTGGTTGTAGTAGCTGACGACCTGGGCCTTCGGGAAGGTCTTGTACTCCCAGTTCACGCCCTTGGACTTCAGTTCCTTCTTGTAGGAGGCCTGGTTGTAGGTCCAGTCCATGACCACACCGGTCTGGCCGGAGTCGATGGTGCCGTTGGTCACGTCAACGGTGGTCAGGTTGCCGGCGTCCTTGAGCTTCTTGAAGAAGTCGAGGCCGGGCTGCAGGTTGTTGATGTCGCCGCCAGCCAGCTGGTTGATCATCAGGTAGCCGTTGAAGGCGGCGCCAGCCTCGGCGGGCTTGCCGTTGAGGGCCACGGTGCCGGCGAACTTCGGGTCGAGCAGGTCCTCGAGCTTGGAGATGTCGCCGTACTTGTCCTTGTTCCAGCCGATGGACATGATGCCGGTGTAGTCGGCGTAGTAGGCGCCGTTGGCGTCCTTGTTCTCATCCGGGATCTTGTCCCAGGCCTGCACCTTGTACGGGGCGAAGGCATCGGTGGAGGTGGCGGCGATCTGCTGGCCGACATCGAAGACGTCCGGAGCGGCGTCGGTGCCCTTGTTGGTCTTGGCGGCGTCCAGCTCTTCCTTGGAGGAAGCGTTCGGGTTGAGCTCGGTGACCTTGATCTTCGGGTACTTCTTCTTGAAGGTCTCGATGACCTCGCCGTAGTTGGACCAGTCGTGAGGCAGAGCGATGACGTTCAGGGCGCCTTCCTCTTCGGCGGCCTTGACGAGGTCGTCCATAGTGCCGAAGTCGGCAAGGGAGGTGGCCTTGGCGGACTTCTCGTTGACCTTCACGGACTTGCCGGTGGAAGCGGAGTCAGAGCTGTTGGAGGCGGTCGACGAGCCGCAGGCGGCCATCGAGAACGCCAGCACGGCGGCGATGGCGCCAGCCGCAATCTTACGCAGGTTCTTCATGATGTTCCTTTTTCTCAACGCACATCCAGATCCGGTCAGCGGGGCCGAACCCTGGGAGTCGGGGCATCGATTCGCGCTGTATTCGCGCGGCCCATAATTCCAAGGCAAGAAGGTATGAGGCTTATCTGTCCCGACACTGGCGTGAAAGTGAACGGTGTTCGCCGTTTGCGGTACGGATGCTGAATAAAAGGAAACTACAAGTGAATTAGTGACGCTCGACGATGATGCGTCAATATTGCTGGGTATTACAGCGACTCTCTCTACAACTCTCTCTGGTATCCGGCTCTCCTGCGTCAGAAACTCGTTGATTATGCTGTGCCTTCTTGTCGAAGCGTTGCCGCGAAGCAGACAACAGAGCTGCTTGCAGGCAACGCGCGACGACAGGCAAACCAACGGGCCGCGCGCATAGCGTGTCCGTCATTACAGGACGAGCTGGCACGTGAAGAGGGTCTGAGAGTCAGTCATTCGTCAACGGACTTCTGGTCACTTCTGATCACAGGTCACTATCGAGGCAAAACCTCTAGCCAAGCGAGAAACAACCCCACCAATCATCCCTCAGCGAAGCAAAACCTCGGACCAACCGGGACTACACCCCACTCACAGCCCGCCAGCGAGGCAAAACCTTGGGCCAATCAAGAAATAACCCCGCCAATCATCCCCAAGCGAAGCAAAACCTCGGCCGCGTCAAGGAAACACCCCTCCTACCGCCCACCAGCGAGGCATATACTCGGCTCTACCTGTAATTCACCCCGCTCACAACCCGCCAGCGGAGCAAAACCTCTAGCCAACCGAGAAACAACCCCACCAATCATCCCCAAGCGAAGCAAAACCTCGGATTGACCGATGACCCACCTCACTCACAGCCCGTCAGCGGAGCAAAACCTCGGACCAACCCATAATCCGCCCCGCTCACCGCCTCTCAGCGAAGCAAATCCACGACTCCACCAAGGAAACACCCCGCTCACAGCCTGCCAGCGAAGCAAAACCTCGGGCCAATCACACATCCGCCCCGCTCATGGC
Source organism: Bifidobacterium reuteri DSM 23975 (assembly GCF_000741695.1). Lineage (GTDB taxonomy): Bacteria > Actinomycetota > Actinomycetes > Actinomycetales > Bifidobacteriaceae > Bifidobacterium > Bifidobacterium reuteri. The sequence continues at coordinate 228,475 of NZ_JGZK01000001.1, read as the reverse complement.
TCGTCAGCGGGGCAGAACCTTGGGCCGGCAGAGAAAAAGCTCCGCCAGCCATCTCTCAGCGGAGCAAAACCTCGACCCAGCCGACATTCCACCCACTCACAGCCCGTCAGCGAAGCAAAACCTTAAGCCGACCGGCATCCCGCCTCACCCGCAACACGCCAGCGAGGCAAATCCTCGGGCCAACCGGGACCACACCCCGCTCACAGCCCGCCAGCGAAGCAAAACCACGGACCGACAGAGAAAAAGCTCCGCCAGTCACCCCTCAGCGAAGCAAAACCTCGGCCGTGTAAAGGAAACACCCCGCTCACAGCCCACTCACAACCCGTCAGCGGGGCAGAAACCCACCACGACCGAGGTTTTGCCCCGGCAAGGCTTGTCCCCAGACAGGTCGCCCGACGGACCGCCTCAGTCGCCACGGCTCGTGCGCATCATGCAATGGCAAGCAAACCGAATACGAGCCACCACGACAAAGCCCCACACAGTGTCTCGACGGGGTGGGACTTAGCGGATCGCCGGAGAATTGCCTACGAATGCCGCAACAAGCCTCGGCGGGACTTAGCGACTCCCCGGAGAATCACCGACGGATGCCGCGGCGAATCCAGACAGACTGTCGCGGACTGCCGCTTCACCCCCTGCGCGAGAGCTGCACAGCGGTGCCGGAAGCGGTGACCATCAACATGGAGCCGTCCGTACCAAGCACCTCGTAATCGACATCCACACCGACCACCGCATGCGCACCCAACGCCTCAGCACGCTGCTGCATCTCCGCAATCGCCTCGTTGCGGGCGTTGGTCAACTCCTCCTCATAACCCTGACTACGTCCACCGAACATGTTGCGGAATCCCGCGCCGATGTCCTTGAACATGTTCACGCCGGCAACCACCTCGCCGAACACAATGCCTTGGTAATTGGTGATGACATATCCGTCCACGGACGGCGTGGTAGTGACCAGAATCATAGTCAGACTCCTTTGATTTGGCATTCGGTGTAACGTGACCATCCCATCAGCAGTCCATCAGCAATCCAACTGCGCAGATAATCCGACGATCAGACAACGACGAGGACAGGCCACGGGGATTGGCAAGGACTACCGCAGCACGCCTTCGATGAGGCGGGTGATGAGCTCGGTGTAGTTCACACCGGTGGCCTCCCAGGCCTTGGGATACATGGAGATCGGCGTGAAACCAGGCATCGTGTTGATCTCGTTGACCATCACCGTGCCGTCGGCCGTCACGAACGTGTCCACACGGCTCAGACCGGCACCGTCCACGGCCTTGAAGGCGCGGCGGGCCACATCGCGCACATCCTCAAGCACGCTGACCGGCAGGTTGGCGGGCACCTCGACATGGCTTGCGGAGGCATCCATGTACTTGGAGTCGAAATCGTAGAACTGGTCATCGTCCTGATGATCAAGCACGATCTCGCCCGGCCAGCTGGCCTCCGGCTCCTCGCCGGCCTTCGGGCACAGCACCGCACATTCGACCTCGCGGCCGTCGATTCCCTGTTCGATCAGCACCTTCCAGTCATGCTCACCGGCCGTGGCGACGGCTGCGGCCAAGAGGTCCTGCTGCGTCTCGGAGTCCTCCGCCTGCTCGACCTTGGTCACGCCGAAGCTGGAGCCAGCGCGGGAGGGCTTGACGAACAGCGGGTACGCGAGATCCGCGGCCTCGACCTGGGCGAGCACATCCGCCGCAGTGAAATTGCGCGCATCCACCATGATGCCGGGCGCGGTGGGGATGCCGGCGGCGTTGAGCACGATCTTGGTGTAGTGCTTATCCATGCAGGCCGCCGAAGCGAACACGCCGCAACCCACATACGGCACACCCATCATCTCCAGCAGGCCTTGCACCGTGCCGTCTTCGCCATAGGGACCGTGCAGCACCGGCAATACCGCATCCACATGGCCGAGCGAAGTCAGCACATGATGCTCCTCAGGATCATTCAGACTGACGAAACCGGTGCCGAAGCCGGCGTCGCCACTTTGCGCACCACTCAGATGCTCCGGTTCGCCTGCGAAGAAACCATCCTTGCCACGAGACGGGTCAATCAGCACCGGGCGGGATTCCGACGTGACCTTCACGGTCGGCAGCTCACCGCCGTCAAGCGCCCAACCGCGTGGATCCTCACCGTTGACGATCCACGTGCCGTCCTTGGTGATGCCGACCGGAATCGGTTCAAAACGTTCAGTGTCCAATGCATTGAGCACTCCGGCCGTGGAGATGCATGAAATCGAATGCTCGTCTGCACGTCCGCCGTAGAGAACCACAATACGCTTCTTGGCCATAACCATCCTTTGCAATACCGCCGCGGCTTTCAGCATGCGCAACCGCCTCGGCAGTCGAATCAAACCTGTGGATGCCATGCAGCCGGAACCCGACCGCCGTCGAAGCCTTGCCGACGGCAACCGGAATCCGCCCTAACGGCATCAACCTATAGGTAGCCTACTCGGCCGTGACCTCACTACCAAACAATCCGGCCAGCATTTCAGCGCAAGAAATGCCTTCGTTGAGCACGCGGCTCATCTGATACGCCAACGGGGTCGGCACACCCAGCTGCTTGCCCAACGCCACCACGCATCGGTGGTAGGTACGCCTTCGGCCACACCATTGCTCACCTTGGTGGCCTCCTCCACGCTCAGGCCTTTGCCGAGGTTCGAGCCGAACGTGTAATTGCGGGAAAGGGGCGAACCACAGGTGGCAATCAGATCACCCACACCGGCGAGACCGGCGAAGGTCTTCGGATCGGCGCCTGCGGCCGCGCCCAACGCGGTCAGCTCGGCAAGGCCACGGGTCTCGATCATGGCGGCCGTGTTCTCGCCGTATCCGGCACCGCGCGCCATACCCACGGCGAGCGCAGTCACATTCTTCAGGCTGCCGCACATCTCCAGACCGATCACATCAGTGGTGACGAATGGCTTGAAATAAGCCGTGGTGCAGGCTTCAGCGACCTTGCGCGCATTCTCGATATCCGCGCAACCCACCACGGTGGCGGCAGGGTTGCGCAATGCGATCTCCTTGGACAGGTTCGGGCCGGAAATGGCGGCGAACCGTTCTGCCGGCAGATCGAGCGTCTCACGCACCACTTCATCCATGCGCTTGTTGGTGTTGCGTTCGATGCCCTTCATCAGGCTCACCACAATGGCGTCCTCGGGAATCAGATCCTTGAACTCGGCGAGCGCCACACGCGCGAACTGCGCGGCGATGGCCACCACCACGATGTCGGCGTCCTTGACGGCATCGGCACGATCGCCGGTCGCGGTCATGTTGTCCGGCAGCTGTTCCACGACAGGCAGACGAACCGCGTTGCGGTGGTGGTCACGGATGCCCTCCACGATCTCCGGTTCGATCGCCCACATGGTCACGGCGTTGCCGGCATCCGCCAGAACCTGGCCGAAGGTGGTACCCCATGCTCCTGCACCAAGTACGGTTATATTGTTACCCATGATGTTTTACTCCTTCGTCTGTCGCATGGGGTGCTATATTCCTACCCTCACTCGGCTATCGCCTCGCTCAGGCGTCGCCTATAGACAGTCCACCGGACTGTCTACCTAACGGCTCCGCCCCATGCTCCTGCACCTAGTACGGTTATGTTCTTACCCATGATATTGACTCCTTTGCTTGTCGCTTACTGCGCCGGGAAAGGGCCACCAGCTTCAGGCCACGGCTTGCGGGACATGCTCCGATAGTCCCAGTAGCCTTCAGCGGGGAACTGTTCGCCACGAATCTCGGACAATACAGTATTCATGCGCTTGAGCACGCGCCACATCAGTTCGTCCACCAATTCGGCTGGCGGCTCTTCGCCCCAAGAGTCCATATCCTCGAGCAAATCGGCATAGTCAAGCGCATGGTCATAGCACATGACCACATTCTTGCGCGGCCACGGCCACCAATGGTTGATGGATGCCGCACCCCACGTCACTGCGGGATACAACGGGACCTGATGCCCGAGTCTGCGCGAGGATTCCAAAGCGATATACCCCACGCCTTCCTTGATGCTCATCACCCATTTCTTCGGGTCACGGGTCACCGTGCCCTCCGGCCAGACCGTCAACGGACGACCGGAAGTAAGAATGTCAATGGACGTCTCCTCAATCTGCTTGGCCTTGCCGGAATGTCGTTGCACCGGCTGCATGCCGACCAATTGGAACCATTTGCCAATTAACGGCCACTTCGCCATCTCCGCCTTGGCCATGTATCGCGGGCGACGACCCATGTGGAATAGACTCGCCATCGGCACGAACACGTCGAACATGGTTATATGGCTGGCTGCGGTGATGAACGGCCCATCTTCGGGCACCTGCTCCAGCCCCCATGCGCGCGTCTTGCAGCTGGCGCGGAACACCACATCCACTCCGGTGAGCAGACGCTTGGTGGCCTTGGGATTCTGCGCGTTGATTTCGTCGAGTTTGGCCTTGCGCCCCGGACCGGTGGGGAAATCGTGCATGGGGTCTACAAGTTGATGCCGCTGGCCGAGTGTCGCGACCTGCGCGTCACTGAGCGGGCTCACGGCCGAACGCGGTGACGGTTTTCCTTTGGATGCCATGACCACTATTGTTGCACGTTCCCCTGCCGAATCGGCGCACATCGTTAATCGTTGCGCGGACAATCCGTTCGGCCGTCTGCACACCCCTGTTTCCGGCGCACGCGGGAATTACTTGCGCTCATCAACCATCAGCGCAACGATTTCCCGAAATAAACGGCTTGGGTGGGAATTATTTGCACTCACTGCTGTCCAGCGCAAATAATTCCCGCCAAAGTCGTATGTGTCCGTACATAGTGGCGCTTACGCAATCTGCAACGGCGCCCACAGCATCCACGCGCAGCACGGCCGCAACGGCCCCAAATCAGAGCACGGCGATGGCATCGATCTCAACCAGAGCGCCCTTGGGGATGTCGTTGCCGCCAAAGGCCACGCGGGCGGGCTTCACGGAGCCGATGAACACCTCGGCGTAGCGGGCGTCCACCTCCTTGAAGTCCTCGACGTTCTTCAGGTAGATGGTGGCGCGCACGACATGCTCAATGCCGGTGCCTGCGGTGTCCAGAATGCACTTGATGTTCTTCAATGCCTGCGCAGCCTGCTCACCGGCGGTTTCACCGGCCAGTTCGCCGGTGGCCGGGTCGATGCCCAGCTGGCCGGAGACGAACACGAACCCGTTGGCCTTCACCGCCTGGCTGTATGCGCCCAGCGCCGCCGGCGCTTCAGAAGTAGCGACCGCTTCCATCTTCTCACTCATCATCAATGTCCTTCCATGATGTGATGCGCACACCTTCGTGTCACGAAAAAATGCCGACCACGCGCGCATCAATATGCCTCCACCGGCTTGTTGCCGATTACGTCGCAGTCTAGCGGCTTGCGGTATCCGGGCGATTGCAATGCCCGGAATACGGCTATTCTGGTGGGCCCAAAGGGAATCGAACCCTCGACCTTCTGTTCCGGAGACAGACGCTCTATCCACTGAGCTACGGACCCAAACAATTTCTCCACTGTACACCATCCCCGGCACGAATACGGCACATGCCCGGCATCGGCAGTTCGTCGCCCCGTAGTACGCCCTACAATGGGGTTATGTCGGAACTTACAGATGACTTCGAATACGAGCGCCGCTTTTTCTGCCGCGAATTCCCTGCGGAATACGATGACGGCGACGCGCCGACCCTCATCATCCAGAGCTATTACGTGCACGCCGACAATTACGCGCTACGCATCCGTTTGACTTCGCACACATTGCGTGTGCCGATGACCGCGGACGTCAATCCGATGGAGGTGCTGGACCAGCATCGCGAGCGCTTCACCGAAGCCTATGTCACGGTCAAGGGCCCCTCCGTGGGAGGCACACGGTACGAAGTGGAGCGGGAGATCGATACACGCATCGCCGCGGAACTGGTCAAACGCGGCGGAGTCATCATCATCAAAAACCGTTATTCCGCGTGGATCGCGGAAGACGGCTGGAGCATCGATGTATTCGGTGGCGGCAATGCTCCGCTGATCGTCGCCGAGGCGGAACGTTCAAGTCCGGTGACGAACCTCACCATCCCGAAGTTCTGCATCACCGAAATCACCGATCAGGCCAGGTTCAACAATGACGGGCTGGCCGCGCGCCCGTTCGGCGAATGGGCCGGCGATTTCGAGGCCGAACTCGCCACAAGCGGCCCGCATTTCCAGCAGTATTTCGGAACGAACAGAATGGCGTAATCCGCTCCGCCACGACCAAAGTCAGCACCCTGTCCCGACCAGAGTCAGTACCGCTTCAGTACCGCTTCAGTACCGCTTCAGTACAACTCAGTACCGCTCAGTACATCAGCGTGGCGAGGCGCCGGCGTGCGCGCGCCAGGCGCGGATCAGTAGGCTCCGGAATGGCGAAATACTCCAGCAGACGCTTGCGCACCGGCTCGATGTCTTCCTTGTGGCCGGCGGCCAGATAGTCCAGCAGTCGATCAAACGCATCCTGAATCTGCCCGCCGATCATATCGATATCGGCCACGGCCAGTTGCGCCTCCACGTCATCGGGAGCAGCAGCCGCGGCGGCGCGGACCTCCCGCACATTCGCCTGACCGGAGCGTGCCAGCAGCAGCGCCTTGGCGCGCTCGCGGGCGGCGAGCGCATCGCCCGGGTTCATTTCCAGCACATGCTCGTATTCGGCCGCAGCACCGGCGTAATCACCCTCCTCTGCAAGGCGATGCGCCTCGGCATGCTCGGGCGGTACCTGCGCTGCCGCATCGGTGCCGGATGCCGCAGCGCTCTTGGCCGCATCGGAATCAGGGTCACCGGAATACGGAGCGGTACCGCTGACCCCAGCCTGGGCGGCGGCCTGGATGATCTTCGGGATGACCTCATCGCACAGCTGCTTGAGCTCATCATCGCCGGGCAGCCCCTGCAGCAATGGCATCGGACGGCCGCCGATCAGCGCGAACAGCGCAGGCGCACCCTGCACCTGAAGCGCCTGGGCGATCGAGGCGTTGGTGGAGATATCGATACGGGACAGCTGGATCTTGCCGTTCAGTGCGTTGACTGCGTCGCCCAGCGCACGCGCCATCGGGAAGAGGCGGTCATCGGTCGGAATCCATAGCAGCAGCAAAATCGGGAACGTGGCGGAGGTCTGCACCATCGCCTGGAATGTATTCTCCGTGGTGTCGATCACATAAGCGCCTGCAGCCGGAGCTCCCCCGGCCTGACCAGGCTCAGCCTTGACCTGATGCTTCAGAGCCTCCAAATCGACCGCACCCGCCAGAGATACTCCCGGATTGAACTGCTGATCAGCCATACCATGCCTCCACATGTAATCGCGCATGGCCACACATGCCTGCGCATAACAAAACGATGCTGGAACCGATTGTAGTTCCAGCATCGAAAGAACCGCGCTTCATTGCCCTTGCTCAGCGATAGGCGGACACGCCGAACGCGTCACAGCGCCTCCACCTTGACCGGCTGCCGATCGGCACCGACCGCGGTGATCTGAGCACCGTCGCCGGACTGCGGAACGTACAGCGCCACCACGTTCACATAGGTGACCTTCATGATGCTGGTGTAATGGTCGGAATTGTAGAGGATTCTCTCATCGTCGGACGCGGGCTGGGATTCTCGGCCGTCGCCTGCCTGGCGGGTCCATGTCGAATCGATGCGTCCGACCACCAGATCGCCGCCGTCGGCGGTGCGCATCACCCACATCTGGTCCGGCACTGCGGTGAACGTCTGCTGCTGCGTACCGTTGTTTCGTGCGATGCCTTCCTGAACCGTGCTGGTCAATGATGCGATACGCTGGCGGAGCATATCGTCGGTGAACGTCGAGGCGTACTGGCTGCTGGAGCCGTTCTGCAGCACGTCGGCATACTGGGTGAGCGCATCGGTCGGCGTGGCCACCAGACCGGTGTCCTTGGCGGTGCCCATCTGCGAACCGTGCGTGGGAATCTCGAACTTCGGCATGCTCACGCCATCGAACAGACGCGCCATGGCAACCAGCTTGTAGTTCTCACGCGCGCTGTTCTGGTTGAGCACCAGCAGACGCTGTGACTGCTGGTCTTCGGTGGTCGTGGTGATGGTGAACACCGAACGCGGCCAGCCGTCATCGGTGGGAATCACGACCTGCGACACATCCTTGGGGATGGTCGCATATTTGTTCATGCTGCCGCTCTTCTGTGCGATGGTCACCTGACTGGCACGGATCTCCAGTTGCGGGCCAGCCATCACCGCCTTGTAGCCATCTGCGGACTTCGCCGCGTCGGCCTCATCCAATGTCTCAAGAATCTTGGTCCGGATCTTCTTCTCCTGCGCCTCGGTCAGGTCAGGCGAAGGTTGCGAGGCGGCAGGCGCTTCAGCGGTCGGCAGCTGCCCTTCGCATGCGGCCAATGGCAGCACCAGAGCCAATGCAGCGGCGGCCGTCGCGCCAAGTTTTACCCAGCCATGTCTCATCAAGCCATGCATCCGTTTGCTCATCACTTCCCCTCCTCCTGCTGATCGACGTGTGTATCGGAACTGCCGGTGCCCACATTGTCCACCATGTCCGCGTCGTCCGGACCGGTTGACTGCCCATCCTGCACTTCCCGGGCCAAACGGGAGAAGTACGCCTGCAGTTCGTCAGGGGTGATTACTGAAGTCGCCTGATCATCGAACGAACCGGCGCGCCCGCTATGTCCATAACTATGACCAGCGCTGTGCGCACCGTCCGCACCGCCAAGCTGAGTTCCGGTTTCGGCACCGGACTCCGCAGCCTCGAACACATCATGCTCTGGCTGCGCTGATTGCTCTGATTGTTCGGACTGCTGGGCCTGCTGGTCCGCGACCATATTGCGCGCCGCGGGATCCACGATCACCGGGGTCTCGATCTGCTCGGATTCCAATTCCGGCTCGTTCTTCGCGCCACGGCGATGTGCGGCATGGCGGCGACGCTTGCGCGCAGGCACGGACTCCGGCAGCTTGGTGCCGACCAGCCCCTGCTCAACCCGCTCGGCAAACGACAAATCGGTATGGATGACGGCCTTGCCTTCCACCATACGTTTGCGACGCTTATGCGGAGGCATGGCGAACACGGAGGCGCAGAGGACGGCGACCACTGCCAGCAGGCCGCCGGACAGATAGAACGGCATCGCGAAATCAGGCACCTGCGAGCGCACCCAGCGCATCGAAATCTCGGCGCTTGACGCATCCTTGCCCAAATCGACGATAGCCACGGTGGAATCGGCGGTCTTGGTGCTGGTCAATGTCACTTCGCCCTTGCCGCACTTGACCTGCGACCACATGTCCGAATCCTTGAATGCCACGGCGTTGTCATCGCTGGCCTCGGAGGCGGCCCCCGTGGCCTTGCCTTGCTGCGTGGCGAGCGAAGTCCACGACGCCAATCCGGTGATGCGCTGATACGACGACTCGGAAGCCACCCAGCCGGCTACATCCTTGGACGTGCCAAGTGCCACGCACACCTGCATCGATGACGAGCTCGGCTTCACGTTCAGCGTGGCGTTCCGATCCAGCAGCGGCAATACGCCGGGATCGGTGACGACATATTGGGTGCCGCTGATTGTCGCACTGGCGTTGATGATGCTGGACGGCTTCCACATCGTGGCATTCAGAATTCCCAATGCCACGGCAGCCACGGCAAGCAAGCCGAAAATAGGCGTCACTATGCCACGCATGATCATGGCATGACGGGTCGGACGCGCGGCACGCTTCGGCTCGCCGTCCTTGTTCTCCCCCGGATTTCCCGCCCCTGATTCCTGCCCCTCAGCGCGGTTCTCCAATGGATCGATGACATCCTGATTTGGATTCATGGTCTGTTCTTGAGCACTCATAACGACATCATTCTACAATCCGAACCTGTCCATTGCCTAGGAACTCGTCTGAACCGTTGCCGGCGAACGAAAAAATCAGGGTTTGACGGTACTCTGGTGAGCCATGCGTAAGTCTCAATTCCGCCCGCTGTCCAAAGCCGCAGCGCTGGCATGCTCACTGGTCATGTGCGCTTCGCTGGCCGCATGTTCAGGCTCCTCCAGCTCTTCCGATTCTTCCGATTCCAAGAATTCCAACGATTCCTCGGCATCCTCGTCCGCGAGGCAGATCGCCGGCGTGACCGCCACCGGCAAACTCGGCGAGAAGCCGACGATTTCCTTCAACACTCCGATGACCGTCTCCGACGGCTCCTATGTGGTGCTGCAGAAAGGTGATGGCGAGACCATCGAGGAAGGCGATCGCGTATGCGCGCAGGGCATAGCCCTGAATGTCAAGGACGGCACCGAGCTCATGGACACCTGGACCAAGAACACCCCGGATTGTTCGCTCAAGGTGGATTCCTCGACCCTCTCCTCCACCTACTACAACCAGATCAAGGGCGCGAAAATCAACACCACCATCGGTTTCGGCGTCAATGACAACGACTCGTCAGGCTACTCGTACATCCTGGCGATGACGTTCGTCTCCAAGTCCAAGGATCTTGAGAAGGCCACTGGCGAGGAGGTCAAGGATGTGCCCGCCAACCTGCCGAAGGTGACCCGCGCCAAGGATGGCAAGCCCTCAGTCGATATGAACGGTCAGGGTTCTGTGGACAGTCTGGTGACGCAGACGCTCATCAAGGGTTCCGGCAAGACCCTGACCGATTCGGATACCGCCGTGGTCAAGTACACCGGCTGGCTTACGAATGGCAAGCAGTTCGACTCCTCGTGGGACAAGAACACCACGTTCGACGCCGACCTGTCGGCCAGCGGCCAGATCATCTCCGGATGGAAGCAGGGGCTGATCGGTCAGACCGTCGGCTCGCAGGTGCTGCTCGTGATTCCGCCGGACTTGGGTTACGGCGCCGATGGCTCCGGGGACACGATTCCGGGCAACTCCACGCTGGTGTTCGTGATCGACATCCTCGCCGCGTACTGATTGCCTCGTACGCCGTGAATCGCGTATGGAATGGGGCGAAACATAAGTCATTGACAACAGTGGCTTATGTTTCGCCCCATTGTTGTATGGGAAAGTGGAGCGAAACATAAGCCGATACCGTTGCTTCTCTGCGGCGCTCCTCTCCCCGCCCACAACAATCACCATGCATTGCATTACAGTGGTGGCTTATGCGAATCATTGTTGCCGACTGTGCTGCCGAATACTCCGGCCGTCTCAACGCCTCATTGCCGCTGGCCAAGCGGGTGCTGCTTATCAAGGCCGACTCCAGTTTGTTGATCTTCTCCGAACTGGGATCCTATAAACCGCTTAATTGGATGACCGCCCCCTGCACCATTCGCGAAATGACGCCAGCCGACACCGACTCTGTCGACACCGACTCTGTCAACGAGAACGATATTCCCGAAAAAGTGCTGCGTGTCACTGCCGACAAAGGGTCGGATGTGCTCGAAGTCACGCTGTACCGCGTGTACTCCGACCAGACATACGATTTGGGCGAGGATCCGGGATTAATCAAGGACGGTGTGGAGGATCATCTGCAGCGCTATCTCGCCGAGCAGATCGAACGCATCGGCAAGGGCGCGAAACTGGTCCGCCGCGAGTATCCCACCGCCATCGGTCCGGTAGACATCATGGCCATCAATGCGGATGGCGAGCATGTGGCCGTGGAGATCAAACGTCATGGTGGCATCGATGGCGTGGAGCAATTGACGCGATACTGTGAGCTGCTCAATCGCGATCCATTGCTTGCTCCTGTGCACGGCATCTTCGCCGCGCAGACCATCACGCCGCAGGCCCAGGTGCTGGCCAAGGATCGTGGCTTCACGTGTCTGATCCTCGACTATGACGAGATGAAAGGCACCGAGGACGATTCCCTGCGCCTGTTCTAGGGTGCGATAAGACCTACTGTGCTGTGGCGAATTGTGAACGGCGCACAAAGCTGTTCGCGCGTCTTCTGCGCCACGCGAATGCAATAACCATGATTGTGCAGTGGCGTGACACGCGCCCCTCGGGTTATTGCCCTTATAAGGCCCAAAACCGCGCCACGCGAATGCAATAATCGCATGTTTTGCATTCGCGTGGCAGAGGCTTGTGCCACGCGAATGCAAAAAGCGCCAATCCGCAGTGGCGTGGCACGCACATAAGCCGTTCGCGCGTCATGCATGCGCATCAACACGATGCGTAAGAAAATGGCTCTCTCTGGAATCCCAGAGAGAGCCATTGCGATTGTGTGATCGCGCTATCGGTGCAGCTCAGGCCTCCGTGCTGGAGTACTGCACATCACGACCGCGCTCGACCGCCACGGTGAGCTTGTTCGAGTCGAAGGAAATGAATCCATCGGTCACCTCGAACATATGGCGATCGCCATCGGGCTCAACCACGGTGAGCGTACCCTGCTTGATGACCGTGAGCACAGGCTCATGGCTCGGCAGGATGCCCATACCGCCTTCCGAGGCGGGGATGGTCACGCTCGCCGCATCGCCGTGCCACACCGGGTGGTCGGCAGCGACGATGTTCACCTTCATCGTGGTTTTTTCCGATTCAGCCATCACTCACCAAGTTCCTTCTGCATGTCGTGCCACTTCTTCTCGAGATCGTCGATGCCGCCGATGCCGGAGAACGCCTGCTCAGGGACGTCGTCGTACACGCCGTCGCAGATGCGGGTGAAGGCCTCGATGGTCTCGTCGGCCGGCACGTAGGAACCCGGACGACCGGTGAACTTCTCAGCCACGTAGAAGTTCTGGCCGAGGAACTGCTCAATGCGACGAGCACGGTTCACTGTGGTCTTGTCCTCTTCGGAGAGCTCGTCGATACCGATCAGGGCGATGATGTCCTGCAGCTCCTTGTTACGCTGCAGAATAGCCTTGACGCGGTTGGCGCACTCATAATGGGCCTGGCCGACGTAACGCGGATCGAGGATTCGCGAAGTGGAGCTCAGCGGATCCACAGCCGGGTAGATACCCTTGGAAGCGATGTCGCGGGAAAGCTCGGTGGTCGCGTCCAGGTGGGCGAAGGTCGTGGCCGGGGCCGGGTCGGTGTAATCATCGGCCGGCACATAGATGGCCTGCAGCGAGGTGATGGAGTGGCCTCGCGTGGAGGTGATGCGCTCCTGCAGAGCACCCATCTCGTCGGCCAGGTTCGGCTGGTAACCCACGGCGGAAGGCATACGGCCCAGCAACGTGGACACCTCGGAACCGGCCTGCGTGAAGCGGAAGATGTTGTCGATGAACAGCAGCACGTCCTGGTTCTGCACGTCACGGAAGTACTCTGCCATGGTCAGTGCGGTCAGCGGGACACGCAGACGGGTGCCCGGCTGCTCATCCATCTGGCCGAAGACCAGAGCGGTCTTCTCAAGCACGCCGGCTTCGTCCATCTCGCCGATCAGATCGTTACCCTCACGGGTACGCTCGCCGACGCCGGCGAACACGGACACACCGCCGTGGTTCTGAGCCACACGCTGAATCATTTCCTGAATCAGCACGGTCTTGCCCACGCCTGCGCCACCGAACAGACCGATCTTGCCGCCCTGCACGTACGGGGTCAGCAGATCGATGACCTTGATGCCCGTCTCGAACATCTGGGTCTTGGATTCCAGCTGGTCGAAGGCCGGCGGGTTGCGGTGGATGGGCCAACGCTCGGTAACGGTGACCTGCTCATCCGGCTTCTTGTTGAGGATGTTTCCGGACACGTCGAAGACGTGGCCCTTGGTCACATCGCCGACCGGCACGGAAATCGGGGCACCGGTGTCATACACGGATGCGCCACGCACCAGGCCGTCGGTCGGCTTCAGTGCCACGCAACGCACGGTGGAGTCACCGAGGTGCTGTTCGACCTCGAGAGTGATCTCGGTCGACTTGGCTTCGCCTTCCTCTTTAGCGCCCGTGTTGACGATGGTCACGTGCAGGGCGTTGTAGATGTCGGGCATGTGGCCGACCGGGAACTCAACGTCGATAACCGAACCCTGGACTCGGGTGACGCGTCCGTGAACCGGCTCGCCGTTGGTCTCGGAAGCCACAGTGGTCTGATTCTCAGCCATAGTGCGTTCCTACTCTTCCTTTGTGTTCAGCGCGTCAGCGCTGCCGATGATTTCGGTAAGTTCCTGGGTGATCGAGGCCTGACGCGAAGCATTGAGCTTGCGGGTGAGGTCATCGACCAGATTACGTGCGTTGTCCGTTGCCGTGTGCATGGCGTTCTGCCGGCTTGCGGTCTCGGAGGCCGCTGCGGTCAGCAGGCATTCGTGGATACGGGATTGGATGTACTTCGGCAGAATGGCATCCAGCACCTCGTCCAGACTCGGCTCGAACGAATACAGCGGGGAGATATCCTCTGCCGCAGGCTCGTTCTCCGGGTCCGGGACCTTTGCCTCGTTCTCCACGATCTCCACCGGCAGCATGCGCAGCACGCGAACCTTCTGGACCACCATGTTGATGAACTCGGTGTAGACGATGTAGAGTTCGGAGACTCCACCCTTCTCCGCCGGCTTCATATAGGCGTCCATCAACGTATTGGAGATCGTCTCGGCGATCTCGACGCCGGGCTGGTCGGTGTCACCTTCCCATGTGGCCGCCACGTCTCGGTTGCGGTACTTGTAGTACGTCGAACCACGACGCCCGTACACGAACAGCTCCGGCTGCTTGCCATCCGCCTCGAGGCGGGCCAGCAGCGATTCCGTTTCACGGATAATCGAAGAGGTGTACGGGCCGGCCATGCCACGATCCGAGGTGAGGGCGAGAACAGCCACTCGCGGGTTGTTCTCGCCCTTCATCGCGATCGGATGCGTGATATGGGTGTGCGCCACCAACGCTTGCACGGCATCGAAAATCGCATCGGTGTACGGCTTCGCGTTCAAAGCCACATCACGGGCCTTGGCGATATGCGAAGACGCGATCATCTCCTGTGCGTTGAAGATCTTCTCCAACGATTCAGTGGAGTGGATGCGTGATTTCAATGCGAGTTGCGAGCCCATGGCTTACTTCTCTCCCGCCACGATCTTTTCCTGCTCGACCGGGGCTGCCTTGGAAACGTCAGGCTTCTTCTCGACCAGCGGCTTGCCGGCGGAGGTGACGAAGGTGGCGCGGAAGGCGTCCACGGCCTTGGCGAGGGCAGCCTCGGTGTCGGCAGTGAAGTCCTCGGTGTCGCGGATGGTCTTGAGGATATCGGTGTTGTGGTCGAGGTAGTCCAGCAGACCCTGCTCGAACGGAAGCACATCGGCGAGCTCGAGGTCATCGAGCTTGCCATGGGTGCCGGTCCAGACGGACACGACTTCCTGCTCCATGGAGTACGGGTGGAACTGCGGCTGCTTCAACAGCTCGGTCAGGTGGGCGCCACGGGTCAGCTGGGCCTTGGAAGCCGCATCCAGATCGGACGCGAACATGGCGAAGGATTCCAGCGAACGGTACTGTGCCAGGGAGATCTTCAGCGTGCCGGAGACCTTCTTGAGAGCCTTGGTCTGTGCCGCGCCGCCGACTCGGGAGACGGAGATACCGACGTCCACTGCAGGACGCTGGTTGGCGTTGAACAGATCGGACTGCAGGAAGATCTGACCGTCGGTGATGGAGATCACGTTGGTCGGGATATAGGCGGACACATCGTTCGCCTTGGTCTCGACGATCGGCAGACCCGTCATGGAACCACCACCGAGATCATCGGAGACCTTAGCGCAGCGTTCGAGCAGACGGGAGTGCAGGTAGAACACATCACCCGGGTAGGCTTCACGCCCCGGCGGGCGACGAAGCAGCAGGGAGATCGAACGATAGGCTTCAGCCTGCTTGGACAAATCATCGAAGACGATCAGCACATGCTTGCCGTTGTACATCCAGTGCTGGCCGATGGCCGAACCGGTGTACGGGGCGATGTACTTGAAACCTGCGGAATCGGATGCCGGGGATGCCACGATGGTGGTGTACTCCATGGCACCGGCGTCCTCCAGGCTCTGCTTCACCGAAGCGATGGTGGAGCCCTTCTGGCCGACAGCCACGTAGATGCAGCGCACCTGCTTCTTCGGGTCGCCGGATTCCCAGTTCGCCTTCTGGTTGATGATGGTATCGATCGCGATGGCGGTCTTACCGGTCTGACGGTCGCCGATGATGAGCTGGCGCTGGCCGCGGCCGATCGGCGTCATTGCGTCGATGGCCTTGAGTCCGGTGGACAGCGGCTCGTCGACCGGGTGACGGTGCATCACATCCGGAGCCTGGGCTTCAAGGATACGGCGGCCTTCGCTCTTGATCTCGCCAAGGCCGTCAATCGGCTTACCCAGCGGATCAACGACGCGGCCGAGGTAACCGTCGCCGACAGGCACGGAGAGCACTTCGCCCGTGCGACGCACTTCCTGGCCTTCCTCGATTCCAGCGAAATCGCCGAGAATCACCACGCCGATCTCACGGGCGTCAAGGTTGAACGCCAGGCCGAGCGTGCCGTCTTCGAACGTCAGCAGCTCATTGGCCATGCAACCAGGCAACCCCGTCACGTGGGCAATGCCATCACCGGCCGTGGCGACATATCCCACTTCCTGAGTGGGTGTGTCGCTCGGCTGGTAGGACGACACAAAGTCGTCCAAGGCCTTGCGAATCGAGGCGGGATCGATGGTCAGTTCTGCCATGATCACTCCTTATTGTTGGTTATTGTTCAGTCAAGTCTTTGCTTGTGTTCCGCTGAACGGCGGGGAAGGCAGTCGGCCGTTCCCCATCCGCTCAGTTGGTGCCCGCTTTTACGGTGCGGTGCAGGTTCTGCAACTGTGCGACCACGGTATTGTCCGTGACTTCGTCGCCGACCTGAATGCGCATGCCTCCGAGCACGCTCGGGTCTACCACAGAATTGATGTGGACCGGGCGTCCGGCCTTCGCCGAGTAGATGTCCGTCAGACGATCGACCTGTTCCTTCGTCAGTGGCGTGGCGGTGGTCACCGTGACCATCGACTCACCCATATGACGCGAGAACTTGTTGATCAGCCACTGGATGGTCTCCAGGTAACGGCGGCGGCGAAGATTGCAGGTGGCGTGTTCGGCAAGCCTCATCGTGATCTTGTTGAGACCCTTGCCATCGAATACCTCGCGGAACAGCTTCACGCGGGATTCGCTGGTGGCCTGATCGTCATACAGCTTGGCGCGTACCACCGGCAGCGTCAGCAGTGCGGAGTGCAGCTGCGACAGCTCGATGGACACCTGCAACGTCGAGTCAGTGGCGTCGGCGTAATACATCATGGCATCCACGCCGAAATCTTCCACAGCGTTGGCGATGTCTCGGGCACGGCTCCAACGACGGGCGACCAAATCAGTCATGATCTCCATCGTCATCGGGTGCTCATTGCCCTGGAACAGCTCGTTGAGTACTGCGACCTTATCGGCCACAGGGCGGGAAGGATCCGTCAACGCCCGTTCGAGAGGAAGCGTGTGGTCAAGCACGCTGGTGATCTTGAACAGTTCGTTGCCGATACGCCATGCATCCTCACGGGTGTCACGCAGCTTCGGGGCGAGCGAATCACGCGACTCGCGGTCTGCTATACGGGATGCCTCTCCTCGCATGGTCACCTCCCTTTCTGGTTACGGATGTTCCTGACGATGTTCACAATCACTTCTTGGCATCCAAGTCGTTGATCATCGAGTCAATCATCGAAGACTGCACAGCGCTGTCTTCGAGCTTGGCACCGAGGATCTTTCCGGCCAAGGCAGTGGCAAGCGCGCCGACCTCGCCCTTGAGCGAGACCATGGCCTGCTGCTGCTGGGATTCCAGTGAGCGCTGAGCGTTGGCGGTAATCTGCGCGGCTTCGGATTCGGCACGCGAACGTGCATCGGCAACGATATGCGATGCTTCAGCACGGGCGTCATCACGAATCTTGGCAGCCTCGACGCGAGCCTGGCTCAGTTGGGCCTCATACTTGGCCTTCGCCTCGTTGGCGTCCTTCTGGGCCTGCTCAGCCTTGGCGATGCCGCCTTCGATCTTGGCGGTACGCTCATCGAACACAGCCTGGAACTTCGGCATGAAGAACTTGTAGAAGAACACCGCGATGATTGCAAGGATAATCAGCGACCATACGATGTCGTAGACCTTGGGGATGAACAGATTCACACCGTTCTGCTCCGCTAAAGTCATTTTCGTTCTCCTTTCATTGCTTCATTTCCTGATCATTCATACTTCCGTCGATCCACATCGATCCGCGATTCATGCGAACCGAACACGGCGACGGTGATGAATCACTGGAAGATGAAGCCGGCCACCAGACCGAGGAGGGCCAGAATCTCGACGAATGCAAGACCCAGGAACATCAGGGTCTGCAGACGGCCGCCGAGCTCAGGCTGACGAGCGGTGCCTTCGATGGTCTTGCCGATCAGGATGCCCAGACCGATGCCAGGGCCGATGGCGGCAAGGCCGTAGCCGATTGCGTTGAGATTACCAGCGACCTCAGCGAGGGTGATGATATCCATGGGTTTGTCCTTTCTGGTTTTTCTTCAGTACGAAGGAAATCTTGGAAAAACTATGTTCCGGGGAGCTTGAGCGAACACCGCCGAGCGGCTGATCACTCGCCCTCCGGGTAGCTCATGTTGATGTATGCAGTGGTCAACATGGCAAAGATGAATGCTTGCAGAGCCGCGACCAATATCTCGAACAGGGTCATGATCAGGCCGGCGGCAAGCGTGCCGACGCCGAGGATGGACCACAGCTTGTTCGGAATCTCGATAAGGAACCACTGGGTGGCGGCAAGGCAGACGGCCACAGTGATATGGCCGGCGACCATGTTGGCGAAGAG
This sequence comes from Bifidobacterium reuteri DSM 23975, assembly GCF_000741695.1. Taxonomy (GTDB): domain Bacteria; phylum Actinomycetota; class Actinomycetes; order Actinomycetales; family Bifidobacteriaceae; genus Bifidobacterium; species Bifidobacterium reuteri. The sequence goes on along the minus strand of NZ_JGZK01000001.1, from coordinate 209,859 downwards.
TCGCAGGGTCAGGGAGACTGGACGAATCACCAGAAGCTCGAGAATCTGAATCGGGGTCAGCAGAATGTAGATCGGAGCGGGCACGCCCTTGGGGAAGAGCTCGTCCTTGAGGAAGTGGCCCAGACCCTTCTCACGCGCACCTGCGATCCAGTACTGGACAAAGCACCAGCCGGCGAAGACCAGCGGCATGGTGATGGTGGCCGTAGCGGCGATGTTGAAGCCCGGGATGATGCCGCACAGGTTGAACACCAGAATGGTGAAGAACATAGTGGTGATCATCGGCAGATAACGCTGTCCGCGCTCCTTGCCCATCACCTGATAGACGATCTGGTCACGCACGAATTCGATGACCCATTCCACGGCGCCCTGCCAACGACCTGGAATCAGCTTGGCACGAGCCGCCGAAACACCCAGAATCACCAGCATGATCACGGTGGCGATCACGCGCACCATGATGATGCGATCCATGGCGAACGGAGTCCCCGGAAAAATGATCTGAGGAAGAAGGAAGTCGTCGACGGTCGGGAATTCCGGGCCGTCGGCGGCCAATGCCACCCCGTTCAAAAGGGCTTCGTTCATTCTCACGCCTCCTGCTTCTTCTGTTGTCAGATGTCAGTTTAGACCAGCGGAGCGAGCAAATGTGACGTATCGGTTACTTCCACTCTCCACTGCGGGACCGGCCAGGCGGGAACCGGAGTTGGCGCTTGGCATTCAACCCCGAATGACTGAAATGCGATTATTGGCCTCACATCGGACAAAGTCAATGCCCGCTTGGCGTGTCCATTGTAAGCCCTACTGCCATAAGGGTTTTACCACTTTGTTATCATCCTCGGCGCTATTAGACGGGCACCTCAATATTGCCGAGTTTTGATCACACCTTTGTCCATATATCGAACAGAGTGGTATCCAAGTCGTGGTCACTGCGTCGCGTAGCCGCTACAAAGGGGCGGCACATAGGCTCATACAGACCAAGGCACCAGGCACCATTGCCGGCAATCTTACCGGCAGTCAGACCCCGACATACCGACAAACCAGCAGACCGATCGCGAAATCAGCGCCGAGGAATAACCCCGTATCCATCATGCTCGAACGGCGCGAAGCCGTCTTTACGCGGACTGCCCGGTTCGTGACGAATCGAGCGATCGGTGCCGAGCTTCTTCTCCGCTCGCAATTGAGGCACTTCAGACAAGTCATACGGCGTGGTCTGATACACCCAGTTCAGCCAGTTGCGCCACAACAGGTTGCCATGTGCGCGCCAACTGAACAGCGGCTCCAACGAGGGATCGTCATGTGGGAAGTAGTTTTGGGGGAACGGCACATTGGTGAGCCCCTTGGCCATATCGCGCTCGTATTCCTCGGCGAGCGTGTATTTGCCGTATTCCCAGTGGCCGAGCGCGAAGACCTCGGAGAAATCGCGCGTGGCCACCAGCCCCGGCCCGGATTGCGGGCCCCAGGTCAGCACCTGCAGGTCCTCCTCATGCGCCTTCAGATCATCCTCACTCACACCGGCGAGGCGGGAGTGCGGCTGCAACGCGATCTCATCAAAGCCGTTGGTGAGGAAGCAGTATTCATCCTGCAGGTACTGCGGGAATACGCCGAAGACCTTCTGCGGATAATCCTCCTTGCGCACACCGTAACGGTAATACAGCGCACCCATGGCACCCCAGCACAGGTACATGGTGGAGAACACATGAGTGGAGGCCCAGTCGAGGATGGTCTTGAATTCCTCCCAGTAGTCCACCTGTTCGAAAGGCAGATGCTCCACCGGTGCGCCGGTCACGACGAAACCATCGTAATAGTTGTCCTTGAACGCATCGAGCGTTTCATAGAACTTCACCAGATGGTCAGCGGAGACATGCGTGGACTCATGCGTGGAGGTCTTCATGAAATCGACCTCCACCTGCAGCGGGCTCTTGGAGATGAGGCGAAGAAGCTGTGTTTCGGTCTCGATCTTCTTGGGCATAAGATTCAAGATCACCAGTTTGAGCGGACGCACACGCTGACGCTCAGCTTCGGGCTTCTCGAGGGCGAAGATGCGCTCCGAATCGAGGATGGCACGGGCCGGCAGGCCACTGGGAATCTTAATAGGCATGTTTTCATTATGGTGGAATCGTGGATATGCCGCACGCCGAGGATGCCGTTTTATGCGGCGGACCACATAGATTCCGCTTATGACGCGTTACGCGACAGGACAGCGCGGTATGACACTCCGCATGGCCGGCGTGCCACGCTCCATGCACGATATGCTCCTCAGGGTTGGCGCGCGCCACGCGCAGCATGGTCCTCAGTGCGGCGTCAACTCCCTACACGCGACGCCACTCCACACGCGGCACGTCACCTCTACGCGCGGCACATCCCATGGGCGATGCATCACCTCCCACTGGCGACACGCCGAAGAAACCAACCTGATTGACTTTTTTCAATCCCTCAGTATCGTAGATAGAGCTGTCAGAAAGACAAGCCGACGCGGGGTGGAGCAGCTCGGTAGCTCGCTGGGCTCATAACCCAGAGGTCCATGGTTCAAATCCATGCCCCGCTACCAAGGAAGGCCGAGAATCGGAAGGTTCTCGGCCTTTTTGTTTTCCGACAAGATTAGCGCCCCGCCGTTTCCGGGCTATAAGAACTGCTATAAGGACTTTTTTGGGAGCATCAGAACTCTTGTGGCGCTTTGGAGCGTTGTTCTTTTTGAATCAGCGAGGCAAAACCTCGGGTCGGCCTCAGAAACACCGCCCCCTCAGCCAGCTCAGCGAAGCAAAATCTCGGACCGACCGACGAGACACCCCAGTCACAACTCCTCAGCGAAGCAAAACCTCGGACCGCCCGTGATAACGCCCCAATCACCGCCCATCAGCGAAGCAACACCTCGGGCCAACCGAGATAACGACTCGGCCAGCACCCCTCAGCGAAGCAAAACCTCGACCAGACCGACAAAACACCCCAGTCACAACTCCCCAGCGGGACAAAACCTCGGGCCAACCGAGATAACGCCCCAATCACCGCCCGCCAGCGCAGCAAAACCTCGACCAGACCGACAAAACACCCCAGTCACAGCTCCCCAGCGGGACAAAACCTCGGGTCGACCTCAGAAACACCACGCCTGCACCAGTTCGACGACCAACCAAGGAGGACATCATGACCACCGAAACCGATTGGGACAAGCTCTCGGACGAATACTTCGAGCACACGCCCGACATCATCGGCGAGACCATCCGCCCACAAAAGGCAATCACCATGGATGACCTCGACGACATCTTCGCCCGCCGCCCCCTCGCCGAGAACCCCCGCGCCAAGGCCGACGTGCTCTACAAGGCGTACCTGACCGCCGACATGGACGAGCAGGTGCACGCACAGGCCACCAAGGAACACATCGGCAAGAGCGCGCTGATCCGCAAGGCGCTCGCCGCCTATCTAGCTGCCAATAAGACACAGCCAACGATGGCGTAAGCGCCTAAAGGACGACGAAAAGCCCCGACCCTGCCGCGAGCTGCGGAGGTCGGTGCTTTCATCGTTTCCAGCTGTCAGGTATGGACGGTTTCATGCCGGCGCATGGAACGCAGTCGGTCGGCAATCCAGGTGTTGACGACCGCGTTGCGGCTGATCGCCAGTTCGGCGGCCTCGTTGTCCAGCTCGCTGACCATCCATACTGGCATCGTCAACGTAATGCGCTTCTCCAGCGGAGGATGGTGCTCGACCACGGGATGCTCCAGATCGACGTAGTCGAGGATGTCCTCACCGCTGTCGAACATCTCCTCGAGCTGGTCGCTGGTGACCGACTTTGCATCGGGCCTAGTCTTGGCTGTCATAGTATGCCTCCTCGTTCTTTCGTGACCTGCGCACAGATATGATGAGGATGCGCTTGCCGCGCTTGGTCGTGATCGCCGTCCAATGCCTGCCGTCGATCATGCCGAGCACGATGTAGCGCACATCATCGTTGCCGGGATTCGGAGCGATCAGCGTCACCGTCTTCGAGTTATCCCACATGCGCTGGGCCTGCTCGAAGTCGATACCGTGCTTGGCAAGGTTCTTCGCGCTCTTTGCCGGATCGTATTCGAATTCCATCACAATCTCCCAATAGCATCAATCATACATCAACATGACATCAAAACAATGGCTTACTGCAAGCCGTGCAGCATCAACGGTTGGACGACGCACAGGCAGCCAAGGAACATATCGGCAAGAGCGCGCTAATCCGCAAGGCGCTCGCCGCCTACCTGACAGCCAATCAGACATAGCCTGCGATGGACTGCTCCCCCGAAAACGACGAAAGCCCCGCCTCTGCCACACATTTCGGCGAAGGTCAGGACTTTCGTGTTATTCGGTCTCGGCGATGCGGACTGCTTCTCTGACTGGATGCGGTTTACCGCACTCCACTTGCCAAATCACGCCAAATCACGCCAAATCACGTCCGCCTCCCCTCGTTACCGTACCCGATGACGATTGGCAACGAACAGGACGGCAAGCCCTATGGATAGGAAGGCAGCGGCGATGCCCATCGGCGGCACCAGGTCGATGCCGGTGCCGGGCAACGGCTCTTCGGGCGGCGTCGGCTCCTCCGGCTGGCCGGGCTCCTCGGGTTCACATGGCTCCTCAGGCTTCCCGGGTTCGCAAGGTTCCTCAGGTTCACACGGCTCATCCGGTTCACAAGGTTCCTCAGGCTCACACGGCTCCTCCGGCTCACACGGCGCAGGCACCCACGTGCGCTCCCACGCATCGTCGTACCGGCTCGCGGCCGGCGTGACGCGGTCATCGCCCTCGAATTCCCAGACGAACACATACCAGCCATGGCGTTCCGCCGTGATATTCATCGGATCGCCATTGGCGTCCAAGGCACCGGCCCCGATCTTGAACGTACCGTTCCTCGCCGGAATATTCCATGTGATCAGCTTGCGATGATGCTCATCTGGGTCTGGCGTCTCGGCACCCGTCGGCTTGTACTCCTCGTCCTTGGAAGGATCGTTCTCATCGCCCGCCCACCAGACGCTGACTTGTGCATACGGGCGGTCCGCCCCGAACCCGAATGCTTCGTTGCCCGAAAACTCGCCATGATCCTCCGGGAATCCCTTCACCGTAATGGTGTCGCTCAGCTGCGAACCGACGTGTGCGGTGTGTTCGGTCACCGTAGATTCCACTTCGACACGGCTGCGGTTCGAGCTGCTTTCCTCCGCTTCAAGGAACGCGCTGCTCCAATCGCCTTTGAGATGTCCTTGCGCCTTGTCGCTTTGCTCGGATTTGCGGAACACCCACACCCAGGTGCCGAAACCGCCCGACTTCCCAGTCAGATACGGCTTATCTCCGTCCGGTTTGGTCATGGCCTGCACGCGTTCGCTCTGCCCGGCTCCGGTGAACGAAGCGCTGCCATAGGCCACCGGCGCATACCCCGCCTGTCGGATGCGCGCCAGATAGTCATCGGCGCTCTCCGCCGTCTTGGGGGCCATCATATTGTCCAGATCCCTGATGGTCAGACCATCGAAGTAATACCCCTGTGCCCTGAGCAGCAGATCATCCACCCACTGACGGTCCGCCTCGGCCACACCACTGGTCACTTCATCGAATACGGCCGCCCCGGCGTCAAGTACTTTGCCGGATACCTTGGTGCTGACCGACGGCGTGAAGTAATCCTGCACCTTGAACGTCACCGCACCACCCGGTTCGGAAACCATCGAATCAAAGCCTCGCATGTCCTGCACTGCATCCATATGCTGCATGCGCGGAATCTCATACGACACCGATGCCGACACCTCCCCCTTGCCGGTGGCTTTCCACGCGAAGCTCAACGGCTGCTCACCGGAATCGCCTGTGAGCACGGCCTCGCCATTCTTCTCGAACACGGCGGGACCGTTCAGGGCGATGGTGAACGGGACCTTTGAAATCAATCGTCCTGCACCATTCACCACGGACACCTTGACCTCGCCCCGCCGCAACCCCTCGGCATACGTGCTCTCCACGGTGGCGTTCGCCGGCGTCTTGCCTTCCGATTCCGCCCACATCTCCTCAGCCATGGCGAACACATTCGGATGCAGCGGCTCCAGATACGCCCGATGAGGCCGCCACTGCTCCTGATTGCCGAGCTTGTCCTGCACGAGAATGGCGATGGCCGCATACTGTTCGCGCGTTGCAGACCGGTACCATTTCATGAGCCACGCCAACCTGCGCACCACGGGATCGTCATCGACCCGATGCGTGGGCCCCTCCATGTAATCGGTCATGTTGCCCGCTTCGATGCAATAGAACTGTGTGTCATCCCTACCGAACGCAACGATCCCCAGATGATAATCCGTGCCATTGTAGTGGTAATTGATGCGATGCTGAGGATAGGAGAAGCCGAGCTTGTTCCCCTCGGTCTGAGTCTGTGTGACCTGCATCGTCTGTGTGGTGACCGCATGCGCGAGGGAGGGGCTCCCGACCGCCACACCGAGCAGCATCGCAAGGGCGACGAGCATCGCGCCCACAGCCAGAACGTGCGTACCTCCCTTACGCCGCGCCGGGATCCTGACCGAATGCCATGTCCGCGCCGTTTCCGTTTCCCTAGGCGTTTCTATTGCTGCCATGTTCATTCCTTTCCAAGACTGGTATCCGCCCGCTTCGTTGCGAACGGATAGACCACGAGCATGGCAGATTCGCGGCGGATACCGGCCGTTTTCCGACCTATGTGGTTCGAGCTTGCCGTTTTCGGGCGAGTTGTGGATAACTTCGGCTTCGAGTTATCCACTTCAAGCCATTTATCGAACGTTCATCCAAAAGTTGTCCACAATGCACGACAAATGATGGATTCCCCTTAAAATGGGCCGTATGGTAGTACAACATCGCGCGAATTCGCGCACATCCCATACAGAACAACCCTCCAAGGCCGAACCGGCCGCCCAGACCGTCAAGGTCTCCACGACCTCCAAGACGACGAAGTCAAAGGCGACTTCTCGCCCCAAAGCCGTCAAACCCACGACCAATGCCGTGAAGTCCGCGACCAAGCCCGCAGCAAAAACCGCAGCCAAAGCCGCCACGACCAAGGCCACCGCCGCCAAGACCACGAAGACCGCCAAAGCCACGCATAAGCGCGTCGACGCCGAAACCGCGCGCGCCAACGCTGCTCTGAAAGGCCTGGTCGGCGAGGCGCCAGCCCCCACCATCGAGGTCAAGGAGCTCGGCCAGTTCGGCCGCATCAACGTGATGGACGTCACTCCCGATGAGGAGCGCGGCATCTTCCCGGCCCGCGTGGAGCTCGGTGAACCGTTCAAGGTGACCGCACAGGTGTTCATCGAAGGACGTACCAAGGTGGGAGCTACGGCGATCGTCCGCAACGCCCGCGGCAGGGAGACGCTGCGCAGGCGCATGATGTGCACGAACCCCGGCCTCGACCGCTGGGAGGTCACGCTCAAGTGCGGTGAGCACAGCGATCTGAAACCTTGGGATGAGGGCTATGCCGCAGTCAAGCGCCAGCTCGGCGAGTGGACTGTGACTGTTGAGGGCTGGGAGGACACGTACACGTCCTGGCTGCATGACGCCCGCATCAAGGTGCGTGTGCTGGATGATGTGGACAACGCGCTGAACTCCGGCGCCGAGCTGCTGGCTCGCTGGGCGGTGACCCTGGATGCGAAGCTGACCGTGCGCGACCGCAAGACGCTGCAACAAGCCGCCGAGACCATGGCCGATGAATCGCTGACCGCCGAGGAACGTTTGGCCGCAGGCGACAATCCGCAGATCGCCGCCCTGCATGAGACCAACCCGCTGCGCGATGGTATTTCGCCGAGCCAGCCGCAACGCTTCAAGGTGGAGCGTCCGAAGTCCAGCTTCGCCGCTTGGTACCAGTTCTTCCCGCGCTCCGAAGGCGCCACCATCGACCCAGCGACCGGCAAGATCGTGCAAGGTACGCTCAAGACCTCGATCGCAGGCCTCGAACGCGCCAAGGCCGAGGGCTTCGACATCGTCTACCTTCCGCCGATCTTCCCGATTGGCGTCACCAACCGCAAGGGCCGCAACAATTCGCTGGTGGCCGGCCCTGACGATCCGGGTTCCCCGTTCGGCATCGGCTCCGCTCTGGGAGGCCACGATACGGTGGACCCGCTGCTTGGCACGATGGATGATTTCAAGGCCCTGACCGCCCGCGCCCATGAGCTCGGACTGGAAATCGCCCTTGATTTCGCGCTGCAATGCTCTCCTGATCATCCGTGGGTCAAGCAGCATCCGGATTGGTTCCGTCACAAGCCGGACGGCACCATCGCTTTCGCGGAGAATCCGCCGAAGAAGTATCAGGACATCTACCCGATTGACTTCAACGCCGACATGGAAGGCATTGAGAAGGAAGTCGAACGTGTGCTGAACCTGTGGATCGATGCGGGCGTGACCATCTTCCGCGTCGACAATCCGCACACCAAGCCAGTTCGTTTCTGGCAGGATGTGATCGCCGCCGTGACCAAGCGCCACCCGGAGGTCCTGTTCCTGGCCGAGGCGTTCACCCGTCCGGGCATGATGCGCGCCCTGAGCTATGTGGGCTTCACGCAGTCCCACTGCTACTTCCCGTGGCGCAACACCAAGGAGGAGCTGGAGGAGTATCTGCCCGTCACCAATGGCGACGACGGCTACTACCAGCACAACACCTTCTGGCCCACCACGCCGGACATCCTTACCGCCTACGTGCGCGACAACGGCATCGCCGGCCATTGCGTGCGCGCGGTGCTCGCCGCCATGGGCTCGCCGAGCTGGGGCATCTACAACGGTTTCGAACTGTTGGAGAACAAGCAGCGCCCGGGCTTCGAGGAGCAGATCGACAACGAGAAGTACGAGGTCAAGGTCCGCGACTGGTCCAAGGCCAAGAAGTACGGTGTGGCGGAAATGCTCACGGCGCTCAACAAGATCCGCCGCTCGCACCCGGCAGCGCTGAGCTATCACAACCTCACGGTGCTCGAGTCCTCCGATCCGAACGTGCTGGCGTTCGCCCGTCATACTTCGGCGGAGCTGACAGGCACCGGTCAGGCGGATACGCTGATCGTGGTGGTGAACCTCGATGGACATGACGCGCATCAGTCGATGATTCATCTGGATCTCGATAAGCTGGGCCTGCCCACCGACCGTCCGCTTGCCGTGCGCGATGAGCTGACCGGCCGGGAATTCCAGTGGGGCTGGGACAACTACGTCTCGCTCGCACCGTGGGTGGATGTGGCTCACATTCTGTCCGTGCAGTGATGATGATGCGCCCGGACGGTAGTAGTGTGTGTAACGAATAGTTTCCAAACAAGGAGATAGCACAATGGCAGAAACCTTCAACGTCGTGGTCGAGATTCCGCGCGGATCCAAGAACAAGTACGAAGTCGATCAGGAGACCGGCCGCGTCTTCCTGGACCGTGAGCTGTTCACCGCCATGGGCTACCCGGACGACTACGGATACATCGAGGGCACCCTGGGCGAGGACGGCGATCCGCTGGACGCGCTCGTGATGGTGACCAACTCCGTGTTCCCGGGCTGCGTCATTGAGTGCCGCGCCGTGGGCCTGTACCACATGGAGGACGAAGAGGGCGGCGACGACAAGGTGCTGTGCGTGCCGGCCGACGTTCGTTACGACGGCGTCAAGGACGTCAAGGACGTCAACGAGTACCACCTCGCCGAGATCAAGCACTTCTTCGAGCAGTACAAGGCCCTCGAGCCCGGCAAGGAAGTCAAGCCCGGCGACTACTGGACCGGCGCGGACGTCGCCGAGAAGGAAATCGCTGAGGCGCGTGAGCGTCTAGCCGAGGCGTCTAAGTGACAGTCCAGTGGACTGTCACTAGCCGAGGTGAGCGGCTACGCCGCGAAGGCGCGTGAAACGCGCACGTCTAAGTGATTTCCGACAGGAAAGCCCAGTGGGCTTTCCGCGGCGACGTGCTCAGGCGCGACAGTGCCTGAGCCAATACTGAGCCGGCCGCAGGCCGTCCATAATTGCAGGACCGTCGCCGAGAAGGAAATCGCTGAGGCGCGTGAGCGTCTCGCGAACGCGTCAAAGTGACAGTCCAGTGGACTGTCACTAGCCGAAGTGAGCGGCTACGCCGCGAAGGCGCGTGAAACGCGCACTCCGAAGTGATCATTTTCGATTCCCCTGCTGAGGGAATCACATTGCAGAAGGCCCCTTCGGGGGCCTTCTGTTGTATACTGACATCTCGTCTTTTCAATTAGCGTAGGCGGCGCGTGGGAACGCTGGTCGAGGCCCATCGCTTGGAGAAAACCGGCGATGAACCTGCTATATCATCATGATTTCGATCATCATTCAAACCCTATTGATTTCCGTTTCCGTGGCGATGGACGCGTTTGCCGTCTCCATTGGCAAGGGTCTGACCGTTTCCAAAGTCCGTACTCGGGACGCCATCAAAACAGCGCTCTGGTTTGGTGGCTTCCAGGCGTTGTTCCCTCTGCTCGGCTATTTCGCCGCATCCGCATTCAGCTCATACGTCACTGAATTCGATCACTGGATCATCTTCGGTCTGCTTGCGTTCATCGGCGGCAACATGGTTCATGAAGCGTTTGAGGAGCCGGACGAGAACGCCCGGGAAACACCGCAATTCGATTGGAAGCACATGCTGCCGCTGGCGGTGGCATGCAGTATCGACGCCTTCGCCGTGGGCGTGAGCCTGGCTTTCATGCAATCCAACGTGGTCTTTGCCGTGACCTGCATCGGCGTGGTCACCGGCCTGTTCTCCGCAGCAGGCCTGTATATCGGCCGCGTGTTCGGCTCCCGATGGCAGCAGCCTTCCCAGATCGCCGGCGGCGTGGTGCTGATTCTCATCGGCGTGAAAGTGCTGCTGGAGCATCTCGGCATCATCGCCTTCTAAGGAACGGCGTAGGATTGTCGCAGCACATCGTTTATCGGAGAGGTTCACATGGCCGAAATCACTCAGGAGAACTGGAAGCATAAGGCTGGCAGCATGCTGCTGACCCAGTGCACAGCATATGCGATGCTCATCGCCGCCACCGTGGTTCCCGAGCGCGGACCGATGCCGACCATTCCGCTCATCATCGCGGCCATGGTGCTCGGCGAATTCATCCTGTTCTGGCCATTCCGCGGCTCGGTGTTCGACCGGGCCATCACGATGGTCTTCGGTGCAGCCTCACTGATATTCGTGTTCGTGCCTTTCCCGGTCAGCGACATTCCCCCTCAGATGGTTAGCAGGCATGGCGAACCGCTGCCTTGGTATTCATGGGCCCTTGCCGTGGGCTTCCTGCTGGTGGTGCTCGTGGTTTTCTCGTTCGGACGCCAAATGGCCCGTAAAGAGCGCTCCCATCTGATTCGCGCACTCTCCCACGCCGTCACCTCCGGCGTGGCCGCCATCGCGGTAGCCGGCTGGTGCTTCCTGCCGACGCTGGGTGTGCTCATCAGCCGCGACGCCACTGCTGGCGGCATCGCGGTCATCATACTGATTGTGTTGGCCATCGCGCTGGCCATCGCCTCTGTGCTGTGGGTGCGCGATGCCGATCCGGATCCCACGATGCGCGCACCGTGGATAGGCACCGGCCTGCTTCCGGTGATGATGATGGGCGTGACCATCGCAGCGGCCACTCTGCTGCTCACGCACTACCTCGGCTGAGCTGCCACGCTGACTCATTGCATGCGTGATGCCCACATTCGCAACGTTATGTTCCCATTTATGAGCCAATGTCACCTAGGTGTCCCACGCAGGCGCGTACAATAAGGGGAAATCTGCGAATGACCGGTCATCAGCATCATGCCGACGCCGGTTGGCAACCGATACGCGCAATTCACTGATTGCGACAATTCACTAGGGGGGATCAGCGTGACGGATTTGACGTTGATGACTTTCGCTAACGACCCCGCAACCGTTCTACCGTCACTCGCCCTGCTTTCCCACCGCGTACGCGTGCTGCCCATGGACGCCGCGAGTCTCGTGAAAATGCCGGAGAACACGATTCTGTTTCTAGACGCACGAGACGATTTTGCCACTGCCAAGACACTGTGCAATCTCATTCATGCATCCGGCCTGTCCACGCCGATCGTGCTCGTGCTGACCGAAGGCGGCTTCACCGTGGTCAACTCCCAGTGGGGCATTGCCGACGTGGTGGTCACCAGTGCATCCCCAGCAGAGGTCGAGGGCCGTCTCCGTCTGGTTTCCGAACGCGGCAACGCACCGGCCACGTCCATGATGGGCAATGCGTCGGAACCTACCACCACCGTGGAAGACGGACAGATTCGTTCCGGCGATCTGATTGTGGACACCAATGGCTATACAGCATCCTTGCATGGCCGCCCCATCGATCTGGCATACAAGGAATTCGAGCTGCTCAAGTATCTAGTGCAGCATCCCGGCCGGGTCTTCACGCGCGCCCAACTTCTGCAGGAAGTATGGGGATACGACTATTACGGCGGCACCCGCACGGTGGATGTGCACATCCGTCGCCTGCGCGCCAAGCTTGGCGGCGAATACGAGCACCTCATCGGTACGGTGCGCAATGTGGGCTACCGCTTCGACCCGCCGGAGAACGATAAGGGCGACGCGGCTGCCCAGCAGGCCGCACGTTCCAGCACGCACAGTTCCGACTCCGCCGCCGAGTAGACGTTTGACGCCGCGCAATACCGCGAGCGCCAACGCTCTCCTATACGGCGGCACGGCGGCATAGGAAAAAGCCAGCATCATCGGCAGAAGAACCAGCATCACGATAGGAAGGCGAACGATGCGCGAAAGCAAATCGGCGCGACTGGCCCGGATGCACGCCGAATACGACATCCTGTGCCGCATCATTCCCGCTCCGGAATGCGCATTGGATTTCAACTCCCCACTGCAATTGCTGATCGCCACTGTGCTCAGCGCCCAGACCACAGACACGCGCGTCAATACCGTCACTCCGGAACTCTTCGCCACCTATCCCACTGCGGCGGCGCTGGCTGCGGCCAATCCCTCGCAGGTCGAGGACATCATCCACCCCTTGGGCTTCTATCGTTCGAAAACCCAGCATCTTCTCGGACTGGCCGCCGCCTTGGACGAACGATTCGGCGGCGAAGTGCCACAGACCATGGAGGAACTGACCAGTCTGCCCGGGGTCGGCCGCAAAACCGCGAATGTGGTGCTCGGCAACGCCTTCGGCATCCCCGGCTTCCCCGTCGATACGCATGTGATGCGCGTCACAGGCAAGTTGCGTTGGCGTTCGGACTGGCGAGCGTCCCATCCTGATCCCGTGCATATCGAACGGGAGATCACTGCATGCTTTCCGCCTGAGGATTGGACGAATCTCAGCCATCGGCTCATCCTGTTCGGCCGGGCCACATGCCATGCGCGCAAGCCTGATTGCGGGCATTGCCCTTTGGCACAGTCCTGCCCAAGTTTTGGCCTCTAAGCGGAAGCCGGCCCTTCCCGGTAGTACGTCATCATTAGACTGAAGGGCATGCGCAGCAAGCAATCACGGAAGAACAACGAGCTGGTCAGTTGGGGTGTGTTTCTGGTGGTGACCCTCGTGCTCAGCGCCCTGGTCTGGGCGGGATGGTCGGCCATCGGCCACCGGAGTGCCACGCCGTCATTGACATCGCCCGGCAAGGGTCCGGATACGGCAGTCACCATCGGCGTCAAGGACATGCCACAGTCGTTGGATATCCGTACCAACAGTTCCGACGCAGCACAGCGGCTCCTCATCGACAATGTGTATGAGACCTTGGTCACGGTGGATCAGCAGAACCAGTTGCAGCCGGGGCTTGCCACCAGTTGGAAGGTCTCCGACGATGCGCTGACATATACCTTTACCATCGCCGACGGCGTCACCTTCTCCAATGGGCATACACTAGACGGCACTGACGTAGTGTGGTCGCTGCAGCAGGCGGTGACCAAGCAGTACGCCGACGTGAGCGATCTCGGCGAGCTTGCCTCCATCACCAATCCCGACGCGCACACCGTGACGATCGCGCTCACCTCACCGAATCCCACACTGCTGCGGGCGCTCTCCGGAAGACTTGGCATTGTTTATGATTCCGAAGCCGGCGATACCGATTATGCGAAACAGGCCATCGGCTCCGGCCCGTTCACCGTCAGTAAGTTCACCCCCGCTCAATCGCTGACATTGGCATACAGCGGCACCTACCATGGCACCAAGGCCAAGGTGGGCACCATCACCTTCAACCAGTATTCCGACGAAGCCAAGCTCAACGAGGCACTGGCCAACGGCAGCATCGACATGGCCGCCCCCGCCACGGCATCCGTAGCCTCTGCGGCGAACGGCAAGGAGAACCTCAAGGTCAGCGAAGGCACCACCACAGACAAGGTACTGCTGGCGTTCAACAACGGCACCGATTCGATAATGTCGGACGAAAAGGTGCGCACCACCTTCCGCTATCTCATTGACGCCGCTGCGATAGCCTCCTCCCAGCCTGATTCCGGCGGGCTTCTGGGCGGGCCGATAAGCCCCACCGAGCCCGGATACGAGGACCTGACCGGGTTGTTCCCGCATGACATGTCCCAAGTGCAGTCGATGACCAGCTATTTCGGTTCCTATCTGACCACCGTGGATTTCGTGGTGACCGAGCAGTATCGCTCCATGGCGGAGGCCATCGCCCAGCAAATCGCCCAAGTGCCACGCCCCACAGTGAACCTTGAGGTGGTGTCCGACCAGGATTACGCCAAACGCATCCAGGATGGATCATGGGAGCTGACGCTGATGAGCATGGACGGGACCGGCGATGCCGGCGAATTCGTCGACCCGAACTCCATATTCCATTATGATCATGCCGCAGCCGAGCAGGCGTACGCCTCCGCACGGGCGGCCACCAACGACCAGGAGTACGCCGACCGGATGAAGGCGTATGCCAGAACGCTCAGCCAGGATGCGGCAAGCGACTGGCTGTATACGCGCAAATGCTTCACCGTGGCCAGCAGCAAGCTGTCCGGCTACCCCACCGCACTGATCGATACACGCATGCCGTTGGGCGCTGTGGCCAAGGAACAGTAGGCGTTCACGGTCGTATTGCGTGCACCATATCACGGTCGTCGCTGCGGAAAAGCCTTGTCATACAACGCGCATAGACTTTGGCTTTATGACTGAAGGCAATTCCATCATCAACGCCAACCTCACCCCGCTGCCCGACAAGGTCGGCGTGGACGGTCTTGAGGACAAGTGGCGCGCCGTTTGGGATGAGAACGGCACCTATAAGTTCCAGAACACCCGTGACCGCAAGGCCGTGTACTCCATCGACACCCCGCCGCCCACCGTCTCCGGCTCCCTGCATGTGGGGCATGTGTTCTCCTACACGCATACCGACGTGATCGCACGCTACAAGCGCATGCGCGGCTACGACGTGTTTTATCCGATGGGCTGGGACGACAACGGCCTGCCCACCGAACGCCGCGTGCAGAACTACTATGGCGTGCGCGTGGACGTGACCCTGCCGTACGACCCGGACTTCAAGCCGCCGTTCGAGGGCACCACTGGCAAGAAGATCGACGCCAAGGATCAGGTGCCGATCTCCCGCAAGAACTTCATCGAACTGTGCGAACGTCTGACCGCTCAGGACGAGCAGCAGTTCGAGGCGCTGTGGCGCAAGCTGGGCCTGTCGATCGACTGGTCGCAGACCTACCACACCATCGGCGAACACCCGCAGCGCGTGGCCCAGAAGGCCTTCCTGCGCAACCTCGCCCGCGGCGAGGCCTACCAGCAGGACGCCCCCGGCCTGTGGGACGTGACCTTCCAGACCGCAGTGGCGCAGGCCGAGCTGGAATCCCGTGAATACCCCGGCTTCTACCACAAGATCGCCTTCCGATTCGAGGACGGAACCCCGATCTACATCGAGACCACCCGTCCCGAGCTGCTGGCCGCCTGCACCTCACTGATCGCCAACCCCGAGGACGACCGCTACAAGCAGTACTTCGGTCAGGAGGTCTACTCCCCTCTGTTCAAGGTCAAGGTGCCGATCCTGGCGCATCCGGCCGCCGAAATGGACAAGGGCGCCGGCATCGCCATGTGCTGTACGTTCGGTGATGTGACCGATGTGCAGTGGTGGCGCGACCTGAAGCTGCCCACCCGCTCCATCATCCAGCGCAACGGACGCATCGTGATGGACACCCCGGATTGGATCACCGACCCGGCCGGCCGCGAGATCTTTGCGGAGACCGCTGGCAAGACCACGTTCTCCGCCCGCAAGGTAATCGTCGACAAGCTGCGCGAATCCGGCGACATGGACGGCGAGCCGACGCCGACCAAGCGTATGACGAACTTCTACGAGAAGGGCGACAAACCGCTCGAGATCGTCACCTCCCGCCAGTGGTACCTGAAGAACGGCGGCACCGATCCCGAGCTCAACGCCCAGCTGATCGAACGCGGCAAGGAGCTCAACTTCCACCCGGACTTCATGCGTGTGCGCTACGACAACTGGGTGCACGGCCTGAACGGCGACTGGCTGATCTCCCGCCAGCGCTTCTTCGGCGTGCCGTTCCCGCTGTGGTACCCGGTGCGCGAGGATGGTTCCGCGGATTACGACCATCCGCTGACCCCGTCCGAGGATCGTCTACCGATCGACCCGACCATCGATGTGCCGGAAGGGTACGACGCTTCGCAGCGTGATGTGCCCGGCGGCTTCACCGCCGAGAAGGACATCATGGACACCTGGGCCACCTCCTCGCTAACCCCGCAGATCGTGACGCACTGGGAGGAGCCTGACGAGGCTTCCAAGGCGCTGTTCAAGGCTACCTTCCCGATGGACCTGCGCCCGCAGGGCCAGGACATCATCCGCACCTGGCTGTTCTCCACCGTGGATCGTGCGCACCTCGAGAACCATTGCCTGCCGTGGGCGCACGCCACACTGTCCGGTTGGATTCTCGACCCTGACCACAAGAAGATGTCGAAATCCAAGGGCAACGTGGTGGTGCCGAACGAGCCGATCGAGAAGTTCGGCGCGGACGCCGTGCGTTACTGGGCCGCAGCCGCCCGACTGGGCCTCGACGCCACCTATGATGTCGGCCAGATGAAGATCGGCCGCCGTCTGGCCATCAAGCTGCTGAACGCCACCAAGTTCGCGCTGGCCATCGGCCGCGAGGATGAGAACCATCACGTGGCTCCGCCGCCACTGCCGCGTGGAACCCGGCCCGATGTGACCGAGCCGCTGGATCGCGCCGCCATGGCCAAGCTGGCCCATGTGGTGCGCGTGGCCACCGAATCACTGGAGGCATACGAGCATTCCAAGGCGCTGGAAGTCATCGAAAGCTACTTCTGGCAGTTCTGCGACGACTACATCGAGCTGGTGAAGAACCGCGCTTACGGCACTCCGGACGAGAAGGGCGAGGAGCCTTCGGCCGCTGCCGTGAAGTCCGCACGCACTGCGTTGGGCTTGGGTCTGGACGCCTTCGCCCGCCTGCTCGCCCCATACCTGCCGTACGCCACCGAAGAGGTGTGGAGCTGGATGCATGCCGGATCCGGTTCCGTGCACCGCGCCGCATGGCCGACTCCGGAGCCTTACGTACAGGCAGCGACCGGCGTATCGCCCGAACTGCTGACCTGGGCAGGCAAGGCTGTGGAGCAGCTGCGCAAGATCAAGTCCGAGGCCAAGGTATCCATGAAGACGCCGATTCTCTCCGTGGCACTGACCGCCGCACAGGATGGTGTGGACGCCATTCACGCCGCTCTGGGAGACATCGCCCAGGCCGGCCGCGTGGTGGGCAAGTTTGACCTGGTCGCCAAGCACGTGGAGGAATCCGCTGCCGAGGATGCCGCCGAAACCGAAGTCTCCGTGTCCGCCAGCGAACTCGGAGAGCCGCCTGTTAGGCAGAAGAAGTAACAGCTTTCTTCTGCCTAACAGGCGGCCTTCGCGGTTGCCTATAGCGCTGCCGCTCGCCTCGACTACGGGAAGTTCACAGGACTTCCCACCCAAGGGGGAGTTCCATCGCATGTCGATGGGGCTCCTCCTGCCGTATGCGCATGAAATTCTCGATATTTACCCACTCCCCGAGAATTTCGTGCGCTGAGAACCGGTCAGTGAACGAAATTCTCGCGATAGCCTTTATTTTCGAGAATTTCGTGCGCTAAGACCTAAGTAGACCTAAACAGCCCTAGACAGCTGTGACACAGCCCTAAACATCTCACGGACACAACCCACGGGCCTATGACGCACCCCCAGACATCACATATTCCTGACACAGGGCACTAGCGCTGGTTGGACATCACGACGAGATATGCGGGAGTGTCAGTGGTCAGGGCGCTTGCAGGAACATCCGAGCCCAATTGAGGAATCGCCTGCGCGATCAGCCGACCGGCATCGCCGATAACCACGGTCTCACCGATGAGCACGCTGTAATCGTGGGTGAGCAACGTGCCGCCTTGCCCGAATCCGAAGAGGATCGGAGCGGCATCATCGTCAGCATCCGTTCGTGAATCGGAACTCACACCGGAGCCGTTCCTGCTGGCATCTGTACCGCTCTGCGCGGATTGTCCAGCACCTTGCGAAGCGGCAGTGTCAGCGGTAGTCCCAGCGGCATCGCCATCGGCACTGCTACCGGCATCGTTGCCGGAACCTCCGCCAATGGCGGAAGTCAACCCGTTGGCATAGCTCATCACATCGCTGGCGGACATGGACATCGTGTCATCGACCAGCGAGGTCTGCGTGTCCTGCGATTGCTCCCGTTGCGCGGCCTGCGCCTGCTGGCGCGCACGCTCGGCCTTGCGCTTGGCTTCAGCCGCCTTGGTCCGGCCGTAGAACGACTGGGATTGCACGTCGGCGAGACCATGAACCAGCACCTGCGATTCGCCGGCCAAGGTGTCGGCACCTGAACCATCCGAATCAACCGAATCACCAGCAGCTTCATCGCCGCTTGCGAACTGGTCGGAGAAGCGCAACAGTATCTGCCGCAGCGCCTGGGACTTGCCGGTATGCTCGCAGGCGGCGGCGAGCGCATCCATAGCGGCATCCACCTTGGCCTTCGAATCCTTCAGCTCATCACTGGCATTGGTTTGGGCGATGGCCTGTTGCGCATATGCCGTAGCTCCCGCCGACGTGCCACCGGTCAGTGCACTCAACTTGGACGTGTATACATCCGTATATTTCATCGAATAGGGAATCATCGCGGCGGACAGCTGCTTCTGGCCGGCCGAATACTGCTGCGATCCTTTGGTGGCTTCCTCGGCGGCTTCCTTGGTCAGATCGTCGACCAAGCCGGTCGTCCCCTGTTGCTGGATGTGGCGAATCACCTCATCGAGCGCATCCACTGCGCCGGCATGCATATGCGCGGCGCTCACATTGTTGACGGCATCAGCCAAGTCGATCACCGCTTGGGCCAGCGGCGTATCGCCGGACAGCTCACCGGCAGTGCCCACCAATGCAGGCAGCTGGGTGGAGGTGCCGATGGAGCCGGAAAGATGCGTGGTATAGGAGCCGACGTACGCGGCCATATATGCCTCGAACGTCCGCTGGTGGGCGGCTTCCCGCTCGGCGGTGACCGTCTGGGCCAATTGTTGTTCATTCGCGCGCAAGGCCTTGAGCTGGTCGATGAGCTGCTGATGCGCACCAGAACCGGCGTCGGTCAGGGAATCCACCAAGGTCGAGGACGTGGCAGCGAGCTGTCCGGCGGCAGTATTGGT
Source organism: Bifidobacterium reuteri DSM 23975 (assembly GCF_000741695.1). Taxonomy (GTDB): domain Bacteria; phylum Actinomycetota; class Actinomycetes; order Actinomycetales; family Bifidobacteriaceae; genus Bifidobacterium; species Bifidobacterium reuteri. The sequence continues at coordinate 190,338 of NZ_JGZK01000001.1, read as the reverse complement.
ATTGTCAGCAGGCTGCTGGACGGCACCACCATCCAAGACATCGACCGGCACGACAGCGAGCGCAATGGGGCTCATGGCAAAACGCTTCGCGTTCATATAACAGCTGAGCTCAAGTCCCGAGCCGCTGCGCCCCACTGCCGCGACCAGCGAATTGCCGCCCTGCGTGCTGACGGACACGCCGTCCGAAGCGGAGACATCATCCGACACTTGGCTGGGGATGGTGAACGCGATTATCGGGACGGTACGGTTGGCGCTGTTGTCGGAGGCATGCGATGGGCGCACAGTGATATGCACGCCCACAAGGCCGGACGTCCCGGCCACCTCCGCGGCAGACAGATTAGGCCCATCAAGCGAATATGTGACGTCGATGGTCCACGGCAATTGCGGAGCGGTGTCTGAGTCGGCGGGAATGCGCGTCACCGGCGATGCGCCCGTCGTCTCGGAAGGCCCGCCGACCGCATACCAGCGCGTGGGTTCGCCGTCTTCATCGAACACGGCATATCGGCTCGCGGATTGCGCCAGTACCGGCCCGTAATCCACGTCAGCCGGACGGCTCAGCAGAACACCACCGGCTGTAGAAGTCACGCACAGGGCACAACTGACCAACGCAGCGGCAAGCTTCATATCCTATCCCCGTTCATACACGTCAATGCATGCGTTCATATCATATCCGTTGCGATTGCCGCGTCTGCGGATTCCTCTCACCGACGAACACCTTGCAATGGGGATTCACACTGCACCGCTGGTTCCCCACCAGCGTGTGAATATGAGGAATATAGAGGATATGCATGCATGAGGCAGCGTGGCGCGGATGCATACGATTCAGGCGAATACGTCCAATACGCCCGGATCGCCGCCTGCCTCGGCGATGCGCTGATGACGTTTCTTGGCCTCGGTCACGACAAATTCGCGGTACTTCTCAGCGATTTCCGGGTCGAGACCGGCCTCGATGGCGATGCGATGCAGGCGCTCGATCTGATAGTCCTCACGCTTCATATCCTCCGGGGCGAACCCGGCGCTGGCTTTGAGCACCCCTACCTGGGACGTGGTTTTGAACCGCTCCGCCAACAGGGAGATGACAGCGGAATCAATGTTGTCGATGGACTGACGCAATGCCTTGATCTGCGCCACCGTCTTGGCGGTTTCCGGGTGGGCCGCCGCCTGGGCGGAATCTATGGTGGTCCTCTGCCAGTCGCTGCTCGTTTCGCTCATGTTCTCGAGGATACCCCCAAATCGTATCATCGCGCGAGTGCCCTGCTCATATCACGCTGATGCGTGCGTATGATAAGAGCATCAACCGAGAGAAGGGCAAGGCAATGACGCGAGTATCCTCCATACCATCCTCTGCATCTTCCGCATCCCCCGAGCCTTTGCATGCACAGATCGACGTTCGCCTCGCGGCACAGCCTGCGTCAACCGGCAACGGGGGTAAAGCACCCACGAAGTATCTGGCCAGCGACATTCCTCTCGCATCCAGCGATGAAGATCGGTTCGGTGTGGGCAGCTACGTGGATTCCCTGTGCAATTTCATCCGCAACAGCAGCACGCCGCTCACCGTGGCCATCCAAGGCGAATGGGGCAGCGGCAAAACCTCGTTCATGCGCATGATCGAATCACAGTTATGCGACAGGCGACTGCCGGATACGTCACGGTTCGACGCGATCTGGCTGGAAACATGGAACCTGTTCCTGGAATCCGATCAGGAGGACGCCGCCAAGAAGCTCTTCATCAGCCTGGTCTCACAGTTGAGCGACCATTTCGACAAGCCGAAATCCAGCCAGGACAGCCAGCGTGCGGAAGGCATCAAGCGTTCGATCCGGACCATCTCCACCGTGGCGCTCAACATGCTCAATGTGGAGACCGAAAGCGTCGACCGCCTGTGGAACACGGTGGGACTGGACGGTCCTGCACGGTCCGGGCGCGTTTCCGACGTGAAGAAGTCGCTGGAGCAGATCATCGATTCCGAAGTCTCCGCGCCCGACAACGGCGTGACCGACAAGGGGTTCATCATCTTCGTCGACGATCTGGACCGGCTGGACCCCGGCATGGCCGTGGTATTGCTCGAGACCATGAAGAACCTGTTCGATATTCGCAACTGCGTATTCGTGCTGGCTGTGGATTTCGACGTGGTCAAGCTTGGCATCACGCAGAAGTACGGCCGTGAACGCATCAACGGACGCAACGTGGCCCAGGATTTCTTCGACAAGATCATCCAGCTGCCGTTCAATGTGCCCGTCTCCCAATATGATGTGATGCCGATGATCACGGAACGGCTCAAAGCCATGCGGCTGCTGCCCGAAGAATGGCAATATGCCTCGCTCAGTCGGCAGATCGAGAACATCTTCCTGCTCACCACCAACAAGAACCCGCGTTCCATCAAGAACATCCTCAACTCGCTGCAGATCATGGTGGAGATGGAGCGACGCAGTTCGGGAGTCCCCGAATACCGCCTGATGCTGTTGCTGTTGGTCGCCATGCACAAAGCTTTCCCCACCACATACGCGCTGCTGTCGCAGACCATCCAGCCGGTAGACGACTGGGGGCCGATGCTCAGCACCTTGTTCGACGATTCCCCGCAGGGCCAGCGCAATCGCGACCGCGTGGGGCAGCTGCTTGCCATCTACGCGGACCTGTATCAGGAATGCATTGACAAGGGCGTCCCCATCAATCCGCTGTTCGGCACGGTGAACATCATGGGCGGGCACGACAACGCCAGCTCGCATGTGCGGTACAACGGCGAGCGCTATGACAGGACCTCGCAGACCCAGCACAAGCAGGGCATCAAGCTCATCGACGACACCGACTTCTCCTGGCTGTCCGGCAGACGCGTGCTGGATGTGGGCTGCGGCAATGGCCGCACGACCATTGAGATGTGGGATGAGAACCGGGATATGATCGTCAGCGCCATCGATCTGTCCGAAGGGCAGATCAAGAAGGCGTACGAGAATTACGACAAGCATCTGACCGCATTGGACGCCGCCCATGGCTCATCCGATAGCACACGTGCATCCACCTACCGTGGGCGCATCAATTTCCGTGTGGAGGATGCCGAACAGCTCTCCAAACGCGAGCGGTATGATCTGGTGTTCTCGAATTCCGCGTTGCACTGGGCGCGTCGCCCGAAGCGCACCTATACGGCACTGTTCCGCGCACTGCGCCCGGGAGGTGAGCTGGCTGTGCATCAGGGCGGCCATGACACGTATCGCGGGCTCCACGCCAATGCGCGGCTGGCCATCGCCAATCTCGGATTTGACGACAAATTCCCTGAGGGATGGGCCTTCCCCGCCTTCTACCCCACCAAGACCGAAATGGAGGGCATGCTGGATTCCATAGGATTCGAGCATATCGATGTGGAGGAGGTCGAATCCGAAGACCCCAATCCGCTGGTGCTCACCAATGCATTCGCGGTGGCGAGCCTGATCTTCTACCGCACCGAGGCGATGTCCGACAACGAATACGAGGCTCTGGAGCGCGAATTCAAGCGTCTGTGCGCCGAACATCTGGATCCGTATACGAACCGTCTGTACATTCACGCGCGCAAGCCGCGCTGAGCTAGGTCGCCATTCGGTCCGACATCAGGAACAACCGCATCACTTGTATAACTTGTTACCGGCGATGTCCGCTGCTGACGGCATTGCCGAAGACAGGAGGTAATCGCATGACCGTCTCGATCGACTATGTACCGACGCTGGAGGAGACGCCGCGCAACGCCGAAGTACTGAAGCAATTGAAGACACTGCTGCGCTGGGGTGATGAGCAGTTCGTACCGCCGCTGTCCGCACGCCACAGCTCGACTCAGTCCGATTTGGCGCCGCACGCGGCAGCCGCCGACCATGCCATCGACGACTACTACCGGGCATTGTTGGAGCAGCGGTTCCTGCTGGCAGTGGATGATGGCTCCGATGCTGATGCCGGTACTAACGCCGATAACGATAGCAATTCCGAGGCCGGCGACAGCACAGGCAATCAGACGCTGGCAGGGTTCATGTCATACCGCCCGGATTACGCATGCGCGTACGTGGACGGCGGCGTATGCACGTATGTGAGTACTATTCTGGTGGCTGAAGCGTATCGCGGCGCGCATCTGACCGAGCGCATGTATCGCGCGTTGTTCACGCTGCCCGACGTGGCGGGAACCGTGGTGGCCACGCGCACATGGAGCAAGAACGGCGCTCATCTGCACATTCTTGGCGAAATGGGCTTCTCCCTGATCAAGACGCTGCCTGACGACCGCGGGCCCGGCATCGACACGGTGTATTACGCGAAGCACGCATAGGGGCACAGTGTAAGGGCGCTCAGCGCGTGACTATGACTCTGCTACGACTATGGCCCGGCTCCCACAGTGGAAACCGGGCCATAGTCGTAGTCATGCGCGCGGCATGACTCGGGTGAATCCAATCAGTTCAATCAATTGCCATTGACGGCATTGCCGTTGTTGGCCTGCTGCACGATGGCGGCAAGGAAGTCGCGGTTGGTGGCGGTCTTCTTCAGTCGCGGCACCAGCGTCTGGTAGGCCTGCTCGGGTTCCATGCCGCCCAGCAGTCGGCGCAGACGGTAGATGATCGGCAGTTCCTTCGGCTCGGTGATCAGCTCTTCGCGGCGGGTGCCGGAAGCGTTGATGTCGATGGCCGGGAACAGTCGCTTGTCCGCGAGCTCGCGGGACAGCCGCAGTTCCATATTGCCGGTGCCCTTGAACTCCTCGAAGATGACCTCATCCATCTTGGAGCCGGTCTCCACCAAGGCCGAGGAGATGATGGTCAGCGAGCCGCCGTTTTCGATGTTGCGTGCGGCGCCGAAGAACTTCTTCGGCGGATACAGGGCCTGCGCGTCGACACCACCGGAAAGGATGCGGCCGGAGGCCGGGGCCGCGATGTTGTAGGCGCGGGCCAGTCGGGTCATGGAATCAAGCAGCACGACGACGTCCTGGCCGAGTTCCACCAGACGCTTGGCGCGCTCGATGGCCAGTTCGGCGACCGTCGTATGGTCGGAAGCAGGACGGTCGAACGTGGAGGAGATGACCTCGCCCTGCACCGTACGCTCCATATCGGTGACTTCCTCAGGACGCTCGTCCACGAGCACCACCATCAGATGCACTTCCGGGTTGTTGGTGGTGATCGCGTTGGCGATGTTCTGCAGGGTGATGGTCTTGCCGGCTTTCGGCGGGGAGACGATAAGGCCACGCTGGCCCTTGCCAATCGGCGCCACGATATCCATGATGCGTCCGGTGAGCTTGTTCGGCGTGGTTTCCTGCTTCAGACGCTCCTGCGGATAGAGCGGGGTGAGCTTGGAGAACTGCGGGCGCTTCAGGGATTCCTCGACGCTCTGGCCGTTGATCGAATCGATGGCCTGCAACGGCACGAACTTCTGACGCTGATTGCGACGGTCGCCCTCACGTGGAGCACGAATGGAACCGTGCACGGCGTCGCCCTTCCTGAGGCCGTATTTCTTGACCTGGCCCATGGACACGTAGACGTCATTCGGACCGGGCAGGTAGCCGGAGGTGCGCACGAATGCGTAGGAATCCAGCACATCGATGATGCCGGCCACCGGGACCAGATCCTCCTGCGGCTCTTCACGACGGTCGTCGTCAAGCATGACGTCACGATCACGGCCGCGCATCCGGCGGTTGCGACGGTCATTGCGATCGCCACCGCGATCATTGTTGCGGTCACCGCCGCGATCAGCACGATCACCGCGGTTACGGTTGCGGCGGGTGAATTCACCGCGATCCTGATTGTCGTCGGTGTCCTCGTCGTCCATCGGCTCGTCATGCTTCTGCGTCGGCAACGTGGCGAGAATGTCATCGAGATCGCGCACGTTCTCGTCATCCGGTTCGACTCGACGACGACGGGCCTGCATGTCCTCGTCATCGCGAATACGGCGGATCAGCGGCGCTTCCTCATCGTCACGACGACGCCGGCGTTCGACAGGCACCGGCGAGGTACCGCCGAGATCGAGGCTGGCCAGCAGGTCGTCGGCCACAACCTCGGCATCCGCATGCTTACGCGGTTTGCGGCGAGTGAATTCGCCATCATCCTCGATACGCTTGCGACGGCCACGCGGCTCTTCGACACTATCCATCATCTCCTGGGTCCTGCGGCGGACGCGACGCTCGCCACGGGATTCCACATGGGATTCCACGTTGGTTTCCGTATGGGATTCCACGCTGGTTTCCGTATGGGATTCCGCTTCTGCGACTGGTTCAGGCAGTGTGATGTTCGGCTCAGCTGGCTGGGTATCCGGCTGGGTCTGAACGTGCTGTGGTGCTGCGGCGACCTGTTCCGCGGGCTGCTCGGCGGCAGCTGCAGGAGTGGCGACAGGCTTCGATGCCTTGACCGCCTTGGGCTGACGGACGCTGACGCCAGCCGGCGCTTCCCCGCCACTGCGAGCTGCCTGCAGGGTGGCGAGAAGCTCGGGCTTCCTCATAGCTGAAGTTCCGCGCAATCCCATCTGCTTGGCGAGCTCCTTGAGCTCAGGAAGCTTCATATCTTCTAGATTCTGGCTATTTGCCACTGGTTGCCCTTTCCATACCGAACAGGCTCATGCCCACTTACGGAGTTAAGAGTGATTTGCGGTTGCACCGCTCATGAATGTTCGCTGCGTCTCTGGCGCCCTTGCGAACTTCGCAACACTGTACAACCTTGGCACGACCAATGCAAACGGCCCACCGGATTATCCGGCAGGCCGTTCATGACGTTCACTGATCACTTTGCGTAAGCAAAGTGAATAACGCGTGCGGTAGCAAGGCGCACCGAGGGAAGCTGTACAAAGGTACCGCGACCGAGGAGCCGCGATGCACGCGGCCTTCGCGGCAAGCCGCTCACCTCGCCTACGGGCAGCCCACAGGGCTGTCCGCTTAACGGCTCGGCACAGCTAACGCTCCGTTATTTACTTTGCTTCGTGGTAGGACTTTTCGGTGTTGACAGACCACACATTCTTCTTGGACGTCTTGCCGGTCTTGATGTTGCTGACGGCTTCCATGGCGGTGGCCATGGAGTGGTCCATGTTGTTGTAGCGGTGCTGGCCGTTGCGGCCGACACAGTAGAGGTTGCCGAAACCATCGAGGTATTCGATGAGCTCGTCCATGTGCTCGTAGGTGTCGAAGTAGGCGGGGTACGCCTTCCGGACGCGCTCACGATGGGAGTCGAGGACCTCGTCGGGGCCGTTGATGACGCGCATGCGGGTGAGTTCGGAGATGGCGAACTTGGTGACGTCTTCTTCGGACATGTTCCAGAAGGAGTCGCCTTCCTCGCAGAAGTATTCGAGGCCGATCCAGACGGTGTCGTCGACGTCCTTGACCAGATAGGGGCTCCAGTTGTTGAAGATCTGGAGACGGCCGACCTTGTAGCCCGGATCCTGGACGTAGATCCAGCAATCGGGAACGATGGGAGGATTGCCGAGGGTGGGGATGTCGGTGGTGTTCTTGAGCTTGAGGTGCTTGACCAGAAGGCCCACGGTCACGAAATCACGGTACGGAAGGCCATTGGCGACGGCGGTCATGTCGGCTGGGGCCGCCTTGGAACCGGTGGCCTCGGGATCGGCACCGGCCGCGTCGATGGCGTTGACCAGATCCTTGACGGGCATGGAGGAGATGAACTGGTCGCCGGCAAGCTCGGTGCGGTTGCCTTCGGAATCCTCATACACCACGGAGGAGATGGCACCGTTGGTCTGACGCACCTCGACCACCTTGGCGTCGGTGAGCACCTTGACGCCGGCGGCTTCGCAGTTGGATTCCACGGTCTCCCACAGCTGGCCGGGGCCGTACTTCGGATACCAGAATTCCTCAATCAGCGAGGTTTCGACTTCGGCGTTGGAGCGCTTCTTGGGCAGCAGCTTCTGGAAGGCGTTCTTCAATACGCCCAGAATGCTCAGGCCCTTGACGCGCTGGGCGCCCCAGTCAGCGGAGATCTGGGAGGGGTGACGGCCCCAGAGCTTCTCGGTGTATCCCTCGAAGAACATGGAGTAGAGCTTGCGACCGAAACGGTTGATGTAGAAGTTCTCCAGATTGTCTTCCGGAAGCTTGTGGAACATGGACTTCAGGTAGCTGAAGCCGGCAACCAGCGTGAGCTTAAATCCCATGGCCTTGAAGGTGTTGGGGCTCAGCGAAATCGGGTAATCGAAGAAGCGGCGGTTCCAATAGATGCGGGACACGCGGTGACGCTTGAGCATCACCTTGTCTTCCGTCTCGGGATCCGGGCCGCCGGGCTCCATATCGTGCTCCCGGCCGAGCTTCTTGTCATCATAGGAGGGAGCGCCCTGCAACGGCAGCACGGTCTTCCACCAGTCCATGATGCGGTCGTCCTTGGAGAAGAAGCGATGGCCGCCGATGTCCATACGGTTGCCGTTATGCTTCACCGTGCGGGAGATGCCACCGAATTCGTGGGTCTCTTCAAGCACAGTCACGTCATATCTGTCGGAACCGCCATCCTTGACGAGCTCCCATGCAGCAGTCAAGCCGGCGGGACCACCACCGATAATCACCACGGATTGCTTTTCGCTCATTATGCTCCTTATAAACGCAAAATCAGAGACAGTCTACTAAACGCCCCGGAATCGCACACGGAAAGATGATCGAATGCTTACAGAATTCTCCCGTCACACGGGCCTAGTGCATTATGCCACATGGGGCGGAGTATCAAACAAAGCACGCGCTCTGATATCGGCGCCCACAAGCGATTGCCGTCAACTAATCGATGCGCCCGGCCTGCCATAATATGCAGACCGGGCGCATCGATTGGTTTGTGAGTTATTCACCATTTGCCAACAGGCATCGGTGTCATGCCATCCATCTCAACCATCGGCGGCATGACACCTATCGCCCATCAATCAGCGGCGGACCTTCCACAGGCTCAGGGAGATGCCGGCGAGCGCCAGCAGCACCATGGCGGCCGCGACACCGGTGACCGCGACGCCGGTGTTCGGCATCTTGGAGCCCTTGTCCTTATCCTGAGTGGACGGCTTGGTGTTCTGATCGGTGTCACCGGGTGTCACGGTCTCGTTGGAGACGATGACGCTGGGCTTGTCCGCGGCGGCGACGGCGATGACCTCGCCGGCCTTGTTCAGGGTGACCTTGGCGCTGAGCGCGGTGGCCAGATCGATGCGCTGCCAGCCCTGGGAGGAGGCGTCCAGCGGGTAACCGGAGTCGATTGCCGTCTTGGCGAGCACGGCATTGCGCTGCTCGTCCGTGAGGGACGGGTAAGCGTAACGCAGCAGTGCGGAGGCGCCTTCCGGAGCGGTGAAGGCCTTGCCGCCAGCGGTCACCTGGGTGAAGCCGTAGGTCATACGCGCCTGGTAGGCGGCGATAGCGGAGGCACGGTCGGTGACCGGCTTGGAGGAGACCTCGTCGGTGAAGGCGTTGGCGTAGCCCTTGTCGGCTGCGGCACCTGTGTTGTCGATGCACTGCTCGAGCGTGTCGCCCAAGCCGTCGGCCTTGCAACGGGAGGCAAGGTAGGTGGTGAGCTGTTCGGAAGCGGCGGCCACCTCATCGGCGTTGGCGTTCATGTAGGCCGCGACGGATGACTGGCCGCCGATACGGCCGGCCATCACGTCCAGCGGGTAGTGCACGCCCGAGGACGATGCGGTTGTTGCCGGCTTCGGAGGTGCGGGCCAGGATCTCGGGGGCGAGCTGCGGCACCATGACGGCGAGCACCACGCCACGAGAGTAGGCCTTGTTCGTGTGGCCGGACGGGAAGGAGCCTTCATAGGAGTTCTTCGGATAGTCCGGAGAATGAAGCTTGCCGTCGGAGCCAGAGCCTTGCCGTCCGCATCGGTGTTGACCTTGATGATGTCCAGGCTGGTGGGCAGCCCGGCGAGGTCGTTGGAGCCGGTGTTCTGGTTGAGGCCGGTGGCGTCATCCTTGATGGGAGCCCACGTGCTGCGGTCGGAGACGTAGGGTCGGGGCGACTGGTTGACATTCTTCGCGGGGTTGCCGGACCAGCCGTTGTTGTTCATGACCGCGGCCACCTTGTCCAGGCTGCCGTCGTTGTATCCCTGTGCGAAGTATTCGCCGATCACCGGGCCGAATCCGTCCTTGAAGGCGGTGGCCACGTCCTTGTCGGCGTCACGGTCGGAGAGCGCGCGCTGCTGCTGCTCACTCGGCGTGGCATCGGTGGCGCCTTCGGCGGCCTTGTTGTTGATGGCCACGACCTTCTCGTCGTTCTCGGCGAGCACCTGCTTGTTGAGCACCTTGCCGGCGCTCTTGAGCGTGCCGTCGTCATTGAACTGCGGGGCCTGCCAGTACGTGCCGAACTCGGAGACGAGGCCGACCAGCGGGTTGGAGCCGTCCTGCAGCTTGGCATTGTCGCCGGTGGTCTGGTGACCGGCTTCGAGGCAGCTCTTCAGCTCGGTGAGCTTGTACCAGGTGGAGCCATCAGCGATCGGCGTGCATTCGGAGCGGAAGGGGATCTCCTTCTCGTTGTACAGCATGCGCACCAGCGGCGTGTAGGCGCGGCCGGTCTTTGGGTCGTTGCCCGGCTTGACAGCCACATCCCACTGCACGTTGGCGGCCATCGGCGTCACGGACTCGCCTCGCCACTCGTTGTTGTCATAGGTGTAGACGTCCGTGGTGCTGGCCGGAGCCTGCTGGGTGGAACCAGGCAGGCCGAGCAGCGCGGCGAACGGCATGATGGTCTCGGCGTGGGCGAACCGGAAGGTCGCCACGGTGGAGCCGCCGTTCACACGCTGGTCGATGGTGTTGAAGAAGTCGTCCAGCAGCGGCTGGGCGATCTTGTAGGTCTCATCTTGACCGGTGTAGCTCGGGCCCTTCTCGTAGAAGTCCTCAGCGTCGAGCGCCCACGCGAACAGCCGCGCGTCGCTGGCCTGCTGACCTTGGAAGTACTGGTTGAAGTCGAAGGTATGGCTTCCGGTGTTCTCGTTCTGCATATCCGCAGCGATGATGTACAGATTGTACAGATCCATTGCGGCGTCGTATTCGGAGGCGATCTTCTTCTTGGCTTCGCCGCAGGCGTCCGCATCCTTGCTCGGATCGGCGCCCGGAGCGCAGTTGACGTCGCCGTTCTTGGTGCCGTCGGCGGTGTTGTACCACTTGTAGGTGCCGTCGGCCAGCTTGGCGAGGAAGTCGTCGGTGAAGATCTGGGACAGCAGATCATGGGAGGCGGTCATGACATCGGCGTTCTCGGAGATGGTCTCCTCGGCACCCGCGATGGTCTGGTCGTTCTCCACGAAGTTCTGGTAATCGTCGGCGATCTTCTTGGCGTCACCGGTCTTCTCGGTGCCGTCGGGGTTCTCGGCCTTGTGGAAGTACAGCGTGTTCGGCGTCTTGTCGAACACGGCGGCCTCGCCGGTGCCGGCAGGATCGGCCGGGTTCACCGTGCTGTTGGCCAGTTCGTTGTTCGAGGCGGTGTTGAATCCGCGGGCGAAGTTCTCGCCGGACTCGGTGGCGCGGGCCTCGCCGGAGGACTGGTAGGCGATCTTGCCGCCGTCCTGAGCGGCCTTGTCGAACAACGCCTTGTTGCGCTCGTAGGCGCGCGTGCCGATGCCCTGATGCTGATTGGCGCCTTGGCCGGTGAGCATGCCGTAGCCGTTCTGCACATTGGCTGCGGTGATGGCCGTCAGGTTCTTGACGAATTCATTCTTGATGGCGTCGGACTTGAAGCCATTGTCCTTGTCGGCAGCCTCCGCCATCTTCATCAGCAGGGCGTCGTACTTGTAGCTGGACAGACCACGTGAACCGTGGCGGGCCATCGATTCGGTGTACACCGTCTCATAGCCTTCAGGTGCCTTGCTGTAGTTCGCGGTGGTCTCGGCATCAGGAGCCACATACGGCTGCTTGCTGCTGTAGTACTGGCCGTCGATCTCCAATGCGGAGGCGGCGGGGGTGTTCAAGACGCCACCGGCCATCAATGTGGCGGCAGCTGCGATGCATGCGATGGATGCCTTGCATCCCTGGAAAATATGCTGTGCGTTCACGCGACATGTTTTATCAATCGCAGGCAAACAAGACACGCGTCCTATACGTTATCGGCCTGAATTTTCCCTGAGTATCAGGTGAACAATGGATGACAGGCAAGGCAAACCTGACATTCCTCCCCGCACCGTCAATGCCATCTCCGGTGGTCTGTCTCACGTAATTGAGGACTTCATCTTCTGTCTCTCCCCCAGTCAGCTTCGCTGACAGCCCGTCCTGCAATTACGGACGCGCTCCGCGCGCAGCCTGCTGGCTCGCCTGTCGGCTCGCACGTTGCCTACAAACAGCTCCGCTGTTTGCTTCACGGCAACGTCCATCAGAGGGGGCCTACGCCACACAGACAATTGTGAGATTGATCACTAGGCTGACGGTGCCGACTGCCTGAAACTAATTGATGTCGTCGGGAATGTCGATGTCGGTCTTCTGCACTTCCTCGACGTTGACGTCCTTGAAGGTCACGATGCGCACCGACTTGACGAAACGGCTGGAGCGATACACATCCCACACCCAGGCGTCAGTCAACTGCACATCGAAATACACGTCCTGCCCAGCGGAGCGAACGTTGAAATCGACCTTGTTCGCCAGATAGAAGCGACGTTCGGTTTCCACGACATAGGTGAACAGCTTGATAACGTCACGATATTCCTTGTACAGGGCGAGCTCGGCATCGGTTTCGTAATTGTCGAGATCCTCGGCGCTCATGCTGCTATCACCGCTCACTTTCCGTGTCACGCTTGCGGCCACGCCCAGCGTGCGCCACCAAGCTTCCTTCGAAGGCTTTCGTTCGTTCTGACCATATGGCCAGTTGCTCTCTTCTTCAGCGCTGAGGCGGGACTTCTCATGCGACGCTTCACCCGCAGCCTGCCGATGTTGAGGCTGCTCCACCGTACGCTGTCGTGCAGACGCGGTGGCCGTGTCTGCATCAGCACCGGTCCGGTTTTCGGCATCCTCAGCGTACTGATGACCCCCCTGTGATGCAGCGGCCTGCTCGGACGCGGTCTTCTGACGCAGCGCCACGGAATGCTCACGTGCGGCGAGCGCCTCCTGCACACCGGGATTGTTTTCGATGAGGTGCATGCCGAACGCTTCCAGCGATCGGATCGGATCGTATTCATCCACCAGCGTGTCCATGACGATCAGATCCTGATACTTGTTGTTTTCGGCGTCCCACAGGGCGTCGCGCGACGTGCCGGACGGTACGAAGCCCAACGACTGGTAGACGGAGATCGAACGCGTGTTCTTCTCCGGCACAGCGACCCAGATACGATGCATGCCCAAGCCGGCCGGCTCGGCGGCGAAACCATACGTCATCACACGGGGCATGGCGTCACGCGAGTAGCCACGTCCGCGATAGTCGCGACCAAGTACGATCTGAATGCGCGCGGAGCGGGACCAGCCATCAATGTCGATGAGGAAGATCATGCCGATCACATTGTCAGTGGCACCGGCGTCCGTCTTGCCGTCCTCGTCATGGTCGGCGTCGGTGACCACAGCCCAAGCGATGGTGCGACGCAGTTCCGGATCGCCCACGCCGGACTCCCCCGGAGTCCTGCCAGCCTCCCATGCCTGAGAGCGACGCACCCACGTATGAATCATGGCGCGTTCGGTGGCCGCATCCTTACCGGTGATCTTGGAAGCTCCATAAAAAGCATCCAGTTCGTCAAGACGAGGCAAATCCTCCACCGTGGCAGGACGCAGATGCACCATTTCGCCCTGGATAGGCGGAATGACGATGCTGTGAGGCAGGTCCCGCGCGACTTGCGCATCAACTGCCATGCTCAACGTCTCGTTGGTCTCAGTCATTTGGTGTTCGTCCCCTGTTTGTCGACTCACAACGGCTCTCGATTCAGTGCCGAACATATCCTACTCTGCTGGGTGAACGCTGGAAAGATGCTGGACTGGAAGGTTTTGTAACAAAACAGGCTGTATGTACGTAGCCATGTGACTGTTACGTACATACAGCCTGTTTCGGCTGTCCGCTTAACGGCTCAGGACTTGATCTTGCCCATGACCACCTTGGTGACGGCCTTGGCATCGGCCTGGCCTCGCGTGGCCTTCATCACGGCACCGATGATCACGCCCATCGGCTTCATGTTGCCGCTCTTGAGCTTCTCGACCACGTCGGGGTTCGCCTCGAACGCCGCGTCGACGGCCGCCTCGATGGCGCCGTTGTCCTCGACGATCTTGTAGCCGTGCTTCTTGACGACCTCATCCGGGGTGCCTTCGCCCTTGAGTACGCCTTCGACGGTCTGCTTGGCGAGCTTGTCGTTGAGCTTGCCGCTGGCGATGAGCTTCTCAACCTCGGCCACGTCGGCCGGGGTGATCGGCAGCTCCTCGAGGGAGACGCCCTTGGCGTTGGCGGCGCGGGACAGCTCACCCAGCCACCACTTGCGGGCGCCTGCGGCCTTGGCACCGGCCTTGACGGTCTCTTCAATCAGGTCAAGTGCGTCGGCGTTCAGGATGTCGCGCATCTGCAGATCCGTCAGACCCCATTCGGTCTTGAGACGGTTGCGGCGTTCGCGCGGCATCTCCGGCATCTGAGCCTTGATCTCCTCGATGTGCTCCTTGGTGATGTGGAGCATGACCAGATCCGGGTCCGGGAAGTAGCGGTAGTCGTCCGCATCGGACTTGACGCGTCCGCCTGCGGTGGTCTGCGTAGCCTCATCCCAGTGGCGGGTCTCCTGCAGGATGTCCTTGCCCTCGTCGAGGCGGGCGGCCTGACGGCGGATCTCGTACTGGATGGTCTTCTCGATGCCGCGGAACGAGTTCACGTTCTTGGTTTCGGAACGGGTGCCATACGGGGCGTCGGCGGACGGGCGCAGCGAAACGTTGACGTCGGCGCGCATGTTGCCCTGCTCCATACGGGCGTGGCTGATGTTCAACGCGCGTACGATGTCGCGGATGGCACGCATGTAGGCACCGGCGATCTCCGGAGCGCGGTCGCCCGCACCCTCGATAGGTTTGGTGACGATCTCGATCAGCGGCACACCGGCGCGGTTGTAGTCCACGAGGGAATGGTCGGCGCCTTCGATGCGGCCGTCGGCACCGCCCACGTGGGTGTTCTTGCCGGCGTCATCCTCGATGTGCGCACGTTCGATCGGCACACGGAAGACGGTGCCGTCCTCCAGCTCGACATCCAGGTAGCCGTTGCCGTTGGTCGGCTTGTCGTACTGGGAGATCTGGTAGTCGCGCGGCATGTCCGGGTAGAAGTAGTTCTTGCGGGCGAACTGGCTCCACTCGTTGATTTCACAGTGCAGTGCGAGACCAAGCTTGATCGCGTAGTCCACAGCGGCCTTGTTGACCACCGGCAACGAGCCCGGCAGCCCCAAGGAGACCGGAGTCAGCTGGGTGTTCGGCTCGCCACCGAACTCGATGTGAGCCGGGCAGAACAGCTTGGTGTTCGTGCTGAGCTCAACGTGGGTTTCCAGACCGAAGACCACATCATACTTCTTGGTGGCATCGGCGTACTTCATCAGTTTTTCAGCCATGATGTTGCTTATCTTTCCTTCCGATGCTTCTCACTTGTCCAAGCCGTCAAGCCACGGAGCCTTGAGGTCCTTCCAAATCGGACCATTCCAGTCATCCTCAAGCGCGGCCTCCAGTGCGGCAGCGGGCTTGTACATCACTTCGTCGCGCTGCTGCGGGGCGATGAACTGGAAGCCCACGGGCAGGCCGTCGTCCGACAGGCCGGCCGGGATGGACATGGCCGGAACACCGGCGAGGTTGGCCGGGATGGTGGCGATGTCGTTCATGTACATGGCCAGCGGATCGTCCATCTTCTCGCCGAACTTGAAGGCGGTCGACGGAGAGGTCGGAGAGACCAGAACATCGGCCTGTTCGAAGGCCTTCTTGAAGTCCTGGATGATCAGCGTACGGACCTTCTGGGCCGAGCCATACCAGGCGTCGTAGTAGCCGGCGGACAGGGCGTAGGTGCCGAGGATGATGCGGCGCTTGACCTCGTCGCCAAAGCCGGCCTCACGGGTGTAGGCCATCATGTTGGCAGCAGTCTGCGGCACGCCGGCCGGCGGCATGACGCGCAGGCCGTAGCGCATGCCATCGTATCGGGCCAGGTTGGAGCTCACCTCGGACGGCATGATGATGTAGTAGGCGCCCAGAGAGTAGCCGATATGCGGGCAGGAAACCTCGACGACCTCGGCACCCATCTCCTTGAGCTTATCCACGGCCTCGTTGAATCGAGCCTCGACGCCGGGCTGGAAGCCGTCGCCGCCGAGTTCCTTGATCAGACCGACCTTCAAACCCTTGAGGTCGCGCTTGGCACCCTCACGGGCGGCGGCAACCATCGGACGCGGGCCCTCGGGGATGGACGTGGAGTCACGGCGGTCATGGCCGCCGATGACTTCCTGCAGCAGGGCGGAGTCAAGCACGGTGCGGGAGACCGGGCCGATCTGGTCGAGCGAGGAAGCCATGGCGATGGCGCCGAAGCGGGAGACGCCGCCGTAGGTGGGCTTGACGCCCACGGTGCCGGTCAGGGCACCGGGCTGACGAATGGAGCCACCGGTGTCGGTGCCGAGGGCCAGCGGGGCCTCGAACGCGGCGACCGCGGAAGCGGAGCCACCGCCGGAACCACCCGGCACGCGCTCGGTATCCCACGGATTGTGGGTGGTCTGGTAGGCGGAGTGCTCGGTGGAGGAACCCTGTGCGAACTCGTCCAGGTTGGTCTTGCCGAGGATCGGCATGCCAGCAGCCTTGAGCTTCTCGATGACGGTGGCGTCATACGGCGGCACCCAGCCTTCGAGGATCTTGGATGCGGCGGTGGTCTCGATGCCCTTGGTGACGATCATGTCCTTGATGGCGATCGGCACGCCGGCGAGTTCAGGCAGTTCGGCCTTCTCTTCGGCGGTCTTGGCGTCGAAAGCGTCAGCCTGTTCGAGGGCCACGTCAGCGGAGACCTTCAGGAACGCCTTGATGGACGGTTCGGCGGCCTCGATCACCTTGAGATGGGCTTCGACGAGCTCGCGGGAGGTCACATCGCCTTTCTTGACGGCGGCGGCCTGCTCGGCGGCGGACAGCTTGACGAGATTTGCGGTTTCGTTGGTTACGGTGCTCATCAGGTTCACTCCTCGCTTCCCAGGATTCGCGGCGCCACGAACATGCCGGCCTCGGTCTTCGGGCCACCGGCAAGAGCCTCTTCCTGCGTCAGCGGGGTTTCGGCCACGTCCGGGCGCAGATAGGCCTCAAGCGGAACCGGGTTGGCGGTGGGCTCGACGTCGTCGGAGGCAACCTCCTGAACCTTGTTGATGGAGTCTGCAATGACGTTCAGCTCGCCCTGCAGACGGGTGATTTCCTCATCGGTGAGCGCGATTCGGGCCAAATCGCCCAAATGCACGATTTCTTCGCGTGAAAATGTTGGCATGCGCCCAACTATACGAGCGGTTTGTGACACGCGGCCATCAGGAAGATACGCATTTCGTCTGTCGGACTTCCATTGCCACTTCAGCGGACTTCCATCGCACTTCATTCGGTCATCTTCTATCAAGCGAAAGGAAATGCACAACAACCAGGCCGCATCATGTGTTCATGCGTTCATGCGTTCATGCGTTCATGCGTCCCTCTGCAACCCGTTGCCGCTCTCTCACCGGGGCAAATCCTCGGCCCAATCTGCACTCCACCCCGCTGGACGCCCCTGCCCCGACCTCAGACGCCCCCGACGGCCTCAGATGCCCCCTGACGGCCTCAAAACGGCCTCTTACCGGGGCAAAACCTCGGCCCAGCCCACAAGCCACCCCACTCACCGCCCACCACCGAAGCAAACCTCGCCCCAACCCATAATCCGCCCCACTCACAGCTCCCCAGAGAAGCAAATCCTCGCCCCAACCGCCGATCCGCCCACTCACAGCCTCTCAGCGAGGCATATTCTCGGCCCAATAGAGCAACTGCCTCATTAAAAGCACCCCAGCGAGGCAAAACCTCGGCCGCGTCAAGGAAACGCCCCTCCTACCACTCACCAGCGAAGCAGATTCACGACTCAACCGAGGAAACACCCCACTCACCGCCCGTCAACGGGGCAAATCCTCGGCCCAACCCATAATCCACCCCGCTCACAGCGTCCCAGCGAGGCATATTCTCGGCCAAACCCATAATCCACCCCGCTCACAGCGTCCCAGCAAAGCAAAACCACGGCCCAACCGCTAATCCACCCCACTCACAGCTTCTCAGCGAAGCAAAACCTCGGCCCAACCGATGATTCGCACCTGCCATCTACGCCATGCAAATAACAGGCATGACCTCCAGACACGGCCACGGCTGCAATCCAATCGAACGAATGAACGCATACACTTCGTCAAGCTCTAGCCAGTTATCCACATCCCCCGTTCCGGCAACGAACCCATATCAGTACAATTTGGCGGAATCATGCGGGAAACCACCATCGCGCGTTCATCAGCTGGAGCTCGGACCACATTGTCTGAAACACATAGACACCACCTCGACCGCAGATATACCGTCGAACCATGAAACATCACAAGGAAGTGGCCACTCTCATCGCCCAGGCCGAATCAGAACAGCGCTGCGCGTACGGAACAACCAAAGCCCACCGCTCAGCTCTGGCCCGTCGCGCACAAGCTCAGGAGCTGGAAAGAGTATTCCCCAACATGTATGCCAGACCGGACTACTGGGCTTCGCTACACCCGGATGAACGTACAAGGCATCGGGCACGAACCCTCCATCTCAAGCATCCGGATTGGGTGTTCGCCGGAATCACCGCAGCGGCCATCCATGGTTTTGACCATCAATGGCACCTTCATGCCGACTCCGTCACCATCACTGCGACAACACAGGGGAATAATGCCAGCACCACGCATGTGAAACGCATATTCGCATCGGATTGCACACCGGTGCGTATCGGCGAGCTGCCTGTCACCAGCAAAGCCAGAACCGTGGTGGATTGCGGACTGTCCACCGAATTCCGCTTCGCGTTGCCTGTCATCGATTCGGCATTGCGCAAAGAAGCCACCATTGCAGACATCCTGAATATCTGCAGCACCATGCGACGCGACTGCACACCACTATTCCGTTTGCTGCATTACGCCAACCCCGCAAGTGAAAACGGCGGCGAATCGCTTGGACGGGGGACGATCATCGAAGGAGGGCTCGCAGTTCCTGAGCTGCAGCAGGAAATCATAGACCCCCAAACCGGTGATTTGTATCGAGTGGATTACCTCTGGCGGTTGCCCACTGGGCGTACTGTCGTGGGGGAATTCGACGGCTTTGCCAAGTATGTCGATCCGGATATGAATAACCGAAAAGGCATTCGCGGCGCGGTTCATGCGGAGAAGGAGCGCGAAACAGGACTCTACCGAGCCGGAGTCGACACCATAGTCCGATTCACCTATGAAGATGCGCTGGCAATGAATCCACTGCTCAATAAGTTACGGGCGGCAGGCATACCTCAAGCCACGGCGGCAATGGGATCAGGATAATGGGTGGGGCAATCGGTGCGGCGAGGGACAATGCGGTGCGGTACAGCTGGATGGTGTTGGTTGCACAGTATGACACCAGTCATTATTCATATTCGCTTCCGGGCAACAGCGAGGCCACTGACCCATGCCAGTGCATTCTATGACAAGAGCATCAGTCCGGATTGCGACCACTGAAGGAATCCAGTTATTCAACTTGTTGGATTCTGCAGAGTTGTCTGCAAGATACTATCAATGCCCGCGCTCAGAGACCACGCTATTAGACGGATGCCGGAGCAGCATGCTGGGCGATCCATGCGTGCATGGCCACGGCCGCGGCAGCACCTGCGTTGATGGAACGCACCGAACCGAACTGGGAGATGTAGACCACATCGTCGGCCAGATCGAGGGCTTTTTGGCTCAGGCCCGGTCCTTCCGCGCCGAACAGCAGCAGGCAGCGCTTGGGCAACCGGTAGGTCTCCATCGGCACCGCTCCAGGAATGATGTCGAGTGCGATGATGCGTGCAGCTTCGAGTTCTTTGATGCGATTGTCAGCGGCCGCCAGCTCGGACATTGCTCTCTGTGTGGCGGATTGTGTGGCGGATTGCGCGGATGCGCCTCCTTCGCGGAAAGCATCTGCGATTGCGGATGATTGGAACGATGGCGTTTCGTCATGCGCAACACTGTCGTCGGGAGTTGCCGACGCGGTCTCACACTGCAACAGCGCGGATACTGAGCCTGCCGATTCGTGGATATGAATTGCCGCAGCAGCGGCTCGCGCGCGTTCGTATGCGATTTCGCCGGCGATGCGATTGCGCCAGCATTCCACCAGCTCGGCGATGGATGGATGATGCTCAACATGCTGGTACAGCTCGGTCATCAACGCGCCTTTGCGATTCCACTTGTGTGGACCGACGATATGCACGCGCCCGGCTTGGAAAGCATTGGCCGTACGCACCATGGACCCGATATTGAAATCATGGGTCCAGTTCTCTACCGCCACTTCGAAATCATGACGGCCGCGAGCATCCAGATCATCCTTGATGGCCTGTACGGACCAATAGCGGTATCGGTCGAGCACATTACGCCGGTCACCTTCATTCAGAAGTTCCGTATCAAAGTGGCGACTGTAGTTCGGGGATGCGGGATTGTCGGGCCGCGGCTCACCGGGGTGCGTTTCAGACCACGGTCCGAGTCCGATTTCGCGGAATTCCGGCTCGCCGGATGCCTTGGCAGCTAGGGAAATCTGGTTTGGCGCGTGCATGGTCAGCGAAGTTCGGATTCGTCGAACACCTGGACGAAGGGCAATTCCTTGCTGTCGCCGGTAGTCGGATTAACGACGTTGATGCTCTTCGCCCCGCCGCCCACGAGTGAGGCGATGGCCACCACCGAGCCACCCAGTTGGTCGATGATGCCGAAATCAAGGCCGAGCTCATTGCCGTTGCGCAACGTGACCAGCGAGCTGGTCTGCACATATGATTTCTCGGACAACCAGGCATCCAGAAGGACCACGCGACGGCCTTCAATAGACGGTCCCTTGATGGACGGGTAGACGAAGTCCATTACGAACCCGTCCAGATCCTCGCCTCGTGATGCCGCCGCCTGAATCATGGCGGATACCATAGGCACTGCCGCGGCAGTCAAAGCGCCGACCGCATCGAAATCATCAACCGAATATCCGGCATCTTCAAGCGCATCGATGAGCACATGTCCCATGACGGGTGCCGCATGATGATCGAACGTCACTGCCGACAGCTCGGAGAAGGGACGTCCCACCACATGCTGCTTCAGCAAGGTGGCGAGCAGCTCACGCGGTTCCAATCGTGAGAAGTCGGCATTGTTCGTCACACCGGCAAGATCCGGCGTGCCGGTAGGGCGGAATCCTGATTCAGTCATAGTGCAAGCCTATCTCTTGCGGCGGTCAGCATCCGCCTCCCGTGCTCAGTCACGATGGTCGGCGTTGATTCCATGGAACCTACACCAGCTCGTTTAAGCTGCTTCCCTCATGCTACGGTCATACGCTGCGCTGTCCCATCGGATTCATCATCAGACGGAACCACTTCGGGGGCCGATAGCTCGGCCACATTCCCCTTGTCCGAATCGATAAGAGGCGTCTCTTCAATCACCTTGGTGGGTTCGAGCTTCTGCAGTTTACGAGCCGTGGGCAGTACCCGACGTTCCAGACTGGACGCAAACTTGTTATATGCATTGACGGTCTTGGTAATCTGCGAACCCAGTTTGATGGCGTAATCTCCCAGCACAGCGAAACGCTCATACAATTCGCGGGACAGATCGAACAGTTGCTTCGCGTCATCGGTCAAGGACTGCTGCTGCCACGCATAGGCCACGGATTTCAGCACCGCCCAAAGCGTGACCGGCGATGTCAATGCAACCTTACGTGAGAACGCATCATCCATCAGCGTGGGATCGGCTTCAAGAGCCGCCTGCAGCAACGCCTCATTCGGGATGAACGCCACCACAAAATCCGGGGCGACATCAAAGGCATTCCAGTAGGCCTTCTCCCCCAACGCACGCACATGCTCACGCAACGCCTTGGCATGTGACCGCAGCAAATCGTTGCGCCGGGCCAGATCTTCCGGCCCCGCCGTCTCAGGAATCTCGCAAGCCCTTTGATAATCGGCATATGGCACTTTCGCGTCGATGGGAATGGTTTTGCCGCCAGGCAAATGCACGATCATATCCGGGCGCAGCGTACGTCCATCAGCACCGGTGACCACGACCTGAGTATCGAAATCCACATGCTCAAGCAGGCCTGCCGATTCCACGATGTTCTTCAGCTGCGCCTCGCCCCAAGCGCCGCGCACTTTGTTGTTCCGCAGCGCAGCAGACAGGGAACTGGTCTCCTTATCCAGACGAGCCTGCTGTTCGTTGAGCCCTTTGAGCTGAACGCCCAGCGCGCCCATCTCCTGTTTACGACCTTCCTCAATCTGCGTGACCTTGGTCTGCAACGCATCGAGGTTCTTGGCCACTGGAGCCAACGCCTCCAGCACCTTGCTCTGCTCTTTGAGCCGAGCCTCTTGCTCACGCCGTTTGACCTCGGCTGCCTCGAGAGCCGCCAGACGCTTTTCTTCAGCAGCCTTGGCCTCGGCTCGACGGCGTTCTTCGACCTCAGCGGCGGCACGCTCACGCTCACGCTGGATTCGGATCTGCTCCGCCTGCTGGGCCTGCGTCAACTGCGACTTCACAAAAGCAAGCTGCTGATTGAGTCCCTCAATCTGTGCCTGCGCTGCAGCATTGGCGGAGCGCAAATCAGCCGCCTCATTGCGGGCGGCCTGCAGCAGAGCCCTGGACTCCTCCAGCTCCTGCGTTTTGACGCCACGAGCCATTTCTTGACCTTTGTGGCGGCCGAACACGAAACCTGCAAGGAGTCCAAGCCCTGCACCAATCACCAATACCGCGATTACCAGAATCACGTTTCCCGTTTGTTCAAACATGCTTCCAGTATTGCATCGCTTTTCAGACAGGGAAAATTTTTTCCCTACCAAAAATCTGCGTGCACAATGGAACCACAGGAACCACATGCACCCCGACGGCAAAGGAGCGGAAACGATGCTACGACTTCACAAGACGCGCAATGGCCTGGGACGCCTCTGCCATTTTCTCCTCGGCCACAACACCGCCTTCGACGGAGGCCTGGCGCACGCAATGGCTGAGATGATCGTCCAGCAGCAGCAGCGCCACAGACTTCAGCGCGGAATTCGACGCAGAGATTTGCGTAAGGATGTCAATGCAGTATTTGTCGTCTTCCACCATCTGCTCAATCGCGCGCACCTGTCCCTCGACACGGCGAAGACGGGCCACGATCTTTGCTTTGTCACCGCTATACCCACGCATGTCTTCCGCCCTTTCTTTCCCCGTCAGCTGAACACATCCGATTATATACCTTATAGGGGTATTGGGTATACAATGTGAGCTGAGTAAGACAGGAGCAGGAGGAACGAACATGGGGTTCAACATTTTTGCGTTGGTGGCCGCCCTGCTGGTTGCAGCCGCTGCAACTTGGGCGACCCTGCGGTTTTTCTTTGCCGCGCAGCAGGGTGAAACAGGCATCGTCACCGACGGCAAGCAGCACGCGACGATTACCGTCAAAGGCGGATACTCTCCTTCTGTGGTGAACATGAAAGCCGGCATGCCCATCAACCTGACCTTCGACCGCCAAGAAACCGGCGAATGCACCTCGCATGTGGTGTTCGGCGATCTGGGACTTGACGCCATGCTTCCGGGGAACACCCGCACAGACGTGCAACTTCCGGCACTGCCTGCCGGAGACTATCCATTCGCCTGCGGCATGAACATGGTGCACGGATCGTTGCACGTGGAAGGCGAATCGGACGTCACGCTCGCAAGCCTCCAGTCCACCGCGGCATCCAACACGCCCAACGACGCCGCATCCGCAGAACAGCGCGAGTCCCAGGAGCGACGCAACGAAATCAAGTCCTTCACCAAACTGGTCATCGTGGGCGCGATACTGACCATTCCCGTCTTCGCCACCACGATGTTGCATATGGCTGACCCGGAATTGGTACCGCATTGGATGGTGAACCCTTGGCTGCAGGCCATATTGATCACTCCAGTGATGTTTTATTGCGGACACCCGATCCATAGTGTCGGTTTCCCAGCCTTGGCGCATCGCTCACCAGACATGAACTCGCTGGTGTCCTTGGGCACCAGCGCCGCGTACGTATACAGCCTGGTCACATGCATTGCTCCGTGGGTCTTCCCTGAAGGGTCACGTGAACCGTATTTCGAATCCGTCGGAGTGGTCATCACCTTGGTGCTCCTCGGTCGGCTGCTGGAGAACAAAGCCCGCGAAGGCACCGGAAAGGCCGTGCAATCGCTGATTCGTCTGCGTCCACGTGTCGCCCACAAGCTCCATGACGGCATTGACTTCAGTAACAGTGCGGCCGCCCAGTGGCTCATCCCCGAGAACAGCACCGATATCAGTTCCGACGCAATAGCCATCGGCGACTTGCTGGTGGTACGTAACGGTGAACGCATACCGACGGACGGCACTATCGTGGCCGGCGAAGTCATGGTAGACGAATCGATGATCACCGGCGAATCCAAACCCGTCGCAAAAACAACCGGCGCTTTGCTTACCGGTGCCACCGTAGTCATGAAAGGCGACTGCGTCATGCGTGCCACGCAGGTGGGTGCCGATACCGTGCTTTCGCAGATCACCGCGATGGTTGCACGCGCACAGGCCACCAAGGCTCCGGTTCAGCAGATGGCAGACCGTATCGCACGGTATTTCGTGCCAGCGGTGATGATTATCGCGATTTGGACGTTTGCAATTTGGATCTCCGTGGGGCCAAGCCCGCAGCTGGCCCATGCGCTGGTTACGGCAGTCAGCGTCCTCATTATCGCTTGCCCGTGTGCACTGGGTTTGGCGACGCCTCTTTCCGTTACCGTGGCTCTTGGCCTGGGCGCCACCAATGGCGTTCTGGTCACGTCCGCCAAAGCTTTGGAACAGGCACGCCGCATCGGCACTGTGGTCTTCGACAAAACCGGCACCATCACACGCGGCGTAGTCGATGCCGACGCCGATTGGAACAAGCCAAGCTACGAGCAGGACACCATCAAAGACGGTTCAGCCGAAGCGATTGCGGCATTACGCGCGCGCGGCATTCGTACGGTGATGCTGTCCGGCGACAAAGCCGACGTAGCCAGCCGTATCGCACGCGAGGTCGGAATCGATACCGTGATCTGCGAGGTCAAGCCTGATGGCAAAGCCCATTGGATCAAACAGCTGCAGATGGAACGCGACAACGCACACTCCACAACCGAGCATCATGGCGCAACTACTTCCAGTAACAGCGCCACCACAGTTCAAAAGAAAGCGGAGTCCAATCTGATCGCCATGGTCGGCGATGGCATCAACGACGCACCGGCACTGGCCCAGGCTGATCTTGGCATCGCCATCGGCACCGGCACAGACGTGGCCATGCAGTCGGCTGACGTGACCCTGATGAGCGGAGACCTGAGAGGCGTACTGAAAACCATCAATCTCTCCGAAGCCACGATGCGCAACATTCGCGAGAATCTGGGATGGGCTTTTGGATACAACCTCATCGGTATTCCGATTGCGGCGGGCATACTATACCCGTTCACTGGATGGCTGTTGAGTCCGATGATTGCAGGCTTGGCCATGGCTTTGAGCTCCGTCTGCCTGGTGCTGAACGCAAACCGGCTTCATATGGCTTCTATTACCGAGAATCCCGCCAATAGAAGCACAGACGATTCAAAGCCAACAGCATCCTCCGTTGCGAATGGCTTCAAACCCGGCAACCAGGAGCCCACTATCATCATTGACAGCCATACCGAATTCACACACTTGTCCGAACCGACACACCATACAGAACACACCATCAAGGAGAATCCAATGGATATGAACATGCACATGCATCACGCCGCCCCGACCGAGGGCGAGACCGCCACCGATCCCGTATGCGGCATGACTGTGGCGGTGAACGCCGACGCCATCACGCGCGAGTACGACGGCACAACCTACTACTTCTGCGGCGAGCACTGCGCCAAGAACTTCGACAAGGCCCCGCAGATCTTCCTAGAGAAGTAACTTCTTCTTCCGCACCGGAAGAGCTTCAAGAAGTGGCTCAAGACCGCAAGAGGCTCAATAAGGATTCAATAGAGGTTCAATACCACAAGAGGGCTCCATCCCGTGTGAACGGGTTGGAGCCCTCTTACATGTGAGCAGCCGTTTGAACAACTATGAACAACTGTCCCAACAGTTGTCCGAAACAACTATGAACAACTGTCCCAACAGCCGTCCGAAACAACTGTCAGTTGAAGAAGACCACGAACAGCCACGCGCCGACGATTGCGCCCACGATTGGAGCCACCACCGGAATCCAGGCCTCGTTCCAGCGGGAAGAGCCCTTGCTCGGGATCGGCAGGATGGCATGCAACACTCGCGGCATCAAGTCACGGGCCGGGTTCAGGCCGGGGCCGGTCGGACCGCCCATGGAGGTCACAAGACCCCACACGATGAAGCCGACGACGATTGCCGCAGCGGCCGGATCCTTCTCGCCCCACGGATCCATCAGGCAGCACAGCGCGCCGAAAACGAGCACCAGCGTACCGAACATCTCGTTGAGGAAGTAGTTGACCTTCTTGTCGTCCGCATCGGTGGTGCAGAAGGTGGCGAAGATGGCATCGGCATCCTCGGTCTCCTTGTAGTGCGGGTAGTAGGTCAGATAGACGATGAACTGGCCCAGAGCGGCGCCGAGCAGCTGCGCGATGATGTACGGCAACACCTCATTCCATGGGAACATGCCGTTGACGGCCTGGGCGATGGTCATGGCCGGATTGATGTGCGCACCGGACACCGCGCCGAACATCAGCACCGGGAACATCACGCCAAAACCATAGCCCATGGCGATATTCAGCCAACCGGCATGGTGGCCCTTGGTGTTCTTGAGCTCGACATTGGCAACAGAGCCATTGCCGAAAATCATCAGAATGGCGGTGCCGAAGAACTCGGCAGCCAACTTGGTAAAGAGGGAGTATTCCACTGCTTCTTCTTTTCTCTCTGCCGTGAAGCAGGCACAACTACCCCACGGCCTTCGGTATGATTTGAAATCCGTTCGCGGATCCACCGACACGTTTACGCTGGACGCGAAAGCAAACGAGGCGATTGTACACATCGCCCCCTGACGAAATCATTGGGCGAAAGCCATGACGATGCAATAACAAAAAAAGCCGGAATCTTTCGATTCCGGCTTGTCTGTGCCCCCGCAGGATTCGAACCCTGGACACGCTGATTAAGAGTCAGCTGCTCTAACCAACTGAGCTACAGGGGCTTGGTTAGATGTTGAAGTGTTCCTTGCAACAGGTGATAAATATACTCGGATTCTAATCAGATGCAACCTACGGCGTGTCGCCTGTAATTCCAACGATTTGAAAATACCGTCCGACGCCCACAGGCATTCCGAGCACTTCACGTCATACCCGTCAATTCAACGACTTCACACAATCATCACATATATATATACGCGCGTTCCCTGCAGATCGGCGATGCGACGCAGCTCGTCGGTGCAGCTCGTCGGTGCAGCTCGTCGACCTCTGCTGTCACATTCTGGCGCATACTACATGCATGCCGCCCAAAAAAGAAAGCCCCACACCGCGCGATACGCGCAGGTACGGGGCTTTCGATGCTTAAGCTCAGACTCTTAGCCTGAAAGATTCCAGCGTGACGCCGGAATGGTTCACTCGGCCACGACCTTCACGAAGAAGGAAGCGGTGATCTCCGGGTGGAGGGCCACCTTGGCGGGGAAATCGCCGGTGGTCTTGATGGTCTCGACCTCGATGGCCTTCGGGTTCACCGAAGCCTTGTCGGACAGAGCAATCGCGATGGCCTCGTTGGAGATGCCACCGAACAGCTTGCCGGACTCGGAAACCTTGGCGGCGATCTCGACGGTAGTGCCCTCGATGGCAGCCTTGGCAGCCACAGCGTCCTCACGGGTGGCGACGGCCTTGGCCAGACGAGCGCGCTTCATAGCGGTGATCTGAGCCTCAGCGCCCTTGGTCCAAGCGAACGCCAGCTTCTGCGGGAACAGGAAGTTGCGAGCGTAGCCGGCCTTCACGCTGACGACGTCGCCCGGGTGACCCAGGTGAGCCACGGTCTTGGTGAGAATAACCTTAGTTTCAGCCATTGTTCAAAGCCTTCCTAACTCAGCGACCGGAAGTGGCGTACGGCAGCAGAGCCATCTCGCGGGCGTTCTTGATAGCCTTGGCGAGCTCGCGCTGCTCCTGGACGGTCACACCGGTGATGCGACGGGAACGGATCTTGCCGCGATCGGAAATGAACTTGCGCAGCAGCGCGACGTCCTTGTAATCGATCTCGGAAATCTTGGCAGCCTTCAGCGGATTCGGCTTCTTCTTGAACGGCTTGACCGGCGGTTGCGGCCTCTTACGGGACATGATGTTCTCCTTAAAAATCTATGATTTGATTGCTGCTGTTCAGCTGGTTATGCAGTTATGCAATATGGCCACCAGTACCGTTGTCAACGGTACTTATGCGGCGCAGACTATGCTCGGCCTGCGTCAGACCTTGTCGGACCGTCGTGCAGAATCCGCACGGGCAGTCCAGTTGTGCAGGGAAGCGGAAATCAGAATTCCGGCTCGGAATCGTCGCCTCCGAAATCGGAGGAAGCGCCGAACGTCGAGAAGCTGCCGGACTGCGAAGAACCGGAGCTCCATGGATCCACTGCAGGGGCAGAAGCAGGTGCGGACTGGGCCGGCTGCTGGGTGTACCCAGCACCACCTTGATAGCCACCGCTGTAGCCGCTTTGGCCACCCTGTCCGTAACCGGACTGGCCACCGTTGTACCCGCCATTCGGGGCACCCTGACCACCCTGGTTGCCATAGCCACCGCCTTGCGCGGCGCCCTGACCGCCCTGGAATCCACCGGAACGACCCTGGAATCCACCCTGGCTGGTCTGACGGGTCACCTGAGCGGTGGCACGCGACAGCGCGGGGCCGATCTCATCGACACGCAACTCGACAACCGTACGCTGGCTGCCATCCTGAGCCTGATATGAGCGCTGGGTCAGACGACCCTGCGCGATCACACGCATGCCCTTGGACAGGCTGCCGGCGATGTTGGAGGCCAGCGACGAAGCGCGGCCATCCCATGCCGAGCAGTTCATGAACAGCGTGTCGCCATCCTCCCACTGATTCGTATTGCGGTTGTACGTGCGAGTGGACGCGGCGATGGTGAAGTTCACCACCGTCGATCCGTTGCCGATCGTACGCAGCTCAGGATCACGGGTGAGGTTGCCGACCACGGTGATAACGGTTTCGCCTGCCATGCTTTGCCTTCTTGATTTACCAGCTAGAACAGCTGACTACACGCTAAACTCAGGCGTCCTTACGAAGGATCTTCGTACGGACCACGGATTCGTTGAGGTTCAGCACACGATCGAGCTCGGCGCTGAGAGCGGGCTCGGCGGTGTACCTCACGACGACATAGTTGCCTTCGGTCTTACCGGCAATCTCATAGGCGAGCTTGCGACGGCCCCAGTAATCGGGCTCATCGTAAGAACCGCCTTCCTTGGTGATGAGCTCCAGATACTGCTCGGTCAGCTTCTTCAGACCGCGCTCATCCAGCTCAGGATCGGCGATGAACATCAGTTCGTACTTATGCGCAGACATCACCCACCTCCTTCGGACTATTCGGCCGCGGACGTTCCGCGGCAGGAGTGTGTATACGCTTGCGCCCTCAAGGCACGCATGCACGCACCTCTTTCGGGCAACTTGTACATGGTACGGCCACGGCAAGACAGGCGGCGATTCGCTCTCAACGCACAACCTCTCAACACATTCGCCACATCGCGGCCCTGCGCGCTCAGGGGTGCTTGTACACTGGATGAGGCTGAAATTCACTACAAGACAAAAGGATGCGAAGGCATGTCGGCGATTCTTGAAGGCACTCCGGATAAACGACTCGTTCTGGTCACGGGCCGCGCCTACCCCGAGCTGGCTGAGAAGGTGGCCGAATGCTTGGACACCACGATTCTCGATACCACTGCATACGACTTCGCCAACGGCGAGATGTACGTGCGCTTCTCCGAGCCGGTGCGCGGCGCGGATGTGTTTGTTCTGCAGTGCCACTCAGGCGATATCAACAAGTGGATCATGGAACAGCTCATCATGATCGACGCGCTGAAACGCGCTTCCGCCCGGTCGATCACCGTGGTCGCGCCATTCCTCGGCTATTCGCGCCAGGACAAGAAGCATCGCGGCCGCGAGCCCATCACCGCCCGCCTGATCTTCGACCTCTTCCGCACCGCCGGCGCCGACCGCATCATGACCGTCGACCTGCATGCCGCACAGGAACAGGGATTCTTCGACGGCCCGGTCGACCATCTGACCGCCATGCCGGTACTGCTCGATTATGTGCGCTCCGCCATCGACCTGAGCAATGCGACCATCGTCTCCCCGGATGCGGGCCGTATCAAGGTGTCCGAACAGTGGGCTGCAAAACTCGGCAATCTGCCGCTCGCCTTCATCCATAAGCAGCGCGACATCACCCGACCGAACCACGCCGAGGCACATGGCATCATCGGTGACGTGCACGACCGCGATTGCGTGGTGATCGACGACATGGTCGATACCGCCGGCACCATCTGCGAAGCGGTACGCACGCTGAACGAATCCGGCGCAAAGTCGGTCACTCTGGTGGCCACGCACGGCCTGCTCTCCGGCCCGGCTGTAGAGCGCCTGCAGAAGTGCGGCGCCAAGGAAATAGTGTTCATGGATACGGTGCCAATCCCCGAATCCAAGCGCCTGCCGAACATGACGGTGCTGTCCGTGGCGCCGCTGCTGGCCGCCGGCATTCGTTCGGTATTCGAAGAAGGCTCTGTGGCGACGCTGCTCGAGGGACTGCCCGAGGATATGCGCCCGCGCAACATCTACGCGTAATCGGCGATCGGTGCCACGGCGCACCGATAAGACTCGATATGACAAAGGCCTGTCAAACGATAGCAGTCGCTTGACAGGCCTTTCGCATATGCATGCATCCATACTCAGATGAACGCACGTTCGCCGAAGATGGCGGTGCCGACGCGCACTATGGTCGAGCCTTCCTCGATGGCGAGATCCATGTCGTGGGTCATGCCCATGGAAAGCTCCCGACAGTTCGCCGTACCCTCCGCACCGGACGCGAGAATCTGGTCACGCGTGCGACGCAGATGGGCGAATCCCGCGCGAATCACACGCTCGTCATCCACATGGGCCCCGATGGTCATCAACCCCTGCAATTCCAAGCCTCCCATCGCTCCGATCCGCTTGGCCAGATCGATGGCATGGCTCGGCGCACAGCCGGATTTCGACTCCTCGCCGGACTCGTTCACTTCCAACAGCACTCCGACCGTGATGCCGCGCATGGTGGCACGCCGGGCGATCTTCTCCGCCAGTTCAATCGAATCCACGGACTCTATGGTATTCACCACCGGCAGGACCTTGCCGATCTTGTTGGCCTGCAGCTGGCCGATGAGGTGGAATGGTATCGATTCCCGTTCGGCTGCGCGCGAATCCGAGGCGGCACCCGCAGCACCGGCAGCACCCGCACCCACCACGCCCAAGTCAAACCCGCGCTCGGCCAGCAGCTTCGCAAGACCGGGCGTCTTGACTGCAATCTCCTGCGGCCTGTTCTCGCCGATCATGCGAACCCCGGCATCGATAGCAGCCAGAATCTCGCCGATATCGCGGGTTTTGGTGGCGGCCAGCAGCTTGACAGAGCCAGCCGAACGCCCCGCACCCGATTCCGCCTGCGCGATGCCATCCATCACCCGGTGCACACCATCCGCGATCTCCTGCGCGCGCGTGACATCGATGATCTCGTTCGTCAGATCCTTGTGATCCATATATGCAATCAACCCATACCCCCTATCACAAAGCATGCTACGCCAAAGTGCACTATGCCGAATAGTACCGAAAGCAGCCCGACTCCGTAACCGTCACCCAGTGGCCTGTCTCGTAATTGGTTGAGCGATTCAGCTTTTTCTCTCCTCCAGTCAGCTTCGCTGACAGCTCGTCCTGCAAGTACGGACGCGCTCCGCGCGGCATCCAGCTGGCTCGCCTGTCGGCTCGCACGTTGCCTACAAACAGCTCCGCTGTTTGCCTCACGGCAACGTCTCGTCAGAGGGGGCCAACACCACTCAGACCACTCAGACAAATACGAGACTGGCTCTTGGTGCAGCAACGCAATAGCGATATGCGCCCGGCAACCGTAGTCACCGGACGCATATCGCTATTGAGAGGAAACTGATTATCGCAACATAATCAGCGGCGTGGCAGAATCGCTATCAGGCGTTCTGCTCGGCCTCGGCGAGAGCCTTGGCGTGACGCTCGGCCAGCTCGGCCTTGATCATCGGCTCCATCTTCTCGTACTTGCGGTAGAAGCACATGATCACGCCGACGATGATGTAGACGATCACCGGCAGCCAGATGAAGCAGAAGCTGATGGCGTCGAGCGCGGACTGCGGCTGCTGCTCAAGGTTGGCATCGTAACCAGCGGCACCCATGATCTCCAGCGGCAGGAAGGCGCCGAAGCCGGAGCCGACCTGGATGCAGAAGGCGGAACCGACGGCGGTCAGGAAGCCTGCGGCGTGGATGCCGGTCTTCCATTCGCCGTAGTCGACGGTGTCGGCGAGCATGCCGAACGGCATACCGATGGCGATGGCGGCACCGAGCACACCGATGGTCCAGAAGATGACCAGCAGCGGCACGTTGTGGCCGGCGAGCGGCATCAGGGCCTGGCCGAGACCACCGATGACCAGACCGATGATCATGGTCAGGGTCTTGTTCTTGGTCTTGTTCGCGATGATCGGCATGGCGATGGTACCGAGCAGACCAATCACCTGAACGCCGTTGAAGATGGAGGTCAGGTTGCGGTTTTCGAGTACGTACTGCGCGTAATAGGTGGACACACCGTTACGGGTGGACTGGGCGACCCAGTAGATCACGAAAGCGACGACCAGGATGATCCACGGCCAGTTGCCCTTGGCGGCCTTGAGGGAGTCGCTCAGCGGGATCGGCTTGTTGAGTTCCGGATGGTAGTTGCGCTCGTTGAGGTTCTTGAAGGAGAAGAGCAGCAGGATGATGGCCACGACGCCCCAGATAGCGGTGACGATCATGAAGCCGGTCTTGTCGCCGCCACCGAACTGGACGCCGAACCAGCCAACCAGCGGGATGGTGAAGGACGAGGTGATGAAGGAGCCGATCTGGCCACCGGCCATACGGAAGGAGTTGGCATTGTTGCGCTCGGTCGGGTCGGAGGTGAGGTTCGGCAGGATGGCGGTGATAGGCGTCTGGATACCGGTGTACACGGCGCCGGCGGCCAGGATGTAGGTAATCAGGGCGTACCAGAACTTCGGAGCGCCGTCAGGCAGGCTCGGAGCGGTGAAGGCGATCCACACGGTAATCGCGAACGGCACGCACAGCCAGAGGAACCATGGACGGCTCTGGCCCCACTTGGTGTTGGTGTGATCCACGATGGAGCCCCACACCACAGCGGAGATGGCGTCGGCGAAACGGGCCACCAGCAGGATGGTGCCGGCACCCAGCGCACCGGCGGCCGGGATGTGGAACACGTTGGTGTAGAAGTACATGATGTACGACGAAATGGTCACATACAGCAGGTTGCCTGCCATATCGGTGAAGGAGTAGGCGATCTTCTCCTTGACCGAGAGCTTCACTGCGGAAGCGTCCTGAGTTGCTGCACTCATTGTTTTCCTTCTTCTTTGATGTGTTGCTTGGTACAACAGTGTTGTAATTCCGTGCCGTCCCTTCAGTGGGGCGACACGGACGGCGGCGGGCCAGACGAAGCACTCGGCGGATCAGTAGCTGGCGTACCTCTGCTCATCTTCGTCTGAGGATTCCCGTCGCCGAAATCTTATGGATGCGACCCCGGCCTGATTGAGTAACCAGGCCGAGCGCGAACAGGCTCGAATCAGAAGTCGGAGTCGAACCAGACCTGCATCTGGCCGACCTCGCGGTTGGCCCATGCGTAGTACGGGATGAGCTTGAGGTCGTAGGACTTCTCCCCGACCGGATGCTCCTCGACGTCGGCGAACAGCGGGAAGTCCTCCTCGTCATGCGTACGCTTGGTGGCCGGGATGGTGATGACCTCCACACCGTCGAGCTCGCCGAAGTGGTATTCGGCGCGGGCGCGACCGGCATCATGGCTGCCAATGTGGTAGTTCCACAGCGGGGCGGAGTTGTCGGCCTCTTCGGCGCAGAACACAATCGGTCCGCGCATCACGGCGATCTTGCCGATGTCGTGACGAACCAGGGTCTTGGAGCGCATGAACTTGACGGACATGTCCAGATCAAGGGTGATTTGGGTCTGGCCGGAGGTGACCTCAATGGTGACGAAGCCGTCCTCGATCGGCAGACGACGGGCGTCCTCGCCGTTGACCTTGAGCTCGTGCTGGGTGGCGGACCAGGACGGGATACGCAACAGGAACTTCACCGGCTCGACACCTTCCGGCACGTCCACGGTGAACTCGATGTGGCCGTCCCACGGGAAGTTGGACTTCTGGGAGACCTTCACGCCGTCGAAGAATTCGGCGTCGTTCGCGATGAACTGGTGGGCGATGATCTCGCGCTTGTCATCGTGCACGGTGTACAGGTAACGGTCCACCGAGGCGATCAGACGCGCGATGTTGGCCGGGCAGCAGGCGCAGCCGAACCATTCGGCGCGGTGCATGAGCACGTGGTAGCGGTCCGGGTTGTGGTCGGTGGCCTCGGGATCAGCCTCAAGGGCGTTCACGTAGTAGAAGTGCTTGCCGTCGAGCGCGATGCCTGCGATGGAGCCGTTGAAGAGCTCCTTCTCGAGCACGTCCGCGTATTCGCCCTTGGTCTCCAGCTCAAGCATCTGCTTTGCCAGGAAGCTCATGGCCACGGAGGCGCAGGTCTCGCCGTACATGGTGTCGTTCGGCAGGTCGTAGTCGTAGGTGAAGGCCTCGCCGACATGGGTGGAGCCAACGCCGCCGGTGATGTACATGCGCTTGGTGACGATGTTGTGCCACAGACGCTTGGCGGTCTCCTCAAGCTCCTTGTCGCCGGTCAGGCGGGCCACGTGGGCGACGCCGGTGAGCATGTAGCCAACGCGCACGGCGTGGCCTTCGGCGGTCTGCTGCTGGCGGATAGGACGGGCGGTCTGGGTGTATTCGTGGGTCCAGCCGCGCATCTGCGGGAAGATGTCGGTGGAGCCATCGCCGATCTTCTCGTTCTGCTTGTCGTAGAAGCTCGGGTCCTTGCCGCGCACGTCGATGAAGAACTTGGCGAGCTTGAGGTACTTCTCCTCCTTGGTGACCTCGTAGAGGCGGGAGAGCGCCAGCTCGATCTCCGGGTGGCCGTCGGCGCCGGGGATCTTGCCGTCCTCTTCACCGAAGTTGGCGTCCAGGCAGGCGGCCATCTTCTCGGCGACTTCGAGGGCCTGCTGGTTGCCGGTGACCTCGAAGTAGGCCACGGCGGCCTCGATGTAGTGGCCCATCACGTACATCTCGTGGGACTGCTGGATCTGGGAGAAGCGCTCACGGTTCTCGAACGCGCCGGACTTGATGATGTACGGGGTGTCGAGGTAGCCATCGTCCTGCTGGGCGCGGGCAATGAGGTCGACCAGCTTGTCGCACAGGTTCTTGAGCTGCTCGTCCGGCTCGTAGGCGAGGGAGTAGGCGGCTTCCTCAAGCCACTTGTACACGTCGGAATCCTGGAAGACGAAGCCCTTGAACTCGCCTTCCTCGTCGCCTGCGGCGATGCGCAGGTTGCGCACTGCACGGCTGTAGTGATAGTCGATGTCCTGCTTGGCGCCGGAGGGGTCGCGCGGGATGTCGATCTTCTGCTCGTCGTTGATGACCGCCCACTGATAGGGGATCACTTCCTTGGCGACGTTCTCACGGTACCGTTTCCAGAACGGTGAAGTAACCGTGACGTGCTGGCTCATGGTTCGTCCTTTCCACATTGTAGGTGCTGGCTGTATCGCATTGTCTTTACGCGCGGAAACAGGCTGCTATGCCGGCTATCTCCGCACTCTCACCGCTTGCAATTGTTGATGGTATGCGCATGCCGTCCGGCTGATTCACAGGTCTTGCGAATGCGAAATTTTTCGCTTACCGTATGGACTATGAGCCGCAAACCCACCCTTGCTGACGTGGCCAGACTGGCCAATGTTTCCGTTGCCACCGCATCCAAAGCGCTGAACAACACGGACCGCGTATCGGCCAGCACCCAGCGTGACGTCATCGAGGCCGCCAAACAACTCGGCTACAGCAAATCCAACAAACTGCACCACGCCACTCGTCGCTCGGGTCTGATCGGATTGATCACATCCGATTACAACGGCCGTTTCGCCCTGCCCCTGCTCACCGGTGCCGAAAACACGCTCGGCGCATCGAATCACGCCGCCCTGCTCATGAGTTCCCACGGTCGGCCAGCACTGGAGAAAAGCCATATCGACCGGCTTGCGGCGCATGGTGTGGACGGCTTGATCGTTGTCGGCGACACCACGAATTCACGGCCGCCGCTTGACCCACGCACCACGATGGGTCTGCCGGTCATCTATGCCTATGATCCTTCCCGCGACCCACGGGATTGCAGCATCATCTGTGACAATATCGGTGCCGGCGCGCAGGCCATCGAATACCTGCTCAGTATCGGGCGGCGATACATCGCCATCATCGCCGGCCCGGAGGATTTCCAGGCGGCGAAAGACCGGGTGCTGGGCGCGCAACGGACGTTCATCCTCTATGATTTCCAGCCGGTGGCGATACTGTTCGACGCCTGGAGCGAGGAGTGGGGCGAGCGGGCGGCGCGATTATTGGTCGAACGGTATCCTCATCTGGATGCGATCTACTGCCTGAGCGACGAAATCGCGCGCGGAGCAGCACGCGGACTGTTGGCCATAGGCAAACGCATCCCGCGAGACGTCGCCATCATCGGCCACGACAATTGGTTCGTGTTCGCCTCGAATGCGCATCCGACCTTGACCACATTCGACAACAACATCACGATGCTGGGCAAGACCGCCGCGCAGTTCATTCTCGATGCATTGGCGGGCCGGCCGCACCACGGCGTCACAACGATAGAATGTCCGATGATCGTCCGCGAGTCCACCGAGGCGAAACGACGCACCGCGCTGGAAAGCACCGGCCGCGTCTACGAACGTCAGATCTCATGAATCCGGCGCAGCACGCCGCCCGACTACCCTACCGCTTCTTCGTCTTGCGGCCCTTGAGGTAGATGTCAATCACGATCCAAACGCCGAGCACGAACGCGGTGACGTATCCCATGAAGCCCACGATTGGGATGCCGAAAATGATGGGCTTCATGCCGGCGTAATAGACGATGGACGAGCCGATGAACAGGCCGACCACAATCAATGCCATCGTGAGTCGGTTCACCATATCGGAGAGCAGCTGGAACGGCTCCTGCGAACCCACCAGCTCCATGTTCATGCGCAACTGGCCGCGCGTCAGCATGCGCGCCGCCACGTTAAGCTCGCTCATCGCGCCCAGCGCGCTGTGGAGCGCCTCATGGCTCTCCAGACCCAGCGTCTTCAGCTCGTCTTTGGCTGCTTCGACGGTGGTTTTCGACGTGACGATGTGCCGGGAGATGATCTCAATCATGTTCACATCGGGGATGAATTCGTCAAGCAGCCCCTCGAGCGTGACCAACGCACGCCCCACCGTGGTGATGCTGCTGGGCACTTCGATGCCGTGACGCTGCGCGAGCGAGGTGAGCGCGGTCAGGAAGGCGGCCAGATCGAGGTCCTTCAGATCCACGGTGCCGTATTCCTTGACGATGACGTCGAGATCGGCGAGCAGCGCAGGGTAATCAGCCGGATCCGCATCAGCCCCGGCGAAGCGCAGCAGGCCGTCGGCGAGCTGGGGGGAATCCTGTTTGGCGACGGCGAAGATCATATCCTTCATCACCGCACGGGTCTTGGCGTCCAATCGACCGGTCATGCCGAGGTCGATGAGCACAATCTTTCCGCCGCGGATGATGATGTTACCCGGGTGCGGATCGGCATGGAAGAAGCCTTCGTCGAGGATCTGCGTGGCGTAATTGTCTACGAGCTTGGTGCCGATGTCCTTGAGATCATAGCCGGCGGCCACCAGTTCGCCGGCGTGTGAGACGGAGATGCCATCCACATAATCCATGACCACCACGTGCTCGGTGCACAGGTCCGGATACGGAGTCGGACAGTCCATGTATTTGAACCGTGAGGCGTATCGCTTGAATTCAGCCAGATTGCGCGCCTCGACAAGGAAGTCCGTCTCCGATTCGAAGGTGTCCCACAGCTCCTCGACTACGCCCTGGAGATCGACGATCTGCGAGGTGCTGATCACCTTGGTGGCGACTTTGGCGATGGAACGCATGATGGACACGTCCTGCGCCATGGTCTCGCGCACACCCGGGCGCTGCACTTTGACGGCCACGTCCTCGCCGGTACGCAAGGTGGCGCGATGCACTTGGGCGAGGGACGCCGAGCCCAGCGGTTTCAGATCGATGTGCGCGAAGACCTCATTGGCCGGTCGTCCATACTCTTCGGACAATACGTCCAATACCGTGGCGTATGGCATGGGGTCGGCGTCCGCACGCAGTTTGGCGAGTTCGTCGCAGAAGCTCTGCGGCAAAATCTCCGAACGCATCGAGAGAATCTGGCCGACTTTAACGAAAGTGGGGCCGAGCGCCTCGAACATCAGACGCATCTTGACCGGAGTCAGCCCCTTGAGCGCATCGAATTGGTTGACGATACGCACGATTTGCGCCAGACGTTTGGCTTTGCTGCGACGGGTCAGATGATAGCGCTCGGAGAAATCATCGCGCCGGGGACCGAAAATCCCAATGGTTTCGGTATTCGTCGCGGCCCATTGCGCGTATGCCGCGGTCGGACGGTCGGGAATATCATTCGGCTTGTCGTCGTTCGTGCCATGAGCGGCACCGGCGGCAGCCTGCGACTGGGAGGAAGACGTTGGGGCAGACGTTGCGGCACCGGCTCCGAGGCCACCATCCGCAGCGCCCGAACGAGCGTCTTCAGAGGGATGTTGTGCCGAGGTGCCGCTTGCGCCGTGCCGCACCGCCTGTTCCGTTGTCTTGTCAGTCACGAAAATGATCAGTCCTTAGTCAGTCCTTGTTGGAGTCGTCGGCGGCATCCGCAGCCGGTTCCTCGGCCGGTGCGGCATCGGCCTTGGCGGCGTCCTTGTTGGCGTCGTTGACCAGAGCCTCGCCGACCTTGCGCTTGAGCTCGGTGTTCAGGGACTTGCCCTGCTCCACAGTCAGCTCACCCTTCTTGACCAGATCGTCAACAATGGCGCTGCCCTTCTCATATCCCGTAGCCAAGGCACCGATGCCAGCCAACAGGACCTTGCGGACACCATCGCCCAAATCGAAATCAGCCATAATAACCCCTCCTTCGAGGCTCGACGCGGCCTGCTGCCCCGTCTCTTACTGCTAAGCCTAGCGCAATCGCAGGCCGATGGCGTTAGGCTTAGCGGATGATTTCGCCTAAGGCGGCGGGGCGTGGAGCGCGGTCGATCAGCGCGGACGGGCGGCGGCAGATTCGCGCGCGTGCGCGGCAGTCCTGTCGAGTTCGGCGAGCGCTGCCGCCTGTTCCTTCGTCTGGTCGGCGGTATCGAACGAACCGTAGCGGCGTGACACGGCGGCACCGATCAGAAAATCGCTGACGGCAGGGTTCTTGGGCAGCAGCGAGCCATGCATGTAGGTGCCGATCACGTTGTGTACGCGGGCACCTTCGGTGTGGTCCTTGCCGTTGTTGCCCCGGCCGTCGGCATCAACAGTGCCCAACGGCTTGACGCCTGGCCTCAGGAAGGTCTGACCGGAATGGTTTTCGTAGCCGATCACGTCACCGAACTGTTCGGAATGCTCCACCAGATTGCCAATCATGCGCGCATCCTGGCCGACAGTGTATGCGCCGATGATGCCGATGCCGTCGAGCCTCGTACCGTCCACGGTTTCGAAATACTCGCCGAACAGCTGGTACATGCCGCAGATCATCAGCATCGGCGTACCTTCCACTGCGAGTGCGCGCAATAGGTTGGCGCGCCGGTAGAGGTCGTCGATGATCTTCTTCTGCCCGGTGTCCTGTCCGCCGCCGCCCAGAATGAGGTCCACGTGATTGGGCCAGTCGTCACCCTGGTTGTATTGGTGGATGACCGGCTCATAGCCGTAGAGTTCCAGACGGCGACGAATGGTGAGCACGTTGCCGGAATCGCCGTAGATGTTCATGTCTTTCGGATACAGGGACATCACATCGATGGTCTTGGCCATGTCGATTCCTCCTTGTCTTGTCTGATGAGCGGCTTGTTGTGAGGCATGCACTGCGCTCCCGCCAGCCAGTGCAGGTTGTGCGCATCCGGTTTTGCCTACGGTTATTTGACTAGGTTTATTTGCCTACGCCGGCGTCGCGTACATCGGCGATGCGGCCCAATATCGCACGGGTCTTGAGCATGGCGGTGTACGTGCAGTAGATGTGCTTGCGGACACCGGGGTTGGCGGTCACGAATGCGCTGACCGCCTGTTCGAGGTCGGGATCCGTGGCGGCGACCGGCACCTGGTCGTAGCCGAGGCGCAGCGCCATGTCCCAGGCGCGCACGCCGGAAACCATGGCGACGCCGGACGCGCGCAATGAGGTGAAGTCCACATCCCACAGCCAGCTCATATCGCGACCGTCCGCGTATTCGTCGTTGATGGCGATCATCGTGTCGGCATGCGACGGGTCGAAGCTGGCGAGCGAGAGGCGGAATCCCATCGGATTCTTGACCAGCAGCAGTTCGACCGGCGAGCCGTTGACATCGAT
Organism: Bifidobacterium reuteri DSM 23975; assembly: GCF_000741695.1. Classification (GTDB taxonomy): domain Bacteria; phylum Actinomycetota; class Actinomycetes; order Actinomycetales; family Bifidobacteriaceae; genus Bifidobacterium; species Bifidobacterium reuteri. The sequence continues at coordinate 149,630 of NZ_JGZK01000001.1, read as the reverse complement.
GACCTCGCCGCGGCCGAACGCCGGCGTGACGCGGGCGACCGCGGCGATGAGCTCGTCGGCGCTGACCGAGCAGGCGTTGGCCGCAGCCAAGGCTTTGCGCGCCGCTGCTGCATCGCGCATCACCGCGCGCACCACGGCGAGCGCGGCGGCTGCGTTGTACAGGTTGTAGACGCCTTCGAGCCGGACTGCGGTGGCGTAATCCCGCCCGTCCATGTGGAAGGTGGCCTGATGGTCGCCCACAGCGGCGAGCGTCACGTCGGCGTCCTTCTCTCCCCCAGTCAGCTGCGCTGACAGTTCTTTTGTCAGAGGGGGCCGGGAGGTGGAGCCGTCTTCCACGCTGACGGTGGTGGCCATGTCGTCGTCGGAGGGGAAGTAGTGCTTGAGACCGTCCGCCAAGCCGAAGTAACGCACCGAGGTGCCGGCCGGAGCCTTGGCTGCGAGCGCGGCGATGCGCGGGTCCTCACGGTTGAGCACCACCGTGCCGGTGGTCGCTTCGGCCACGCGGCTCAACAACCTGGCAGTGGTGTCGATTTCGCCAAAGCGGTCGAGCTGGTCACGCATCACGTTGAGCAGCAGGGCGTATCGCGGCTTGACCTGCCTGACGAAATGCACCGCGTACGCCTCGTCCAGTTCCAGCACGGCGATGTCGGCATCCAGCTTGCCGCCGAGCGTCACTTCGGTGAGCAGTGCGGAGACCACGCCGCGCACGAAATTCGAGCCGGTGGGATTGGTGAATACTTTGAGTCCCAGATCGGAGAGCATCGAGGCGACCATACGGGTGGTGGTGGTTTTGCCGTTCGTTCCGGACACCAGCACCACGCCCAGCGGCAGCTGGCCCAGAGTACGGGTCAGGAAGCCGGGGTCGAAGCTTTCCACGATTCTTCCGGGAAGCGCCGAACCGCCATGCTTGGTGACGCGGGACGCGAATCGGACGAACCGGCCGACCGGCACCGTGGCGAACGCATACCACGGGGCGCGGGGCATAGGCGATGCGCCTCGACGGCCAATCACCGGGTGGGCGGCCACGTCCTTGTCCGGAACAGTCGCTTCATCCGAGTTCATCTGCCCCTGCGGTTCCCCGATAGAAGTCCCATCATGCGCAACAGTATGTGAAACAGCATGTGAAACATGCTGTTCAGCGTGTGGAACATCTCGTGAAACATGCTGTGCACTGCCTTGCACACCATGCTGCGGCGCATCAGAAGCAGTACTCGGCACTGCATCCGGCTCATGCTTGGCATCGGCATGATCACACCCCCTGGTTGGCGTTGTAGTCCTGCGGCATGTCCTTGAACTTGGACGTGGCGCCGAGGAAGGCGAGATGGAAGGTCTCGGTCGGACCATTACGGTGCTTGGCCATGATGATGTCCGCCTCGCCCGGACGGTCCTCTTTATCATAGAAGTCCGGTCGGTGCACCAGGAACACCACGTCGGCGTCCTGTTCGATGGAACCGGATTCACGCAGGTCGGACAGCTGCGGCTTCTTGTCGTTGCGCATTTCGGGACCACGGTTCAGCTGGGACAGGGCCACCACCGGCACCTCCAGCTCCTTGGCGAGCAGCTTCAGCGCGCGGGAGAACTCGGAGACCTCCTGTTGGCGGGATTCGACGGCCTTGCCGGAGGTCATGAGCTGCAGGTAATCGATGACCACGAGCTTCAGGTCATTGGTCTGCTTGAGACGGCGGCACTTCGCACGGATCTCCATCAGGGACATGTTCGGGCTGTCGTCGATGAACAGCGGCGCGTTCTGCATCTTGGTCCAGAACTGGTTCAGCGTGTTCCAGCGCTCGGGCGTGATGTCGTCCGCGCGACGCAGCGCGGCCATCGGGATGTTCGTCTCGGCGGAGATGATGCGCTGGGCGAGCTCCACCTTGCTCATCTCGAGACTGAACACGATGGTGGTCATATTGTGGTGCAGCGACGCGGCACGCGCGAAATCGATGCCGAGCGTGGACTTGCCCATGGCAGGACGTCCCGCGACGACGACCATCTGTCCGGGCTGCAGGCCCTGCGTCACATCATCGATGTCGCGGAACCCGGTCGGCACACCTTTGTTCACCAAACCCTGCTGGAGCTTGTCGAGCTGGTCGAGGGCGTCGTGCACCACCGGGCCGATGGCGGAATAATCCTGCCGCACCTTGCCCATCGACATCTCATAGACCTCGGATTGGGCGAGATTCACCACATCCTCGGCCTGCGAACCCTCAGCGGAATAGCCCAGCTGCGCAATCTTGGTGCCGGCGGCGATCACATTGCGCAGAATCGCCCGCTGATGGACGATCTCCGCATAATACATGGCGTTGGCGGCGGTGGGCACCGAAGCCACCAGACTGTGCAGGTAATCGGCGCCGCCCACCTTGTCCAGATTGCCGTCCGCCAGCAGCTGATTGGCCACCAGCACCACGTCCACCGGCTGACTGGCGGAGAACAGGTCGATGATCGCCGTATAGATCGTCTGATGCTTGGGCTGATAGAAATCGTTGACGTCGATGGTCTGCGAGACTTCGCCGATGGCGTCCTTGCTCATCAGCATGCCGCCGAGCACCGCCATCTCCGCATCGTCGTCATGCGGAGGGACACGGTCGAAAATCGGGTCGCCCGATGTAGTCGGGCCCTGGCCACCGCGCGCGCGGTCGCCGCCGTACCCATCCTGATACGAACGTTCACTTCCTTCTGCCATAGCCCCCAAGTATAAGAGCTCGATGTGTATGAACCGTCAGCAAGCCGTTCATCGAATCGTCGTCGAACCATCAGCTCGCCGTAAGCACTCCGTACGCGAGCCGTTCATATGGAATTCACCCTGAAGTCAGCGCCGCGACACGCGCGGGGCACAAATGTGGATAGAAAAATTAGTTATCCACATTTTGGGGATAACTAGGTGGATAATCCACTGAGTTATCCACATAATGGGGATAACTTGGTGGATAGTCTGGGGATAACCTTTCGGCGTGAAGGAGGCAGGTTGCGCAACGTAGTCAAGCATGATATGCAAGCGGACGTGCATCACCAATCCCCATCCTCCCGCGAGACGAACCGACGGATTCTCGCGCTGGCGCTGCCCACCTTCGGCCAGCTCATCGCCGAGCCCACGTTCATCCTCATCGACACGGCGATCGTGGGGCATATCGGCGACGCCGCGCTGGCCGGCCTGTCCATCGGCTCCACCATCATCCTGACCGCCGTGGGCCTGTGCATCTTCCTTGCCTACTCCACCACGGCGCAAGTGGCTCATCTGCTCGGCGCAGGACGCCGGCGCGAGGGCCTGCAGGCGGGCATCGACGGCCTGTGGCTGGCATTGGGCATCGGCACGGTGCTGTCGATCGGCCTGTTTGCGGCTGCCGAGCCATTGTGCCGGGCGCTTGGAGGCAGCGGCGATGTGCTGACGCAGGCCACGACCTACACGCGCGCGATAGTCCTGGGCGCACCGGGCATGCTGCTGGTGTATGCCGCCAACGGCATCTTCCGCGGACTGCAGAAGGTCCGCATCACGCTGATCGCGGCGGTGAGCGGCGCGGTGCTGAACACCGCACTCGATATGCTCTTCGTGTTCGTGTTCCGTTGGGGCATCGCCGGTTCGGGCGCGGCCACGTTGATTGCGCAATGGTATATGGGACTGTTTCTGGTGGTGCCGGCCATCCTGTGGGCTCGGGCGGACGGGGCGAGCCTGCAGCCTCGATTGCAAGGTATCGCGGCCGCCGGCGGCGACGGACTACCGTTGTTCATCCGTACGCTGGCGATTCGCGCGGCGATGGTGGCCACGGTCGCCTGCGCGGCCCGCATGGGCACTGCGGTGCTGGCAGGCTTCCAGGCCGTGAATTCCTCATGGAACTTCGCGATGAACATGCTGGATTCGGTGGGCATCGCCGGTCAGACGTTGGTGGCCATGGCGTTGGGCGCCGGCGACCGGAACCAGGCCCGGACGCTTACCCGCGCAACCGGCCGTGCGGGACTGATGGTCGGGGCGGTCATCGGCGTGGGATTCGCCGCGATTGGCTTGTTTGCCGGACGCTTCTTCTCCCCCACCGCGAACATCCAGATTCTGGTGGCCGTGGGCATGGTCACGATGGGTGTCTTCTTCCCACTGCAGGGCTGGATGATGGCCATTGACGGCATCCTCATCGGAGCACGCGATTATCGGTATCTGGCGGGAACCTGCACGCTGACGGCATTGGCGTACATCGCCGTTCTCTCGCTGGTGGCCGGCGGTGTGGCCCCGCAGCTGCCGAACGACCTGCTGCGCACCGCTGTGTTGTGGACCGCGTTCAACGTGGTGCTGATGGGCGGGCGCGTACTGTTCAATGGGCTGCGCGTGCGAGGCGATGCGTGGATGCGGTAGGTCACAACAATTACGACTGTCTTCTCTCCCCATCCGGCCTCGCCGGGAATCCCCTCGCTAGAGGAGGCTCGGATTGCTACATGGCGGCGCGCACGGAGGCGTACATGGTGTGCACGATCTGCTCGCGCCACTTGGACCATCCGTATTTCTTGGTGATTGACTCGCCGGCGGTGGCACCGAGGGATGAGCCATCAGCCCGGGTCAGGTCGAAGAGCATATCCAGCAGCAGCTTGTCATGGTGCAGGCGGTCGGCCAGTTCGGCCGCCGTTGCGGGGTCATTGGGGTCCTTGCCGGTGGCGTATTCGGAAAGCGTCAGGTGCTCGCGGACCAGAATCGTGGCCCAGTCGATGATGTTCTGCGCATACCCCATACGTTTGAGGATCACCGGAACATGGCGGGCCCCTTCGGCCGCGTGGTCGGCCACGAACGCGCGTTTGCCGATGTCGTGCGTGATGGCGGCGAGCAGCAGCGTCTGATAATGCTCGTCATCGTAACGGCCGCCGGACGGGGTGTCACGCGTGATGCGCGAGGTGACCTCGACCATATGGCGGTCGATGGTGTACCGGTGGGCGGCCGATGCGGACGGACGGTTGCGGATGCCCAGCCATTCCGGCATCCATCGGCCCGGGATGTCCACGAAGTCGATGCTTTCCCACACATTCATGAGCTCCGGCCCGCAGGCGAGCAGCCGTACGAACAGTTCACGGGATTCAGCGTCCCATTGGTTGTCACGAATCGGACATTTCTTGAGATTGACCAGCGTGGACGGATTGATGGGCAGGCCGAATTCGCCCGAGGCCACAGCCATGCGCAACGCCAGTTTGGCGTCCTTGGCTGGTTCGACGCCGGGGGCGAGCACCAATTCGCCTTCGTGCTTGGCGATGCCGGGGGCCACGATGTCGAACTGCGGGGCCTCGCGTTTGCCGCCGGCACGCTGGGAGAACATCTGGAAGAACGCGAACCGAGGCTTCTCGTGGGTCAGCGAATGCTCGGCGCGGGATGCGGTGGAATCCAGCGCAAAGGAGATGCGGCGACCGAGCCGGGCGAGCAGCGTCTGCAGATCGTCAATCGAATAGGCGGCACGTTCGTCTTCCGGCCATGTCGGGTCGGCAAGGCCGAGCATGGCGGCCACCTTGGCCTGATACGGGGTGAGCAGCAGATTGGTGTCCTTGTTGGCTACCAGATGGATGCAGTCGCGCACGTCAAGCAGACGCTCCACGGCTTCGTCATAGCTGCCGTGCGGACGATCGGCCAGCCATGATGTGGCCAGGGCGGAGATCAGCACCGAATCGCGCAGACCGCCACGCGCCTCCTTGATGTCCGGTTGGTTGACGTACTGCAGCCTTGCGAACTCGTCAAGGCGTGATTTGGCGGAGTCCAGCAGTTCGGGCAGGCGTTTGCGTGCCGCCTTGCGCCAACGCTCGAGGATGGACGCAGCCGTGGTGCGGATAAGCTCGGTGTCGCCGGCGATGGGCTTGACATCCAACCATCCCATCGCAGCCGGCAGGTCATGGTCGGTGACCTCCTCGCACTGGGTACGGGTACGAATGGAATGGTCAAGGTCGAGGCCGCTGTCCCAGAGCGGGTACCAGAGTTTGTTGGCCAGTTCGTTGAGCTGCTGGTCGTTCACGGCGCGCGGCTCGTAGATGATGACCAGATCCAGGTCGGAGCTGGGGCCGATCTGGCCTCGTGCCAGCGAACCGACCGCCGCGAAGCCGATGCCGGCCGCCGGCACGGTGAACGAGACGGCCGTGCACGCCTCATCCCATAGTTGAGTGAGGCACTGCATGGCCAGTTCGGTGCGTGCTGCACGCTTTGCCGGACCATTCCGGTAGACACCGTCGTCATCCGGCTGGCTCATCGCCATGAATCGTTGCTTCAAACCATCTACTGCCGAAGTCATTGCCTCAGATCTTTCTTCAGATGTGCACTTCTGCGTTACGAGGGGCTGTTTCAGGCTTTTCGGAACACCTTCCCGCAGAGGCTAAACAGCCCCTTGTAACGCAGTTGCAGCAGTACCCACGAGTTACCCCCATGTCCGTATGGGAAACAACCCACATATGACAGTCCCCGCACGGCGACAATCGCAACGTGCGGGGACCTTGTCTTATCGATAGTCCGAACTCCTGCATACCACCGGAAGCCCGGACGCCTCATCAGATCGCGGCGGAACCGGTCTCACCGGTACGCACGCGGGTCACGGAATCCAGCGGGGCGACCCACACCTTGCCGTCGCCGATAGTGCCGGAGCCGGCGGACTTGACGATCACACCGACCAGCGTCTCGGCGTCGGCGTCATCGGCCAGGACCTCGATGCGGATCTTCGGAATCAGATCCACCGTGTATTCGGCACCGCGGTAGACCTCGGTGTGGCCGCGCTGACGGCCGTAGCCATTTGCTTCGGACACGGTCAGACCGTGCACGCCGGCAGCTGCGAGAGCTTCCTTGACGTCGTCGAGCTTATGGGGCTGGATGATAGCGGTGATCAGCTTCATCTCACTTCACCTCCTTGAGAACGGAGCTGGCAGTACCAGCAAAATCGTAAGCGCGTTCGCCCTGATCGACAAGGTCGATGCCGCTGACTTCCTGAGCTTCGGTGACACGCCAGCCGATGGTCTTCTCCAGAGCGAAGGCGATGATCGCGGTGATCACTGCGGAGTAGAGGATGGCGACGAGGGCGATGACCAGCTGCACGACGAGCTGCTTCCAGTCGCCGCCGGCCAGCAGGCCGGTGCCTTCACCGAAGAAGCCGATGAGCAGGGTGCCGGTGAAGCCGCCGACGCCGTGCACGCCGACCACATCGAGGGAGTCGTCGTAGCCGAACTTGAACTTCAGACCGCAGGCGAGGCAGGTCAGGATGCCGACGATCGCGCCGAGCACGATGGCCCACAACGGGGAGACCACATCGGCGGCCGGCGTGATGCCGACCAGGCCGGCGACCATACCGGAGGCAGCGCCCATGGCGGTGTAGTGGCCGGAGCGAATCTTCTCAGTGAAGCCCCAAGAAAGCATGGCGGCGGCGGTTGCGGCCGAGGTGGAGACCCAGGCGTAGCCGGCGGTGCCGTTGGCGGCGAAGGCGGAACCGGCGTTGAAGCCGAACCAGCCGAACCACAGGAGGAAGGCGCCAAGCATCACGAACGGCACGTTGTGCGGACGGAACGGCTGGGTGCCGAAGCCCTTGCGCTTGCCGATGATGAGCACGATGATCAGGGCGGCGACTGCGGCGTTGATGTGGACGACAGTACCTCCTGCGAAATCGTGGGCGGCGGCGCCGATGGCCTTGGAGATGGCGCCGTCAGCGGACAGCAGACCGTGGTTCCACACCATGTGCGCCATAGGAGCGTAGTCGAAGGTGATCCACAGGGCCACGAAAATCATCCAGGTGCTGTACTTGACGCGCTCGGCGATGGCACCGCAGATCAGGCCGACGGTGATCATGGCGAAGGCCACCTGGAAGGCGACGTCCACGGACACCGGGTAGTTGTTGGCATTGAGGCCGGTGGTGGTGAACACGCCATCCTGGGCCACCATGGAATCCTTGAGCAGGAATCCGCTGGCCGGGTCGCCGAAGATGCCGCCGATGTCATTGCCGGCGTAGGCGATGGACCAACCCCACAGGGTCCAGATAATCATGGTGACCGACAGTGCGGCCGCCTCAAGCATCAGCATATTCAGAACGGCCTTGGCACGAACCATGCCGCCATAGAAGAACGCCACACCCGGCGTCATGAGGAAAACCAGGGACGCGGATGTAAGGATCCATGCGGTGTTTCCGGAATCAAGCGCTTCCATGTCTACCTCCCTCTCTTTGTTCATGGCGTCGAGAGCCGGGTTTCAAGCCGGACGGTCGGCGTCTGTATTCCACTACATGCCGTCCCCCTTGTGGGGGCTAACAGTTTGTCAGTAAAAGCCGGATGCATTTTGGTTTCGTTACGGCACGTTACGCGATTGTTAAGCATGACTGGGGGTTTCCGCCATGCTCGGCGACTGGATTTCGGCGTTATTCCTAGGCGTATGAAAAGGCCCTGAACCATGTTACGAACATGATTCAGGGCTTGGTTTGTCATCGGATGCCGCTCCCGAGCGTTCACAACGTGGACGCAAGACCGTCAGTCACACTGGCAGCGTCTCTCGTAATCGTTCAAATGGCATGCGCCGTGCTATCGCCCCCTCTGACGGGACGTTGCCTACAGACGAGCCAGCAAACCGCGCGCGCAGCGCGTCCGTACGGCTATGGCCCCCTCTGATGAGGGGGCTGTCAGCGTAGCTGACTGGGGGAGAGACCCGAAGAAGACGATCCACTAGGCGAGGATGCCGTCCACGAAGCCTTCCGGGTCGAACGGTGCCAGGTCGTCCGGACCTTCGCCGAGACCGACGAGCTTGACCGGCACGCCGAGCTCCTTCTGCACGGAGATCACGATGCCGCCCTTGGCCGAACCGTCCAGCTTGGAGAGCACCACGCCGGTAATGCCGATGGCCTCGGCAAACACCTTGGCCTGGGCCATGCCGTTCTGGCCGGTGGTGGCGTCGAGCACGAGCAGCACTTCGGCGACCGGCAGCTGCTTTTCGGTGACGCGCCTAATCTTGCCGAGCTCGTCCATGAGATTGGCCTTGTTCTGGAGTCGGCCCGCAGTATCGATGATGAGCACGTCCGCTTGGGATTCCTTGGCCTTGCCTGCAGCCTCGAACGCCACCGATGCGGGGTCGGCACCGTCTTTGTCCGAACGGACGACCGGCACGTTCACGCGGGCGCCCCAAGTTTCGAGCTGGTCGGCGGCGGCGGCGCGGAAGGTGTCGGCCGCGCCGAGCACCACGTTCTTGCCTTCCGCCACGAACAGACGCGCCAGCTTGCCTGCGGTGGTGGTCTTACCAGTGCCGTTCACGCCGACCATGATGATGACGGACGGCTTGTCCGCGCCCGGTTTTTCGGCGTTCAGGCGACGATCGGTGTCGCGACCGACCAGGTCGAGCAGCTTCTCCTTGAGGGTGGCACGCACCTCTTCCGGGTCAGATCGGCCGTTGACACGGGCGTCCGTACGCAGATCGTCGACCAGCTGGGCGGAGGCGTCCGCGCCAACGTCGGCCAGCAGCAGCGTGTCCTCGACGTCCTCCCAGTCGGATTCGGACAGATTGTCCTTGGTCAGGATGTTGAACAGCGCCTTACCGAACGGGTTGTCGGACTTGGCGAGCTTCGCCTTCAATCGTGTCAGTCGGGAACCGATGGATTCCGGGGATTCGGTTTTAGGTGCGACTGGGGCGGAAGCGTGCGCGGCGGGCTTAGGTTGCGTCGCAGTCGCGGATTCCGCGGTGACCTCTGAGGCAGCAGCACCGGCAGACGCAGCGGATCCATCATCCACACCGGGGGCGCGAGACGCCGGTTCCCGGCCGGACTGCGCGGATGCCGCAGCCTCGGCCTCCGCTTCAGCAGCCAAACGAGCATCCGCCGCGGCCTTGGCGTCACGGGTCCGCTTGTCATCCGGGGCTTGCTGACCCATCGCGCGATCGAGGTCACGTTTGCGGGACTTGGACAGCCAGATGCTCAGGGCGATCAGTACGACCGCCACCACAATCACGCCAACAATGGCGAGCAAAGTATTCGTATCCATACCTGCCAAGTCTACGCACGCCTTGGTATTGCTTTCCGCACACATCATGCGCACACATCAAAGAAGGCCGCGGCGTTCTTATCAGCGCCACGGCCTGAAGTAACGAAATGCGGATAGGCTCAGCGCACCATGGCGACGGCGCGCTTGATGTTCTCCAGCGTCTCCAGCGTCACCTCTCCCGGTGTCTGGTTCGCGGCGATAATCAGCTGAATCGCCTGCTGGTATAACGGCAGCGCCGACGCGGAGGGATTCAATGGGAGCGCGGAGACTTTCTGCTCGATGAAACGCATTGTCTCGGCCTTGCTCGAATCAGCGGAGCCGACACGCTGCTTGAGTAGCAGCACCTGCCCTTTGAGCTGCTCCTTGCTGGAAATCTTCGCTTCATGTTCGACGTGCTGCAGCGCGGTGTGATCGTTCGCCCGGACGTTGCCCAGCCAGAACACCACGACCACGGCGGTAATAACCAGTTCGACGATCAGAGGGAGGAACAAGCCCTTCGGCAAAACGAGCCGCAATCCGGTGGCCACCGGGTTAAGCACCGTGTTCCATGCGAGACCATACAACAGCGCGAACACGCACTGCACGAGGTATCCGACGATGGGGAACAGACCGTTCTCGGCTATGATGCGGTGGTACAGGTCGCGCCCCACCATTTGACGGCTCGCTTGCGCGTCGGCAACCCAGATGAGGACGGTGAACACCAGCATGAACGACAGCACGACGTACTGGGCAATGGGTGCGAACTCGAAAACAGCCAGCTGGAAGCCGAACGCCGCAATCGCCACCGCAAAGAATACCGTCGCGATGATCGAAGAAAGATAACGTGTCATGGTCGTGTTCACAGCTCCTTGAGGATTTCTGCCTTCTTGGACTCATATTCCTCGGTGCTGATGAGTCCGGCATCCGACATTTGCTTCAATTTCGACAGACGTTCCATGGGGTCGCCCTTGCTCGCGGACGGCTGAGCTGCGGTGCCGGACGCCCCCGGTGCCGCAGCCGCGGCCTGCAGGGTCTGTCCCATAAGCCCGGGAATCATCTGCCCCAATCCGGCGCCCATGGTCAGCCCCATGCCGGCGCCCATCAGCGCACCGCTCTCGCCACCCGGATTCGCTGCGGCCTGATTCATCGCCTCCAGCACCTGCGCCTGCTGGTAATTGGTGCCCAGCGTCTGATACGCCTGCTGCTGGCCGACCGCCGCCGCAGCGGCACCTGCGCCCGCAGCCATCTGCCCGAAGTACTGTTCGCGGTTCTTCGTCGCCAGAGCCTGAGCCTGCCGCCTCTCCTCATTGTCGAAGATCTTCATTCCGGAGATGTTGAAGTTCAGCATCTCCAGACCATACTCGCCCGCAACCGGCTCGAGTTCCTTCTGAATCGACTGGGAGTACGCGATCACGTTGGCCGGAGCGCTGATCAGCGGCTGGTTCCAATTGGTCAGTTCACGAGTCAGGAATGCCAGAATATGGCTCAGGAACTGGTTCCTGAAGAAATCACGGAGACTCTCCTGATCGGTCAGGTCATAGTTGCCGCCAATGAGAGTGGTCAGGAACAGTCCCGCATCTGAAACCTTGACCCTGTACGAACCCCGAGCCCCGACCTCGGTTTCCACGCCGACGCCAGTGAACTGATCGCCATACGCCTTGTCCATGACTTTGATCGGCGTATCGGTGCCCCACATGATTTCACGGCTCGTAGCGATGCGGACGAAATACACCACGCAGTTGAATGTGGAGATTCCCCCGGAAAGCGCGTTACGCAACCGTGAAATGAAGGGGTAATTGGAGGTGGTCAACGTATACGTGCCTGATCGAACACCTGCTCGATATTGCCCCTCATTGACGAATATCGCCTGTTCGCCGGGTTGCACCACCAGAGTGGAGCCATGATTGAAATCCTCTTCGGGATTGCGGAAGATCAATGTGTCATTTGCCGACCTGTTTTTTATGACATCGGCAAAGTGTTTTTCTCCACCTACGTAATTGATCTCATTAGGATTCTTACCGAATAGTGCCATCGCCATGTTCCTTTTCAGCGCCGAATTACTCTTGTTGTCATGGGCTGGACGGGCGTATCCGCCCAGCCCATGTATGGGAGGCCTGGTTCACGGCCTTGTCAGTCGTCGTATTCGTCCCAAAGGCTGACAAGGCCATGCGCCGAGAACGCGAAGGCATCCTTGCCTTCCAAACAGTTCGAGTTCAGCTCGAGCTTCTTTCCCGTGTTCAATGTGATGACGCAGCCGTAATCATCCACTCGAATGTCATTGATGTTTTTGAAACGGTAGACATCGAAGAACGCCCTCCCGTATCCGCTCTCCGGATCGGGCCAATTCCCGGGAAGTATCTCCATCATCGCCGAGTAGATCTTCTTGTTACCGAACATCCAGACGGTGACGAAGAAATGATCACCGGATTTTTCGGCGTATGAAATCGGGTCGATGCGCCCGACTTCCTCTTCATCAAAGATGCCGCAGGCTTTCATCGCCATTTCCTTGCGGCATCGTATCATTTCCTGAAAGCTATAAACTGCCATAATCCATTTCTCTCCATGCCTATGCGGCGACTCGTTGCTTCACCCGTTGAGCAATGATTCCAAATCCGCCCGGTCGCTGGCCGACAAACCGGACGAGTTCGCTTGAGCCAACACATCGGATGAGCGTTCCCGGTACCGGACGAAACGCCGTTCAAATAACTGTTTGATGAGCTCCGCCTTAACGAACAGATATTCAGGATGAGGTTCCATGGCGATCGCCGAATCGATGCAGGCGATGATCTTCTCCGCCTCACGCAGCGTGATTTGGAATGGTCGTTTCGTCTTGTATCTGGCGAGCGCCGCTCGGAACAGCACGTCCGGATTGTCCGCTCCGTTGGCCGCGGCCTTATCGAGCGTGTCGGCCGCCTCCGCATACTGCCCTCGGTCCAGAAGCACATAGCCCAACGAAGCCAGTACTTCGGGGTTGTCGGGGGAATTCTTCAACGCGCCCTTGTATGCGTCCAGGAATTTCGCCGACTCCTTGTACGTGGCTTTTCTCACTTCCTTGAAATTCAAGGAAGTGAATGTGAGCTTTCTACCGCAGAAGGCGCACACTTCATCCCGTAAAGCGACGGAAGCCCCGCAACCGGGGCATTCCATCTGATCATTCACCGATACCATATTTGATTAGCCGCGCAGCATCGCGTTCGTGTTGCGCTGCTCGTCAATCATGCTCTGCATCTGCTTCATCTGGGCAGCCTGCATGGCCATGGCCTGCTCATGCTGCTCGTTCTGCGCCTCCATCTGCTTCTGCAGCTGGCGGTTCTGCATCTCGAAACCGCGCTGCTGCGGATCCAGGCTGCGCAGGTACAGGTCGTCGATGTCCTTGTACAGTCCGCTGGCGGACTGGTGCAGAGTCTCCTTGTGGCCGAACGTCGCCTGATACGCGCCGAACAGCGAGCGCCATTCCTGAGCCAGCGCGGCGGCGGCCTTCTTGTCCATGGAGGAGAAGATGAAGTGGCAGATGATTCCGGCGATCAGCATCAACCAGCCGAACATGCCCGCGCTGTCGCCGCCAGCCTTGAAAGCAATGATAAGACCCAGTACGATCAGCGCGAGCTGCACCAGCAGGAAAATCAGATGACGCTTCTTCAGCGCCTCTTTCTTCGGAGTGATTTCAGCGCTCTTCTGCTGCTTGGCCTGCGCGAACTGAGTGAACGTCGAATCCAGCTTATTGCCCAGATCCTGCGGAAGTGCACGGTCAGTGCCTTCAAGGTTGGCGGTATTCACCTGCGCAAGCTGCTGCTTCGCGGCATCATATGCCTTCTGGACACCGACCGAGTAGTCCTTATCGAGAGACGCGATATCGTCTTTGTATGTATTCGCCATGAGATTTACCTTCTTCGGACTCTCAGAAGGCTGACGAACACCACTAGCTCAGGAGAGACCCCCCCCCCACGCATAGTTGACATCACCGAGCGGTATATGCAACGGTCATATCAGCCTCCTTCCTGAGAAACAGGCACTATGCCTGTCGATGATGATTTTGCCACTCATATATGACAGAAAACGCACTTTGTCCATCTTTTTACATATGGGCAGCTGCGTATGAGCCACTTCGTATGGGCAGCTGCGTATAAGCCGAGGTAAGTCACCCGCAACCAATTTCACTCCCACCGGCACCGCCGATTCCAACCGGCCCGCCCACCGGCTAAGCTGAACGCTATGGCACATTCCTCACGTATGACGTCGCTGCAGCGACGCGAACAGCTCATCGCAGTAGGCCGTTCCCTGTTCGCCGCCAAAGGGTTCGAGGCGGTGAGCGTCGAGGAAATCGCCGCGCACGCCAAGGTTTCCAAGCCTATTGTCTACGAGCATTTCGGCGGCAAGGAGGGTCTTTACGCGGTAATCGTGGACCGCGAGATGCGCGCGCTGACCACCACGCTCACCGAGGCGCTGGATAATCCGGACATCCACCCGCGCCGCATCGTGGAACGGACCGCGCTGGCGTTGCTCACCTACATCGAGGAGAACGCGGAGGGCTTCCAGGTGCTGGTGCGCGACTCCCCCAGCACCGACCCGTCCGGATCGTTCAACTCGTTGCTGGGCGATATCTCACTGAGGGTCGAGGACATCCTCTCCGACACCTTCAAGCGACAGAAGCTGTCCGTCAAGGGCGTGCCGTACTACGCGCAGATGCTGGTGGGCATGACCGTATTCACCGGCCAGTACTGGGCAGACCGGCCGAAGGTAAGCAAGGAGCAGCTCGCCGCATACATTGTGGATCTGGCGTGGCATGGTCTGAGCCGGCTCAATTCCAAGCCGCAGCTGCTGTTCGAGGGCGCGCGGGCACAACGCGAGGCGCAGCGTGAGGCCGAGCGTGAAGCGCAGCGGAGGCAACGCGGTAGCCAGCGCGAGCTGCCGGCGATATCGTGTGACAGCGCTGACAGTGTCATTGACACCGTCAGCAGCACGGGCACCGACGTTGACGACGCCAGCGCGAGCAACGAGACCGATGCCATGAACGGCAATCCGGCCGGCGAGAACATCACCGAGTAGGACGCGAGTAGGACGCCGGACAGCCAAGCGACACATTCACACTGTCCGACAAGCCGCCGCAGTTACTGGCCATCGCCGAGCCCCGGTCCTGTTAGAGCTGACCAGCCGTGGCCAATCCTGACCAACCTAGTATCCTGCGTCAGAAGTTCGTTGCTTGTATCTCTTTCCGGCTCCCCTTGTCAGGACGTTGCCGTGAAGCAAACAGCGGAGCTGTTTGTAGGCAACGTGCGAGCCAACAGGCGAGCCAGCAGGATGCCGCGCGGAGCGCGTCCGTGATTGCGGGACCGTTGCCGTGAAGCAAACAGCGGAGCTGTTTGTAGGCAACGTGCGAGCCGACAGGCGAGCCAGCAGGATGCCGCGCGGAGCGCGTCCCTGATTGCAGGACGAGCTGTCCCGCGAAGCGGGACTGAGGGGTAGTCAATCCATCAACGAACTACTGACGCCACATACCAGTCAAGCCTTGTCTTAGTACGGCAGCGTAATACTGCAGGCGTGCAGAATATGCAACAGACGTGGCATCTTGCGTAACGCGCCTATCATTCACCGTGGCGAAGTGCTACGGTTTGAACAGCAAACGAACGAAATCCGTGTTGCGTTTCGCACGACCCGCAGTCCGCGGCCCGCGATTCGCAACCTTCGATGGAACCATGTGAGGATGTAACTGGTATGGCCAACGCGGCAACGACGGCAAAGACGCTCACCTTCGTAATCCCCGCATACAATATGGAGTCCTATCTTGACCGCTGCGTCAACTCGATTCTCTCCGCCTCGGACACTCAGGACATCGAAGTGCTGATTGTGGACGATGGTTCCAAGGACGGCACGCTGGCATACGCGCAGAAGCTCGAGCGCAACAATCCCGGAATCGTACGGGCCATCCATCAGGAGAACAAGGGACATGGCGGCGCGGTGAACACAGGGCTGGCGGCGGCGCGCGGCATGTACGTCAAAGTGGTGGATGCGGACGATTGGGTCGACCCGCAGGCCATCAATACCGTGATGGCCACACTGCGGGCGCAGCGCGAGGCCGCCAAACCCATCGACATGCTCGTCACCAACTACGTCTACGACAAGGTGGCCAAGCGCCACAAGCACACGGTGAACTTCCGCCGCGTCATCCCGGCCGGCCGTGTGCTCGGCTGGGATGACCTGGGGCATTTCGGGCTGGCGCAGTACATCATCATGCATGCGCTCACCTTCCGCACCCAGGTGGTGCGCGATTCGGGGCTCAAGCTGCCGGAGCACACGTTCTACGTGGACTTCTACTACTCGTACCAGCCGTTCCCGTGGGTCAGTCGCATACAGTATCTGGACGTGCCGTTCTACCACTATTTCATCGGGCGCGAGGGGCAGAGCGTGCAGACGGACGTCATGATTCGCCGTGTGGACCAGCTGCGGCTCGTCAACCGGCTGATGACCGAGGCCACGCCGGAGCGCGGCACGGTGCCGGACGGCCTGTATCGGTACATGATCCACTTCCTGGCCATCGAATCATGCGTGACCTCGGTGTTCCTGATTCTGTCGCGGGACAAGGCGAACTATGCCAAGAAACGCGAACTCTGGGCGGCGCTTGACGAATACTCGCCGGCCATCGGGCATGACGTGCGGGGCAAGCTCATGTCCCGGGCGATCAACCTCCCCGGCAAGAGCGGCCGTTGGTTGGTGCGCAATGGCTACGCCATCGCCGAAAAGGTCGTCGGTTTCAACTGATTCGGCACTGTCGTCAATCCGGCGTCGTCACTGCGCGTATTCGTCCGGCGGCCAGGCATCCGTCGCGGCCTACGTCGCCAATCCGGCGTCGTCACTGCGCGTATTCGTCTCCATCGGGGCAAATCATCGGTTCAATCGGGATTTTGACGCGCCTGCATACCCTTAAACGGGGCAACACCTATGACCGACCGAGGATCCGCCCCGCTAGCAACACTCAGCGGCGCATAACATCGCATACCCCGTTGTTTTGCCTCACTGAGAGGCTCTTAGTGAGGCAAATTCCATAGCCAACCGAGGGTTTGCCCCATTGAGGGACGCCAGCAGGGCAAATCATCCATCTCACCGAGGATCCGCCCCGCTTACACACCACTCAGCAGGGCAAATCTCATACTCAGCCGAGGATATAACTAGTCCGTCCAGCGATCGGACATGGCGAAGCCGTTATGCATGAGATTGCTGGCGATGTACGTCACCTTGTCGAGCAACTCGAGCGTATGTTCGCGCAGATAGTCGGCCATGCGCTCGTTGGTGACCACCAGCACCGCCGGCACGGCGCGCACGTCCTCGTCGCCATAACCACCCTCGGCCACCTGCGCATCGGTCTGCTCAACCAGACGATGACCGAACGCGCGGACGCCTTCCGCATACCCCTCGATGGCATTGCGGGTCTCGAACCAGTGCGCGTCGGCGATCACCGCGATCAGACGGTTCGTCCAGTACAGGTTGTCGGTGGACACGGTGGCTGTGGTATCGCGCAGGTAGGCGGGCGTATCGTCAACGTTCGCATAGAACGGGGCGATGGTGGTGAACGGGCCGGAACCGAAGGACACCCACATCACCGCACGGCTGCACGCCGGGACGTACGGGCGCAGCTGAATCGCCACCATATGTCCAGTGCGGTTCACACCGATCGGACGATAGCGGTGGCGCGATTCGGCGGTGCCCTTGGTCCCGTACGGGTCGTACGGCGTGCCCTCGAAATGGCTCGAGAGCAGAAAATCGACATCCTCGAGGGTCACCTTGTCTTCCGGCACGCGGCACCATGGGATGTCGCTGGATTCCGGCGTATACCGGGCGGTCGGCGAATCCCAGTCCTCACTGGGGTTGAGATAACGTTGCATGTACCAGGCGCGCGGCGTGTTGTAGATATGGTCTTTGGCAGTATTTGTGCCGAAGACCTTGCGCGGATTGAAATTGCTGGCTGTACCGGAGTTCGCCCCGGCAACGGCCCCGAAACCGGCGCTGTGGGAATGACGGCCACCAGACACAGCGGGCACCCCCATCGTGCGGTCGAGATAATGCTCGACGATGAACTCGCGCAGGTCCGCACTGCACATGTATTCGCGCTGCCTGCCGAACGCATCGGTCAGGTCGAAGTCGTCGACGCCGAGCTGGTTGGGGATGGTGGCGTAGCAGTCGTCCGGCACACGGCGTGCGATCCAACGATGGCCGCCGATCGTCTCGACATACCAGATCTCGTCCACATCCGAGATAATCACGCCGTTCGACTCATAGGTGCCGTAGGCCTCCAGCAGTTCACCGAACCGGGCCACTCCCTCTCGCGCGGTGGTGACGTACGGCAGGACGAGGGTGATGATGTCCTCCTCGCCGATGCCGCCCGGCTGTTCGGGGCGGTAATCAGGGTCGCCGGGCTCACCTTGAGCGGGTTTGAATTCGACCAGCGGGTCTGCGGCGAGCACCCGCTCGTTGACCGCGATGGTTTCGGTGGCGCTCATCGCCACGTTATGTTCGTTGGCGCCTGCCTCGGCCAGTACGCCACGGTTGTGTAGCACGTTCGGCGCGATGGTGTACCGGCAGGGATCGTCGGGCAGGTCGACTTCCACATGGCTCAGCACGCTGCGGTAATGCCGGGGCTGGTCTTCGGGCGCCACGGCGACGAGGTGTTTGGGATCGTAACGGCCGGAACCGGAATCGTCGTCGCGGGCGATGATGGTGGAGCCGTCGTAGCTGGCGTTCTTGCCGATGAGAATGGTGGTGCATGACATGCCGACCACTGTAGGACCAGTGGAGGATGCGCGCCGGTCTCACGTTGGTTTCCTAGTGGTCCGTCTCGTAATTGGCTGAGGGATTCAGCTTTTTCTCTCCCCCAGTCAGCTTCGCTGACAGCCCCCTCGTCAGAGGGGGCCAATACCCTTCAGACAATTACGAAACAGACTACTAGTGTGCGGTTGGCAGCTTGCCGCACACGGTCTTTGCGGCGTGCGATACGTCGGCGGTATGTCTGTGACCCATATGATCGACCACTGGATCACACAACGCGCAACGCCGATTTGGCATGTCTAGCGCAGATGTGTATCTTAGAAATGTTGCCCCTCTAGCTCAACGGTTAGAGCAGCGTCCTTTTAAGTCGTGGGTTGTGGGTTCGAATCCCACGGGGGGCACCGCGAACAAGCCTCGAAGCCAATAATCCCAACGGTTTCGAGGCTTTGCTTTACCCCGCACAATCGAGTTAGCAAAGCATCACATCAATAGGTCGCCACCCAGCAACAGCCCGGCGCATGTGACAGCAATACGGCCTGAAGCAACACAGCCTCAGGATCATAGACACCGTATGCGCGGCGACACGGACCGAGCCTCGACAATGAGCGGCACTCTGCCATATCTGATAATATGAAGTCAGCTTCACATGAAGCGAACTTCAGTTCTTCGGCGTCGTTACGATCATAGAAGGCGGTGATGCGGGTCAATGAGGACCAGGGTTCGTGAATATCGCATGGCAACGGGTATGACGCAACAGCAACTTGCCGATCTGGTGTTCGTGTCGTCGCGCACGATTATCTCGATCGAGAAGGAGCAATACAACCCCTCACTCATGCTCGCTTACCGCATAGCACGAGTGTTCGGCACCACCGTTGAGGATCTGTGCCTGCTGGAAACCAATAAACAACTCGAAGACGAGGAGAACGGCTATGTCTAGCGCCAATAATCCCACATCATTCCACAGACCAGACGATCATAGACACCATCAGCCCGGTCGCCCGTACGCACATCCACAGCCACAACCGCCGGCCGTTAACCCGAATGGCATGCCGCAGCGAACCATCCTCCCACCTCGTACCCCGAAACCGAACGCCCGGGATATGAAGGAAGCCCGATTCCGGTTCTTCGGCGCCGCGGTGACGCTGATCATCTACGCGCTGATCACGATTATCGGCGCTGGCATACGCTTCGGATGGTCCGGCGCTCGGTTCCAGTCATTTGTCAGCCCCGCCGCGGTGGGCTTAGTAGCCGCAGTATGCTGCGTCGCAGGCGGATACTTCTGCAAGGGCAACACCATCGCTCTTCAGAAAGGTGATGAACGAGACCGACTCATCACATTGAAGGCAGAAGCCGCCAACTCACGTATCTTCTATGTACTTGGCCTGAACCTGCTGATCATCTGTAATACACTTGCCGCAATCTTCGAAACCGCTCCCTTGCGATACATGTCATACGGACTCGGTATTGCCATGCTGGCTCACATCCTGATCGCAACACTGACCAAGACGTATTACGAGCACAAGCTGTGAGCGGCGCAAACGACCCCGCGCATAGGCTTCAGACCCTTGCCGCTGCCGCTGCCGCGAGAAAACGACGAAGGCCCGGCGGTTGGGACCGGGCCTTCCAAGGAAGAGAAGAGAGAAGAAGAAAGGGATTCAGTTATTGCTGCCTTGCGGCTGATTACAGTAAACAACCCTCTTCTGCGCGTACCATAAGCGTTACCTGAGAATTTCATGAAAGTGGCACTGCGGCAAGTCTCCACGCCTCCCATTGTCACCACCCTCGCCATTGTCACCACCCTCGCCACTGTCGCCATCGCCAAACCGCCAAACCGCCAATGCCCACTAGTGGTCCATCTCGTAATTGGTTGAGCGGTGCTGGCCCCCTCTGACGGGACGTTGCCGTGAAGCAGACAGCGGAGCTGTTTGTAGGCAACGTGCGAGACGACAGGCGAGCCAGCAGGCCGCGCGCGAAGCGCGTCCGAAATTGCAGGAAGGGCTGTCAGCGAAGCTGACTGGGGGAGAGAAAAAGCTGAATCCCTCAATTATTTACGAGACAGACCACTAGCATCACACCCACCACATCCATTTCAGAGCTTTCACTCTCTCAAACGGGACGAAACATAAGTTTCTCACGCTATCGGTTTATGTTTCGCCCCACTTTGGCCATACAAAACGGGGCGAAACATAAACCGTTGACGTTGAAACCTTATGTTTCGCCCCAAATCCGGCCTCCAGCTGACGCTCCAGCTGACGCTACGCGGAAGATTGACCGGCATAGCCAGCCACAACCGGCGCACGCACCGCCGAGCGCACCGCCAAACATCAGTGCTCGGCTTTGTGCTCGGCTTTGCGCTCGACGCCGCGCCAATCTGCAGTCCGCCGTCACGCCGCAAGCGAAATATGCGGCATCTCACAACCATTGTTCAACTATTGTATCGATAAACCCCCGGCTCGGGGCTATCCTTGGAACCATGAGTGAACTATCCAACTGGAGCAACCCGTTGCGCGACTCGCGCGACCTGCGTCTGCCCCGCATCGCCGGCCCCTGCAGCCTGGTGATCTTCGGCGTCACCGGCGACCTCGCCCAGAAGAAACTGCTGCCGGCAGTATACGACCTCGCCAACCGTGGACTGCTGCCGCCCAGCTTCGGCCTGACCGGCTTCGCCCGCCGCGACTGGACGCAAGAGCATTTCATCGAATTCGTCAAGACCGCCGTGCAGGCGCATTGCCGCACACCGTTCAAGGAATCGACCTGGAAGAATCTGGCCGCCGGAATCCGCTTCGTGCGCGGCACCTTCGACGACCCCGCTGCCTTCGAGCGCCTGAGCGACACCGTACAGGAGCTCGACCGCGACCGCGGCACGCGCGGCAACCATGCCTTCTACATGTCCGTGCCGCCACGCGCCTTCCCGATCGTAGCCAAGCAGCTGGCCGCCTCCGGCCTGTCGCGCTCCTCCGAGGGCGCATGGCGCCGCGTGATCATCGAGAAGCCGTTCGGCCATGACCTGGCCAGCGCCAAGGAGCTCGACCATGTGGTCTCCGAGGTGTTCGACCCGAGCTCGGTGTTCCGCATCGACCATTACCTCGGCAAGGAAACCGTGCAGAACCTGCTGGCACTGCGCTTCGCCAACGCGATGTACGAGCCGATCTGGAACGCGAACTACGTCGACCATGTGCAGATCACGATGGCCGAGGACATCGGCATCGGCGGCCGCGCCGGCTACTATGACGGCATCGGCGCCGCACGCGACGTGATTCAGAACCACCTGCTGCAGCTTATGGCCTTGACTGCCATGGAGGAGCCGGTGAGCTTCACCGCCAAGGATCTGACCGCCGAAAAGACCAAGGTGCTGTCCGCGGTCCGCCTGCCCAAGGACCTTTCGCTGCACACCGCGCGCGGTCAGTACGCCAAGGGATGGCAGGGCTCGCACGAGGTCGTCGGATACCTCGAGGAAAAGGGCATCGACCCCAAGAGCACCACGGAAACGTACGCCGCCATCGAACTTGATATCGACACCCGCCGTTGGGCCGGCGTACCGTTCTACCTGCGCACCGGCAAGCGACTGGGCAAGCGCGTGACCGAGATCGCCGTGGTGTTCAAGCGCGCGCCGCATCTGCCGTTCGAGCAGACTGCCGTGCGCGAACTCGGCAAGAACGCCATCGTGATTCGCGTGCAGCCGGACGAAGGCGTGACCATGCGCTTCGGCGCCAAAGTGCCGGGCGGCACCACGATGGAGGTCCGTGATGTGAACATGGACTTCAGCTACGGCCGCTCCTTCACCGAGAACTCGCCGGAAGCCTATGAGCGACTGATCCTGGACGTGCTGCTCGGCGATCCGCCGCTGTTCCCGACCACCGAAGAGGTGAACCTGAGCTGGGAGATCCTCGATCCGATTGAAGAATTCTGGTCCACGCTCGGCCAGCCGCAGCCCTATCGTTCGGGCACTTGGGGCCCGGCCGAAGCCGATGAGATGCTGGCGCGCGAAGGCCGTCACTGGAGGATGCCATGATCATCGATCTGCCCAATACCCGTACGCGCGAAATCGCGCATAAGATCGAGCAACTGCACGAGGAGCGCGGCGAATCCGCGACCGGCCGCGTGCTGACGCTGCTGATCGCCACGGACGACAACGAACTCGAGCATGCGCTGGAAGTCGCCAATGCCGCCAGCCGCGAGCACCCCTGCCGCGTGATTGCGATCGTGCCGGACACCGAGCATAGCGACAACGCCGAGGCCGGAGCCAACACCGCAGACGGCGCTGCGGACGGCACTGCGAACGGCACATCCGCCGATGCCGGCGCCAAGCCGATGGAGAAGACCGACAATCCGGCCGTTGACCTGACCGATGGGCCGGCCGGCTCGAACCTGAACGCCCAGGTGCGCTTCGGCGCGGACGCGGGCGCAGGCGAGATCATCATCCTCCGCCCACGCAACGGACTGATCAACCATCCGGACACCATGGTCATCCCGCTGCTCGTGCCGGATGTGCCGGTGGTGGCGTGGTGGCCGACGAACCCGCCGTCCAATCCGTCCAAGGACCTGATGGGCGCGATGGCCCGCAGCCGCCTTACCGATGCGATGCGCTCCAATAACCCCGAAGCCACCATCGAGCGTCTGCGCCGCAACTGGACTCCGGAGGACGTCGACCTGTCGTGGACCCGCCTGACCGTATGGCGCGGGCTGCTGGCTTCGATGCTCGACCAGCCGCCGCACCTGCCGATCACCGCTGTGAAGGTGAGCGGTCCCAAGGAGTTCCTGCCGATGGACCTGCTGTGCGCATGGCTGCGACTGAAGCTGGGCGTGAATGTAGACGTCGAATATGTGGATGGCGCTGAAGCCGTGACCGGCGTGTATCTGACGCGCGCGGATGGCGTGGTGTCGTTGGAGCGTCCGCATGAGGACCAGGCATTGATTTCGATGCCCGGCCAGGCCCCGCAGGCGATTTCCGTGCCGGTGCGCACCATCGAGGACTGCCTGACCGAGGAATTGCGCCGCATCGACCCCGATGAGGTGTATGCCGAGGTCATCAATGAAGGCTGGGATCTGATTCGGCACTGATTCGCTAAGGAGCATCACATGGCAAACCGCAGACTCATCGTCTATCCGAATAGCGATCTGATGATTCAGGCCGGTGCGCAGCGCTTGGTACTGACGCTGCTCGACCTGCTCGTCGAGCGTCTGCCCGGCGGCGGGCGGCGGGCGCGCGTAGACGTGGCGTTGTCCGGCGGCTCGGCCGCGAAACCGCTGGGATTGGTGCTTTCCGACCCACTGGCGGCTTCAATCGACTGGTCGCGTGTGCATTTCTGGTTCAGCGATGAGCGCTTCGTGCCGGCCGACAGCGCGGATCGCAACGCTGTGGCCGCTCGGCAGCTGCTGCTGGATCAGCTGGTAGCTGAGGGCAAACTGCCGGAATCCAATATCCATGAGATGCCGGCTGATGTGCGTTCAGTCGAGGAAATCGCTGCGGCTACTGCTGCCGCAGCCGGCGACGACGAGACCGCGCGCAAGGCCGCAGATACCGCGAACGCCGCGTTGCTGGACGCCGCCGCCCGCTCCTATGAGTCCGAGCTGATTGCTGAACTCGGCCCCGAGCCGGTCATCGACCTGATGATTCTGGGTATGGGACCGGACGGTCATTACGCGTCGCTGTTCCCGGCATCCTCTGGGCACCATGAGGTGCTGGTGCGTGACCGTCTGACGGTCGGGGTGAGCCACTCCCCCAAGATGCCGCCGCTGCGCGTATCGCTCACCGCGCCGCTGATCGCCCGTTCCCGTCACACCTGGTTCTTCTCGGCCGGTGCGGGGAAGGCCGATTCCCTGGCGCACGTGTTCGCTGCGCCTTCGGCGAAAGGCGACGGATTGACCGGCGATCCGGAGTACCCGTCGTCGTTCGCCGGCGGCGTGGACGAATTCGTCTGGTTCTCCACCGACGAGACCGTGACGAAGCTGTAGTCGGTTGGCAGCGCGATGCCGGGCAGCGGTCAGAGGCAGAACGCATCTCCAGATTGCCGCAATATTGCCGCGCTGGTGTAGACATCGGCTGTGTAATCGTCACCGCTATCGACTGCACAGACATCGACTGCTGCTTTCTGCAAAACTACAGTCTGCAGAAAGCAGCAGAAAGAGACGCCAATGAAATATGCCTGTCGTTTTGCGCCAGCGTGCACGGCGACGCTCACGGTCGTGCATGTGGCGGTGCTGGTCGCATACCTGCGGTTCGGGTGTCTGGAGCATGCCTGCACCCTGCCGCCGCTATTCCTCGGGGTGTTCGACGGTGGCATCGTCATCCAATATGAAACCGTGATGCTGTTGCTGCTGGCGGCGGAGATTGTCGGGTGGATCGCCACGCTGATAGTGCTACGCGCCGCCGGCAGGCATCCGATAGCCGGCGTCTGGCGGAAATTGGTTGCCGTAACGGTGGTTGCTGTAGTGCTGTGGCAGATTCCAATGACCTTGCTGATGTCGTTCGGAATCGCCGTGCGGTGGCATATGCTGACGCCGGCAAGTCCGGACGGCTGCATGGTGATCACTTCGACAGATGACAGCGGCATGCGCTCCTCGGGCGGTACGTTCTGGATACACGATCCAGGCAGCTGGGTGTTACGCAATACAGGCAATGGCTGGTATTACGACGAAAACGTCGACTACGACATCATCGAGGACGCCGATTGGTCATTGCAATGGTCCGGCGACACCGCCGTTTTCGACGCTACCGACACGAACGACGCGGGCGGCCTCAATCGGCTCAGCGTCTATACGTCGCATCCCATGACATGCCGGTGAATTGGGTGTTTCTTTAGTTTCCGGGGCACATTGTCTGTCGCGGAAAGGCAATCAATCGATTGATATCGACTACCGGGACAGGTTTTCGTGTCCCGGAAGCTCATTTCGGCCAGTTCCGCGATTCCGGGACAGGACTGTTGTCCCGGAACACCCGTCAAACGATCGGCACCACTACCGAGACAAGTCTTTCTGTCCCGGTAGCGCGATTCAGATGATTTCTTGGTTTCAGAGACAGGTTTTCGTGTCCCTGTAGCGAGATTCGGACGGTTTTGCGATTCCGGGACAGGACTGTCGTCCCGGAACACCTGTCAAACGATCAACACCGCTACCGGGACAAATCCAGTATTGCACAAAACCGCGGAATTCCGCCATTTTTCGCAACCAGCCCACGCACACAACTAAAGCACCCTATACGGAGCTTGTCCCAGTAAGCGAAAAACAGCGCATTACGGATTCAGAGACAGGCTTTCGTGTCCCCGTAGCGCGATTCGGCCGGTTTCTTGGTCTCCGGGACACGACTGTTGTCCCGGAACACCTGTCAAACGATCGATTCGTCTACCGGGACAAGATTATCTGTCCCGGTAGCGCGATTCAGATGATTTCTTGGTTTCAGAGACAGGTTTTCATGTCCCGGTAGCAGGATTCGGACCATTCCGCAATTCCGGGACAGCGTAACGGGTCGAAACATAAGTTTTCTACGCCAGCACATTATGTTTCGACCCGAATCAGATACCCAAAACGGGTCGAAACATAAACCCCAATCAACGAAAGCTTATGTTTCGACCCGTTTACAGCGGGACTCAGCATCGTCTCGATGCGGTACCGCACTAGCTCGGTCAAACCTTAGCGAATCATGTCGTGGTATGGAAATGAGGCGGAATCAATCCGTATACGAACCGCTTAATTTCCTGCAATACGGACAGGCTCTCCGGCAACCAGGTTTGGCCTACGGGGAAGATATGTCCAAGAGTCAGACCTTTCTCCGGCACTAAATCATAGATTTCGCACACCACACCGTTGCGGCGCAGATGTCCGGCGAAGAACAGGCTCTCATGCTCCAGGAAATCATCGGAGCTGGTCGTCAGCAATGTCGGCGGCATCAGTCCTGAAGCTGCCAGCCCGCGTGCGGTAAGCATATCGGCAGGCACTCGTTCCACGGTACTGTCGAAGAACGTGCCACCCATGGCATCAAGGTACGGCAGAATCGACGTGTCGCCCTCGTAATGCACCAGACCATCCACATCGAACAGACCGGAGAAGAACACCGCGCCCTTCGGATCGATATCAGGAACCGGCACATCCGTACCACCCCCGAATCCGAAGGCGTTGGCCATCTCACTGCTCTTCAAGACAGAGATCGCGTATTCGGCCAAAGTCGCGCCAGCGGAATCACCAGCGATGAAGATGGCATCCGGATCGGCAGGATAGTCGGCCAGATGATTCTTCACCCAGTTCAGCCCCTGCAGTACGTCCGCAAGCTGTCCGACGAAATCGACAGTAGGTGCCAGACGGTATCCCAAAGAGAATACGACAAATCCCTGAGCTGCGAGATTCGTGCCAAAATTCCGGTTCAGATCCTTGTACCCGTACACGAATCCACCGCCGTGGATATCCACAATCACCGGCAGCGAACAACCGCCACGAAGCCGCGCGTCATGTGGCAGATACACATCCAGACAATGTGCCTTGCCCTGAGCGGTAGAACCATTGCCGTCCGGCAGATACGGCACATCGGCGTACACATCCACGCCTTCCGGGTCAGACCATACCTCGCAGCGCGTGTAATCAACCCCGAACCCGAAATTCTTACGGGTCTGCACGGCGACCTCACGCACGTTGGCGTCGATGCCGTCGAGGTCCTCATCCACTGGGGTCCATTGGCGTATGCGGTTTATGTCTTTGTCAATCATGCCACTCATAATCATTCCGCCTTCATATCTTCTAGCTTCACGCCGGCGGTCTCCGGCAGAGCCTTGACCACGAAGATCAATCCGAGCAAAGCGAACACCGCGTAGATCGCATAGATATTGCCGATACCGACCATACCCTTAAGAGACGGGAAAGTATTGGAGACCAGGAAGTTGCCGATCCAGTTGACGGCAGTGGCGACCGCCACACCAAGCGCGCGGATGTCGTTCGGGAAGATCTCGCCGATGACCACCCACATGGCAGGGCCCCACGTCAGGCAGAACGTCAGGTAGAAGGCATAGACGGCGGTCAGCGTAATCGGGCCCCAAGCGCCCGGCAGGGAGATGCCCGCATCGGTGACGGTGGCCTGATAGAAGCCAAGACTGGCGACGGCCAGAAAGACAGTCATGCCGATGGAGCCCCACTTGAGCAGGTTGCGACGACCGATCTTATCGACGATGAACATGGAAATGACGGTGACCACCACGGCGGCGATGGTGCGGTACACGCTGATGTTCAATGCGGCCTGCTCACTGAAGCCGACAGACTTCCACAGGCTGGAATCGTAGTACAGGATGATGTTCACGCCGCACAACTGCTGTAGAATCGCGATGCCCATCGCAATCCAGACGACCTTTTTCAGACCGAAGGTACGGCCCTTGAGGTCGGAGAGGCGGGCGATGTGCTCGCTCTGCACCGTGCGACGGATCTCGGCGACCTTGGCGCGCGGATCGGCTTCACCAACGATATGCTCGAGGATTTCAGCGGCCTTGTCGTCCTTGCCCTTCATCACCAGGAATCGTGGCGATTCCGGCAGCTTGAACGACACGATGAGCATGATGACAGCCGGCAGCAGCATGGACAACAGCATCCACCGCCATGTGCTCATACCGAACCAGAACGTTTCGTCAGCGCCGCCGGATGCGCCGGCGAATACAGCGTTGACAATGACCGAGGCGAGGATGCCGAGTGCGATGGCCAGCT
This sequence comes from Bifidobacterium reuteri DSM 23975, assembly GCF_000741695.1. GTDB lineage: Bacteria > Actinomycetota > Actinomycetes > Actinomycetales > Bifidobacteriaceae > Bifidobacterium > Bifidobacterium reuteri. The sequence continues at coordinate 121,274 of NZ_JGZK01000001.1, read as the reverse complement.
GCTGGAAACTGCCGAGGAAGCCGCGCATCTGCGAAGGTGCAATCTCCGCGATATAGGCCGGTCCGATTACAGAGGCGAGACCGACGCCCAGACCGCCGATGAAACGGAAGATGATGAACACCCAGATGCCAGGTGCGATGGCCGAGAAGATCGAGCTGACGATGAACAGAATCGCGGCGATGAGAATCGTGGGCACGCGGCCGAGACGATCGGCGATCTGGCTGGTGAACCAAGCGCCGATTACACATCCAAGCAGAGCGCACGAGACGGAAAAACCGCTCATACCGCTGCTCAGACCGAAACCGGATGTGGTTCCGGCGATGGAATCGACCGCGCCGTTGATGACGGAGGTATCGTATCCGAACAGGAATCCTCCCACCGCAGCACATAGGCATACGATGATGATGCGCCGTTTGGCCGCTGGATCGAGCGTCTGCTCCGTTGCTTGCGCAGCGGATGGTGTTGCTTGCGACATTGCTTTTCCTTTCTCTTGGCTGACGTCGTCGTCGTTTTCCACGATAAATGGGCGGGATAGGCTGAGTATGCTGTTTTGTGACGTCGTCACCAGCGTTCTGTGATGAAGTTGGATAATCGCGGATCGGCCGGCTTGCTGAATGTGACACCATAGGAATCCGGAGACGAGACTCTGCATAGACCCTGCATAGACCCTGCATAGGCGCACGGAAGGAAGAACCATGGCCAACGAGTTCTACAATGTGTACGGCCCTACGCTGGATAAGGATTTCTGCGAGCAGGCCATGTACTCTTCCAAATACATCGCGCTGATTCTGGTGCATCATGAGCGTGAGATTGTTCCGGCTCATTGGCATTCCGGCTTGGAGATCAACTACGTCGTCGAGGGGTCCGGAACAGTGACCGTGGATGAACGTGTGGAGCCATTGTTTCCAGGCAAGTTGTGCATCAGCAGCCCCTATGCCGTGCATAGTTTTGTCACGGAAAACAGGAATGGCAAACCACCGCTGATTCTCTCCGTCAGCTACGATGGCGAGCGTGTGAAACAGGTCTACGAATTCGCCGAACGCTTTCTGCTAAGTCCTGATGCGCCAAGTGCGACCGATGAGGACCGAAAGCAGATGGCGGAATTGTGCGCAGAGATGCTGGATGCGACGAATCGGCTCGGACCGGAAACCCCGATGCATATCAATGCGCTGCTGTATGAGATGCTGTATATGACTTACCGGCGATTCGTGGTCGGACCACGAAAACAGCCGATCACCAGAAACGGACGGAATGTAATCCAACCAATAATCGGGTATCTGGAATCACACCACACCGAATACATCACCGCAGACGATCTGGCTCAGCATTTCGGGTACAGCCGGGAGCATTTCTGCCGTTTGTTCAAAGACGGCACCGGCATTAGCTTCAAGGAGTACCTGACCGGTTTGCGACTTGAAGATGCATACCAGCAACTGATGTATCAGAACGTGCGCAGCCTGTCTTCCATCGCCCGGGATGCAGGGTTTCCCAGCGTGCGCAGTTTCTCCCATGCGTTCCAACGCAGATACGGGGATTCGCCATTGCATTACCGCAGCAGTCATTTGGAGTGATTGTGGGAGACTGGCACGCTTGGCGTGCGTTGTGCGCAGTATCGGCCGGCTCCTATCCGGAACAGTTCTTCGTGTCCCGGTAGCTCATTTCGGCCAGTTTTGCGATTCCGGGACAGGATTGTTGTCCCGGAACACCCGTCGGACGATCAACACCGCTACCGAGACAAGTTTTTCTGTCCCGGTAGCGCGATTCAGACGGTTTCTTGGTTTCAGAGACAGGTTTTCGTGTCCCTGTAGCGGGATTCGGCCAGTTTTGCGATTCCGGGACAGGACTGTTGTCCCGGAACACCCGTCAAACGATCGAAACCGCTACCGAGACAAGTTTTTCTGTCCCGGTAGCGCGATTCAGATGATTTCTTGGTTTCAGAGACAAGTTTTCGTGTCCCTGTAGCGCGATTCGGCCAGTTCCGCGATTCCGGGACAGGACTGTTGTCCCGGAACACCCGTCAAACGATCGACACCACTACCGGGACAAATCCAAGATTGCACAAAACCGCGAAATTCCGCCATTTTTCGCAACCAGCCCACGCACAGCACCAAATCCCCTATACGGAGCTTGTCCCTGTAAGCGAAAAACAGCGCATTACGGATTCAGGGACAGATTTTCACGTCCCTGTAGCACGATTCGGACGGTTTCTTGGCCTCCGGGACAGGCTTTCGTGTCCCCGTAGCACGATTCGGACGGTTTCTTGGCCTCCGGGACAGGCTTTCGTGTCCCTGTAGCAGGATTCAGACGGTTTTTGGTTTCAGGGACAAGCTCTCGTGTCCCTGTAGCACGATTCGGGCCACTCCACGATTCCGGGACAACGAAACGGGTCGAAACATAAGTCATCTACGCCAACACATTATGTTTCGACCCGAATCAGATACCCAAAACGGGTCGAAACATAAACCCCAATCAACAAAAGCTTATGTTTCGACCCGTTCACAGCAAGACTCAGCTGGCTCGGCGGCAAACCACCCAGCACGAAGAAGGCCGGGAGCCCATAAAGTCCCTAACATCTTGCATCGGAGATTTGTTGGCGTTATAACTACCCCTCAGTCCCGCTTCGCGGGCCAGCTCCCCTGACAAGGGGAGCCGAAAACACAGCCAACGAACTTCCGTCACAGGTATTAGATTCGCTCCGTTTGACTACCGGCCGGAGAGCCCACCGGACTGTCCTCAAGCCGGACGATCAGCTCCGCTGCTCTTCAGGCTCCAAGTTCCATCTTGCTCGGCGGTAAACCGCCTCGCACCGAAGAAGGCTGGACGGCCCCGGCTTCCTGGCCTTCTTCGAACAGCAATTACGGACTCGCTCTACGAGCGAGACTCAATACTGGGTTTGACGGCATAGCCGCCAACCACCGAGCCGGCCGGAGAGCCCACAGGGCTCTCCTCAAGCCTGAAGATCAGCTCTGCTGCTCTTCAGGCTTGCCCGGCTCGGCCCAGAGCGTGTGGAAAACGCCGGGCTTGTCGACGCGGCCGTAGGTGTGGGCGCCGAAGAGGTCGCGCTGGGACTGGGTCAGGGCGGTGGGCAGGCGCTTGGAGCGCAGACCGTCGTAGTAGGCCAGGGAGCTGGAGAACACCGGGGTCGGAATGCCCGCCTCGATAGCGCGAACAATCACGCGACGCCATGCATCCTGGGATTCGCCGATGATCTTCTCGAAGTACGGATCGAACAGCAGAGAGGCCGGCGGGTTATCGCCCTTGAACGCCTCAGTGATGCGGTCGAGCAGGAACTGGGCGCGGATGATGCAGCCACCACGCCAGATGCGGGCCACTTCGGACAGGTTGATATCCCAGCCGTACTCCTTGGCACCATCCTGAATCTCGTTGAGGCCCTGCGCGTAGGCCACCACCTTGGAGGCGAACAGCGCCTTGCGCACGTCCTCGACGAACGCCGCACGGTCCTCGCCAGCCAGATCGATGGTCTTGTTCGGACCGGCCAGGCCCTCGCGCTGGGCGGCCTCACGCAGCTCGCCGTGGCTCGACAGCGCGCGGGCGAACACCGCTTCGCCGATCGCAGCCACCGGAGAGCCGAACTCCAGACCGGTCTGCACTGTCCAGGTGCCGGTGCCCTTCATGCCGGCGTGATCCACGACCACGTCCACGAACGGCTTGCCGGTCTCGGCATCCTTGTGGTGCAGGATCTCGGCGGTGATCTCGATGAGGTAGGAGTCCAGATCGCCCTTGTTCCACTCCTCGAACACGTCGCCGATCTCCTCGGCATCCATGCCCAAGCCGCGGCGCAGAATGTCGTAGGCCTCGCCGATGACCTGCATGTCGGCGTACTCGATGCCGTTGTGCACCATCTTGACGAAGTGGCCGGCGCCATCGGTACCGATGTGGGTCACGCACGGCTCACCGTTGACCTTGGCGGCGATGGATTCGAGGATCGGGCCCAGGGTCTTCCAGGATTCCGCGGTGCCGCCGGGCATCAGGGACGGGCCGTTGAGCGCGCCCTCCTCACCGCCGGATACGCCGCAGCCCACGAAGTGGAAGCCCTTGGCGCGCACTTCCTTCTCACGCTTGATGGTGTCCTTGAAGAAAGAGTTGCCGCCGTCCACGATGATGTCGCCCGGCTCGAACACTTCCTCGAGCTGCTCGATCACGGCGTCGGTCGGAGCACCGGCCTTGACCATGATGATGGCGGTGCGCGGACGCTTCAGCGAGGCCGCGAACTCCTCCAGCGTCTTGGCCGGCACGAAGTTGCCTTCGGTGCCGTGCTCGTCCATCAGCTTTTCGGTACGGGAGTAGTGGCGATTGAACAGCGCCACGGTGTTGCCGTGATGTGCCAGGTTACGAGCCAGGTTAGAGCCCATCGCAGCCAGTCCGATGACACCGATATTTGCAGTAGCTTCGGCCATATGCCTTGCCTTTCTTGACCGTGGAACGCCAGCGGGCGCCCCGATGATCGGCGGCTGAATATGTCCGCGATGCATCAGTGCGCATCACGGATACGTCCGCCCGCCGACGCCTCCGATACAGAGGCCCGGATTTCGTTCAAACACTGCCAGTTTATCGTTCAGTCCGACACGTTGCACGGCCCGTCTTACGCTCCCCGCATATTGGCGACAATCGAGGGTCTTCATACGCTCCAGCCTCCAGCGATACCCAGATATCCAGATACGCGACCCGCTACATGCGGCCGGCCTTGGACGGGTCGATGTGCATGGTCTGGAATCGTTCGGCCATGTAGTCGTTGCCGTAATGCTCGCTGAACCATACCGCGGCGGGCGAATCCGGCACATTCCCGGACATGCGCCCGTACCAGCAGTCCAGAGCCATCAGCGTGAACACGATATCCACCACCATCAGCACCGCACACACTGCGGTCAGCGAATACCGCACTTTCCAAGGGATGCGATTGATGAGCGCCAGCATGCGCGGCAGCAGCCAGCGCACCCAGACGACACCGATCAGCCCCCAGAAGAACATATACTTGCCGGAGGTGCGGCCGTCGATGGACAGCCATTGTCCGGTGTAATCCCAGGCCGTGATACCGAACGCCACTTCCATGAACCAGCTGGTGGCGTATTCGAACGCACCGCCGATCACCGCCGACGCGCAGAAGATCAGGAACGGATTCGCCTTCCACAAGCGGTTCAGGCACACGGTCACCAGCACCGCACCGCAGCCGTAAATCGGCGAGAACGGGCCCCACAAGAGCCCCGCGCGATCCTGCAGCTCCCCGTGGTACAGCGCCAGATGGTAGATGGTCTCGATGGCGAGGCCGCCAATCGAGGCGATGGTGAACAGCCAGAAGATGTTGAAGAAGTCCAACGCAATATAGCCCTTGCCGGACTGGTCGCGACCGAGCATGCCTGCGGCGACCGCGGATTCATAGTCATCGCGCTCATCCATGCGCCTCAGCGCGCGCTGCAACCGACGCTCCTCGCGCAGCCCCGGATCGGCGGTCACGGAGATTACGATAAGGATCACCATCTGGATGGCCGGCAACACCACATTCCACCCCAAGCCCTGAAGCGCGAGGGACAGCATGCCATCCGCCAAGGTGAGCGGCATCAGCACATACGCCCAGCGGGCGGCGTACCGGCGGCGGTTGAGTACGAGCAGTACGCCGAAAATCATCAATGCTATGGCGTTGCCGATCAGTACCACCGCGTGAAGCGCGGACAGCACGAACGTCAGGCTCATCGCGTCCACCTGCACATGGCCCGTCATAATCTCATGCACGGAGTACCACGTGGCGAATACCACAATCGGCAGGGTGGCCAGCCCGTCGAGCAGCACCAGCACGCCATAGACGCGAGCCAGAATCGGCAGTCGTTTGGCGTCAAGATCCAGTTCGGCACCGTCCAGTTCGGCGGCTACCAGGTCGGCTTCGAGAGCCGATTCCCTAGCCTCTTTGGATGCGGAAGATTCCCTACGATGGGACTGTTCAGGCGTGCGATCAGACATGATGATTCCCTCCTATGCCGTCGCTCGAATGGTTTCCATTGTGACATGGCGGGTCCTCAACGTCGGCGATCAGCGCTGAGATTCAACCCCGGCAGCAATAGTCCCTGCCCTGCGCATTCAGGAAACGTCCAACAACCTTCCAGACGTCCTTTCCGCACATTCCAGAGGCCCCACCGGGCCACCGCAGTTCCCTTTATGCCCGAGGCAGTGTACTGGAGTCAATAGCAAACAGGGTACGCATCCGCGAGCGCACAGGCATAAGGCCCGCAAGGACAGGCCCGCGTATCCGCGAGCGCACCGGCGGTAATCGTCCATAATCACCCACAATCAACCAACTTCAATCATTCATCGATTAAGGAATCATCATGACCAGCAACAACACCAACCCGAACACTGGAGCCAATCGCACAGACCAGAATGTACAGGCCACAGCAGCCACCGAGCCGATCAACGGCAACTGGACCGCGAACACCCACCAGTACCAGAATCCCCACAACAGCCAGACGCCCGGCGTCAACCCGCAGCAAGGCCCTGCACAGACGTTTGGCGCCACCCGGCAGCCATATGGCGCCGACGGCAATGCATCTTGGGCTCAATCCCAGCAAACCTGGAATCAATCTGGCACCACTGCTCCGCACGGGTTCGCGGACGCGTCGGCGACCAGCCAAGGCTCGGCATTGAAGTCCTTCGGCGGCAAGACCATAGCCATTATCGCGGGCATCAGCCTGGGCTGCGGACTGATCGGCGGCCTCGGCGGCGGATTGGCCTACGGCGCGATTTCCGGAGGACATTCCCAAGGCGTGAGCCAGCAGATGCAGATGTCTGACGGCAATGGACAAGGAGGCAAGTTCCAAGGCATGCCCGGCAACGGACAAGGCGGACAGTCCAATGAATCCGACTCCGGTTCCGCCGATTCCTCCAGCTCGTTCGACTCCGCAGACAGCACCGGCAACATCCAAAGCTGACAATGACTACCACTTCACGGTGTCGGGCGGATCCCCGGATTTCTTGCGCTGAAATCTACCCGACACCGTCCAACACCGTCCAGTACCGTCCGCACCGTTCAACACCACCCAACACCACCCAACACCGGCACCGTCCAGTACCGTCCGACATCATCCAGTGCAAGAAATCCGGGGGATAACCCCACTCACCCCAAATTTCTTGCGCTCAGTGACACTCAGCGCAACAAATTCCCGAAACAAACCCACCCGGCGGGAAATACTTGCACTCAGCGACACCCAGCGCAACAAATTCCCGAAACAAACCCACCCGTCCCGGATTATTGGCGCTGAATCGGCGTCAGCGCAAGAAATCCGGGACGGCACATCACATACCGCCCCAAGCCGCACCCCAACAACAACCCAACACCCTAATAATCAGACACATCGAGCAGCGACGCACGATTATTACACCGCAATCCAGCGCAATTCCGCCAAATCCCCCATACCCACCTTCCCAAATCTCCCGACACGGTATTACGCTACCCAATGCGTAGCGCTACGGAAAACGTAGCGAATACCAATAGACACAGCTCCGGGGGTAGCATGGGCAATATTCTCAAAGTCCTCAAGCGCGACTTCATGCGCCTGTTCAAGGTACCCACCGCTTGGGTGATCCTGTTCGGCATGGTGTTCATCCCACCGTTGTATTCGTGGTACAACATCGTGGGCTTCTGGAACCCTTACGGCAACACCAAAGGCATCGTGGTGGCGGTGGCCAACAACGACGCCGGCACCGACAACGCGCTGATCGGCAAGCAGAACCTCGGCGACCAGATCGTCGACCAGATGAAAAACAACGACCAGCTCGGATGGACGTTCCTCAGCGAAGCCGAGGCGATGGACCAGGTGCAGTCCGGCAAGGCGTATGCCGCCATCGTGATCCCGAAGAACTTCTCCGACGCCCTGGCCGGCGTGGTCACCGGCGGCGACACCAAGCCCATCCTCGAGTACTACGTCAACGAGAAGGCCAGCGCCATCGCCCCCAAAGTCACCGACGTGGGCGCCTCCACCATCGACCGCACCGTCAACTCCACCTTCGTCTCCACGGTGTCCAAAGTCCTGACCGACACCATCAACAAAGCCGGCGACAAAGCCCTCGCGACAGGCGACAAGACGAAGGCCAACACCGTCGCATCCCTGAACGAGGCATCCGGCGACGTGCAGAACACGCGCGACACCATCGCCAAGCTGCAGGACAAGCTCGACCAGACCCCCACCAAGACCCGCACCGCGCGCCAAGCGCTGGAGGACGCGCGCACCCTCGGCATCGACGCCGCCGAAGGCCTTGCCGGCACCTCCAAGCTCATCGGCAGCACACAGAACAGCGTCAACAGCTTCGTCACCTCCACCTCGGGCGCGCTCGACCAAGGCTCGAGCCTGCTGAGCCAAGCCGTCTCCCAAACGAATCAGAACATCGGCACGGTGACCGGCTCCATCAGCGCCGCCAACCAGCAGGTGGGCGGGATGCTGAACACCGCCGAAGACATCAACGACGCCAACGCGGCCATCCTGGAAACGCTGAAAAGCCTGCCGAACGCGAATCAGGAACCGTTGAAATCAGCCATCGAGCGACTGGAACAGCGCAACGGCCAGCTCGCCGGCACGCTGGGCAATCTCAAGAGCCTCAACACCACCATCAGCAGCGCGTCGCAGCATACGGCCGGACTCTCCAACAATCTCAACACGGCCACGCAGACCACGCTGAACGCCACGAACGACGCCCGCAAAACCCTGGTGTCCGGCGCACTCCCCCAGCTCAACAGCGGACTGAGCACCATCAGCGCCACCGCAGCCACGCTCTCCAACGACATCACCAACCAGGGCACGCTGATCGACCAGTCCAAAGAGGCCCTCGACCAGCTGGACAAGGCCGCCGCCTCCACGAAAACCGCGCTCGACGACACCGATAAAGCGCTCGCCAATGTGCAGACCAAGCTGGATACGCTTGCCACCGACATCAAGGCGATGAGCATCTCCACGTCGCTCGGCTCCCTGCTCGACAGCGACGGGTCGCTGGACTCCTCGAAAATCGCCGATTTCATGATGTCCCCGACGGTGATCAAGGAGCAGACCATCTATCCGGTGTCGTCGTACGGCTCCGGTATGGCCCCGCTGTTCACCAACCTCGCCTTGTGGGTGGGTGCGTTCGTTTTGGTGGTGATTCCCAAGGTGGAGACCGATGACGAAGGCATCCCTGGACTTACCCCGACGCAGGGCTATATGGGCCGGTTCCTCCTGTTGGCCACGCTCGCCGCATGCCAAGGTCTGGTCACCGGCATCGGCGATCTGGTGCTCGGCATGCAGTGCGAGAACATCCCTGTATTCCTGCTCACCTGCCTTATTACCTCGTTGGTATACATGTCGGTGGTGTTCGCCCTGTCCACCACGTTCATGCATGTGGGCAAGGGCGTCTGCGTGGCGCTGGTGATCTTGCAGGTGCCAGGCGCCTCCGGTCTGTATCCGATCGAGATGATGCCCCGGTTCTTCCGCATCATCTATCCGCTGCTGCCGTTCACCTATTCGATCGACGCGATGCGCGAGACCATTGGCGGCTTCTACGACGGCCTATGGTTCGGCTATATCGGCAAACTGCTGATGTTCGCCGTCCTGGCCTTCCTACTCGGCTTGGTCGCACGCCCGAGGCTGGCGAATCTGAACCGTCTGTTCGCGCGCGAAATCGAGGAAAGCGACATGATCATCGGCGAACCCGTGCATATCGCCACCAACGAATACCGCGTCACCCAGGCGATTGCCGCGCTGGCGAATCGCACCGAATACAAGCATGCGATTGAGCGGCGCGCAGCCAAGTTCACCCAGCAGTATCCGAAGCTACTGTCCGGCGCGCTGATCGCCGGATTCGTTGTGCCGGCGGCGCTGATCATCATCTTCTCCCTGACCACCGGCGAGAAGATCGTGGTGATGGCCACCTGGCTCGCCTGGGTGCTCATCATCATCGGCTTCCTGATGGTCGTGGAATACATGCGCGACTCGATCCGCCGGCAGACCGAGCTCGGCAATCTCTCTGACGAGTCGATTCGCTCGATGCTCTACGGACGGCATGCCGCATCCTCTCCGGAAAGCAACGGCGACGCGCCCACAGTCAGGATTCCGGCTATTCACGCGCCCGCTGCGGGCGCGCACGAGGACGCACAGCACAACACGCAGCACAAGGAAGGAAGGCACGCACGATGAGCACGATGTGGAAGCTCTTCACCGGAGACGTCAAACGACTGACCAGCAACGTGGTCTCCATCATCATCGTGATCGGCCTGACCATGATCCCCGGCCTGTTCACGTGGTTCAACGTGGCGGCCTGCTGGGACCCGTTCTCGAACATGTCGAACCTGAAGTTCGCGGTGGCGAACACGGACTCAGGCTATAAGTCGGATTTGATTCCGATGAAGGTCGTCGTCGGCGACCAGGTGGTCAACGCCCTGCGCGCCAATTCGCAGCTCGACTGGACGATCACCTCCAAGGACGACGCCATCGACGGCGCGAAATCCGGCAAGTACTATGCCGCCATCGTGATTCCGGAGTCATTCAGCGAAGACATGATGACGTTCTTCTCCGATGACGTGCAGCACGCCAAGCTGACCTACTACCGCAACGAGAAGAAGAACGCGTTGGCCCCGAACCTGCTCAACGAGGGCACCGACGAGGTGGCATCGCAAATCAACACCACATTCGCTCAGACCATCACCGCCGCCGGATTGGAGATCGCCTCGTCGCTGGCGGATCAGCTCTCCACACCGGAAGCCAAGCAGCAACTGACCGCATTCAATGCGAATGTCGCCGATTTCGCGTCGCAGCTCGACAGCACCGCAGACATGCTGGGCACCTACAGCACGCTCACCGATTCGGCACAGACCCTGCTGGACACCTCGAACAGCCTGATCAAGCAGGCCTCGGGTTCGGCGTCCACGGCCAGCAAGAACCTGAAAACCGCCAAACAGGGCGTCACCGATGTAGCCGGGGCGCTGAACACCACCACCGACGCGATGGGCAACGCGCTGGACGCGAGCGCCAGCAGCTTCGGCGCGGTGTCCGACTCCATCGACGCCCTCTATCAGGACGCGAACAACGGTTCGACCACAGTGGCCGATGAGCTTGACGCGCAGGCCACCGCGGTCGCCGACCAGATCACCCAGTACACGTCGATCCGCAATACGCTCGCCGGCATCCTCGGCGAGGATGCGGCCGTGGTCAAGTCGCTGGATCGTTCGATTGCGCGACAGACCAAGCTCAAGGATGCGTTGAACGCGGCGGCCACCGACGTGCGCAACAGCAACGCCGACGTCCAGAACCGTCACCAGCAGGTCAAGGATCTCGCCGATCAGGCGAAAAGCAGCATCGCCGGCGTGAAGTCGGACTTCGCCACGAACGTGAAGCCGCAGATCGAATCCCTGTCCTCGTCCGCGTCCGAAGCCTCGGGCATCCTCCAGTCCGGTGCGGCACAGCTGAAGACCTCACTGAGCGACGTAGAAGGCACTTCCAGCGACGCGAAGACCATGCTCACCAACGCGCGCACCACGTTGGACAGGGTGTCCGGCAAGCTGCGCGCCGCCGGCGATGAATTGAGCTCATTCAACGGCAAACTGGCGGACGCACTGAACAGCGGCGATATGGGCATGGTCAAGGAGGTCCTGGGCAATGACCCCGAGGCGCTGGCGAGCACCCTTGCGGCTCCGGTGCAGCTGAAGCGCACGGCCGTGTTCCCGGTGGAGAACTTCGGTTCCTCGATGGCGCCGTTCTATACGCTGATCCCGCTGTGGGTTGGCGCGCTGCTCATGGTGGTGACGTTGAAGACCACCGTCTCGCGCAAAACTCGTGAGGCGCTGGGCAATCCGCGCCCGCATCAGCTGTTCCTCGGTCATTATGGCGTGTTCGCGCTCATTGCGCTCATGCAGTCCACGGTGTCGCTGACCGGCGATCTGCTGTTCCTGCACGTGCAGGCGGTGCATCCGCTGCTGTTCATGCTCTCCGGCTGGCTGAGCTCGTTAGTGTTCTCGTTCTTCACCTACACGGCGGTGGTGAGCTTCGGCAACGTGGGCAAGGCGATTGGCGTGCTCATGCTGATCGTGCAGATCTCCGGCGCGAACGCCGCCTACCCGGTGCAGGTGCTGCCCGATTTCATCTCCAAGGTCAGCCCGTTCCTGCCGCTGACCCATTCGGTGACGATGATGCGCGCCGCCATCGCCGGCATCTACGATCTCGACTATTGGAGGGCGGCCGGCATGCTGCTGGCGTTCGTGCCACCGCTGCTGTTGCTCGGCCTGCTGCTGCGCAAGCCGCTGGTGCGGTTCAACCAGTGGTATGTGGCCAAGGTGGAGAGCACGAAGGTGCTGAGCTGACGCCGAGATTCTCGGCTACCCTTGGCTCCACTCGTTGAGGGGAGCTGTCAGCGGCTCTGGCTAAGGGAAGTCATCAGCCAGAGCCGAGTGGACGTACAGAAATTGACGTCATCATCCGCATCGTCACGACATCATGAAGACACCATGAAGAAAGAAGAAGTCATGAAAACCATATCCGGCACAGCCATAACGGCGAAGCCGGTCTCCAAGTCACCGGTCATACCGATGGCCGCGCCATCAGTTGCGCCTCGCGCCGAACGTCGCCGCGAAGCCACCGACCGCAAGCTCATGCACGCCACGTTGCAGATCGCGGTGGAGCGCGGCATCAGCGGCGTGACCATCGAGGAGGTGGCCCGGCGCTCAGGTGTGGCCAAGACCACCATCTACCGTCGGTACCACAATTCCAACGAACTGCTGCGCAGCATCAGCGCGATGTATCTGGTCAGCGGCGAGGCTGGCCCGGTGCCCAGCCCCACGCGCGAGCACTTCACTCAACTGTTGCAGCGGTTGGTGGATTGGGTGCGCGACAACAACATCGACGTCAAGCATGTGGGCATCGTGCTCTCGAGCGAGGCGGAATTCTTCCATCACATCGTCGATCAGGTGATCACGCCGTGGCTCAAGCAAGTGCGGACGTTCATCGGCCAAGGTGTGGCACAGGGCATCTTCCGCCCCGGCATCGACGAGAGGCTACTGCTGTCCACCATCATCGGCTCGCTGGTGGCGTATGAGCCATCATGGGCACCGGCAGCGCAGACGGTGCAGGCGCCTATGCGGGCGCGGACGACGTCGCAAACGCAGACGGTGCGGAAGCCGGCGCAGACGCAGGTACTGATGCAGGCGCAGGTGCAGACGGTGCGGAAGCCGGCGCAGACGCAGACGGTGCGGAAGCCGGCGCAGACGCGGATACGGATATTGTCGCGACGGACGGCGGTATGGCCCACGGCGCGGTTAGCGGTATGGCCAGCGGCGCTGATAGCAATGTTACAACCGGTACTGATAGCGCTACGAGCGACCACAGCTGGATGGGTATGACCACAGCGAGCGGATTATCAGACGCCACCGGAACCTCATGGGCCGACCGTATGGCCGACTTGCTCTGGCCCGCCCTGCTCAAGTGACCTCCCGATCGCACCGGACGCCGCCCGATCGCACTCAATCTTCTGTCCAATAGTGGAATCGCCACGCCACGACAACTTCAGCGGGCCAATACCACTACTCACCCGAGGATTTGCCCCGCTAAGAGCTTCCCAGTGGGGCATTCCCACCAGTCACCCGAGGATTCGCCCCACTGAACACGCACCAGTGGAGCATAACCACCACCAAACCGATGCATTGCCCCGCTGAGCACCCCTGAGCGGGGCATTCCCACCAGCCACCCGAGGAAACGCCCCACTGAACACGCCTCAGTGAGGCACAACCACCACCAAACCGATGCATTGCCCCGCTAAGCGCCCTGAGCGGGGCATTCCCACCAGCCACCCGAGGAAACGCCCCACTGAACACGCCTCAGTGAGGCACAACCACCACCAAACCGAGGAATCGCCCCACTGAACACGCACCAGTGGAGCACAATCACCACCAACCCGAGGATTTGCCCCACTGAGCACGCCTGAGCGGGGCATTCCCACCAGCCACCCGAGGAAACGCCCCACTAAGCGCGCCTCAGTGAGGCACAACCACCACCAAACCGATGCATTGCCCCACTGAGCACGCCTGAGCGGGGCATTCCCACCAGTCACCCGAGGAAACGCCCCGCTAAGCGCCCCTCAGCGGGGCATAACCACCACCAAACCGAGGTTTCGCCCCGCTAAGCACCCCTGAGCGGGGCATTCCCACCAGCCACCCAAGGAAACGCCCCACTGAGCACATACCACCGGGGCACAATCACCACCAACCCGAGGATTTGCCCCGCGAGATGGGGCTACTCCTGAATGGAGGCCTCCTGCCGGGCGATCTCAAGCGCCTTGTTGAATGCTTCGGACGTCCAGCTGGCTCCTGCCACCTTGTCCACCTTGAGATCCTTGAGCGGCTTGCCGTCCACCACACCATTGATGGCCTTGGCAAAAGCGTTCTGATGGTTCTTGGAGATTGTGGTGAACGGATGTCCCACAATCTCGACGTTCTCGACGTTGCCGTCCTTGATGGTCAGATGCACATCGATGGAATCCTCACCAATCGGCCCGTACTGGCCATTGATGGAGTAATCGCCGTCCTTGTAATTGCCGGTGTCCTTCTTGTCGGACGTGGTGGACGACGAATCCGAGGACGAGCCATTGCTCGAGTCGGCCGAATCGCCGGAATCGCCGGAAACCGACCCACTTGACTGCGGCTGCTCCTCCTGGGATTGCTGGGTCTCGCCGGAATTGCCGGAATACTGGTCATCCATCGGGGTGGCCTTGGATTCGCCGCAACCGGCGAGCAGCGCACCGGTTACCACCAGTCCCGCTGCGGCCAATGTGGCTGTTTTCTTCAACGTGTTCTTGTCGGTCATATTTCAATCCTATTGATTCAAGGTCATGCGGAGACTCACCTCGGTCACTGCATGACAGCTCCCCTCGGAGAGGGAACCAAATATCGTCGCATGAGCGGAACCCATAACGGCTTCTCTCAGAGAGGGAAACCTGGTTTGCTGCCAGAGACCGGTCGGGAAGCGGCGCGATTCCGCCCCACTCAATCAGCTTCGTCACCAGCCCCTACTAGCTCCCCTCAAAAGAAGGCGCCCGATGTACTTGCTGCGGCTTGGTCTGGCCGGGTAACGGCGGCATCCGCCAGGCTATTCGCTGAGCGAGTCGCCGGTTTTGGCGGCTTTGGTGGGATCGGCGAATCCGATGGCGGTTTCGCCGGTCTGCGCGCCTTCGACCTGCGCACCGGTGGAGGCAGGCTTGCCGCCGGCTGCCTCATAAGCCTCGCGGGCCTTCTCGTCATTCCATTTCTCACCCACCAGCACGCCGTGGTTGAGCATGATCTCGCGCTCGGCGCAGCCGGCGACCAGCGCGTCGTGCGTCACCACGATGATGGTGGTGCCCTGCTGGTGCAGCTGGCGGAACAGGTCGAGCACAATCTTCTCGTTCTTCTCATCCAGATTGCCGGTGGGCTCGTCGGCCAGGATGAGCTTCGGCTCGTTGATCAGCGCGCGGGCCACGCACACACGCTGCTGCTCGCCGCCGGAGAGCTGGCCGGGCAGATGATGGGCGCGATCCTTCAATCCCACCTTTTCGAGCGCCTCAAGGGCCTGCTTCTCATCGACGACCGAATGGTAGTACTGCGCCACCATCACATTCTCCACGGCGGTCAGATGCGGCACCAGATAGAACTTCTGGAACACCAGACCGATCATGTTCTTGCGCACGTCCGCAAGCTGCGAGGCGTTGAGGTCCTCCAGCTTGCGGCCTTCGAGCTTCACCGAGCCTTTGGACGGCGTATCCATGCAGCCGATCATGTTCATCAGCGTGGTCTTGCCGGAACCGGACGAGCCGACGATGGCTAGCCATTCGCCCTGCGGCACGGTGAGACTGAGGTCATCCACGGCATGCAGGTCGCCGTAGATCTTCGAGATATGGTCGAGTTCAAGCAGCATATCCATGATGGTTCTCCTGATTGCTAATGAGTCTAGTCGTTCTGGCAGGCGCCGCTCCTCCGCTCCTCCGCTTCAGAGAGGCAGAAAGGAGGGAGCCCGCGCATGGGGGGTTATTCTTCGCGCAGCACCACGGCCGGGTCGATGCGGGTGGCGCGGTGAACGGGCGGGATCGAGGCGACGACCGCCACCAGCGCGGACAGCGCCACGGATGCGGCGGCAAGCCACCAGTTGAAGCCGATGGAGCGCTGGAACACGGCCACGCATAGCCATTGCGCCAGGCCGAAGCCGATCGCGGTGCCGATAAGACCGCCGATCAGGCCGTACATGGCCGATTCCACGTAGAATTCCGCGCCGATGGCCGACGAGCTGGCACCGAGCGCCTTGCGCAGACCGATCTCATTGCGGCGCTGGGAGACGATGGAGCTGATGGTGGTGCCCACGCCCACCAAGGTCAGCGCCAGCACCACCAGCGAGACGATCCAGAACAGGGTCTGCAGCATCGTGATGATACGCGTATCGGACGAGGTGATCTTGGTGACCGGCTGGGCCTTGACATGCATCGAGGTCATGTCGTTGATGCTGGCTACGAGGGCGTTCAGGTCTTCCGTGCCGGCCGAGTATTCGATGACGTCCACACCGCGAGTGGTGCCGGTGAGTTTGGCGACGTCATCGTTGGTGGCGTAGATGATGGAGTCCTCGCTGCCGCCCGTGTCCACGATGCCGGCGACGCGGAACTCGGTGCCGGAAGTGTCCATGATGTCGCTGGAGACGCGGCCGTCCTGCGTGGGCTGGGAGGAGGAGACGTTCGCGGACGAGCTCTGCGAACCGTTGGCGGTGCTGGTCTCTCCCTCAGTCGCAGCATCCGCTGCGCCAGCTCCCTCAGCAGAGGGAGCCGAAGTAGAAGTGGAGGAACCGGCGTTGTCGGCGGCACGATAGCCGATGGTGATGCGCCCGCCGATTTCCAAGCCCATCGCGTCGGCCACGTCGCGGCCGATCATCACCTTGCCGGCCGAGGGCCATGCGCCGTCCACCACCCAGTGATGGTTGAGATTCTTCACCTCGGCGACATCGATACCGGCCATCACGTAAGGGGCTGCGTTCACGCGCACATTCTCGTAGCGATAGGAGGCGTGCTTTTCGGAGCCTTTCGCAGCCACCATTTCGGTGGTGTGCGCGACCATGGCCGAGTCGATGCCGGCCTTGCCGTCAGTGCCGGAGGCGGCAGGCGTCACGATGAGGTTCGCGCCATACGCGCGCATCTCCTCGTTCATCTGCTGCGGCACGGCGATGCAGATCATCGCCAGGCAGAACAGTGTGGCAGCGCCCACCAGCGAGGCCACCACAGCCATCACCGCGCGCGAACGACGGCGGAACACCGCGCTGAACAGCATTCTGAAGAACATGCCGGTATTGGTCATCGGCGGTCTCCTTTCTTGCATACGTTGACGACGATTCCGAAGAAGAGCGAAAGGACGGTCTCACGCGAGGAAGCGATCATAGCCGAGGATGACATCGCGAAATCGCGGCATTCCCCGGCTGACCACGTCGGAACGTCCTCCCGCACCCAGGAGGCGGCACAACCGGCACAACCGACATAACCGGCGCAACCGGCGCCGCCGAAAACACCGTGCAACTCAGCGGCCATGGAGCACCTCCGCAGGCTTCAGGCTCAGAATCGAACGAATGGACGAGGCCGAGGCGAGCAGCACTGTCACGGCGAGCAGCACGAACACCAATACGAACACCATCGGGCGCATCGTGATGCCCGAGCCGAAGACCACGTGACCTATCAGCTGCGCCACCGCGGAGCCGAGTCCCGCGCCTACCAGAGCGCCGAGCAGCGAAATCGCCGCCGTCTCCGCCATCATCAGGCGGGATACCGCGCCATCCGTGGCACCGATGGCCTTGAGCAGCGCCAGTTCCGAGGAGCGTTCGCCAATCGAGGCGACCATCAGGTTCGCCACGGCCACGGCCGCCGCAATCAGACTCAATACCGTCATCAGAATCATCACAGCCTGCGTCTTCTGCAGCACATTGCCCTGCAGCGCGGCCACCTGCCGCACCTGCTTGGCCACCGCCCCCGGAATCACCTCCTCGATCTGGTAGGCGATGGAGCTCGGATAGGCGGTGCAGTACCACGTCTCCCATTCGTCCTGGCTGAGCGCGGCCGGGTTCTTGGCGGCCTTACGCGCGAGGTCGTTCTCCGGCGTGGTCAGCGCCTTGACCTCGATCTTGTTCACCGAATCGGGCAGGCTGACCAATTCCTGCAGCTGCGAGGAGGAGACGTACATGGCGCTGTTGTCGTCATCGCCGGAATCGTAGACGCCGACGATCTTGAAATCGACGGACTTGTCGCCGCGCGTGAGCGTGACCTTGCCGCCGACCTGCACGGCGGCCTCATCCTCATGGCTCTGCCCCGCGTTGACGCCGAGCGACTTGGCCAGATCCTTGCCGATCAGGGCCTCCTTGGTGTCGTCTTTGGGCCAGCGTCCCTCAAGCTTCCACCATGAGCGCATGCCTTCGACGCCCACCACCGTGGTCTCGCCGGACGGCAGCGTGAGCTTCTTGTTGAACCATGTGCCCACCACGGGCGTGTTCTTCTGGGTCGGGTAGTCGGCAAGGCTCACCGCCCAGCCGTCGCCTTGGGTCACCGGCTTGGTGTTGATGGCGGTGACGTGCTGGTTGAGCTCAGGCGCGAAGTTCGTGATGTTGAACGCCCAGAAAATGGTCTTGATCTTGGCTGCGTCCGATTCCTTGAGGAAGGAGGTCGGGTCACTGGCGGACGCCGAGCCGCCGGACGTGCCGCCGTCGCCGCCTTCTGTGTTGTACAGGTCCGATACCACGGCGTCCGACTTGGGCTGCACGGTGATGTTCGAGCCGTAGGTGGACAGCTCGGCGTTGAGCTTGTCGCCCACGTCGAACACGACGCCCAGCATCGAGACGCTCACGGTGGCCGACAGGCACACGGTCAGCGCGATGAGCAGACGCCTGCGCAGCTGCCGCGTGAACGACCGCGCGATCATTCGCAGAAAGAACATGGTTTGCCTCCTGCCTTACGTTCACTGGAAGTGGACGCTCAGGGCGTCCAGATCGGTGGTTTGGATGGTGATCTTGCCGTTGCCCGTCTTGTACGGGAATGGGATCGGGTTGCAGCCGCCCTTGAAGCCGATGGTGGCGAGGTTGATGGCCACCTCGCACTTCTTGCAGATAATCTTGCCGTTCTTCTCGTAGTAGCCGGCGTCGCCGCAGTTCTCGCAGGCGTCGAGGCCGATGCCGTACGCGCCGCCGTTCTTGCGGATGATGATGAAGCGCATCACGGTGCCGTCCTTGGCCTTGTATTCGAAGCGATGCAGGTGACCGTCCTCGACCTGGGTGAACGGGATGGTGGCGACGCCGTCCTTGAGCGAGTACGCCTCGGGCGGGGAAAGTGTGATGGTCTGATGGGTGGCGGCCACGCCCACGGTCAGGGTGGCGGTGACGCCGATCGCCGCGATCAGGCTCCATGCCGCGGCGGCGATGGCGTGACGGCGGAATGCCTTGTGACGGCGCAATGTGGCCTCGTTCGCGCCCGGGACATCGTGCGTCTTCATGCGGAAGCCGGCGACCACCGATGCCACGGCCGGCACGAGGAACACAAGAGCCTGGGCCATGATCATCGCGGAATTATGGTTAATCGACCAGGCAAGCGCCACGAAGCCCGTGTGGCCGATCGGGAAGCCGCGCGCCTGCAGGATCTGCATAAGGCCGGTGAAGTGTTGGATGAGTAGAATCACCATCACGGCGACGACAGCGATGGTGAAAGCCCAGCGCACTGCGGTGGTGCGCATGGTGCGGAAGATGGCGGCCACCACGATGGACATGGCCACGCCCAGCAGGAAGCCGAGCGCGCGCAGTAGCATGGCCGAGGTGAAGGCCGTCTCCCCCGGCTCCACCCAGATGGTGAGCTGCAGAATCACATCCGGCAGCGCATAGAAGACGGTGAGTGCGATTTGTACGGCGGCCACCGCGTTGGCCACGTGCATCCAGACCGCATGCTTGGCCCAGTTGTGGGTGATGCGGGGTGCAGCGACCACCACGGCGATCGCGAGTACATCCACGATCACGGCGACAATCAGCACCGGATAATTGATGAACGTGCGCTGGTTGATGACGGCCGTGGCGCGCAGGGCGGCGAACACGATGGCGGCGACGATGCCGATGCCAAGCCCCCACAGCCGCCAGTATGCACTGATTGGCTTGTCGCGGCCTTCGCCCACGGTGAGCATCACGCTCAGGCACATGACCAGCAACGCTGGGGCCAATGTCCCCGGCATCACCGCAACGAATTGTTCCAGCATTCAACGCCCTTTCCTTGTGGGGTTTGGCTAATGTGCCATAAACGGACTGAAGCCCCCTCTGACGAGGGGGCTGTCGGCGGAGTCGACTGGGGGAGAGAACCAGCGCGGTACCGCAATAACACAGAATCGCGCTTCGCGCCATATGGCTCTCGCGACCTTACGGCCGCTCCGTTTTCTCCCTCAGCCCTCGCTTCACTCGGACAGCTCCCTCGTCAGAGGGAAACTGTCCTTGAGACTCACCACTGGCGAGGAGTGTAGTCCCAGTTGTCGAAGGTGACTTCGATCGGCTCGGTCCAGAAGTGGCCCTTGACGCCGGTCTCCGGGTCGACGTGCAGCATCCAGCCCTTGGCGGCCGGGGACTCGATGGAGAGCTTGAGCTGGTAGGTGCCGGCCTTGTCGAGCTTGACGTTGGCGCCGTAGTGCGGGCCGTCGGAGGCGTTCATCTGCATGAAGGTGCCGGAGGTGGCGGTGCCGCCCTCGACTTCCTTGCCGGTGGACTTGTCGATGATGGTGTAGTTCACGGTCAGGTCAGGGATGAAGTCGCCCTTGCCGTAGCCGAGTTCGGTGCCCTTCTCGTTGGCGTGGATGTCGGCCTCGAGGTGGAAGGAGGCGTCCGCGGCCTTGAGGCCCATGGAAGCCGGTTCCATATCGATCGGCTGGAAGTAGACGGCGCCCACGGTCAGCGGGCCGGCTTCCTGATCCTGCTCTTCGGCGGTGCCGGACGGGCCGACCGGGACTTCCTCGAAGCCGGCGCCGGCGTCGGAGGAGCTGGAGTCGCTGCTGCTGGAGTCGGAGGACTGGGAGGAGGAGTCCGACTTGGTGTCGGAGGATGCGCTGTTGGTCTGGCCGCAGGCCGCCATGGAGACGGTCATCGTGCCGGCGAGCAGCAGGCCGAGCAGAGCGGCGATCTTCTTGTTCTTCATCATTTCTCTTATTTCCTGGTGTGAATGGAATTCACGGATTGTTGAATTATGAATTATTCAGGGGAAGCTATTGTGTGTTGGGCGGACGGCACTGGCACTGTTGGCGCGACCGCCAGTCCGTCACCGGTTACTGCGCATCCGCAGTAACCTCGGCGTTGCTCGCGGCTGGTGCGGAGCCGGTCTTGAGCCGACGCTGCTTGATGAAGCCGACCACGAACAGTGCGATGACAGCGATAGCGGCGATAATCTGCGCCACAATCGTTTCGACGTACGGATAGAAGCCAAGCCAGTCGTTCGTCGGCACGCCCTGCAGGTAGTTGGCGGGCAGAGCGTCGCCCTCGATCAGCGCGTGCACGCCACCGCCCGCGAAGACGACGACCAGCACGGACATCAGGATCGAGGTGATCAGGAAGAACGGGCCGATCGGAATCTTCACGGAGGTGAAGCGGATGATCAGGAATATGATCACGAGCACCACGGCCGCAGCGATGCCGCCGGTCCACATGCCCTTGGAATCCTGGCTCATCGAATAGATCGATTCATAGAAGATCACGGTTTCGGCACCCTCGCGGAACACAGCGAGGAAGCTCAGCATAGCGAGCGAGACCACGGTACCGAACGCGACCTTCTCACCGGATTCGGCCTGGGAGGACACGGATGCCACCGCGGCCTCGGTCTTGGTGCGAATGTATCGGTTCCATGCCTCGACCGAGCTCTTGTTGAGCATCCAGTTGCTGGTCCACAGCAGCATGCCCATAGCGATCAGGGCGCAGATGCCTTCCATGATCTCCTGCTGGGGGCCGGAGCCGCCGAACATGAGGCCGAAGATCACAGCGATGATGCCGGAGCCGGCAAGGCCGACCAGCACACCCACGTAGATCCACTTGGTGAAGCGCTTGTTGCCGGACTTGACTAGGTAGGCGATCACGGCGGCGACCACCAGCAGCGCCTCAAGACCTTCACGGATGAGGATGAGGAAGGCCTGGCCGACCGCGCTGGTGATGAACTTGGTGAAGCCGCCTTCCTGGTCGGCCGCGCCGCCGTCGAGGATGCCGGCGTCCTTGACCAGCATGGCCTTGAGGTCGTCGATGAGCTTCTTGGTGTCCTTGAGCGGGGCGCCCGTGTTCATCGACTTGCGGCACATCTTGAACTGGTATTCGACCTCGGAGACGCGGTTGCCGCTGATGGCGTTCATCACGTTCTTCTCGAAGCCGAGCTTCTCGTAGTACTGGTAGTAGGCGTTGTTGACGAGGGTGGCGCCCTTGGCGCCATCGCCTTGCTCGTATGCCTTGTAGGCGTTGTCGAGGATCGGGGTCATCTCATTGGCCACGTCGGTCCAGGAGCGGTTGCCCTTGCCCGGGTTCTTCTTTTTCTTGGCGTCGAGCTCCTTGCGCTCCTTGGCCAGCTGCTGCTGCAGCGCCTCGGCGTAGGCCTTCGGCTTGGCGAGCTGGGCGTTGCCGTCGAGCTGCTGCGCGGTGGCATCGAGGTCGGCGGTCAGCGAGGCGATCTGCTGGGCGAGCTGGTCTTCGTTGCCTGCGGTGTAGGAGAGGTTCTGGATGCCCTGGAATGCCTGCTGTTGGGCGAGCTGCTTGTCCGCGCCGATGGTGTCGTGCACGACGGCGGTGAAGTTGGAGGCCACGTAGATCTGGTTGTAGGCGGACATGAACGCGGACGTGGAGCCTGCGGTGTTGCCGTCCTTGTAGGTCTTGAGGCCCTCGTTGAGCTGCTTGTCCATCGCCGTGGAGACCTCGGCCCATGTGGCGTAGTCGACGCTGCTCGATGAGCTGGAGGAGCTGGTGCCGGTAACGGCATACGCCTGCTGCGGCGCGAGCACGGCAGGCGCGATGGTGGTGGCGATCAACGTGACTGCGAACACGATGGCAACCAACGCGCACAGTCGCTTGGTGACTGATGCTGCGCATTGCGCGCAGGCGCGACGAATCATGCCGACTTCCTCTCCCGAAAACGATTGCTGCTGGATCGGCCCGGCTGTATGCGATGCCCGGCACAGGATTCTTCTGAATCCGTCTGAATCCGCCGAACTGTAGGTCCGCTGCAAGTCCTGCCCAAAACCAACGACTGCATAATAAAGAAAAAATATTCGGAAGAACAGTCTTGTTTTTTTCGCCAAAGCGAGGTAATGCACGGTTGTTTCCTCTGGTTTCAGCCTTGGATTCGCATGGCTATCGTCTCATTATTTGAGACTATTACGCTCAGCGCTTCGTCATCATCCCGCATTTCGGACGCTTGTCATGCCCCAATTTCACCATTTCATCCGGCAGGCGCTTCGCCCCGCTCGACACGGACATCTTCAGGATTCATCGGACCACAACGCCAAGCTCACCTTCCATCACACCCGACGCACCCGCACACCAGAGGCTCGACCACCCAGGCTCACCTCTTTGCTAATTGCACACAGGCACACTTCACCCTGGAGGTCCTTCGCATCAGTCCGAATCTCGTATCCTCCGCCCGACACGCCAGTACGCCACGCCGAACGTGCACTTATCCGCAAGTTGTGGTAGCTTATTCGAGTTGCCTGCGGAGCTTGCTTCCAGCAAATACCGCTCGCATGGAGGATTCGCCTAGTGGTCTATGGCGCACGCTTGGAAAGCGTGTTGGTGTAACAGCCTCACGAGTTCGAATCTCGTATCCTCCGCCATCGCCCTTTTCCCATCCAAAGGAAAAGGGCTTTTTTATTTCAGTCGAGCCCCGCCGGCGGATGGCAGGCATAGGGAGGAACAAGCCGTTGCCTCCGGCCCGCAACACGATCCGCCCCAGCTCCGCATGCCGAGAACACTCAAGCCTCGGCAAAACGGTAGCGGCCGCGAAACGACCGGCACCATTTCGATTCAGCATGCCCGCCTCGGGGCATATCCCACAAGCCGCAGAGCATATCTTGCAGTTGTGTGCACCATCGGCCAAGCACACGGCCGCAAGACCTCCGGGCAAGAAACCCACAACACTTGCAATCCCGCCATTATCCGACACCGACAACACGACAGGAACTCCTCACATCCCCCAATCACCGGCCGGCGACACACACAACTGCGAGATACAGTGAAAACCACCGCCAAAAACCATCACAAGCCCCGACCCGCCTTGGATGGCGCGGCCGCTCCCTGACGACCAGAGCCCTGTGCCACAAGTACGTTCACAAGCGGCGATTACCACCTCCAGCTACGACCTGCGCGTCACGCTCACTGGAGTCAGGCGACACCGGTAGCCCCGGCTTTTTCATTTTCAAAAGGGTGCTATGGCTGAAATCTCGATCTGTCTAGTTCGAGCGGATAGTTTACGCATGTCTTGGGGCATGGCTGACACGCGTCTCGGGACAATACAGTGAAGAATCACAAGACACGTCAGTGCCAATCGACACTGCTACATGCTTGCATAGCGAGTCCCCTTGCCACGGCCGATGACTTTCAGTCTCCCACTCTTAACAAGCTTGGACAACTGGTAGTACGCCTGATTGGCGTCGATATGCAGCAGCTCCATGACATCCGCCCGCGTTGCATCACCCTGCTCCATAACCAATTTCATGATGAGTTCCGGCCACCGTACACGGTCGATGTCCGTCTGACGCACGTATTCGATGGTCTTGCCCGTGCGCCTGTACACCTTGGAACCCAAGGTGTAGGCACGGCGGGAGCCATTGCCGGAACCCTCAATCATTCCGGACTCCGTAAGCTGGCCGAGCATGGCACGCAGACGCTGCTCGCTCATATCGAGCTCCTTGTGCATGGTTTCGAAGGTGCAACGCCGCTCGTTCTTGAGCATGTTCAGAATCAGCAAACCGTTGACTGGCATCGTCTTGCCTGTGCGTTCCTGTTCCTCGGCCAGCATTCGCACGAATTCGACGTCGGGCGCACTACGTTGCAGATACACGGATACGTTCCGCTCATTCGATGCCGTGTAATCAGGCAACGGACGGCCATAGTGAAGCGATCCCTCGTAGATGCGGTCGATACCACGTCCCGTACGCTCGGCCAGTCCGGTACGCTTAAGCGCATCCATCAGACAAGGATTACGTCCATGAGGTTCAGCGGTAAGCAGGTTGTGGATGTTGATGCCCTCCACGAATCCACCGGGATTGGCGATAGTCAATCCGGCATCGTCCAATTGCACACGCACACGCCCAAGCAGGGTGTAGTCGCGATGGCCGAACGCATTCACCAGCGCCTCGCGGAACGCTCTATGGTCGAACTCCGGCACCATCGTAGAGAACAGGCCGACGGATATCTCGATGCTCGGGTTCCAGGGGGAGAACATATCGTTGATCTGCTCGATGGTTCTCAGCAGCGGCCCACCATAGTCCTGATTGACCTTGATGTCCGTACCGGACATGACCTGGAAGGAAGCCCGATGGGTCGGCACGAAACGTTTCAACGATTCCTCCTTGCCCAACAACAGCAATCCGGTCAACGTCGGCATCACCTTGCCGTCGACGGTCACCGTCAACTGCAGGGATTTCTCCAACTCCTCGTCGGCGAGCTCCAGCAGATTGCGGTCACTGGACTGGTAGACACCGATGATTCGGCGCAAACGTTCACACTCGAGAGGATCGAAATCGTCACGGGTCGCGTCCGGCACCGGTTGCGCCGAGAAATCCAAACGACCTAAATCGGACAAGCGTGTGGCGATCTCGTACGGATACATCGGCACGCTTTCCGGCGTACCGTCCACCTTCATGCGGCGACGCAGCACCTTGCCCGATTTGGTGGAGACCACACTACGTGATTTCGGCACATCGATCTGCATCACCGGTACTTCCGAAGTCCCGACGATTTGAGTTCGTGCGGAGACCGGTGGAACCGTGCGATTGGCAATCATCGCGGGCCAATCCGACCGCATCCTGATGCACCTTATCAAGCCAGTCGGAGTGCCATCATCCTCGACGCCCAAGTACACCGTGCCACCATCCGAGTTCGCCAGCGCCACAACCGCATCAAGCAGATCGTCGTCGGGCAATCGCTTCAGATCGCTCTTGAATTCCAGCGACAACGTTTCTTTGCCGTATTCATGCGCCATAGCGCGCTCCAATCCGCCGCATTGTTATTGATACACTGAATTTTACACTGAATTAAGTGTAGAATAACTGAATTCAGTGTATTCAGTGTAGGATTCAGCGAAAAACAATGCTGCGACGACACAGCCGACGTGACGAAGCGCATGCGCCCCGGACACCGGCCGATGCCGCCACAACCCGTCACGACATACTGTGGACGTGGTAACGGAGGTGGTGCGGCGGAGGCGTGAAGCTCGTGAACGCTAAGCGGCAGTGGGGCCGAGCCCCGATGAAGGTTGGGGTCTCGCATCCTCCGCCATCGCCCTTTTCCCACCCAAAGGAAAAGGGCTTTTTCATTGCTGAAGCGGCGGAATCGCGACGGTTCCAAGCCCGTTCCGCCGATTTGCGCACTCTCCTATGGTCCGTCTCGTCCACCTGCGAGGGACTGCGTGGGACCCAGCACAACAAAAGCCGATTCCGGCTCTGAGTCCCGCAACCACACCCACCCACACCAACATCGGACCAACGATGACCAGCCAACACCACCACAAAATGGCGAAATTCCAATGATTTCCAATCCATGACCAACGGACAGACACGAGGCCGGCGGCCAAGTCGCGGGACTCAACGACGAAACGGCCCACAATCGCACTGAGTCCCGCAAATACGGAGGACTCAACGCAGACACCCCCGATTTCTCACGCTGAATCCCACGAAACAGGCAAACACCGGGCCTACAATGAAACCCATGACGCTTCGCATCGCTCCGATTGAACCGCAGTGGTTCGGGCAGAAAGCACAAGTCCAGTCACATACATGGCGTGAGTTGAATCAAGGCCATGTACCGCAGGAAATCGCGGACGCGATCACCCCCGATTTCGCACTGAGACTGACGCGCAACGCTGCGAACAACAGCAATCAAGCGACATTGGTGGCGTTGGACGACAATCAGATAATCGGATTTGCGGAACTGCTGCGCACCCCACGACCGCCGATCAACCGGCCCGACGCGGCGGAACTGGCCTCGCTCTATATACTGACCACCCATCACCGCAAAGGCGTCGGACGGATGCTGGTCGAAGCCGGCAAACACGCGATCGGCAACGATCGACTCGTCTTATGGGTGATGGCATTCAACGCGAACGCGCAAGGATTCTACCGACACATCGGATTCCACGAAACCGGCCACACACAAACCGAAGACATGGGACCGGAACTGGAAATGATCAACTACACAGACGAACCCAATCAACGGTAAAGACCTGACACCATATCTCCTACGCAGGTCCGCAGCAATGTGAGACTTCCAAGAGCCGGGGGTAATCCCCCGGCATTTCATCTGTACCATCGAACTGACCGCGCTCAAGTACGAGAACCACGAACAGACCGCAACCGACGAACGCTTCTTCGGACCACTGGGAAACTTCCGAAAGAATTTCCTCAAAAAGGTCCGGAAGCATCAGCCGACGGCTCAGTAGATCTCACTCAGTAGATCTCACCCAAACCGGCACCACGCCGCATAGAGCATCTTCACCGACGCCGTCGAACCGCGGCAATCAGCGTATGGTCACATGTTCGCGACCGATACGCCAAACGTGATCGGCAGGATCTTGGCCAGAAACGCGAGCAACTTGTTGAACGGATGCGGCAGGTAGATGGCCTTGTTCCGCCTGACTGCACGGATTGAACCAATCGCCACGTCACGCGGGTCCAGTACCGGCAACGGCGTCCGCTTCCCCGGCCCCGCGTCCGAGACCGCGCCGGCGGACGATTCTGAACCACGCGACAGCATCGGCGTATCCATCAATCCTGGCTGCACCACGGTGACATGAATGCCGTGCGGCTTGAGTTCCTGCCGCAGCACGACGGACAAGGTGCGCACATAGGACTTGCTGGCACTGTATGCCGCCAGATTGCCCACCGGTGAGACGCCGAGAATGGAGCCGGTCTCCAAGATCATGGACCCGCGTTGCATGTACGGCAGGCATAGGCGCGTGACCATCGTGGTCGCCATGACGTTGAGCTGCACCAACTGCAGTAGGCGCTGCGGATCCTCATCAGCGAACGGCCGGCTCGCACCGATGCCCGCGTTGCTGACAAGCATACGGATAAACGGCTTGGCGGCGTCAAGCCTGTCACGCAGTTCGTCAAAGCTGCGCAAATCGGTCAGATCGAGCGGAACCGGCACGATGCGAACGCTCTGATATTCAGAGGCGATTCGTTCGAGTTTGCCTTTGCTGCGAGCGATTACCCAGATCTCCCGGATTTCCGGGCACTCACGGATGATCGCATCAATATACGCCCGGCCAAGGCCAGAACTTGCGCCGGTGATAATAGCGATAGGCATTGCCGATCCATTCCCTTTCATTCGCGTTCGTCAATTACCCGACGATCAGAACCGAACCACGACCTTGCCCGACGCACGCCCTCCCATGCCAGCGACAAGCTTGAGCGCCGCTTGAATGTCGTCAAGACGGAACATGTGCGGGTCGATGGAGGGACGCACATCACGCTCCTTCACGATGTCGGTGACATGACGCAGCTGTTCGCCATCCGCCCGCACGAAGATGAATTCGTACCGCTTGCCCTGCGCCTGCGCCTTCTTGTCGAGCTTCGATCCGGCGAGCGAGAACAGCGCGCGCTTGAGGAACGGCATCCGCATGCGTTCGGCGAACGCCTTGTTGGGCACGCCACGCAAGCTGAGCAGCGTGCCACCGGGTTTCAGCACGGACAGTTCACGGTCGAATTCGGCCGGCCCAAGCGCGTCGATCACGTAGTCGACACTGACGCCGGCCTGCCAGTAGTTCTCCGCGCGGTAGTCGAGATACCGGTCGGCACCGAGGGCGAGGATCTCATCGCGCGAGCGTTCGTTACCGGTGACGGTGACGTCCAGCCCCAACGACTTGGCGATCGGCACGGCCACACGGCCGAAGCTGCCCGAGCCTCCGGGAATGAGAACACTCTGCCCCGGCTTGGCGTCTAGGATCTCCGTGAACGCCTGCCACGCGGTCAGACCGGTGAGAGGGATGGTCGCGGCCTCGTCGAAATCATAGCCCTCGGGCATCGGTGCCACAGCATCGGCGGGCAATGCGACGAATTCAGCGAGCGCGCCGGGGTGGTCGATCGGCGTGCGGGCATACACGCGATCACCCGGCTGGAATCCGCGCACCGCATCGCCCACGCGTTCCACGACGCCGGCGACCTCGTTGCCAAGCGTGACCGGCATCGGATAATCCTGGATCAGCTTGACTGCGCCAGTGACGACCAGCAATTCCAGCGGATTGACGGCCGCCGCCTTGACGCGAATCAGTATGTCGCGGTCACCGATGGACGGTTCGGGGATCTCGTTGACCTCAACCCCCGCAATGGCCTTGGCGACGTCCTTCTCGTAACGGTTGATCTGCGCTGCTCGCATGGTGGCGCGTCCTTTCTTCGATTCCGCAGGTGTTGGATTTCCGACGACCCAGTAATGTAATATTTAGAATTACATTAAACCATATCGTGACGCCGGGATATCGTCAACACAGCAGCGTCGCAACGCGTGAACATATGGGACGACGGCACGAAGGACGGGAGGACACATGCATATCAGCATGAAATGCTCAGTGGCGGTGCACTGCCTCATCTTCATGAACGAGGCCGGCAGCGACGACCGCGTCACCAGCACGCTGCTGGCCGAAAGCACTGGCTGCAACCCGGCAAGCATTCGAGCGCTCTTCGCCGCGCTCAAAAAAGCCGGCATAATCGATGTCCAACGCGGCAACGTCGGCGCACACCTGATCCAAGACCCCAAGGATGTGACGTTGCTAGACATCCAGAACGCCGTCGAACCCGATGGACTGGCCACGATGATCGGCGTCCACCAATACAAGGGACAGTCATGCCCCGTGGCGCGGAATATCCACGCCACGCTCGCCCCCTCCTACGAGAAGATCGAACACGCCACAGCCGAGGCCATGCGCTCCATCACGCTGGCGGACATCATCGACGACTACCACATCCAACTCAACGACAAACCCACACGGCGTCAATGACACCGCGGGCACAGGGCATCCACAAGTGGACTCCAACGAATTCGTCCCGCCCATTCTCACGCGACACGCCGAGAAGAGCGGTAATTTGAGCTGTAAGACAGTTAGGCGGCACAACCGTTTTCATTGCAATATCGCCAGTTCCACGGCGTGAAGTTGTGAATCTCGTATCCTCCGCCATCGCCCTTTTCCCATCCAAAGGAAAAGGGCCTTTTCATTGCCAAAACGGCGGAATCCCAACGGTTTCAAGCCATTCCGCCGATTTCCGCCGATCTGCCCCATCTTCCGTTTTGACCCGTCTCGACCCGTTTTTCCGCGACACCCGTTTTCCATGGCGTCATAGTCGGTGAACTAAGCAGTACCGCTTAAGGGCTAGGGGACAAACCGCGGGCCTTGTTCGCGGGCCTTGTTCGCGGGCCTTATCGGCGCACCGCCGATTAGCGTGGTTGGCCGCAAGCGTTTCGACCGCGAGTCCCCGTCTTCTTCGTCTTCTCGCGGCCTATCTCGCAGTTGTGTGCAGCAACACGGGCACACCGCAGACACCCCAGGCCCCAGAACCGGTAAAAATGGCCATTCCGCACCATGCCGATACCAGCATTCCCGCCGTACGCTACGGCAGACTACACACAACTGCAAAATAGGCCGCAAAACAGGCTCCGCGACAAGGGGTTATAAGGCTCAAGGCCAAACCGTGTTCGAACCGCGGGCCCTATCCGCCCCACCCGCATGCCGTCCGCTTGCCGTCTCACCCAAGTGCGCCGCCGGCGTGTCGTTGGCCAGTTTGGGCGCCCAGCCCATCCACGCCCATCATCATGCCGTTCATCGCTCACGCCGCCAGACCATCCGGATCGAGCAGGAAATCGTATACGCTCATCGTGAGGATGCCGCGCTCATCACGGACCGGCTTGACCACGTCTCGCACGAGGATAATCTTCTGGAAACTGTCACCGATGCGGAGCAGCGACGCTTTCCCCTGCGCGACCTTCTCCGACGCCGGCAACTGATACGCGGATTTCGTCGCCACGACCACGAAACTGGGTCATCACATCAGTGGACAGCATCTTCGAGTTGCCGCCCGTCACATACACGTCCACATTACGCATGCGTAGCAGGCCGTTGAGCACCCCGTACAGCTGTGGCGGCTCGTCGCTCCGTAGCTCTTTGTCCGAAATCGCGTACTGCACCTCATCTAGCAGCACATAGTATGGTTCGCTGCGATTCACGATGCGGGACTTCACATAATCGTATAGCGAGAGCGGGTCGCGGTAACGTGCATACATCAGGTCATCCAGCGCGATTTCGATGATGTGGTCATCATCCACACCCTGTGCGCGCAGGGGTTTCTCGAACAGTTCGAACAGCAGGAAGGTCTTGCCACAGCGCCTCGCGCCGGTGACGACCTTGACCATGCCGTTGCCCATGCGCACAATGAGATCGTTCAGGTATTTGTCCCGTGATATGAGCGTCAAATCCCCAATCGCCACTCGTGCTCTCGCGCTTTTCACTGAGTGACTATGACATTTATGTCAGTTTCACGCAATAGAGAGCGACGAAAGGCGAATACGGATTTCAATGGAGGATGCGCGCGAACAAAGGCACCGGATGCCAGACGAGGAATGCACTCCGTCACGAACCGCCACGCAATCACCGTCCAGCATCGCGAACACCCAACTCACGATTGACGACGGCACAGTGATCGGCGCGGGTTCGGTCGTCACACATGCTATTACCGCCAACGCCAAGCGGCAGTAAAGCTAAGCCCCGATGAAAGTTAGGGTCTCGCATCCTCCGCCATCGCCCTTTCCTCATCCAAAGGAAAAGGGCTTTTTTCATTGCCCAAGCGACACATCAGCTGACTGCTCAGCAGATCTTCTTTCGATCCGTCTCAGTTCATCGCCATCGTGCTGGAGACCAGCTTGT
Organism: Bifidobacterium reuteri DSM 23975; assembly: GCF_000741695.1. Lineage (GTDB taxonomy): Bacteria > Actinomycetota > Actinomycetes > Actinomycetales > Bifidobacteriaceae > Bifidobacterium > Bifidobacterium reuteri. The sequence continues at coordinate 89,147 of NZ_JGZK01000001.1, read as the reverse complement.
TGGTCTTCGCCATGGCGCGGGTCACCGGCGTGTAGAGCACGAAGCCGATGAGCAAGGCGACCACGAGATAGATGCCCATGCGACCCATCTGCTCCCAGTAGACGTTGCCGTAGAATCCGCCGACGGTCTCCCTCAGCGCGGTGATGCCATGCGAGAACGGCAGGTAGGGGTACAGCTGCCTGAACCCGCTCGGGAGCATCTCCACCGGGAACGTGCCGCCGATGCCGGCGATCTGCGAGACCATGAGCGCGGCGCAGATCGCCTTGCCGACGGTGCTGAACACGGCCGACAGCGTATAGACGAGCGTCGAGCTCACCAGCGACGACCACCACAGGCACAGCATGAACAGGAACGGGTTCGTCGCCTGCGCGCGCAGGTACAGCAGGTCACCGAGCCCCAGCACGGTGGTCTGCGCCAGCGAGAACGCGATGAAGGTCAGGCCGCGGCCCAGATACAGTTGCCATGGCTTCGGATGGTCCAGGGTCGCGGCGATCTTGTCCGATACGTTCGCCTTGAGGACGATACCCAGGAACATCGCACCTACCCAGATGGCCAGCAGTGTGTAGAACGGGGTCATCGCGGAGCCGTTGTTCGCGATCGGGTACACGGCTATGCGCTTCGTCGTCACGGGCGTGGTCATGGCCAAGGCGATGGTGTCCGTGGGCTGGGAGAGCAGCTTGCGCACCCCCTCCACTCCGCCGGATGCCATGGCCTCGTCCAGCTTATCGGCGGTCTCGCCGAGTTTCTTCGATTGCTCGAGCAACGTGTCATGCGCCGTGTTGATATTGGCCGTCAGCTCCTTGATATTGGCCAGAGCACCGGTCGAACCGCTGCCGTCGGTTCGACCGGTTACATCGACGAGCGCGGAGGTGGCGTCGTCGACCAGCGCCTTGGCGTCCGCCCCGGCCCGTTCGGCGGAGTCGGTCACGCCGGAAAGGGTGGCGACGACATTGTCCTGATACGACTTGTTCAGATCGCGGATCGACTGCGCGCTGGCTTGCGCCTGCGCGGCGATATCCCCGCCGGCGTCGGTGATCGCCTGTCCCTTGGCTTCGGCCCGGTCCGCGGCGTCGTTGATTTTCGCGTCGGTGTCGTTGAGGCGTTTGAGGGTGCGGTCCACGTCAGCGATGGCCCGGTCGATTGCAGCCTTGGCCGGTTCGGTGTGCAGCGTCTCCCGGATGGAGACCAACGTGTTGCGGTACTGGGTCAGGCTTGCGATCATCGGCCTGATGCGGTTCGTGGAGATCGCGCGCAGGGCCGCCGCGGTGTTGGCGGCTCCCTCGGCGGGTTTGCCCAGCGCCTCCTCGGCGTTGTCGCCGACGGCGTCGAAGGCGTCCGCCGCGGAATCTAGTCCGTTGGTCATGTTCTCGTTGATGCGGTCGATCGACGTGGATGCGTCTCCAAGCTTGCCGGTGATGCCGTCCATGTCAACGGTGGAGGATTGCAGCGACCGCTTCGTCCGTTCCATCGACTTGCCGGATGCGTCAAGCAGGGATGCCGCGGAATCGGCGAGATCCGCGTAGCTCGAAGCGAGATCGGCAGCGTCGGCGAGATCGCTTGATTGCTGCCGCAGATTGGCACTCAATGCACTGATGGATCGTGTGCTCTGGTCCGTGTCGAGATAGGCGGACACGGAATCAAGCATGCCGGCGGCGGCCTGAGCAACGGCCGAGGTGAGGGTGTCGCTGATCTGCTGACGTACGGTGGAGGCGCCCTGATCGGTGACGGTGGAGCCGATGGGATTCTTCTTGGGGTTGGAGTAGTAGACGAGCTGAGCCTGCCGCACCTTGGTCTTGTCCGTTTTCCCGGAATCCGCGGTCCTCTCGCTCAGCAGAGAGAACAGGTCCGTGCTGAAGTCCTTGGGAATCACGATTGCCGCGTAGTATTCGCCTGATTTCACGCCGCTTTTGGCCTCATCTTCGCTCACGAACGTCCAGTCGAGGCTGTCGTTCGCCCCTGAGAGCATTGGCGACCTGATCGCCCACGTTGACCTTCGCTGGCAGCAGGTCGCCTGATAGCCCTTGTCCGAGTTGGCGACGGCGACCTTCATGCCGCCGGTGTTGCTGTATGGATCCCAGTTGGCGTAGATGTTGAACCATGCGTAGAACGACGGCATGAGGATCAGGCCGATGGCGACGATGAGCGCGATCACGCTGCTACGGATGCGCCGCATATCGGTGCGGAATATGGTCCATACGTTCCTCATCAGTGAACATCCTTTCCACTGGCACCGATTCCATTGGCATCATCACCGTCACCGGCGTTCCCCGCAGCATGCCGGGCGATGCTTCCGCCGGCGCTTCCCGTGACACCGCCAGCAATCACAGCACGTCCAGCGTCCACGACGGAACGCAGCAGGCTTTCGGCGCCCATTGTGCTGTCATGTGCCTGTCGCGGTAGGTGGAGGTGGATGTATTCGAGGATAATCAGCGCGATGTCCACGACGACTACCATCGCCAGCCAGGCCACGAGGAATCCGATGCTCGGCCCGACGACCATCATGACGATGAGGAACACGACGGGGATTATCCAGATGAGATGGAATCCGATGCGCACCAGATATGGGTACAGCCGCTCGAACTTCCTCGCCCGGCGACGTACGTCGGCACCCCAGGTCGGATCGGCGAGCATCTTGCGCACGGTAATCATGATGTTGCGTTCGGAACCGACGATCTCCAATCGCTGCGCGTAGACCAGATCAGTATCCGCCAGTTCGCGGTTGAATAAATCATTGAGATTGGCGAGCGCCGGACGGCACAGCATCGCCACGAGCAGGAACGCCACGGCGAACATGGAGGTCTGCCAGATGCGCGTCCAGAAGTCCGTGCCATAGAAGCCCCCGATCGATTCGCGCAGCGCCTCGACGCCATACGTGAGCGGCAGCATCGGGTACAGCAGTCGGTAGAAGTGGGGCATCATCTCGATTGGGTACATACCGCCCGCGCCCGGCACCTGCAGTATCAGGAAGATCACACTCAATGCCATGCCGATGTGCCGGAACATCATGACCAGACTGTAGGCGATTGATACGTAGGTCATCGAGCATACGATGGTGCCCAGATAGTACGCCCATGGCACGTTGCATTGGATGCCGATGACGAGGTTGCCTGATGCGATGACGATGCCCTGCAGCACCGCAACAACCATGAGTAGCAGCCATCGTCCGAGGAACGCCTGCTTGGGCGTGAGCGCGTCAATGCCTTCCGAATCGGCGTCATTACGTATGAGGGTGAGCGCCGCAAACGCGCCTGCCCAGCATGCCAGGTTCGTGAAGAACGGGGCGATGGCGGTGCCGTAGTTCTTCATCGGATAGTATTCGCGGGTCTCCAGACCGACCGGTGATGCAAGGAACGAGGACACCTGATCGGCGTCCACATGCGCAAGGCCCTTGACGCCGGCCCACGCATCGCTCGCCCGAAGGACGGCGAAATCGGCTTGCGTGCGTTGCACCGATGCACTCACGCGATCGAGGGCCTTGCCCGTCTGCCCCATCACTTTGGACGCCGATTCGAGCGTCGTGTCGAGCTGCGCGAGATCGGCGTCGATGCGACCAAGCGATTCGGCGGTCGCGCCCACGGTTCCGGACAGTCCGACGAGCTGGGTGGAGACGCCGGTGAGGGTGGAATCAATCCTGCTCGAAGCGTCCGAGGACAGGCTGGAGAGCCCGTCGGCCTTGCCGTTCAATGCGTCCAGGGAATCGGAGAGCTTCTTGCCGCCCGCCTGCATCGCCGAGGGGATGCCATTGTTCAGCTGCCTCATCGCTTCGATCTGTGCGGCGAGGTCGCTCTGATGCTGTTTCGCCTGTGCGAGGGCGTCCGAGCCTGCGAGCTGCGGGTCGGATTCCATCGCCTCGATCGCATCCCCCAGGGCGTCGTTCGCGGATTCAAGCGTGGACAGCGAGGCGTCGACACGGCCGGAGATGTCCGCCGCATTGCCGTTGACAGTGTCCTTAATGCCGTCGATGCGGCCCTTAAGGGAGCCGGCCCCGGACTGCACCTGTCCGACGGTCGAGTTCATGGAGTGCTGGAACGCCGACAATCCACCGCGTGCGGCGTCGACGGAGGATGCCGTGTCGTTGACACTCGCGGAAAGAGCGTCGGCGCGTCCGGCGATGCCCGTCATGCTTTGGCGGGCCCTCGTGATTGTCGCTCGCGCATCGGCGATGGAAGACTGCGCGTCATCTACTTTGCCGCGGGCCGCCGTGATGCTGGATTGGGCTTCGCTCAGCTTGCCGTCCAGCTGGTTCGCCGTCCCGTCGAGCTGGCCGCTCATCTTGCCGGCCTCTTCGGAAAGCGTCTTCGTGACGGTCGCGCTGACGGTGGAGACGAACGATTCGTTGATCTGCTGCTCAAGGGCCGCGGCGCCGGACTGCGTCACACGCGGCGCGAGCGTGTTGACCTTCTCGTTGACATAAAAGGACAGTTCGGGGCGCGTGAAGTCGCCCTGTAGCACGCTGGTCAGATCCTTGCTGAAGTCCTCGGGGATCACGATGGCCGCATAGTATTCGCCGGATTTCACGCCGTTGACGGCGGCTGTCTCGTCCACGAAGCGCCATCCCAGATCGTGGTTGTCCTTCAAGGCGTCCATGGTCTGGTCGCCCACATTCATTTCGGAGCCGTTCACCATGGTTCCCGCGTCGTTGTTGACCACCGCGATCGGCACATCTCCGGTATTCGCATATGGGTCCATGTTCGCTGCGACGTTGAACCATGAATACAGTCCCGGCACGAAACATGACGCCAGAACGATGAACACGGCAAATGGCACCGCGCAGATGCGCTTCACATCGCGAATGAAGACGCGCAACACGTTATGCATGATATCCGCCCATTCCCTCGTGAATTCACCTGCCGACTGTCACCACTGCGCCGGATGCGTGGGCCGCTGACGATTCGGAGACCGACACGCCAATATTCCTGGCGAGCATGGCCAGTCCGACTGCATGCGTGTTCCTGGCTGCGATCCTGACCACAAGATCAATGGGGTCCTTACGCCCACGCCGATACCATTCCTTGAGTGCGCCGACAATTCCGGCCGCCAGATACACGAAGTGGTAGTCCCTCACGGTTTCGGCGGCCTGGGTTCGGCCGTCGTCGGGCACCAGGCTCGCGTGAGATGCGGAAATCGGATCGATGAGCTCGTTGCAGTACGCACCCATCGCGGCGATGAGATCACCTGAGAACGTATCTCCGGACTTGCCGGTCACCAACAGGGACATGGATTCGTTGGCCGTGGTGAACTCGAAAATCTCATGGATAAGAGGTTCGTAGTCGTCCTGGAGAATTTCCCCGCGATGACGAGTGATGATGTCCTTATACGAGTCGATGAGCTCGCGTTTGAGCTGATCGAACAGGGCGTAGATGTCCGTGTAATGCACATAGAACGTCGCCCGGTTGACGTCCGCGAGACGGGTGAGCTCCATCACCGAAATCTTGTTGAGCGGCTTGGTCTCCAGCAGTTTGACCAATGCATTCTGCAGCATCGCCCGAGTGCGGCGTGACCGCCTGTCCATGGGCTTGTCGGACCGCCCTTCGTCAGGTTCTCCGGCGCCCGTACGAGTGCCCGCTTCTGCCATTACGCGCCTCCAATGCCTCGATTTTCTACGCCACGCCGGCCGAAAATGCTGGGATCTTCGTTGTTGCGCGTGGTCCGTTGTCTCGGCGACATCATAGCAGACACTATTCGACAACTGTCGATAAACAATGCAGCTGTCGAAAATAGTACGGGACGCAAGTGCATAACCAGCCGAAATGCGCGCGCGTCCCGGTAACGCGCACGAAAAAACGCGCGCAGGGCAGCCAAGGTGTTACCAGCGCACGGAAATGCGTTCGCCGATGTGCGTGATCTGCTGGACGGCACCAAACGCTTCAGCGAACTGCGCCGGTCAATCGGTAATATCTCGCAAAAAGTACTTACTTCGAACCTGCGTCAGATGGAGGCTGACGGGCTCGTGCATCGCGAAGTGTACGCCGAAGTGCCGCCGCGCGTCGAATACTCGCTGACCAAGCACCGGGCGCAGCCTGAGCGCCGTCATCGACGCCCTGCGCGACTGGGGCGAGCATTACAAGGCGCAGATCGCCGCGTAGGGCGCTCGGCGCGAACTCGGTGACGGCATCGAGCATGCCTTCCCGGCAAATATTGCAGAACAGTTTCAGCATCGCCGCGTGCAGGCAGAACGGCTTCGCTCCCCAACGGCATTCGCTGGGTTTGTCGACAAACAGCCCGCCTCCGATTAGCCTCCGATTGGCGGCCGACACGCCGACGCAACCTTTCGTTTGTGTTGTCCGGTTAATGCACAATAGCAGCGTGGAATGGTCATGATCGGCGAAGCCGCCAGACACCCGCGCTGAAAACAACGAATCCGCGTGGGAAGACCGCGCCGGAGCGAAGGAGGACACATGACATTGCTGTTCGACGATTACGAACAAGGACTCAACCCGTTCATCGTCCACTGTGCTTACGCGAATTGTGACATGACGGTGGACACCAGCGAATATGACAACGACCCGAGCGCAGCACAGGATATAGTCCTCGACGCTGGCTGGGTCGACATCGAAGGACGCGCGGCCTTCTTCTGCCCGAAGCATGCGGCGGTCGCGCAATTCCCCTGGAAGCGGATCCGCGAGGCCGGCCACTTCTCCATCGCCGACTTCGCACGTCTGCATGCCGCCGTCTACGGTCAAGCGGTCGGCGACGCCCTCGGCGTACCCTACGAATTCCAGCGTCGCGACACCTTCGAATGCACTGGCATGATCGGCCACGGCACGCACAACCAGCCGGCCGGCACATGGTCGGATGACACCGCGATGATGCTCGCCACGCTGGATTCCCTCGCCGAACACGGCGGGCGCGTGGACACCGACGACATGCTCGCCAAATATCGCGCATGGGCCAAGTCCGGCGAATACACGCCGGACGGCGCCGTATTCGACATCGGCACCACCACGAGCCATGCGCTCGCCTCGGGCCACGGTGGCACCGACGAGTACGACAACGGCAACGGCTCGCTGATGCGCATCCTTCCTTTGGCTTTCACCGATTGCTCCGACGACGACATCCGCCGCGTGAGCGCCATCACCCATGCCCACCGGATCAGCACTGATATATGCGTGCGCTTCATCCGCATCGCTCGCCTTCTGCTGGCCGAAGGCACCGCCTACTCGCGTACGGAGGTGTGCAAGATCGCCAACATACCCGAGGACCTGCGGTTCTGCGAACGCCGCCGGATCAAGTCAGGCACATTCGTGTTGGACACGATGCTGTCTGCAGTGTGGTGCTTGGTCAACACGGACAATTACCGGGATTGCGTACTCGCTGCGGTGAATCTCGGCGGCGACACCGACACGACCGCCGCGGTCGCAGGCGGGTTGGCCGGTCTGCTGTACGGCGATGAAGGCAATCCGTGGGAGGAGGAGATGCGTGGCACCGAGCTGCTGGAGACGCTGATCGCGAAGGCGGCGCTCAATCTGCCAGGGCTGCACCCGCGCTCGTGGGAGGTCGCCGCATTCCAGAAGGCCGAGAAGACGGCCCGCGACGAGGAGGAGGGGCTGCGTCAGCTCATCGCGCTCATTCCGCGCTTTGAGGATGCTCAAAAGACAGGGCGCCGTCTGTATGACAATTCCCACCTGTCGGAGGAGGTCGACGGCAAGACCGTCTTCCACGGCGTCTCTTACGACCCGCTCATTGATGAATGGTGGAAAGCGGTGTACAAGGCGTGGGGCGACCGCGGCGATTACCACGAGTACCTCGAAAATCTTAACTTGGACAATCCGCGCGATCTGGCCGATTTCTACCGGGATGGGGACTTCGACAATCTCGATCTGGACAGCACACTAACCCTGCTGCTATTCCCCACCCGCGAGGAGCGGTTCTGCGACGGCGCGCTCTGCGATTATCTGGATGACGGCTCGATTCTGTACCTGATGCATCATCTGCGGGACTTGCAAGACGGTAACGACATCTGACGCCTCGCCGCCTCGTCACTATCCAATGTGGCGGTACGCTTCAGGTCTCTCCCCCAGTCAGCTACGCTGATAGCCCCCTCATCAGAGGGGGCCAATGACTGGTTGGCTCCCCTTGTCAGGACAGCACCGTGAGGCAAACAGCTCCGCCGTCTGCCTCACGGCAACGGTCCCGCAATCACGGACGCGCTGCGCGCGCAGTTTGCTGGCTCGCCTGCCGGCTCGCACGTTGCCTACAAACAGCTCCGCTGTTTGCCTCACGGCAACGTCCATCAGAAGGGGCCGATAACCAAGCAAGCATTGATTACTGGTTAAACTATGAAACAAATAATCTTGCAAATATTATTATGCGGTAATGAATAAGATATCTTATTCATATAACCCCGGTATTTCTGGATCAATTATTGCAATCTCTGCATTTCTAAGCTTCAAATATGGACGACCAGCATCATCTGGGTCATACGCAGATATATATGCTGATTTTACATGCACTATATTACCCGGCATACAATTACCTGGTGTACATTTTATATTATATGATGTAAATAATTTATATACTTTACCTTGGTTATCTCTGCAATATAAAATAACTTTTTTCTCACCGGTTTTCCTGTCATTATAAGCATGAGTTGATAATATTGCCATTCTATGATTGGTAATTTTTTCGTTAACCCAAAGATGAGAATAAGGAATCATAACCGTAGAACCGTTAATACTATCAATATTCTTTCCTTTCATCATTTCTCTATAATTGTATTTCAGACTCCTCATTCTACGAAGAAATGCCATACAGTCATTCACAACCTCGCTCTTGAAATTCTTCTTCAATTCCTGAGAATACAATGCTTTCTCGCCATCATTGGCAAGATAAGTATTGGAAATGATTACATGTCTCATATACTCATTAAAATCATCCGGGTATTGTTTAACAAAATCATGAAAACTCTTATCATCCTCATCTTTGACATCTTGAATGAGAACCATATCAGATGGAGAAGCACTGCACTTCGCGCTGTATTTTTTTCCACCGCAATTTGAGCACATTTTCTCATTAACCAATCCAGTGCCATGGCAATACTCACATCGTTTAGCAAAATTAATGGTATAGTCAGAATATGCATCATTCCGCCAATACCATTTTTTAACAGCCGGAGCATATCTTAGATTACCAACATAAATCGTATTAAAACTAACTAACTCAGCGTATTTATTATCTCTGAATAGAGCAAACTGTTCATAATCATCAGGAAAAACTGTATTAGGATTCAAATCGCCAGTATAACGCGCTCTGATTCCATAACGCGCACTGATTCTTTGATTGATTTCCATAGTTGCGAAATACTCGTTGGCAGCTATAACATCTGTATCTCCGTGCTGACTGCATGGAGTGGTCGCACAGGGAACCATCTTGTTCTCATCGGGCGAATAATGCCAAGACTTCAATCCAGTATCGACATTACTGGAATTGGCTGTATTGGCAGCATCATTATTATCGTTTGTCGTCTTTTTCTTGAAAAGCCCAAACATGACAGACACACCTTTGTTTAATGGTTGAGGAACACCGGAAACCTATGTAACTATCTCCAGTGACAACTATATCGCGAACCAAATCGAAGCAACCACAAGTGCCCAAACGGCTCAGCGCAACAAATTCCCGAAACTGGCGGCTTCAGCCCGAAATCCTTGCACTGACACCGACTCAGCGCAAGTAATTCCCGAGATTGTTGGCTTCAGCCCGAAATCTTTGCACTGAGTACCACCAAACCGAGGATTTCCTGAGCCAAACGGCCTCACATCGAAACCTCAATCGAGGCACTACGCCTCGCGAACCTCACGGCGTCCGCCGAAGTAGGTGACCAAACTGATACTGATCAATCCCACTGTGAACAAACCGGCGAGCACAGGAATGAGCGCCGCATACCGATGCACCTGATCAGGTGCATGCGCAACCACGAACGCCGCCAGCTGGTTGCCGGACAATCCGGCGAACGCCCAGGCGCTCAACGTCAGGCCGTGTGTGGTGGAGACGGTCTTGGTGCCGAAATGCTGGTCGAGCAGCACCGGCAACGTGGAAAAGCCACCACCATAGCCGGCGTTGACAAGGAACAGCATGGCCAGCACCGCCCATAGCAGGGCATTGTCTATGCTGTTGACGGCCATCTGCAATACGCACACGGCAATCGACATGATGAAAATCACCTGATACACGGTCTCGCGGCGCTTGAGATGGTCGGACAGCGTGGAGAAGCCCACGCGGCCGGCCGTATTGAACACGGAGTCCACGGCGAGCACCAGTCCGATCACGCCGGCAATCGCCGCGGCGAATTCAGTCGGACTCAGCCCGGCGTACTGCGGGAATGCCTTGAGCACGTCGTGCAGGATGTCCTTCTCCTGGCTGATCAGCGCGAGGCCACAGGTGATGTTGATGTAGAACGCGATCCAGATGCCCCAGAACACAGGCTTCCTGAGAATCGACCGACGGCTCACGTGTGAGGTGGCGGGATCGTAGACCCAGCCGGCGGGACGCTTGATGAGCAGGAAGCCGATCAGCATCATCACCGCATAGACCGCGGCCAGGATATAGAACATGGCGACCAGACCCACGGCGCCGATCAGAAATTCCATGACCGGGCTGGCGATGGCCTTGGCTAACCCAAATCCGGCGACAGCGATGCCGGTGGCGAGGCCCTTGTTATCGGCGAACCACAGCATCAGGTTCTTGACCGGCGTCAGGTAGCCAACACCCAGGCCGACGCCCATGATCACGCCGTAGCAGATGAATACGCCCGGCAGGAAGTTCAGGGCGATGCTCACGCCCGTGCCTGCGAAGCCGACCACGAAGCAAATCATCGACACCAGCGCAGATTTCCGGATGTTCTTCTCCACCATCGGGCCGGCGAATGCGGCGGACATGCCAAGGAAGAAGATGGCAAGCGAGAAGCCCCATTCCACCGAGGCCGGGCTGGCGTGGAGGCGGTCGGCTATGAGCTGCTTGAACACGCTCCAACAGTAGACCGTACCGATCGGAATATGAATCAGCAGTGCAGGAATGATCGCACTTGTCCAACGATTTCCCTTTGTCATGCAGGCGAACCCCTTCGTATGTGACACAAATACGATATTCGCCGGGCTACAGAGAAGAACAGGAGCCGCCCCTCACGGGCACAGTATCAAACATCCACAATGTGCTATTCGCCGGCATCGCTCTCCCCTGTCAACACCGACAAACAGCACTATAGCACCCTTTTCGACACCCCGGCCCGAATTATATGAAACTACAGCATGATATATCTCACACTATGCAACGTGGCGATGACACTCATCGACCACAGTCATCAGAACAGACCATAGGAACTATCGACCAAGAACCATTCGCCAAGCTCAGCGCAAGTAATTCCCGAAATTGTTGGCTTCAGCCCGAAATCCTTGCACTGAGCGACTCTCAGTGCAACAAATTCCCGAAATCGACGGCTTCAGCCCGAGAATCATTGCACTCGGCACCCCGCAGCACCGCGCGTCATCCCAATCGACCCCAATCGACCCCAATCAGCCCCAATCAGATGACGATGCCATTGCAGTGGTCGACTTCGTGCTGGATGATTTCAGCGGTGAAACCAGTGAACGTGGCATGGCGCTCCCGGAAGCGTCGATCCCGGAAATCGACTTCGATGCGACGATAACGGATCGTGCGCCGCTCGCCAGTCAGCGAGAGACATCCCTCTTCGGTCTCATATGCACCGTCCGTGGCGGTGATCACAGGATTGAGCATGACGTTGATACGCCCGCCAAAATCCTCATCCACGAACGCGATGATGCGCTTGCCCACGCCGATCATGTTCGCCGCCATACCGACGCAGCGCGAACGGTTGGCTTCCAGCGTGTCCACCAAATCCTGGATGGTCGATTCGTCACCGGGGCCGGCCGGCTCGGACGGTGTGCGCAGAAACGAGCGCGAGGTCATAATCGGGCGCTGCATGACAGTGTTCCTCTCCGTTCAGAACAATTCAGGACATCCGGCATCACGCACAGACGTTCAACCATTCATCATATGATGGAGCCCACGCCACAAGGAGGCCGGAGATGCGCGTTATCGAACAGTATTGCCGCGGCAAGCGACCCGACCAGTCGCTCAACGAGGACGGGCTCGCCATCACGGACGGATTCGCGGCCGTGGTGGACGGGGTGACCAGCAAAAGCATCCGTCACCTATGGCGGCCGTGCGGCGGCGCAGTTGCCAAGGATCTTGTGCTCGAGACCATAGCGGCCTTGCCTGATTCCGCCACGATGCGACAAACGCAGCTCGCCATCGATACGCGATTCCAGCGTGCCTATCGCGAATATCGCGAATCTTGCAGCACCGCAGAAGAGCGCTTCGCCGTCGACAGCAATAGCAATCACAATCACAATCGCGGCAACGTCTACACCGGCAACCGCACTGGTAACGGCGACCATACTGGCAACCGCACCGACGGGGATAGCCGAGGCCGTGCGGACGACCCGTACACCATCTTCGAGCACGAGCCCATCGAACGACTGCAAGCGAACGCCGTGGTCTACAGCGCTGCGCGACGCGAAATCTGGCTGTTCGGCGACTGTCAGGCCATGGTCAACGGCGAGCAGATACCCACGATGAAACAGGTCGATGTGCTGCTCGGCGAGCTCCGCGCCTTCACCACGCTCGCCTTGCGGCATCGGGATTCCGGACAGACCCGGCATCAGCCGGTTTTCGGCGCCGGCGCAACTGTTCGGAATACATCTATATCTTGTGACGACAGCGGCAGCAACGGAGATCCCTCTGTTTTCGCAGATGCAGCCGTTGCCGCCGACTCCGCAGACACAGTCGCTTCCACTGACTCCGCCGACTCAGCCGCTCCCGCAAACGCCGCCGACCCGGCGCGCGCGATGATCATGCCGTTCCTGCGCCTGCAATCGCAGTTCGCCAACGTGCGCGGCCCCTACGGATACTCTGTATTCGACGGATTTACCGATTCCGCGTATCCGATTCGCACGGTGACCGTCCGCCCCGGCGACGAGGTGGTGCTCGCCTCCGATGGCTTCCCGCTACTGAAGCCCACGCTGGCCGACTCCGAAGCGGCACTGCAACGGCTTAAGGTCGAGGATCCGGCACTCATCAGCGAGTACCGGTCCACCAAAGGATTCACGCCGGGATACGATTCGTTCGATGATTGCACCTATCTGCGGTTTGTTGTTTGATATTGACGAGGACAACGCCGCTTTTCTGGATGTGATGCATTTCCGCAGCTACTGCATCGCTTGCTTGGGCTTCTCTCTCCGTCACCGCTACGCGGCGCCACCTCCCTCATCAGAGGGAGGCGAAAACGGAACAGCCCATCTCCATTGCCGCCCTCCGTCACCGCTTCGCGGCAGCTCCTCCCTCATCAGAGGGGGCTTATCAGAGAGGGCAACGGACGGTGGAAAGCGTCACTTCTTGGAGGCGTTGACGGCGTCAACGGCCTTCTGCAGGGATGCGGTGTGGGTCTTGTACCAGTCGGCCTGCTCGGTGAGCTTGTCGGTGGCAGCCTGATAACCATTGGTATCCTCGGCGATGCAGCTTCGTACACCGGCACTTCGGCACCCATCGCCTTGTTCAGCGCGTCGAGCGTGGAGGCGTCTTTGACGTCATCCTTGGTGAGTGCGGCGGCATCGGAAGCGTCGCCATTGAGGAGGTTGTTGTAGTCGTTGGTGGCGTTGCGCACGTCCTCGGACGCTGTGGCGCATGCGGCCATCGCGTTGTTGAGCTGCGCGTCCGCGTATGCGCGGTATCCGAACACGCCGGCGGCCGCGATCAGCGCCACCGCGACGATAATGGCGATGACAATAGCACCTTTCGACAGGCCCTGCTTGGCTTCCGGCTGCTTGGCTTCGGCGGACTGCTCTGTGGATACCTCAGCTTCGGCGACCTTGGTTTCGGTAACCTTCGCTTCAGTGTCGTTGGACATGGTGTCCCCTTCCTTCTCTCTTCGTCGATTGCTTCGCGTGATCGTTGCGTTCGATATCGCATCAGCCAGGCACATCAGCCCAGTTAGGGCCGCAACGCACAACGGGCATCAAGGATAGTGGATGCCGGAAGACCGGGGAAACCAGAGCCAGCGATGATGATGAAAAACGTGTCACATAGTGAATGCGGGCGCACACCTACATTGGCCAGCGTTATTGCCCAGCGTACGTTTGGTGCGGCTTCGCCCACCCATATCTCACCAAACGTACGCTGAGTTGCGGTCAGTGTACGTTTGATGAGGTTCTACCGGTACTTTTCTCACCAAACGTACGCTGAGCGTCCGTCAGTGTACGTTTGGTGAGAAGAAGTGGGGTAAAGCCGCGCTGAACGTACGCTGACGTACGTTCAGCGCTTCAGCCTCAGATCCGGCCGCGCCTGCGGCAGTAGGCCAGGGTCGCACCGGCACCGGCCAACAGCAGTCCGGCCAGGGCGACCATCGCCACGTTGGCACCGGTATCGGAGATGTTGCCATCACCCTTGTCGGAGGCATTGCCGCGCTTGACCAGAGCGGCGATTGCCTTCTCCAGCGCCGTGCGAGCCTCATCGACCTGCTTCTGGGTGGCGTCCGCGTCGTCGGCGACAGCACGGGCCTTCTTCAGGGCCGCGCGCACCGCGTTCGCGGAGTCATCGGTGTACAGGGCCAGATTGATGGCGGCGGCCTTGTTGATGGTCGCGTTCAACGTGGTCTTGTCCACCGCGCCAGGCTCGGGCTCGGGCTCGGGGCCCGGGTCAGGCATGGAGCCCTTGAGGCCGGCGATGGCATCCTGCAGATCAGCCAGCGCGGTGTTGACCTCGCCCTGCGTGGCCTGCTCATTGGCAAGCACCTGCTTGGCTGAACCCATCGCCGCCGCGAAGACCTTCCAGCTTTCGGCCGTGTAGTCGGACTCCTTCAAGGATTCCGCCTTGTTCACGGTGTTCTGCAGGTCCGTCTTGTCCACCACGACCGGGCCGGGGCCAGGTTCCTCGCCCTTCTGCTCGAGACCAGCAATCGCGGTTCCAAGGTTCGCGGTGGCGAGGGCCACGTCATAGGCGGAGGCCTTGTCGTCATCCGCCACGGTCTGGGCGGCGTCGCGAGCCTTGATCAGGGCGGACCATGTTACGGCCGTGTAGTCGGACTCCTTGAGTGCATTGGCCTGAGCCAGCGCATCCTTGAGGTCGGACTTGTCCACCACGGTCTCCTCCGGCGCCACCTCTCGGTTGGTGGTGAGGCGCAGCTCGGAAGCGGACGCGAATGTGTTGACCTGATTGGCGCCGGAACCTGTGGAGCTGAGTGCAATCAGGCGTACGCTGACCACGTCGTCCACAGCGTCGAAGCTGGCCTTCTGCCAAGCGGTGTCATAGGTGAACTCACCGGTGACCTCCTTGGTGGAGCCATCGGCCAGCGTCAGCAGGATCCTGTATCCCAAAATCTTGCCGTTGACAGTCGCCCCACCCGGTCGCGGAAGGTACCGCAGACCGTTGATGGTGGTCGGCTCGTTGAGGTTGAACTGGTACCAGGCCGTGCCGTTTCCGACGGCGTTCTCGCTCCAGTTGGTATGCCAGTAGGTGCTGGCGGAACCGTCCTGGGCGAACTCCTTCGGGCCTTCGTAGTCGCCGTAGTTGCTCTGCGCGCTGCCGACTTCCACGTCATAGCCGCCGAGCTGGTCTGAACCGTCCATCGCCACGTCATACTTGTCGCTGCTCTCGTTGCCGGGAGCGGTTTCCATGTATTCGGCGAGCGCGACCAGCAGGTCATAGGCCTTGGTGAAGTCGTCGGCGGTGGCGCCGTCCTTGTTGATGAGCACGCGGGCCTTGACCAGCGCGTTCTGGTAGGTCTGCCATGCGGCTTCGCTGACCTCGGACTGCTTGCCGTCGAACTTGCCTTGGATTTCCTTGAGCTTGTCGCTGGCTTCGGCCTTGGTGCGGGTTTCGGATGCCACGCGCTCGATCTTGAGGTTGTCGAGCACGAAGTCCTTGTATCCGCCGAAGTTCGCGGCGTTGCCGGTGGTGCTCTGGGTGTCCGGAGCGGTGGAGGTGGAGTAGATGCCGAACCAGGAGTCGCCGTTGACGCCTCCGGTCAGCTCGAATTCGGCCTTGCCGGTCTCGCCGAGCGCCTTCTTCAGGTTGGTCAGCTTGACGTTACTCGCCGAATACTCACCCTGGCCGACCGCGATGGCGTAGATGTCATCGGAACCGGACTGGTAGTCGAACGACACCTTGTACTTCGCACCCGGCTCGAACTGCACGTTCTGCGGGATCGTCTGGTAGACGAGGGTGCCCTTTTGGGACAGACCATTGATCTTCACCGACCACGTGCCGTCGAGCACGTCGTCCATCTTCTTGACGTCCCATCCGGCCTGCGTGTACGGGGCATGCAGCTCGGAGAGGTGGACGCGGTTGTCTTCCACGCCTTCGGATCCGGAGACCACGAACGGCCAGATGCCCTGGGCGTTCTTCTCGAAACCGTTGGTGAGGGACTTGAGGCCACCGTCCTCGTCATAGGTGATGCCGGAGTAGTCGTTCTCCACGATACGCACATCATCGAAGTACGTGTGCGCCTCGTCGGTGCTGTTGCGGGAGAGGGTTACTGTGGCGTCGCCGTTCTCAGGCGCGGTGAAGAACACGTACATGTTCTGGAAGTAGCTGGAGCCGTCTTCCGTGTTGCTGTTCGTGTTGTGTCCGTATGCCTTGATGTAGTTCTTGGCGATGGACTTGCCGGTGGCGTTGGTGGCGAGCACCTTGCCGCCGCTGGTCACCGTGACCGAGGCTTCGCCGGTACTGCGGTTGTCGACGCCGACGTACAGGGCGTACTTCTGGCCGGCCTTGAGGTCGGTCAGACGCTGGGCGACGCTGACCTTGCCGCTCAGGCGCAGCATGGCGTTGTTCTCGCCCTCGACTTCGGCCTTTCCGATGCCGGTGACGGTCCAGTTGGACTTGAGCGTGTCGGAGCCGCCGTTGAAGCCGGCGTCCACCACATGCATGCCCTCGCTCCAGTTGACCGTGATCTGCTTGGCCTCGCCCTGGTACACCACGTACGGGGTCTCGGCGTCGGCGGTGAGCGTCACCTGGCCGCCGGAGACGGCGACGGTCTGCTCGTTGGTCTTGCCCTGGTCGGTGAGCTGGTACACCTTCACGCTGGAGAGGTTCTTCCAGCTGTCGGGCAGCGTCCAAGTGGTGGTGCCGCCCTTGGTATTCCAGTGGTAGAGCTTCTCGTCGCTGGACTTGACGACCTCGCCGGTGGAGGAATCCCACACCCACGGCAGCAGGTACGACTCGTCGCCGGTGGCGGAGCCGTCGCCGGCAGAGACTTCGCCGGAGGCCACGACCTTGCCGTTGAGAGTGATGGTGCGCTGGCGGTAGGCGGCGCTGGAGGCGTCGTTGGAGCCACGGGAGAGGACCACGACGTTGCCGTTGGAGTCCTTGAGCGTGATCTGCTCGTTGCCGTTGTTCGTATTCGGGTCGGTCACCGCGTTGGCGTTGCCGTTGTCCGAGGTGAGCAGCGGGTTGTTGACCCAGCGGGTCACCTTGAAGTGCTGGATGAACTTGGTGGACACGTCATGGGTGAACAGGTTCTCGATGTAGGCGGCATAGTCGTTGCGGCCCTGCCAGCCCTCGAAGTCCTTCATGTTGTATCCGCCGAGCAGCGGGGCGTTGGCCGCGCCTCCGTAGCTCGGGTAATCGCCGACCCAGCTGTCCTTCTGGTGGTTGCGCAGGAAGCGCATCACTTCGGAGTTCTCGCCCTTGAGGTCCTTGCCGCCGTAAGTCAGATCGGCCGCCCAGTGCTGGAAGGTCGAATCGTACTCGTTGCCGGAGCCCCATTCGGTGGTCATGCGCCAGCCGTTGTCGTTGATCATCTTGCTCATCTTGCGGGTCTCCCACGAATCCTCCGAGCTGGAGGAGGTCAGGTTGCCCCACACGTCGAGATAGATGAAGTCCATGTTGTCGCCGACTTCGTCCTTCAGCTCCGCGAAACGGCTGAGGCGGGAGCCGGAGGCCAGATCGTAGATGCCGTCGATGCCGATGCCCTGATCGAGCCAGTTCCAGCCGTAGCTCAGACCGCCTGCCGCGTTGCGGCGGACCATGTCCTCGCTGAAGGCCTTGGCTTCCGGATACATTTCGGAGGCGTTGACATGGATGCCGAAGCGGGCGCCGTATTCGGCACCTTCGGTCATCAGCGTGTTCATGTCCTCGGCGCCGCCGATACGCTGCCCGATGTCGCCGTAATCCGGATGGCCGGAGTCGTGGCCTTCGTTGCCGTAGCCCTTGAGCAGCACGGATTGGCCGAGGCCGTCCGTGTTGAGCGCCACCTTCTTGACGTTGTCAAGCGTGGTGAGGAACGGGTTCTGCGCCTGGGAGCCGAAGTTCATGGCGATGCGCCATGCCACCAGCTCAGGCACTTCCTCGGACTTGTACGGATTGTTCATGATGTCGCGATAAGCGATCGCGCCATCCTGCCAGTTGACCACACCGTCCTCGTTCTCATCGCCTGCGATGGCGACGGACATCTGCGGCATGGCGGTTTCGGCCACCGTATACTTCTTGCCCTTGGAATCGGTGACCGTGCGGTGGTAGTACCACGGAGCGCTGGCCAGACCGAAGGACGTGGTCTCACCCGTCTGCTGGGTGGTGGCGTAGACGCGCGTGTTCTGGCTGCCGCCACGGACGCCGGCGTATGCGGCGCGACCGTCATGCTCGGAATTCGACCACAGGCCGGCGCTCAGGCCGGCACCGGAGACGAAACCGTACGTGTAGTCGCGGTCGGTGTAGCTGGTGTCGTCGGTGATGACGAAGTTCTCATCACCGGGCTTTGTCGTGCTGGACGACATCGTGGTACCGGTGAACTGGGCGCTGTCCTGATTGGCGCGCACGGAGACCAGGCTCTGGTTCGGGAAAGCGAGCGTCTCGATGGCGTTCTTCTCCACACCGTTGCCTTCGGGGATGCCGTCGGACAGATTGTTCTTGATTTTGGTGACGTTGAGATGCAGCTGGTTCTTCTCGACCTTGATCTCGACGGTGATCACCGCGTCGATCTTCTTGGCTTCGTCCTTGACCTTCAGCGTGTATGTGGCTTCGGTGGCGCTGACCTTCTTGAAGGTCACGTCATCATCGGCCAGTTCGATGTTGGTGCCGTTGATCTGGACGGTGCGCACATCCTTGGTCTGGCCGTACATCACCTTGCCATCGGCCATGGTGTACTGCAGCACGGCCGGGAAGTTCTGCTTGACCTGGACTTCCATCTTCTTGGTCTTGAGCGTTTCGGTCTTGACCGCCGCAGACTTGGTGAGGACGATCGGATCGATGGCCAGATCGGCGTCGGAGACGGTCACCTGCTGTGAGACGTCCTCGTAGCCGTCTTTGGCGACGGACAGCGTGTATTCGCCGGCTTCGACGTCGGCGAAGCTGAAGCCGCCGTCCTCACCGGTCTTCGCCTTGGCGTCGCCCAGACGCACTGCTGCGCCGGCGATTGCGGCACCCTCGGCGTCGACGACCTTGCCGGAGACCGCATACTTGGCGGCTTCAGTGACTTCGGGGAAATCCTTGATATACACATCGGTCACCTGGTTCAACAACTTCCAGGAGCCGGCCTTGATGGCGAGTTTGTTCGAGAGGTTCGTCATCTTGGAATAGTCAACGTCGAATGCCTTCTGGCCGTCGACGGTCAGCGTGGCTACTTTGGCGTCGGTCCAGGAGACGACGACGTCGTGCTCGTCGTTGGCACTGGGCGCGGCGATGCGGCCTCCGCTGTACCAGTCGCCTTCGCCGCCGCCGGTGTAGGTCTGCCAGAACCAACCTTGGGCGTCATAACCGATGAACAGACCGCTGCCGGGATCGTTGTATCCCAGATAGAAGCCGAATCGATTTGCCGAGCCTTCCTGCGGAGACTTGATGGTGGCGTGGAAGGAACCGGCCTTGGAGAAGTCGTAGTCCGTGCCCCAGATGGCCACGGCAGGCCAGTCATTGGCTGCGCTCGGGTTCGCCGCCGCATTGCCGTGCGCCGCAGTGGACTTGAAGTGCAGCCAGCCGTCCTCCATCGCCAGGATCTCTCCGCCCTTGGCTATGTTGGCGTCGATGGTCCAGCCTTCCACGGCATCTGTCGCGGCATCGGCCGAGGAATCGGCTGCGGAATCATTCTGGACTGCGGGAGTCTGGGTGGAAGCATCGTCGTTGATCTTCTGGATCTGGCTCGCCAAGGATTGTATGTCGGCATCAGTGAGAGGTGAGGCGAACGCCGTCCCTCCACTGCCCATACACGTCAGGGCTAGCGCTGTCGCCAGCGCCACTGATATCGTCTTTTTCATTAACTATATTTTCCTTGATCTCTTCATCGAGGTGGAACAGGTGCCATCATCATTGAAAAATAAAGCATCTGTAATTACGTGAAGATACTTTACAAGAAGAATTCTCCAAGCGCAATCTGAGGCGGTTCCCAGTTGTGTGCGCCGGGTCGTGTGCGCCAGGTTGCACAAGCCTACTCAACGAAGCATCCTCGCCATTAGACCGAAGCTTTGCGCCACTGACAGGCGGCGACCGTGGCGACTTGTCGACCGACCCGAGGTTTTGCTGCGCTGAAAAGCCATGACCGAAGCATTCCTCCCACCCGACCGAGATATTGCCCCGCTGACAAGCCGTCAGCAGGGCAACCTGTCGGTTGACCCTAGGTTCCGCCCCACTGAACGGCGGCAATCGGATCGGCTTGCCGACTGACCCGAGATATTGCCCCGCTGAGAAGCCGTCAGCAGGGCAACCTGTCGGTTGACCCTAGGTTCCGCCCCGCTGAGAGGCGGCGACCGAAGCATTCCTCCCACCCGACCGGGATATTGCCCCGCTGACAAGCAGTGACCGGGGCACCTCCACGGCCCAACCGAGGTTCTGCCCCGCTGAGGAGCTGTCAGCACGGCGTTTTCTCCGTTGAACCGAGGTTCCGCCCCGCTACGCCGGTGTAGGCGCGACATTCCCCCGGTGTAGCCGATGTTCTGCTTCACTGAAGAGCGACGACCGGGGCGACTTGCCGACCGACCCGAGATATTGCCCCGCTGAGAGGTGGTGACTGGGGCATTCCTCCCACCCAACCGAGATATTGCCCCGCTGAGAGACCGTCAGCGAGGCAACTTCACCACTGAACCGAGGTTCCGCCCCGCTGAGGAGCCGTCAGCAGGGCGTTTTCTCCGTTGAACCGAGGTTCCGCCCCGCTGAGGAGTCGCCAGCGGGGCGATTTGTCGGCCGACCCGAGATATTGCCCCGCTGAGAGGTGGTGACTGGGGCATTCCTCCCACCCAACCGAGATATTGCCCTGCTAAGAAGCTGTCAGCACGGCAACTTGTCGGCTGACCCTAGGTTCCGCCCCGCTGAGAGGCGGCGACCGAAGCATTCCTCCCACCCGACCGGGATATTGCCCCGCTGACAAGCAGTGACCGGGGCACCTCCACGGCCCAACCGAGGTTCCGCCCCGCTGAATGGCGATAATCGGGGCGATTAATCGGCTGGACCGAGGTTTTGCTGCGCTGCTGACCCTTAACCCTGCCGAATGGCTTTGAGCTGGGCGGGACACCGAAAAGCGGCAACGTGGTCTCGTAAGTTGGTACGAGAAAGAAGTGAAGTCGGCTGGGCATGTGATGACCGTTTCGCTTCGCGGGGTGTTCTCAGTGAAGGCAGCTGGCCGGTTGACGTCCTGATGACTTCGCTGCATGGCGCTGAGTGAAGCCATCAGGGCACATAGCGGCCGTTTCGCCTCGCCGAGGACATGCAGGATGCGGTGCGGACGCTCGTCGCGTGCCACGCCACTGCAATATCGCTCGTATCGCGCAGGCGTGGCACGCGTCGCATATTCACGATTCCCCATAGTGGCGGATTTCCGCGGTTTTGCGATTCGCCGTCCTGCCACGCTGGCGCATACTGCGATTGATTGTGCTGGTGCGGCACGCCCGCGTACCACACCAGCACAAAACAGCCTGTATTGCACCGGTGTGGCACACGGACGGCACATTCCATGCTGTTTGGTTTCAATGCTTGTTCGACAAGGACGTCAGCTTGATACACAATGCCATGCGCATCTGCACCCACCTGTGCCGGCCGCAGCGGAAGCAACGAAGCACGCCTGCACGCGGATAAAAACCGCATTACTTTGCTTACTCCGAAAAACAAAAACCCTCGCATTCCGCGAGGGTCATTGGCTGGGGTGCCTGGACTCGAACCAAGAATGGCTGAACCAGAATCAGCTGTGTTGCCAATTACACCACACCCCAATTTGGCTTGGCGTAGCAACTCATGGAGTTGTCCGTCGTACCCCCAACCGGATTTGAACCGGTGTTGGCGCCGTGAGAGGGCGTAGTCCTAGACCGCTAGACGATGGGGGCATATTCAGTTTTTCAACCGGCTGCTCGGTGAACCGCGCAACAGGTGATTAATATACGCGAGTATCCAACTCAACGCAAATCACGGCGTGTCGCGCGGAATTCCAACGTTTTATGAATCTGCTTCATATTCCATGCGCACACAAACCGTCTTGTCAATCTTCCCCTTCAGCAATCGGCCGTCCGTCATTCCGCCACCATCCGGCGCAAACTACATATCACTTTCAGCGAGCATCATCACTTGAGCACAGGCGCGGCACATAGAACCGTACAATATGGAATAGTAACCAGTAAAATATGGAATAGGCATATTAAAATTACGGACTAGACTTATCGAAATCACGGAATAGCGAGGTAGGCCAATCGTGATCCCACGCGCGATATCAGACAAAATCAGGGAACTGAACTCCAAATTCCCCATCCTTACCATCACCGGCTCGCGTCAAAGCGGCAAAACAACGTTGTCGCAACACCTGTTCCCCGACTACGAATACGTCACGTTGGAGAATCCTTCGGTCCGAGAATTCGCGCGGACAGACACCAAGGCCTTTCTTGAGCGGTACAACAATCACGTAATCTTTGACGAGGCACAACGTGTGCCCGACCTGTTTTCCTATCTCCAAGGCATAGTAGACGATCGCGATGAACCGGGGCAATTCGTCCTGACTGGGTCGCAGAACTTCCTTCTTATGAAGAACATCACGCAATCCCTTGCGGGGCGAGTTGCAGTCACGTATTTACTGCCACTTTCCCACTCCGAAATGGCGAACGCCAACATCAATCTGCCTACTGTATACGACTGGGTGTGGAAAGGAGGATATCCTCGCATGTTCGCATCATCAATCGACCCCAACGACTTCTTTCCGAACTACATCGGCACCTACGTGGAACGTGATATTCGCGAAGAGCTCGGAGTCCGCAAACTCAGCGAATTCCGCAGATTCCTGGTGCAATGCGCGCTGCGCTGTGGAGAAATAGTCAATAACGCCGACCTGGCACGTAACTGCGGAATCGATGGGAAGACCGTTGAGGAGTGGCTTTCCGTGCTGGAGACAAGCTTTATCGCATTCCGGCTTTATCCGTATTACAAGAATTATGGAAAGCGCCTCGTCAAAAGCCCAAAACTGTATTTCTACGACACGGGTCTTGCGGCGAATCTACTGGCAATGGAGTCTGCGGACGACCTGCGCTTCAGCCAACAACGCGGCAATCTATTTGAAAATGCCGTGGCCAGTGAGATCATCAAACAGTATTATGCCGTCGGCCGCCGTCCCAGACTGTACTACTGGCGTGATTACAGTAAAAAGGAAATCGATTTCATCATCGAAAAGGGCGGAGCGATTCAATACGCCATCGAAGTCAAGGCATCAAGTACCTACGACCCCCACGCCTTCGCCACAATCAGCACCATGGCCGATGTCATGGAACTTAGCAATGACCAACGCATCGTCGTCTACGGAGGAGGACAAAGTCTCGATACCAGCTTCGGGCGTCTGCTCACCATCAACGATATCCCAAGCCTTGTGAATGCGTAACAGGCAGCAATGGGCCCATATACGTTGGGACATGTCCTGACGAGAACATGGCATGACATTATGTCCGATTTCCACGCATGGCTAAGGGAGGAGATAGGACGCAGCGTCGATAAGGCGGCTGCAATCCAGCCCCGAGGCCATCCACTGCGTTCATTAGGTTGTTTGTCATTCATTTGACAGGTGATGCTCAAGCCGTGATGCTCAAGCCGTGATGGTCAAGCCGACACCACGGAAACCCGCCATTTCAATGATCGGCGCGGCAAGGCATCTACTGGCAAGGCACCTACCTAATGAATGACACATCAACCTCATGAATGAATGTAGCCGATACGTTGAGCGGCGATAACGGCATGGGCGACACTGGTACCGCTCTGAGTACGCGAAAGGCGGGCATCAGTGTGAACAGATGCCCGCCTTTGACTACCCCTCAGTCAGCTTCACTGCCAGCTCCCCTGACAAGGGGAGCTATTCAAAATGCCGGACTCACAGGTGCGCGCGCAGGCCCTTCAGGCGGGCCACGGAAATCGCCTTGCCGACGATCTCCATCGACTCGAACAGCGGCGGGGAGACGCGACGGCCAGACATGGCCACACGAACCGGGCCGAAGGCGAGACGCGGCTTGTAGCCACCGTCCTCCACCAAGGCCTTGTTCAGCGTCTCGTGCAGGTGGTCGGTCTTCCAGTCGGCCTCGTCCACGCCTTCGAGCGCGGCGATGGCGGCGTCAAGCACTTCGCCGGCGGAGTCCTTGAGCTGCTTGCGTGCATCGTCGGCGGGCTCCAGATATTCCTCGGTGGAGAGGAGCGACCCAACCATGCCGGCCACCTCGCCCAGCAGTCGCACACGCGGCTGGACCAGTGGTGCGGCGGCGGTCAGAATCTCCTGTTCACGGGAGGTCAGAGCATCCCAATCGTCGGCGGAGACCACGTCGTCACGCTTGAGGTACGGCACGGAACGGCGCAGGAAGTCAGCCGGGTCAAGCATACGGATGTGCTCGGCGTTGATGGAGATGGCCTTGTCGAGGTCGAAGCGGGCCGGGTTGGCCTTGACGTCGCGCACATCGAACTTGGCGATCATCTCATCCATCGTGAACACGTCGCGGTCCGGAGCGATGGACCAGCCGAGCAGAGCGAGGTAGTTGAGCAGGCCCTCGCGGATGAAGCCGGCGTCGCGGTGGTTGAACAGGTTGGACTCCGGGTCTCGCTTGGAGAGCTTCTTGTTGCCCTGGCCCATCACGTACGGCATGTGGCCGAACAGCGGGGTGGTCTTGGCGATGCCGAGCGCCTCGAGGTAACGGTAGAGCACGATCTGGCGCGGGGTGGAGCTGAGCAGGTCCTCGCCGCGCAGCACCACGTTGATGTCCATCATCGCGTCGTCCACCGGGTTGGTGAGCGTGTACAGGGCGTCACCGTTCGGGCGCACGATCACGTAGTCCGGCACGGAACCGGCCTTGAATTCGATGCGGCCACGGATGAGGTCGTCGAAGGCGATGTCCTCGTCGGGCATGCGGATACGCAGCGCGGGCTTGCGGCCCTCGGCGCGGAAGGCGGCCTTCTGCTCCTCGGTGAGGTCGCGGTCGTAGCCGTCGTAGCCGAACTCGGCCGGGCGGCCGGCGGCGATGTTGCGCTCCTTGATTTCCTCCGGGGTGGAGAAGGACTCGTAGGCATAGCCGGCCTCGAGCAGCTTGGCGGCGACGTCCTTGTAGATGTCGGTGCGCTCGGACTGGCGGTACGGGCCGTGGGGGCCGCCCACGTCGATGCCCTCGTCCCAGTCGATGCCCAACCAACGCAGGGCTTCGAGGATCTGGTTATAGCTTTCCTCGGAGTCGCGTGCGGCGTCGGTATCCTCGATACGGAAGATCAGCTTGCCGCCTGTGGCACGGGCCTCGGCCCAGTTGAACAGGGCGGTGCGCACCATGCCGACGTGCGGGGTTCCGGTGGGCGACGGGCAGAAGCGAACACGGACGTTCGCGGGGAGTTCGGGTTTGGTGTTTTCAGCATCAGTCATAGTCCACTACTTTAGGACTGCCCTTGGGCAGAATCTCGCTGAGCCGGCTGTCAGCGAGGCAAAACCACTGGCCAGCCGCCGAACCGCCCCACTGACAGCTCCCCAGCGAGGCAAAACCACAACCAAGCCGACGGAATACCCCGGTCACCGCCATTCAACGGAGCAAAACCTCAGCCAGACCGAGGAAACACCCCGCTGAGAGCTCCCCAACGGGGCAGAATCTCGACCCAGCCGAAGGAACACCCCGGCCACCGCCACTCAACGAAGCAAAACCTCGACCAAGCCAACAAAATACCCCGGTCACAGCCACTCAACGGGGCAGAATCTCGATCAAGCCAACAAACCGCCCCACTGACAGCTCCCCAGCGAGGCAAAACCTCGAACAGACCGACGGAATACCCCGCTCACCGCCCGTCAGCGAGGCAAAACCACTGGTCAGCCGCCGAACCGCCCCACTGACAGTTCCCCAACGAAGCAAAACCTCGGCCAGACCGAGGAAACACCCCTGCCACCGCCATTCAACGGAGCAAAACATCGGCCCAGCCAACAAACCGCCCCGCTGAGATATGTCGCTCAGCAGGCGAGGCCGTTGAACAGCGCAGCCCAATCCTGGGATTCATCTTCGCGCGTTTCGTGGAAATCAGCGACGGCACCGTTCGCATTCTTGTAGTCGTTGTTCATCATGTTCCCCTTACTGCCATGCGTCAGAAGCGTCAATTGCTTCCCGGCTCCGTCACCGCAGCCGCGCGCATATTGAATAACTGCAATCACCGTAACACAAATGAACAAAATCGCTCAACAAGCATACATATCAATTTGATAACAATGCACCCCGCGTGCGCCTCCCTCAGCGGGGCCGTGGGAATGCAAGCAATACGAACCACAACGAAAATCTCGGAATACATCTCCACGTACGCCCCGCCTCAACGCAATCGCGAAAACGAAGCCCAAACAGGCCGATAGCCCACCCAGCGACCGCTCCAGCGTCGCCACCCCAACAGGTGGCGCGCCCAGCCCATATGTAGCGGGCTCGATAAGTGCGCATCTGTTCTCTGCCGTCGGCCGTGGGCCTGAGGAAAAGGGCTTGCGACGAACCTCCCGCCCGAAGCAACGGAAACCAGGACCACAGCATCTACAGCATCCAGCACTCATGAAAGAACGCATCAGAACAGTATTCAGACCAATATTCAGACAACATTCCCCTACATTGCTTGGTTTTCCATGAAAAGCTGGAAGAATAGAGATGGACGAATACAGTCCTTGATGAAAGGGGAATCAATGACCGATCCCAGCAATGTGCCGCTGCCGCAAGCGCCAACGCCCGGCAACGCAAGCACAGATTCGCAAGCACACCGCACACCCAACGACAATGCCGCAATGCCGCAGTATGGGCATAACGATTATGCCACTCCGCTCGCTCCCGCCGGTCAGGCCGAGCAACCCGCCCAGCCACAGAACGCGGCTACTCCGTTCGAGCCGCAACAGCCCCAACAACCCCAACAGCCGGCTTATGGCCAGACCGCTCAGCCGCAATATGAGGCGCCGCAGTACGGCCAGTACACACAGCCGCAGAACGCCGCCAACCAGTACGAGCAGTCCACGCAACCGCAATACGGAACCCCGCAATACGGTTACGGTCAGGCGACCCCGCAGACCAGCCAGCCGCAGTACGGAGCACCGCAGTACGGGCAGACCGAGCAGCCCCAGCAGCCGGCATACGGCCAAGCCGCGCCACAGAACGCCGCGAACCCGTTCGACCCCCAGCAGCAGCCGGCCTTCAGCACCCAGTCGCAGTACGGGCAGACCGATTCATCACAGTATGCCGCTCCGCAATACGGCCAGTATGGGCAGTACGGTCAAACGGAGCCCCAGCCGGCCGCCAACCAAGCCGCCGCATACGGGCAAGCCGACCAGCCTCAGTCACAGCCCCAGTACGGCACCCCGCAATACGGCCAGCCCCAGCAGCCCCAGCCCCAGTATGACCAGCAGTCCGGCAACCCATACGGCGCGAACCCGTATGACACCGGCACCGCCAACTCCACCAACGCTGCCGACCTGTACAACGCGAATCCGTACGCCAACCAGTATGGCAACAACCAGTACAACGGCAACCCGTATACCGCCCCGCAGCAACCCTCGGTCTATCCCGCGTCTGCGCAAGCCGCCACAGTGCCGCTGGACCAGCCCTACTATGGCTGCCCCTTCCCGGAGGCGTTCCTGCGCTACTGGAAGAAGTACGCCGTATTCACCGGGCGGGCATCCCGCAGCGAATTCTGGTGGTTCATGCTGGCGTTCCTTGGCATCAACTTCGTACTGGGCACGCTGACTGATGTCACCGACGGCAAGCTCGAGTTCCTCGAAAGCATCTGGAGCATCGGCACACTGGTGCCGAATCTCGCACTGGCAGTCCGACGCCTGCACGACACCAACAGATCCGGCTGGTGGCTCGCCGGATTCTACGGCGCGTTCGTAGGCGGCATCGTCCTGATTATCGCCGGCGGTGCCGGTGCATTCTTCGGCGGTCTCGGCGGCATGCAGTATGGCGGCACCTACAGTGAGGGCTACGGCGCTATCGCAGCCGGCAGCATTGGCCTGATAGTGGTCGGCGTATTGCTGCTCGCCGCCCCCGGCATCGTGTACATCGTATTCATGGCGCAGGCCAGCAAGCCGGAAGGCGCGCGCTTCGACAAGAATCCTGCCGCGGCAACACCCAATGGCTACGCGCCCACTGATCCCAACGGTTACGCGCCCAATGGTTACGCGTCCAGCGACCCCAATGGTTACGCGCCCACCGGATACGCTCCCGCAGCGCCGACCACGGACGCTTCCTACGGAACTCCGCAGACGTCCGCATATCCGGAATACGGCGCCCCGGCGGCGCAGACACCCGTCTATGGCGAACCGGGCGCGGCCGCGACTCCCGCGACCCCAACCACTCCGGTAGCTTCGGCGACTCCGACAGCACCGACAGCACCGACAGCACCCGCGTACGGCAGCGATGCCAATGCCGCAGCCCCCGCTTGGCAGCAGCCGGCGGCGGCGCCGAGTGAGGCATCGCCCAGCAATACCAACGCCGGCACCGACAACGCCTCTGACAACGCCGGGCAGAAGCCCTGGCAGGGTCAGTGAGCTGATAGCCCCTGGCGATAATCCCTGCTAGGCAGCAGCAGAGCCCCGTTCATACGAGCGGGGCTCTTGTCATATCCTGCACCCCTCCAAGCGCGACTGCATAGACGCGCGATTCCATGGGCATCGGAGAGCAAGCCTGCGGTGCCCGGCGCACACCTGCCCGGTACATACGCACACCCGCCCAACACATACCCGCCCAACACATACCCGGCAGACGCAAGCCCGCTGCACCCAGCGAACGTCCCGCACACGCAAATATGTCCCCGGGAATACCCAAGCCCTCGGCACTAGACACACACCGGGCACGCCCAAACACGCGAAACCCAACACAGACACCCAAACACGCACCGGCTAGCCGGGTGCCAGCCGCCAACCGGTTGTAAGTTCGCGGCTCGACGAGAGCACCGCGAACTTACAACCGGTCAGAAGCCCAATACAGGCTGTATGTTCGCGTCCTAGCGAGAGCACCGCGAACTTACAGCTGATTAAAGACCCGAAACAGGCTGTATGTTCGCGCCATGTTCGTCAGGACGCGAACATACGGTCCGAACTATTCTGGAAAGCAGTCCAAAGCAGCACAGACCGACCCGAAACCAACCCGAACCCACCCAAAATCGGCGTCAACCATGCCCCGAGACATGCATAAGCTATCCGCTCGAACTAGATACCAGCCTAGGATCGGGCCGGTCCGCCCCAAGCCAACCCGAACCGGCCCGAACAGCATCATCTGCGTATGCATTCAGGCAGTATGCATTCAGGCAGTAAGAGGGCTGATAAACGCTCAATTGGACGACAACTCCAGCAACGAGGCGGCTCGCGGCAGTTCACAGCGGCCCACACAGCAACTCATACAGCAGCCCACACGACACGGCGACCCATGCAGTGGCTCAAGCGGCGGTCCCCGCGGCCCATACGGCACGGCGTTTCGCGCGGCGTTTCACACAGTGTTTCACGCGGCAACTCACGGCAGTCCATACGGCACCGCGCCCCAGCGGCTCACGATGGTTCAAGGAGGTTCCACGGCGGCCCACACGATGATTCACAGCGGACCCTAGCAGCCCACGCGGCGCCACACGGCAGCTCGCACGGCGCCACACGGCAGCCCACACGACACAGCGCCACGCAACGGCGCCGCACAGCAGCCCACAGCAGGATCGCATCGGAACGCTGAGCAGACGAGCCGTCACCAGACGAGGACGCCGCCGACATCGCGGACGGTACCGCCGGCGAGCAGGTATCGCTTGAGTCCGCGTTGCAAGCCGGTGCGCTCGGGCAGCTTTTCGGGCGGAAGCGCATTCGTACCCCATCCGCACACACGTTCAACGATGGCCGAGCCGGGCGTGGCATTGGGGAATTTGGCGAACCGATGCATGAACCTGCAGATGTTACTGTCCGAGCGCGCAATCTGGTCCAGCGCCGGGTCGAGCAGCCAGCTTTCGCAGACGCCGACCGGGGTGAGGCGGCCGAGTTTGTCGAGCAGCGGCTTGGCTTGGGCGATGGAGTAGTCCACAAGCTCGGGTGTCAGCGGCCCGTCAGCGGGGATATGGATATTGGTTGCGGGCATACCGGGTGCCAACAGCAGATCATGGTCGTCGGTCCGCAGACTGGCTGTCTCCCGGCGGATCACCCCGCGTTCGGTATCAATGGGATTACCGGCGATTACACCATCGTCAAATCGCAGACGGGTGACAAAGGCGCGGGAATCGTCGCCCGCGGCCAGCGGCAGCCCCGCCACCGAGACGCGCACGCCGTCGGCGGCCAGAATGACCAGACCACCGTCGCGCGTATCCCGGCACACGTAATACGGCTCAAGAAAAACAGTCGACTCGTACTGCAACCGTCCGATGCGCAGGATATTGCCAGTGAGCGAGAGCAGGTTCCATTCGGTTTCGCTGATGCCCGGACGCCCGGTTTTCTCACGATGCACGTCGGCCCATATCGCGAAATCGCGCAGCGTGGCCCGGACGATGTCGTCCGGCACACCGGCTGACCGCATCGAAGCAACGGAGGACGGCAACAGATCCACCATCACCGCCGCCAGCGTCACATTCGAGCCCTCCGGACGCACCGGGTAGAAGACAGCCACATGGGAACGCAATCGTTCGACCAGCGCGGCGGCGGCAGAAACATTCTTCCTGCGCAGCACAAGCTCGGCGATACCGCTGAGCGACTCCCGGCCGACCTGATCCTCGTGCAGCCATGCGAGCAGCCTCACCGCCGGCTCATACAAATCGGCCGTGATGCCGAAATAGCGCTCGCACAACGCGAAGTCGCAGATATCACCGGTCATACTTCCCATTATTCATCGCATTCATCACATTCGTCGGAGCAGGAAGAGGCAGGTGTCATCGTCGAACATAACTTGGCGAACGACACTTGGCCAACGACACAGATGTCCGCCAGACCACCGCTTTCTGCCTCATTGACGGTTCGATGAGGCAGAAAACCGCATTTCACAGACGCTGCACCTATCTACCGGCACTATCTACCGGCACACGCCCCATTCCCGAGATATGAAAGCTTAGAAAAAGATATACAAAGATAGAAAAGGATTAAAAAGGATATGAAAGGCCGATCCGGTCTCACACCAACGAGAGCATGCCGCAACGCTGTTGATGACTGCGACCGAAAGGTAGCGTCGCCGCTCACGCCACGGTCAGGGTCTGGGAGAGCGTGTGGGATGCGCCGGGAGCGAGTGTGACGGCCCGGTCGCGGCAGACGGCAGCCTCGACGGCTGCGAAACCGCGCCATTCCGCGGCATCCGGACGAGTGTCGGACATCGTCTCTCCGCCCGCCTTGCCGGGGTTCCACACCACGGTCTGCGGGGAGCCGGACTTGGCGATGTGGATGGTGCGGCCCAGCACATCGTCGTGCAGCTCCAACGAGGCATCCGAATAATAGACGCGATTGACTTCGAAGTCGCCGAACGCCACTTCCGAAGTGTCCTGGGTCTTCGGCGGGAACCCCGACTCAGTGGCGTCAAGATACGTGGCGCCCTCAAGGCCGGAGAGGCGCGCGCCTGCCACGTCGCCGACGTGCAGATACGAATGCAGCGCGGCTTCGAAGGTCATCGGCTTGTCGCCGGTGTTGGTGACGGTCAGGGCCATCGTGAGCGACTGGGACGGCAGCAACTGGGAGGGCAATGACCGGGACGGCACAGACACAGTGACCGGTGAACCGTTGGCCGATTCAGACGGTACATGCACTCCGGATGCGACAGTTTGAGCCTCAGCCACCGCACTGCCACCGCCCAGCGTCACGTCATACACCGCACGGAAATCGGAGGCTGGTTCGTCGTCCAGCCATGGCGCATCCCCCGGCTGCAATTGCGCGGCATCGAGGATGAAACGCGCATGGTCGCCGGTGAAGGACTGCTCATCGAACCGCCAGTTCCGGGCGCGCGCGAACCCGTGGAGCGGGGTTTTCGCGGTCTGATGGCCGTGCGCGAATCCGGGGCCGAACCACGGGAAGCAGATCGGCACGCCGCCGCCCAGATGCTGCCCGTCCTCGAAACGCAGCGTGGACGGCGTCCAAATAACCTCCTGACCGCCGGCTGGCACCCAGCTCAGCACGTGCGCGGCGTAATCGCTGATGATCGCGCGGCCGGATGCGGCGTCAAGCGTGCGGACATTGAATGATGTCATATGGTTCGCTCCCCTATTGGTGTCGTGTGTCATTGTATGGCGGCTGCCGCGTTGCAACTCAGTCCTGCTGGGTGAAGCCGAGGTTCTCCAGGAATCGCTGGGTCTGCGGCTTGGTCTTGAACACGGCGGTGTTGCCGAGGATGCGTTCACAGACGCTGCCGAGCTCGTCGTGCACGGCCGCTGTGATGGCCTCGCGGTTGCGATTGCCGTTCAGCGCGGCGGTCAGTTCATCCCAGACCAGCGCGAACTCGCTCAGCGATTCCGGCAGCGGCTCGCCGGCTGCGAGCGCGTCCTCAAGCACACCGAGCTGCGTCACCAATCGTCCGGGCAGGATGAACAGGCCCTGCGCCTCGATCAGGCCCACCGGCTCCTGCTTGATCGGCCAGAATTCGGGGTGCGCGTGGAAGATGCCTTCCGGGTATTCCTCGCTGACCGCATTGTTGCGGAAGATGAGGCTCATCTCATAGCCGCGTTCGGTGATGATGGCGCTCGGCGAGACGGCGGACTGGCGGTTGCCGTCGGTGTCATGGCTGGCGATGTTCGCGTCCGCGTCATCGTACTGCTGCCAGGCAAGGCGGATCCGGTCGCTGACCTCGATAATCGAGTCGCGGCTCTTGGAGACTACGCGTACGGCGGTGCCGGGCCAGTCAAGAATCTCGACCACGGTGTCCGGATAATCGGCCACCGTGAACGTGGCCCAGGCGGGCGCCTTGAGCATCGGCAATACTTCACCACCACCCTGATAGTGGTCGTGGGCGAGCACCGAGCCGCCGATGCGCGGCAGCGCGGCGTTGCAGCCGAGGAAGTAGCCGGGGAAGCGGTCGACGAAGTCGAGCAGATGGCCGAACGTCTCACGGTCCACATGCATCGGCGTATGCTCCATGTTCACGCAGATGCCATGCTGGTGGAAGTAGCCGTACGGAGAGAACTGCCAGAACCACTGTTCGCCGCCGAGCGTCATCGGCATGGTGCGCAGCGTGCGCTTGTTACGGCCCGCGAAGCCTTCGTTCTCATGGCAGATCGTGCACTTCGGGTATCCACCGGACACCGCGTTGCCGGCGGCCGCCTTCTTCATGTTCTTGAATTCGGGCTTGGCGAGGTTGATGGTGACGACAAGCCCGTGCGAGTCGAAGCGCGGGTTCTTGTCGAGCACGGCTTTCTTGACGTAGTTGTTGGCCACGCAGTAGCGGTAGAACCAGTGCATCGCCGCCATGCCGCCGTCCGTGCTTTCGGTCTCCTCGAAACTGTCTTCGATGGACGACGGCGTGCCGGACAGCAGTCCCATGATGATGTCCGCGTAGACCGGGCCCTCGTCGTCGGCGAACAGGCCGGCGGAGACGGCGGCGGCGCGAAAGTCGGCGATTAGTGCGTCCGGGTAGGCGAAGGCTTCGCTTTCGGCTTCTTTTGAGGATTCTTTCTTGGCTTCTCTCCCCCAGTCGGCTTCGCCGACAGCCCCCTCGTCAGAGGGGGCCGAATGAGATGCAGTATCACCGATACCCTCAGCAGAGGGGGCCGAAGGGGAAACAGCTTGGTATGAATCCAAGCCGAAGAGGGCGAAGATGTTGTTGCGCGTCCAGTCGGCGTCGCGCGGGTCGAGGCCGAGATTCCGCTCGGCGAACGCGACCAGCGCGTCAATCGAACGGTAGACGGCGGCGAGCGCGGACCGCCCGTCCGCGGCAGCGGCAGCGGCAGTGACGGTAGCAGACGTGGCAACGGCAGCAGCGGACGCGGCAGCCGTAGTGTCCACGGCGGCGGGGGCTGTGTGTTCGGCGGTCATCAGCGGGCACCGCCTTCCAGCACGTCGGCTACGATGGCCTGGATTTCGCCGGCCTTGGCCTCCATCTCCTGCACGAGCTTGATCTGCGTGCGGGCGCGCACCAGGTTGTGCTCGGGGTACTTGGTGGCGAAGTACGTGTCGCCGGCCAGATAGTCGGCGAGGAAGCGCATACCGCATTCCATCGTCATCAGGTTGCCGGCGAACGCGAACAGCTCGCCCTCGCGCGGGGTGACGCTTGCGCGTACGGCACCGACGAAGCCCTCGGCGTAGGCGCGGAAGTATTCGGTGCTGAAGTGCACCTTGTCGAGGTCCTTCTCGTCCTCGAGCGCGGTGGAGGCGCCGAAGCGGATGGAGTCGCCGAAGTCGTAGAGCATGGAGCCCGGCATGATGGTGTCGAGGTCGATGATCGCGCGCGCTTTGCCGGTTTCGGCGTCCATGAGGATGTTGTTGAGCTTGGTGTCGTTGTGGGTCACGCGCAGCGGGATGGAGCCGTCCGCGAGACCGTCCGTCACCGTGGCGTACTGGCTCTCATGCGCAAGGAAGAAGTCGATTTCCGGCTGGCAGGTGGCGGCGCGGCCGAGCTTGTCCTCGGCGAGCGCGGCCTTGAAGTCCTCGAAACGATGCGGGGTGTCATGGAAGTGGGCGATCGGCTCGGTGAGCTGCGAAGCGTCGAACTCAGCGAGCGTCTGCTGGAACTCGCCGAACGCCGCGCCGGACTCGCGGAACACGTCCGCGTTCGGCACGAGGCTGTAGGAGGTGGTGTTTTCGATGAAGTCGTACACCCGCCACGCGCCGGAATCGTGAATCGCGTAGGTGTCGCCGTCCTTGGTGGGGACGATATCGAGCGTCTCCTGGCCGCGTCCGCGCAGGAACTCGGTGACGAGCTCGATGTTGCGCATGAGGCCCTTGGTGTCCGGGAAGATACTCGTGTTCATCTTCTGCAGGATGTACCGACGCTGGTTCGTGACCAGCAGATAGGTGACGTTAATATGACCGTCGCCGTACGGCTCGATGCTTTCGACCTCGCCTTTCAGCTGGAACAGGTCGGCGACTGCCGCGAGCTCGGGGTCAAGGTTTGCCATGATGATGTCCTTTTGTCGTTCGTCCGATGTGCCACCGAGTCGTCCTGTCCGTTCAGCATTCCTCGGTTTCTGGTTTTTATTTAAACACAGCGTTGTTTGCCAACCACAGTGCCGCAGTAGCCAATAATCGTTGATATTACTGGGATTTCAGTGGTTTTTATGGCTTACAGTACGGTTCACTCCAGCACAATTTCCAGCACCATCAGAACAATTTTTTGATATGCTCAAGGTGACCGCGAATAGACTCCCCTCAGTCCGCTTCGCCTCACCGTAGGTGACTGAGTGGGAGCGAAGGATACAGAACAAGAGGCGGCAGCGGAAGGGAACGAGTATGACACCGGTCGAGCATCATGTGGACGCGGCGGTCTCGCATTACTTCGTGTACGTGCCCAGCCGCAACGCGATGCGCATGTTCCTCTACCCCACGCGCATCGGCCTGTACCGTTATCTCAAGGGCTACTGGCTCAATCGAGGTTCGTTCGACAGCTTCATCCTGATGGCCATCTACAACGGCACATTCGTCTTCACTGTGAACGGGCGGCGCTCGGTGGCGCGCACCGGCGATCTGGTGTTGCTCGACTGCCATGCGCCCAATGTGTACCAAGCCAAGGCCGAAACCGACTGCACACTGCTGTGGATGCATTTCGACGGCCGTTTGGCACGCGACTTCTTCAACGCCATCCACAGCGACCTGGGCGATGTGATCACGCTGCGGCGCGCCACCTATGCCATCAGCCGGTTCCGCATGATCTACGACACCTTCGCCGAGGAACGCAAGGTGAACGAGGCACGCATGTCCCTCATCATCACCGAAGTGCTCACCGAATGCCTGACGGACGGCGTCAGCGCCGGCAGCCCCTCAGCATTCGAAGACAACAGACGGCCCGGTACCGAACCGACCGACGTGCGTACAGGCGAAAACGCCTGGCGCAACGACAAGCGCGGCAGCAGCTACAACCAGCATGCCATCGAGGAGACGCTCTCGTACATCGCCACGCATCTGAGCGAGCCACTGCCGGTGTCCCAGCTCGCGGCGATGGCGCTGATGAGCGAGTACTACTACATCCGCGTATTCCGGCAGGTCACCGGCTACACCCCGCACACCTACATCGTCAACGCGCGCATGCACGCGGCGAAATACATGCTCTTGACCGGCGATGCGACGCTGAAGGAGATCTGCGCCGCCTGCGGCTTCTCCTCCACCAGCGCCTTCTGCGCAGCGTTCAGGAAGCGCTTCGGCGTCACGCCCCTGACGTTCCGCGCAGCCGCAAAAACCAGCGCCATGCCGGAATCTGATGAATCACGCGCCCATCCTGCTCGTAATCGCACTCCTCACCATCGCCCACGATAACGGTGCTTTCCTTCATATCCCGCTCCGCCATCATCTCCCATAATGCGCGCGTCTCGCGCCGAACAGTCGCCGCATCATCCATGTTCACCGTGACCTGATACAACTCGTACGTCTCGCTCTGCAGAGCGTCGCCTACGACGAAATCGACTTCATACCCATGCTCACGAGTGCGATACGAAGCAATACCGTCACGCCGGAAACCGACATTGCGGCGTCGCAATTCCAGATACACCGCCTCTTCCAACCTCTGCCCTTCATCACGGACGCCGGCGCTCGCCGCCGCAGCAGCCAGACCAGGGTCTATGGCATACACTTTGGGCATTGCCGTAGTCCGTTCGCTCAGCGCCATCGAGAATTCGCGCAATCGGAACAGCAAGTAAGCATCTTCGAAATACCCGATGAGGTCTCCGAGCATCTCTCGACTCGCGGGCATGCCGGCTGAGCGCAGATCATTCTCGACCTTGCGCATCGACAGCTGCTTGCCGTTGGACCCCAGCGCACGCCGCGCCAGAGCGGAAGCGACCCTAGGACGAGAGATATCATGGCGCTCCACCACGTCCCGCAGCACCACACGTTGCACATACGACTGCAGCAAGGCTATCCTCTGTGGGTCAGGAAGCTCCTGGACCGCAGGGAAACCTCCGACAATCAGGTAACGTTTCATAGCGTTCTGCAACAGGAGCCGCTCCTCGAGAGAGTATGCCTTGACACCGTCGTCGCCCGCATCCAGTGTGACAGAGTCGACGACATCATTCGCACGCACGAATTCCCGGAAGGAGTACGGCAGCAACTCGAAATCCAAGGCCCGTCCACGAAACTCCGTTGCTATCTCATTCGAGAGCATCTTGGAGGAGGAGCCGCTGACATAGATCGTGGCCTTGGTGTTATCCACAACACGGCGCAGCCACGCCCCCCAGTCACGCATCTCCTGCAATTCATCGAAAAACAGGTATACGCCTTCGCGCAAGCCCTCTGGATGCGCCGCATAAAACGCTTCCAGCACTTCATCTCCAGTGGCAGGAGTGACTGACCCTAAACGATCGTCTTCAAAATTGAAATAGCAGATGCGGCTCCACTGGATGCCCGACTCATGCAGCATTTCCATTTCCTGAAACAGGCGATAGCTTTTGCCACTACGCCGCATGCCGGTCACTACCTTCACCAGATTGCCGGCCTTTGGCGCCAATGGTTCCCCCAAATCCAAATCACGCGCGACGATTGGCTGAAAGTCCTTTATCGTGAAGCTTGCCAGCTTTTCCGCAATCACTGGATTTGTCATGAAGACCTCCAAACGCTCCCCGTGATACTCCCCGCAATACGATATTGGTCACTTCATATTACCAGTTTTGCAGAAACTGGTAATATGAAGTGACCAGTTTGCCGGAAATTGGCAAAGTGAAATGACCAGTTATTAAAAAACTGGCCACGGAGAGCGACCAGTTTGGGAATCATCAGCTGCCGCAGAGGGCGACGGGAGCCGTGCGGCGCCCATGCGGAACACCACGACTTGCCAATGTCCCGCGTCAAAAACCGTTGAATTATTGTTGGCTCCCTTTGTCAGGACAGCACCACTCAACCAATTGCGAGATGGACCCCTGGCAGAAAGCGCTGTGGTTCTACGGTCTCCTTGGCAAAATCACATCGCAATCACAGACCACCTGCGGCCGACCTCACACCCGCTCACTGCCGTTCGCCTTCATCTGACAGTCTGACAACGCCTCTGGCGCCTTCCTTACAGCTCCACGGTCTCCTTGGTGGGGTCGTCTTTGATGTGCGCGAACTTGGCGGCAAGCGCCTCCTTGTTGCGCTTTTCGTCCTCCTCCTTGGCCTTCTTCTTGGCCTCGGCGGGATCCCACAGCACGTCCTCGCGGTGCTTGGCCCACTCGGTGCCGGCCAGCGGCGCGATGAGGGCCGCGGTGGCGTCCAGCGTATCGGCCGTATCGGTGGCGGCAGCACGGGCCTTGACCAGTTCCAGCAGCTGACTGTCAGTCAGGCAGATGCGCGGGATGGCGCACTGCTCGCGCAGTTCGTTGACGTACAGCAGAATCGGCAACGACTGGATGGCCACGCGGCGGGCCGTAGCGTCATCGAGCACGGTGGCGGTATTGGCAGCAGTGTCAGCAACAGCACTGTCCGCGCCGGCCGCAACCGTAACGCCCGGCACATGCGCGGCCACCACGCCCAGCAGCGCATCGCACACGGCGAGCGCGGTGGCGAAGCGGTGGGCCACGGCGGCAGGGTCAGCCGAGCCGGCATGTCGGTCACCGTCCTCGTCTGAGGCGGACGAATCATCCCCTGCGGCCCCGGCGGACGCAGCGTCCCCAGCGGCAGCGCCGTCCTCGGCACCTGCATCGCCCGCCCCCTCGGCGACAGCAGCGCCCTCAGCGGCCTCCACCTCCACCGCATCGGCCTCGATATGCCGCTCGACCGCATCGATGGCTGCGCGAATCTCAGACTGCACGCCATCATCCCATTCAACGCCCAACGCCTCGGCGGCGGCGAAGACCAGCGCCGCGTTTCCGGTTTCGGAGTAGTCGAGCATCGTATCGTAGGCGTCGTTGGCGGCGAGCAACGTGTCGACGATTGACTGCGGGCGTCCGGGAATCTCGTCCGCGCCCTCGTAGACGAATTCGGCGTCCGGCACGGTCACATCCGCACCGGTCAGGATGCGGGCGAATGCGCGGGTGGTACGCACCTGCAGGTTCTCGGCGTACTTCGCATCGTTGTCCATCTGCATGGCCTTCGTCAGCGGCCACAGGGCGATGAGCCGCGCTCCGGTCTCCGCGGCCTCGCGCACCGCCGGCAGCGCCGCCACGCGGTCTATTGCCTCTCGGTTCAGTTCAACGGTCATGTCATGCTCCTTTGCTCGAGTCCCACGCCCCTCAGCGGGCCGGCCAGTTCTTCCAACGATTGTAGTGCGCCATACCAGTGTTCCGCTCACGCATTCCCGGCTTCTCCGGCAAAATACGTCAGTTGATGGCTGCCGCCGGGTCCACATACGTGATGGACATCACACGGCCGGTCTCGTTGTCGTAGGTCACGGACGTGACGGACGCGAGCGCGGTGTGCCGCAGGAACATCCAATGCTCCGGGTGTCCGGTCTCCAGATAATGACGGTAGGACCAGATCGGCGACTCGTGGCTGACCACCACGATCTGCTGGCCGGGGTGCTGAGCGACCTTCTCACGCGCGAACGCGTCCATGCGCGCCGCGATGTGCTGGTAGGACTCGCCCCAGCTGGGCTTGTACAGGTTCAGGACGAGCTTCCAGTTGCCGTTGCGCCACAATGCGCCCTCGCCATGGCCGATCCGCTTGCCACGGAACTCGTTGCCGGCCTCAATCACCCGCTCGTCGGTGGTGAGTTCGAGCGGAGCTTCGCCTCGCTCCCCACGCACGGCGTTGAGCGCGCCGATGATCGCACCTGCGGTCTCGCGCGTGCGATCAAGCGGAGAGGAATACACGGCGGCAATCGTATTGGTCTGCGGATTGGAGGCCAGATAGGCGGCCGTGGCCTGGGCCATGCGACGGCCCACGTCGGACAGGTGGAAGTCGGGCAGACGCTCGTAGAGCAGATGGTCGGGGTTGTACACCTTACCGTGGCGGACGAAGTGGATGGTGGTGGCGGTCATCGGCGGGCCTCCTTCAGGAACTTGCCGGGCAGGATCGCGGCGTCATCAGCAATACCAATCAACCCAATCAACAATGGCATAATCCCTATCCTATTGCCGCCGCTGTGCCACGGCACCGTCCGTGCATCACTGCCGTATCGCCCAAGGCAAAACCCACCCGATAATCCTTAATTACCGCGTGTCAATCCGAGCCAACACATAGAGTAGCGGTGACGCAAATATGCGACAGCGGCGGACAGCCACGCAAACTTTGCGCGACCATGGACAGACACATCATTCGATGAGGGCTTCGCCGGGCAACGCCACGGGCGGCGAGGGACATCCAATCGGGAGCGGAAAGGAGCGTAGTGCTGTAATGTCCAATGCGAACACCGTCACGGCCGCCATCAAGGAAGTCGGGCATAAGGTTTTTGGCGGGTATGCCGAACTGCTGCGCATCCCGCACACCGCGCGTTATTCGATCGGCGGCGTGATCGCCTGCATGCCGTTCCCGATGATCGGCATGACCATCACCATCTCCGTGCAGCATTACTACGGCAATTATTCGCTGGCCGGCATGCTCACCGCCGTCCAGGCGATCGCGCTGGCCGTCTCCACTCCGCTGCTCGGCAAGCTGACCGACAAGTTCGGCCAGCGGCAGGTCTCCATACCGACGATCATCGTGTGGATCGTGGCGGCCATCGCGCTGACCACCTCCATCACCAACCGCGCGCCTGAATGGGTGCTGTACTGCCTGACGCCGTTCCTGGCAGCCATCCCGCCGTGGGGCGCGATGAGCCGCGCCCGCTGGACCAAGATCCTCAAGGGCGACCGCGAACGGACCGACCGCGCGCTCTCGCTGTGCGGCGTGCTCGACGAATGCATGTGGGTGGTGGGCAACCCGCTGGCCTCCACACTGGCCGTGATCTCCGGCCTGCTGGCGTTCTCGTTCACCGGCATGTGCGTGGTGGTGGGCGCGCTGATGTTCCTGACGGAACTGAGCACCGAGCCGCCGTCGCAGACCGTGTTGGCACGCCGGGAAGGCATCACCCGCAAGGAATACCGCGAGCGCGAGGCCGCCAAAGCCGACGCGCTGCGCGTGGAGACCGCGGCCGAGGAGACGCGCCGTCGTCTGGAGCGTGAAGGCGTGACCGACGAGGCGCAGATCCGGGCAGCGATCGACAAGGCTGTGGCGGATGCGCGCTCCGGCAAGAAGGCGTCCATCTGGGGCCCGGGCCTGATCGCTGTGTGCGTGACCTGGTTCGGTTTGGGCGCATTCCAGTCGGCCGCCGGCATCTCGATCATCGCGTTCGCCACCGAATCGAACATGAAGCAGTACACGGGCTTCGTGTTCGCCTGCTTCTCCATCAGCTCGCTGATGGGCGCGCTGGTGTATGGCGCGAAGAACTGGTCGATTGCCTTGTGGAAACGCTTCTACTTCTGCCTTGCCGTGGTGAACCTCGGCATCGGTACGTTCATGTTCGCCAAGCACCTGTGGGTGATCATGATCATCTACCTGATCATCGGCGTCTGCCAGGCACCCACGTGGATCAACGGCAACCAGCTGATGCTGCACCTCGTGCCGCCATCCCGCCTGACCGAGGGCATGGCGTGGATGGGCGCGATGAACTCCATCGGCGCTTCGGCCGGCTCGGCGATCGCCGGCCAGTTCATCGACCGTATGGGCTCGCACGGTGGCTTCATGGTGGTGACGGTGCTTGCGCTGGGTTCGCTGGCGATTGCGCTTATTGGCTTCAAGCAGATCAAGAGCTCCACCAAGCAGCCGACACTGACCGAAGTGGCGGTGTGAGCGCTCGTCGCGCGGGGCGCGTAGGCGCGCGACGAGCGTAGTGCGCAGCGCGTGTAGTGCTGTGGTGCGCGGCATGCGTGTATTGCTATGGCGCGCGGCGTGCGTGTAGTGCTATGGCGCGCGGCGCGGTGCGCGCATGTAGCGGGGCAGAACCCGTGGGATGCGAGTGCAGAACAGGCCTTGGTGTCGTTGCATCCCGCAACCCAACAGAAATCGCAAATCCACAATGACGGAATTCCACTGTTTTCCGCAATACAAAACGGGACGTAAGTGCACTCAATCGGTTGAGCGCGCTTACGTCCCGCACGGCCGTGGGATGCAAGTGCAGAAATACGGATTCTGCGCTTACGTCCCGAAGTTTATGTTCGCTACTTCGGCCAGCCCTTCGGCGTGTGCTCCAGCGACCAGACGCCGAGCTTGTGGGAGAAGCTGTTCTGCCACTTGGCTTCGAGCTCTTCGGCGCTCAGCTTGTTTTCAGCGGAGCGCAGACGGTTCATCGCATTGGTATGGGTGTCGTCGAGCAGCCACTTGCGGATCAGGAAGTTCCAGACCATCACCACGGCGGTGGCCACCAGTTTGCCGACGTTCGTGCGCAGCAGGTATTCGGCATGCTGCGAGACATAGGCATCATGGTTCATGCCGTAGGTCGCCAGCCAGATGATCGCATCGTTCATGAACAGGCCCACGACCGCGCCCGCCACGAAGATGACGATCTCCATCCAACGGGCCATATCGTCGCGGTGCTTGAACACGAACTTCATGCTCGCCAAGTAGTTGAAGATCAGCGAGATGATGAAGGAAATGGTTGCGGCAAGCACATTGTGCATGTGGAATACGCCGACCAGAAGATTGAGGATGCCCCAGTCGATGATGAAGGCGATGACGCCCACAATGCCGAACTTCATAAGCTGTGCAATCAGTTTTCTCACAGTGGGTATTCAACACTACCGGGCTGACTGTTGGGCGGGTATCACAGGGAAAGGCCAATAATCTCCGCAATTGGCAAGCTAGTGGTCCGTCTCACTAATAATTGAGCACTGCATCTCTTGTCTCTCCCCCAGTCAGCTCCGCTGCCAGCCCCCTCGTCAGAGGGGGCCAATACACCTCAAACAATTACGAGGCAAACCACTAAGTGCCACGACCGCCGCAAATCGCTAGACTGGACCCTGTACAAGGCCAAGCCAATTCCACATTATCAAGGAGGAATCATGCCTGTCATCCATACCCACGTCTCCGTGAAGACCACCCCCGAGCAGCGCGAGGCGCTCAAGGCCGCATACGGCAAGGCCATCACCGCCGTGCCCGGCAAGTCCGAAGGCTGGCTGATGTGCCCGTTCGAGGACGAGATGCCCATCTACTTCGGCGGCTCGGACGACCAGCCCGCCGCCTACGTGGAGGTCAACGTGTTCGGCCGCTCCGTGCCGAGCTCGTCCTGGGAGAAGCTCACCGAATCCATCATGGCCGCGCTGAACTCCACGCTGGGCATTCCCGAGGACCGCACGTACA
The DNA here is from genome assembly GCF_000741695.1 of Bifidobacterium reuteri DSM 23975. Taxonomy (GTDB): domain Bacteria; phylum Actinomycetota; class Actinomycetes; order Actinomycetales; family Bifidobacteriaceae; genus Bifidobacterium; species Bifidobacterium reuteri. The sequence goes on along the minus strand of NZ_JGZK01000001.1, from coordinate 45,391 downwards.
TCCGCTACACCGCCACCACCGACTGGGGATGGAATGGCGGCAACTTCTAGTTGCCACCATTTCTTCGCTGCACAGCCGCTCACAACCCCTGAAAACCGGAAAGCCCACCGCTTTGGTGGGCTTTCTCCGTTAGTAGGGCTTGGTGAAGAGTGAACGAATCACACGATCTTCGGCATCGGGGTGGTGAGGCTGGTGGTGAGGTTCACGTGCACCAGGCCAGCGCCGGCATGCACTTCGACCTTCTTCAACGTCACGGTGCGCTCGTCTTCCGGGGCGCGGTCGTTGTCGGTCATCGTGGCCGGGGACTTGACCGCCACGAACGCCAGATCGTCCAGCGAGATGCCCGCGCTCTGGCACAGGGCCATCGCTTCGGCGACGGAATCGGCGAAACCGGGCTTGTAGAGCACACGCTCGGCCGGCACGCCATAAGCGTGCTCCGCCACCCACTTGGCGTTCTCGGTCAGGGCCATGCCCTTGTGAGAGTGCGGTTCGGCCGGCATGGAGCCGTTCTCGAGCACGTCCACGAAGGCGTCAAGCTGCGGGGCCAGCGCCTCGCCGCCGTCACGGAACAGGTTGCCGATAATCGGCGTGCGGAATTCCAGTTCCGCAGCGGTCTCCTTGAGCGACGGAATCTGGTCGTCCTCACCCTCCCACAGGTTGATGAGCGGGAAGGTCGGGATATCGAGGCCCTCGAGGCGCTGCACGTGGAACGGGTAGCGCCACGCCAGATCAGGGTCGTCGCGCCACGTGGAGGCGCGGGTCACGACAACCGCGGCGGACGGCCATTGCGCACCGTATTCGCGGCAGGCGATGTCCAGCCACTTCTGCGCGCCCGCGTCGGTGCCGTAGCCTGCCTCGACGATCACGACGTCGTGCAACGCGCAGGCCATCTCCACGCTGACCAGCGTCGGGATGCCGATGGACACGTTGGCGAACGGGCCGCCGTGCACGTACACCGGCGAGCCGTTCACGGTTTCGGTGAGCGCCGGCTTGACGGCGTCGGCGAGGATGCCGGTGATGCGCCACAGGTCGACGAATTCGCCGAAGGTCACGGCCTTGCCGTCCTTGGTGCCGGCGATCATCTTGGAAACACGCTCGGCGATCTCATCCATCGAGCGGGACAGCACCACGATCTGCATGAGCTCGCAGGTTGGGGTAAGCACAACCTTTTCCGCCACGTTACCCTTGCCGTAATCCACGGCGATGGAGCGCAGGGAGCGGCTCGGCACTTCGGAGACGCGCGGCACGAGGATATCGTCCAGCTTGCCTTCGTCCACGGCCTTCTCGGCGAAGGAGACGAGCAGGTTCTGGGCCGCCTCGATGGCGCCCATTTCGCCGCACAGGCCCCAGTCGATGAGCTCCGGGTGGGTCAGGGATGCCTTGCCGCCACCGGAGGCGCCGCCCTTGGAACCGGCTGCGGTGATGCCCATGCTGGGCTGGCGCAGCACGGCGGCCGCGTCGATGCCGCGCTTGTTGAGCGCGTCAATAAGGGCGATGGTGGTGGTGGTCTTGCCCTCACCGCGCGACGCCTTGAGCGGCGTATCGGCGGTGACGAGAATCACCTTGCCGTGCTTGCGCGGGGCGTCCGGGTTGTCGGCCAGGTACTTCAGGTAGCCGAATGCGTCGATTTTCTTGACCAGGCCGTACTGGCTGGTGAAGTCTGCAATGGTGGTCATTGGTGGAGTATGCCTTTCTCAGTATCTCTGGCTCCCCTTGTCAGGGGAGCTGGCTCGTGTAACGAGACTGAGGGGTAGTCAAATCATAGAGAAATCCGACCACATCCCTCAGCTGGATAGGTTCGGACTAGAAGTCGGACATGTGGAAGCCGTTCTTCATCTCCATGCTCCGGGTGTACAGCACGGAGTCGAGCAGCTTCTCGGTCTCGGTCTTGAGCTGGTCGGCCATGGTCTGGTTGGCGGCGGCGAGGATGCCGCGCACCTCCGCATTGCGCGTGGCGGCGATGATCTCGTCCGGGGTCATCGGCTGCACGTCGCCGTCCACGTTGTCCGCCTCGAACTCCCCCTCGGCGGCCGACTGCTCGGCCTCCTCGGCGGCGGTCAGGCCGAGCCGCGCCACCTGCTCGTCGGTGGCGGCCACCAGACGGTGGCCCATCGCGCCGGTCTTCTCCTGATAGCGCTCGATGGCGTTGGCTGTGGAGCGGAAGGCGCCGTCGCACAGGGCGGCGATGATGCGGTTCGCCCAGTAGAAGTTCTCGGAGGTCACGCGGGTGGTGGTGTCTTCGAGGTATGCGGGCGTGGTGTCGACGTTCGGGAAGAACGGCACCAGCGTGTTGAACGGGTTGGAGCCGTATGCCAGCCACTGGATCGCGCGCGAGGCCTGCGGGCGGTACGGGCGGATCTGCATCACGGCGAGCTGGCTCTGACGGTTGATGCCGATCGGGCGATACATGTGGCGCGTGCGCTCGTCGCCGAGCTGGCCGTACGGGTCGAACGGCGTGCCCTGATAGTGGGAGCTCAGCACGTACTTGATGTCCTCGATGGTCACCTTGCGCTCAGGCTGGCGGGCCCACGGGATGTCGTTGGATTCCGGGTTGTGGTCGGCGTCCGGGCCATCCCAGACCTCGTCGTACGGGTTGAGGAAGCGCTGCATGTACCACGCACGCGGAGTGTTGTACACGTGGTCGGAGTCGGAATGGGAGCCGAAGGCGTCGCGCGGGTTGAACGGCGTGGTGTTCTCCACGGCCAGATCGAGGTGGTTGGCTTCGATGAACTCGGCCATATCGGCGGAGCACATGTGGTCCTCCTGGTCGCCCAGAGCGTCGGCCAAGTCGAATTCGTCGATGCCCAACTGGTTCGGCATGGTCACATAGGCCTCGTCCGGCACGCGCTTGGCGATCCAGTGATGTCCGCCGACGGTCTCCAGCCACCAGATTTCGTTGGAATCGGAGAAGGCGACGCCGTTCATCTCGTAAGTGCCGTATTCCTCGAGCAGGGAGCCGAGTCGCTCCACGCCCTCGCGCGCGGTCTTGATGTACGGCAGCACGATGGTCAGGAAGTCCTCTTCGCCGATGCCGCCGGGCACTTCGGGCTCGTCGCCCTTGGCCGGCGCGTATTCCACGAACGGATCAGCGCCGAGCACGCGCTCGTTGGTGGTCAGGGTTTCGGTGGCGCTCATCGCTACGTTCGCTTCGTTGACGCCCGCTTCGCCCCAGATGCCTTCCTTGAGGTCGGCGTTCGGCACTGCGGTGTATTGCAGCGGGTTGTCGGGCAGTTCGATGGTCAGGTGGGCGATCACCGACTTGTATTCGCGCGGCTGCTCTTCGGGCTTGACGACGATGAATCGCTTGGGATTGAACTCGCCGTTCGCGGAATCCTCGTTGCGGGCGATGATGGTGGAGCCGTCATAGCTCGCGTCCTTGCCTACCAGAATCGTGGTGCAGGCCATAAGAATGCATTGTCCTTTCGTTATGTGTTCGTTATGTTTATTGGGTTCGCTGTGTTCATATTCGTCGTACTGTTCGCGTGAACAAACACCCCATGATGTAGGTAAAACCCCACGATGCGGTCGAACAAAATCGAACAATGGCGGAATACCAACGTTTTCGCTGACTACATCATGGGAGTTTCCCTACACCGTGGGAACTTCCCTACACCGTGGGATTGCCACTACACCGTGGGCGGTTGCCCACAACCGGTGTCACGCCTTGCCGGTGACGAACATGGCACCCTGGTCGGGGGCCTCGCCGCATTCGCGCAGCTTGTGCAGCAGTTCGTTCATCCAGAATCCCTGATTGAGTCCGGGCAACGGTTCCTTGGTGGCCCAGACGTGCAGGTAGTAGTCGTGGTCCTTGTCCGGCGGCTGCGGGCCGTTGTACCGCATGGTTACGGCCGGATCGCTCTCGCGCCCCACGAACTTGGAAGCGGAGGAATTGCGACCCTGCACCGCCTCGGGAACCATCGCCGGCAACTGACGGGAGAAGTCCGGCGGGATGGCGAGCGCATGCGCATCATTGAAGTCGAACATCAGCGCGTCGATGGGCAGGTTCGCCACCGTCCAATGGATCCATTCGAAGCCGCAGACCGGAATCGAATCGGGATCGGTGAACGTCCAGTGCAGATAGCGGGCGTCCGGATTCACCTCGTCCACATAGAACGGGAAGGAGATGACGGGGATGCCGCTTACCCGGTATTCAGGTGCGGCGGCTTTGGCGAAGTCGTCAGGCACGACCGTGAAATCAGCGGAAATCTTCATACGCTCCAGTGTATCGCGGGGCATGTTACCGGAGGGCGATTAGCGGCGAAGCACTAGCGTACGTTTGCTGAGGCTTGAGCCGGCATTACCTCACCAAACGTACACTGAGCAGCTCTCAGCGTACGTTTGGTGAGATATAGGCTCGCAAGACCGCAGCAAACGTATGCTGGCAGCCAACGAGTCCAGCCGACTGGCCTTGGCATCAGTAGCACAGGCCGGCGCCGCATACGTGTGCCTGGCTTGGGCAACGTCCGCACGCTCATAGGACCCGCTTCCCGTTGCACAGTCATGGATAACGAATGAGGGCCTCTTCACAGGGAAGAGGCCCTCATAGGAGCGGCGAATCGCGTGACCTACGCCGGTCAATATCTCACTGGGCGGCGCAGGTCACCGAATCGATCTCTCAGGCGTTGCGACGGCGGTACACCACCACGCTCACGCCCGCGGCCACCAGAGCGATGGCGACGAACGCAATCACCAGGACGCTGCTACCGGTGATGGGCAGCTTCTGCTGGTTCTTGTTGTTGTCCTTGTTCGGCTTGGTCGGAGTGGTCGGCTTAGTCGGCTTCTCCGGCTTGGTCGGGGTCGTGGAGCCGGCCTTGACCAGGTTGCTGGAGGCCTCAGCCAGCTTCGCGGTGGCGGCAGTCACCTCGGCCTTCGTGGCATCGGACTTGGCAGCCACATCCTGCGCGGACTTCAGAGCAGCCGCAAACGGAGCCCAAGACTCGGCCGTGTAATCAGCCTGCTTCTTCGACTCAGCATCCTTGATCGCAGACTGCAGGGCAGCCACATCCTCAGCAGACGGCTTCTCCGGCTGCGGAGTCGGCTCCTGGCCCTCGGCCACGGTCACCGGCGTCCAGCCGAGCAGCTTGCCGTCGCTGTCATACAGAGCAATCTTGTGGTCGCCGTTCACGGTGTCAGCGGGGATGTTGAACTCGACGTAAGCCTTACCATCCTTGTCCACGCGAACCGCGGACGACTTGCCGTCAGGAGAAGCAAGCTGCTTCGGAGTGGAGTAGATGTAGCCGGTCCAGTAGCAGTAGGAGCCCTTCTCCACCAGCGCCTTGCAGGTGGCGGATTCCTTCAGGCTGTCGATGTACAGGCGGTACACGGAACCGGCGTTCGCCTTGTTGCCGTCGGCGCCCTCGACACCGTTCTTGTTGGCATCGGTCAGGTCGTCGGAAGCGACCGGGCCATTCGTGGCGGCCTTGGTGGTGAAATCAGAAACAGTCTTCAACGCGTTGGGCTGTACCTCCGGTCTGTAAGATGAGGCGACCGGTACCAGCTGGGATCCATCATCGAATGTCAGCACGATGCCCGAGTACATCAATGAGGCAGGATCAGGTTGAGTGGTCTGGGACTTGGCGGTGTCATAAATAAGTTCCTGTGCGCCCATGTCAGCGGAAGAGTAACCCCAGTTGCCGTACTTGGTGTTGGCGAGCAGACCAGGAACCACATTCTCGATATCGCCGGAGGCCGGAATGGGCTTGCCATCCTTAGCGGTAATGGTGAACCCGTGGGAGAACCACTGGCCCGTCATGGTCTGGCTACCTGACGCACCTGCCGCCAGCGTAATCAGATCGTTGACCTTGAAAAGATTGTCGATCTCAGGATCATCATCATCGGAAATCGCGCCAGTAACGCAATCCCAGACATAGCGACCATTGTAGGCAATACTACCAACAATATCGGCATCGAACGTGCCGTTCACCTTGAACACGCGAGTAACGGTGGTGGAATAGCAGACCTTGGCGACACTACCGGCAATCTTCGGATCGATGGTGTAATGGCCCTTGAGACCGACCGTATGCACGCCTATGTCCTCCACGGACTGGCTGTCCAGCGTCACAAGATTCGAGCCCGTAACGTCAAGGACCTTCACATTCACGCCACCATAGGTGTTGATCACAGTACCGTTCAGGGACTTATTACCCCAGTTATCGACGTTGACTTTGTCGCCCGCGACAAGCGCGAACTGAACCGTCGAGGACGGCTTGACCGAGCCTCTGTAGAACACATCAATCGTCTGGGTCGATGCCGAGGCGGTAAACACCGGATCGGTGTAACCGTATGTCCAAGTGGTCTGGCCGATTGCAGGCAGCCCGTTAAACGCGTTCATGCTGGACTTCACGCCATACGCCTTACCCGGGGTCAGACCAGTCAGCGTGACCTTGAACGCGGCAGACTCGTCCACATGATCATAATCCGCGCCATACTTCAACGCGGTAGACGGTGCCACGACACCGGAGATCTTCGCGCTATCGGAGGCAGCGGCCTTGGCCTGAGCCTTCGGTGCGGCCTTGACTTGCGGGTCGACATTGGCCGGAGCCGGAGTCTTGGCGGACTGCTTGGCATTCTGGTCGGCCTTGGCGGCATCAGCCTGAGCCTGTGCGGCCTGAGCGTCGGCCGTGGCGGTCTGCGACTGCGAAACCGCAGCATCACCGGCGGCATCGTCGGCATACGCCGTGCCCACACCGGTGAGCATCATGCTCAAACCAGCGAGGACGGCAACAACTTTGCCCATCTTCTTCATAGTTTTCCCTTCACCAGTGCGCAATCACAACGATTACGCTCCTGTGCCAAAACGCTACCCCCCCCCCGTGGTCAAAACCGTTTCGGCAAATGGACGAAGCACCCGGATATGGACAGGACACAACCAGGAGTGGACTCAGCATGGCGATCCAGTGGTCCGCGTCCGAAGTTCGTTGATTCTATTTCGGCTCCCTCTGATGAGGGAGCTCCCGGCGACAGCCGGGTGAGGGAGAGAAACACACAACACAGTCGTCCCCTGTCTCTCCCCCAGTCAGCTACGCTGACAGCCCCCTCATCAGAGGGGGCCAACATAGGACACCGTCGCAGGGGCTTCCGCAGTCAGCTGATGAAAGATACCATCGAGGGAATCACCCCCACCATGATGAACGCCGGCAGAAAGCACAGTCCCGTGGGCACGAGCAGCTTGACGGAGAGCCGTGCAGCCCGGCGTTCTATGGCCGACCGCTCGTCGGCGTCAAGCTGTTCCAGAGCGGATTCGAGGCGCACAGCCGGGGCGTCGCCATGCAGCCACGACGGCTCCAGTGCCGCGCGAATCACTGCCACCGAGCCGGCGTCGTCGGCAGCCCCGGCCGTTGTCTTAGTTGTTGTTTTGGTCGTCGCTCCGGTTGCCGCCCTGCCCGTCGCCCCGGTTGCCGCCCTGCTCATAGCCCTGGTTGTCGCCACGCCCAACCCGCCGGCAGTCGCCCCGACCGACGTGCCGGCCATCGTCCCGACCGCCGAATCGGCCATCGCTCCGGCCGCCCCATCGTCGCTGTGTTCCGCCATATGCCAGGCATCGGACCAAGCTACCCCTTGCTTGAGCAGCTCGCCGGCCTTGCCTATCGCCCTTCCGCTGCTGCCGCCTGCCGCGTACCCCACCGCTTCACACGCATCGGGAATCGACGCTCCCTGCACCAGCGCCACGCGCAATAGGCGCAGTATCAGCATGGTATGCGTGGCATCATCCGGCTCCTCCTCCACCACCGCAGCATGAGCAGAGCCGGCAGTCAACCGTTCACGCACCGGCAACGGAACAGTACGCAACCATACCGCGACCGCACAGCATACCGACGCTCCCCAAGCCCAAAACACACCCGTCATTCGGCGCCCCCGCGAAGCAGCGCGCGCACCCACAACAGACCGATGACATAGCAACAACAGCCGGACAGCAGACAAGCCAGACCTTGCGCCGAACCCAGCAGGAACTCCATCGGACGCGCACCCATCAACTCGCCCAACAGCATGGTCACCATCGGCAAGGCGCTGAGCATGCCGACCGTCGCCTTGGGAACGGCGAGCGCCTGCGATTGAAGGTTCTGCAGCAATCGCATCTGCCGGTACCCGGCCAGCACCACCTCCAGGCAAGGCGAGGCGCGGCATCCCAACCGTTCGCCGACCTTGGCGGCGGCGTATGCGCCACGGGCTGCGCGCGCGGCCTGCATCCGTGTCTCATCCGGCATCCGCCGCCGCTCGAATGCCGTGGCGAGACGGTGTATGGTGATCTCCCGTGTCGCGAAGCGCCGCCCGTATTGCTCCTCGCAGGCCTCAAGCAGTGTGCCACCGCTGTTCATGCGCGCGATCATCGCCGTCAGCATCTGCGCGACGCCTATGCGGCGAACCGCATTGTTCTTTCCGCCGGCAATACTGCCGGCATTGGCACCGATACTGTTGCAGTCAATATTGCCGGCACCATGATTTCGACGGGCACCTTGGTTTCGGCGGGCACCTTCCCACCTGATACGCCCGGCGACGCCGTCGCCCGGCCATGGCCAGAGACACACGGCGAGCATCGCCAGCATCATGCTCCACAACGGCAACGCATTCATTGTTTCGCCTCATTCCATCTCATGCCGATCTGGCGCTGCGCGTTCGCTTCCTTGCGCGGCGGCCAGTGGGATTCAATCAGTATCGAAGTAGGGGCGCGCGGATTGCGCGGGTTCCGCAATGCTCCATCGCATCAGGAACTGCAACCATTCCGGTGCATACTGCGGCTCCCCCATGCCCGGCCATTGCGCCAGAGGGACGCCCTGCAGCCTGCCACCCCGGCTTTCCAACCGGCCTATCTGCGCGATTCGTCTGCGCCCATCCGTCCGTTCCACGTGCAACACCGCGTCGAACGCGTCCTCCGCCATCATCGCCATCGCCTCCGGAGCGACGCCGGCCAGCAGACCGAGCGATACCAGTCGCGGCGGCACGCGAGCCACATTGTCCGCATGAAGCGTGGTCATACCACCGCGATGCCCCGAGTTGAACGCACGCAGCAGGTCCACGATCTCCTCGCCCCGGCACTCCCCCAGCACCACACGGTCGGGGCGCATACGCAACGTGGCCTTGACCAGATCGGCAAGGCTCACCGCGCCCGCACCCTCCACATTCGCCTCACGCGCCATCAACGACACGTGGTTCCGATGACCGAAATCGCCTAATTCACGCACTTCCTCCACGGTGACGACGCGTTCGTCCGCGTCACATTCCGCCAGCAGCGCCTTGACCAGCGTGGTTTTGCCTGATCCGGTGCCTCCGGTGACCAGAATCGTCGCGCGCCCGTGTACGAGCCCCTGAAGCACGGGCATCCAGGCCATCGGAAACATGGCGTGCTGCGCCAGCTGAGGCAATGCGAGCGCAGTATCGCTCGGCAAGCGGATGGACAAGGCGGCGCCCTGCGGCACCAGAGGCGCAATCACCGCATGCACGCGGATGCCGTCCACAGTGGAAGCGTCCGCGATTGGCGAGGCATCGTCCAGTCTTCGCCCCAGCTGCGCGCATAATTGCGTGGCGTATTCTCGCACCACTTGCGGGGAGCGAAACGGCACACGTAGCCGGTGTTCGCTCATGCCGGATCCCCGGTCCGCCCATACCCGACCGTCACAGGTCACTGCGATATCGGTCACCGCCGGGTCGGCGACGACTTCGTCCAGCAATCCGAACGTAGGCGCGGCTGCCGCGCCGGATTGCGGGCCGGATTGCGAACCATATTGTGAATTGGATTGCATGATATGCGCAGGCATGGCCACCTCCTAGTGGTCTGCGTCAGAGATTCGTTGCCGAATTGACTACCCCTCAGTCCCGCTTCGCGGGCCAGCTCCCCTGACAAGGGGAGCCGAAATTAAGCCAGCTCGTCCTGCAATCAGGGACGCGCTTCGCGCGCGGTTTGTCAGCTCGCCTGTCGACTCGCACAGCACCTACAAACATCTCCGCTGTCTGCTTTACGGTGCTGTCCTGACAAGGGGAGCCACGAATTTACGGCGCTGCATATTAGCCGCAGTCGGCTGATTCGCGGTGCAGCGTGCGCTCCACGGCGTCGGCAAGCAGCGATATGGCTTTGCGGCAGTTCTTGGGCACAGCACGGATGCCGAGCCCGTCAAGTACATCGCCGCACAGGCTGGTATTGGCGTATATTGGCCCCATCACCGGTGATACGAGATACGATTCCGCCTCGTCTATGCTGACGATGCCACGTCCGCGTGGGGCTCCTCTGGGGGCGATGCCGATCAGACGAGGGGGCGAGCACTCCCATGCCGAGAGTCGGGCCCGGTGTGCGCGTACACGCGCCAATCCCATCACCGACAACTCCACGCCGACCACTTGCATGCCATGCTGCAGTTCCGGCATCGTCTCGACGAATTCACCTTGCCCCGCATCCACGATGACCACGTCATTGGCTTCGGCGAGCGCCCGTATCACGGCCTGCACTTCCCACCATTCCGGCCGCAGACCGGTCCAGGTGTTGTATGGCAGCACGCGCACGCCCTCCCAATCGATGAGCTCGTCGTTCAGCGCCCTGCCCTCGATCTTGCCCAACGGCGCATTGATCTGGTTGAAACGCAGGCCGGATTCACGCTCCACACCGAGCAGCAGGTCAAGGCAGCCGGAATCGAAATCCGCGTCGATCAGTGCGCAGCTCCGTCCACGCTGCGAAAGCGTCATCGCCAGCATCGCAGCCGTGGTGCTCAAGCCTATGCCGCTATGGCTGGAGGTCATCGTGACGATGTTCTGCAGGACCACGTCCGTAGACGGGTCCCGGTTTGGACGGCCCGGACGGCTCGGCAGCGGCCGGCTGGTGCACGCGGCAGTCAGCGAAGGCGGCTGTGAGGATGGCGAGAAATACTGCAGGCGCGGCTGCGCACCAGCCGTGGTACGCGCGCCACGCCTGGGTTTGACGCGCGGTGATGTTGGCGCAGGCTGCGCCTGTACGGCTCCGGTTTGGGTGATTCGAGTCAGCGTAGTCGCATCCACTATGGCATCGCTGGAGGGAAGAGGCACCGCGTCAGGCAATGGCACCGCAGGCGACGCGGCGGAGGATAGTTGCATGGTAGTCATAGGGCGATTGAACAGCGGCATATATGTGCCGCACAACCCGAATCGACCTATGTGGTTCTAGCTTGCCAAGTTATCCACATTCCGGCGTGTCATCCACAGCACTTGTGGATAAAAAGAAAAACCGGCCAAACATGACGTTTGACCGGTGGGCATCACCTGCGAAAGACAATCGCGGGCATCACTTGTTATCGAGGTTTTCGATGCCGGATTCCAGCGTATCCAGCTGGGAATCGGTGACCTTGACGTGCGCGCCGGTCACCGAACCGGCCTTCTTCTTGCCGAACTTGGCCTTGAACAGGCCGATGATGGTCGGGGCCAGCGAGACCAGCAGAATCAGCACGATGACCAGTTCGAAGTGATCCTGTACAGCCGGGATGTTGCCGAAGAAGTATCCGAGCAGCGTGAACAGCGTGGACCACGTCAGGCCGCCGAGCACCGAGAACGGGGTGAACCGGCTCCAACGCATGCCGGAAATGCCGGAAATGAACGGCATGAACGTACGGATGAACGGGAAGAAGCGGCCCAGGAACACCGCCAGCGGACCCCACTTCTCGATCATGCCCTCGGTCTTGGCCAAGCGCTCCGGAGTCAAGGCCTTCACCTTGCCGGACTGGATGATGCGACGGCCGAAGAAATGGCCGATGAAGTAGTTGCACTGGTCGCCGATGATCGGAGCGCACCATACCACCGGCAGCAGGTAGAACAGCGGCAGCGCGGCCTTGCCTGTCACCGCGTCAGGCGCGGCGAACACACCGGCGGCGAACAGCAGAGAATCGCCCGGAAGGAACGGGAAGAAGACCACACCCGTTTCGATGAACACGATCAGGAAGATGAATCCGAGGGTCGGGGCCACGCCCATGGCGATCCAACCGGCGATGGCCGCGCGCGGATCCTTCAGCAACTCAACGATAAAATGTACAAAACCCATGCTGTTCCTATGAACTATCTTGTGAAACCAGTATTCGCAATCAATATGCAGCGCCTCGCCCAGCCGGAATCAACCTCTTGGACACTCGCGCTGAAACCGTCAACCACCCTACCAGCAGGCCACATCAAACCTACGACGTCCACACTAAGCCATCGCTAATAACCAGCATTATTATGCCGCGACAGAAGTTCGTTGGCAAAAGACCGCCCGGCGAAGCGGCGTTTCAGCCGGCGAGCCGCTGCTTCACGAAGCCATCCAGCGCGGCGGCGTCGATGCCATCGTATGAATCGATGGAGGCGAACTGGCCGAGACCGGAGTTGTCCGTGCGAATCCAACCGGTCTGGGCGATCAGCGTGGCACCGGATGCGGCGCCCGCCTTCAAGCCCGACGCGGAATCCTCCAGCACCACGCACTTGGGCATGTCCTCCTCGGCGATGCCGAGCTTGGCAGCGGCGGCCAGGTATGGCGCAGGATTCGGCTTATGCTCGTACGGATCATCGCCGCAGACATAGCCGGCGAACAGCCCTTCCGACTGTTTCATGATGTTCTCGGCCATACGGCGAGGCGACGTGGTGACCAGCATCGAGGGGATGCCGGCGTCCTTCAGCGAATGCAACACCTCGCGCACGCCGGGAATCCACGGCAGATGCGCCACCTCCGCGTTGTAGACATAGTCCTTGAGCTGCTTGTCAATCTCCTCGACACTCAACGTGCATCCGCGTTCGATCATGTTGCGCGCCACGTTCGGCACCGGCGTGCCGGAGCACATCCAACCGAGGTCCTCGTTCCAGTCACCGCCATTGGCATGGGCGATTTCGATCTCGCCGTCATGCCACAGCGGCTCCGAATCAATGAGTGTGCCGTCCAGATCCCAGAATACGGCCTTGAGCAGCATGGCTTCCTCCATTCGCGGGCTTTCGCAAAGCCACAAGAGCTACATGTACTTGCTGTATTTGCTTAGTCCATTGCACCAACCGGATGGGACAGCGCGGCGTTGCGGCCCATGATGTAGGGATTTGTGCACGATGTAGGGAACCGTCCATGATGCAGGGATGCAAAACGGCGGAATAAAGCCATTTCTGACTTTTATGCCATGCAAGAATCCCTACATCATGGGTTTTCCCTACTCACCAGCTCCAGAGGACCATGGATTTGGAATCGGCGGCGGCATCAGGATTAGACGCACGCGAGCCGCCATCAGCCATTGCAAAGGTATCGCGCCCCGGCAGCTCGCGGGTTTCGTGATGAATCGCGTTGCGCCACAAACGAGCGCGATTGGAGCGTTGCACTTCGACAATATTGCCGTCGCGTCCGGCCGCGAACACGCTTTCCTGATCGCCGGCCTGCATGCGCTTGACCTCGCGACGCAACTGGCGGTTCTCCTCTTCGAGTTCCAGAATGCGTGCGATGCCGGAAAGATTGATGCCCTCGTCCTGGCTCAGGCGCTGGGCATGTGCCAAGCGGGCGATATCGCGCAGGCAGTAGCGGCGGGCGCCGCCACCGGTGCGCTGCGGACGGACCAGCCCCAGACGGTCGTATTGGCGAAGGGTCTGGGGATGGATGTTGGCCAGCTCGGCGGCCTGGCCGACAGTGAAAATGGGCAGTTCGATGTCGAAGCCGACGTCGTCAGCCCCATCAAGGTCGGCGCGACCCAGCACCAACGCGGTGGCGCACATGGCGTACAACTGCCGAATCTGATTGACTCGCGCCATGATGCGCCTCCCACTGATTGTTGTGTTGCTGTGTGTACTTCGTGCGCGGACGGCGACCGTGCGGGTCAGGCGAGGTAGTCGCCGGCTTTTTCGTCGAATTCCTTGGCGACGTGCTTGAGCATGAGCCCCGGCTTGGCGGGAACCATGATCTGCACACGACCAATCAGGTCGCCTGTCTCGCTGCCACGCTTGACGCCGAGCCCTGCAAGCTTGACTTCAGCACCGGAGCTGGAACCCGCAGGCACCTTGAATGTGACCGGATTGCCGTCGATGTCCTTGGCCTCGACCTTGGCGCCGGCCACAGCCTGACCGACGGTCACCGGCAAATCCATGACGATGTCATGACCGCGCATGGAGTAAGTGTCGTCCGGCTTGACGGTGACATGCAGGTACAGGTCGCCCGCATGACCGCCGTTGATGCCCGGCTTGCCCTTGCCCGCCAGCTTGATCTTCTGACCGTCCTTGACGCCTGCAGGCACGTGGGCCTTGAACTTCTTGCCATCGACGGACAGGGACACGGTCGCGCCCTTGACCGCCTGGCGCAGTGTCAGGCTGATCTTGGAGTTGCGGTCCTCGCCGTTCTCGGGGCGCGGCGCCTCCTCATAGCCGTAGCCACCGGCGTTGCCGTACGGCGATTGACCGCCAAATTGCGCGCCTGCACCCTGACCGGCGGCACCGCCGAACATGGAGAAGATATCGTTCAGGTTCGGATTGCCGCCGCCCGACGTGGAGAAGCGGATACGCGAACCATTGCCGCCCATGCCCGACGCATTGCCGAACATGGAGCCGAAAATGTCGGAGAAGCCGGAGGCGTCAAAACCGCCCGAACCGGAGCCACCGGCGAAGCGGGCACCGCCCATGCCGAACTGGCGAATCGCATCGTACTTCTGGCGTTCGTTCTTGTTGCTCAGCACGTCATACGGCTCGGAGATGTCCTTGAACTTCTCCTCGGCTTCCTTGGTCTTGTTCAGATCAGGATGGTACTTGCGGGCCAGCTTGCGGTAGGCCTTGGTGATTTCGGCTTCAGTAGCGTCCTTGGAGACACCAAGGACTTTGTAGAAGTCTTTGTTCAGCCATTCATTCTCAGCCATTCATGTCTCCTTTCGTAAAAGTCTGTATTAGTGAAGTGCTTAGTGCTTTAGGAAGCACTAAGCACTGTGAATGTTTGAGCCGCCTGAGCGGGGATCAGTTGTGGGGGGAGACTACTACTACGCGGGCGGCGCGGATGACGCGGTCGCCGATGCGGTAGCCGGCCTCGACCACGGTATCGACGGTTTCCTTCTCGGCAGAGTCATCCGGCTTGTGCAGGATGGCCTCGTGCTTGGTGGGGTCGAAGTCCTCACCCTTTTCGCCGAACTTCTCGACGCCGAACTTCTCGAACGCCTTGTCGATCTTGGTGGCGACAGCCTTGAACGAATCGTCCATCTCGCTGTGTTCGCGGATGCGATCGATATCGTCCAATGCCGGCAGCAACGCGGTCAGCACGTCGATGATGCCGTGCTGACGGAAGCGCTCCTGTTCCTTCTGCGCGCGATTGCGGTAGTTGATGAACTCCGCACGTTCGCGTTGCAGCGCCTCAAGGTAGTCGGCTGCCTCCTTCTTGGCCTTGCCAAGCGGAGTGAGGGTGTCGCCGTCGGCCGGCTTCTTGTCGTCTGTCGGGGTCTCTCCCTCAGTCGCGGCATTCGCCGCGCCAGCTCCCTCATCAGAGGGAGCCGAAGTGGCGGAGTTCGCGGTGTGCGCTGCGCCAGCGGCATCAGAAGTGGCGGAGTTAGCCGGGGTCTCTCCCTCAGTCGCGGCATTCGCCGCGCCAGCTCCCTCATCAGAGGGAGCCGAAGTGGCAGAGTCGGCCGGCTTCTCTCCCTCAGTCGCGGCATTCGCCTCCTCGGCTCCCTCGTCAGAGGGAGCCGAGGAGGCGGCGGCCAGATCGTCTGCGTTGGGCAGGTCGTTCAGGTAGTCGTCCTTATTGAAGTCGGACATCACTTGTTGTCCTTGTCGTCATCGTCGTCCACGACCTCGGCCTCGACGGTGTCATCGTCAGAGGAAGAGGAGGCGGAGCCGGCGGACGCGCCAGCGGCACCGGCTGCACCAGCGCCAGCTGCGGCGCCTTCAGCGCCCTGCTGGGCGTACAGCACCTGGCCGATCTTCTGGGCGGCGGTCATCAGCTCGGTCTGCGCGGTCTTGACCTTCTCGACGTCGTCACCCTTCAGGGATTCCTTCAGAGCGTTGACCTTGTCGGTGACTTCCTTGACGATGTCGTCGGAGAGCTTCTCCTTGTTGTCGTTGACGAGCTTCTCAGTGCTGTAGGCGAACGCCTCGGCCTGGTTGCGGGTCTCGGCATCCTCCTTGCGCTTCTTGTCCTCGGCCTCGTGAGCCTCGGCCTCCTTGACCATGCGGTCGATCTCGTCCTTCGGCAGGCCGGAACCACCGGTGATGGTCATCGACTGCTCCTTGCCAGTGCCCTTGTCCTTGGCGGACACGTGCACGATGCCGTTGGCATCGATGTCGAAGGTGACCTCGATCTGCGGGACGCCACGCGGAGCCGGAGCGATGCCAGTCAGCTCGAAGGTACCCAGCGGCTTGTTGTCGCGGGCGAACTCACGCTCGCCCTGGTAGACCTGGATCAGCACGGACGGCTGGTTGTCCTCGGCGGTGGAGAAGA
Source organism: Bifidobacterium reuteri DSM 23975 (assembly GCF_000741695.1). Classification (GTDB taxonomy): domain Bacteria; phylum Actinomycetota; class Actinomycetes; order Actinomycetales; family Bifidobacteriaceae; genus Bifidobacterium; species Bifidobacterium reuteri. The sequence continues at coordinate 29,028 of NZ_JGZK01000001.1, read as the reverse complement.
CCTCGGAACGCTTGGTAGGAATGGCGGTGTTACGGTCGATGAGCTTGGTCATGATGCCGCCCTTGGTTTCGATGCCGAGGGACAGCGGGGTCACATCGATCAGCAGGACGTCCTTGCGGTCGCCCTTGATGACGCCGGACTGCACGGCAGCGCCGACAGCCACAACCTCATCCGGGTTCACGGACTGGTTCGCTTCCTTACCACCGGTGAGTTCCTTGACCAAGTCCTTGACGGCGGGCATACGAGTGGAACCACCGACGAGCACCACGTGGTCGATGTCGCTCACGGAGATGCCGGCGTCGTGCAGCACGTTGTTGAACGGCGTGCGGCAGCGGCCCAGCAGGTCGGAGGTCATTTCCTCGAAGTGCGCACGGGTCAGGGTCTCGTCCAGGTGCACCGGGGTGCCGTCAGGGGTCATGGCCAGGTACTGCATGGAGATGGAGGTGCTGGTCGAGGAGGACAGCTCCTTCTTGGCCTGTTCAGCGGCTTCCTTCAGGCGCTGCAGAGCGATCTTGTCCTTGGACAGGTCAACGCCGTACTTGTTCTTGACTTCGCCGACCAGCCAGTCGATGACCTTCTGATCCCAGTCATCGCCACCGAGGTGGTTGTCGCCGTTGGTGGCCTGCACCTGAATGGTGGAGAAGCCGTCGTCGTCCTTGCCGATCTCCAGCAGGGAGACATCGAAGGTGCCGCCGCCGAGGTCGAAGACCAGGATGCGCTCGTCTTCCTTGCCCTTCTCCAGACCGTAGGCCAGAGCAGCTGCGGTCGGCTCGTTGATGATACGCAGAACGTTCAGGCCTGCGATCTTGCCGGCGTCCTTGGTGGCCTGACGCTGGGCATCGTTGAAGTATGCCGGGCAGGTGATGACAGCATCGGTGACGGGCTCACCGAGGTAAGCCTCAGCGTCCCTCTTCAGCTTCATCAGAATCTGTGCGGAAATCTCCTGCGGGGTCCACTTCTTGCCGTCGATGTCGACGGTCCAGTCAGTGCCCATGTGACGCTTGACAGAAGAAATAGTGCGGTCAACGTTGGTCACAGCCTGACGCTTGGCCACCTCGCCGACGAGGATTTCGCCGGACTTGGAGAACGCGACCACGGACGGGGTGGTGCGCATGCCCTCAGCGTTGACGATAACGGCGGGCTCGCCACCTTCCAGCGTAGCGATGCAGGAATTCGTGGTGCCCAGATCGATACCAACTGCACGTGCCATAATGTGTGCTCCTTAATTATTCGTTTGTTCTTACGTTGTTCGCTCAAGTTCCTTGGTTGGTTCTTGGGCCTTCCAAAACTTGAGCCTACATCACTCAACTTCTGTTTGGCAAGTTCTATTCCCAAATTCATCACAAAAGTTGAGCGATGTAGGCTCAGGTTTTTTGGAGCGGCTCTGAGCCACCCCCAGTCAGCTTCGCCGACAGCCCCCGCCAGCGGGGGCACTCAGCAACTGACGCGGTGTGGACTACTGTTCGGAGCCCTCCTTACTGTTGACGGCATTGCCGCCCCTGGAGAACCGCTGCAACAGCATGCCGGCAGCGGTCATCACCAATACGGCGACCGCCATGACGGACAGGGCTACGCCGGTGTTGGGCAGAGCGGCAGCGCCGAACTGCTGGGATTGGCCGGCCGCGGTGTCGGATGCGCCGCTGGAGGCGTTGCCGTCACCGGTCTGACCATTGCCGTTGCCACTATCGCCCGGAGTACCCGGGGTGGCGGTGCCGCCCGACTGGTTATCGTCCTTGCCGCCATCGGGCTTGGTCGAATCATCGTCGACGCCGGCCTTGAGCACGGCAGCGGCGAGCGCTCCGGCCTGGTAGCCGTCAGCGCCCACGGTGGTTGCAGCATTCTTATCCTGCGTCTCCGTCACCTTGCCATCGGCGGCCAGCACGGTGTACTTGCCAGCCGGCACGGCCTCGACCGTTGCGGCCGATTCGTTGGCGTTGAACACCACCACATACGTGTCGCTGCCGTCCTTCAGCTGGTAGGCCACCACGCCGTCGGACTGCTGCAGCACCGTCATGTTCTTGGCGATGTCATCATAGCTGCTCAGGTGCAGGTTCTTGATGGACTTGCGCAGGGCGATCAGGCCCTTCACATAGTTCACGGAACCCGCCTGCTCGACCGTGCGGTTCCAGTCGATGGCGTTCACCGCGTCGCCGGCGTTGTAGCTGTTGCCATTGCCGCCCTTGGTGCGCAGAAACTCCTGGCCGAACTGCATGTCGGTGATGCCCTGCGAGAGCAGAATCAGCGAGTCGGCGAGCTTGGCGCGAGCGAGTCGCGTCTCCTCGGAGTCGTTGGGCGCGCTCTTGACCAGCTTGTCGTACAAGGTCAGGTTGTCGTGGATCTCGACGTACTGCACCACCTGATCCGCGCCGCCGTAGTTCGTGTCGGCGGTGCCGTTGTTGCAGTGGCCGTTCTCATCGATGCCCTCGCGCTTGTTGTTGCAGCCGAGCACGTTGGTGGTGATGAGGTTCTCCTTGTCGGCCTTGCCGGCGATGAAGCCGGTGTCCTCGTCGGAGAACACGCTACCCTTGATCGCGTCGCGCAGGGAGTCGTTGAAGAACGCCACGCCCTTGACCTTGGAGGCATTGGGCTGCGTGGTTTCCTGGTTGCCAATGGCGTCAGTCATATCCCAGCCTTCGCCGATGACGAGAATCGACGGATCGATCTCGTCAAGTGCCGCACGCACCTGATTCATGGTGGTCTGGTCAATCAGACCCATGAGGTCGAAGCGGAAGCCGTCCACGTTGTACTCGGTCGCCCAGTACTTCACGGAATCGACGATGTACTTACGGACCATCGCACGCTCGGAAGCCACGTCGTTGCCGCAGCCGGAGCCGTTGGTCAGGTTGCCATTGGCGTCGTAGCGGAAGTAGTAGCCAGGCACGGTCTTGTTGAAGGCGTGTTCGGAGGCGTTGTAGACGTGGTTGTAGACCACATCCATCACCACGTACAGGCCGTTCTTGTGCAGCCCGGAGACCATCTGCTTCATTTCCTTGACGCGAGCGCTCGGGTCACTCGGGTCGGAGGAGTACGAGCCTTCCGGCACGTTGTAGTTCTCCGGATCGTAGCCCCAGTTGTACTGCGCGCCGTAGCTCAGATCGCCGGTCTCATCCACGGAACCGTAGTCGTAGACGGGCATGATCTGCACATGCGTCACGCCGAGCGACTTGAGGTAGTCGATGCCGGTGGGCGCCGCGCCCTGCTTGCCGTCGACCGTGGTGCCCTCCTCGACGAAGCCGAGATACTTGCCGCGATTGGCTTCGGAGACGCCGGAGTTCGGGTTGATGGTCATGTCACGAACGTTCGCCTCGGTGATGATCGCGTCGGTCGGCTTGCTGAACGACGCCATGCGCTTGCCGGCATCGCCCTTCTCCTTGTCGGAGAGCACGACGGATCGCTCGCCGTTGGCCACGGCGGCGGTCGCGTACGGGTCGGCGGACGTGTTTACCGTGCCGTCGGCGAAGGTCAGCTCGTAGTCGTAGGCGTAATCCTTGAGATCCTTGTCCACGGTGAACGTCCACACGCCCTTCTTGCCGGACTTCTCCAGCGTCACGGCGTCGGTCTGCGCTGCCTTCGGATCGGTGGAGTCGGCGTACAGGCGCAGCGTCACCTTGGTGGCGGTCGGCGCCCACAGCTTGAACGTGGACTTCTCGGCCTTGTAGGTCACGCCAAGATCATCGCCGTCGTAGGCGTACTTCTTGTCGAACGCGTCAGAGCGCACGACGGCGCCGAGCGACACGTTCTGCGTGCCGTAGTCCTCGATCGTCACCTTGTAGGCCTTGGTCACGTCAAGATTGTCGGCCGTGGTAATGGTCACGGTGTTCCCGCTAGCCTTCACGTCCTTGATCTTCGCACCCTCGACCGACACCGCGTCGGCCGGCTTGTCGATGGTGAGCGCCTTGTTGAGCTTGACCGTGATGGTGTTGAAGTCGGTCATTTCGGCGGAGACGATCGTGCCCTTGGCGTCGTAGAGCGTGCCGTTGGTGTAGATCGTCGTGTCGCCCTGCACCAGCCAGATTTCGGCGGATGCGGTGCCGTCGGCGTTCACGGTGATGGCGGACTGCGGGATCGTGCGGTTCTCGTCGTTCGGATCCTTGCCTTCCCAGCTGTCGCCGCCGTAGCGCACGATGAACTGCGGCGTGCTCATACCGCTGCCCTTGAGCGTGTACTTGGCGATCAGGCCGTAGTCGTCGTGCTCGGTGAACGGGTAGGCAGCACCGTTGACGCCGTCGGCCCAGCCCCAGATGTCCCATGCCTTCATGCCGTCTTCGCTGGTGTAGTCGTCGGCGAGGCGGTGGTAGTGGATGGTCACGTCGATCTGGTTGGCGGCCTTCTTGTAGCCGTCGGGGGCTTCGGTGAGCGTTTCGTCCGGATTGGTACCGTCGACCCAAATCTCGGCAGTGCCGGTGGAACCGTCAATGTTGCGGTCACCGCCGACCTTGTCCCAGCCCTCGGTGGTGACGATCACGCCAATCTTGGCGGCGTCGTACGCGCCGTCGATGGTGGTCTCGAACACCTTGCCGTAGGAGTCCTCGCCGGTGAAGGCATGCCATGCGCCAGCCAGGGAGTCACCGTTCTTGTCGGTGCCCCACATGTACACGCCGCGATCGGCGACGGTGTCGCCTTCGGCGGGCTTGTAGTGCACGATCACCTTGGTCTTGGGCTGGTACGACTGCACATCGGAGGGCACGCCGGCGCTGGCCTCGTGGTCGGCGACCGCCGTCCAGTGGCCCTGCGCGGTGTAGTTGCCGCCGCCATTCGGGTTGTCCCAGTTGTCGCCGCCGTCGGTGAATACGTATTCGAAGGACTTGCCCTTCGGATCGACCGTGAACTTGACCCAGCCGTTGCCGGCGTCGGCCATCAGCTCGTGGCCCTGCTCGGCCCAGCCGTCGATACCGTAGTGGAGGTACGCCTGCTTCCAGCCGTCGGGCAGCTTGTAGTAGATGGTGCGGCTCGTGTCGGCCGCGGCCTTCTTGGTCTCGTCGTTGACGGACAGGTCCGGATCGGACGGATCGGACTTGGTCGTGCCGGTCCAGGAATCCTTGGTCGCGCCCGCGTAGATCGCGATGGCGGAGTTCTTCGCGAGCGTCGCGTCGAACGTGCCGTCGTCCTCCACGGTCACAGTTGCAGAGCAGTCGCCGGTGGCGTACACGTTGCAGTATTCGCCGGCGGGCAGTGACGTCTGGAACGTCTGCTTGGAGTCGTCGGCGCTGTTGTTGAGCGCGAGGTAGCCGACGTCGCCGCGACCGAAGCCGAGCACGTTGGTGTCGTACGCCTTCCAGTTGGTGACGTCAGTGCCGTTGACCGCGTTGTGGAAGCCGATCATGCCGCGGATCGCGGTCCAACGTTCGGCGCACTGCCAGGTGCCGGAGGTCATCGAGCCGTCGGTCGGGCACTCCATGTCGGGCACGGAGGTTTCGGTGGCGCCGGGAGCGCCGTCGTCGGAGTTGTCGAAGTAGTAGCCGGAGTAGATGTGCGGCTGGCCGTAGTCGTACGCGAGCATGAACGCGTTCGCGAGCAGGTACTTCGAGCCCTTCTTATAGGTGATGGCCGATCCGCGCTCTGTATCCCAGTTGGTCACCCACACTGCGGCCTTGTCGGAGCTCACCCAGCCGTCGCCGCCGACCTTCGCAAGGCCCTTGCTGGCGTCGGTGATGTCGCCGGCGAAGGCGACCGACAGGTGGTTGGTGAAGTTGAATTCGGAGACCTTGCCGTTCGCCACATAGTTGCTCGGCTGGATTTCCGCGGCTTCGGAGGCGTTGCCGATGACTTCCTGCTCGAAGAAGATATCGTCGGCGTTGCGGCCGGACTTCTCGGCGAGCTTGGCCTTGATGGCGGCCACGTCGGCCGTGGCGATGTGTTTGACCGCGTCGACGCGGAATCCGTAGACGCCGAGGTCGAGCAGGCGGTTCATGTAGTCGGCGAGCTTGTCCTGCACGTATTCCTGGCTGGTGTCGAGGTCCTGCAGGCTGGTCAGGCGGCAGTTCTGTACTTCGTCGGCGTTGGTGTAGTCGCCGATGTTCTTGGTGCAGTCGTGGAAGTTCTCTTTGGTGTACGGGATTGCGGGGAAGTTGCCCTCGCCGTCGTACTTGCTGCCGGCGACGCCGGTGCCCTCGCCCTGATCGGCGCCGGTGGTGTGGTTGATGACCGAGTCGGCGATGATCTCGACGCCCGCCGCGTTGCACGTGGCGATCATGGTCTTGAACTCGGCTTCCGTACCGAGCTTGGAGTCGAGCTTGTAGCTGACCGGCTGGTAGGAGGTCCACCATTCAGTGCCCTGGATGGACTCCATCGGCGGGGAGACCTGTACGTAGGCCACACCTTCGGGGCCGTAAGCCTCGGTACACTCCTTGGCCACCGAATTCCAGTTGGTTTGGAATGCGATGGCGATCACATCGCCCGGCGCGCCAACAGATGTGCGCGCCTGTGCATTGGCCTCGGTCTCGTCCGCAGAAGCCGGCAATGCTACCAGCGTTGTGGCAGACATTGCCACCGCTATGCCGGTTACGGCAAGGCGTTTGGCGAGCGAGCTGAATCGTCGTACGGCCATATGAGTCCTTTCTCTCATCCTTGAGCATTGACCGCACGAACCATGAAGGGGAACACCCCCTATCGCACGGTCAGACCGTTGACAACGTTTGCAACACTTTCAGCACCACTCCTGCAGAAACGGCATGCAGCACAGTTGACAGACTGAATACGTTCGCAACACTATGTCCCAATCAGCATACCACACCAAGCAACACTTCCCCCAGCTTCGCGCTAACGTTTGCAGTATATGATACAAATGATTACACATCGTGGATGGCGCAACCCGTTAGGGGGATTACGTGGCATAGCCGATACCACGAATTGCACGAGGAGGAACATGGGCAAGGCAGACATCTACCAAGTAGCCAAGGAGGCCGGAGTCTCCATTTCTACAGTGTCGCGCGCCTTCACCCGCCCGGAACTCGTCTCGGCGAAGACCCGCCGCAAGGTGCTGGATGTGGCCGATAAGCTCGATTTCAACATCTTCCGCTCTGCCACCGCCCTAAAGTCCGGACAGACCTACCGTGTGGCGATGCTGATGAATGAGGAGATCACCAGCTGGTTCAATACGCAAACGTTCGCGGGCATCGAATCGGTGATGCATCCGGCCGGCTATGACATCTCGCTGTTCCAGCACATCGATACCGCCGCAAACCGTCATGAGTTCTTCACCGACCTGCCGATTCGCCGCAATGTCGATGCCGTTTTCGTGGCCTCGTTCGCTATCGATCCGCACGAGGTCGAGCAGCTGCAGCGCATTCATGTGCCGATCATCGGCATCAATACGCCGTCTTCCGAAGGCTTTGACGCCACCATCAGCATCGACGACGAAAAAGGCATGTACACGGCCGCGCAGCATCTCATCAACCTCGGTCACAAGCACATCGTCTACCCCTGTTCCGAGGCCGCCGGGCTGGATTCCTCGATTGACGCACGCGCACAGGGCTTCATCAACGCCTGCAAGGACGCCGAAGGCAAGCACGACATCAATTGGGAAGTGCTCTCCGTGCCGCGCGGCACGGCCTTCGCCGACTCCGCATTATCCGCGCTGCTGGCGATGGATGAGTTCCCGGACGCAATCTGCTGCCAGATGGATATGATGGCGATTCCGCTGGTGCTCAAGCTGGAGCGTTACGGCCACCGCACGCCGCGCGATTATTCGATTGTCGGCTTTGACGACAGCCCCTATGCCGACACCATCAACTTGACGACCATGCGTCAGGATCCGTATGCGATGGGCCGCGCAGCTGCCAATAAGGCGTTGACGCTCATCAGTGGCAAGACGCTCTATGACCCGCACGAGGTGCTCGAGGCACAGCTAGTGCCGCGCAGCACCGATATTCCATTCGGGGAAATGGCGTAACTAGGCCAGCGCGCCGATAATCAAAAGCACTGGATAGACCGCGTACCAGGCCCACTTGGTCCAAGACTGCTTGAACCCGACTTCGTCATTGCGGTAGTGCAGGAAGGCCACACCAATACCGGGCGTAATGCACATCACGGCACCCAGCAGCCCGGCGGTGAACATCATCGTATTTTCACGCGCGTTCAGGAAGTAGAACACCAGCACAAACAGCAGCGTCAGCACACCGGTATGCATAATCCGCTGATCCACGCCCACGCGCAGCAGCAACGCCCACAGCAGTCCGGCCAGAATGACCACAATGGTCAGCAGCCAACGCACCGCAGCCGCACCACCTCGCCGAGCACCGGACCACGGGCGCAGACTCTCCCCGCCGTACTGGTATGCAATCCAATCCACCAGCATGAGCACGACCAGGGCGATGACCAAGCCATACACCGGGTTCTGCGCGCTCAAGTCGAATGGCTTGCCGGTCATAATCAAGTCGTACGGCACATCGCTGACCACCGCGACGATGAACAGACGGAGCACATATTTTCCAATGCTGCCCGTATGCCGGTAGCCGTCGAACAGCAGCCATGAGTAGATGGGGATGGCGCACCATGAAGCCGCCGTGCACGCCACCACCACGGTCAGTGCAGCCATGTCCTGAGTCGGGTCGCCCAACATGGCCGGCAGGACCGAGACGCCGGCCACGCCCAATGCCATGAATAGGGCGCCGATCATCTTGAGACGGAATACGGACAGGCCCTTGCGGCGGCGCTTCTCACCACGCCGCTGCTTTGCCATCTCCACTTCGTTCATAAGGTTGCGCCTTCCTGTTCTGGCTCCCCTCTGAAGAGGGGGAGCTGGCTCGCGCAGCAAGACTGAGGGGAGCCTATGTGTCAGGCAAACTCCCCTCAGTCACCTACGGCGACAACTCCCCTCAGAGAGGGGAGCCAAGCTATATATTCAAGTATCCCAATAATCCAGCATAATCGGGGCCGGTCAGCGAGCGCACGGCGTGCTGGCTGGTTTGCGGATCGCCGGTCGGGGAGATCTCGGTGCGCATATAGACGCCATCGATGCCCGCGCCAGCCGCGCCCATAATGTCCGAACGTTCGTCGTTGCCCACCATCAGCACCCTGCAGGGGGCCACACCCTCGGCCTGCGCGGCACGGCGGAATATGGCGGGAGATGGTTTGCGCACGCCGATTTCACTGGAGATAACAATCCGGTCGAACGCATATTCCAAGCCCAACATCGCCAGCTCCGGCCGCGTATAGCAGGATTGCGCGTTGCTGACGAGCACAACGCGCAACCCCACGGATCGCAATCGCGCCAGCAATTCCAGCGCGCCCGGGTAGAGGCGCAGCATACTGGTGCTGGCCTGTCGAAACGTCCAAGCCAACGCCCGGGCCATATCCATCCGGCTTTCCCGAACGGCAGCGTTCCCCTCAAGCGAAGTCTGCGCGGCGGCTTGGGAATCGCGGCATATCACGTCATCGCACTCTCTGAACCTCGCCAATACGGCGTCGGCCCGGCTGGCAAGATCGGCCAATGCCGCATCCCGACAACCCATCAGTCCGGCGAACACCGGCAGCAGATCAGGTTCGGCGTGTGCGCCATGAGCGGCGAAGGCCGCCGCGCGAATCGGCTCGGCCAACGTTTCGAACCGGGCCCTCAGCGAAGCATTGCCCGGATACGGCACCCCGTATTCCGCCAGAGCGGCGCGCAGCGCGCCCCATGCCGCGGTCGACTCCTCATCGGTGCGAATGTCCACCAAAGTGCCGTAGAGGTCGAAGAAAATCGCGTCATACGACAAGCCCCGCCGGCGTGGGCTATCGGCAGCATGACCAGCGGTGACCCCTCGTTCATTGATCACGTTCAGTATGCTGTTCGACAGCCCCCACCGGCGGGAGCAAGCTTCATATTCACCCACGATTGCGCCGCCAGATAGTGAAGGTGTGGGACGGCAGGGGCAATCGCCGGTTCTCGACTTCGCCTGGCATCTCGTCACCGGAGCAATAGATGCAGGCCCATTCGTCGGGAGCGATTTTCGACACTTCGCCGTACGGGCCGGGCATCTCCAGATCGGTGGCCAGCTGAGTCCGCGGCTCGCCGGTCGGGTTGATGGCCACGCAATCGTCGCCGACGCGGAACACCACGGTCTCGTCGTCGCGCGGCACGATCATGCGAGCGCCGCCGAAGTAGGCCGGGTTGCCGCGCCGCAGTTGGATCAGCGCGGCGTAATGGTCGACCAAATCGCCCATGCGTTGCGCCCGGCGCCAATCCAGCTGGTTCAACGCGGCTGGACTGCTGAACGAATCGGAGACGCCGTGCTTGGTGCGGGCGAATTCCTCGCCGGACAGCATGAACGGCACACCGGCGGAGGCGAATACGATGCCGGCCGCCAGTCGGTTGGCGCGCATCAGGTCCCCGCACGCCTCGCCTTCGGCCGAATAGTCCGTATCGGTGGGGATGCGGCGCATGGCCGCGCACAGCTTGTCCCACAATGTCAGGTCGTCGTGGGCGGAAACGTATTGGATGACCTGCCCCACGCTGGCGGTCTCGCGCAAGGTGCCGCGCCAGCCGTCTTCAGCATGACGGATGTCGTCAGCGTAATCGGCGGCCGCGCCGGTCAGGTAGCCGGGCACCCACTGGTAGAACACATGGCCGCGCACCGCGTCACGGGTGGAGTCGCAGAACGCGCCGATGCGCGGGCTCAGGTAGGGCATGCCGCGCTTGTCGGCCAGAATCGTGCCGGGCACCAGCGCGGTTTCGCGGGCCGCCCACGGTTCGCCGTGCATGGAAATCGTAGCGCCGCCAGGCAGCTGGTCGAGCGCAGTACGCACGGCGTTCATCGTGTCCACGTCAATCAGGCCCATGAGGTCGAATCGGAAGCCGTCGATATGGTATTCGCGCGCCCAGTAGACCGCGGAATCGACGATATACTTGCGCATCATCGGGTGTTCGGTGGCCACGTCGTTGGTGCAGGCCGAGCCGTCGGCGAAGGTGCCGTCGGCGCGGCGGCGCAGCGCGTAGCCAGGAATCATACGTTCGAACCAGTTGTCGGTGGAGAACATGTGGTTGTAGACCACGTCCATGATCACCTTGATGCCGGCATTATGCAGCGACTGGATCATCTGTTTGCATTCGCGGATGCGTACGGCGCCGTCATACGGATTGGTGCTGTACGAGCCTTCGGGAACGTTGTAGTTGAGCGGATCGTAGCCCCAGTTGAAGCCGTGGGCGGGGTCGGTGCGTGGGATCGATTCATCGATGGAACCGTAGTCGTAGAACGGCATGAGCTGCACGGCGGTGATGCCAAGCCGTTTGAGGTAGGCCATGCAGGTGGGGAACTCGCCGGCACCGTCCACGCTGGTGTCCGGGTGGGTGAAGGCCAGATAGGTGCCGCGATGCTCTTCCGGAATGCCGCTGTGTTCGTCGTTGCTGAAGTCGCCGATGTGGGTTTCCCAAATCACCAGGTCGCGGCTGGGGATGTGCGGGCGACGGTCCTCGGCCCAGCCTGCCGGGTTGGTTTGGTCGAGGTCGACGACCATGCTGCGCCGGCCGTTCACGCCGGCCGCGCGGGCCCACGGGTCGGCGGTGCGATTGACGGTGCCGTCCGCGAATCGGACCAGATAGTCGTAGTAAGTGCCGTGGCCGATGCCGTCGCAGCGCACCAGCCAAGTGCCGTCCGCGCCCGGAGTGAGGTCGGCCTGCGTTTCAGGCTCGGGAGCCGTCTCCGGCGATCCAGCCGTGAACAGGCGCAGGGTGACACCGCTGGCCGTGGGCGCCCAGACGCGGAAGGTGGTGCCTTTGGCATCCGGGAACGCACCGAGGTCGTCATCCTGATAGACAGGATAATCGGGGCAAGGCATCGCCAGTTCGGCTGGCGTCCAATCGGCTACCGCCAACGCGGAGATCTGCTGTTCCATGGGGATCCTTTCTTTCTTTTCTTGGCTCCCCTCTCTGAGGGGGAGCCAAGAAACCGTCAGCCCTTGACCGCGCCAGACATCGACTCCTGGTAGAAGCGCTGCATGACGATGAACAGGATGGCGATCGGGACCGAGATGATTACCGCGGCGGCGGCGAAGCGGGCGAACCAATCGTTGAGATACTCACGGCTGAGCATCTGGTAGAGGCCGAGCGCCACGGTGTAGTTATCCTGCGTGCGGGCGATGGCCTTGGCCATCACGAAGTCGAGCCACGGGCCCAAGAACGAGGTGAGGGCCTGATAGACGAGCATTGGCTTGCACACCGGGATGATGATCTTGGTGAACACCTGCCAGCGAGTGCATCCGTCAAGGTAGGCGGCCTCGTCAAGCGACATCGGAATCGTGTCCATGTAGCCCTTCATCACGTAGAAGCCCGCGCCGGCACCAGCCGAGTAGACGAGAATCAACGCCACGGTGACGCCCACGCCCTGGGTCAGGCCCAACGACTTCAGAATGAAGTAGATCACTACCACGGACATGATGCCCGGGAACATGCCCAGCACCAGCACGATGTTCATGAACGACTTGCGGAAACGGAAGCGCATGCGACTCATGCAGAACGCTACGCACAGTACGAAGAACACGCTGATCAGGCACACCACGATGGAAATCACCAGCGTATGCATGAACATGCGCGGGAAGTTCAGGATGTGGGTGTCGGTGAATAGCTTGGTGTAGTTGTCCAGCGTGTACTCGGTGGGGAAGAAGGTCTCGTTGTAGGGGCCGGGATTCTTGTTGAAGCTCTCCAGCACCACCCACACAATCGGAATCACCCAGATCACCGCAAGCACGGCGAGCAACAGATGGCTTAGGACATCGCCCACGATGCGGCGCTTGCGTTGGTCATGCCAGAACGGATTGCTGGCGGACTCAGGGGTTGCGATGTCGGTACGAGGGGTCGCGGTCTGCGCGTTGCTGCTCATCGGAATCCTCCTTCATTCTTGTAGGAAGCGCTGCTGCGGTAGGTAATCAGGGAGACCACTGCCAAGGTGACGAACGTGAAGATGCCGATGACGGCACCCAGGTTGTAGTCGCCACGGTCCACCGTGAGCTTGTACAGCCAGGTGATAAGCAGGTCGGTCTTGCCAGCCGTATCTCCCACCGGAGTCGGGTTGCCGCCGGACAGCAGATATATGACGTTGAAGTTGTTCACATTGCCGGTGAACGTGGTGATCAGGTACGGGGTGAGCACGAAGACCAGGTAGGGCATCGTGATGCGGGTGAATGTCTGCCACCAGTTCGCGCCGTCAATGGTGGCGGCCTCGTACTGTTCGGCGGGGATGTTCTGCAGGATGCCGGTGATCTGCATGATGGTGAACGGGATGCCGATCCACAGGTTGACGACGAGCACGGTCACGCGGGCCCACATGGTGTCGGTGAAGAACGGCAGCGGGCTGTCGACCCACCCCCAAGACATCAGCAGGCGGTTGATGGCACCTTCCGGCTGGAGCATCTGGTTAATGACCAGCAGCGAGACGAACTGCGGCACGGCGATCGACAGCGAGAACACCGCACGCCAGAAGCCCTTGAGTCGGGTGGTACGACGATTGATGATCATCGCGAGGAACAGGCCTAGGAAGAAGTTCAGGAACGTCGCGAAGAACGCCCAAATCAGGGTCCAGGCCAACACACTGCCAAACTGGGCGGCATTGATCTCGCCGGTGGCGCTGAACAGCTGGGTGAAGTTCTTGAAGCCGACCCAGTCGAACAGCAGCACGTGATCGGAATCGTAGTTGGTGAACGCGATGCACATCATAATCAGCGTCGGCAGGACGGTGAATACAAGGATGCCGGCCACCGGCAACGCCATGAACGTGACCTGCGCGTTGCGATCGGTGACGTTCTTCAGGTCTTCGATGAAGGTCGGCGCCTTGCCGGTCTCTCGGGCGAGCACCTGTGCCTTGTACGCGCTGCGCACGGCATACGACCAGAACACAAGGAACAGTACGGTGATGAACACGGCGGCCACACCATAGACCATCAGCAGCACCGAATTGTCACCGGCATCATAATGCCAATAACCATCGATCTTCTGTTTGGTCTGGGTGCGGGAGCCGAGCGAGCCCAGCATTGCGAGCGCCGGCCCGCCAGCCGTCACCATGTAGGCGATATACGCCACTTCGATGGCCAGGAACACCAGTCCCTTGGCCACCTGCTTACGGGCCAGGTTGCCTGCGCCCAATACCAGGAACGACAGTCGGGTCAGGGCATCGCCTTGGGTGGCCGCCGCGCGCAACGTGTAGCGCGACGGGGGAATGTAGTCCGCCTTGCGGCGGCGTGGTGCGCGCTTCGCTGCGCGCGGCATGGCTGTGGTTTCCATGATTGGTCTTTCTTCTCGCGTTCTACAGGAGGCTCTGGTATGAGGCCATCCACTGCTCGGTGAGTTTGGCCGAGTTGGCGTGGGTGACTTCCTTGTTGTAGATGGAATTGCCGAAGTTCTCACACGGCACCCAGAAGTTATTCATCTCGGCGATGGATGGTTGCACCACGGACGTCTCGGCGATGGTGTCTATCTGGGCCTGTGCCACGGCATCCTTCTCGATGGCCGGATCGGAGGCAAGCTCGCTGTCCGAGGGAATCACCGAACGCATCTTATAGTGCTTGCGCTGTGATTCGGTGCCGGACAGGAAGGCCGCGAACTGGTCGGCGGCCACCGGATGCTTGGTGTACGGGTTCCAGCCGTAGACGGTGGAACCGGCGAAGGCCTTCATCTGCACTTGCTTGCCGTTGAGCGTGAAGCTGGGCAGCTTGGCCACGCCCCAGTCGTCGCCGAGATTCTCACGGACCGTGGCGGCGTCCCAGTTGCCGGTGAAGACCACGTCGACCTTGCCGCTTTTCAGACCAGCCAGGCCGGAGCCGTTCTTGTCGTTGACGAAGTTCGGGTTGTTGCGCAAGTCGACGAGGTAATCGGTGACGGCGGCGCCGATTGCACCGCCGAACTGCACGCCCGACTTGGCGTCGGTGCCGTCTTTGCCGAACAGTGTGCCGCCGGCACCGATATAGAAGGCGGGCAGATACCAGGAGTTGGTCAGCGGGAATGAGACCTTGCCCTTGGCGAGCATGGCGTCCAGCGAGGTGATGTCCTGCTCGGTGAACTTGCTTTTGCGGTAGTACATGAACCAGGTGTTGCCGGCCAGCGGCACACCGTAGACGTTGCCGTCCTCGCCGGTGACGGTCTGTAGCATCGTGGCGTTGCCTTTGGTCTGCTTGGCGAGCTGTTTCATCGTCGGGTCGCTCACTTGGCCGATGGCGCCGGCATCGAGCAGGGTGCCCAGCTGGTCGCTGGCGAACGTGTAAACATCTGCGGCTACGGTCGGATCCTGCTTGGCTATGCCGGCGGCGTCTGCCGAGGCCACGTTCTGGTTTTTCCACGTGATGCTGTATTCGGGGTGCTGCTGTTCGAATGCGGCCTCCATGGTCTGCAGCCACGAATCCGTGTTGGCTTGGTCCTCCTGGGAGGCCCACACCACAAGCGTGATGCGCTCCGCGTCTCCGCCCGCGCTTGCGGACCCGCAGGCGGACAGGCCCGTGACGAACAGCGCACAGGCGGAAATCGCCGCCAGGGCTTTCTTCCATCGTGCCATCATCGTTGATTTTCCTTTCTTCGGACGCCGACTTCAGTATCGGCTCCTGCCACGCACACCCTTGGGTACTACGTTTCCGTTTTCGGCCCGACACAGGGGAATCGCGGAAGATTGGGGATGCGTCGTTGTTGCTTGAGTTCAGTGTAACTGAAATTGCGAACGTATGCAAGCCAATTGCAATCAGCCATAATTGCAGAGTCTTAAATCCTTGATATTTCAACGTTTACCCCGCGTTTCTCCAGATTGACAGCGTTCGCAATCATGCAGTATCATTAAGCAACATCCCACAAGAATCTGTAAGAACAACCGTTATTCGGACCCGGCAGAGAAGCCAGACCCATCACACCTGAAGGAAGGACCACGATGACGCAACATCCCCAGACTTACCCCAAGCCGGCCTGGCTGGAAAACGCCCGATTCTACGAGGTCTACCCGCAATCGTTCGCCGACTCGAATGGCGACGGCATCGGCGACATTCCCGGCATCACCGGCAAACTCGACTACATCGCCGCTTTGGGGTGCAACGCGCTGTGGATCAACCCCTGTTTCGACTCGCCGTTCAAGGACGCCGGCTATGACGTGCGCGACTATACACAAGTCGCGCCGCGTTACGGCACCAATGACGACCTGATCGTGCTGTTCGAAGCCGCCCACCAGCGCGACATGCACGTGCTGCTCGACCTGGTCCCCGGCCACACCAGCGAAGAACACCACTGGTTCCAAGCCAGCTCCCGCCCGAACCCTGCCGAGCGCACTATTGTCGCCCCCTCTGATGGGCCGAGCCGTAAAGAAAACACCGGAGGTGTTTTTAGGCGAGGGCTCGACGACAGTCGAGCAGAAAAACAGGCCGAAGGCTCCGTAATTGCAGGACGGGCGGTCGGCGAAGCCGACTGGGGGAGAGACCAGCCCACTAACGTCTCCAACCGCTACATCTGGACCGACTCCTGGATCGCCGGCGGCGACGGTCTGCCCTTCATCGGCGGCGAGACTGAGCGAGACGGCACCTACATCCTCAACTTCTTCAAATGCCAGCCGGCCCTCAATTACGGCTTCGCACACCCGCACCAGGCATGGCAGAAACCGGCGCTCGGCCCGGATGCCCTGGCCACGTGCGACGCGATGGTCGACATCATGCGCTTCTGGCTGGCCCGCGGCGCGGACGGCTTCCGCGTGGACATGGCCGACAGCCTCGTCAAGCACGACGACGCCGGCAAGCCATACACAATCCGCACCTGGCAGTACATGTTCTCGAAAATCCGCCCTGAATTCCCCGAGGCGGCGTTTGTCGCCGAATGGGGCCGACCGAATGAATCGATGCAGGCCGGGTTCGACATGGACTTCTACCTCGACTGGCGCTGGGACGGCCACCCGAATGGCTACAACCTGCTGCTGCGCAATACTGATACGCCTATGGAACACGAAGGCGATTCCAGTTATTTCAACGCCGATTCGGGTGCCTCAATCGCCCCATTCCTCGCGGAATACCTACCACAGCTCACCGATTGCCGCGCGGCGGGCGGCCATTTCAACCTCATCTCCTGCAACCACGACACCTTGCGCACGGCCCAGCGCCTCACCGAACGCGAGCTCAAGGTGGCGTACGGCATGCTGCTGACCATGCCCGGATGCCCGTTCCTCTACTACGGCGACGAAATCGGCATGCGCTACCGCGCGCTGCCCACCAAGGAGGGCGGCTACGTGCGTACCGGCAGCCGTACACCGATGCAATGGGCGTCCGACACGCCAAATCTCGGCTTCTCCACGGCCCCGGCGGATGCGCTGTATCTGCCGACCGATCCAGCCGACGATGCGCCGACGGTGACCGGCGAGGCTTCGCGGCCGCGTTCGCTGTTCAACTGGATCCGCTCGGTGCTGGCGTTGCGCGCCGCCCAGCCGGCGTTGACCGCCGACGCAGGATTCAGCGTGGTCGCCGCGCCCGCGGACGGCCGCGCGTTCGCCTATCTGCGGACAGCCGAGCCGAGCGTCAGCACCGCACACTCCACTAAACGTGCGGACGCCGTAGATCACACGGACCCAGTCAATGGTCTCAAGGCCGCCTCCGGCAGCACCGGCGACGGCACGGCGGCCAGACCTCTCCTCATCGCCATGAATCCGGGCCGCCACAGCGAAACCGTGGACCTGCCGAACGCGCTCTCCCCCGATGCCACCATGCTGCTCAGCCTCGGCGAACCGGTCGTGGGCGACGGGCAGCTGACGCTCTCCCCGCAGTCGTTCGCCGTGCTCGGATAGCCTGCCAGCCACCCAACTCACCGACCATATTGCAATCGTTGTCAATATGAGTTACGGTAAAGACAGAACAGCTCGAACATTGGTCTGTCAGATTGCCGGAACCTCAACGCAGAGCGGCCCTCGAACAGCAATGCAAACGACTAGCAGTACCCGATTTGCAAGCAAGGAGTCATCATGACCGACGCGTACGGCAACGACGCAGCGACCAGCACCGGCACCATCGCAGACACCACCAACGACGCCGCTTCCGGTGCCCCGCAGCGTACGGAAAGCGCGGAACGACTCGCCCGTCCGCTGGTCAAGCTGGCCAAAGCCTGCGGGCTTTCCACCTCGTTCATCGACCAGCTCGGCACCTACACCGAAATCAGCGACGAGGCCTTGGTCGCCGTGCTCAAGGCCCTCGACGTGGACGCATCCAGCGACGAGGCCATCGCACGCTCCATGACCCAACTTGAGGTGGAAAACAGCAAACGTTTGCTCCCCTCCACCATCGTCGCCACCACCGGCAAACCGACCGGCATCACCCTGAACTGCTCATCGGACGCGGACATCACCGCCTCCATCGAGCTGGAGGACGGCACCGCGTTTGGCCACTTTGCCCTGCTGCCGAACTTCAATTCCGGCAAGCCGGACTTGACCATCGCCCCCGATTTGCCGATGGGCTACCACACACTGACCGTCACGGTGGACGGGTGCGAGGGCAAGGCGGCCATCATCGCCGCCCCCGCGCGCATTCCCGTGCCGGAGGCGGTCGCCGAGCACCAGCGGTGGGGCTGGATGACGCAGATGTATTCCGTGCGGTCCCGCGAATCGTGGGGCATCGGCGATTACAGCGACCTGAAGCTGCTGCTGGCGGACGCGGCCGACAAGTCCAAGGCCGACTTCATGCTCATCAACCCGATTCACGCCGGCGCGCCGATTCCGCCGCTCGAGCCGTCGCCGTATCTACCGGAATCGCGCCGATTCCTCAACGTGACGTACATCCGGCCGCAGGATATCCCCGAATATGCCACACTGCCGGCCGACGTGCGAGCGCAGGTGGATGCGCTGCATGATTCGGTGGCCGCGCGCAACGACGAATCGACCCCGATGGACATCAACGCGGCGTGGGAGGCCAAGCGCCCGGCGCTGCGCCTGATCTTCGAAGCGGGCCGCAACAACAAGCGCGAGCTGGAGTTCGAGCATTTCAAGGCCACGGCCGGCCCAGACCTCGATTCCTTCGCCACCTGGTGCCTGTGCTTCGAGGTATGGGGCGCGCCGTGGGGCGAGAACCGTTGGTTCTTCGAGAAGACCATCGACGACCCGGCCGTGCGCCAGCTCGTCGAGGAGCACCACGACCTGTTCGAGTTCAACCGCTGGCTGCAGTGGATTGCCGCCGAGCAGGTGAACGCCGCGCAGCAGGAGGCGCTGGACCACGGCATGACACAGGGTCTGATGCAAGACATGGCCGTGGGCGTGCACGGGCTCGGCGCGGATGCCTGGGCCAATCCGGAACGCTTCGCCTCCGGCGGCGTCACAGTCGGCTGCCCGCCGGACTTCTATAACCAGCAGGGCCAGGATTGGGGCCAGCCGCCGTTCAGCCCACGCTATCTGGAGGCCACCGGCTACCAGGTGTACCGCGAGATGGTGCATTCGATGTACGAGCACGCGGGCGCGGTGCGCATCGACCATGTGCTGGGCCTGTTCCGCCTGTGGTGGATTCCGCAGGGGCTCGGCGCCCTCAACGGCGCATACGTAACGTACAACCACGAAGCGATGCTGGGAGTACTGGCCATCGAAGCCACGCGCGCCGGAGGCATGGTGGTTGGCGAGGATCTGGGCACCGTGCCGGATTACGTGCGCCGCATTCTGGCAGATCACGGCGTACTCGGCACTGACGTGGAATGGTTCAACCGCGTGGACGATTCGCCGAACGCCGGCGACCCGTACCGCGCACCCGAGGACTACCGCAAGCAGGCATTGGCCTCGGTGACCACGCACGATCTGCCACCCACCGCCGGTTACCTGAACTTCGAACACGTCAAGCTGCGCGAGGAGCTGCATCTCCTGAGCGAGCCGGTGGAGGCGTTCGCCGCCTCGGCGATGGCCGAACGCACGGCCATGATGAACCGTCTGGTGGAGAACGGCTATATCTCGCAGACCGTGGCGGATGATGTGGAAGGCCATGTGCAGGAGATCGTGGAGGCGATGCACGCCATGCTCACCGATACGCCGTCGCTGCTGCTGCAGGCAGCGTTGGTGGACGGCGTGGGCGAATGCCGTTCCCAGAATCAGCCGGGCACTTCCAGCGAGTATTCGAACTGGCGCGTGCCGCTGGCGGACAGCTCAGGCCACGTGGTGCATACCGACGAGGTCTTCGACCTGCCACGCGTGCAGTCCCTAGCCGCCGTGATGCGCCGAGAGAAGCGGTGATCGATTCCGGCAACGGGAAATTGGTCTAAATCAGCCCCTCGTAATCGAGATAGCCGAAGACGGCGACTTGTTATGGGCATGTTATCGTTGTCATGACAATGATTGTTCGCGACGGTAAAGGAGCGACGGCATATGACCAAGGCAAGCATTCAGGCAGTGGCCCGCGAGGCCGGCGTTTCCGTATCCACGGTGTCCCGGACCTTCGCCAAGCCGGATCTGGTGCTTCCCGAGACTCGAGACCGAGTGATGGCCGCGGCCGAAAAGCTCGACTACTCAGTCTCACGCTCGGCCGCCGCCCTAAAATCCGGCCAATCGTTCCGTATCGCACTACTTGCCAGCGAGACCATCGCCAGTTGGTTCAATTCGAACATCTTCGCCGGTCTTGACTCGGCGCTGCGCCCCTCCGGCTACGACACTGTGCCCTACCCCATGCGCAACGCCGCCGAGCGCCACGACTTCTTTGCGGATTTGCCCGTGCGGCGCAATGCGGATGCGGTGATTGTCAGCTCCTTCGACATCGAACCGGCTGAAGTGGAGCGACTGAAGCATATGCACGTGCCGATTGTCGGCATCAACATCCCCTCCACCGATGGGTTCGACGCAGGCGTGAGCATTGATGATTACGCCGCCACACGTTCGGCTATCGAGCACCTGATTGCACTCGGTCACCGGCATATCGCGTTCGTCGGCAGCGCACCGACCGAAACCAATATGCGCTACAGTGCCGAGGCTCGTTTGCAGGGCGTCATTGATGCCGCTGCCGCCCATCCGGGGATCGAGCTAACGCCCCTGAGCATTCAACGCGGTCTTGGCGAAAGCAACGCGGCATTGAACGCCGTACTGAACGCCTCCCCCAGCATCACCGCCTTCTGTTTTGAGGATGATGAAATGGCCGCGCCCGTGCTGTATCGCCTGCGTCAATACGGGCGGCGGGTACCTCAGGACATTTCCATCATCGGCTTCGACGATTCCACCCTGTCCGCCGCCGTGGGACTGACCACGCTGCATCAGGACCCGTTCGCAATGGGCGCGACTGCCGGGCACATGGTATTGGATGCCATTGCCGGCAAGTCAATCGAACCGGCATTCGTACGGCCGGGCACTCCGCTAATACTGCGCGAAACCACCGCGCCGCCTGCCGCGACAGCAGCGCCCGCGCAGGCGTGACCACGTTACCACCGCAAAACGCCGATAAATCGATTTTTGCATGCGTAATTCACATGATATCGTTGTCATCATCAATACAACGGTTGGGTCTTCACACAGCAGTTCGGGCGCGACCGGAACAACCCAACCACAACGCACCCGGAACAGGAGGGAATCGGCATGACCGCAAATAACCTCAATGACGACTGGTGGAAGCAGGCCGTCGTCTACCAGATCTACCCGCGCAGCTTCAAGGACGTTAACGGCGACGGCATCGGCGACATCGCCGGCGTCACCGAGAAGATGGACTACCTGAAGAGCCTCGGCGTGGACGCCATCTGGCTCTCCCCGTTCTACCCCTCCGATCTGGCGGACGGCGGCTACGACGTGATCGACTACCGCAACGTCGACCCGCGGCTGGGCACCATGGACGACTTCGACGCGATGGCCAAAGCCGCGCACGAGGCCGGCATCAAGGTGATCGTGGACATCGTGCCCAATCACACCGCCGACAAGCACGTGTTCTTCCAGGAGGCCCTCGCCGCCGAGCCTGGCTCCCCGGCGCGCGACCGCTACATCTTCCGCGACGGCCGCGGCGACCATGGCGAACTGCCCCCGAACGACTGGCAATCCTTCTTCGGCGGCCCGGCCTGGGCGCGCGTGGCCGACGGCCAGTGGTATCTGCACCTGTTCGATAAGGCGCAGCCGGACGTCAACTGGAAGAATCCGGACATCCACGAGGAGTTCAAGAAGACCCTGCGTTTCTGGTCCGACCACGGCACCGACGGCTTCCGCATCGACGTGGCGCACGGCCTGGCCAAGGACCTCGAATCCAAGCCGTTGGAAGAGCTCGGCCGCGAATACAGCGTGGTCGGCGTGCTGAATCATGACTTCAGCCACCCGCTGTTCGACCGTCGCGAGGTGCACGATATCTACCGCGAATGGCGCAAGGTGTTCAACGAGTACAACCCGCCGCGCTTTGCCGTGGCCGAGGCGTGGGTGGTGCCCGAGCACCAGCACCTGTACGCTTCGATGGACGAGCTGGGCCAGTCCTTCAACTTCGATTTCGCCCAAGCCAGCTGGTATGCCGACGAGTTCCGCGAGGCCATCGCCGCCGGACTCAAGGCGGCGGCCGAAACCGGCGGTTCCACCACCACGTGGGTCATGAACAATCACGACGTGCCGCGCAGCCCCTCCCGTTACGGCCTGCCGCAGATCAAGGGCGCGCCCTACCACCAGCTGCCGCACGACTGGCTGCTGCGCAACGGCACTACCTATCCCGAGAATCGCGAGCTTGGCACTCGCCGCGCCCGCGCCGCCGCTTTGATGGAGCTCGGCCTGCCCGGCGCCGCCTATATCTATCAGGGCGAGGAGCTGGGCCTGTTTGAGGTGGCCGATATTCCGTGGGATCACTTGGAGGATCCGACTGCTTTCCACACTGCTCAGGCCACGATGGACAAGGGCCGCGACGGCTGCCGCGTGCCGCTGCCGTGGACCGCCGCCGATGAGCCGGCCTTGGCCGATTTCAGCCGTCCGACTCCGGCCGATGACGGTACCGGCGAGAACCATGTGCCGCTGTGCGCCGCCGGCCAGTTCGGCACGGGCGCTTCCTTCGGCTTCTCGCCGGCTACGCGCGCTGAGGGCGTGACGCCGGCCGCCGACCCGCACCTGCCGCAACCGCTGTGGTTCAAGGATTACGCGGTGGACGTGGAGCAAGCCGACCCGGACTCGATGCTCGCGCTGTATCGCGCCGCACTGGCGATTCGCCAGGAGTCGCTGACCGCCACGCGCGACACCACGGCCGAGCAGGTGGACATGGGCGACGATGTGGTGGCGTACACCCGCGCGGCGGTTGGCGGGCGGGTGTTCACCTCAATCACCAACTTCGGCAATGCCCCGGTCGCGCTGCCCGATGGCTCCGTGGTGCTGGCGTCCGGCCCGCTGACCCCCGAAGGCCAGCTCCCCACCGACACTTCTGCGTGGGTTGTTCAGTAGAGCTTTTGCGAGCTTACCCGACGCCAGTCATCCATCTTCTCCGGATGCTGGCGTCGTCCTTTTTCCCGGCTAAGCTGTCTCCATTTCGGGGATGACTGCCCTTTCTTTCCATTCGCGACATGCCAACCCCGAAATACTTAATAATATTCTATATACTTAACAAGAGATGTGAATCTTGCAGATTTTCGTTAAGGATTGAGGTCGACATGGATGCCGAGCATTACATTCGCGAGACACTTGGTCTGCCCTGCCAAATCACTTCTTGGGATGGCACTGCCTCACTGCCGCTATTTCTGGCCAACGGACGGACATTCAGCAAACTCACCATCGACAACACGAGCATGCTAATCGCGAGCGGAGAGGCTCACCCATTCAGCATCACACGCGTCACCGCCGACGCCAGCAGGCTTGAGCAGCGGACGGATCTGCCCATTGTCTTTCAGTTTCCCCGGCTTTCTGCATACCAGCGAAAAGCCCTGATTCAGAATCACGTTCCTTTCATCGTGCCCGGTACCCAACTGTATATCCCTTCACTGGGCATGGTGTTCACCCAGCGCATCTCCTCACGGCCGCTGGAGAACGCACAGGATATCGAGGTGCGACCCTTCTCCCCCGCAACACAGCTGGTCTGGTTGTATTTGCTCTACTCCAACGAGAGCAAAGTCCAATCAGATATTGCCCGAGCGCTTCAGTTTACCGAAGCTCAGGTCAGCGTTGCCGTGACGCTGTTAGAACAGCTGGCATTCGTGCACCGCACCAAGCAAGGCCGCAGCAATAGCGTCGAACTACTGACTTCAAGGCAGACCAGCCGACTTGATTTACTGAAATCATCTTGGCATCTCCTGAAGTCACCAATATTCAGCAAATATACCGTCACGAATCGCAATCGCCAGATGATTGCCGACGAGCTGATTCCGGCCGGCGAATTTGCTCTTTCGCGCAGGACGCAACTGGCCACCCCAAAACTGCGAATCTATGCCGTTGAACGTCATTGGCTCAAGCAGCACAACAAGGAACTATGCATTATCGACCCCGCTTTGGAAAAGGTGCCAGATAATGCATATATTCTGGAGCTGTGGAGGTACGATCCCCGCCTACTTGCTCAATATACGCAGGAAGACTACCTTGCCGACCCCATTTCCACGGCCCTGACTCTTGGCGAGATTGCCGACGAACGTTTGGAAGACGCCATACAAGAATCCATCCGCAATACTTTCTCAGGAGCGACAATATGACACAAGGCCTGCAGCTCATCAGAACGGCCTTTGCCGGCTACGAAGATTCTTACGTAATCATCGGCGGCACCGCTTGTGACATCATCATGACCGACAACGAACTGGACTTCCGAGCCACCAAAGATATTGACATGGTGCTGATTGCCGAGGGACATCTTCGCGAGTTTGCACAACGATTGTGGTCTTTCATTCGCGATGGCGGATACACCTCTATCACGAAGAACTCCGCACAGCCTCACCTGTACCGCTTCATGCACCCCAGTACGTACGGGTATCCCACTATGATCGAGCTATTTTCACGTCACCCTGACTTCCCTATTGTGCCGAACTCGTTCCTGACGCCATTGCATATTGCAAACGACGTTTCCAGCCTGTCAGCCATCATGCTGAACGACAGCTACTATCGGCTACTGCAGCAAGGCCGCGAATCAATACAAGGCATCAGCGTGCTTAACGAGAAATATCTCATTCCTTTCAAGGCGAAAGCATGGTTGGATCTCAACGCCCGAGAACAACATGGCGAGCACGTAGACGGAAAAGATCTCAAGAAGCATAAATATGATGTATTCCGTTTGGCTCAACTACTTGCTCCAGAGGATCGCGTGTCTCTCAACGACGAGGCCTACCATGATCTCGCTGATTTTCTTGGGAAAATATCCCATGAAACGCTTCCGATAAAGCAGCTCGGCATACGGGGAACACAGCAAGACATCATTGATTTGATAGCCGGCGTATATCAACTGTCTATCCCACCACGCGATGAACTGCCCACCGCGCGATGAATCTTCTACCACGATGTCAGCGTAATTTTGTATTCCGCGGAATAAAGCCGTTTTGCGTCACCACGTGGTGGGTAGTTTGCTACGTCGTGGGGATTTTACTACGTGGCGGAGGTTTGACTATATGGTGGGGCCATGCGAAAGGCCGCCGCTCCGAATGAATCGGAGCGGCGGCCTTTTGGTATGCACTGGGGACCACCCTCAGGCGCTTATGCGCCAGCGTACTGCAAACACGGATAGCCTGAAGGCTGCGATTGCCGACTCGCTGTCCGTGCGCACCTCACCCGAGGGGAGCCAAGGAAGAATCACTGAACCTGGGCGCGGGCGATCTTGCCGGTGAAGGAGTTGGCCTCGTCGGCATCCTTGACGCCATCCTTGTTCCAGGAGAACATGGCGCGCAGCTTCGGGCCGACGGTCTCGATGCGCTCGTTGGAGTACTTCTCCTGCAGTTCCTTGAAGTGCGGGGCGCCGGCATCCTGATCGTCGATGAACTCCTTGGCGAAGGAGCCGTCCTGGATGCGCTGCAGGTGGTATTCCATGCGCTTGCGGCAGTCCTCGTTGATGACGGTGTTGACGTAGTCGCCGTACTGGGCGGTGTCGGAGCAGGACCAACGAGCCTTGTTCAGGCCGCCCTCGTTCATCAGATCGACGAGCATCTTGAGCTCGTGGCAGACCTCGAAGTAGGCGATCTCCGGCTGGTAGCCGGCGTC
The DNA here is from genome assembly GCF_000741695.1 of Bifidobacterium reuteri DSM 23975. Taxonomy (GTDB): domain Bacteria; phylum Actinomycetota; class Actinomycetes; order Actinomycetales; family Bifidobacteriaceae; genus Bifidobacterium; species Bifidobacterium reuteri. The sequence continues at coordinate 3,046 of NZ_JGZK01000001.1, read as the reverse complement.
GGTCAGGACTTCGAAGCCCATCTCGACGAGCTTGTTCACGCCACCCATGAGCACGTTCTGCTCGCCGAAGAGATCGGTCTCGGTCTCTTCCTTGAAGGTGGTCTTGATGGCACCGGCGCGCAGAGCACCGAGGGCCTTGGCGTAGGCCAGGGTCAGAGCCCAACCATCGCCACGCGGATCCTGCTCGACGGCCACGACGACCGGCACGCCACGGCCAGCGGCGTACTCACGACGAACGATGTGGCCCGGGCCCTTCGGGGCAACCATGAACACCGGGTGATCCTCGGACGGCTTGATGTAGCCGTAGTGGATGTTGAAGCCGTGAGCGAAGGCGACGGCGGCACCCGGCTTGATGTTGGGCTCGATGTCGTTGGCCCAGATGGTGCGCTGGTACTGGTCGGGGGCCAGAATCATAATCACGTCGGCTTCGGCGGAAGCTTCGGCCACGGACTTGACCTCGAGGCCCTGCTCCTTGGCGAAGTCGACCGACTTGGAGGTCGGACGCAGGCCGACGACCACGTCGACACCGGAATCGCGCAGGTTCAGCGCGTGGGCGTGGCCCTGGGAGCCGTAACCGATGATAGCGACCTTCTTGCCATCGAGGACGGAGAGGTCACCGTCGTTCTCATACCAGATTTGTGCAGCCATGTAAGCACTCCTTGTACTACTGACGCGCCGGCCGGGTTCACGGCCGGTACGCGGTTGTGTTGTGGTGGTTGCGCGTATGCGGTTGTGCATAGATGCGCGTTTGGCGTCCGGGCCTGACCCGGACTGTCTCAAGCGTGGCGGGTGTCGCCTTGTGGGCGCGACTCGCAAAACTGAGGTCTATCCTATCGGGAATCCGTTGGTTTCCTGCCGCCGTCCCACAACGTGAGCTGAATCACGAAACGACTTTCGCGCGGTTATGGACACTGTCTTATAGTCCGGACGATTCGCGGACGATTCGCGCTAGAACAATACGAGACTCCGTGCCACGCCAGTGCGTAATACGAGAAAATGCAGCCGCGTGGCACGGCACCTTATCGCGCGCAACGCAAATTAGCCAAAATATGCGCCGCACCAGCGCAATAAGGGGCGATTCTGCGCTGGTGTGGCACACTCCCGTGCCACACCAGCGCAGAAAGACCGAAATTGCACCGCCATGGCACGGAGAAAATGAGCCATCGCATTGTTACTCAGACAGGGGGTCCGGCGTCGCATAATGTGCGCAGGCACAGCCAGCCGCGGCTCCAACACGCACTACGCAGCCGCGTCCGCCGATACGAAAAATACGAAAAAGCCGCCATCCCATTGCGGGATGACGGCTTTTCATTGCAATCGCGCTAGTGTCCCGTCAGAGCTTCGTTGACAACATGACTACCCCTCAGCCCCGTTTTCGCGGGACAGCTCCCCTGACAAGGGGAGCCGGGAAATACAGTCAACGGTTTTCTGGCGCATCACGCAAGCGCATCACGCTAACGCATCACAACACTAGGCGATAGCAGACTCGCGGCTTACGCAGTCAGGCTCACTGAACCTGGGTACGAGCGATCTTGCCGTTGAAGGACTCGGCCTCGTCCTGATCCTTGGCCTCGGCGTTGTTCCAGGAGAACATGGCGCGCAGCTTCGGGCCGACGGTCTCGAGGTGCGGGTGGGAGTACTCCTCCTGCAGCTTCTTGAACTTCGGGGCGCCAGCGGCCTGGTCGTCCATGAACTCCTTGGCGAAGGAGCCGTCCTGAATGCGCTTGAGCTGGTACTGCATGCGCTTCTTGGTCTCCTCGGTGATGACCGTAGAGGTGTAGTCGCCGTACTGGGCGGTGTCGGAGCAGGACCAACGGGCCTTGTTCAGGCCGCCCTCGTTGGCGAGGTCGACCAGCATCTTCAGCTCGTGGAACACCTCGAAGTAGGCGATCTCCGGCTGGTAGCCAGCCTCGGTCAGCACGTCGAAGCCCATGTCGCACAGGTGGTTGATGCCACCCATGAGGACATCCTGCTCACCGAACAGATCGGTCTCGGTCTCCTCGGTGAAGGTGGTCTTGATGGCGCCGGCGCGCAGAGCGCCCAGAGCCTTGGCGTAAGCCAGGCACAGCGGCCAGGTCTTGCCGTCCGGGTCCTGCTCGACAGCGACCACGACCGGGACGCCACGGCCAGCGGCGTACTCACGACGCACGATGTGGCCCGGGCCCTTCGGGGCAACCATGAACACCGGGTGATCCTCGGAAGGCTTGATGTAGCCGTAGTGGATGTTGAAGCCGTGGGCGAAGGCCAGGGCGGCGCCCGGCTTCAGGTTCGGCTCAACGTCCTTCTTGTAGACGGCGGCCTGGTACTGATCAGGCAGAAGGATCATGACGACGTCGGCCTCAGCGACGGCTTCCGGGACGGACTTGACTTCCAGGCCCTGCTCCTTGGCGAACTCCACGGACTTGGAGGTAGGACGCAGGCCGACGACCACGTCGACACCGGAATCACGCAGGTTCAGCGCGTGAGCGTGACCCTGAGAGCCGTAGCCCAGGATGGCGACCTTCTTGCCATCGAACACGGACAGATCGGCGTCCTTCTCGTACCAGATAGTTGCTGCCATTTTTGGCGCTCCTTTATATCTATTGTTGATTTATGGGTTGAGTATCAATGTGTTCTGCTGTGTTGCAGAACCCTACGCGGTTTTTCCTTGTGGGCTTTTCCGAGAGATAGGTTTAGTCCTGCACCCTCGGGAAAGCCGCATAAGGGTTCACTACGTGGGATGAATTTTCAGTTATGGATTTTCAGTTATGAAAGACGGTTATGAATGCGGGAATCACTGCGCAGCGGCGGCGATTCTCTCCCCCCCCCCCAGTCAGCTCCGCTGACAGCCCGTCCTGCAATAAGGGACGCGCTACGCGCGGCAGTCTGCTGACTCGCCTGTCGGCTCGCACGTTGCCTACAAACAGCTCCACTGTTTGCTTCACGGCAACGTCCCGTCAGAAGGGGCCGGTGCGGGCGACAGTCGGCTCCCCTTGTCAGGGGAGCTGGCCCGCGAAGCGGGACTGAGGGGTAGTCGTCAGAGGGATAGTCGCCCTAATTTGGTCTC